>CAYQAU010000001.1:0-33273 GCA_964415545.1 uncultured Elusimicrobium sp.
CACCGGTAAACCTTTTTAGAACCCCCGGCCTAGCCGGGGGTTTTCAACGGCACAAAAAGCCCCGTAATTAATACGGGGCCTTTTATGATTTGCTTAAGTTAAGCGTTTTTAAGCAGTTCCTCAACATCTTGCGCTATTAATTCCTTAGTTAAACGGTTACGCGTATAAAGCTCCTGCAAGGGCACGCGGTCCGTAAACTCCTTTTTCGCGCCGCGCACAAGCACTTTCATAGAGGAGGATCCGTAAAAGCGCGCTATCTTTTCGCCAAACCCGCCGTCAATTACGCCGTCCTCCAGCGTTACTGTTATTTTGTGGTCCTTTTTCAGGTTTTCCAACAATTCCGCATCCACGCCGCTTATAAAGCGCGGGTTTATAATTGTAGCGTTTAAGCCTGACTTGTTTTTTATTTCTTCAGCCGCCGCCTGCGCTAAGCTAAAAAAATTCCCCGCGCCTATAATCGCCACGTCTTTACCTTTTTGTTCTACTTTAAACTTATTGGTTACAGAGTAATCGGTATCATCCTTTACCCCGCGGCTGACAAGCGCCGTAAACGGTACGCGTATAGCGATAGGGGACGTCTTTTGGGCAAGCGCATATTGCAGCATAGCAAGGTATTCCTCTTTATTTGTCGGCGCAAGGTAGACCATGTTGGGGATATTGCTTAAAAGCGGGATATCAAATACGCCTAAATGCGTTGCGTCCCCGCTTGAAATTGCGCCCCAGTATACCAACAGCGTCGCAGGCGAGTTATTAAGACATAAATCCTGGGAAAGCTGGTCATAGGCGCGTTGTATAAATGAGCTTAGTATAGCCAGTACGGGGCGCGCGCCGTTTTTGGCTAATGCGGAGGCAAAAGCAACGGCGTGTTCCTCCGCTATGCCCACGTCAATAAACTGCCTTCCCATCTGCCGCCTGAACTGCGGCGTAAAACCATATGCGCCCGGCGTGGCGGGCGTAATGGCTATAAGCGTTTTATCCGTTTCAGCTTTTTTAAGCAGGAAGTCTGTGGTAATTGTATTATAATCTTCCGCCACGGTTGGCGCGCAGCCGTTTTTTGCGTCTAATACGCCGGGCATAATCCAATGGAAAGCCTCTTTATTTTCCTCTGCCTGCTTAAGCCCGCAACCTTTAAGCGTGTTTATATGCACCACTATCGGGCGCGGGCGGTCTTTAACTTTCCTAAAAACCTCTTCCATTTTTTGGATATCGTTACCGTCCTCAACATAATAATAATCAAAACCTAATGATTTAAAGAAATTGCACTGCGCTTCACCCTTCGTTTGGTGCAAAAGGTTTAAATTATCATATAAACCGCCTTGGTTTACCGCGATGGACATATCATTATCATTAACCAAAATTATGATATTGCCGCCCAACACGGCCGCATTATTTAAGCCTTCATACGCTTCCCCGCCGCTAAGCGAGCCATCGCCGATTAAAGCGATAACATTGCCTTTTTCGCCCTTCAAATCCCTGGCTTTTGCCAAGCCGACGGCCAGGCTGACAGAGGTTGAAGTATGCCCGACTTTAAAAATATCGTGCGCGCTTTCCTCAGGCGCGGTATAGCCTGTGTAAATGCCGTATTTGGAGGGATCGGTAAAGCCTTCTTGGCGGCCCGTTAACATTTTATGCGGGTAGCATTGGTGTGATACGTCAAAAACAATTTTGTCCTGCGGGGAATCAAATACACGGTGCAGGGCAATGGTAGCCTCCACAATCCCCAAATTAGGGCCCAAATGGCCGCCTGTTGTATTTACTTTTTTTATAATTGCACGGCGCATCTCTTCTGCCAGTTGTTCCAATTCCCTTTTATCAAGATTTTTTACGTCTGCAGGTGTGTTAATTTTTTCCAAAAACATAATTAGTCTTTCTCCTTATTTTACGGTTCAAAACCGTACTCATCAGCGCAAAACGCGCTATTTTAATTTATTATTTATCCTGTTATCCTTTCCCGATATTTTTAACCCGTAATAACCGATAAAAGCAAACAGCCACAAAATTGCAAGATAATCAAAAAAGCAATACGCTAAAGTATCCCCTTCCGTAAAAGAAAATGTAGCGCGCATCATCAGCCGCGATAATAGGCCGCGCTTTAAAAAAGCATATGCGCCATAAGCCGCCGCAATTATCCCGATTAGCCGCAATGAATATAAATAGCCGCGCCCTAAATTTTTGGCTTTAGCCGCTATTGCATTTGCAAACATATCGCCATGGAACCCCGCGTGCAGCCCCATTAAAAGCAAGCCCCAGTAAGCTGCAAAAGTATGTAATTCCCGCAAGCCCCAACTGCCTTGCAATCGCAGGAAACCTAAGACGTCGCGGGACAGCATAATCCCGCTATAGGCTACAAGCAGCATACATATAACAAGCAGTATATTTACAACAGTCCATAATATCCTGCGCAGGCTGTAGGCCCCTTTAAAAAGCGAAGCATACCAACGCCAATTTAAAACATTGTGAACAAATACCGCCGCAAACAGCGCAATACCCAGCCATTCATGCATTGCATTACCCGTCATCGGGTATGCCAAGGCCAGCAAAAAAAGGGCGCTAAGCAGGCAATCCAATATAATCCTTATATATAAATGTTTATTCATAACGCCCTTTTTTAAAGTTTTTACTTATTTGCTTATTTTTCAATTTTTTCAGCGGCCTCTATTTTGCCGAGCCATTGGGCAAGCGCTTTTGCGGGCGCGCCTGAAGAACGGCCGGAAAATGTAACAGCCTCTGTAATATTTACGCCCGAAAGCTGCTTTTTAATATCAGCCTCACAATTTTGCATACCGCCGCCGCCATGCGTAAAAAACGGGGCTACTGTTTTGCCTTCAAAATTATGGCCCGCCAAAAATGCAGATACCGCAGGCGCATATGTGCCCCACCAGTTAGGCGAGCCGATAAAAACAATATCATACTGCGCCATATCGGCAACTTTGCCTTTAAGCTCGGGCTTAAAGCCTGCCTGTATTTCCTTTTTGGCCTGCGCCGTCAGCTCATTATAGACGGACGGATAAGCCACGGCAGTCTGTATTTCAAACAAATCGCCGCCTGTAGCTTTGGCTATTTGCTCGGCCACAGCGCGCGTATTGCCTGAATAAGAATAATACGCCACTAAAACCTTTTTGCCGTTTAAAGCCTTTTCTTGCACGCCGCCGCCTAAAGCTGCGCCTTCCTCCGTAGGCGCTTTGGCGCATGCCGCCGCGCTAAATAATAACATCCCCGAAAAAAGAATGCTGATTGTCTTCTTCATTATTTTATCTCCTTTATTTTTATACCGCATAAGGCGGTTTTATATTTTTTTGCCCGCATCAAAAGCCTGCTTCATAAGCGGCGTGTTTTTGACTTCCCCCGCCTTCCAAACGCCAAGGCCGTAAAGTACGCCAAGCTCTTTTGCGCCATCAAGGCAATCGGTAAAACCGCGGAAGCACTCCACCGTGCGAGCCATAGCCTCTTTATTGGTATCGGCGGCGGTAAGGATAAAATAGAACTCTTTATCCTTAAGCTCGGTGTAACGCGCTACCGTGCGGTCCATAAAAGTTTTTATTTGCGCGTCTAATGTATAAAAGTATACGGGCGTAGCCATAACTATTGTATCGGCCTTAGCCATTTTGTCCAAAAGCGCGGCCATATCATCCTTATGCACGCAAACGCCTTTATGGGCGTGGCAATACTCGCACCCGCTGCAATAGGCTATCTTTTTATCACCCAAGAAGACCTTTTCCCCTTTATTACCCGCAGCCAATACTCCTTTTAGGAACTCATCACATAATATATCGGAATTACCGCCCTTGCGCGGGCTGCCCGATATTATAAGTACATTTTTTGACATTAAATTTTACCCTCCGTTTATTTTGATAGATAAAGTATACACCCTGGAGTTTACTCCAAGTCAAGCCCTTATTTTAGCGCTATTTGCAAAAATAAAAAACCTTCCGTTTTAGGAAGGTCTTTTTGTTTACTTTTTATTTATTTGAGCTTCAAATTTACCCAGCCTGCCCCACGTCCGCCGCAGGTTCATCGGCAGGAGGCATAGGCACCGCGCATACGCCGCTGTTTAAAAATTCCCCAAACGGATTATCAACAGGCTTGCCGTCAATAGTTTCTGTAGAGTTAACCTTACCGTCTAAAGAAACGGCGCCCTCTACCGAGACATTACCCTCAGACTCAAAATACGTCTTAAGATAATTTGCCGCCATCATCTGCTCCTGCGGGTTAAAATTGCAGGTCATCGTAGTCTGCTCTTTGGTTTGGCCGCTTGGGTCCTTAGCGCGCATTGATGTTACATATACGCATTTACCGTCATTATAACCTTTTATTGTAAGTACATTTTCCACAAGTACGCCAAAAAGGTCCATTTGCTCACTACAGGTGGATATGGAACAATCATCCAATTTTAAAGCAAACTCCGGGCATGGTTTTTGTTCGGGCGCAGGCTGCCCGTCTTGCGTGAAAGACTCAATTTCCACAACCGTTTGGCTTTCCTGTTCCTCCACCTCTTCAGGCGCGGGCCCTTTTGAGCAGGCGCACAAGGCGATTGCCGCAAAAACTAAAAAAATCTTCTTCATACTTCCCCCTAATTAAAAATAATTAACTTCCTGCCTAAAGCATACAAAATAAAGACGCTTTGTCAAAACAAAAAAGCGTCTTTATAAAACTCAATCCCGTTCAAGCAATTCTTTTTCTTTGGGGCGGAATTTTTCATCATACATTTTTATTTTATAATCCAGCCGTTTAAGCGTAGCGTTAAGTTCATCAATCCTGGCCGCAAGCTGCGCGCGCTGTTCAATAAGGATATTCTTTCTGGCTTCAACAGTTTTGCTCCCTTTCTGGAAAAGCTTAACGTATTTTGCCAGTACTTCAACGGGCAAACCCGCGCCGCGCATACATTTAATAAATTCCACCCAGCCGCAATCGCTGTCCGTATAATCGCGGATGCCGCTGTCCTTACGGTTGACGGACGGGATAAGGCCTGCCTTCTCATAATAACGCAGCGTATCTGCGGGTATATCATACTTTTTACTTACTTCGGAAATTGTCATATTATCATATCCTCTCTACATACATTATAAACATTGGAGTGCGCTCTAAGTCAAGCCATCGCGGCCATATCTTAGCAATACTATATTATTTATTGGAAGAAGGCGGGGTATTTGTTCTTTAATTTATCTGCAATTAATGATACCGCAAGGATAATAAGCCAGGCCCCAAGCATGCTTACAAGCGTGTGCGATAGGAAATGTTCCCCCCGTATTACTTGGTAGCCGCCCATAATCCAGCCTATGGATAGGCCACCCAAAAGGCCTAAAATGCGGTTACGCCTGCGTTTAAAACAAAAGAATAAAGCCATTAAAGCAAAGCCGCCGCTTGCATGGCCGGCCGGGAAGCAACGCCCTTTAGAGGAGCCATTAAAATCATAGTTTGCGGGATAGCGCGATAAAATGGGCAAATGGGCCTCTTTCCCGTTATAAATCTGTAACTGGTAAGGGCAGTACACATGGGTATATTTTTTAAGGCCTGCCAAAACAGCAGGCACCAAAGCTAAAGACAATATAAAAACAATAAGCCCATACCTGTAACTGCGAAGGCGCGGCTTCTTAAATGAAGCGGCAAAAAGCAATAGCGCAGCTATACCGCCCAATATAATAAGACGCTTGATATTGCTGTACAAAATAGAATGCAGTATAAAATTATGGTTGGAATCTACAAACCAACGCGCATTGCCAAAATCATAAAAATTATTTTGGAAGAGAACATCATAATCAACAAATAACAAGCAAACCAATAATACGGATATCAAAGCGGTACAAAAGATAATTTGAGTAATTTTTCCCATATTCAAATTATATATTTTATTGCAAGGCGCTCTATTATTTATATAGAATATTCTATAGAGGCTTTATGCTTAAAAATATAAAAAATTTTTTAAAGAAGCGGCAAATAGCCGCCCGCGCGCTTGTAGCGATAAGCGCTTTCTACTTCGCTTTCATACTTAATATAAGTTTTTGGAAGTTCGTTATAAACAATGTCCAATTTGATTCTTTGGGCATTTTTTTGTTTATAGCCAGCATGGCCGCAATCATATTTGCGGGTTTTTATCTGGTCTTTAGTATATTTACCTGGCCATATATAATTAAGCCGTTGCTGGTTATTTTCCTTTTAACCGCCGCGCCCGTCAGCTACTACATGGTGCAGTTTAATGTGTTTGTGGATCTTGATATGCTGCGCAATGTTATGCAGACCAATACCGCCGAGGCGCTGGACCTCGTAACACTAAAATATATACTGTGGATATTGTTCTTCGGCATACTGCCTTCCATATGGCTCTGCTTCAGGAAAATAGAGTATAAACCTTTTATTAAAGAGGTTTTAGGCCGCCTCAAAATTTTTGGGCTTTTACTGCTTTGCATCATAGTTATGGTGCCGTTTTGCTATAAGGATTATGCCTCCTGGTGGCGTAACCACAGGGAGGCGCGCAAGCTTGTAAACCCCGTAAACTATATCTATTCAAGCTTCCGCTACATACAAAAAAACAATAAAAGGCTGCGCGATTTTATCAGGCTGGACCCTTTGGCCGCACATAAACCTTATGAGGATGATTATAAAACAGTCTTCATCCTGGTAATAGGGGAAACGGCGCGCGCGCAAAACAACAGCCTTAACGGTTATGAGCGCAAAACCAACCCATTATTGGAGAAGGAGGACATAGCCGCCTTCCAAGACGTAAGCGCGGCGGGCACGTCAACGGCGGTATCGGTGCCGACATTATTTTCCTCCAAAGGCCGCAAGCACTTTGACATTTCTGAAAACGAGTATACGGAAAATCTTTTAGACCTTATACAAGACGTAGGCTACGACGTGCTGTGGCTGGAGAATGACAGCGGCTGCAAAGGCGTTTGCCAGCGCGTGCAAACAATTACCTTAGACGTTAAAGCCGATAATAAACTTTGCGACGGCTCTTACTGCTATGATGAAGCTTTGATTGAACCTTTGGCCGAAAAGTTAAAAGATATCAAGCAGGACACTTTTATAATAGTACATCTTATCGGCAGCCACGGGCCCGCCTATTACAAAAGATACCCTAAAGAGTTTGAGCAATTTACGCCCGCCTGTAATACGCAGGACTTGCAAAAATGTACCCGCGCGCAAATTGTAAACGCTTATGATAATACAATTTTGTATACCGATTATATATTAAGCCAAATCGTCGGCCTTCTAAAGAAATACCCCGATTATGAATCAGGTATGCTTTATGTGTCCGACCATGGTGAATCTTTGGGGGAAAAGGGCCTCTATCTGCACAGCCTGCCCTATGGCATTGCGCCGGAGCAGCAAATAAAAGTACCTATGTTTTTATGGATGTCCCCCGCTATGAAGACGGAGGATTATATAGATTACGACTGCCTTAAAAGTTTAGCTGAAACAGGCCGCTTTTCACACGATAATATCTTCCACTCCATGATAGGGCTTATGGAGATAGAAACATCAACTTATAAACCTGATTTGGATATCTTCCACGGGTGCCGCACCAAACATTTACCTTACCAATAAAAGCAAAAGCCCCCGCTTAAAACGGGGGCTTTTTTAAAACTTACTTAATTATCAGCAGGCGGCTACTATCTCGCCTGCAACTTCGGGCGTGATATCGCCCCTTTCGCCAAGCGCTGTGCCGCGCGCGGCAAAACGCGCCTGCACTTTTTGCGCGGCTTCTTTAGCGTCAATACCAAAATCAGCCAGTTTGGTTTTAACGCCAAGCGAGTTAAAAAACTCTTCCGTTTTCTTTATGGCCTCATCAGCCGCTTTGGCGTCATCGGCCTCTTTAACGCCGTAGACTTCGCGCGCAAGCTTGGCAAGCTTTTGCATCTTACCCGCTTTTTGCTTACGCCACAGGCGCGGCAAAACTATTGCTAAGGACTGCCCGTGGTCCAAACCGTAAAATGCCGTAATCTCGTGCCCTATCATATGGGTGGCCCAATCCTGCACTACGCCTAAAGCCAGCCAGTAATTAAGGCCGCAGGTCGCGCACCAAAAGATATTTGCGCGCGCTTCATAATCTTCAGGATTAGCCAGCACTTTTGGGGCTTCTTGAATAATAGTCTTTATAAGCCCAATGGCCCAGCTGTCCTGCAAAGGCGTATTAACGTCATAGGTTGCATAAAGCTCCATAACGTGGACATAGGTATCAACTATACCGTTACGCGTTTGCTTAACAGGCAGGCTAAATGTTACCTGTGGGTCTATTATTGAAAATTGAGGGTAAACCAAAATACTGTTAAAAGCCAGCTTTTCATCGGTGGATTTACGCGATATTACGGAGTTGCCGTTCATCTCCGAACCTGTAGCGGGCAACGTAATAACGTCCCCCAAAGGCACGGCGTCTTCCACAGGCGCGCCTTTACTTAGGATATCAAAAGGTTCCGCGCCTTTAAACCTGCTTGCCGCGGCGATAAACTTTGTGCCGTCTAATACCGAACCGCCGCCCACGGCTAAAAGGAAGTCTATCCCCTCTTTCTTAACTATATCAACGGCCTGCATACAAGTTTCATAAGCGGGGTTAGGCTCAATGCCGCCAAACTCAAAAACTTTATGGTTTTTTAAAGCTTCTTTTACCTGTGCGTAAACGCCGTTCTTTTTAATGGATCCGCCGCCATAGACAATAAGTACTTTTTTGTCTTTGCCTATAAGCCCGGCCAGTTGCGCTATTGTCCCTTTACCGAAGATTACTTTTGTAGGGCATACAAAATCAAAATTATTCATAAAACCCCCTCCTTTAAGATATCCTTATTTTATATTATTTGCTAGAATAAAAAAATGAATAAAAACCAAAAACAAATGGCGCACAATCTTTACTGCGCAGGCATTCTGGATTATAAAGGGCTTACAAGCCTGCAGCCGCAAAACAGCTCTTGGCTGATGAACCGCTGTAATATCCTCGGCGCGGCTTTAACGCTGGCGGGCGTGGTGTGCTTCTTCGCTTTTAACTGGGACCAAATGGGCAAAGTCTTAAAACTGGGCCTGCCTCTTATTGCTTTTATTATAACGGGCTTTTGGGGCGCGTTTACGGGTTTGGAAAAACAATCATCACAAATTTTGGCTTTTTGCTCCGCCTTTTTAATAGGCGTATGCTTTGCCGTGTTTGGCCAGGTATACCAAACAGGGGCCGACGCATGGCAGCTTTTCTTTACCTGGGCCTTATGTATATTGCCTTTCGCTTTTATTGTAAGCACGGCCGCGCTGTGGATGTTATTTGTTATAGTAAGTAATATCTTCCTGTTTTTATACAGCGCGGATTTTATGTCGGGTAAACCAACCCTGCTTTTGCTGACATCCTACAATATACTCTTTACTGTTTTTGCCTTTGCGGCGGAAAGGGCAAACAGCTTTTTAAACCGCAAATGGTTTTTATATACGGTATTTATCGCCGCCGCCGCTTATGCATTCTGCGGCGCAGCGTCTGATATTTTCGGCAAAGGGCTTTCCTCCCCGTTTATCCTGTTTTGGTTTTTTGAAATCGCGGCCTTTACCTACCTGTTTAATATAAAGAAGCATATAACGCTTATCGGCTTTTTAGCTTTGGCGGCCATTGGCGTTTTACTTTTTGCATTTGGAAGATACAGCGATATATATGACCCGCTGTTCTGGGCTGTTATCACGCTTGGCGCATATACCGCGGCAGGCTTTGGCGTTATGCGTATAAACAAATACTTTAACGCGGGGGATAAATAATATGAATGAAATTTTAAACGCCGTTCCCCCCCACAGGCTTGAAGAAGCGCAAAACTTTATAAATGACTCGCAAAATAAAGAGCATACCCCGCTTATAGTAAAAATACTTATGGCATTAGGCGCGTATTTTGCATCGGGCTTTATATTAAGTTTTATATCGCCTTTATTCTTATTCTTCCAAAGCCTTACTACCTTATTTTCCATCGCTTTAATTGCGCTTATTATTTACCTTTCAAAACGCGTCAAAGTGCAGGGCGGGGCAATGCAGGTTTTTTGGAACAATATACTGCTGTTCTCAATGTTAAGCGCAAAGACGGTTCTTATATTCGGCATATTAAAAGATAGCAAGCCTGATATAAATACCATTTTCCTTATTGTGCTGGCTACAAACGCTATAGTTTACCCTCTGTTTAAAAATAGCGCGGACAGGTTTATAGGTATGTTTTTTACCGCCTCTTTGGCCTTTCTGCTAACCATCGGCGGCTTAAACCATTTTTTCAAAAAAGGTTTCTTCCTCTGGCAAATTATTAGCCCTGATTTGGCGGTATCGTTAATCTTCGGCGCGGCCTTGCTTATTTTTATTAAGGGTAAAAAAGCTTTATTCCCGCTTGCTTACGCACTTGTTTTTGCAACGGTGTTTAACCTGGGCAATCTAATCAGCACAACAGCTTTGGCTGACTTTTTTAAGAACGCAAATACAACCGTTCCTTCTTTCTTATCAATAATGTTTGCGCCCGCAAAGCTTTTGGCTTTGCTTTTTGCATTAACCGCGCTTTATTACCACTATAAACAGAAGGAAATAAACCCCCATATCAGCGTAATCATAATAACCACGCTGCTTTGCCTGCCGCTGAATACGGGTTGTATTATGGGTTTGGCCTTCATCTTCACCGCAAGATATACTTTTAACGCAAGGCTGATGCAGTTTGGTTATATAATTTTTATTGCCTCACTCTCCTTCTTCTACTACAATTTAAATACTACGCTTATGCAGAAGGCCGGCCTGCTGGTAATAAGCGGCCTTGTACTCTTGGCCGCAGCAGAGCTTTTAAGGAGGCAAAAAAATGCAGCCTAAAAAAATAATTTATATATTCTTTATTTTAGCGGTTTCAGCCTTATTCCTTTATAATATAAATAAGCAGGAAACCTTGCTTGCAAACGGCCGCACCGTCTATCTGAAACTTGCGCCTGTTGACCCGCGCTCAATAATGCAGGGGGATTATATGATTCTTAATTATGAAATCACCCGCAATTTAGACTGTAAAGCGCAAGGCGAAGTGCTGAGCGTTAATGAAGATAATACCGCAGTTTGGCTGGCCCCGTTTTTGGGCCAGGCAATAGAGGCAAACCAAATAGTCATCAAACCTGTAGAGAAAATGCGCCGCTGCGCGCCCGCGCCGGAAAGTTTTATGTTCCGGGAAGGTAAAGACTATAGCAAAGCAAAATACGCCAAACTGAAATATGCAGATAACGGCAAACTTTTGTTGCTGAATCTTACAGATGAATCCTTTAATATCCTTTAGGCCCTAAGTCCCAAACGGCGCAGGCCCATATTGCCGCAGCTCTTGGGGCCATTTTGCCCTTGCGCGGCGGCGCCTTTTCAGCTAAGCTATAATAAGGAAGATGTCAGAGGAGAGACTTGATGAACCTTAACCTTTTTAGATTAGCTTTTATAATTATTTTTTTAATCTATACGCCGCGCAGTTTCGCCCAGTCTTTAATCCAAGACAAACTGGTGGAAAGGCTGGCGCGTTACGCGGCGATAAATACCCAAAGCGATTATGACTCCCAAACCATTCCGAGCACCCCCGCCCAAAAAGAATTTGCAAAAATGCTTGCCGCCGAACTTAAACAGGCAGGCCTTGATAATGTTTTTATTGACGGCAACTCATATGTCCACGCCGAGCTGCCCGCAACAGTAAAAGACGCGCCTATAATATTTATCTCTGCGCATATGGATACCACACCTGATGAGGATTTATACGGTAAAAACCCAAAACCCGTAATCCACAACTATAAAGGCGGCAATTTAAAAATTTCTGATGAGTATACTCTTGCCCCCGAGGAAGAGCCCTACCTTGCTTCCGCCGCAGGCGGCAAAATTGTTACAAGCGACGGGGCAACCATTCTGGGCGCAGATGATAAAGCAGGCATAGCCATAGCAATAACGCTGGCGGAAAAGTTTATCAAAGACAAAAAGGCCAGGCACGGCAAAATCAAATTTATTTTTACTACTGATGAAGAAGTAGGCAACGGCACAAAGTTTTTAAGCAAGGAACTTATAGGCGCAGATTACGGCATAGTTTTAGACGGCCGCGGCTTTGGCCGCCTTGTAACGCAAAACTTTAACGCGGCAGATTTTAAAATAGAAATTAAAGCCCCGCCCGCAGGCCACCCCGGCGCGCAGACATTGCCTTCGGCAATGTTTATTAAAGACGATATTTTAGCGCTTTTCCCTCAAGACTTAAGGCCTTACAGCACCAAAGACACGCAGGGATATGCAAGCTATTATAAGGCGGAAGATAAGGGTAATACCGCCATAATACACGGCAGGATACGAGAGCATGATAAAGCGGCTTTTGAATCTTTAAAAGATATGGTAAAAAACCTAACTGCCTACTATAATTCCTACCTCAACGGCAAGTATAAAGGCGCACATGGGTTTACGATAACTTTGAAGATGAGCGATTCTTATTATAATTCCAAAGAGATACTGGAAAAATTTCCACACAACTTTAATATATTAATGGCGGCGTATAAAAAAGCTGGCATTGCGCCTAAGCTTGAGGCCGCACGCGGCGGCAGCGACGCTAATGAAATTACTTATATGGGCATCCCTTCATACAATTTATTTGCAGGTTACCATAATGACCACAGCCCCAAGGAGTGGGCCTCCTCCATCCAAATGGAAGCGGCGTTAAATGTTGTTTGGCATTATATAACGGGCTGGGCGCAAGAAACGCCTGAAGAGCAACTTAAAAGCAGCCTTAAAGATTCTTTAAAGGACGGCAGCCTGCAAAATATTAAGCAGAAATTTAAATAATGAAAATACTTTTAGCTACGGGCAATGCCCATAAACTGGCGGAACTTAAAAAAATTCTGCCGCAAAAATCCGATACTGGTACATTGTTTGAATACTTAAGTTTTGCGGATTTCCCCCAAATACCCGAACCGCAGGAAACCGCGCAAACGCTTGAGGGTAATGCAATAATAAAAGCCAAAGCGGGTTTGGCTGCTACAGGCCTGCTTTCCATAGCAGATGACACGGGCCTTATGGTTGATTTTTTAAACGGCGCGCCGGGAGTACACAGTGCGCGTTACGCGGGCAATGACTGCGATTATGCAAAAAATAATATAAAGCTTTTAGCCGAACTTAAAGGCGTCAGCGCGCCAAAACGCACTGCGCGCTTTTGTACTGTTGCGGCGATGGTGTTTCCCAACGGTAATTTGATAACCGAACAAGGCTGCGTTGAGGGGCATATAGGCTTTGAAAATTTCGGAACCAACGGCTTTGGGTATGACCCGCTGTTTACCGCCGAAGGTTTTACTATCACAATGGCGCAAATGACGGCCGAACAGAAAAACGCAATCAGCCACCGCTTCCGTGCTTTTAGCAAAATAGCTAAACATTTATTACAATTAAAAAATGGCCAATAGACCTGATAAAAAACTTAAAATGATTTTGGAGGAACAAGTCCGCCTTGGCGCAGCAGGTGCGGATGTTTACTGCCAACCGGCCGAGCTGGAAAATAATAATATAGAGTATTTTAAACGAGCTATTGAGGTTGACCCGTATTGCGCAAAAGCCTATATGGAGATAGCACGCAATAATATCACCAATTACCCCAAACCTTACGACGATGAAAAGGCTTTGGCTGATATCAGTAAAGCGATAGCGTTGGACCCTCAGCTATGGCAGGCATATGAACTGCGCGCCATACTGTATCACTATACTTTAAACGAACCGCAAAAAGCTTTAGATGATTTAGAAACTGTTTTAAAAAACAATACAGATAATGAATTTGCGGCAGAGTTTAAAGCTGATATACTCAAAGATATGGAAGAAGAAAAAGAGTATCCCCACATGCCTGAGGCAGACAGCTATCTGCTAAATACAAATTATGCCCAATCTAAGCCTTATTCGGGAAGGAACAGATTTAGGAACCTTAAAATAAAAATCTTCCTTATACTTGCAGGTATAATATTTTTAGCAGTGTATATTTTCTCAAGCTTACCTTAAACCAAAATAATTTTGCAAAGATTTTGGAATTGTTTTTAAATTTCTCCGCTGTGAGGTATACCGTGAGCGCCCAAAGGGCCGTGTATCCGAAACAGCGGAGAAATTTAAAAGAAAACAAAAGACGCAGTAAAAACTATTTGAGGACTATTTTGCTGAACATATCATACATCACAATAGCCGCTGCGGCAGCCGCGTTTAAACTGCTGACTCCGCCCTGCTGCGGAATGCTTACAACTTCATCGCAATGTTCTTTAGTCTTTTCCCTTAAGCCCGTGCCTTCGGAACCGATAACAAGCACGGCGGGGCCGGCATAGTTAACTTCAGATATCGGGGTGCCCGCCATATCGGCGCCATAGACCCAAAAGCCTTCGTCCTTTAAGTCTAACAGCGCGGTGGTAAGGTTGGCCACTTCAACAATCTTTAAATTCTCTAACGCGCCGGAAGCCACTTTATGCACAGTAGCGGTAATGCCGACAGTGCGCCTTTGCGGCAAAATAACGGTGCTGAAACCTAAGCAGGCTGCACTCCTTAACATTGAGCCTAAGTTCTGCGGGTCGGTAACTTCATCAATAGCGAGCCAAAGGTCCTTTTTATCTTCGCGCGCCTCATAAATTGCATTGGTAAGGCGCATAGTCTTTAAAGGCTCCACACGCGCTACAACACCCTGGTGGTTTGCGCCGCCGCTTAAATTATCCATAATCTTAAGCTCTATAGCTTTGATTTTTACATTATTGGTTTTAGCAAGGCGGATAACTTCTTCCACCTGCCTGCCGGCGGCCTTATTTTCAACTATATAAAGCTGTAATACCTGGCGTTTGCGGCTTTTTAAAGCTTCGCGTATCGGATGCACGCCGAAAATAAGTGCGCCTTTCTCTATTCTTTCTGTCATAATAATTCCTTATATTAAAATTTAGCCGATTTCGGCTGAGCCAAAACTTGTACCAACTTCCAAGGCTGATTTTACTTGCTGCCCGTGCGGATCAACCAGTTTAAGTTTACTTACGGCTTCCTTTATAGGTACGCTTACAATGTCTAAGCCCCTTAAAGCAACCATATGTCCTATTTTACCTTGTAAAATAAGGTCAACGGCTGATGTGCCGAAACGGGTTGAAAGCCACCTGTCAAAAGCAGTGGGCGTACCGCCGCGCTGCAAATGACCTAAGACGACTACGCGGCACTCCAAGCCCAGCCTGCCCTCAAGCATAGCCGCTATCTTGCCGCCGATGCCGCCAAGGCGGATAGGGTCTGTAGAGGCGGCTACTGTTTTGGTTACCGCCATTTCGCCCTTCTCATTCTTTGCGCCTTCAGCCGCTACGATGATGCTGAAAGTCTTACCGCTTATTTGCCTTCTTTCAACCGCTTCCACTATAGCGTCATCGGTATAGGGGATTTCGGGTATAAGGCAAATGTCGCCGCCGCCCGCAATACAGGCGCGCAAAGCTATCCAGCCCGCGTAGCGGCCCATAGTCTCCACAATCATCACGCGGTGGTGCGATTCTGCGGTGGTGTGTATTCTGTCTACCGCCTCGGTAGCGATGCTTGAGGCAGAGTCAAAACCAAAAGTATAATCCGTGGCGGAAAGGTCATTATCAATAGTCTTGGGTACGCCGATCATCGGTACGCCAAGCTCAAAAAACTGCTGCGCCATAGAAAGCGTGCCATCCCCGCCAATAGCTATTACGGCGTCAAGCCTGTTGGTTTTAACCGTATGTAAAACTATTTGGGAGACGTCTTTAGGATCCTCAGGGGTACCGATAGGCGGCAAAGTATATCTGAACGGGTTGGCAAGATTACTGGTGCCCAGTATTGTGCCCCCCCTTGTAAGAATGCCGGAGACAGATTTATCATCTAAAAGCACAAACTGGTTTTTTATAAGCCCGTCAAACCCGTTTTTGAAACCTAAAACTTCTATATTATTCTTCATCGCGTGTTTTGCCACGCCGCGTATTACCGCGTTTAACCCCGGGCAATCCCCGCCTGCGGTAAGGACGCCTATTCTGCGTACTGTCATAAAAATCCTCCGTACTCCATAGTAATGCTTAATTATTTTATATCAAATTTTTAACGGTAAAAGATAATAAAGCCAACAGGTAAAACTGGCCGTCTACAGCCGTCTCGCCCGCTATTGTGCGCGGCGTTTTACGCGAACAGCAGTAAACCGCTAAAGCCGCAGTGTAAAGATTGCCCAGCAAAAGCACAGAAACAAGTTTAACCTTCCACCCAAGCATAAGCAGCCAAACCAGTACGGCCGTCAAAGCAAAAAGTATCGCGCCTATAACTATTTTGGTACCGCCCGGGCCAAAGGCTTTATAAAAGCTTTCCTTCCCCAGTATGATATCCTTTGATTCCGCCCCTATACTTAAAATTACAGACCTTATAAAAACCAGCAAAAGCCCGTAAGTAAAAGCAAGATAGGCTGACTTCCTTAAAAGCAAATCCTGCGTTTGCGCGGGGATATACACGCACACAAAACACCAGCCCAAAGCCGTAACAATATCTTTTGTACCGGGCAGGTAGGCAAAGCGCGTAAGCTTGTGGCGGAAAGGATATAAAATCCCCAAAGCCAGGAATATGAACATAGGCAAATATATCGCCGCGCCATATTGCAAGGAAATCCAAAAAGTAAATAAAGCCGCAGTAAGCGAAGTAATGATATTATTGCGTTTTGACACTTTTGTCCCGCCCTTATTAATAAGCGTTAAGGCGAAAACAAAAAGACCGCTTAACATATAGAGTGAGATATCGCGCGTAGCCCCTTGCAGCTGCATGCAAACATAAGTTAAGCAGACGGCCGCAAACGAAGTAAAAACCGATGTGTTTATTACATAAGACCATATATTTTTGAAAAGCTGCGGCAAGTTAATTTTATCTTTACTACGCAAACTGCGCACTTGCGCCGCCACATTATCTATAACCCAGTTGGGCGTAGAGGCCCCTGCTGTAATAAAAATTTTTGCGGGTTCCTTAACATCCTGCGCGCTGAGTTCTTCCGCTTTTTCTATATGCAATACCTTGGGGCAAAGCTCGGAACACAATAAAGCCAAACGCGCAGTATTGGCGGAATGTTTGCCGCCTACGACTATAACTAAATCCGCGTTTTTGGCAAAGTCCATCGTTTCTTTTTGCCTTTGCTTAGTGGGGTGGCATATCGTATTTGAAATTTGGCAAATATCGGCTTTAGCTTTAATAATATCAGCTATTTTGTAGAAGGTTTCCTCCTTCTGCGTAGTTTGCGATACTATATTTACTTTCTTAAAATGCGGTAATTTTTGGGCCTCTTCCACCGTACCCACCACCGCGCCTTTGCCCTGAGTGTAGCCCAAAAGGCCCGTTACTTCCGCGTGGCCTGCGTCCCCTATGATAACGGTGTCAAAACCCTGCGCGGCATATTCCGTAATAACGCGCTGGACGTTTTTTACCAGCGGGCAAGTAGCGTCAACCACCTGCATCCCCATACTTTCAACTTCTTTTTGGAACTGCGGCGTAATACCGTGCGCGCGGATTACAAGCACGCCGTTTTTATCGGTTGCTTCTTCAAGTTTTTCTATTGAGGTTATGCCCTTAGCTTCAAGGTTTTCGGTAACCTGCCTATTGTGTATTAAAGGCCCGATTGTATATACAGGCTTTTTGCCTGATGATTCAAGCTCTAATACCGCGTCTATAGCTTTTTTGACGCCCGGGCAAAAACCCGCGGAGGCCGCTACCGTTACGCTTTGGTCTTTATCTGTCATATATTAAATTATATTAAATATAGCGGCCCTAAACAGGCATTATGCCTTTGGCCTGCGCCGTACCCGTGAGAACAGCGGCGGCGAATTTTTGGAATTCCGCCGTCTGCGTACCCGCGAATATAAAAGCGTTTAAATTATTAAGGCCCTCATCAACAAAAGGGCTGCCGAAGCTGACTAAAATACTGTTTTTAGCTTTAAGCAAAGCCGCGTTAAGCGCCTGTTTTTGCTGCTCTGTAAAATTTATCTGCCCGCTGAAGGCCGCATAATTGGAGAAGGTAACCGCCAGCAAATTATCGGCCGCGCCGCCTTTATAAGGCTGCACTTTTATGCCTCTGTTTTTCAGCTCTTCAAGCAGATGCCCGGCCATAGGCGGGTTTAAGGGGTTTTCAACTTCAATATAATAAACGCTGTCCCCGCTTTTTAAGGTTTTAAAAGAGCCTTTAAGCGTAGTACATTTAGCCGCCGCATCGGCGGAAAAAGAGGTTTTTGCAAAAGCGTCCTTGCACGGGATAGGTTTAAGGGAATTTAATTTATTTATCATAAATTCCTGCCTGCTTAAAGCGTCGCCCGCGTGTTCTTTATACTGCGGTTCGGCACAGAGTGTTTCGCGTAAAACTTCAATAAGCTGTAAAGGATTATCGGGGCAAAGCAGGATGTCTGCGCCCGCTTTAAAAGCGTCCACAGGGTTAAGCCCGCCGGTGGCTTTCATTACAAGCGCGTCGGTTACTATGCAGTTTTTATAGTGCCACTGTTTGCGCAGCATATCAGTTAAAATTTTGCGGGAGAAAGAGGCCGGATTATCCTTATCCCACGCAGTTATTTTTAAATGCGCGGCCATTACGGAATCGGCTATATTATAAAGCTCTTTAAACGCTATAAGCTCGGCTTCCCGCAACTGTTTATCGGTTTTATCTATGACGGGCAGCTCTAAATGGGAATCACTATGCGTCGCGCCATGGCCGGGGAAATGCTTTATTGAGTTTAAGCATCCTCCGTCTTGCAAACCATATATAAAAGCGCGCGCTAATCTGCTTACAAGCTGCGGGTCTTTTCCAAAGGAGCGCGTATTTACTATCGGGTTTGAAGGCGTATCGGCCAAATCAAGAACGGGCGCAAGCACCCAGCCTATACCCAGCTCGCGCGCCTGCACAGCGGTAAGGTAGCCTTTGCGCTGGGCAAGGTCCTCACTTCGGCCCGCGCCTAAGGTGATATTTGAGGGCAAAGTTTCACAATCTTTAAGCCAGCGGCCAAGGCCGTATTCATAGTCCGCGCTAAAAAGCAGTTGGTGCGGCGCGGCAGCCTGCAAAGTTTGAGTAAGCTCCTTAACTTCCTTTTTACTGCCAAAGTATATACAAAACCCACCGACGCCCGCCTTAGCCGCAGCTAAAGCGTCTTTGATATCCGTCTTCCCGAACCAGAAGCCTGCGTGTACAATACGGTTTATATTCATATAAGAAATCCCCGCAACCGCTTTATATTTTATTGTTTATATAGCCTTCCGTCGCATTTTCTTTATGCTTGATGATGCACGGATTACCAAAGACAACGCTATGCGGCGGCACATCGCAATTAACAAAACTGTTGGCTGCAATAAGCACATCATCGCCTATATGCACTTTGCCGACTACTACGGCATTAACGCCCAGCCAGACATTGCTGCCTATCGTCGGATAACCCAAACGTTTGCCGCGGTTTTCCTGCGCGATAGTTACGCCCTTATAAATGTTTACGTTCTCCCCTAAAACGCAGTATTCGCGGATGGAGATGCCGTAAGCGTCCTCAATATAAAGGCCGCCGCCTATATTTACATAGGGCGAGATTAAGACATGGTCATTCTCGCTGCAAATTTTAAACAAAATCATATAAACCCATCTGAATACGGGCCATGCGCTTTGCATCTTCCTAAAAAAATACTGGAATAGCGGCATACCGCCTTCCTTATATCTTTGCCTGTCCTGCTTAAGTTTATTATTTGCCATATATCAAACCTTTATTATTTTGCCCAAGACGACTTCCCTTCCCGCCCCCGTCGCCTCTTTACAATTAGAAGTTCTGCCGTTAATTGTATTGTATGCAAAAAGCGCGAAGGCCGCCGCCTCTTTAGCCATAGAAGGCACGCCCAGCTCATCTACATTTATTATTTTGGCTTCGGACAAAAGCCCTTGTAAAAAGCTTACCAAAGTTTTATTGTACGCGCCACCGCCATTTAACGCCACGGTGGAGATTTTGTGCTTCTTAAAAATAAACTTTTTTAAACTTTCAGCAATAACCAGAGCCGTAAGATACGTTATTGTAGCGATATCAGCGCAGCCCGTTTTGGGGAAATGTTTCCTAATAAAATCCTGCGCGTATGCGCTGCGCTCTAAAGATACAGGCGGCCTGGCCCCGATAAACAAATTAAGCATACTTTTTGCTTTTTGTGTATCAGGCTCAAAAGCGGCGGCCAGCGCGCCGTCTTTATCATATAGTTGGTTACCGTTGGAAAAAAGCGTTATCGCGGCGTCAATCATCACATTGCCCGGGCCGATATCAAAACCGAAAGTTTTTATACCCTTTCCTACCGCCGCCGCATTTGAAATACCGCCGATATTTAATAATACTAAAGGCGGCATTTGGCCAAATAAAAAATTATCAAAATAAGGGATAAGCGGCGCGCCTGTGCCGCCTGCGGCCATATCCATGGGCCTGAAATCGCAAACTACGGGCAGGCCTGTCTCTAAAGCTAAGAAAGAGGCCTCCCCAATCTGCAAAGTATTGGGTATTTTATGCTGTGGGTTATGGTAGACCGTCTGGCCGTGGCTGCCTATGGCGGCCACTTTTTTTGTATCTATTTTAAATTCTTTGATGAAGAGTTTTACTTTTTCAGCGTATAATTTGCCAAGCTCAAAATTAAGCGCGGCAAGCTGCGGGGTTTGCATATCAGGCGCAGCCAAAATACGCTGCCTTAAAGCTTTGGCGTAAGGATAATCTTTATAGCGGATTACCTTTTTGGCCTTAACGTCAAACAGGCACACGCTCAGGCCGTCGGCCGAGGTGCCGCTCATCAGCCCGATAGCCAAAGTCTTTTTATTATTTATCATTTTCTATGATTTTATTAAGGTAGCCCTTATGTTTTTTAAGCAATGCTCGCGCCTGCTTAATATCCGTTTTAAGTTTGGCCATTACTACGGAGGTTTTAACGTCGTATTTAGTTTCAACCGCAAGTTTTTGCGCGGCCGCCTCGCTTATACCCGTTATGGTGGAAATTAATCTTATCGCGCGCTTTTTAAGTTTGGCGTTTGTCGCTTTTACAGCAACCATATAGTTTTTATAAACCCTGCCGCAAGAAACCATACTCAGGGTGGTTATCATATTAAGCGCAAGTTTTGTCGCCGTACCCGCTTTAAGGCGGGTGGAACCGCTTACAACTTCCGCACCCGTATCAAGGCAAATAAAGATATCGGCATTGGATTTATCCGCATTTTTATTACAAGCCACTAAAATTGTTGTATGGCCTTTGCTGCGCGCTTCTTTAAGCGCGCCCTGCACATATGGTGTGTTGCCGCTTGCGGCGATACCTATTAAAACATCGCCCGCTTTTGCGGCTTTAAGGAAGTCCTTTGCGCCCTGCGCGGGGTCGTCCTCGGCGTTTTCTACCGATTTAAAAACGGCTTTCCTGCCGCCTGCAACTATACCCTTAAACAAGCCGTAAGGCACGCTGAATGTAGGCGGGCATTCAACCGCCTCAAGCACACCCAAACGCCCGCTTGTGCCCGCGCCGGTAAAAAGGATGTGGCAGCCCGCTTGTATAGCTTTGGTTACAATTTTTACGGCCTGCTCAATCTGCTTTGCGGCTTTGGCGACGCACTCTGCAGCGGCCAGGTTTTCCTTATGCATAACCGCTATCATTTTTGAGATGGGGAGGCGGTCCAAATCCGCGCTGTTTTTATTTATGGCTTCGGTAGTGCTTAATTTAGGCATATAATAGCCTCCTTAAAGTTTACTTCTAGCCCTGCGCCGCCTCACTTAACGCGCTGGGCGCGGGTAAAACGATTTCTTCATCTATATTATCAGGTAAAACTTCAGGCAGTTTTGGCGTTTGCAGCCATTGTAAAAGGGTGGGAGTAAGATATCTGTCCAGCATATCAACGCCGCTTAAATTATAGGCCGTAACAAAAGTTACTTTGCCCTCGCCTGAAGAAAGATAGGCCGCATTCCTTATAAAGCTGGCTTCCATAAACTGCTTCCTGTCTTGTGATGAAACGCCGATAAATACGGGGTTTTTATAAACCCTTATGCCGCTTATCGTCAGCACATCGCGGCTTTTTAAGGATGGCGTCAATAATGCCACGCCGCCTAAATTGGGGTTAAAAACTAAGGACCTTGCAGCAACATTAGCGCCAAGCCCCGCGCCTACAATATATATATTGCCTGTGCTTATGCCTTTGTCATTGAGATATTTTATAGAGGCGGTAACATCGCGGACCATTTGGTTAAACTCATTATCCACGCCCGTTTTTTTGAAGTTCTTTTGCACATCGCGGTTAGTGGTTTTGCCGTGGCCGCGTAAGTCAACGGCAAGGTAGCCGAATCCCGCCTCCGCCAATTTGGAGCTGAAGGTAGGGAAATCCTCCTTCCTGCGGCCCAAGTCGTGCAAAAGGATGACGACTTTGCCGTTCTCCGACGGTCTGTAAAGCGCAGAGATATTCCACCTGTCTTCCGTAGTAAACGAAACGCCGTCCTGCGCAAAAGCCGCGCAGGAGGCAAGTAAAAACGCGAAAAGGAAGGCTGTGCGGCGTAAAATCATTTAATAATTTCCTCAGGCTTAAACCAAAGGGCGATTTCCCGCTCGGCTTCCTCGGGGGAGCCTGAAGCGTGCACACAGTTTTGCATAACCCCGTCTTTATAGCAGCCGAAGGCCCCGCGTATAGTATAAGGCAAAGCTTTATCGGGGTTAGTCGCGCCGATGCACTCCCGCACTTTATTTACCGCGTCATCGCCTTCATATACAAAAGCATAGATTCTATGGTCGTCTATACCGTTAAAATCCCCCCGCATAAATTTGACTACATTTTCCAAAAAAGGCGTGCCCGCCAAATTGGCATAATGCTTGCGCGCAAGCTCGTCAGTTACGACGGCTACCTTAGCGGCTTTCATATCAAGCATAAGGTGTTCAATTCTGTCTAAAATAATGCCTGTAAGCTTTTTGCTTATGGCGTCAGGTTTAATAAGTATAAGTGTTCTCATATAATTTATTATACAAATATTGCCTCCTTTAGGCTTTAGCGCGCGCTTATAAATGCTATAATTTTAAAAAGATTATTAACGGGAACGCTTATGCAGGATACAACAAAAAATATACTTATTGTAGCAGGCGATGTATCTGGCGACGTACACGCCGCCAATCTTATAAAGCAGCTTAAGGAGCTTATGCCAGAGGTTAAAATAGCCTCCATAGGCGGCCTGCGCATGAAGGCCTTAAGCGATGAATTCCTGTTTGATCTTGTTTCTAAAACAGCCGTCGGCTTCATTGATCCTTTAAAGAAGCTGCCGCAATGGATTAAGCTGATGAAGCTTATCAAAAATTATTTGGACGAACAAAAACCAGCCTGCGTCATCACTGTAGATTTTTATGGTTTTAACCACCAGGTTTTAGGTATTGCAAAGCACCGTAATATACCGGCCTATTATTATGTCTGCCCGCAAGTTTGGGCCAGCCGCCGCTACCGCGCAAAGACGATAGTGCGCCTGGCAAAGAAGATGTTTGTCATCTTCCCTTTTGAAAAAGAAATTTATACCAATTTAGGCGGCGACGCCGTATTTTTAGGCCACCCTTTAGTAGACACCGTGCCTATGCCCGCCGACAAAAGCTTTGACGCTGATAAAAACAAACCATATAAAATAGGCCTTTTACCCGGCAGCAGGCCAAGCGAGCTGGCAAAACACACAAAACTTTTTTATGACGCTTTCACCCAAATGAAGAAGCAGCTGCCAAACGCGCAGGCCTATCTGTTTGCGGTAGACGAAGCAAGCGACAAAAAGTACCATGACCTTTTGGGCCAAAAACCCGCGGATCTGCATATAGTAAGGGAAAATGATTATGCCGTGCGCCGCCAAATGGATTTTGTTATCACCTGCTCGGGCACCGCTACTTTGGAAAACGCGCTTTTGGGGCTGCCGATGGGCGTAGTATATAAAACGTCCTGGATTACCTATAATATAGCCAAGCTTATAATAAAGGTACCTTATATATCACTTGTAAACATATTAAGCAAAAAACCTGTGGTAAGGGAGTTTATACAAAAAGACGCTAATGCCGAGGAAATCGCGGCTGACGCATTGTCCATCCTTACCGACAAGCAAAAATTTGATACGATGCGCGCTGATATGCTGGCTATACGCACGCAGCTGGGCCAATACGGCGCAGCAAAAAGGGCAGCGCAGACGATTGTGGGGGAGGTCTTCCCTGATGCAGGAAAATAACTATATTATGCCAGACTATTTAGGCCAGATTTTAGAAGGCTTTAAAAGCTATAATCCTAACCAGGATACCACGGCTATAGAGCTGGCATACGACTTTGCAAAAAAAGCGCATGAAGGCCAAAAAAGAATTACGGGGGAACCGTTTTTTTGCCACTGTTGTGAAGTGGCAAAAATTCTTTTGTCCCACAAACTTGACGTGGAAACAATAGCAGCCGCGCTCCTGCACGATACGGTGGAAGACACCGAAACAACCGTGGAAGACATAGAAAGCAACTTCGGCAAAGAGATAGCGGGAATGGTGGCGGGGCTTACGAAAATAGACCGCCTGGAAAGCCTTTCAAACGACGAAGAAACCGTAGAAAACTGGCGCAAAATGTTAATAGCGATATCGCAGGATATGCGCATCATATTAATTAAACTGGCCGATAGAACGCATAATATGCAAACCTTAGACGCGCTGCCGCCAAAACGCAGGCAGGAAAAGGCTTTGGAAACATTAAACCTTTACGCGCCTTTAGCGCAAAGGCTGGGGATGTTCAGCCTTAAAAACGAGCTGGAAGATTTATCTTTTAAATATCTTTATCCCGAGCAATACCAACAAATCAGAGACGGCGTTATCCGCAAATCCGCGAATATAGAAAAACAGCTGGGCGCATTTAAAAAAGCTTTAGATAATTCTTTGGATAAAGAACAAGTGCAGCACAGGCTGCTTTCAAGAGTAAAGAACCATTATTCAATTTACAGGAAAATGCAAAAGCATAATGCCTCTTTTGACCAGATACAGGACCTCTTGGGCGTACGCATTATCACCGATACCGTGCTGGACTGCTACCGCGCATTAGGCGCTTTGCACGCAAATTTTAAGCCTGTAGCGGGTAGTTTTACCGACTATATAGCAATGCCTAAAATGAACATGTACCAAAGCATACACACAACTGTATTTTTTGAAGGCTATTTAGTGGAAGTCCAAATCCGCACCGAGGATATGCACCGCACCTGCGAATACGGTATCGCCGCACATTGGCGTTATAAACTGGGCAGCAAGGCCGATCCGCATCTGGACGAAAAGCTTAACTGGATACGCCAATGGATAGAATGGCAGCGGGACCTTACCGCGCCGCGCGAGTTTTTGGAAAGCTTTCAAACCGATATCAATTTAAGCCAAATCTTCGTTTTTACGCCGAAGGGCGAAGTTAAAGTTTTGCCCGAGCACGCCACCCCGCTTGATTTTGCATACCTCGTTCATACCGAAATCGGGGACCATTACAGCGGCGCGCTTATTAACGGTAAAATGGCGAAGATGAGCCACGAACTTAAAAGCGGCGATATCTGTGAAATCCAAACGCGTAAGAACAGCGAGCCCAAAGCGCAATGGCTTGAAAGCGCAAAAACCGCGCGCGCAAGATCTAAAATAAAGACCTTCCTTCGCGCCAGAGGCATTGAGCTTTAATCCGATAATAAGGCGGTAATATGATTTGTTGGAATTGCAAAAAAGAAATAGAACAAAAAGACGCTTACTGCCGTTACTGCGGCAAAGGACAGGGCGATAATATACCGTGGTACTATACCTGGCTGGGTATTTGGATTTTATTCTTTTTTATCGGCCCCGTAAATTTATGGCTGCTTTACCGCTCACCCGTAATAACCAAAAAATGGAAGTATATTAACGCCGTGATAATCCTTAGTTTATCTGTTTGGTTTGGCTATGTTATGTATAAGGGTTTGGCTAATATATTTGAAATCTACAGCAGTTTCCTTACAATGTATTAGCCATACGGGCGTGCCGTGAGGCACTAGGCTGCGCTACCATGGTCCCTTTCTACAAATTATCACGGATTTTATCGCTTTGCTGCCATTACACTGCACGGGCGTGCCGTGAGGCACCAGGCTGCGCTACCATGGCCCCTTTCTACAAATTATCACGGGTTTTATCGCTTTGCTGCCATTACACTGCATTAGCCATACGAGCGTGCCGATAAGTAATTACCCGCATCAGCAATTATATTCCACTCTGAGGCTCTCGCCCTGCTTAATTTGAGCGGGTGTAGGCTATTTCCTCGCCGTTTTGTTCAAGCACAAGGTTATCGCCGTCTAATGTTTTGATTTTATAATCTTCGGTAAAATCAATAGTCTGCCCATTGCCGAGGCTTTGCCCGCTTAAGGTAAGGGTATCCCCGTTAACGCTCCACTTTTCATAAACCAATGTGTACATATTGATGGAGGAGGCGGCCCCGCCTTTATCCAATTTAATACCCTGTGCCACGCCTTCCTGCCCCGGCACAGGCTGCAACCACGAGCCTTGCAAACGGTTGCTCTTACAAGCGCAGCCTACAAGTAAAAGTATGGCGAATAATGCTAATAATTTCTTCATAATTTGTACGACACTCCTCTATTTATTTTTTAGTTTTTATGGGATAGCCTATGGGATGGTTCAAAATAAGCTGCTGGTTTTGCGTCAGCTTAAGCAGTTTTGAAAACTCGTCCTTAGGCATAGACCCTTGCGGCACGGTAACAAGCCCCATACCCGCCGCGAAAACAGATATATTTTGCGATACAATGCCGCTGTCAATTAAACCCCAGGGCGCATCTTTCTCCGTATTAGCTACAAGCAAAAGCGTTACGGGCGCATTGCGCAGGCGGCAATTGCCGGCGGCCGTAAATTCCAGTATATTTTTTTGCGCATTATAAAGGTACACGCCGTCTTTAAGGCAGGCGTAGACGTCAATCTCCTGCCTGTTCATCGCAGAAGGCGCGGTACGTTTACCGTCAGGCCTGTTTACGCCGTTAGCGGCCCAAAGCAAATTGGAAAGCGTTTGCTTATCTAAATCTTTGTCGGCAAACTCCCTTGTGGATTTGCGCTCTGACAAAGCCTGCATAACAGGCAAACCTTTTTTAACCTGCGGTTTTAAAAGCTTAATATCTTTATCCCCCGCATAGCTAAATGCCGCGCAAAATAAAAACGCGACGGCAACTAAAATATATTTTTTCATTTTTTTCATCCTCCCCAAAATCTTATCGGGCCAAATACATTATAACAGCCTTTAAGTTCCACAATACAGTTTATTTGTTTTTATAAATTTCTTAATTACAAAAATTTTCTTTTTTCGTTAAGGTAAGCGCGCCAAGCGAGTCTATAAAGGCCGCGCAGCCCTTCCATTGGCGGATACGCTCAAAAGGCTTAATATATCTTAAATTTACCCTGCCGCCATTTAAAATACCGTCTATAATTTTGGAGCGGCCCTCGTATTTTTTTATATTGGCGGCAGTTATTTTGCCTTGCAATATATCGGCGGCGTAAGCCTCTTCATCCAATTCACCAAATACATAATTATAGTCGGCAACAAGCTCCGCAGGGAAGTCATCTTTGTACCTTGCCGCATCGGCTTTATTTACATAGGCCTTGGCCTCGTCATAGCGGCCCATAGAAAATAAAGCCTTGGCCTGAAAGCCCGCCACATAACCGTACATACTTACCCCCGCCTTTTCAAGGATTTGGCCTGTTTTGAAAGCGGCTTCATAATTATCCCTGTAATAGGCGCCGGCCATGACTTCATAGACTTCCTTTTGTATAGCCTCGGAATTTTTTACAGCTTCAACCGCTTTATCGGGTTGTGTTATTTTAAAGCGCATTTCAGGATTCACGGTAAACAAAGGTTTTGGCGCAAATAAATCAAAATAGTTTGCCATCATTAAACCCGCTATCTGCGCCCTGTATTTTATATCATCCGTCATAACGCTTAAATTATGTAAAGCCGTAATGTTCTTAGGGTCAAGCTCAATGGATTGTTCCATAAGTTTACGCGCGGCGGCGCGGCGTTCTTTATCTTCACGGCCCGCGATGACGTTTACCGAGTAATAATCCTCATAAGCGGCTTTAGTCCCCATAATTAAAGAGCGCACTTTTGCGGGGGAATTTAAGATATTAGTCTTAAGGATATCATCTTTAGAAGGCAAGACAGTTTCATCTAAAGTCATATCAAAATACTCGCCGCCGTAAAATAAGATGACGTGCGAGTATTGGTCCGCCAAATAAATTTTGCCGAACGGATAGCCCAGCTTTTCTATAACCGCCAAAGCAAGTATTGATTTGGAATCACAATCCAAAGTTCCCTCGGGCTGTTGGCCCTCCTTTTCCGCGAAGGCCTCTTTTAAAAGGAAGGTATTGCGCTGCCTGCGCCCGAAATTACTGTTGATAAAACGCAATAAGGAAGTATAAGAATCAAATTTTTCAACCGCCGCTTTTTTGGATATTTCATCTACCAAACCTTCTATTTGCCGTTTTTGGTAATCGTTAGGATTTTCCTGCTCATATACAGTTTGCAAAATTTCTGAGGGGCGCGCGATATTTATCTTTGCGCTTATCTCATCCCCGCCTACAGTAAGCGGCAAGGCATTGGCGCACAAAGATATTAAAAAAAATAATAAAAAGATTCCATATTTAAACATATATATAGATTAACTAATAATCCCCCGTTATGCAACCGCACACAGACGGCGCAAAACACTTCTAAAAGCGGGGCAGAGCTATTTGATATCCACCGTAAGCACACAACGGTCTTTAACACAATCGGTTATATCATCTGTTGAGGGGCGGTAGTCGGGGCAAGCGCTGCCGCCTTTGGAGTATTTCCAGTCTTTTTGTTCCTCCTGCATCCTGGCAAGGTTGGTCTTATTTAAAGGAAGCGCGTACCACTTGCAGGCGGAACGGTAGAGAAAAACCGCGCAGTCTTTGGAATACTCACAGTTATTATAAGCTTCCGCCTTATCGGCTATATCTTCGTGCGAAGGCCACACTATCTTTTGCGGGAAGTCAGGCAAAACAGTTTTGATAACAAAAATAACAGCTATGGCGGAAAGAACCAAAAGCGCGAAAAACATAAATTTTCTCATATATTATACCCCTGAAAAGATAATACCATAAAAAAAGCGGTTGAAGATACATAAAGACCCAGGCAATACCTGGGCCCAAATGCCCTTGAAGAGCTGCTTTTCTTTATTTATCATTAATCTACATAACTATTAAGGAGTGTGCTATGTTTAAGAGACGGACGCTTTGCGTCTTATTGCTTGGTTTTGCCGCCGCATCATATGCGTATGGCGGCAGTTTCGCCGATTTCCACTTAGCCCTTACATCTTTAGACGCTAAAACAGGCAATGCTTTGGAAAGCGTATTAAACTCTTCTTATGCAATGTCTATGCAGGATAATAATAACGGCTATAAAATCATTAATACCAAAAAAACAAAAAAGAATATTATAACAACTGTTGTATCGGAAAAACTTAATGAGAAGCTTTTATTTACCACAATAAAACCGGAAGACTCTGACCTATATAAAGTAGAAGTTTTTAATCTTAAAACAAGCAAAAAAAAGATGCTCCTGCAATACTCCAATAAGCCTGATCCGCAGATAGTAAGTTATACAGTAGATCTTTTTGACGCAGACGAAAATGAAGTCCAAAGCATAACATACAATGAAAGCAAAAAACCATTTTATATACGGCTGTTTGAACCACAAAAATCCTACGAGGCTGAGGCCTATTTAGATAATAACGGTAAAATAAAAAGCCTGCGCGCGCTTTACTACCCTAATTCATCCTTTCTGGGCGGGGAGCCTACATACGGCGTAGAATACACATGCGATTTTGACGGTACGGAACATATGCAGGTTTTTGGAGATTGGTCAAGACAGGAAGGCTTCTTCCATATTATTAACTTCCAAAACAATATTGAAAAGCTGCCCCCGTACAAGGCGTTTTTCAGCAGGGCCGGCATGACGGAGTTCCTTAATAATCTGAAGCAATAAATAAACATATTTTAAAGATGCCCCCAAACATAACTTAATATATTTACCCCCGCCAAAAGCGGGGGTTTTTTATTGCAGCAACATAAACATTGCAGCAAAAGGTATAATAAAAAATAAAGCAAGACGGCGGGACAAAATGCAAACATTCTCTAAAACAAGCTTTTGGGCAAAATATATATCACAGGCAATTATCTTTGTGCTTTGCTGCGCGCTGCTTGCCGCCGTTACCTTAATGCAGGACGGCTGGTTTAGCTATCTTATTTTCTACCATATCTTATACGCATTGCCTGTTTTCTTTATCATACTAAACCCGCTTATTGCACTTTTGCGCCAGTTAGTTGAAAATAAATTGCTGCCGTATATTAATTTTGCTTCCAAAACAGTTTATATGGCCGCGCTTTTGCTTTTGCCCGTCATATTTATGCCTTATAAAGATTTTGCTTTATGGCTGGTTTTGGCGGCAGTTTTTGTGCCTGTATCAGTTGTTTTGTTGGAGCAGTTTATAGAAAACCGCTTCTTTTCAAAAGGGAAAAGTGAAACCCAAAAAGCGGTTTTTAGGGATTTTGTCCCCCCGTGTGAACCCCGTACAAAGTTGCCTGCGGGCGGCAAAATACTTTTTGGCTTGGCTTTTATATGTTTGCTCGGCGCACTGTTTTCCCCTTTTGTCCAAAAGAGCTGCTACTCGCTTTCACGGGAAGGCAAGGGCGATTATATTGTGAATTATCTTTATGCAAAAAACTCCTGCGCTGCAATAAATGAAGGGCAGATAAAAGGCTTCATAATTGAACAAAAGAACTTTTTATGGGAGGACTGGTACGAAGTAGTTTTAGAAACAACAAACAGTTCAAAAATCCCGCTGCTTAAAACATATGATAAAGACATGGCTGATAGGATTATAAAAGATTTTTATGACACAAACTATTACACATATATAAGTATCGACGACGCAGTATGCCGCCTGCCCAAATTACTGCTGCTTTGCGCGGCTATAGCCTTTGCGCTTGGCGGGGTAGTATTCACGAAATTATTTCCCAACTAAAAAACCCGCTTGTTTAGAGCGGGCTTTATAGTCTAAAATTTTATTTGATTAAGCAAACCGTCAAGGCGCGTGTTGTGGGAGTTTGCCATATCCTTTTTAACGCCGTCTTGTATATGCAAATCCCTTTTGGTATATCCTATTGTGATATGCGGATAAAAATCTTTAGGGTCAAAATCATTTTTCCCGCCGCCTCTTTTTACAAATTCATTATAAACCGCCTGCCTTATATTAAGCAGCGCGGGCGATTTAACAATAATGAAATACGTTGCCTCCTCTTTGCCGTCAATCACAAGGCGGCCTTCGCCAATGCCCAATACCTTTGATTTAGCTTTTTGGATATTATTTTTTAGAGCAATGGCGTCCACTTCCTCTATCGTCATAAAAGGGCGCAAGACTTCCCAATACTCCACAGGCGTTATAACTGTTATATGGCCCTCGCCTTCCGGCGCCCAGCCTTTAAAAAAGCCGAGGTTTTGGCCTGACTGCTTTTCAATGGCGGCGCGCAATTCTTTTAACGGTTCATAAGGCGTATTTTGTGCAAGCGCATTATCAAAAGCGCCGGGCCCGCTGTGCGGGATAAAGGACATATCGGAAGGGTCAATTATCTTTTGGCCGCCTTTAGCGGCAATAAGTAAGGCGGCGAGCGGTATAAGTAAAATAATTTTTATTTTGCTCATATAATCTCCTTTAAAGGGTATGGCTGAAGGCCCTTACCCTAAAGTGTGGTTTGAAGTATCATAATTTAAGCGGCTGCTTCTAAAATAATAGTAAATTTCAAGCATTTTTAATTTGTCGGCTTACATAATCCAATTTAAAAGATATCCTATCACAATAAAAGCCGCTATAAGATAGGCGGTAAAAATACCTATCATCTTCCACGTTAAAACCTTTTTGAGCATGATGATTTCAGGCAGGGAAATAGCCGTTATACTCATCAACATTACAAGGGCAGTGCCGACCGGTACGCCCTTTAAAAGCAGCGCCTGGATTATGGGTATAACGCCAACGTGATTAGCATAAATAGGCGCGCCGGCTGCCGCAGCTATAGGAACAGCAAAAGGGTTTGAAGGCCCTAAATAATTAGCCAAAAACTCCGCCGGAACATAGCCGTGTATAGCCGCGCCGATAAGTAAACCTATAAAGATATAAAGCACAATGCCTTTAAGCGTATCCCAAGAGTAATTATGTGCATATTTTATAAGCTCTACAGTTTTTTCTTTGATACCGCAGTTGCAGGTGTTCGGCGTAGGCACAACTTTGGATGGGGTGTAAGAGAGATATTTTTCCAGGTGGAACACGTCCGCCAGCCATCCGCCGATAACGGCTATCACAGATCCCGTCAGAACGTAAAGTATCGCCACCAAAGGCCCCGCGCCTTCCATACCAACTAAAAGGATTGTTGCGATTTCACTTACAAGAGGTGAACTGATTAGAAACGCCATTGTAATACCAAACGGAATACCAGCCGCTATAAAACCTATAAACAAAGGTATTGATGAACAAGAACAAAACGGAGTAACTATCCCTAAAAATACAGCCAAGAAATAACCATACCAACGGGTTTTACCGCTTAAATAATCACGCACCTTCTCCGGAGAAAGCTGTGAGCGGAAAAGGGAAATAATAAAAATAAGCACATATATAAGTACAAATATTTTTGTAATATCTTCTATAAAAAAATGGACTGATGCGCCAAAACCGGTATTAATATCTAATCCCATTTTTGCTGTGCTCCAATCCGCCAGGTTTGTGAATATATTAAGCATAAATCTCCATATTTTATTTTCTATGTTTTATTTACATATCTAGATATATAGATATGTTTGGCCAAAAAAATTTGCAGCCGTAAATAATTTACTTTTGAGAGGCCTTAAGCTTTGTAAACGCCTCTAATAAAAGCTTTGCTTTTTGTGCGCCTTTAGCGTCAATACAATAGCGCATCCATTTGCCCTCGCGCCTGCCCTTAACGATGCCGCTGTCGCACAGGATTTTCATATGATGTGAAAGCGTAGATTGCCCGATATTAAGCATCCTAAGCAGATTGCAGGCGCACTCTTCCCCACCGCGCAAAACATCAATTATCTGCAAGCGGTTGGCATCACAAAGCGCCTTAAAAACATCAGCCGAATCTTTATAGTTCATCACCATATTTTATTCCTTTATAAAGATATGATAGTACAATATATCTATATTTGTCAATATGTTATATATATGTGTGTGAAGGCGGCTCAAACAAAAACATCGCTGCGCCTTTCTCGTCCCTACGCAAGCTACGCA
>CAYQAU010000001.1:33373-51723 GCA_964415545.1 uncultured Elusimicrobium sp.
TTGTAATATTAAAAAGCCCGCTCAAAGCGGGCTTTTAAATCTTACCGGGAGAGGGGTACAGCTGCTCGCCTTCCGGTAAAATCCCTAACGGGATTTTCCTGCAGGCCGGGCTCGCGGTTTTTGCCTTTCGCCGCCGCATTTGCGGCGGCTCAAACAAAAACATCGCTGCGCCTTTCTCGTCCCTACGCAAGCTACGCAGGTAGCTTGCTCTCATCCTTGTAATATTAAAAAGCCCGCTCAAAGCGGGCTTTTAAATCTTACCGGGAGAGGGACTCGAACCCTCAAGCCCTAACGGACAATAGTTTTTGAGACTATCCTGTATACCATTCCAGCATCCCGGCGTACTAATAAAGCGTTCTAATCAAATTGTTTGTACTTCTATTTTATAATTTTACAAAATTTATAACTTTCTGCAAACCAAAATATCTTCCCGCCGCTTTAAATTATTACTGCGGCGTGCCGCGCTCGTCCGCCGCTACCTGCCCCGTAACGTCTGAAGATTCCTCCTCTGCCATGCCTTTTTGCTTAGGCTTCTCAAATGCTTCCTGCTCTATCGGCTGTATGGGCACTATATCCTGCTGCGGCGTTACTTCCACGCGCTTGTTCTTACGGTACGGCGACGTGGGATTAACAAAATCCGTTACGCCCTCAGCTATCGCATTGCCAAGCATATTTATAAAGCGGTCCTGCTTAATAAGTTCCTCCTGATAGGGTATCATCAGATAGGTATTTTCTATCAGGATTGAGGGCACCTGCGGCAAGTTACGTATTACTGAAAAGTCCGCCTGTATTACGCCTTCAGACGGGATGCCGATATTACGCTCAAAACTTTTCTGCATCGCCTGCGCAAAAGCTATGCTGTGCGGGTAATAATAGAACATAGAGAACCCGCGCTCCGCTGCAAAAGGGTTGATATTATCAGGCAGCGCATTATTATGGATACTGATAAAAAGATGCGCGTTTTCGCCGTCCACCTTAAGGGTTCTGTTCCTTAGGCCCATGGTCTCCGTCTCGTTTTTTGAGAACAGGACTACCGCCCCGCGCTCTTCTAAAGCTTTTGCCGCAGCTTTGGCTATTTTATAATTAGCCTCATACTCCAAAACCCCGCTGGGGCCTACCGCGCCGTCATAAGGTATTGTACGTTTGGGGGAGTGCCCCGGGTCCAAAACTATTTTTAAATCTTTGAGCGGCAATTTTTTGGTAAAAAATAAATCGGGCTTATGGTTAATTTCAAAGATAAGGTTATTTCCGTCATAGCGGTAATTATAGCCCCAAATCTGCCCTTTCTCTTTAAGTATGGCCGATATCTTTTTTGTATTGTCGGAAAGTATTTCATAATCAATAGTCTTAATAAGCGGGCTTGAAGGGTCCGTCATAATAGTATTAAGCGCTTGGGTGTAGAAGAGGTAGATATCAAAAGATTTAGGATTTTCCACCACCTTAAAAGGTATCTTTTCGGTATTTTTTATCTCAATAACAGTTTTATTTTCATTTGACGCGGCTGAAATTTCCCACGCTATGTTTTTTGGCGGCGCGATGCTTGTCATCGGTTCAAGGTAGCGCGTCTCTATCCAGGCTATATTATTATCGTCTAAATGCACGCGGTAAAAATTATTGCGCCTGCCCGTTATATTAACTTTACCGAAAAGCCTTGTATCAAATATATGCCCGCTTAATGCGGAAGGCGCAGGCCTCAAACGCACATCGCTGCCGCGCACCCTTGCAGATGACAGCGCATCCTGCCCGGCAAGTATCCTTATTTGCCCTGTGGCGCTAATGCGGGCACGTTCTTTACCGCAGTCATCATACATAGTAAAGTAGATTTTTGTGGGCCTTTTCATAAGGTCCTTATCGGTAAAAGTCATCACCTTTTTATATACGCCGGGCTCTGTCTTGCTTTCCTGCATTTCTATATTTTTAAACTTGCCGAAGCTCATTAAAACTATATTGCCGGGGCTGCCCGCCACCATAAATTCGGTAACGTCATTAGTGGTAATATCAAGCTTGCTGGAAGGGAAATGGTAATTAGGGTCAAATTTATATTTATCGGTATAGTCCTGGTATTTAAAACCTTTCACAATGACGGTGCGGCGCACTTTGCTTACCTCTTTGCCGTCATTAAACTCCACCAAAAAGTCAAAACGCCCGGGGCTGACAGGCAGGTAAGCAAGGTAAGTGCCTGTATGGAAGATTGGCACCTTAGTATTATTAATCGTCAGCAATCCGCCGTTAGGCGTAACTTTGCCGAAGACGAATATCCCTTTAGACCCCTCCGGTATAATAGTATTCTGGTGCGGGTATTCCACCGTTATCGGGTAAACTTTTGAGGGGTTCCTGTCTTGCGCCATTAAATTAGGCGCCACAGGTATGCCTTGCCCGAAAGATAATCCGCATGATAACAGGAAAAACAAGAAAAAGGATATTCTTTTCATACTAATAAAATGATAACATAAAAGTAACTTGCCGCGCATTAGGATAATGAGGAGCAAAAAACGTCTATGGTTAAACGCGACGCCTTAATAAAAGCAGTTAATGATTACCTTGACACCGCCTCCGCGCCCGAATATAACGGCCTTCAGGTTGAAGGCAAAGAGAATATAGAAAGGGCGGTATTTGGCGTATCTGCCAATATGGCCCTGTTCAAGAAAGCGGCCGCCCAAAAAGCTGATATTATTTTTGTGCATCACGGGCTGCTTTGGGGCAAACAGCAAGCCTTAACAGGCGTATTTGGCCACAGGGTAGCGTTTTTGATGAAAAACGATATCAACCTTGCGGGCTTTCACCTTCCTTTAGATAAGCACCCCGTCTGCGGCAATAATGCACAGCTGGCAAAACTGCTGGGCTTAAAAAACATAAAACCTTTTGGCAATTACCACGGTATGGCTATAGGCTTTATAGGCGAGCTGCAAAAAAACGAACAATTTAGCGCAATTTGCAAAAAGCTCGGCGGCGAGTTTTTGCCTTTTGGCAAGAAAACCGTCCGCAAAATAGCTTTGGTAAGCGGCGGCGCGCACGATATGCTGGAGCAGGCAATCGCCCAAAAGGCGGATCTTTATATCACCGGCTCGCGCGACGAATATGTAACGGAAACCTGCCGCGAAGCGCAAATAAATTTTATAGCTATGGGCCATTATAATTCCGAGCGGTTGGGAATAAAGGCCTTAATGGAGTATGTTTCGGCTAACTTCAAGGTTGAGACTTCCTTTATAGAAGTCAAAAACCCGTTTTAAAAGGAGACCTAAATATGAACAAAGTGTTTGAAAATATAGATTCCTACAGGGACTACATAATTGAGCTGCAAACTAATATGACATCGCGCCCCGCAGTATCGCCTGAGCTTGGCGGCCAGGGCGAATATGATAAAGCCGAGTACCTTGAAGGCGAGCTTAAAAAACTTAAATTTGATGAAATCTTCAGGGTAGACGCGCCCGACGCGCGCGCCAAAAACGGCATCCGCCCCAATATCATAGCCAAATACTACGGCAAAGATAAAACCAAAACTTTATGGATACTCACCCACATAGACGTAGTGCCCGAAGGCGACAGAGCCCTCTGGAAAACAGACCCTTTTAAGATGACGCTTGATGCTGACGGCGATACAATGTACGGCCGCGGCGTTGAAGATAACCAGCAGGCCGTAACAGCAGCTTTAGTGCTTGCCAAGGCGGTGATGGAAGCGGGCGTAATCCCGCCCGTTAACTTGGGCGTGATGCTTATTTCTGACGAGGAAGTCGGCAACCAATACGGCATGGACTATGTACTTAAACAAAGGCCTGACCTTTTTGGGAAAGAAGACAGTTTTATCGTACAGGACTCAGGCGACCCTGCGGGCAGCGAAATTGAAATCGCGGAAAAGAATGTAATCTGGTACAAATTTACCGTTAACGGCAAGCAGTGCCATGCTTCTATGCCCGATACAGGCAATAATGCTTTTTATGCGGGCAGCAAATTAGTCTGCCGCTTAGCTGACGGGCTGCGCGCCAAATTTAATAAGGTTGATCCTCTGTTTGCCCCCTCTGCCAGCACCTTTGAACCGACTAAGAAAGAGGCAAATGTTCCAAATATCAACACCATCCCCGGCACCGATATTTTTTATATGGACTGCCGCTTCCTGCCTGTTTACAGCCCCGACGAAGTTAAGGCTGAAGTAAACAAAATAGTGAAGCAAACCGAGGAGGAGTTTAAAGTAAAAGTAGATATGCAAATTATGCACAGCGCATCATCCTTTGCGACATCGCCTGAAGAAAAACTTGTAAAGCTTTTCGCCGAGGCGGTTGAGCAAATAAACCACGTAAAGCCTAAAATTTTAGGCGTAGGCGGCGGCACATTTGCGGCCTGTGTGCGCAATTTGGGTTTAGCGGCGGTAGTAGGTTCCAAAATATACGGCGAACCACACAGCCCCAATGAAAGAGCGAGCATAAAATTTACAATGGATGACGCAAAAGTATTATCCTTTGTACTTTTACATTTATGAACCTTCTGAAAAAAGACATTGCTATAGTATCGGTACTTGTAGCGGTACTTTTCGGCCTCAGTTATTATAAAGTAATGGCGCTTAGGACGCAAGCCCACGGCGCCATTACCGAAAAGAACCTTGCCGCAATTTCAGACGCTGTCGCAGTATACAGGGGCGATAATGAAGGCCGCTGCCCGCAAAGCTTAAATGATTTGGTGCCCGACTATCTGTTTTCTTTGCCGCACCACCATGCCCAAAACGGGCAAAAATCCAATGCCGTAAAGAACGGCCGCTATGAAGATATGCTTGACGGTAAAGGCGGCTGGATATTTGTTACCGACCAAAATGACCTGCGTTATTGCAGCGTATTTATAAACGAAATTAACCAAAACTAAATTAAACTGAGGTGCTTTTTTGATGGAAACTATCATACTTTTATATGCTTTATTATTCGGGCTTATCATCGGCAGTTTTTTAAATGTATGTATTTACAGGATACCTAATAATATGTCTATCGCGTGGCCGCCTTCAGGGTGCCCTAAATGCAAAAGCAGGATTAAATGGTATGACAATGTACCCGTCTTAAGTTACCTTATTTTACGCGGCAAATGCAGGAACTGTAAAGAAAAAATATCAATAGAATACCCGCTTGTTGAAAGCATAACAGGCATTTTAACCGTTTTATTTGTATGGAAGTTTGGGCTGACGTGGTGGACGCCTTGCGTACTTACCGCGCTTTACAGCCTTATCGTCCTCTCCGTAATTGATATGAAGACTATGACTATACCTGACAGATTCTCCATCGGTTTAGCCGTATTGGGTATTTTAGTCTCGTTCCTAAACCCCGCCTTTAACGGCGCGCCTTTTGATAAGTTTACAGCCTCCTTAATCGCGGCGGCGGTAGGGTTTTTCGGGATGTGGGGCCTTGCGCTTCTGGGCGAGTTTGCTTTTAAAAAAGAAGCTATGGGCGGCGGCGACATCAAGCTTATGGCAGGCATTGGCGCATTGTCGGGGATATTCGGGCTGGTTAATGCTTTGATCATATCCTCCTTTGCGGGTATATTTTACTTTGGCATACTTGTGCTTTTGCGCAAACCTATGGACAATGGCGCAATACCTTTTGGGCCTTTTTTAAGCATAGGCCTATTAGTCAATTTATTTTTACCGGGTACATTACTCTTTTACTAAAACCGCTTAATTCCAAATACAAAACACCCCCAAAAGCAGGGGGTGTTTTTATATAAGCGCAATTTTAATTAAAGGACAAACTTTAAGCTTGCGCCTATTTTATAATTATTTTCCTGGTGTTTAACATCCTCAAAGGTGGCAAAAGCCAATATGCCTAATTTTGAAGGTATGGGGTTGATATCAACGCGCGCGGTAAGGTAGTAACCTTTATCGTCTCTGTCGCGGTTAAGATCATAAACTTTATAGCCCGCCTCGCCGCCGACGCCCACTATATCCATAATGTCAAAAATGGCAAAAGCTTTAATATCGCCGTAGGTCATATTATCATTATTATTGCGCGTATAATACCTTACGGTATCCCCTTTCCAGTAGGATAAGCTGCCAATAGCGCCGACAGATAAAGCCGCCAAATCAAGCCCGAAGCGCGCATTAAGCGTGTATTTTGCAGCGTCGTCATTAACTCCGTTTTCAAGCACGGAGTCAAAGGTATTAAACAGCACGTCGCCGCCGATATCCAGCTTGGCTACATTATCCAAAATCCTGAAGAAGGCAAATACGCCCGGGTTGGTCCAGTCTTTGACGTCAATCATATCAATCTTTGCATAGCCTATATAGCCGCCGACTTGAAAGCGGTCAGTAAGATTATAGGAGATACGTTCATTAATCTCATACACCTTATCGCTTTGGCCCGATGTGGTATCGCCGAAATAGGCCGTAGTATCAAACATTAAACCGCCCTCTTTTGGCATAAAAAGCGGATTGGTAACGGAAAGCGCCTGCGCGTTCATCACAAAAACCCCCAGCAAAGCCGCAGCCGCAAATATCTTTTTTATCATTTTTACTCCTCCTGTACTTATTTAGCTTACAACGCTTATATTTAAGCAAAATTAGCCGCTTTTGTGGCATACTGTTTTTAAGCGGCCGCAAAAAGCAGCGCCTGCATATACAATGGCTTCTACTTTTTGCCGCTAATTTTGTATTATATAGGTATATAGGAGATGCCCTCGGCGCTCCTAATTTTATCTTAGGACACTCTTAATGTATCTGAAGGCTATTGAAATTATCGGTTTTAAATCTTTCGCGGATAAAGCGCGCCTTAATTTTGAACCGGGGGTATCATGCATTGTCGGCCCTAACGGGTGCGGCAAGTCTAATGTTATAGATTCCGTACGCTGGGCCGTAGGCGAGATGTCCTGGAAGTCCCTGCGCTCGGGCTCAATGGTTGATATCATTTTCAACGGGACTAAAAAAAGACCGCCCTTAAATATGGCGCAAGTCAATATGATTTTTGATAATTCCTCCCGCAAGCTGCCCGTGGATTTCGGGGAGGTTACTGTATCGCGCAAAATTTACCGCTCGGGCGAGAGTGAGTATTATTTAAACCGCGTACAATGCCGCTTAAGGGATATAAGGGAACTGTTTTTAGATACAGGCATCGGCGGGGAAGGCTATGCAATTATTGACCAAGGCTCCGTAGAACAAATTTTAAGGGCCACGCCCGAACAAAGAAGGGAGATGTTTGAGGAAGTTGCAGGCGTCTCCAAATACAAAGCTAAGAGGGACGAAGCGCAACACAAACTTGAAAAGGTTGACCTTGATATCGCCCGCCTAAGCGATACGCTTGCGCTGATAGCCGAGCAGGTAAAAAAATTAGACAGCGAGGCAAGAAAAGCCCGCCTCTACCAAAAATACCGTGAGGAGTTAAAAGAATCGGAAATCGCGCTCTCCTTAGACGGTATAAAAACGCATGACGCGCAAATAAACCGCCTTATGGCCGAGCTTGAACCTTTAACTAAAGCGGCGCAGGATGCATCAGCCACGATATCGGCCCGTGAAGGCGAGTGCGCCGCGCTGGACCTTAACCTTACCCATAAACAAAAAGAATTTAACGCCTTCGGCGAAAAGATAGCCGCAGGCAAATACCAAATAGGCCTTTTAGAAGGCGCGATAAAAAATTGCGAGAACCTTTCCAACGAGCTTACCTTGCAGGTAAAAGGTTCGCACTATGAAGAAGAGCTGGGTAAAGCGCGCAGCAAGGAGCTTTTGCCTGCCATAGAAAACCTGCAAAACAAGCTTAATAATTTAGGGGCTGAGCTTGAGCCGCTGCAAAATAAATATAATGAAAAGTACAATCTTGTACAAACCAATGAGCTCAACCTAAAACAGGCCGAGCAGGATTATGACAAAGCCAATACCGCTTTAATGCAGGCAGGCAGCAGCCAAATGGAATTTAGCGGTAAAATAGCTTTGGAAGAATCGGCCGTATCACACGAGAATAATAACCTTATTAACCTTGAGCGCACGCTACAAACGCATGCCGCGCAAGCGCAAAACCTGGCAAAAGAAATAGAAACCCTGCAAACTGATTTGGCAGCAAAAAAAGCTAAAGTAGAAACCTTAAAAACAGATTTGACGCAGGCCGAGACGCTGCGCGTAACTTTACAGAATATGCGCCAGTCCTTAAACGATAAGCTGACGCAGCTTAAAACAAAAAAAGCGGCTGTAAACACAAAAATGCAGATGATACAAACCCAAGGCAAAAATGACCCTTACTGGGTAGGCGCAAAACTTGTGGACGAAAGCAATATCAACGGCATTAAGGGGACATTGCGCAAAAATATAAAATTCCCTAAAGAATATACGCTGGCGGTGGAAGAAGCCTTTGGCAAATACCTTGACTCCGCACTTTGCGGCAGTTTTGAGCAAGCTGCTTCAGCCATAGAGCTTTTAAACAAAAACGGTAAAGCGCGCTGCCGCTTTATAGTATTAAGCGCGGTGCCGAAAACAAATGCCAACAGCAGCTTATATAAAGACGGGACGGACATAAAATCCGTATTAAAATACCCCGCCGAACTTGAGGACCTTATCAATTTTATCGTGCAGGACTATAAAGCTTCTGACGCGCAGGTAGGCAGCAGTTTTTGGATATCAGGCGGCGCTAAAGACGTTAAATCGCCTGAAGCCTACTGGGGCGAGGAAGAAACCGCAAAAGCCGAGTTTAAGGAACTTAATGAGCAGGAGGAAGACTTAAGCGCAAATGTCATCAGGAACTTTGACGAAATTAAAAATACGGAAGAAAAGATTAAGACTTTAAGGACGGACTTCCAAAGCGAATCCTTGTCCTTAAACTCTTTGCAAAACGACTTTAATTCTAAGCAGCGCAGTTTAAATGATACCGCACAGATTTCCGAGCAAATTAAAAGAAATAAAGACGATATCTTAAGCCGTATCGGCGCACGCAAAGAAAAAATAGGCGCATTAAAAACTAAGCTTGCAGAGCTTAATGCCCAACATGAAAAAGCTAAGGCCGATTTAGAAACCCTGCGTAAAAAACGCGAGGATATCCAAAACGAAGCCCATGCTTTAAAACTTGAGATTGAGGCCTGCAACTCGCAGCTTTATGAAGTAAAAATCCGCAAAAACAACCTTGAGCAGGACCTTAAAGCAGCCAAGGCTGAAAGCCTTAACCTGCAAGAAGCGGAAACAAAAAGGCAGGAGCAAATCCTCAAATCCAATGACCGCATAGCCGCGCTTAACGCCGAGAAGCTCAGTGCGCAGGCCAAACTTGCCGCCGAGCGCGACGCTTTGGCCGAGCTTGAGATATCAGAAAGTAAAATGCGCCAAGACCTTTTGGCCATTAAAAACGATTTTGACACAAAGAACGCCGCGCTTTCAGCCGCCAAAACAAGAATAAACGAGCTGACGATAAAAATACACGATTTGGAAAATAATCTTACCAACCACCGCCGCCAGAAGACGGGCATAATCAACAATCTCTTTGAAAGCTGGAATATAACGCCCGAGGAAGCGCAAATGAAATGGGGCGATAAGCAGGTAGACTATGAGCGCGTTAAAATGATGCGCAAGCGAATAGAAAGCATGGGTGCGGTAAATATGACTGCGCCTGAAGAATACGACGCTTTAACAGAGCGTGATACCTTCCTCAAAAAGCAGATAGAGGATTTAACTTCAGCTAAACGCGACTTAAAGGCGGCCATAGCTAAAATTAACGCGACTACAAAAGACAATTTTAAATATACATTTGAACAGGTTCGTATGCACTTTAAATCCATATACCAAACGCTGTTCCACGGCGGCGAGGCGGAGCTTGCGCTGACAAAGCCCGAGGACCTGCTTGAAACGGGTATAGAAATCATCGTCCAGCCTCCGGGCAAAAAACTGCTTAATATATCGGCTTTATCAGGCGGGGAGAAGGCCTTAACGGCAGTATCATTGCTGTTTGCCTTCTTTACGCACAACCCTTCGCCTTTCTGTATTTTAGACGAAGCGGACGCGCCTTTGGACGAAGCCAATGTAGAAAGATTTGTAAACTTAATTAAAGAGTTTTCAAAACGTACGCAGTTTATAGTTGTAACGCATAATAAGCGCACTATGGAAGCCGCGCAAATGTTATATGGTATAACTATGGAAGAAAACGGCGTCTCAAAAGTGTTATCATTAGACTTAAGGGCGCAAGACAGCAAAACCAAAGAATTGGTGGCCGCGGCAAGTTAACCGCGCAAGCACAAAGGGGGGGCCGTTATGAAGTATGCTGTAATTTCTGACATACATTCCAATTACGAAGCGCTCTCTGTTTGCCTGAAAAAGATTGAAGAAATCGGCGTGGACGGCTATGCCTTTTGCGGCGATCTTATAGGATACGGCCCCCAGCCGCTTGAATGTACGCAAAAACTGATGGGCCTTAAAAACTTTATCGGCGTGCTGGGCAACCATGATATGAGCCTCTTCCGCCGGGATTTTTTTACATGGTTCAGCGATTATGCAAAACAGTCAATAGAATACACAATCAAGCATATCACGCCCGAGGCAAAAGATTTTATAGCCTCGCTTGGCACAACATACCACGGTAAAGATTTCTCTATAGTGCACGGTTCTTTTATAGACCCGTTCCGCGACTATCTGTTATCCGTTGAACAATTTATTTTAAATTTAGATAAGTGGAAAGGCTCGCTCTGTTTTGTAGGGCACAGCCATGTTCCTTTTATCATAAGCTATAAAACAAACCATATGCCGCAGATAGACGTTTTTTTGGGATCAGACGTAACAATCAAAATGCTGCCAAATGTAAGGTATATGATAAACCCCGGCTCCATAGGGCAACCGCGCGATTCAAATAATATGGCGTCCTTTGGCATACTTGATACGGAGCAAAACACCTTCCGCTTAATACGCCTGCCTTATGATATACAGTCCGTGCAAAAAAAGATAGAGGCCGCGGGCCTGCCGCGCCTGCTTTCCACACGCCTTACAAAAGGCAATTAATCAGGATAATAAGAAGTACATACCCGCAGTAAAAAACACAAATGCTATATACAGGTATTTTGTGGGCCAGGCGCGTTTAAAAATACTTTCAAATAAAGACGCAAAGATAACGCCCGTTACGGTAATGGCTGTTACTATGGCTAAATCGCCTGTGCGTATAGCCTGCAAATAAAAGCCCAGCGACACAAAAGTCCCCAAAAATACCGCGAAGAAAAGAATAAAACGCCTTGAGGGCGAAAGGCTTTGAAAATTAGCCCTGAAAGAAAATTTAAACACTCTTGACACTATTACAAAGAAAACCAATGCGCCGATTACTCTGTAGAGATTGCCTTCAAACACCGTTATATCAGGCGCTTTGTCAAAGCCGTATCTGGTAAGCATTACGCCTATGCCGTCAAATACCATACCCAAAAAAGCAAACAGGGTATTTTTTATATTCCAATGGCCTTCTTTACGGAAGGTCTCCAAAGAAAAGATTACTATGCAAATTATAAAAAAGATTATGCTGATAAACTTCTGCGGATTAATAACCTGCCCGAAAGCGAAATAGCTTATAACGCCCACAAATAAAGGCTGGAAGGAAAACAGCATCATCGTCCTGCCCGGGCCCATACCCGCATAAGCTTTTACCAAAAAGATATCGGCCACGCCAAGCCCGATTAGGCCCGATAATAAAAGCACAAAAGCGGCCGATGGTATTATCTCATGGAACCCGCCCGCGATAATAACCGCGCAGGTAAAAAAGATACCCGCAGCTAAAGCCTTAAAAGCGTTTATCCAAACGGATGAGAATTTGCGGCCGTAATACGCATAAAACTGCGCGCCCAGACCCCAAAACATATTTGCAAATACAGAGTATACATAAGGCGAAATCATATATAAAATTTACCCCGCCGCCATAAGGCAGCCTAAAATATCCCCAATAAAAAAACCGCAAAGAATGCGGTTTTTTTACTTTTAAATTTTGGTGGACCTGAACGGGATTGAACCGATGACCTCCTGCATGCCATGCAGGCGCTCTCCCAGCTGAGCTACAGGCCCTGAATAAATATATTATAACAAAACCTTATAATCTTAGCAAGCGTTTTGCCGCAAATTTACTTATTTTTGGCTTCCAAAACTTTAAGACCTATTAAGACCAAATCAGGTTCATAATGGTCAAACACGCCTTCATTTTCAAACATCCTGGCAAGGCCGCCCGTGCCTATTGTAAGGTAATCGCCCTTAAAGCACTCCTTGGCCAGCCTTGAACAAATCTCTTTAATAGAGCCAAGCGCGGTATAAAATAAACCCGCCTGTAACTGCGTAGTGGTATTTAAGCCCGCGCAACATTCAGGCTTTTTAATTTCCACATTTGAAAGTAAAGCCGTCCCGCTTGCCAAAGCCGCCATAGACATACCCACACCCGCCGATATCGCGCCGCCCAGATATTCCCCCGTTTTGGATATGGCGCAAAAAGTATTGGCCGTCCCGAAATCCACTATAAGCAAATCTTTGCCGGGGTAGGAGTAAAGCGCGCCTTCAATATCGGCCACCCTGTCTGCGCCAAGCTCCCCAAAGCCGGGGCCGTCAAAACATATGCTTGTTTTGATGCCCGCGCTTATTACAAAAGGTTCTATATCAAAATACTTATGCGCGCAATGCACAATGCTCCTGGTAATTACGGGCACTACAGAAGAAATGGCTATGCTTTTTATTTGCTCGGGGTTTACATCATTCTCCCTCAAAGCCTGTTTGATAAAAACGCCAAGCTCATCTGCGCTTACCTGCGCGCTTGAAGTGCGGCGGAAGCGGGCCTTAATTGTATCCCCGTCAAAAACGCCAACATATATCTGCGTATTGCCTACATCTATTACTAAAAGCATAAGATCTCCTTTTTTATATTTTATTAAATTATTGACAGTGCTTGCATATAAAAATTACAATGGTTTTATATACGTCAGTATCAGGAGAGTTAATATGAAAAAACTGCTTTTAGCGGCTTTGGTCTTCCCCTTGCTTTTGGCTTGCGGAACTAAAGTGGAAAGAATGGATGTGGGGACAGTAAAAGATTTAAGCGGTAAATGGAATGATACCGATTCCCGCATGGTCGCCGAGACTATGATAAGCGAATGCCTTGGCGCGCCATGGTATAAAAAAGCTTTAAAAGCTACGGGTAAAGAGCCTGTGGTAATAGTCGGCACCGTGGTTAATGAGAGTATGGAACACATAAACACCGCAACATTTGTTGAAGAAATGCAGCGCGCATTAATCAACAGCGGCGATGTGGAATTTGTTGCCAGCTCCTCCGAACGCGGCGAGCTTAGGCAGGAAAGGCTTGACCAGGATGAGTACTCATCTGAAGCCACGCGCAAGGCGTTTGGAAGGGAAGTCGGCGCGGATTATATGTTAAGCGGCGTCTTAAATTCCATAGTAGACCAAGAGGGCCGCAAGTCCGTGGTATTCTATCAGGTAAACCTCAAACTTATTAATATTGAGACCAACCAAATAGTATGGAACGGCCAGAAACAGATTAAAAAGTACGTTGCAAAGAAGTCCCTTAAGTTCTAATTTATGATTAAGGCCCGTCTCCTGACCATTGCGGCGCTATCGCTGCTGCTCTGCGCTTGCGGCGGGCCTTCCGTGCGTTTTAAGAAGGATGTTTCCAAACTTTTAGACGCGCAAAAATACAGCGAAGCTGAAGTAAAAATAACCGAAAATAAAAGTAAAATCTACGGCAAACATAATGAGTTGCTTTACTATCTGGACCGCAGCACCCCTTTGACTGACAGTTACCAAAATGAACGCAGTAATGAGGTCCTTTCCGCCGCGCAAGACGCTATAGAGGCCCTTCAAGTCCAAAGTATAACCCAAAATATCGGTACTCTTATAATAAACGATAATACGCAGCCTTACCGCGCGCCTGTTTTTGAGCAGGCCTTAACCTACTTTTACAGGGCGATGAACTTCCTTACCGCCGATGATATAATATCAGCCGCGGTGGAGGCGCGTAAAGCCGTATTCTTTTTAGACAATGTGCGCGAAAATAAAAAAGACGGTTATAATGACGACCCGTTTATCCAGTATTTTGCCAGTATGGTATTTGAGGATATGGGCCGCCGCTCTGACGCGCGCATAGCGCGCACAAACGCGCTTAATGCTTATGAGCGTTATAAAAGCTGGCTTGACGCTAAAGAACCTGACTTCCCCCTCCCGCAAAACTACGCCGATATGGGGGAGGCGGTAGTCTTCCACTATAACGGCAAGATACCGCTTAAAATATCTAAAAGTTTTATGTTCGCATGGAATGACATTTGGTTTGCCGTGCAGGATAATAATGATTTAAAAGGGGTGGACCAAACTTTAATTAATTCCGTATACGCAGGCGCGTTTGGGCGCTCAATCACGGTATCATTCCCCGAATATATTGATAATCCATATGAAATCGCGTCCTCCTCCATTATACTTGACGGCGGGCAAACAATAAGCACCCAGCCCGTGGCGGACCTTGCGCAAACCGCCAGGAAGACGCTGGAACAACAAAGAGCCGCCGCCTATACGCGCACTATAATACGCGCTGTTACCAAATATATTTTAAGCGTGCAGGCGCGCCACAGCGTAACTAAACTGACCAATGATGAAACCTGGGGCGATATTGCAGGATCGGTAATGAGTATATTTTCCAATGTAACGGAAAAGGCCGATACACGCAGCTGGTTTACCTTGCCTGCCCAAATAAGAATGGCCGCCGTATTTCTACCTGAAGGACGCCATACAATCAAAATAATATGTACTGATAAAGGCGGCAAAACTATTGACGAACATCTGTTTGAAAATGTACAAATTAATAAAGGCAAAAGAACCTATCTTTATTACAGGACTGCCAAATAAATATGGAGTTAAAAATGAAGAAAACCGCAATCATAATGCTTGGCCTGCTTTTAACCGCGGGGTGTGCAAGCACAAAGAACAACCTTAACGCCAGGATGGAAAAATATCCCGTTGAGGAATATATAACAAAAGTAGCAGTCTCCCCCGTTAAAGACACCGCTAAGCACAATGCGGCCCAAGGGCTTAAAACGCTTTTTGATATTGTGCCATCCTCTAAAGATTCCGATATCAGGCGTGAGACTATACTCTCCAAAGTAGCCGTTAAAGAATGGTGGAAAGATAAAGATACGGGCAAATACTATGCAATAGCCGTACTGGAACGCAAGCCCGCACAGCAAATAATTATGCCATACTATAAACCCATAGACGGCAAGCTTGACGCTGTTTCCGCCCGCATCAACGCGCAGCAGGATAAATATGTACGCCTTAAAGAAGCTATGCAAATGCCCGCGCTGCTTAATCAAAGGGAAGGCTTGGATAATGAGTACAGGCAGCTCTCCTTTGACGCATCGGCTTTTGATGAGGAAAAACTATACGCATACAGAGCGTTATATAATAAAACTTTTTATGATATAAAAATAAACTCCGTCATAACGGGCGTTGACGATTTTACGGTAAAAACTTTTATTATTGATTCTTTAAATAAGCTCGGTTTTGCGGTAGCCCAGGATATGCCTAATTGTGATATTGAACTTTTACTTAATACAAAAACGGATGAGTATCCTTCCAAAACTACCGACGGGCTTTACTGGTGCACATCTACCGCGACGGTAGCTTTAAAAGATAATGAGACAAAGGGCATTTTTGCAACATTCTCAACCACGGAGAGGGCAGGCTCCTCCCGCGCGCAGGAATCGCAAAGGCGCAGCCTTATGGCTGCGGGCGAAAAGGCCGCGCCGATAGTCAAAGAAAAGCTTTTGGATTATGTTGAAACCAAATAAAAAAATAAGGAGACAAAGAAATAAAATGAAAAACTTTATACTTGCCGCAGTATTGGCTTTAGCCGTAGTGCCGGCTTATGCCCAGGCTGCGCCCGACGCAAAGGCAGACGTCAAAACCGCTGCTGCCCAACAGCCTTCAAACGAGAAGACGCTTTATTCTTTAGGGTATTTCCTAGGCAATAATCTTAAAACCCAGTTGGTACTGGAAAATGAAGACGACTTTAAAGCTATTTCCCAAGGTTTAAGGGACTCGCTTTTAAACCGCTCCTCCCAGACGGATTTGGAGACTTATAAACCGCTCGTAATCAAAAAATACGAAGGCGACGCACAAAAAATCCTTGCCAAAAGACAGGCAAAGCAGGCCGAGTTTTTAAAAGAAATTAAAAAGGATAAAAAGTCCAAAACCTTAAAAAACGGCGCAGTTATCCAGACCGTTAAAAAAGGTAAAGGTAAAGCCCCTAAAGCTACCGATATTGTAAAAGTACATTATGAAGGCACACTTACCGACGGCACGGTTTTTGACAGCTCAATCAAACGCGGCCAGCCCGCTCAGTTCCCGCTTAACGGCGTGATAAGCTGCTGGACTGAGGCCTTGCAGGAAATGAATACAGGCGGCAAAGCAAAGCTTTTCTGCCCCGCAGATACCGCTTACGGCAATGCGCAGACAGGCGCCATACCCGCAGGCTCTTTGCTTGTGTTTGAAGTAGAACTGCTTGATATAGCAAACTAAAAAGGATTTATTTATGAGCTTAAAGATGAAGATTTCCATATTCGTGATTATAGCCTCACTTTCAATAATTATCGGGCTTAATACATACAGATTCTTCAACGATAAGTTCGCAAATAGACAGGAATCTGAACAGGAAGCGGGCTTCTTTCCCTTCCAACCTGCCGTGCAGAAAGAGGAACTGCAGGGAACAGAAGCCCCACAACCTGATGAAGAAGTGCACACAATCCAATCTCAGGATATCCCGCAGGACAAGCTTACCGCACAGGGTGGTATGATTAAGCCCGTAATGAACGGCGGTATGATGCATTTGCAGGACCGCCTGGTAGACGAGGAGCAGCTGCCCCCAGCAGCACAGGAACATCTTAAGAGCCGCCAATCTTCCGCAATGGAGGACTACCAAAGTTTCCGCCAAAGCGAGATAATGCAAGCTTTTAATAAAGATATGGAGCGTGCACTAAAGGGCAAGGTTTCTGCCGACGACTTGGGCAACCCCCAAAAACTGCTACAGGTTATAAATGACCCAAAAGTACATCAAATTTTGCTTAAATATAGTAAAGATCCTGCTTTTGCCGAAATCATAGGTAATATGATGAAGCAGCAGGCAGTAAGTTCCGCAGTACAACAGGGGACGCAACCCGTAAAAGGACAAAAGTAAAGAGGAGCGGTAAATGGGAATTCTTATAGCGGCTGTTATTATTTTAGCTTTGATATTCTATGCAATTAAAGATTTATTGAGCGACAGAGACTTTTCATCCTGGATAAATATGGCGCTTACCAGCCTTATACTTTTTACGGTAATACTGTCTATTTTTATGATTTTAAATAAGCGCGATCCCAAAGACCAAACAGCTAAACCTGTAGAGAAACCCGCAGCGACACAACAGCAAAATATACCGCAAAAACCCGTAGAGCAGATGAGCGACAGTGATATCATGCTAGCCATAGCTGAAGAATATACAATGATGGAAGACAAATATAAAATTGAATATCCGTCCGAACCTAATCCTTCAAAAATGGCGGCTGATTTTATTATCGGCAAATACCAATTCTCGCCTGAAGAGTGGAATAGCTTCTTAGAAGAGGCCGCGAAGAACGATTTATTCACTAAAGCGCGCGCAAAGCGCAGCGGCTCAGACTTAGATTATTTAATAGCTAAGTAAGTATCGGGCATACTACAATTTTAAAAGGCAGCTTTTTAAGGCTGCCTTTTTGTATTTTATAAATCAGCCTATTGTGGCGGCCCGCCGCAGGCATTTCGTGAAAATCTAAGCTGCGTGTGGCATTCGCCACTTCTGCAGACGGGACGGTGGCCTTCGCCACATTTGTCGTGAGATTCTAGGCTGCGCATAATATAGCTAGGCCAGTTCTGCACGAGTTTAGCTTTTTGTCGTCATCGCGAGGAGCAAATTATTTTGCGACGTGGCGATCCAGTTAAATAAGGTAACTTTATTAACTGGATTGCTTCACTTCGTTCGCAATGACACGGCAACAGCTGGATTGCCACAGCTGCTACGCAGCTTCGCAATGACAGCAAGGTGGTTTCTCGGCGATATACAGGCATCCATATTATTATTTATGCCGCCGCATTGGAGTGCCCATGAGGTATTGGCGATATACAGGCGTAGTCAAAACTTTATTTTTTAGAATGCAAATTTTGGCGATATTGTCCGAGTAAAATAACGCAATGCCTTTTACTTACTGTCTTTGTGTTATTTTACGAGTTGTCGCCATTGCCTTAAAAATACAGTTTTGGCCTGCTTGAGCCTAGCTTTTTGTATACTTTTGGGTGAGGGCACCCAGCCACTGGGCAATGCCAAAAGTATAGCTGGGTTTGGGGCGCAACAGCCCAATAAATTATTGTATCCGACTGACGAAGCAACAG
>CAYQAU010000001.1:51823-242180 GCA_964415545.1 uncultured Elusimicrobium sp.
GAGTGCGCTTCGCACCAAAGTATAAACCCAAAAGCTAACTTAAAATTGATATTTTATACTTCTGCAATCTTGCATACTTTTATATTTTAATAGGATTTTGAGGTTTAGACGCGGCGCAAGGAAGGAGGTATACCGTGAGTGGGCGGATGCCCCGTGTATCCGACTGACGAAGCAACAGGAGTGCGCTTCGCACCAAAGTATAAACCCAAAAGCTAACTTAAAATTGATATTTTGCCGTCGGCTATCTCATAACACTTATCAGCAAACTGCGCGGCGTGCGCATCGTGCGTAACCATAAGGATGGTAATATTATGCTCTTTGGCAAGCGCGGCAAAATCCTTAAAAATCTGCATTTTACGCTCGCCGTCAAGGTTACCTGTAGGCTCGTCTGCAAGTAAGAGCGCGGGCTCATTAATAAGCGCGCGGGCTATGGCGGCGCGCTGCTTTTCCCCACCGCTGATTGAGGGCGGCATCTTTTGGGCCAATGCCCAAATACCTAAGTTTTCCAAAAGTTTTTTGGCGCGCGCCGTTTTGTCTTTGCCCTTAATAAGCGCGGGCATAACAACATTTTCAAGCACGGTAAACTCGGGCAACAGGCCGTCAAACTGGAATACAAAGCCTATTTTATTTAAGCGTAGCGCGGCGCGTTTGGCCTCGCTTAATTTTAAGATATTTTTGCCTTCAAGCAATATCTCCCCCGCAGTAACGGAGTCAAGCAAAGCTATAAGGTTAAGCAGCGTGCTTTTACCGCTGCCGCTGGGGCCCACAAAAACTACAAACTCCCCTTTACGCGCGCTGAAGGAGACATCGTCTAAAACTTTAAGCGCATTATCCCCCCCGCCGTAAATTTTAGTAAGGTTTTTAATTTCTAAAATATTATCCATATCTTATCGCGTCCACAGGGTTAATTTTTGAGGCTTTAAAAGCAGGGTACAAAGCCGATAAAAAGCAAAGCAAATAGCTACCGATAAATACGCTTAGCACATCGGCAAGGTTAATATCAACCGGTACTTTGGTTAAATAATAGATATCGCCCGGCAGCTCAACTATATTAAAGGTCCTTATGGCCCAGCAAAGCGCCATTGCAAGGCAAAAACCCGCTATAATACCGCTGCTGCCGATAAACAGGCCCTCTATCATAAATATACGCCTGATATTTTTGGGGCTGGCCCCCATTGCGCGCATAATGCCGATATCGCGCAGCTTCTCGGTACCAAATAAAATCAAATTGGAGGTTATGTTTAAAGAGGCCACTAAAATGATTAGGGAAAGAATAATAAACATCATAGTTTTTTCCAATTTAAACGCGGCGTAAAGCGTGCTGTTAAGCTGCGCAAAAGTGCGCACCGCATAGCTGTAGCCTGAAGCCTTATCAACCAGCGGGGCCGCTTTTTCAGCATCGTCCAAACTGTTTAATTTTACGGAAAGCCCCGTTACACCGCCTTTAAGCCCAACAAAGTCCGCGGCGGATTTAAGGTCGGTATAAGCTATTGTATTATCAAATTCATAATATCCTGTTTTAAGCATACCGGTTACGATAAACTTTTTCATTTTAGGCAGGCCGCCCGCTATAGTCTGCGGCGCGACAAGCACCACGCTGTCGCCCAAATCAAGGCCAAGATTAAAGGCCAGCTCCGTACCTAAAACCAAAGGCGGTAAATCTGAAGGTGAAACAAAAGAACCTTCCACCATAGATTTAATTAAATCGCTTGTTCTATCTTCCTGCACAGGGTCTATCCCGCGCACCATAACGCCTTGGGAGCTTTTATCATAAGTAAGTATGGCCTGCCCTATGATATTTGGGGAAACCGCTTTTACAAGCGGTATTTTTTCAATTTCCTCTTGGATTTTTTGGTAGCGGCCCTCAGGCATTTGGCCAAGAACGAGGATATGCGACTGCGCGCCGATAACCTTTTTTCTGATATCATTTTGGAAGCCGCTCATAACAGCCAAAGTGGTAATAAGCGCGGCAACGCCTACGCAAACGCCAAGTATCCCGATAATTGTGGTAATGAGCGAAAAAACCCCTTTGCTTTGGGATAAGAGATAACGCCTGGCAATAAATATTTCAAATTTCATATTATTATTGTATAAAATATAGAGCAGTTGTTTTTGCCGCTTTAAAAATCCAATTTCAAGGTATTAAGATGAATAAGAAAGGTTTTACTCTCTTAGAATTACTGATATGTGTTCTGATTATCGCTGTTTTAACTGCGGTTGCTATGCCGCTTTATACAAGGGCCTACAGGCGCAGCATCGCGCAGGAAATGCTGGCCACGATGAAGGCCTACCATGATTCCGTCCGCAGGTTTAAAACGGAAAAAACTTATATGCCGAGCGCTTTTACGGATTTGGATATCTCCATGCCCGACTCCGTGCAGGTAAAAAACCTTTTCCCCGACGCGCAGGACGCAGTAAGAATAAAAGATTTCTATTATTACTTCTTCCCAAACAGGTGGGCTATGTTCGCCTCTTACGGCGATGGCTCGGCGGAGGATTTTTTCGGCTTTTATATTGAGGAAAGCACCCTCTACTGTTATGGCCGCAAGTCTTCAGAATATACCGATAAGTTTTGCCGCGGCGTTATGGGCGCAAGCATTTATAATGACAGCGGTTTAACCGCCTATTATCTTATGCCGCAATCTAAAAAAGATTAAACTGTTCTAGATTTTAACTGCAAAAAAATACCCCCCGCTTTTAACGGGGGATATTTTATTTTGAAACTTTAAGCTTTTATAACAGTTTGCTTGCAAGATCGGCGAGGTTGCTCCTTTCCGTCTTTGTAAATGTTATGTGGCCATAGCGTTTTTGGCCTTTAAAGCGCTCAACCAAATAGGTAAGGCCGTTGGATTCGGTATCCAGATACGGAGTATCTATTTGGTACGGGTCGCCCGTAACAACTACTTTTGTGCCTTCGCCCGCGCGGGAAAGGATGGTCTTAATCTCATGCGGCGTAAGGTTTTGCGCGTCGTCAACAATAATGTATTGTTTGGGCAAGCTGCGGCCCCTTATGTGCGTAACAGAAGCGATTTCAAGCTTGCCGCTGGTCATAAGGTAGCGCACTTCTTCCTCGCCTTCCTCGGGGTTCTTTTTATCGGCCAGGAAGTTAAGGTTATCGTGGATGGCGCCCATCCAGGCTTCAAGCTTTTCTTCCATAGTGCCGGGTAAAAAGCCAAGGTCGCGGCCTACGGGCACTATCGGGCGGCAGACTAATAATCTTCTGTAAGTCTCATCGTCAAAAGTGCGGTGCAAACCGGTTGCAAGCGTAATTAAGGTTTTGCCCGTGCCTGCTGTACCCACTAAGGTTACAAGGTCTATATTATCATCAAGCAAAAGCTCCATCGCAAAACGCTGCTCTTTATTTAAAGGCTTAATGCCCCAGGCGGAAGGCTCCTGCGCGGGCAAAGCTTTAATGGTATCGCCCTGCGCGCTTACGCGGCCTACGCCGGATTTTTTGCTGCCGTCATCGCTTTTTAAAACAATAAATTCATTGGGATAGTATTTGCCGGATTCTATCACAAGATGTTTATCCTTATAAAATTTATCTATATCTTCAGATGAGACGGTAACTTCCCTTACGCCTAAATAAAGCTCGCTGTAATTAACTTTATCGGTAGTATAGTCCTGCGCGTCCACGCCGATAGCCTCCGCCTTAATGCGAAGGTTGGTATCTTTGGAAACTATAATTACGGGCTTTTTATGCGTTTTGCCCTTTTCCTGATTATGGTATATATAAGCCGTGTTAAGGATTGCATTATCAGCTTTTGCAAAATTTATTGTTGGCGGTAAAATATTTTCTTTTGAAAACTCTACCTTAAGCGTCCCGCCGTTTTCAAGCTTAACGCCGGTGGCTAATTTGCCTTTTGTGCGCAGCTCATCTAAATGGCGCGATATAAGCCTTGCATTCTTACCCCTCTCGTCGGCAGAAGTTTTAAAATTATCCAGTTCTTCAATGACAACCATAGGTATTATGACATCATTGTCCGCGAAACGCATTAAGGCCTGCGGGTCGTGTAAGAGAACGTTTGTGTCCAGAATATAGGTTTTTTTCATAAACTCTCCTTGAAATGCATCACACGCATATTGTAGCATTATTATTGATGAACAGATACCTTTGCATTCACGGCCATTTTTACCAGCCGCCCCGCGAAAATCCTTGGATAGATGAAATAGAAATTCAGGACAGCGCATACCCATACCAAAATTGGAATGAGAGAATTTCGGCAGAGTGTTATAATCCTAACGCATTTGCCAGAATTTTGAATAATCAAAAAGCAATTACAAATATAGTAAACAATTATTCTAAAATAAGTTTTAACTTCGGGCCTACTTTACTTTCCTGGATGGAAAGATACGACAAAGAAACCTATAAAGCCATCCTTGAAGCCGATAAAAAAAGTATGGAGCTTTTTAACGGCCACGGCAGCGCAATCGCGCAAGTTTATAATCATATGATTATGCCGCTTGCAAACAGGCAGGACAAGATAACGCAAGTCGTCTGGGGTATAAAAGATTTTGAAAGCCGCTTCAAACGCAAGCCTGAAGGCATGTGGCTTGCCGAGGCCGCAGTAGATACCGAGACTTTAGAAATACTTGCTGATAACGGCATCCGCTTCACGGTGCTTGCCCCCTCCCAATGCGCCAGAACGCGCAAAATAGGGGATAAGTATTGGCAGGAGGAACCTAATGCCAAAGTGGACCCTAAAAAACCTTATCTGTACAAACTGCCCTCGGGCAAGAGTATAGTAATCTTTTTTTATGACGGGCCGATATCGCAGGGCATCGCTTTTGGCGATACCTTAAAAAGCGGGGAACGTTTTGCCGCCAGGCTGCTTTCCGCCTTTGATTTACGTAAAGACGAGCAGCTTGTACATATCGCCACCGACGGGGAAACTTACGGCCACCACCAAAAGTTTGCCGATATGGCTTTGGCCTACTGCTTAAATTATGTGGAAAATAATAACCTTGCCACAATAACAATTTACGGCCAGTACCTTGATTTGTTCCCGCCTAAATATGAAGCGCAAATCAATGAAAATTCATCCTGGAGCTGCGCCCACGGCGTGGAACGCTGGCGGGCCGATTGCGGTTGTAACAGCGGTATGAACCGCGGCTGGCGCCAGCAATGGAGAGCGCCTTTAAGGAAAGCCTTGGACTTCGCCCGCGACGCTATGCTTGAAACTTTTGAGCAAAAAGGTAAAGATTATTTTACTGATGTCTGGGCCGCGCGCAATGCATATATAGATGTAATTCTTGATAATTCTAAGACGGAAGATTTTTTAAAGCAATACGGCACGCCGCTTGCTTTACAGGATAAACCCGCCGCCTTAAAATTTATGCAGATGCAGAAGTACGCAATGTTTATGTATACAAGCTGCGGCTGGTTTTTTGACGAAATATCAGGCATAGAAACAGTGCAGATTATGGCCTATGCCAAACGCGCATTAGGCTTTAACAAGGGCATTACAGGGCAGGATTTGCAAAAGCAGTTTATAGACAAACTTTCGCTTGCGCCGAGTAATATACCCAATTTGCGCGACGGCGGTACAATTTACAAACAGCTTGTGCAGCCGATGTCCGTCAGCCTGCCGAAGGTCGCGATAAACTATGCGATATCTTATTTGCTTGACGAGATTTTGTTTGAAGACCGCATCTTCTTCTACGACATCACCGAGCCTAAAGTTGAAGTTTCGCGCCAAGGGGCCTCCAGGTTGGTAACGGGTTATGCAACTTTTACTTCGCGCAATACTTTACAGACGCGCAAGGTAAGTTTTGCCGTGTTGCACAAAAGCGGCTATGATATAACCGCAGGCGCGATATACGGGCAAACCGATAATCTTGAAAATATAAGGGAAGTCTTTAATTATGGCGAGATGGAAGAATGCGCCGCCCTAATTAAAGGTTCTTTTGTTGACGTAATGGATATCAAGGCGCTGCTGCGTTCACGCCAGCGGCAGATACTTGCCAACTCCATAGAAAAAGCTAAAAAAAGGATACGCGCAAATTTTGTGGATATGTTCCAGAAGGAGCATACAGTTATGGGATACCTGCAACACGTGGGATTACCGATGCCCAAACTGTTTTTAAATCTTTCCGAATTTGTGCTTAATTTTGAGCTTAAAGAGGAGCTGCAAAAAGATACGCCCGACGCCGTAAGAATAGGCTATATATTGGGCGATATTAAAGACTCGGGCGCAAAAGTTGACGCCCAAAGCGTGGAAAGAGTTACCACTAAAAAACTTAATATCCTTACGGATATTTTAGTTAAAGACACAATGAATTTGGCAAATGTTTCCAAACTCTCGGAATATCTGGGCTTTTTGGATTCCTTTGCGCTGCCGGTAAATAAGTACAGGACGCAGAACCTCATCTTCAAACAATTGAGTGAGGCCGCGCCCGCCTTAAAGCAGCACCAGCTTTGCCAAATACTTTGCAAAAGATTAAATATCAACTTAGTTTAAATTACAGGGGAAATAATTATGCCAAATCCTAAATTACCAAGGCAGACGGGCCAAAGACAAACGCCCGCAGAAAGAATTACAAATTTTGACGAAGTCGCCCAAGGCTTGACAAAAGAGCAGGCTATGCAGGAAGCAGAGCGCTGCTTAAACTGCAAAGCCCCCAAATGCCAGGCGGCGTGCCCCGTCAATGTCCGCATACCGGAGTTTATACAGTTCCTGTTAAAAGACAATGTCGGCGCAGCGGCTTCTAAAATTATGGAGACAAGCCTGCTGCCCGCTATTTGCGGCCGCGTTTGCCCGCAGGAAAAGCACTGCGAGGGCCATTGCGTCTTAAAAGACAAGTTTGGCGCCGTCGCCGTCGGTTTGCTTGAAAGATATACGGCAGACGCCGCGCGCAAAGAAGGCCTTTTAAAACCGCCTACGCCTTCTAAAGAAACAGGCTGCAAAGTAGCCTGCATAGGTTCAGGCCCCTCATCATTATCCTGCGCGGCCGAGCTTAGAAGGCATGGCCACGACGTTACCGTTTTTGAAGCCCTGCATAATTACGGCGGCGTATTAAGATACGGTATACCGTCCTTCCGTTTACCGCGCGCGGTTATATCGGCGGAGGTGGAAACGGTTAAGGAAATGGGCGTAAAATTTGTGCCCGACGTACTTGCAGGCCCCGCGCTGCCCGTGCAGGATATGCTTAAAGAGTTTGACGCAATCTATATCGGCAGCGGCGCAGGTTTGCCGACAATGGCCGGCGTACCGGGTGAAAACGCCGTAGGCGTATATAGCGCAAATGAGTTCTTAACAAGGATAAACCTGCTGCAAGGTTACAACTTCCCAAAAAGCGATACGCCAGTTAAAGTTGGCAAACACGTCATTATTTTAGGCGGCGGCAATAGCGCGATGGACGCCGCGCGCTGCGCTAAAAGGCTGGGGCCTGATTCCGTAACGGTAGTATACCGCAGGAGCAGGAGCGAGATGCCCGCCCGCGTTGAGGAAGTGGAAAACGCAATGGAAGAGGGAATCAACTTCCAATTCCTCACCATACAAAAAGAAATTTTGACCGATGATAAAGGCCACGTTAAAGGCTTAAAATGCATTAAGGCCGTACTTGGCGAGCCTGACGCAAAAGGCCGCCGCAAACCTGTGCCTGTGGAAGGGTCCGATTTTGTAATTGACGCTGATACAATCATAGTGGCCATAGGGCAAAAATCAAACCCGATTATCCCCAAATACACGCCCGACCTTAAAATAACCGAGCGCGGCGTTATAGAGCTTGACGGCGACGGCCGCACCAGCATAAAAGGCGTTTGGGCAGGCGGCGATATTACGCGCGGCGGCGCAACGGTGCTTTTAGCGATGAAAGACGGCCTTGAAGCCGCAGGCAGAATCAATAATTATTTAAAGGAAACAGGAAAATGCAAAATTACCAAATAGTTAAGAAAGAGAATATATCAGACGTCATTTGCAGCTTTGAAATTTATGCTCCGCTTATAGCATCCAAAGCCAAAGCAGGCCAGTTTATCATCTTACGCTATGGCGAAGAAGGCGAAAGGGTGCCCGTAACCTTAGTTGACTGGAACCCGCAAAAAGGCACCATAACGGCCATCATACAGGCCATAGGCAAAAGTACGCTTATGTTTAATAATATGAACGAGGACGACTGCTTTTCAAGCGTAGCGGGCCCGCTGGGTTTACCCGTTGAAATTAAAAATTACGGTACGGTAGCCGTGGTAGGCGGCGGCGTGGGCATCGCCGAGGTTTACCCGATAGCCAAAGCTTTAAGGGACGCGGGCAACCGAATAGTTTCCATACTGGGCGCGCGCACAAAAGATTTGCTTATCCTGGAAGAGAAAATGCAAGGTATTTCAGACTTGCTTATCTGCGCTACCGATGACGGCAGTTACGGGTTTAAAGGTATGGTTACGGACGCTTTAAAATCCGTAGTACAAGGCGGGGAAAAAATTAACGCGGGCTTTATCATCGGCCCTATCCCGATGATGAAGTTTACCGCCAAGCTTATGGTGGAGCTGGGCATCAAACCTTTTGCCAGCTTAAACCCTATTATGCTTGACGGCACGGGTATGTGCGGCTGCTGCCGCGTTATAGTTGACGGGCAAACAAAATTTGCCTGCGTAGACGGCCCGATGTTTGAGGCTTCAAATATAGATTTTGATAATCTGATGAAACGCACAGCGGAGTACAGGCCCGAGGAAAAAGAATCACTTGATATCTATGAAGAAAGCCATAAAGACCATAAGTGCCGAATAGGTTTACATTAGCTGTAATACCGCCGAAATATTAAAAAACCCGCCCTTTAAAGGCGGGTTTTTTTGATTTCGTATTTACGGTTTATTAATCATTGGTATACCAAACTTCTTCACATTCAATATAGAATACACAGGTCTTCAAGCCTACATACGGGCCTGTACCATAGTCATATCTGACTTCGCTGGTTCTCCTGCATGTTCTTGTGCCCCAACCGCATTCGCTGCTTTGAGGCTGGAAGTCCGAGCTGCTTTGGTACTCACAACCATATGCCGCAGTATAATCACAAGAATCATTCATAGGCGCGCTCCAGGAGTTGCATTCTGTTTTTGTAGTCCTGCTATGCCTGTTATTGCAATTAGGCCTGCAGCCGCCTGCGCTTGAATCATAATAATATCCGCTATAGCACTGGCACGCCGAAGAACAACCCGAGCTATACGCCTCACAAACGCCTTCATTTCTGCAAACTCCATCACTTTGCCCATACCATGTAAGATCAGATTTATTACAGTAATACTCAATCGTCTCATTTCCACATTTGCTGCCGCAAGGTTTGGGTATGCTCTGTGGCTTTGTTGCAGGGTCACAATCCTTTTTTACAGGTACGCACGCTTGCCCGTAGGCGGGTATGCCTTCATATCCGTCATTACATTTGCAGCCCCCCATACTGTCGGCTGAACCCGTAAAATTACCTGATACAAACGATGCATTTGCAGGGCACACACACGCGCACGTATCTTTATCCTGCCAACCCCCTGTCCGCGTACACAGGCTTATTACATTGCTGCCGCTACAGATACAGCACTCGCCGTCTTCCTCATACTCTACATTATAATCACGCATCTTTAAGCTGCTGCATTCCCCGCAAGGCGTCTTTGCAGGCACGCATTTACTTGTGTCCCATTCTCCCCATACATTATCCCGGCACTCTCTTACCTTCTCGCCCCAATAACCCGTATCACAAGGCAATTGCCCTAAACCTATTCCCGTGCAAGCACTCCACGCGCTCCAAGTGCCTGTGGTTTTATCGCAAGTTCTGGTCTTTGTGCCACAGTTTTCACAATTTGCTGTCGCTTCACCTTCACACTCTATCTCATTTTTGACGCAAGATGATGTATTCCAAGCTCCCCACACATCATTAGTACAAGTTCTGGTTTTATTACCGCTGTAGCCGCTATCACAAGCCTGCGTATCCGTCTTTGAACCTACACATGCGCCAAACCCGCTCGCCTTCCAGCTCCCGTTCTCGCACGTTACGCTTTGAGTTTTTTGCCCGCAGTTTGCACAATTTTGAGTAGATGCCGGTTTTGTGCTTTGATTACAGCTTTGCCCTGTGCAACTGCTCCAACTTGTGTTGCACTCGCTGCTACAACTTTCAGGGCAAGTTCTGCTCTGTGTTCCGCTGTTATTGTAACCGCATGCTTGTGTTTCTGTTCTTGACGGGTTTTTATCGTGGCAACCCCCTTCCGTGCACGCAAGCGGGCAATCACAGTTACAGGTTTTACTGTTTAAATTATATGGCGAAGAACAAGTTTTTGTTCCGCAATTACAAACCGAGCTTGAACTACCCACGATATTGCCAAATGTTTTACATATATCTCCGTCGCACCCCAATCCGGCGTCCTCATAACTTGAAGAAAATGTAAATATTGCGGGTTTACCTTTGGCGGGGATATAGGCCGCGCTCATACAATTTGTTGCATTATTCATCGCAAGCTCGTACTTGCCGTTGACGGTTAGTATAGCGTCGCCTTCCGTTTTTACCTCGGCCTCCGCATTGCTTGTAAGCTGGCCGATATTGCTGAACGTCGGCAAATACTCACCTTTACGGGCATAATTAGCTATCTGTTTGTTGCGTACCATCTCAAGTAAATTGATAGCTTCTACCGCTCGTGATTTATTTATACTTTTTGTGTAAACGGGATACGCTATCGCCGATATCACACCGATGATGAGCACAACTACCAGCACCTCAGTTAGCGTAAAGCCCTTTTTAGACTTTTTAGTGTTTTTGTTTAACATTTTGCTCTAATCGCTCCTATGGAGAAGATTATAACGCACGACGGAGCTGATAGTAAGTGGGAGCCTGCATTATTTAGATACGGTATCAAAAAAAAAAAAACAGTCAACCCAAAGGGTTGACTGCGTAGCCGCAGCAGCGGTGTCGCGGCTTTCCGGGCTGCGCGTGGAAATCCAGTCGTTGCCGTGTCATTGCGAAGCTGCGTAGCAGCTGTGGCAATCCAATCAATTAGGTAACCTGATTTTACTGGATTGCTTCACTTCATTCGCAATGACACGGCAAGAGTTTAAACACGTGATAAACCAGCGAAGCTGCACTAAGCGAAGCCTAGAATCCCACGGTGCAGGAGTGCGCTTCGCACAAAAAACAGCCCCCTTTAAAATCAAAGGGGGCTGGCTGTTATATAAATACTTATTTATTTTGAAGCGTACACACTATAGTCTATATGCGGGAATATATTATCCTTCTGCTCCAAATCCCAGATATAGCCTTCGTCTATACGGTTGCCCATTATCATCTCATAAATAGCTATGAAACGCTTTACATGGTCTTTTGTACGCTTGGTAGAGTATTCTTTCGCGGTACCTACCGTCATCAAAAATGCCCAGTCGGAAGACTGCATAAGCACAAGCTCACGCGCTGCCTGGTTTAAAGCGCGCTTTAAAACGCCTTCGGCATTGGGGAAGCGGTTTGCAAGTTCCATCATCCTCTCGGCCGATTTAATAAGGTGCCTGTAAATCCAGTCATTGCCGCTGTTAAGCCAGACATCGTGATAGCCTTTATCGCCCCACGACGACATTGAAGGCTGCACAACCTGGTTGACGGGGTTTTGCTCAAGGTATTCCATAGGAGTAACAAGCTTGATATCCTTTTGGTCAAAATGGATCTTCCTGAACAGCATTTCAAGGAAGTCTATACCCTCATACCACCAATGGCCATAAAGCTCCGCGTCGTACATAGAGACGACAAGCGGCTTCCTGTCCGTGATGATTGAGGAAAGATATTCCAACTGTTTTTGGCGGTTAAACATAAAATTACCCGCGTGATCGGCCGCGACGGATTTTGCGTCACTGGGGTAATAAGGCTGCTTTTGGTTCAAAGAAACTTTACCCGTAATTTTATGGTATTTCATACCGATATTGCGCCTTATGCCGTCGGAATGGAGATAAGGTTTAATATAATCATAATCAAGGTCATAACCTAAATCGCGGTAAAACTCGCGGTAACGCGCATCGCCGGGGTAGCCGCTTTCCGCGCTCCACACCTGCTGGGCAGATTCCATATCACGCGCAAAAGCCGCAACGCCGTTAGGCGTATAAACAGGCGCGTAAATACCGTATTTAGGGCGCGGCGTACCGTGCATAACGCCGTGCGATTCCATAAAGAAGAAGCGTATGCCTTCATCCCTTAAAAATTTATCGTCGCCTGGGTTATAGGCGCATTCCGCAAGCCAGATGCCGCGCGGGCTGCGGTCAAAACGGCGGCGGTAATCGTCTGCCGCTATTTTGATTTGGGCGCGCACGCTTTCCTTATGCACCTGCAAAGGTAAATAGCCGTGTGTGGCGCAGCAGGTAATAATTTCAAGCTTACCCATTTCCTGGAACTTTTTAAAACCGTTTAAAACATTGCCGTGGTAATAGGTTTCAAATAATTCGCGGTATCTTTTAAATTTGTCGCTGTACATTTTTGCGACATAATAAAACTCAGTCTCCTTAGTACGCGCAAGTTCTTTGTCTGAAAGCTCTATCCTCTGGTTAAGATAATGCCTGAAGCGCGCCGTTAAAAGCGGGTCGGCCATCATATTGCACAAAGGCGGCGTAAGGGACATTGTTACCCTAAAATCCACACCGTCAGCCGTAAGTTTTTCATATACGTCTAAAAGCGGGATATATGTTTCCACCATAGCTTCGTAGAACCAGTCTTCCTCAAGGAAGTCGGGATACTCGGGATGGCGGATAAACGGCAAATGCGCGTGTAAAACAAGGGATAGGTAACCTTTCTCTTGATCGGGCATAAATTAAATCTCCTTTTCTCTTTGGGCTCTTATTGTTATGGCGCGTTTCTTTTCTTCTTTGGAATGGTGGCGCGCGGTTATCGGGATAACCACTTTGCCGTCCTGCAATGAATATCTTAAAGAAAATGAACCGTCAGCATTAAGCTGCAATGGCTTGCCGTCTAAAAATACTTTGGCGTTTTTGCTGGCCTGGCCGTAAACTATAAGCTCACAATCAGCTTTAAGCCAGATGTCTTCATCCGTCTCGGAGCTTATCTCTTCAGCGGGCCTCATAAAAGAGCCTGATGACATCCAAGAGCTTATGTGCGATGAAGGAATGTTGTTGATATCGTACTCGTACATCTTCCATCTCTGTGAAAGTACATGCTGCAGCTTTTCGCTCGCGCCCAAACTGCCCGCGCCCGCGCCAAAAATATCGGCGCCCGACATCTTAAGCAGTTTTTGGTAATCGCCCTCTACCATCATCCACTTTTCGTCAATGACATTAGAGACCTTGCCCGTAGGCAAAGTGGTGGAGTTGCTGCGGCTTAAAAGTATAAAATTACCGTCTGTATTAACAAGGCCCAAATCGCAAATATACATGCGCCCGCCGCCGGCATTGATATACCAGCTGCCCGCGTCTAAAACCACAGGCACGTCAAAGGAGGCCGCCGCGTTTGAACCGTTAAAGCCTTCCACGTCCGTAATATCATAAACGCGGATTATGCTTTTTGCTTTTTCAAAAATATCCTGGCCGTATTCACTTTTGATATATTCAAAGGTATCTTTTACTATATCCCAAAAAAGGAACATCCAAGCCGGATCTTTAGGCAAAAGGAAGGATTCCGTCTTCCCGTAAGATGACGGCAAATCATACTGGGCGTCTTTAACCGCCTCATGATCAATTTTTACTACTGCTGTTGAGGAAAAGTTATTTTCCATTTTATAAGTCCCCTTACAGGTATTTCCTGTTATTTCTTTTCAGGGGAGACTATTTTAAGAACTTCTTCTAACGTCGGTTTTACAAAACTTGCGGGTATATTTATTGATTTACCGACGCCGCTTATATCCTTTAAGCCGTTGCCGCCCACAATTATTGCGACGGATTCGTCTTTCTTTATAGTCCCCTGCGCCACAAGCTTTTTTAAGCCTGCATAAGGCGCCGCGCCGCTGGGTTCGGCAAATACGCTTGACCCGCGCGCCAGTTCAGGTATAGCTGCAAGTATTTCCTCATCGGTAACCGTAAGCGCCATGCCGTTTGATTCTTTGATTGCCTGCAAGGCAAGCTGCGCATCACGCGGATGATTTACGGATATACTGTCCGCTATAGTATTTGCCTGTACGGTACCGGCTTCCGTGCCGGCCTCCCAGGCGTCTTTGATGGCGGCGCTTCCCTGAGCCTGCACCGCTATCATCTGGGGCATCTTTTCTATAATGCCCATTTTATTGAAATCTGTAAAACCTTTCCACAGGCCGCTTACTATCGTGCCGTCGCCTGCGGCGCAAATTACTTTGTCGGGCGCTTCCCATTGCAGCTGCTCGCAAATTTCAAAAGCGCAGGTTTTTTTACCTTCTCTGGAAAACGGATTAAAACCCGCAGCGCGGTTATACCAGCCGTATTTCTCCGTCGCTTCACGGCAGAGTTCGTATGCGTCGTCGTACGAACCGTCTATGCGTATAACGTCCGCGCCGTATACATAAAGCTGCACAAGCTTAGGCTCAGGCGTATTTTTGGGGGCGAAGATAACCGTCTTTACATCCAGGCTTGCGGTAATGCAGGCAAGTGAATCGCTTGCGTTCCCGCTTGAAGCGTCCGTAATAACTTTTGCACCAAGCTCCAGCGCGCGCGCTACTGCAACAGCGCTGCCCCTATCTTTAATGGAACCTGTAGGGTTACGGCCTTCGTCTTTAATAAAAAGTTTGGAGATACCTAATTGCTCGGCTAATTCCTCCGCCTCGTAAAGCGGCGTCCAACCGACTTGGACTGGCGGGATATCATCATGGTCATCTATGGGCAAAAGGTCTATATAACGCCACATATTATAGGTGTGATTATTTTCCAGCACGTCGTAATCAAAGCGTTTTTTGATGAGTTTATAGTCGTAGTTAATTTCCAAAGTACCGCCGCAGGCATTGCACAGATAATTCGAATCCCTTGTTTTATGTTCTTTGCCGCAAACGGAGCATTGTAAATTTAGTATCTTTTTCATAGTTATATACTATCATTTTTACACAATAATATAAACCGTAACAGGCATAAAAGGAAAACCCCGCCGCCTTAAAGCCGCAGGGCCTTTTGTTTGAAAGGAACCTTTATTCGGCGGTTTTTTGTTTAAGGGCAATTTGCATAAGCAAGACTTCGCGCCTTATCTTCATATCCTCTGCAAGTTTGGCAAGTTCTTTATCAAACCAAGCATTATAACGGTTGAAATTAATGTGCTTGCCTTCCGCGGCTGAATATAAATCGTTTAAAGGGGCGCGCGTCCAATTCCAGCGGCCTTTGATTATGAACTCATCCAAAGTTAAAAATACGGGCTGCCTTTCTTTATTGGCCCCCAAAGCATTTTTGTATTGTACCGCGCGGGCTTGCTCTATCCGGCCGTCTGACATATTGTGGAAGGAGTATTTTATCTCCGTCAAAAATGCCCTTATATTTTCCTTGTCCAAAGGCGGCATAGGGAAAGCGCGCATAGCATTGAGCTGCTGTGTAAGCTTTGCGCTAAAACCCTTGTAATCATTTTGAAGGCCGAGGTTTAAAACATAGTCAAGCATTGAGTCGCAGTCTTTATAATAATTCTCGGGATTTTTGGGGTATTTACCCTGCTTCTCGGCCATAAACAGAAACTGCTTGCCATAGCCTAAAATTTCAGAACGCGGGTTCATTGTTGTAGCAAAACCCATTGCCAGCATATCGGCTGTCTCTTTTTCGTGCATAGTTTCATGCACAAAGATAGGCGCGGCGCACACGGCAAAGCGGCGCATATATTCCTTGTTCTTCAAAAAATCAACGGGTTGGATGCCAAGATACTGCGCCTGCAAAACTACAAAACGGTGCATAAACTGCATTTCCCTGCCGCCGCGGTGCAGCCACTGCGCCATAACTATATTATCACCTTTTGTATATTTTATTGAATATGGGGCCGCCCCAAGAGCTTTAAAAGCCTGCGTTTTATAGAAAGCGTCAATTTCTTTTTTAGCTTCGGTGCCTTGCATTTCCGCAATGATATAAGGCATAAGCCTGTTTACAACTTGTTGTTCAATGTTTTGGCAAAAAGCGGCCCCCGCTAAAAAAAGCGTTAAAACAGTTAAAATTATTTTATTCATATTTATATTTTACCTTTATATCATATCTGAAGGAAGGGCCCTGCGGCCTATCTTGTAAACAAAAAAAGGCCTAAAAAAATACCCCCCGCTTTTACGGAGGGTATTTTTATTTTTAAAACTTAATTGCTATTTGCCGAGCATCGCAAGCAATATACCGGCCACAACCGCCGAGCCGATAACGCCCGCCACATTGGGCCCCATAGCATGCATAAGCAGGTAGTTGCTCGGGTTATATTCCTGGCCCACTTTATTGGATACGCGCGCGGCCATAGGCACGGCCGATACGCCTGCGGAGCCGATAAGCGGGTTGATTTTGGTCTTTGAAAAGAAGTTCATAACCTTAGCAAGCAATACGCCTGCGCCTGTGCCGACGCAGAAGGCGATAAGGCCCAAAATAACTATAGCGATAGTCCTGAATTGCAGGAATTTATCAGCCGCCAGTTTGGAGCCTACAGCCAAGCCCAGCAATATCGTTACGATATTAATAAGCTCATTTTGCGCGGTTTTGCTTAACCTTTCCGTTACGCCGCATTCCCTTATAAGGTTACCGAACATCAACATACCGATAAGCGGTGTGGCGTCGGGAATCAGCATAATGCAGAGCAAAAGCACCACAATGGGGAACAAAATCTTTTCCCTTTTGGAAACATGGCGAAGCTGCTTCATCTCAATTTTTCTTTCATGTTCCGTAGTGAGCAATTTCATAATCGGTGGCTGGATTATAGGCACTAAAGCCATATAAGAATAAGCCGCCACGGCGATTGCGCCTAAAAGCTCGGGAGCGAGCTTTGAGGACAGGAAGATAGCCGTAGGGCCGTCCGCGCCGCCAATGATACCGATTGAGGCCGCCTCTTTGATAGAGAAAGTCAAATCAGGTATAAAATTGCCGAGCATCAAAGCGCCAAAGATGGTAAAGAAAATACCAAACTGCGCCGCCGCGCCGAGCAAAGCCGTTTTAGGGTTAGCGATAAGGGGACCAAAGTCCGTCATCGCGCCAACGCCCATAAATATCAGCAGCGGGAATAAACCGCTCTCAATACCTATGCCGTAAATCTGGCCCAAAAAACCGCCGAAATGCGTTGAAACAACGCCGCCGTCGCCCGCGACCATAGTGCTTAAAGCCGCGATTCCCGCCACGGGGATATTAGACAAAAGGCCGCCAAAACCTATCGGTATAAGCAAAAGCGGCTCAAATTGTTTGACGATGCCAAGCCATATAATGAACAGGCAGATACATATCATCACGCCCTGGCCCAAGGTAATGGAATACAGGCCCGTGGTCTGCCATAAGTTAATGAAAGATTGTACGATTTCCATATAATCTCCTTAACCTATTACCGCAATTAAATGGCCTGTCTGCAACTGGTCGCCCTGTTTTACCTTAAAGCTAACCGTGCCATCGCAAGGGGCTTTGATTTCAGTTTCCATCTTCATAGCTTCCATAATAACGATGTTCTGGCCTTTTGTAACGGAAGCGCCTTCAGCTACGGCAAGTTTAATTACCGCACCCGGGAGCGGGGCTTTAACTTCTGCGCCGCCGCCGCTTGTTTTGGCCGCCGCCGCTGTAGCATCAATGCCTTCTTTTACGTCAACGGCATATTCTTTGCCGTTAACTAAGGCTTTGCCTTCTTTAAAGCTTACATTGTATTTTGCGCCTTCTACGGTAACGGTAAAATCATCTCCTGCGGCTTTTGCAGCTGCGGGCACGTTCTTCCTGATGCCGAGTTTAGCTTCACCCTTAAGGAATGTGATGCCTTTTGCGCCGCAAGCGGCTGCGATAAAGACATTCTCGTCCGTAACAGGCAAGTTTGCGCCCTCAAGCAAGGCCTTTGCGGGTGCAATACCTTTTTTGGGGTTGGCGTCATTAATTTCAAGAACTGTTTTTGTTGTAGGTTCAAGGCCCATCTGCTCTGATGCGAGTTTTACAATCTCAGGATCGGCGGGAACAGGCGTTTTACCGAAATAACCTAAAACCATTTTGCCATAACCTTCGGCGAACTTCTTCCACGGGCCAAACATTACATTGTTGAATGCCTGCTGGAAGTAAAACTGGCTTACAGGCGTTACAGAAGTACCAAAGCCGCCCCTTCTTACAGCTTCGCCCATAGCATTAAAGATATCGTCATATTTATCCATAATTCCGTTATCCCTTAACATCTGCGTATTTGCCGTAAGCGCGCCGCCGGGTAAAGGGGAGAATGGTATCGTAGGCTCAACTGCGGTAGCCTCGGGCGGTAAGAAATAGTCTTTCATACAATCTTTAAAGACTCTTTCAGCTTTTTTAATTTTTTCAATATCAATATCTAAAGTATAGTCCGAACCTCTTAAAGCGTGCCACATCGTAATGATGTCAGTCTGGCAGGTACCGCCGCTGGCGGGGGCCATAGAAAGGTCAAGCCTGTCTGCGCCGCCTTCAATAGCAGCCAAGTAACAGGTTGCGCCATTGCCTGCGGTTTCATGCGTGTGGAAGACTACTTCCACTTCGGGCGGAAGAATCTTTTTTGCAAGCTTTATCGTTTCCCTTACCGTCGTAGGCGTAGATGTGCCGGAAGCGTCTTTAAAGGCAACGCTGTCAAAAGGGATGCCTGAGTCTAAAATCTCTTTAAGTTTACCTGCATAAAATTCCGGCGTATGTACTTTACCGCTCTTGTCCCAACCGGGAGCAAGGGACATCATGGTAATTGTAACTTCGTGTTTAAGGCCCGCGTCTTTAATGCATTTACCGCTGTAGATAAGGTTATTTACATCGTTTAAAGCGTCAAAGTTTCTGATTGTCGTTACGCCATGTTTTTTAAATGTTTGGGCGTGCAGCTTAATAATTTCGGAGGGTTGTGAGTCCAAACCCACTACGTTTACGCCGCGCGCTAAAGTCTGCAAATTGGCGTCGGGGCCGGCCGCTTTGCGGAAGGCGTCCATAACGTCATAAGCATTTTCATTATTATAAAAGAAAGCGGACTGGAAGGTAGCTCCGCCGCCTGATTCAAAATGTGTTACACCTGCTTCCCTTGCCGCTTCTACTGCGGGCAGGAAGTCTTTGGAAAGCACTCTTGCACCGTAAACTGACTGGAAACCGTCTCTAAAGGCGGTTAACATAAACTTAATCTTTTTCATTTAACACAAGCTCCTTTTTTCTAAATTTATTTTAAACGTCTTGCAGCCGCTATTGCTATAGCTATTGCAACAGCATTAGACGGTATCGCCGCAGCTGCGGGGGCCGCAGCTTGTTTTGGGGGGAATACTTTGTCCATCCATTCCACAAACTTCTGTAAAACGCCCATAAGCAGCACAAGCACAAACAGGAACAGGAATGTAGTTCCCATACCTACTACCATAAGCTCAATGCTCTTTTCAAATATATTTCCTTCCATAAACACTCCTTAACTAAGATACATTAATCCATATCGCCGATTGATATTAAACGGCGCGCGCCTTTGGCCGCAAGGATCAGCAGGCCCTCATCGGTTAAACCTTCTATTTTGCCGTTGAGAACCCCAAAATCAGCCGAAATCTTAACTTCTTTACCTATATAAGGAAAGTTGGCTTCGTACAGCGGTTTTATTGACTTAAAACCCTCTTGCTCAAACGCAACGCAATGTATATTAAACATTGTATCAATTTCACCGAGCAAAGTGTTAGGCTCCGTCTTAAAACCAAAGCCAAAAAGGCAGCCCGCGGGCCTTTGCGCAACATCAGGCGCGCTGTTTATATTTATGCCGACGCCAAGGGCAAGCCCACAAAATTCATCGGCTTTAAAAACAACCTCGCTTAATATCCCGCAAAGCTTTTTGCCCTCGCATAAAACATCATTGGGCCACTTAAGATATGCCTTTACCCCGTGCCTGTTTAAAACTTTACACACACAAAGCGCCATAAGCTGCGTAAAATTGGCCAGATGCTCCCGCTTTTGCGGTTTTAATATAAAGGTAAAATACAGGCCGCCTTGCGCAGAAATCCAAACCCTGTCTTTACGCCCGCGCCCTGCGCTTTGGGCGGCGGCGCAAATGATATCACCGTTTGCCAGCTTGTTTATATTTTCCTTAGCGTATTTATTGGTGGAAGGTAAAGAATCAAAGTAGTAAATCATATATTTATATTTTATATAATTTATGCATATGGATATGCATACAATAATGTGGATAGTTTTTTGGGTGGTCGTAGCGGCCGCCTTATTTGTTGACCTTGTTATAATGAACAAGCATCACGGTAAAGTTACTATTAAAGAAGCCGTGGTAATGGTTTGCGCGTGGGTGTCCTTAGCGGCATTATTCGGCGCGGCGGTATGGCTGCTATTCGGCCATCAAAAAGGTTTGGAATTTTTTACGGGCTATATAATAGAATACTCTTTATCTATAGATAATATGTTTGTATTTATTATGATATTTACCTATTTTGCCGTACCGGCTGAGCACCAGCCAAAGGTGCTTATTTGGGGCATACTCGGCGCGGTTTTATTAAGGTTTGTATTTATATTTATCGGCGTATCGCTTATAACCAACTTTAAGTTTATGGTTTATATCTTCGGCGCTTTACTTATATATACAGCTATTAAAATGCTTATGCATAATGAGGAGGAAGGCTTTGACCCCTCCAAAAACCCGATGCTTAAGCTGCTTAAAAAGATTATGCCCATCAAACAGGATTACCACGGCGATAACTTTTTTATAAGGGAAAATGCAAAGCTTTTTGCCACCCCTTTATTTGCAACAGTGCTTGTGATAGAAGGCTCGGACTTGATTTTTGCGGTGGACTCAATACCCGCAGTCCTTTCCGTAACACATGATACTTTTATAGTTTATACTTCAAATATCTTTGCGATTATCGGCTTAAGGTCGCTTTACTTCCTGCTTTCAGGTATGGCGGGCAAGTTTGAATACCTTAAATACGGTATTGCCGTGGTGCTGGCCTTTGTGGGCGTTAAGATGATGATATCGCATTATTACCACCTGCCTACCTGGGCTTCGCTATCGGCCATTGTTCTTATACTGGGCGCGGCGGTTATAGCTTCGGTAATAAAGAATAAAAAAGCCGCTAAAGCCTAGGCAGATGGCTGCCTATAGCTAAAACCGCGTTAAATTGCTATTATTTGTAAAATTTGATATTTTAATAGGACGCCCGAGAGGGCGCTAATCGGGGGGCGACCAGTTTCGACAGATATCGCTGAGGCCCGGTTGCAGGTACCGGTTGGCCAGGCCGGTTAAAATAGGGCCAAAAACAATAGTTGGCAACAACTACAACAACAACGTTTGGGCAACAGCCTAAGCCCGTTATCCTTACCACTCCGGTAAGTTTGGAATAACGGTCATCAATCCGGATGCGGCGGGGAAGGTTCGTTTAGCCTAACCCCGTCTAAGACAAATTAAACAAGTAAAGTTTAGGCGGCTTGGGGCCGATAACTTTACCAAACCACCCAAGCTAAACCTGTAGTAGCCGTGCTGTATGGATGTTTGGACGCGGGTGCGAATCCCGCCGCCTCCACTTTTTATAGGAGATTTTATGGCAGAGGATATTAAATTCGGGACCGACGGTTGGAGAGGCATTATCGCCTGGGATTTCACTTTTGGCAATGTCAGCCGTATGGCCCAGGCTTTGGCTAACTGGATTAATATAAATACCCCCTCCAGCTTAGAACCTAAGACCAATCTGGTGGTAGTAGGTTATGACAGGCGCTTTTTATCAGATAAATTTGCGCAGGACATCGCAAGCATTTTAAAATTAAATAAAATTGATGTTACGCTTTTAGATAAACCTGTAACCACCCCTACAATAAGCTGCCTTACGACAAGCAAATTCTGGCTTGGCATCATGGTAACGGCCAGCCATAATAAGCCGCAGTATAACGGCATCAAAATTAAGATTGACGGCGGTTCTATCTCCACCCGTTTAAGTAAAGAGATTGAGGAATGCCTTGACCAAAAACCCGTACTTTTTATACCCACCCACAATGTGGAACCCACAAAAGGTATGGAGAAATTTTATTTTAAATACTCAACATCTAAAGTTAGTATGAAGAAAGCCCTTTCCCTAAAAGGCAAAGTGGCCGTAGATTATATGTATGGCAGCGCAACGGGCTATTTTGAACAGATTTTACCGCCAAAACAGGTAATAGCTTTGCATGAGAAGCACGACCCTACTTTCGGCGGCAGTGCGCCTGAACCTAAAGAGGCGGCTTTGAGCGAACTTAAAAAAACCGTAACCTCAAAAAAATGCATTATGGGCATCGCCTTTGACGGCGACGGCGACAGGCTGGCCGTCATTGATGAAACAGGCAAATATCTTACGCCCTGCATAGTATCGGCGATAGTTTTAGATTATCTGGCCAAAAACAAAAAGTTAAGCGGCAAGGTAATGCAGTGCTTATCAATGGGTTACCTTAATAAAAGGGTGGCGCGCAAATACGGCCTTGAGTTTGAGGAAGTCCCCGTAGGTTTTAAGCATATAGTGGAGCGCAGCGTTTTGGAAGAAATCGCCTTCGGCGCCGAAGAAAGCGGCGGCTACTGCTGGAAGGGCGTTATGCCTGAAAGGGACGGCCTGACATTATCTTTATTCCTTATGGAGATTATGGCCGCAAGCAAGAAAAAGCTTTCCCAGCTTGTAAAAGATATTGAAACGAACTACGGCTCAAGCAATTATATGCGTAAAGACATCAACCTCGTAAAATCCGTTGACCGCAATGCGCTGGCTGAAAAGCTTAGAAAAAAACTGCCCAAAAAGATATTGGGCCGCGCCATAGCTGAAACGCTTACTTTTGACGGCCTCAAAGTTATACTTGATAATGATGACTGGCTTTTAATCAGGCCTTCAGGCACAGAGCCCACTTTAAGGCTTTATAGCGAGTCGTCCGATAAAAAACAGACGGCCGCCTTCTTGGAATTTGGCGAAAAATTAATTGCGAACTTTAAATTATAATGAAAAAGATTATTATTGTTGACGACTCCGCCGTACTTAGAACCACCATCCAAAACGCTTTAGACAGCTTTGGGTTTGACGTTATAGGCGTGGCTGAAGGATCACAGGCCTTATTTAAAATGCTTGAAAGTGAAATTAAGCCCGATTTAATTTTGCTTGATATGTTCTTCCCCGATGAAAGCGGCGTAGATATACTTAAAATTTTAAAGCAAAAGTATCCCGCTATTAAAATTTTAGTTATAACCGCAATGAACCAGGATAATTTAAATAAGGAAGTCAAAAGCCTCGGCGCAGACGATATACTCTACAAACCTTTTGATATGGATGATTTAACGTCAGCGATACAAAAACTATCACTCTGATATGCCGCCGATAGATAAATTACATGGCATAGGCCCTGCAAAGAGCAAATACTTTGAGAACCTGGGCGTATACAGTATTTCCGATTTACTGCATTATTACCCGCGTACTTATAAGGACCGCAGGCCTGAGGCTAAAATTTCCCCCTTCAAAAAAGCGCAGGATTTTTGCGCGCTCGTAACAGTTCTCCGCGCGCAAGTTATACCCACAAGAAGCATCAAAATTTTTAAAGCCTGGCTGGCTGTAGATAATAATACTGTTTTTGAGGCCACCTGGTTTAAAAAACCCGCGCGAGCTTACGACCCCTTAGCCCAGCTGCGCAAAGATTTTGCGGCGGGCGCAAAAATATGGATAGCAGCGCATTACGACGGTAAAAATAATTTTGCGGGCAATAAAATTATTGTGGATGAGTATTATGAGCAATCCTCCCCTTTAGCCAAATTACACACAAACGCCATAGTGCCCGTTTACGGGCTTACCGAAAAGCTTACAAATAAGTTCTTCCGCGAGCTTATGGACGGCGCGTTAAAAGACCATTTGGAAGAAGAGCAAAATATCCTGCCCGCCGTTTTGCAGGCAAAGCGCAAGCTGCTTGATAATAAACAGGCTTTGAGGGCGATACACTTCCCATCCTCCATTGACGAACTGGAGCGGGCAAGGCTTACTATGGCATACCAGGAATTTTTATTGCTTACCATGGCGTGGGGCATCAAAAAGCAGCAGGGCAAAAATTTGGCAAAGCAACATTCTTATGAAATTAAGCGCAATCTTTTAACGCCGTTTAAACAGAACCTCGGCTTCAATTTCACCGCGGCGCAGATAAAAGTTATAAATGAAATTTTTGCTGATTTAACCTCCCCCAAACCTATGACAAGATTATTGCAGGGCGATGTCGGATCGGGCAAAACGGTAGTGGCTTTAAGCGCGATGATTTTAGCGGCCGAGAACGGTTACCAGTCCGCCTTTATGGCGCCGACGGAGATTTTAGCCGTCCAGCATTCTATTACAATAAACAAATATCTTAAAGGCCTGAATTTAAAGGCCGAGCTTTTAACATCCAAAACCACAAAAAAGAATAAAGAGAAAATTTTGGAAAACCTGGCCTCGGGCAAAACCGATATTATAATAGGCACGCACGCGCTGATAGAGGATAATGTAAAATTTAAAAACCTCAAACTTATCGTGATTGACGAGCAGCACCGCTTTGGCGTAAAACAGCGCGCCGCGCTGCGCGCAAAAGCGCGGGATATTGATATGCTTTCAATGACGGCTACCCCGATACCGCGCACATTTGCGCTTGCCGTCTACGGGGATTTGGACGTCTCAACCATAGACGAGCTGCCCCCCGGCAGAAGGCCGATAACAACTCTAAGCCTGCCCGAGCACAGGGCTTTTGAAAAGGTTGAAGAGGAGCTTTCCAAAGGCCGCCAGGCCTATATAGTCTACCCGCTTATTGACGAGAGCGATAAACTGGCGTTAAAAGCCGCCACGCAGGAATTTGAAAGGCTTTGCGCGCTTTTGCCGCATAGGAAAACCGCCATGATACACGGGCAGATGAAAAGCGATGAAAAGCAAAAAATTATGGAAGATTTTGCCGCCCATAAAACAGATATTTTAGTGGCAACGCCCGTTATAGAAGTAGGCATAGACGTCAAAAACGCAAGCATAATAGTAATACAAAATGCGGAACGGTTCGGGCTGGCCAGCCTGCACCAGCTGCGCGGGCGCGTGGGCAGGGGCGAGTATGATTCAATGTGCATACTGGTTGCGCAAAACCAAAGTGCGCTTGCAAAGGAACGCTTGGACATAATATGCCAAACCTGCGACGGCTTTAAAATCGGCGAGAAGGACCTTGAAATCCGTGGCCCGGGCGAAGTTTTAGGCACGCGCCAAAGCGGCGAGCCGGAGCTTCAAATGGCGGATTTTACAAAAGACCGCGAGGCCCTGCGTATGGCGGTGGAGGATAGGGAATACCTCCAAAAAACGGACCCATTGCTTACTAAAGATGAAAACAAGGCCTTCCGCGCGCGGCTTATTGAGCTTTACCAGAAGCAATGGAACTTCATTGATTTAGGCTAAAAAATTTTTGCCCCGACGGCAATTTATTGTTATAATAATTTTATGCTTAGAAAAATACTCATTAATTATGAATTCTCGCATCAAGGCACGATTTATAAGTCCTTTGGTACATATGTAGGCGATACAGGTAATATATCATCCGCTAAAAACAAAGATTACTCGGCGGAAATAGTTTGCCTTGCAATGAAAATAAATAATGAACAATTGGCCACTATGCTTAATACCCGCTATTGGGATATAACACAGGCAAAGCTTTTGGCGCATGGTTTTGTCTTCCGCTTTATAGAAGTTGATTTTTATCCGAAACCCAGGCCGTGCGACAGAGTATAAACTGCTTTCCTTCTGCCTATTTACGGGCCTTTACACCAAGTAAAATCAGATAACCTTATTAACAGCACTGCTTCACTGCGTCCGCAATGACAGAGACCACCGTTTCGGCGATATGCAGGCGTAGTCAAAACTGTATTTTTTAGAATGCCTATCGTGGCGATATTGTCCGAATAAAATAACGCAATGCCTTTTACTTACTGTCTTTGCGTTATTTTATGAGTTGTCGCCACTGCCTTAAAAAATACAGTTTTGGCCTGCCTGAGCCTAGCTTTTTGCCTACTTTTGCGCGATGGCAAAAGTAGGAGAGGACCTTTATTAGCTGGATTGCTTCACTGCGTTCGCAATGACGGCAAAGAACTGTATTGCCACAGTGCTTGCCGCACGGGCACGCGGACGGGACGCTAATTTACTTGCCGCAACGCAATTTGCGAAAAGACGGAAGTGCGTTCGCAATGACAGAGACCACCGTTTCGGCGATATGCAGGAGAGCAACACATGAGCAATAATATTAATTTTCTATAAGGCCCGCCCTATAGAAAATTGGTATAATATGACTTATGGTTATAGCTAATTTTCAAGAAATAGATAAAAAGCAGCAAAAAAGATGGGAAGACGCAAAACTCTTTTCCACCCCCCGCACAGTAAAAAACGCGGCCAAAAAGTTTTATTGTTTAGATATGTTCCCCTATCCTTCAGGGCAGGGCCTGCACGTCGGGCATCCTGAGGGCTATACGGCTTCAGACATCCTTGTCCGCTACAAAAAGATGAGCGGCTTTGACGTGCTGCACCCTATGGGTTGGGACGCTTTTGGCCTGCCTGCTGAAAATTATGCAATCGCAACTGGCGTGCACCCGCGCATTACAACTAAAAAGAATATAGACAACTTCCGCAGGCAGATAAAATCCTTCGGCATGGCTTATGACTGGGACCGCGAAATTGACACCACAGACCCTGCTTACTATAAATGGACGCAGTGGATATTTTTGCAACTTTACAAAAAGGGGCTGGCTTTCCAAAGCACAATCCCTATAAACTGGTGCCCTTCCTGCAAAACGGGCCTTGCCAATGAGGAAGTCTTTAACGGCAAGTGTGAACGCTGCCAAACCACAATAGAGAAAAAGAATTTACGCCAATGGATGCTTAAAATTACCGAGTACGGCGACAGGCTGCTTGAAGATTTAGACGGCCTTGACTGGCCCGCCTCCACCCTTATGATGCAGCGCAACTGGATAGGCAAAAGCCAGGGCGCAGAAGTAGATTTTAAAGTAGACGGTGCGGACAAAACTATAACCGTGTTTACCACCCGCCCCGACACCTTATTTGGCGCAACATATATGGTGCTTGCGCCCGAGCATGAGCTGGTGCCGCAAATAACATCCGCCGCACAAAAAACCGCGGTTGAAGAATATATCAAACAAGCCGCGCTTAAAAGCGAATTTGAAAGGGCAGACGCCGATAAAGAAAAAACGGGCGCATTTACAGGCGCATATGCAATAAACCCCGTCAACGGCGCAAAAATACCTGTCTGGATTTCCGATTATGTACTTACGGGCTATGGCACGGGCGCAATTATGGCAGTGCCCGCGCACGACGACAGGGACTATGCTTTTGCCAAAAAATTTGACTTGCCGATAATAGAAGTCATCTCCTCCGAACAAGGTATTAAAGAGGCCGCTTTTACAGGGGACGGCAAGCTTGTGAACTCGGGCTTTTTAGACGGCATGCGCGTAGAGGAATCTAAAGCCGCGATGATTAAATTTTTGGAAGACAAAAAAATCGGCAGTAAAAAAACAACTTACAGGCTGCGCGACTGGGTATTTTCCCGCCAGCGCTACTGGGGCGAGCCTATACCGATAGTCCATTGCGATAAGTGCGGCGTAGTGCCTTTGCCTGAAGAGCAGTTGCCTTTAGTCCTGCCTGAAGTGGAAAAGTTTGAACCCAGCGGCACGGGGGAGTCCCCGCTTGCAAATGTAACAGATTGGGTCAACACCACGTGCCCCATCTGCGGCGGCCCCGCTAAACGCGAGACAAACACCATGCCGCAATGGGCGGGCTCATGCTGGTATTATCTCAGGTATATGGATAATAAAAACGATAAAGCTTTTGTAGATAAAGATATTGAAAAGGCCTTCAGCCCCGTTGACTGCTATATCGGCGGCGCAGAACACGCCGTACTGCATCTTTTATACGCAAGGTTTTGGCATAAGGTATTATTTGATTTGGGCTTTGTAAGCAATAAGGAGCCTTTCCAAAAATTAAGGCACCAGGGTATGATACTTGCCTTCTCCTACCGTGATGAAAGCGGCAACTACCACGCTTATGACGAAATAGATTTTACAGACGTCAAAAATCCTAAACTTAAAGCAAATGGCGCGCCGCTTACCTCTATGATTGAGAAGATGAGCAAATCCAAAAAGAACGTCATCAACCCTGACGAAATTTTGGCCGAATACGGCGCAGACGCATTTAGATGTTATGAAATGTTTATGGGCCCTTTTGAGGCCAGCAAACCCTGGGATATGCGCGGCATTGAAGGCGTATCAAGGTTCTTAAAGAGGGTTTACGGCTGGGCTGACGAACTCAAAATCACCGATGTTAAACCTTCAAAAGAGGTTGAGGTGCTTAAACACAAAACCATCAAAAAAATTACGGATGATATAGAGAACTTCAGCTTCAATACGGCTATCTCCTCCTTAATGATTTTGTTTAATGAGATTTCAAAACTGAAAGAGATTGACGCAGATACATTCTCAACCTTCATCAAGCTTTTACATCCCTTTGCGCCGCATCTGACGGAAGAAATCTGGCAAAATACGGGCAAAGAGGGCTTTGTATTACAGCAAAGCTGGCCTGTTTTTGATCCCGCTTTACTGCTTGAAGAACAAGTTGAAATCGGCATCCAAATTAATGGTAAAATAAGGGACAGGGTTTCCGTTTCCGCGGGCGCGTCTAAAGAAGAGATGCAGGCCGCAGCTATGGCCGCCCCCAAGATTAAACAATTGCTTGAGGGTATGCAGGTTATCAAAGTTATTGTTGTGCCTGCAAAAATGGTCAGCATAGTGGCCAAACCCCAATAGGAGTTTTATATATATGAAACGGTTTCTCATTGCGGTTTTTGGCGTATTTTTGATGGGCTGCACCGCGCTTGATCAGCAGGTATATTACCGCCCCAACGCGCAAATTATGCCGCAGCACATAACAAAAATACATGTACGCCCTTTTATTAACAGGACGGAAGTTTTTGCGTTGGAAGACAGGCTCACCATAGAAGTGGTGGACGAATTCCTGCGCAACGGCAGCTATAATATTACCAATGAGAACCAAGCCAACGGCGTACTTGCGGGCGAGATATTAAGATATATCTTAGTGCCTATCCAGTACGACACGCAACTTGTACCCACGGTTTACCGCATGGAAGTTTTACTGCGCCTGCGCTTTATTGATAAAGAAAAGCAGGAAACCATCTGGCAGGAGCCCGGGCTTGTGCAAGTTTACACTTATTCCGCCTCCACCCTGCCCGGCGGTATGACGGAAGAGCAGGCAAGGGAACAGCTTTGGAAGAACTTTTCCAAAGTAATAGTTAAGCGCACGGTGGACGGCTTTGGCTCCGTCAGGAGCGAGATCCGCCAGCGCACACAAACCAATACGGAATATACGACAATAACAAAATGAAGCGTACCTTAACCCAAATCAAAAAGGATATAGCCGCAGGCGTTTTTGCGCCTGTATACTTTTTGACGGGCGATGATATTTACAGCAAAAAAGAGTTTGCGCAAACCGTACAAAAAGCCTTAAACCCCGACGAGTTCAACTTTTTTAGGGAGGATGCCTCCGCCTGCAATATGCAGGAGCTGCTGATGGCCGCAAACAGCGCGCCCGTCTTCTCAAACACAAGGCTGATAATTTTAAATAATGCCGACAAACTGCGCAAAAACGCTGTTGAAGCTTTATGCGGGTACCTCGGCAACCCTATGCCAAGCACCTGCTTTATAGTCAACCATAATGACGCGAAGAAACTTAAAAAAGATAAAGCTTTGCCGCAAGCCTGCGCGCCCGAGTGCGAGGTTATAAATTTTGACCCGCTTACAGGCGCGGCTTTAAGCGCGTGGATACAAAATAAATTTAAAGCTTTAAGCATTAATGTGCAGCAGGACGCGCTGATGATGATGGAAGATATTATCGGCCCTGACTTGGTGGCCTTAAACAGTGAGATTGAAAAGCTTTCACTCTATATTGAAGGCCGCGCCGATAAAACCGTAAACCAGGACGATGTTTTAGCCAGCGTAGGGTTTAGTAAAGAGGAAAACCCCTTCGCCTTAACCAATGCCGTTACCGACTGCGATAAAGCAACCGCGCTTAAACTTATTGATAATTTGCTGGCCGCCAAAGAGGAGCCCGTATCAATTTTAAATAAAATATCACAGCCTGTTATAAAGATGCTCAAGGTTAAACGCCTTACAGCGGCGGGTTTTAGCGCGCAGGAGGTAGTAAGGCTGGGCGGGCTTTTCCCGTGGGAAGGCAGGCTGGTGCAGCGCGCAAGTTATATACCTTCAGCGGCGGCTTTAACGCGCGCTTTAAATAAGATTATTGAAGCTGATATGGCGTTTAAAACATCACAAGATACCGATGCGGCGATTATGCTGAAAGGCATCATTTTGACAGCTTTGTCAAAATAATGTGTGAAGCGCGTTCCTAAATCATACGGAATGATTATTCACTTGTTACAAAACGCATATTATTCTGTTTTACGGCGACATCAGAAGCGTTTATGGAGCAAAGTTTTTTAGATTGTTAACTTACCCGTTTGTCCGCAGCAAAATGGAGCAGATTGTTACATACTGTTGTTGCTCTATTTTGCAAGTTACGGGTAAAACCTTAAAAAACTTTGCGCAATGCTTCTACCGGAGCCTAGCATTTTGCTATCTTTTGGGTGAGGGCACCCAGCCACTGGGCAATGCCAAAAGATAGGCGGGGTTTGGGGCGCAGCACCCAAGAACATCCACTGTATCCGAGCGACGAGGCAACAAAGTATAAACTGAAAGAATAAAGATCTACACTTGATTTTTCAGTTTAGACGCGGCGCAAGGAGCGAGGTATACCGTGAGTGGGCGTAGCCCCGTGTATCCGAACGACGAAGCAACAAAGTATAAATTGAAAAAATAAAGATATTGTATAGATATCCCAAAATAAGTTATAATATAGTACATATTTACGAGGTAATTAAAAATGGCAAAATTAAAAACAGGTCGTCATACAAGCGCAATCAAGGCACAGAGACAGGCAGTAAAAAGAACATCCCAGAACAAAGGTCTTAAGAAAAATATCCGCGTAGCTGCTAAAGAAGTTTTAGCAACTAAAGAAGTAAAAAGCCTTAAAAAGGTTTCTTCCGCTTTAGATAAGGCCGCAAAAAAGGGTGTCTTGCACTGGAAATCTGCCGCCAGAAAGAAATCCCGCCTTGCAAAGACCGTCAACAAAGCTGCAGCCGCTAAATAACTTATAATTTTGTTGCAGAAAAACCCCCATCAAAAAAATGGGGGTTTTGTTGTTTGTAAATTTTATAATCCTACTTTTTATCAAGCAATGCCTTGCCGCGCAGCAGGCGGTGGTAGGTAATGGCGAAACGGTGTACTTCGTCGCGGATTTCCATTAAAAGCATAAGCGCAGGGTCGGACTTATCAAGCTTTATGGACTCAGGGTTGTCAGTAGTAAAAATCTCTTCCTCGCGCTCGGCAAGCGATATTATTTTTATGTTTAGCCCGCTTTCCCGCATAGCTTGTGCAGCAAAGCTTATTTGGCCTTTGCCGCCGTCTATCAAAAGTAAATCGGGGCGATTAGCCTGCGGCAGCTTTTTTATTTGCTCTAAACGGCGGGATACTATTTCATGCATCATTGCAAAATCGTCTGCGCCGCCTTCGCTCATTTGCGCGTTAATTTTAAAGCGGCGGTAATGGGCTTTATATTTTTCCCCATCCACAAAGCAAACCATTGCGCCCACAGGCTGCTTGCCAAACAGGTGGGAGTTATCAAAAGCTTCAATATGACGCAAAATTTTAGGGCTGCCCAGAAGCTCGCTTAACCTTTTTAATTTGGACGCGGCGGAAAGCTTTTTCTGTAACTTATCTTCTTTATACTCGCTTACTTTTATGCGCTCGCGCATATGTTTTAAAGCTTCAAGGAAATCCCTGTACTTTGCCGCTTCTTCATATTTTAAGTCCGCAGCGGCCTCCTGCATGGCTGATGTTAAATTTTCAGACACGGCAGCGAAATCCCCGCCCAAAAACAGTTCTATGCGTTTTGCAAGGCCAAGGTAGTCCGCGTAACTTATTTTGCCTGCGCAAGGCGCGGGGCATTGGCCTGTATGATAATAAAGGCAGCCGTTAATCTTTTTTTCGTCCAGCGGTTTTGCGCGGCTAAAAGACCATTTGCACGCGCGCAACGCGGCGTATTTGTTCTTCCACAAAAACTTAAGCAGGCTTTTTACTACCGATACCTTTGGGTATGGCCCGAAATAGGCCGCACCGTCATTATCAACGCGGCGCGTAAGGTACATACGCGGGAAATCCTCCTGCATTGTCAGCTTGATAAACGGGTAGGTTTTGGCGTCTTTTAACATACTGTTAAAAAACGGGCTGTAACGTTTGATAAGTTTGTCTTCAAGCACGAGCGCATCGCGCTCGCTTGCGCAGACGATAAAATCTATCTTATTTATAAGCGGTACGAGTATCGGTATCTTCCAACTATGCGCGGCAGCTCGGTGCGGCGCAAAGTACTGGTGCACACGGTTAAAAATATCCTTAGCTTTGCCGATATAAATTATTGCGCCCGTAACGTCCTTCATTATATAGACGCCCGGTTTATGCGGCAGCAGGTTAAGGTTAAGATTATCGCTCATTAATTAATTATATTAAATTGGTGCGGTGGCGCACTCCCTGTGCGGTGGTGCACTCCCTGTGCGGTGGTGCACTCCATTGTGCGAGCCGTCGGCCGCGCCGACCATACGCTGGCAAGAATGTCGCAATCCAGTCTTTTGCCGTGTCATTGCGAGGAATGTAATGACGAAGCAATCCAGTTAATAAAGTTACCTAATTTTACTGGATTGCCGCAGCTGCTAAAGCAGCTTCGCAATGACGGCGAAAAGCTTAAACTCGTGAGAAAGCAGCGAAGTTATACTAAGCGCAGCTTAGATGCTCACGATACACCTGCGGCGGTTCGCCGTTCGCAATGACGGCGAAAAGCTTAAACTCGTGAGAAAGCAGCGAAGTTATACTAAGCGCAGCTTAGATGCTCACGATACACCTGCGGCGGTTCGCCGTTCGCAATGACGGCGAAAAGCTTAAACTCGTGAGAAAGTAGCGAAGTTATACTAAGCGCAGCTTAGATGCTCACGACATGCCCGTGTGGCAACACCGAAACAATGGGGCATAAAAAAAGGCCACCCTAAGGCGGCCTTTTTAAAACTCAAACTACCAACTAGATTGTACCTGTGTTCAAACCGAGTGAAGCACAAACGCCTGCTGTGCCCGCACCTGCGGTTGCAACGTCCATACACGTAACATCGCCGGTATAGAACATCTTTTTAATCTTATAAGCGCCGGCGCCCTGTCTTTCTGCAATTACGTTGCCAGCAGTATAAGTACCAGGTGTATACGAAATGGTAAAGTTCTTGGTGGTAATAACTTTGAAGCCAGAGTCAATGCCCGGGAATTCAACATCAAAGCTTTCCATTGTATCAGGATAAGTATTGTTGTTGGATACGAGTCTTGCTCTTTCAGCAGCAGCGGCAACGGTGCCGATGACGGACAAAGCTTCTGAAGCTCTGGCTTTTTCTACTGCTTTGAAGTATTGGGGCAACGCGATGGCGGCCAAAATACCGATGATTAATACGACGACTAACAACTCAATCAGGGTGAACCCTTTCTTATTCATATTATACCCTCCCAGGTATGCAATGTTATAACCCATGCCGGGTTACCTCTATAGTGTACACATAAATGATTTTTTTGTCAATAAACATAATTAATGAGTTTTTGTAAGTTTTTCCAGAAGTCTTACACAGTAGGAGGCGGAGTCCAAAGGATCGGGCAGTTGGGAGTTATCAAAATTAAGCTGCATTTGTTTTAAGGCCTGCGGGGTAAGCATAATTTTTTTGATAGTGTTTTCCAAATCTTCTTTAAGGTTTGGGGATTCCAGTATAATTTTGGCGCAACCTTTATCTTCCAAAACTTTGGCGTTAAAGTACTGGTGATTATCGGCCGCATACGGGAAGGGCACAAGGATAGAAGGCTTTTTAAGGCAAATAATTTCCGCCAGAGAGCTTGCCCCACTGCGACCTATTATAAGCTGTACGGCCTTCATAAGCGCGTGGATATCGTGCGAGTAAGCTAAAACCTTAACATTCTTTACATCTTTATATAAAGTTTTAATTTCCTCATAATCGCGGTTGCCCGTTATGTGGATAAAGTGCATACGCGTAGTTTTTTCCGTAACGGATTTAACCATTTGCGCAGCCGCAAAATTTAAATTGCGCGCGCCCTGGCTGCCACCGAATATCATTACATTGATACCAAAGTCCGTCGCAAAACGCCAGTAGTTTTGCTCCTCCACCGATTCTTTGAGGCGGAACTCCTCCCTTACAGGTGTGCCGACTAATACAGCATTTTTTGGCGCGCCTTCAACAGGCAGGCCAAGCAAAAATAAATCAGCAAACTTCGCACAGACGCGGTTTGCCAAACCTATTTTGGTATTAGAGTCGTGTATAGCAGTTTTTACGCCCATAAGATGCGCCGCAAAAATTAAAGGGAAGGAGATATAACCGCCCATCCCTATACAGGCCCTGGGCTTATACTCCTTTATTATTTGGTAGACGCGGTGCATAGTCTTTAAAAATTTTGCGCTGAAGATAAACCAATCCTTAGGGTTTTTATTACGCGGCGGGGCGGAGAAATCTATCTCCTGATAAAACATATCCATATCATCTAAAATCTTACTTGCCGCGCCACCTTTTTTGACGACAAAGACAACATCATGCCCGCGCTCCATAAGTTTTTTGCCTAAAGCCAGCCCGGGGTAAAAATGCCCGCCCGTGCCGCCGGCGGCTATCATAAAAACATTTTCCATTATCTTTGTCTTCCTTTTTTATTGTCCTGCGGACCGCCAAAGCCCTCAACAGCCGCTATATTCATAAGTATGCCCATCATAGACAGAGTAACCAGTACCGAAGAGCCGCCGTAAGAGAAAAACGGCAAAGGCAAACCCTTTGTCGGCAATATACCTGTATCAACGCCCATATTAATAAAGGCCTGTAATGTTATGCAAAGCGTTATACCTGCGGCAAGGTAAGTGTTAAAAGGCTCTTTTGCACTACGCGCAAGCGTTATGCCGCGCACTAAAAGCCAGATAAACACGGCTATAATAAAGTACGCGCCTATCATACCGACCTCTTCACAAATAATAGCAAAGATAAAGTCCGTATGCGCGTCAGGCAGATAGGCCAGCTTTAAGTCTGATGATCCCAAACCCTTGCCAAACCAGCCGCCCGAGCCTATTGCGTAAAAAGCGTTTGAAAGTTGGTAACCCGTAGTTTGGTACACCTTTTCAGGGTCCAAAAACGAGGTTACGCGCTGCAATCTGTAAGGCTGGTGGAACAAAGCTATCACAGCCAGTGGGACGGCGGCCGCTATAAGGTAGAACATTTTGGCCACGGGCGCGCCTGCTATAAAAAGCATAAGGAAGGCCACACCGCAAATTAAGGCGGGGATGCCAAGGTCCTTGCCTAAATAAATTAAAAGCACGGTTATTACGCTGAACATTATGGGCTCTATAAGCAACGTGCTATCGCGGCTGACGTCCTTTTTGCTCAGGAAGGAGGAAAGGTAAAGTATTACAGCCAGTTTTGCCAGCTCGGAAGGCTGCAAATTAAAAACCCCAAAATTTATCCACCTGTTAACATTCTTTACAGGCGGCAAAAGCAAAGCCCAAATAAGCAGGCCCCAAATCATAAAAAGGATATAGCGCGGCAAAATAAGCTTTTGCAGTTTATGGTAAAACTGAGAAAAACCGAACATCAGCGCCAGGCCCATAATGTCAAAAATAAGCTGCCTTTTAAAATAGGAAGTATTATCAAACGCGCTGGAGGAATAGGTAAAGATAAGCCCGCCGATGATAAGGACCGCTGTAATAACCGCTAAACCTTTATCTATAGGCAACCATTTAAAGCCTTCTTCCTTCTGCGGCTTTTTACGGGCGACGGGCACTTTACTTAAAAAAATCTTTTCCATTATCTTATTTTAAGCGAGGCTAAAGCTATAAGCATAAGGACAAAACCTACTATCCAAAACCTTACTATAACTTTAGGCTCGGCTAAGCCTTTAATTTCAAAATGATGGTGTATAGGGGCCATTTTAAAGAAGCGTTTACCATGCGTAATTTTAAAATAACCCATTTGGATGATGACAGATAAAGTCTCCAACACAAACAGGCCGCCTACAACGGGCAAAATAAGCTCTTGCTTAACGCATACGGCTGCTGTGGCTATAACGCCGCCTAAGAACAGGGAGCTTGTATCACCCATAAAAACCTGCGCGGGATAGCAGTTATACCACAAAAAGCCAAGGCACGCGCCGATAAGCGCGCCCATGTAAACGGTGATTTCCCCCGCGCCCTGTACATAAATTATCTTTAAATACTCCGCAAAACCGAAGTTACCCGAAAGATAGGCAAATATACCGTAAGCCGCCGCGCAGAATATGATGCAGCCCGCGGCAAGGCCGTCTAAACCATCTGTAAGGTTTGTGGCGTTAGATGAGCCTATAATCATCAAAATAACAAAGGCAAAATAAGCCGCAGATATATTTATTATTACCTTACTGCTTAAATACGGGATGCTAAGCGATGTGCCGTACATATCATTTGGCGGGTTTGCGCCAAGATACGCAACAACAACCAAGGCCGTAAAAAGTTGTACCACCAGCTTTACCCAAGACGGCGCACCGTTAGGGTTCTTTTTGACAAGTTTTGTGTAGTCGTCATACATACCTACCATTGAGAGCATACCCGCCACAAATAAAAGCAGCCAGATAAACCTGTTATCAAGCCTGGCCCAAAGCAGGACAGTAGTAAACAAACTTATAATTATTATAATGCCGCCCATAGTGGGCGTGCCGTTTTTGGAAAGGTGGCTTTGCGGGCCGTCTTGGCGCTGCACCTGGCCTATTTTATAAGAGCGCAGCTTACCTATAATCTTGGGGCCGATAAGCATAGAAATTAAAAAGCCCGTTAGTATCGCGCCGCCCGTACGGAACGTTATATAATTAAAAACATTGAAAACAGATAGGCTGCCCGCAAGCCCTGCCAAGTAGTAAAACATTTAAAACTCCTTAAATATATTTTCAAAATTAAGCGCGCGCGACGCTTTAATAAGTACTACAGCGTTTGGCGGCAGGTTTGCACGCAAAAGCGCGGGGATATCCTGCCAGCTTTGGCTATATTTTACCATTATATCAGGGTGGTTTTTAAGGACGTCAAAAGTATGTTTAACTTCCTCCCCGCCAAGGAAAATATTTTTTATGCCAAGCTTTATTATTTGTTTTGCCAACTTCTCGTGGTAATTTTTTGAAGTTGAGCCAAGCTCGCGCATATCGCCTAACACCGCTACAGGCACGCCGTTTTTGGAAACCAAAACATTTAAAGCATTGTCCATAGACGCAGGGTTGGCATTATAACAATCCAAAATAAACTTTACACCGCTTTTTTCTTGCTCTTCAAGCCTTAGCGGCATAGGGGTATATTGTTCAAGGCCCTTTTCAATCTGGTCCTTAAAAAGCCCAAGGGCTATGGCGCCCCCGCAAGCCGCAGCCGCATTATATTTATTATGCCTTTCAAGCTTAATATTAAAATTGAAGGACGCGCCTTTATAGCTAAACGCAAAATTATCGCCCTCCTCAATAATAATATCAGCTTCTTTAGAATAGCCGTAGCTTATAGATTTGCCTTCATAGGAAGTTTTAAGGCGACGCAAAAGCTCGTCGTCCAAATTATATACCAAAGTGCCCGAACTGTTTAAAGAGTTTACAATCTCCGTCTTGGTTTGGAAGACGGTTTCTAAATTGCCAAAAAACTCCAAATGCGCGGCCGATACATTTGTAAGTATTGCCACATTGGGCAAAGCTATTTGGGCGATTTCATCAATATCGCCTTTATGGGAAGCGCCGAGCTCAAAGATACCGTAAACATCGTCATTGGTAAGCTCTAAAAGCGATAATGGCGCGCCTATGTGATTATTAAAATTGCCCGCGCTCGCGCAGGTTTTAGCAGCTTTAGAAGCTATGGAATAGAGCATCTGCTTTGTAGTGCTTTTGCCGTTTGAGCCCGTAATAGCCGCAATTTTTACGGGAGAGCTTTCCCTGTGGTATTTAGCTATTTGCTGCAAAGCTTTTAAGGTGTCATCTACTTCTATATAGCTTGTATTTGCCGCGGCCGCATCCTGCGCGCAGCCTTTATTGCAGATAATAAGGCCCGCGCCTTTGGACAAAACTTCCCCTATAAATTTATGCGCGTCATGCTTAAGGCCTTTTAAGGCCAAAAAACAATCGCCTTCTTGTATTTCGCGGCTGTCAATTTTAAGCGCCTGTATCACACGTGAAGGCGTGGGCGAGCTTAAAACCCCGCTCGTAATTTTAGATAAAGTTATATACGAAATATTAAGATGCATATATTTACATTCTCCTTAGGAAGCCGCGTCGGGCTTTACTGCATATAAAGTAAGAAACTTCTTTGCGATATCCGCAAAAATTTGGCCTGAGGCTGTGCCGAACAAAGCGCGCTCCGGCTCGTCTAAGACGACGAGTATCGTAAACTTAGGGTCAGACACAGGCAAAAACCCGCAAAATGAAGCTATGTGCGCATTGCGCTTATATTTGCCGTCCTGCATCATTTTTTCAGTCGTACCCGTCTTGCCCGCTACGCGGTAACCCGCAACCTGCGCCGTTTTACCCGTGCCTTCATTTACAACGCCTTCAAGCATTTTGGTAATTTGTTTTACAGTCTTTTCGCTCACTACTCTGCGTACTTTAATAGGGTCTGAGAAAGACTGCTCCTCCCCCGTATTATAAATTATCTTATCCACCAGATGCGCCTGCATAAGCTCCCCGCCGTTAGCTATCGCCGAGTACGCGCTTACAAGCTGCACGCCCGTTACCGATATGGTATAACCGTAACCCGCTTTGATATTGTCTATAGGCTGCCAGCGCGTATAATCCCTTAAAATGCCGGCCGGCTCCCCCAAAAATGACACATTGCTCTTGATGCCAAAGCCAAACTTTTTTACATAAGTAAACATAAGTTTACTGCCAAGTTCATCAGCAATTTTACCCGCACCGATATTGGAGGATTGTTCCATAATCTCCCCCACGCTTAAATAATCTTTTTTTTGTTTATGGGAATCACGTATCGTAACGCCATTGGTGCGCCAGGCATTATTTTCCATATCATAAGAGGCATTGGGCTTGATTTTGCCGCTGTCCAAAGCGGCTGCTACTGTAATGGTTTTAAATGTTGAGCCGGGCTCATAAGTAAATTGGAAAGGCAAACTGCGCCCGTCACGCGCGGGATAGGATGCGGCGGCTAGGATATCGCCTGTATGCGGCTCCTGCACTATAACAAACGCGCTTTTAACTTTATATTCTTGCGCATATTTTTTTAGCGTGCTTTCCGCATAATACTGGCCAAGCGCGTTTATGGTAAGGCGGATATCGGCTATTTTGGGGGTATAGTCCAAAGATTTGTCATAGATAATGCCGCCGTCGGCCGATTTTTTTACGCGTGCGGATTTGGTTTCCTGCGCAAGTTCCTTATTATAAATAAGCTCTATGCCCGATAAACCCGTATTTTTGGAGTTTGTAGCCCCGATAATATCCTGCGCTATGCCGTCAAACGGATATATGCGGGTGTATTCGTCCTCAATCTCAATACCCGTAAGCCGCTTAGAACGGACAATATTTTCAAAAGCCTCATACTGCAAAGGCGTAACGCCTTTTTGCGCGTAAAAGAAATTGCGGCTTTTATTCCATTTACGGTTAAGCTCGGCCTTGGTGATATCGGTAGTTTTGGCAAGCGCGTTTAAAAGCGCCTCCTTGTCATTAACATTTCTTTTGCTTATGCCTATAGAGTAGGTTTTTAGGGACTCGGCCAATACTATGCCGTTACGGTCCACAATCTTGCCACGCAGGATGTCTTTTGCGGTATGGGTATAGGCGCGCTTTTCCGCCTTAAGCGCAAACTCGCCGTGGCGGAAAGTCTGCATATAAAACAATCTTATACATATACAAAGCGCAGGGACAAAACATAAAAGCCCGCAAATTTTAATTCTTGCCTTTATGTTCACCTTGGTTTTCCTTTAAAACAATAATTTTTTGCGGGTCAATAATCACAAAACCCTGCTTTTGGGCCAACGGTAAAATTTTATCAGGGGATTTATATATGCCTATTTTATAACGCATATATTGGTTGCGCGCTTCCTTAAAGCCTATATCTTCCATCACGGCCGCCGCAAGGTAGCCTGTGCGCTCCTTCTGCAAGCTTTGCATAGTAAAAAGCAAGGCAAATATACCCAGTATTAATATGGTCAGCAGTACCTTCACGCCAGCCTCTCTATTACTCTTAATTTCGCGCTTCTTGCGCGCGGGTTTGCTTTTACTTCTTCAAAATCAGGCTCTATAACTTTTTTATTTACAAGCCGCCACTTGCCCGTTGCGGCAAGTTCTTTAAAAGCGTATTTTATTATTCTGTCTTCCGTAGAATGGAAGGTAAGCACAGCCGCGCGCCCGCCAGTTTTTATTATTGAAGGCAAGATTGAGGGCAGCTTTTCCACGCAGGCCAGCTCGTCATTAACCGCGATGCGCAATGCCTGGAAGGTGCGCGTAGCGGGATGCGTTTTGCCGCTTCTGGGGCAAATTGATTCTATAAGCTTTGCAAGTTCTAAAGTAGTTTCAAAAAGCTTTTCCCTGCGCTGCATAATAATGGCCGCAGTTATTTTGGGCGCAAAAACTTCCCCGCCGTATTTTTTAAGTATATCTTCAATGGCGTCATAGCCCCAGGTATTGATGATAACCTGCGCCGTAAGCGGCTGGTTTGAGTCAAAGCGCATATCAAGCGGGCCCGCTTGTTGGAAGCTAAAGCCCCTGGCCGCGTCATCCAACTGGTAAGAGCTTAAGCCCAAATCAAATAATGCGCCGTGCGCGCCGCCGCCAAAACCCGCCTCTTTTAAAGCGTCGGCCGCCTGCAAATAGCTAAGGTTAAAGGGGATAAGGCGCGCGTCGGCCGCGTTTTCAACCGCCATCTTTATTGCGGCCGCGTCTTTATCCAGCCCGATGATGCGCGCGCTTGAGTCTAAACGGCTTAAAAAGTATTTACTGTGCCCGCCTAAGCCCAAGGTGCCGTCAAGATATATGCCTGAAAGATCAGTCAAAAGCAAATTAGCGATTTCCCGCGCGAGGATGGGTATATGCGTCCATTTATTGTGCATTGCGCTGCCCCCTGCCTGTATAGCGGCGCTGCAAATCCGCCTGCCAGGCATACTCTAATGCTGAAAGCGTATTAAAAGGCATACCGTAAGCCCTAAACAATGCGCGGCCAAGCGGCATGCCGTCTTTTAAATTTTTTGAAAATTGGTAAAACCCGTCTTTAGATTTTGTATTAATCAAATAATCCACCACGCTGAAGGCCTGCGCATACCAAAGCGCGATGTCTTCCTTCTCAAACCCGTCCAGAGAATCCACGGTTGCAAACTCATCAAAATCAATATAATAGCCGCGGCGCAAAGTGTCTATATTGCGCACAAGCCAGCGGTTTTTTTCCCTGTTTTGGGCCATAGCCTGCAGATATACGGCAAAGCCCTCGCTCAACCAAAGCGGGGATTCTTGCGGCAGGAAAAACCCGTCATAAACTATATGCGTAAGCTCGTGGACTACAGTGCCTTTAAAATCCGCGCTTTCCATAATATAAATTGCGCCCGCGTCTATATCGGTGCTGGCAAGGGACCAATCGGGCTTGGAGGTATAGGCCATATAACTTTCCTTCGTATTAAAAAGCATAAGCAGTATTTTGGGGAATCTTACAAATATTGAAAATGGAACCGTCTCCTTAACAAAACCGTTGTGTATGCCGTCTAAAAGGCTTTTAAGGTCGTCATTAATCTGCATCTGCTCCCTGTAGATAAGATAGCTTTTTGATATCGCGGAGAAAAAACCGTCTGGCGGAGGCGCCCAAAAATTGCCCTGTTGTTGCATCTTTTGCCTTAACATACTTAAATAATCGCGGTTTGGCTCCTGCCCGTTTTGGCCGTTATAAAAGCCTGCGGCCCCGTGTTCTTGGGAAAGGATATTTGGCATATTGTTTGTTGAGGGTGCATCCACTGAGAGGACATCCGTTGACGGCACTTCAGTTGCATCTATGGTAGCGGGCAGGCCTGATTTATTTTTGGCGGGAGGTTCAGTCTTAAAAATATTTTTAATAAGGTTTTCTTCTTCGTCATTTTTTTGTTTTTTGGCTAAAATATTAAAGCGCGCCTCGTCCTTATTTTGGGGCGGCATTAAAAAACTTTCCGCCACAACAAAGATTATAAAGGCGCCAAGCATAAGACCTATCAAAATATTTATCTTCTTAACTATATCCATTTAAAAACAACCAGTTTCCTTTCCTTTTCCTCTGCCGGCAAAATATACGGGTATGATGCCTCTTCTTCCATTAAACATTTTTTTAATGTTTCAGGGTTGTAATTACTGCCGGCCGCCTGGTAAGCCGCAAAGCGGCCGCCCTTAGCCAATATGCCCGCGCACAAAGGTAAAACATCATCTATTTTGCCCATTGCGCGCTCTGTTACAAAATCAAATTTGCCCAAATCGCCAAACCCTAAACGGGCATTTAAAACTTTTATATTCTTAAGGCCCAGTTTATAAATTACCCACTCCATAAAAGCGCAGCGGCGTTCAAGGCTTTCTATTAAGGTTATATGTACGTCAGGCAAAGCTATTTTTAAGCTTAAACCTATATAGCCCGCGCCTGCGCCGCAATCCGCCAGGGTATTGCATTTAACTAAAGGGGCCGCTGTAAGACCGTCTAAGATATGCCTGTCTAAAATCTCCTGCTTATCTTTGACGCTGGTAAGGTTAAGAACGTCCTTCTTTTCCCACACGCAATTTAACAGGCCCTCAAGTTGGGAGAGCTGCACCCCGTCCAAATTAAGCCCCAGGGCCTTTATATAATCATTTCTATAATCCATTTTTTGCCCTTCTGAACTTTTCTATATTAACAGCAATAAGCTGGATATCCGCAGGCGTAATGCCCGGTATCCTGCTTGCCTGGCCTAATGTTGCGGGTTTTACTTTGGCAAGTTTTTGGCTGCTTTCAATTAAAATGCCTTTGACTTGTGAAGGCTCAAAGCCTTCGGGGATAATAATTTTATCGGCGTTTTCTAAGGCTTTTGCGTCTTTTATATTACGGTCCAAATATCCTGCGTATTTGCGTATTATGCGCGCGCTGTTTTGCGCGGCGGCAAGCTGCCACGGCGCGAAGGATGACTCGTCAATGGAGGCTTTTTCATCGGCCGTCAGCCTTTCCACCGCGGCTTTATAGTTATTGAAAGCCGTTTGATATTCAGCCGGCAAAAGGCCGTATTTTATGCCATAACCGCTTAAACGCAAATCAGCATTATCGCTGCGCAGCATTATGCGGTATTCCGCGCGGGAGGTAAACATTCGGTAAGGCTCGTTGACGCCTTTAGTTACAAGGTCGTCTATAAGTACGCCGATATATGCCTCGTCCCTTCTTAAAATCAAAGGCGGTAAATTTTTGGTTTTTAATGCCGCGTTTAAACCCGCTATAAGGCCCTGGCCGCCGGCTTCTTCATAACCCGTAGTACCGTTTATCTGGCCCGCAAAAAACAAACCGTTTACTTTTTTTACCTCTAAATTGGCTGATAGTTCCATAGGGTCAAAATAATCATATTCTATAGCATAACCCGCGCGTACTATCTGCGCGTTTTCAAGCCCCGGCACTGATTGTAAAAGTTTATACTGCACATACTCGGGCATACTGGTGGAGAAGCCTTGTATATAATACTCCGTCGTATTTAAGCCTTCAGGCTCCAAAAACAGCGGGTGGCTTTTGTTCTCGGGGAATTTGACGGCTTTATCTTCTATTGACGGGCAATAACGCGGCCCTACGGATTTTATATTGCCGCTGTATAAAGCCGATTCTTTACTGTGCTCCGCCAATACTTCGGCGGTAGCCTCTGTAGTGCGGCCGATATAACATTGCAAAAAATCACGCTTAAACGGTTTGGTGAAAACGGACATCGGCGTAAAAGGATTATCGCTCGGCTGCGGCGTAAATTTAGAAAAGTCCACCGTCCTGCCGTTTATGCGCATAGGCGTACCCGTTTTAAGGCGGCCTGTTTTAATACCCAAAGCTTTTAAACTTTCACCAAAATAATTTGCGCCGATATCATTATAACGCCCGCCGTCTAACATAACTTTGCCGATATGCACAGTGCCTTTTAAGAATGTGCCCGTAGTTACAACCGCAGTTTTTGTAAGGTAGCGCGTACCCCTTAAAGTCTCTATTGCGGCTACGCCTTTATCATCGGTAATAAGCTCTTTGGCTTCATCCTGGATTATATGGAGGTTTTGCTGCTCTTCAAGGAATTGCTTATAGGTAAACTGGTAGATCTTCTTATCGCACTGTACGCGCGGGGACCACACGGCCTCCCCTTTGCCCGTATTAAGCATATGGTAATGCACAGCCGCAATATCCGTAACACGGCCCATACTGCCGCCTAAGGCGTCAATCTCGCGCACTATCTGGCCCTTTGCTATACCGCCGATTGACGGATTACAGGACATCTGCGCAACAGTATCTAAATTTTGAGTAATAAGCAAGGTTTTTGCGCCCGCTTTAGCAGCGGCTAAAGCAGCCTCGCAGCCCGCGTGGCCGCCGCCGATGACAACTACGTCAAAAACAGTATCATAAACAAACATTATAAATCCTTATTTACCAACGCAAAATTTGCTGAAAATTATATCTAATACATCATCGGGCGTAACATCGCCTATCAGTTGTTTTAAGTGGATGAGCGCGCTGCGCAGATGCTCGGCCAGCAGCTCCAAATCTTTTGTATGTTCAGCTGCGGCCTTTAATTCTTTGGCGGCAGCGGTTAAGGCCTCGTACTGGATTGCTGAGGTTATTATAATATCATCCTCCTGCAAAGCGCTTAAGCCGATGGCTTCAATAATCTTTTTCTTAAGTTCTTCTATGCCCTGGCGCGTGCGGCAGGAGACTAAAAGCTCGTCCTTTGACGGCTTTCTGTACGGCAAATCCGCCTTATTTATAACGGTAATAACTTTTTTGCCGAGCGCAGAAACTTCTTCCAAAAGTTTATCCTGTACGGGTGCGTCTTCTATATTTAAATCTTTGAGGAAGATAATTATATCCGCGTTTTGCGCCGCCGTTTTGCTGCGCCGCATACCTTCCTGCTCCGCAGGGTCAAGCGAATGGTTGCGGATGCCCGCTGTGTCTATAAGCAAAAGGTTAAAGCCGTCAATTTCTACAGAAGCCTCAACCGTATCGCGCGTGGTACCGCTGACGGGCGATACTATGGCCCTGTCATAACCCGCCAAAGTATTTAAAAGGCTGCTTTTACCGCTGTTGGGGACGCCTACAATAGCCGTTTTTATGCCGTCTTTAACCAGCCTGCCGCTGCTAAACGTGGCCGCTACTGCGCCTATAGTTTTGCGGATTTTATCAAGCTGTTTTACGGCTTTTGGGGTATCAAGCGGCTGCATTTCATCGTCAACATCGTCTATACGCACTTCCGTTTGCGCCAGCAAGTCTATCAGGCTGTCCCTGATTTCTTTAAACTTCGCCGATACTTTGCCGTCCAAACTGTTTACCGCCGCTCTATGCGCGGCGCGGTTTTTGGCCGCGATGATATCTGCTACGCCCTGGGCTTCTGCAAGGTCCATTTTACCGTTGAGGAATGCCCTTAAAGTAAACTCCCCCCCTTTGGCGGGGCGCACTTTTAAGGCGGATAAAAGTTCCAGTATGCGGCTTTTTATATACGGGCCTGCGTGCAGCGTAAGCTCTGCCACATCCTCGCCGGTATAACTGCGCGGGGCTTTAAAAACAGTCAGCACAGCAGAATCAAGGACGTCCTTGCCGTCGTAGATTTTTACGAGCGTTGCATAACGGTCCTTAAATTCATTTTTAGCGGTAAGCGCCGCCACGGCCTTTAGGGCATCTTGGCCTGATATCCTAAGCAAAGCCACGGCGCCGCTTGAAGGCGCGCTTGAAAAAGCAGCAATGGTGTCATTTTTAAACATAAAATTATACTTAAGCTTTACTGAATTTGCCCAAAAATTTAATTAATTATATTTTACTTTTTTTTGAGGTATTTCCCAAACAAAAACGGCCCCTTTTAAAAGGGGCCGTTTTATACTGTAAAACCTTGCGTATTATAGGGTCAAAAAACTACTTCCCTTCGCCTTCCCGGCCGGCGGCCGGGGTATTACATCCGCAATGCGTCTCTATCGGGCGGTCAGCGCAATCGCAACCGCTTTCAGGGTTATTTTGGCAATCGCAACCGCCTTCGGCATTGTTTTTGCAATCACAACCGCTTTCGGTATTGTTTTGGCAGCAGCAGCCTTCACCTTTTTCTTCATTGATGCAAGGCGCTTGCGGCTCAACAGGCGCATCAGGCGCGTTTTGTGCAAGCGGCGCGGCTTCTTCTGCGGCAACAGGCTCAGCGGCGGGTGTTGCTTGCGCTGCGGGCGTATCGCCAATGCCGTCTAAAGCGGCGGCCTGGTTTGCCGCGATAAGATTATCCATAGGCTGCGCGTCTACTTTAGATTCTTCAACAGTCATTTCAGAAGCATCGGGCGCATTAACTACGGGTGAGGGCTCGGACGCGGGCTGGGCTGATTCCGTATCGGCTATTGCCGGCTGCGCTTCACAGGCGGCCTGCTCTGGCGCGATATGCGGCGTATTATTTTCCAAAGCGGCTTTGGCTTCGTCTGTAAGCTCCTGGTCCGCCAAGGATACTACGGCTTCAGGTTCCTCGGATTTGCCATTATATTTAAGCACTACTTTGCGCCATTTGCCTTCGCCTTCAGATATCGTTGTTACGGCGTCATTATTAACCACATAGCGGTGGACATAACGCCTTATCTGGGCTGACATCGGGCGGAAGCGGTAATCTTTCTTCGTGCGTTTTACCATAGATACCGCGCGGTCAATTTCAGAATCAATTTTGTCTTCCAGCTTGCGCCAGTAGTTTTGCGTATCGGCTATTACAGAGACAGGCTTGTCAAAATGCCTGCTGATAACAAGCGTTATGATATACTGGATGGATTCCAATGTTTTGCCTTCTTTGCCGATAACTACTGCGGGATGATCGCAATCAAAAGTAAGTAAAACCCTTTCCTGCACGCCGTCCCACCAGACATTCAAATTTTCAGTCTTAACGCCCATGTATTGGAGGATTTGCGCTAAAGTCTCTTTCGCTTCCTTCATCGGTTCCTGCATATTTTGCGGGATTACGGCATTTTGTATTTCCGCTGAGGGCAGTTTTTGCGGCTCATTTTCCTTGGGGGTTTTGGGGGTAACAAACTTTTCTACGCGGTGTTTGGAGCTGCCGCGCTTAAAATCTTTTTTCTTTCTGTCTTTAAAAGATTTCTTTGCAGGCCTGTCTGATTTAGGTGCCCTGGGCTTCATAGGTGTGGAATGCTCCGAATCCCACTTCTTTTCAATAATTTGCACTATTGCGGGCCTGCCGCCGATACCCAAAAAGCCCTGCTTCTCTTCCTGGATGACGGTAACTTCAACCTGGTCTCTTCTTCTGCCAAGCTCGTTTAAACCCTTAATTATCGCGGTAGCTACGTCTTTACCTTGCGATTTGATTTCTTTTCTGGCCATAATTAAAATTCTCCTTTAATCCGCCTATTTAGCCGCGGCAAGCTTTCTTTTTAAAACTAAATTTATTACAAAACTGATGCAGTTGCTCACAAACCAGTACAAAGTAAGACCGGCAGGGAAGTTCAAGAAGATTACCGTCATAAAAACCGGCATCCACTTCATCATCGCCATGGAAGGATTATCTTCCATAGTTGCGGGCATCGTCATCTTCTGCTGTACAAACATTATAATACCCATTGCAATAGGCAGTACATAGTAAGGATCTTTGGCGGAAAGGTCCGTAATCCACCAAATAAACGGCGCGCCGTGCAATGCCCATGAAGTCCTAAGCGCATTAAACAAAGCCAGGAATATCGGCAGTTGTATAAACAAAGGCAGGCAGCCGCTTAAAGGATTGGCGCCGTACTTCTTATAAAGCGCCATAAGCTCACGCTGCTGGGTGGCGGGATCGCCTTTATACTTTTCCTGCAATCTTTTCATCTCGGGCTGGATTTTCTGCATCACAGCGGCGGATTTAAGCTGCTTATAAGTAAGCGGGAAAAGACAAATCTGTATAAGGACAGTCATCAAAACAATGGCCCAGCCGTAGTTATGCGTAATGCCGTACAACCATTCAAGCAGGTTGCGCGCCCATTTGCCAAACTGGCCGAAGAAACCAAACTGTATTGACCTTTCTAAATTATAAGGAAGTTTAAGAAGATTATTATAATCTTTTGGGCCGATAAAAAAGTCCGCGTCCAAGTTAAGCTCGCCATTGGCGGGCACTATTTTGGGCAGGCTGATATCAAGCTGCGGGCCCTTTACTGCCTTTTGGCCGAAAAGCCCGAAGAAAGAATCTTTATTATATACAAAATGTTCGCTGAATTTAAGCTGGTTGGCGGCCGTCGTCCAATCTTGCGGGATGAAAGCCACTAGGAAGTATCTGTTTTCAATACCGCTCCAAATCCAGTTGCGGCAGGCCTCTTCCAACTTTGAAGGGTTGTCCATCTCTTTAGTTCTTATTTGGTTGACGCTCGGCTTCTTTTTGCCTTCCTCTTTAATCATACAAATGGCGCGCCAATTGGCGGGGTTTTCACTTTCCTCGCTCTTGACTGTATTTAAACCGGGGCCTAAGTTGACAAAAAGGTTTGAGACGTCTAAATCCGTCTTGGAACTGTTTACAAATTTAAGGCTGATTTTACCAATCCCGTTATCGCGGCTGAAGTCATAAGTCTTAACAAGGCTCAATCCCTCGGCGACTTGCGCTTTAAAAGCGATATCGCCTTCGGCCGATTCCACTTTGGTAAAGTTGATTGAAGGCAAGGTCGCAAAATAGCCGTCACCCGCGTAAGGCGTAAGGTTGACGGGTTTTATAACATCTTTAAAAATATAATCTTTGATTGCCGCGCCTTTAGATGTAAGCGTGATATCGGCTGTAGGGATTTCTATTGTATAAAGGGTTTCCTTCTCTTCTTTGGCGGGGGCTGCTATGGGGGTTGCCGCCTGTTTGGCCGCCGTTACCGTTGAGCTTGCAACGGTGTCTTGGGTTTGGGTTACTGCGGTTGTCGGTGTTACTGAAGCCTTATCCTGCGGTACAAAATGACTGTACCCCATATATAATACTAAGGATACGGCTAAAGCTATAAAAAAATTTTTATCCATACTATCCTCTGGCAAACAACAGTGCACAAAAACTGTTTAAGACAGAGGCCCGTAGGCCTAAACAGACTATTATGGTACAGGGTCCCACCCGCCGGGGTGAAACGGATGGCATTTGCATACCCGTTTAACCGCAAGCCAACTGCCACGCGCGGGGCCGTGTTTCTCAATCGCTTCAAGGGCATATGCGCTGCATGTAGGGTAGAACCTGCACACACCGCGCTGTCCCAGTAACGGGCGCACCAGCTTTTGGAATACCCGTATAGAAAAAAGCAAAAGTTTTTTCATTAAAAAATTTATTTAAAGGCCGAAGGTAAGGGCAAACGGCTAAAGATCCTTGCAGCCTTTTAAAATTTTAGCCTTCTTCGCTATTGCAAAGAACGCCGCGCGGGCGGAAGCATAATCGCAAAACTTTGTTGCGTTTTGGGGCCTCACAATAATATCCGCGCCTTCATTCAATAAATGTCTGTTAAGCCTAAAGACCTCTCTTAAAAGTCTCTTACAGCGCACCCTGCACACCGCATTGCCTAACTTGGTTGAAACTATTATGCCGATCCGCCCTCTATGGGGCTGCTGCCCTTCCAGCTGCGGACTGGGTCTGTGCCATAAAACAATACCGTCGCCATACACCTTCAAACCGCGTTCTAAAATTGCTTTAAAATCGTTGCGAAGGTATATCCTGTCGTTTTTAGCAAGACCGAATTCACTCACAATATTACTTGCGAATAAGTTCCTTGCGGCCTTTTGCTCTGCGGGCCGAAAGTACTTTCCTGCCGCCGGCGGTGGACATTCTTGCCCTGAAGCCGATGGCTTTAGCTCTTTTGCTATTATTTGGTCTGTATGTAGGTAACATAGTACTCTTATTATATTATATTTTGGAAGTTTTTTCTAACACTTCAAAAATAATGTTAAAATTAAACTACTGCTTTAATATTATACCTTAAAATGACAACAGGGGAAAGCCTGATATGAATAATGTTGAATCCGTAAAAGAACAACTTAAACAGAATAATCTTTTAGACAATTATATAGAGCTGCCCGCCTCCACCGCTACGGTGGAAAAGGCCGCCGCCGCTTTAAATTGCGAACCGGGGCGCATAGCTAAAACCCTCTCCTTTAAAACCAAGGAAGGCGTTTTAGTAGTGCTTGCCATGGGGTGCGCGCGCGTAAGCAACCAAAAATTTAAAGACTTTTTTAAAGAAAAGCCGCGCTTTTTACATTCCGAGGAAGTCCAAAATCTTACAGGCCATCCTATAGGCGGCGTATGCCCTTTTGCGCTTAAAGAGGGCGTTAAAATATATCTTGATGAAAGCCTTAAAACCTTTGACCCTGTATACCCCGCAGCGGGCGCGCCGAATAATGCCGTAAAAATATCTTTGGCCGATTTACAGCGCGTAACAGGCGGGGAGTGGGTTGACGTTTGCTCCGTACCCGCCGCAATTTGATATTATATTTGATATGGAATTTACCGATAATATTATCGTGCTTTTGCGCCAGCATTTTAGGGAGAGCGACCGTATAACAAGCGTTTATTCGCTTGAACACGGGCGCATTAACTTGCGTTTCCCCGGCGTAAATAAAAGCGCGTCGCGCCTTAAAGCGATAAGCGAGCCTTTTTCCTGCTCGTGCGCACGCATATATATTAAGACTAATGCTTCCATAGGCTGCGTAACGGGCGGCAAGCTTATAACGGTTTACCCTTCGCTGAGAGCAGATTATAAAAAGACGGAGCTTGCGCTGCATTTTTGCGATCTTATGTACCGCCTAACGCCTGAGGAACAGCCAAATCCCGATAAATTCAGCCTTTTACATTCCTCGCTTATGCAGCTTGATAAGTACGAACCTAACTACGCCTTTGCCCCCGCCTTCCTTTTAAGGCTTATGCAGCTTGGCGGTTTTGGATTATTGGAAAAGCCCGTCCTTGATATACCGCAGGATTTTTGGCAGAAGATGCACACCGCGCCTTTAAATGAGCTTGCGCCGCAAAATGAGGAAGAATTGGTAAACATCAACAAATCGCGTTATGTATGCCAGCGTTTTTTAAACCGCTATCTTAATTACCCGCTGCGCACAATAGAGCAGCTGGAATCCACCCCGATAGAGGCCCAAACAGCTTTGCAGGAAACCGCTTTAGAGCCCGCTTTGGCTTATTAATAAACTTAGATTTAAAATTCAGGCGTGTCAAAATGTTTGGAAAGTTCCGCGCGTAATACAGCTTTGTCTTTTTTGGAAAGCATATTAACATCCGTACAAAAATACCCTAAACCCATCTTAAAATTAATTTTCTGTATAGCCGTAACTTTGTATTTGGGCATTTTGTCTTCAGGCACGTCAAAAATAATAAAATTGCTGGCCTTAACGGTTTTTGCCTGCGCTTTTATTACATCTTCCAAAAATAGAGGAGCGCAGCCCTTAAGAACAATTACCGCGCCGGCCTGATCGGAATCTTTTAAAGTTACCAGCGGCTTGCCTGCAAAAGCCGTCTTTAGAACAAAAAACAAAAATACGCCTGCGGCAACAGTCAGCAAAAGCCCGATAATATCGCCCGCGCTGAAATATATAACCAAACCCGCCGCAATGCCCAAAACAGGCGCAAAACCCGCAAGGACAAGTTGGTTTAAACTTGTATAAAAATTAAGGCTGCCGTCAGGTAAAATCTTCATAATAAAATCTCCTTAAAAATAAGTTACGGGGAAATGCTTTGAAAGTTCGCTGCGTAAAATAAACCTATCCTCTTCCGACAATATATTAATATCAAGATAGAAATAGCCGAAGCCGCATAAATTATTAGTCTTTTGCGAAAGATTGGGTTTGTATTTAGAGATATCGGCCACGTCAAAGATAAGCAGGCGGTTACCCCTTAAGCTTTGCATCCTTGTACCTTTAACATCCCCCAGATTAAGCGGAACGCAGCCGTAAAGCTCAATCATATCGCCGTTTATTTTTACAAAAGCCTCACGGTCCAAAACAGGCTTTGAAAAAAAGAATAAGAATGAACCCGATATCACAGCAATTATCAGCCCCGCTGCGGATTTTCCGAATATAAAAAGAATAAGCCCCATAATAATGCCCGCAGTAAAAACAGAACTTACAATCCAAGCTTTAGCTTTACTTGCGTAAAAGTTAAGACTGCCGTCAGGTAAAATCTCCATTTAATCCCCTTATACGCGGGCCAGCCCGCAGCGTTTAAATTTACTATAATTAATTATATGAACTTTCAAGATATTATACACGAGCTTCAAACCTATTGGAAGAAGCAGGGATGCATCGTCATCCAACCTTATGACTTAGAAAAAGGCGCGGGCACATTTAATCCGGCGACCTTCTTCGGCTCGCTTACAAGCAAGCCGACAAGCTGCTGCTATGTGGAACCTTGCCGCCGCCCGGCCGACGGCCGCTACGGCGAAAACCCTAACAGACTTGGCAAGTACTATCAATTTCAGGTAATCATTAAGCCGTGCCCCGAAAATATACAGGAGCTTTATTTAAATTCGCTCAAAGCTTTAAAGCTTGACCCGCGCCAGCACGACGTACGCTGGATTGAGGATGACTGGCAGTCCCCCACATTAGGCGCAAGCGGCGTAGGCTGGGAAATCTGGCTTGACGGTATGGAAATTACGCAGTTTACCTATTTCCAAATTATGGCGGGCAATACCTTAAAACCTATCACGGCGGAGATTACTTACGGCCTTGAGCGCATCGCCATGTACTGCCAAAAGAAGGATAGTATTTTTGACCTTATGTGGAACGATACCACCACCTATGGCGAACTTGTAAAAGAAAGCGAGCGCCAATTCTCCCACTATCATTTTAAGGAAGCCAATATAGAGCACCTGCGCCGTTATGTGGAAGAAAACGAAGCGGAGTGCAAAGCGCTTTGCAAAAAGGGTTTATACCTGCCCGCCTATGACGCGGCGATGAAAGTATCCCATTACTTTAACATCCTTGAGGCGCGCGGCGCGATATCTGTTTCAGACAGGACAAATATCATCGCCAAAATCCGCGGCCTTGCAAAGCTCTGCGCGGCGGAATATATAAAAGCCAACGAGCCACAAGAAAAACAAGAGAAAACGGATAAATAATTATGAAAAACACTTTACTTGAAATCGGCACCGAGCATTTGCCCGCCCGCTTTTTATTACCGACCTTAAGCCAAATGGAAACTTTGGCGAAAGATATTTTGGCCTCCTACAATTTAAAATATGAGAGCCTGCGCGCTTTTGGCACCTATAAAAGGCTGGCTTTGGAAATCAAGAACCTTGCCCCCAAAAGCGAAGACATACAAAAAGAAGTCAAAGGGCCGCCCGCCGCTTTACTTAAAAATAAAGAAGGCGCCTTTACGCCGCAAGCGGCAGGTTTTGCCGCCAAAAACGGCATAAAACCAGAGCAGCTTGTAATTGTTGAAACTGAGAAGGGCCCCTTCATTTACGCCAAAATAAAAATTAAAGGCCAAAGCACGGCAAAACTTTTGCCCGCTGTTTTTGAGCAAATTATAAAAGGCCTTACCTTCACCAAAAATATGGTGTGGGAGGAGGGTGGCTTCCTCTTTGCGCGCCCAATCCGCAGCCTTATGGGTTTATACGGGGCAACGGCAATCAATTTTAGCGTGGCGGGCGTCAAATCCGCGCGCGGCACTTATCCGCTTTCCTCCTTCGGCAGAAAGCCGATTAAGGTTAAAGACGCAGATTCTTATATTGAAATACTGCGCAACCAGCCGCAGCCGATTTTGGTTGAGATAGATGAAAGGAAAGCCGTCCTCATAAAATCTTTAACCGCAGCGGCCAACGCGCTGGGTTATGAGGCCGATATGGACGAAGATTTGATTACGGAAACAGTCTCTTTTACGGAGCATCCTATCGCGCTTTCAGGCGATTTTGACGCAAGGTTCCTAACTTTGCCTAAAGAGCTTACAACAACCGTTCTTAAAAAACAGATAAAGATGTTCCCCGTGCTTAATGTTAAGTGCGAGCTGCAACCGCATTTTATAGCGGTGCGCGACGGCATCTCCGTAAACCAGGATGAAGTGCGCACAGGCTTTAAAAATGTTATGACAGCGCGCCTTACAGACGCGGTTTTCTTCTTTGAAAATGATAAAGAGCGCGGCTTGGACAATATGCGCCAAAAACTTGAAACGGTAAACTTTATTGACGGTATGGGTAATATGCTGCAAAAGACGCAGCGCGTTGAAAAACTTACCGCCGAGCTTGCAAAGAGCTTAAATTTTACTCAGCAGCAAACCAAAGACGCCGAGCTTGCCGCAAAGTATTGTTATGCGGATTTAACAAGCGGCGTTGTATATGAATTCCCCGAACTGCAAGGCTATATGGGCAGTATTTATGCGGGAGCAGCGGGTTTTACCGCCGCCGCGCAAGACGCTATGGCGGAGTTTTATTTGCCGCTTACAGCCTCCTCCTGCCTGCCTAAAAATAAGGAAGGCGCCTTAGTATCGCTTGCAGGCAAGCTTGATACGCTTGCGGCAAATTTTGCTATGGGCCAAATCCCCACAGGCAGTGAAGACCCTTATGCCTTACGCCGCCAGGCTATGGGCGCGGTAAGGATTATATTGGACCAAAATATCAATATCACGCTTGCAGATTTGACGGCCGCGGCCGCCACGCTTTTACCCGAGGTTCAAAACTCCAAAATCGCCGAGCTTGAAGGCTTTTTGCTCCAGCGTTTTATAAATGTACTTGAGCAGGAAGGCATCAGCGGCGATGAGATAGCCGCCGTACTTGATATTAAAGGAAAATCTTTGCCCGAACTTAAGACAATAGCGCAAGTATTGCATGAAGCGCGCCAAAACGGCGAACTTGCCGCTGTAGGCCAATCTGCAAAAAGGGTAACTAATATACTTAAAGGCAAAGAAGCGGGCAATACCATTGATGAAGCCTTGCTTAAAGAACCCGCAGAGCAAACTTTATACGCAGCTTACAAGCAGATTAAAGAAGCCCTGCTTGCAATACCCGTACCGCTTACGCAGGCGAGCTGCAAGGAAGTCTTTAAACAACTGGCGGCCTTCAAAAACCCGCTTGAAGATTTTTTTGCTAAAGTAATGGTAGCGGCTGATGATGAACAGATCAGAAACAACCGCCTTGCTTTACTTAACGGTATTAATGTTTTACTTTCCGGTACGGCTGACTTAAGCAAATTAAAATAGGAGAACCCGTATGAATAATAAAGGTTTAACGCTGCTTGAAATGATGGTAGTAGTAATAATAATAGCAGGTATGATGATGATGGCCTATCCTAACTATTTAAGCTCTGTGGAGAAGGGCCGCGCATCAGAAGCTATAAAGCTTGTAGCGCACTCTGTAGCGGCGCAGGCTAAATTTATAGCGGAAAACGGAACGCCCGCCAAGTCATTTGTCGCATTGGACGTAAAACCATCGGGCACAGAACGCTCCAGGAACCCGACAGTGATTGAAGGCAATAAAATTACCACCGGTAATTTTATTTATGTCATCGGCGATACAAGAATAAGCGCGACGCCGCGCGGATCATCTTATAATTACGAGATACGCGGCGACTATTCAGAGGACACAATTATGTGCGAGGCAAAAGACGCGACCGGGCAGAAGATATGCTCCTCCATCGGCGTGCCCGCAACCGAAGGCAATGAATCCTTATTTAAAATAGAGTAAAGCTGAACAACTAAAAACAAAGGCCTGCACTTATTATTTGTGCAGGCCTTTTTGTTTAGAACTTTTCTTAATTTAAGATTATTAGCTTTCCGCCAATTTGGCAAAAAGCTCTTTTTGGGTTTTTGTAAGCGTTTTGGGATTATTTATCATAAACTGTACAAACATATTGCCCGTTTTCCCAAGCCCCTTACCGCTCAGTTTAACCTTATTGCCGCTTTGTACTCCTGCGGGCACTTTGATATTAACGCTTGAGCCGTCAGGTAAAGGCACACAGGCGCAGCCGCCTAAAGCGGCCGTCCACGGCAGGATGTCAATGGCTTGGTAAATATCGCTGCCTTCTATCCTGTAGACGGGATGCGGCTTAAGTTTTATATTGATAAATAAATCGCCCGCGCCCGCCTGGCTTTTGCGGCCCAAACCTTTAAGTTTTATCTTCTGTCCATCAGCAATTTTAGAAGGCAGTTTAACCTGCACAGTTTGCCCGTTGCCAAGGGTAAGGCCCATCTGCCCGCCTCGGTAAGCGTCTTCAACGGAAAGGGTTAAATCAGCCTCGCTGTCTAAATTAGGCTCCTCATAATATCCGCCGCGCCCCGCACTGCGGCTTGCGCGCCCGCCCATACCGCCAAACGGGTTAGATCCGCCGCCGCCAAATGGGCTGCCGCCCCCCATACCGCCGAAAATCTGCTGAAAAAAGTCGCTAAAATCCCCTGCTTCAAAACCGCCTGTACTGTGGAAGTTAAAACCCCCGCCGCCACCGCCGCCAAACGGGTTGCCGCCGCCGCTGTAAGTATATGTTTGGCCGCCGCCAAAAGGATTGCCGCGGCTGTAAGCGCCTGCGCCTGCGCCGGCAGAAGCGCCGCCGCCGCGCGCATAATTTTGGTATTCGCTGCCGCCTATTTGGTCGTATACATTCCTTTTCTGTTTATCGCTTAAGACTTCATAAGCTTCATTTATATCTTTAAACTTTTCGGTCATCGCGGCCTTTTGCGCTTCGCCGTGCATATCAGGATGATACTTGCGCGCCATGGTTTTAAAGGCTTTCTTTATATCAGCCTCACTCGCTTTTTTATCAACGCCTAAAATTTTATAGTAGTCTTTATAATCTGCCATACATCCCCCCTGTACTTACAAAATCATTTTATATAATTTAATTAGCAATTAGCAAAGAACTCTATGATTAAATTTATATTGGCAAAAATGCCAAACGGCGCGCCGCTTAAAATATTGCTGGGCATAGAAGGGCTTTCCTCCCTGGTTAACCAGATATTCCAGGTGCTTTTGCCCTGGTATATTTTAAGCAGTACAGGCAGCCTTACCTGGATGGGTATCGCCGCTTTTGCCAGCCTGGCCCCGGGCATATTTGCCGCTTTGCTGGGCGGTGTGATAATAGATAAATTCGGCCGCGCGCGCACTATGTTCTTTTGCGAGCTTTTACAATTTATACTTATTACCTCAATCCCCGTACTTATATTTACAGGCAATGCATATCCCGCATTGATATCGGGCATAATCCTTTTAAGCGGTTTTTTTGATATTCCCGCGCAAGTAGCCCGCCAGGCGCTTATGCCAAGCTACAGCCGCTACGCGGCTATGCCGCTGCACAGGAGCGAGGCCCTTAAGGAAGCAGCAGACGGCATTATGGCCGTCGCAGGCCCGCTTGCAGGCGGCTTTATAATAGCTGCATGGGGCGCGGCTAACGCCTGGGCGGTATGCGCTGTATTATGTTTGCTTATCACGCTTTTAGCGGCTGTAACGCTAAATAAACGTAAGGCTGTGCATCCGTCTAATACAAGCGCTTATAAAGATGTAATTAACCATATAAAGCGCGATAAATTTTTAATGTATGTAATACTTTTTACGCTGCCGCTTTTTATACTTGGGGAATCTTGGGAACTGCTTATATTGCCGACATATGTCCACACCTTCAATCACGGCCCGCTTATGCTGGGCTTGCTGGAGGCGGCATTTGGCCTGGGCGCATTTATCGGCGCGCTGTATTTCGCGGCGGCGGGCAAGCGCTTCAGCTTCTTTACGCTGCTTACGGTTAACTATTGCGCATATATAGCAGCCGCGCTTTCGCTTATTTATAATTTGCCGCAAAGTATAGTTACTGCGGCTTCACTTTTATCTGGTTTGCCTTTCGGCGCATTTGGGGCAATGGTAATAACAATAATCTTAAACGCAACGCCTGTACAATTAAGAACAAAAACCCTTGGCCTGTTTGCCGCAAGCGCAGCATTGGTTGAAAGTATATTTGCGCTTATAATAGGCTTCACTTTAGAGCAAAAAGGGCTGGCCTTTACGCTGTATGGCGCAGTAGTTATATTTGTAATACTTATAGCCGCCGCGCTGGTAAAACGCGGCAGCGAAAAAACGCCGCCTTTATTGTTTTATCCCCAACAGCAAAAAGAGGAAGAGGCCTCTACGACGGAAAACAAATAATATAATTAGGTTATTTTAATTGCATAGCATCTTAAATAGAATATATTTATGATGAAAAGCATCAAAGCTGCGCTGCTTGCTGCAATTTACTTTACACTTTTAACAACCGCCTCCGCAGCTTTTGAGTTGGGTGATAAACTTACATTCAACCCAAACATCTATACCAGATATGATAAAACTAAACTGGAAGAAACATCCCGCACTGCAAACAGCGATTTTTATGCAATACAATTTAATGCGCCTTTGAGTTTAGATATTTATGACAACTTTTCCCTAAAAGCCGACTTGTTTTACAATAAGAACAAAGATGCATCTGCCAAAATAAACTTCCAAACAGCGGCGGTTATCTATAGGAATTGTAATTTCCTAGTCAAAGCAGGCAGACAAAGCTATACCCGCAACAACAAGGAGTCAATAATTTATTACGGGCCGAGGTATGAAATTGACGGCAAAGCGCCAACCGCTTTAGACGGCATAAGAGCTACAGCCAAGCTGGGGCTTTTCTTCTACGATTTTATAATAGCGCGTGAGGCGCTTAGCCCTTACGGCGATGGCGATAACTATAAAATCTATGGCGGAAGCGTCGGCATAGGCTTGATGGATTTTACCGCTTTGGAAGCCTTTGCCTATACAAGCAATAATGATATCAGCGATACCAATATCTTCGGCGCGGTTTTGAGTGTTTATGCAGATGAAAACTTTAAAGCTTATTTGACGGGCGCAACCAGCAAGAAAATTACTAAAACAATTTATTTTAACAAGTCTGTTAATGAAGAAAAGAAAGGCTATTTATTAAATTTTAATATGAGTTTTACAAATAACTCGTCCCGCATAAAACGTTTATACAAATTACGCGCCGTACTGACGGATAATAAAACTAAAGACAATGAGGGCTTCAGCGCAATTTCCTCCGGCGGTTATTACGGCTATATCTTCAGCTCCCAAAATATCTATAATAATTCCGGCAACAGAACTGATATCGCAAATTACAAAATTTATAATGCAAGTATTGAGTACAGCCTAAACGACTTCCCGCCTTTAAGCTTTACCGCGGACTTATATTTATATGAGAGTATGAAATACCTGCCGCGCGGGGACCACCGCGCCTATGAAGTTGACCTAAGCTTAAAATATACGGCGACGAACTTTGAATTTGCGGTTATCTATGGGCTTTACGGCACAAACGCTATGCCCGACAATGCTGTTGAGGGCAATGTTAAAAACAATACAAATAAGTTTGGATTTTATGGTAAAATATTCTTATAAGCAGGACGTAAAAGCGCCGCAACCTTAAATGGATGCAGGGGCTTTACAATAACGGATTTATTTATTAAAATATAAGTACATTCCTCGCTAGCTCAATGGTGGAGCATTCGACTGTTAATCGAAGGGTTGCTGGTTCGAGTCCAGCGCGGGGAGCCAGATTTTATAAGCCCCATACCGATTGAGGTATGGGGCTTTATTTAAAATATGAAAATCATACGAATAATTCTACGCTATGCTATCGTTGTTTTTTTATTTCTGGCTTTATCTGTCCTGTTCACGCTATTCCTTATTCAGGATAGGATATTAGATCCGGTAGTTAGTCTTTTCTTGCCATTTTTTTATGATTCTGAAAGCGCATTAATTATTTGCGGCCTCTTCGCCTGTTGCCTTGCAGCAGCTTTATCGGCGATATTAACAATTATTATATTTAAAAATAAATACTTTATTTATAAATAAACAAATGCTTTAGGTTCCGGGGAATGCATGGCTGGTATAGAAGCCACAAATATTTTACAAATGCAATATTTCGGGCTTTATATTTTGAAATACACAATATGGTAAAACAGATATAAAAAGGCCGCTCCATAACGGGGCGGCCTTTTTATTGCAATAAGTTTTAATAAAACTTGCTTATGCGGCGGGATTGTAGTTTTCTAAGACTTCAGCCTTCTCTATCGTAACAGGCTCTACCGGTACGTCGTCGTGCGGGTACTTCCTGGCTGTAGCTACGCTTTCAATAGCGTCAACAACCTTCTCCCCGCTTATAACTTTACCAAAAACCGCATAGCCCCAGCCTTGCGTCGTTTGCGATTTAAAGTTCAAAAAGTCATTATCGTTCGTATTAATAAAGAACTGCGCCGTGGCTGAATCAGGATCAGACGTACGCGCCATTGCTACTGTATATTTATTGTTTTTAAGGCCGTTATCCGCCTCGTTCATTATCGGGGCGCGCGTTTTGCGTTCCTGCATTTGCGCGTTCATGCCGCCGCCTTGAACCATAAAACCCTTTATAACACGGTGGAAAACTGTGCCGTCATACTGCCCGTCCTTAACATAATTAACAAAGTTTTTTACCGTTTCAGGGGCTTTTTTGGCGTCCAGCTCAAGCACGATATCCCCTTTATTAGTTTTTAAAAGCACATACATTTTATTATCCTCCACATTTACATTTTTTGTATTTACAGCTTGTGCAGCCGCCTCTTCCTGACTTTTGGCGGGCACGTCCTTATTAGCGCAAGCCGTTGCGCCCAAAACTAAAGCCGCAACAGCGAGAAGTTTAACTATTTTAGACATTTGTTTAACCTCTGATTGATTTAGGATATTGTCTCACCTGTTAAATTTTATAATAAAAATAAAAAAAGGTATATAATTTTAATCATATATTTTCTACAATTTATTAACGGAGTTTATTTATGAAAAAATATATCTTATTATTAACCGCTATTATTACTTTATCGGCCTGCAATGACATAAAACCAAGCAGCGTCATACAAACCCCGATGCCAATGGATAAATATCCTTGTGGGATGTCCTTTGCGCACTACAGCAAGCTGCCACCGCAGAAAGACGGGAATACAGATACTTTTATTGTGCATTTTATATCGGAGACGGACTATACCATAATATATTCTTGCCATAAGGGCGGGGCGGCGCTTTATCAGGACCAGATAGATGATCCTGATTTCCAACCATATAAACGAATTATTGACGGCAGGCAATGCTTTAAGTCAGACTGGAGGAGAGGAGCAGACCGCACTGCCCAGATTACTTGCGTAAATCAGGATGATCTGGAAATCCTGCAGATATTTACGAATACAGACTCCGATGCCGATGCTGCAAATAAACTGGCTGATGAAATACTTTCAACCGTAAGCTTTAAATAAGTTATTGCGGCGCATAAAGGAAGTCTTTACGCGCTACCTTATCTGCGCGGCCTCTTTTTCAAGGCCGTCTATATCATCGGAGCACAAAAACTCAAGTAGCTTATCAGTGTCTTTTTCGCTTTTTTCATATATTTTTAGGGCCAGCAATCTTTTTATAATTTCATCACTAAATCTTTTTCGCACCAGCTTAGCGGGCGCGCCCGCATATAAGCAATAGGGCTCCAAATCTTTAGTTACTATTGCGCCCGCAGCAACTACCGCGCCTTCCCCGATATGCACACCCGGCATAATCATGGCGCGCATTCCAAGCCAAACACCGTCGCCGATATGCGTATCGCCTTTGGATTTATAGGATTCTTTAATCTTTTGCGCAAAAGGGTACAGGGAAAACCAGTCCGTCCTGTGCGTATTATTACCGCCCATAACTATTACCGCCTCTGCGCCAATGCTTACATAATTGCCTATATAAAGTTTATCCGCTTCCCACTGCAAATTAAAAGCTTTTAAGCTGTATTCATCGCCGTATAAGTATCTGACGCAATAGTCTTCAAACCCTGTTGTCCAGGCATTGCTGTAATAGCTTTTTGTGCCCTTCAAAATTATATTTTTGTTTTTAACGCTCTCGTGCAGATACTCTACCTTTGACCAATGCTTTTGCATAACTTCCCCCGTAAATATACTTATAGTATTATAGCTGTTTTATCATCAGCTAATGCGCAGCGGCAAAGTTTTTATATAATGATTCTGCTGGTTTTTATATTAAAAAGCCCGCTTTTAACGCGGGCTGTTTTTATAAAAACTCACTTGCCGTTTTAATGAATTTACGCTGCGATTCTGTTTCCTCTTTCTTCTTAGGAGCAAAACCTTTGTCAAAATTATCCACGTCTTCAGGTTTTGTAATAAAGGGGCTGGAATCCTGCTCAAACTTACCGCTTACGCCGTTTAGCGCGCCTTTAGTAACTTCCAATACCAAATGCGCTTTAGGGTAGCGGCCTTCGCCGTCGCTTATATTAAAATCCTTAGCGTGTTTAAAGCCAAGCCTGCAATAATAATCAGGATCGCCGTATATTATAAAAGCGGGTATCCCCATAGCCTGCGCAGCTTTTTTAGCGTGTTCAACTAAAGCGCGGCCTATACCGCAGCCCTGGCGCGCGGGTAATACGGAGAACGGGCCGAATGTGGCCGTCTTAATAGCACGGCCCCCGGCGCAGATTATTGACGAGTGAGTAAATAAAATATTGCCCACTATCACACCGTCTTCCACGGCCACAAAATCAAGCGCGGGCATAAAGTTTTTTGCCTTCCTTATATTATGGGCGATAAGATGTTCGCTGCAACCCATGGTGTAGACATTCCAAAAGGCTTCCCTTGTTAAATTTTCCACTTCATTATAGTCTTTTGGTTCTTCAAGCCTTATTTGCATAATTCCCCCGCTTGTGATGTTTTTATATTTTACCTTATCTGCACATAAAAAACCCGCTTTTAAAGCGGGTTTTTAAGCGGTTTTTATTTAAGCCATTTAGGTTCTGTTTTCTCTATATTGCCGTCAGTAAAAGTCCATTGTGACAGGGAGTTTTGCTTAGTCTGTATTACCATAAAAACCATATCGCTGTCATCGTCGCTCTTTAAGCTCCTGCTCGGCGCGGGCGCAAGCCTTACCACGCTGCCTTCAGATACGCGCAAGGCCTCCCCGTCAACCTGGAACTGCCCTCGGCCTTTGATGATAATATAAATCTCCTCATTCTGTTTATGGGAATGAAAAAACGGCAGCTCCATACCCGCAGGCAGTAAAGCAAAAGAAACTTCGGCCCCTGTGGATTTTATATAATCCTTCAAAAATAATTTGCCCTTAATATCGCCCGAAGAATGGCTTAACAAATCATCAAATTTGCCTGTATTTACAGCGGTAAAACCCGCCCCCTGCGCAATAACTTCAACTTTTCCTTTCATAATAATTCTCCTTTCCAAAACATAATTGTATAATAATAATTATAAGTATCTTTTGTAAAGTAAGCACTTTTAAGTTATATAGTACCTAAAAAGATACTATTTAGACGGTAAGGAGTATTTTTTATATGAAACAAAAACTACCGCTATGCCCCGTTGAAACCACACTTACCTTGATAGGCGATAAATGGAAAGTACTGATAATAAGGGATTTACTGGGCGGCACAAAACGCTTTGGAGAACTTAAAAAATCAATGCCTTTGATTACGCAAAAAATGCTTACAGCCAATTTGCGTAAGCTGGAGGCTGACGGCCTGTTAAACCGTAAAGTATACGCGCAAGTGCCGCCGCGCGTTGAATACACGCTTACAAAACAGGGGCAAAGTTTAAGGCCTGTGCTGGCTGTGATGTATAAATGGGGCAAAACTTATAAAGATGGGCTGTGCGCAAAAAAGAAGGCAAAAACTAAATAAAAACACTTAATATAACAGACGGCGGCGGTGGCGCGCGCGTTTATATTTATATATAATATTATAAGAAGTTTTACTAATCAGGAGATTATCACTATGGCAAAGCAGTCCAACCATTCCGAACTTCATTTGGAAAGACTTAAATTTAAGCCCGTACTCCCCAATATTTTAAAAAACGGGCCCGCATCAGTAAAAGTTAAACTTGGCAAGCCCACCAAAAGCGTGGCTGACCAGGCTAAAGTAAAAAATATTTTCCCCAATACCTACGGCTTGCCTGAGATTTCATTTGTAAAAGGCGCAAATAAAGCCGCAGCGCAGAAGAAGGTTAGGGCGGCGGTCGTCCTCTCCGGCGGGCAGGCCCCCGGCGGGCATAATGTAATAGCAGGTATCTTAGACGGCCTTAAAAAAGCCAACCCTGCAAATAAGCTTATCGGTTTTTTAGGCGGCCCCAGCGGCATCTTAGAAAATAAATTTATTGAAATCACGCCCGCTTTAATGGCGCATTACCGCAATACGGGCGGGTTTGATTTAATACAATCAGGCCGCACCAAAATTGAAACTGACGAGCAGCTTGAACAGGCAAAAAATAATATCCTTAAAAATAAAATTGATACGCTTATCGTCATTGGCGGCGATGACTCAAATACCAATGCAGGCGTTATCGCGGAATACTTTAAAGAAAGCGGCGTAAGCGCAAATGTTATCGGCGTGCCAAAAACGATTGACGGCGATTTAAAGAATGAGCATATTGAAACCTCCTTCGGTTTTGATACCGCCACAAAGATTTATGCGGAAATGGTAGGCAATATCTGCCGCGACGTTAACTCCGCCCGCAAGTACTGGCATTTTGTGCGCCTTATGGGCCGCAGCGCCTCCCACATCACTTTGGAAGTCGCCTTCAAAACGCAGCCTAACGTCGTACTTATCGGCGAGGAAGTTTTAGCCAAAAAGATGACGCTTGCCCAAGTAGTGGACAATGTAGCTAAAACCATTATCACCAGGGCAAAAGACGGCAAGAACTTCGGCGTTGTGCTTATACCTGAAGGCTTAATTGAGTTTATTCCTGAAATGAAGGCCCTTATTTCCGCCTTAAACGACGTATTGGCTGATAATGAAGCCGAACTCTCCAAAATCTGTGATTTTGACGATAAAAAAGCCTTTGTTATTACAAAGCTTCCCGCAAATTTGGCCGAGCTTTTAAAATCACTCCCCAACGGCATAGCATGCCAGCTTATGTTGGACAGGGATCCGCACGGCAATGTGCAGGTATCTTTGATTGAAACTGAAAAGCTTTTAATTGAGATGCTTTCCAAAAAACTTTCCGCGCTTAAAAAAGACGGCAAGTACGGCGGCAAATTCTCAACTATAGTCCACTTCTTCGGTTATGAAGGCCGCTGCGGCGCGCCGTCTAACTTTGACGCAAACTACACCTATGCTTTAGGATATAATGCCGCAGTGCTGGCCTTAAATAACTGCACGGGCTATTTATCATCCGTTAAAAAGCTTGTCAAAAAACCGCAGGATTGGGAGTGCGGCGGCATACCTTTGACGATGATGATGAATATAGAAAAAAGGAAAGGCAAAGAAAAACCCGTAATAAGAAAGGCGCTTGTAGACCTTAAGGGCGAGCCTTTTAAACAGCTTGTAAAGAACCGCGAAGTCTGGGCTAAGACGGAAAGTTATATCTTCCCCGGCCCGATACACTTCTTCGGCCCTGTAACGGTTACGGATATAACAACCAGAACATTACAGTATGAACAAGCCAAAAAAAGAAAATAAAATATAAGTAATAAATCTAAAAGCCCCCGACTGTCATCGGGGGCTTTTTATTGGGAATTGTTACTTACATAAAACTTTAAATTTCGGATTGCGAAATCTCATCCAGTTTAACATAGTCCACCTTGCCGCTGCCCATAAGAGGTAAGGCTTCCACTATTTTAAGTTTTTTGGGTACCCACAAATCGCTTAAACCCTGGGCGCGGAAGGAATCCTGCACAAGTTTTAAATCAGCATCGGGCTTGGTGGTATACATTAAAAGCATCTCGCCGCGTTTAGGGTCCGGCAGGCGCACAACGGCGTGCATATTGTCGGGCCATAAATTAAACAGCGCGCTTTCAACCGCAGTAAGCGATACCATCTCCCCCGCTATTTTGGCAAAGCGTTTTGCGCGGCCTTTAATTGTTATAAAACCGTTGGAGTCAAAGGACACTATATCGCCTGTATCATACCAGCCATCAGGCGGCGGCATTATTTTACCGGGGTTTTCCTCAGTAAGATAACCTAACATAACATTATCACCTTTAACTATAAGGCGCCCGCCTTCTGTTATCCCTTGTATTTCCTGCAATTTATATCGCAGGCCGGGGAAGATGCGCCCCACGGTACCGCGCTTAAAGTGCATCGGCGTGGTGAAAGAAATACCGGGCGACATTTCTGTTGCGCCATAGGCCTCCAGCACTCTTATGCCAAACTTCTCTGACCACAATTTAAAGGTTTCGTCCTTCAGTTTCTCCGCGCCTACGGCCGCAAAGCGTACGCTGTAAAAATCATAAGGATGCGCCATTTTGGCATAAGCATTAAGGAAGGTATCAGTGCCGAAAATCGCCGTGGCGTTCCTGTCATACACAAGCTCGGGTATGATTTTATAGTGCAAAGGCGATGGGTATAAAAATACGGAGGCCCCGCTTAAAAGCGGCATAAAAAGCCCGCAAACCAAACCGAAGGAATGGAACATCGGCAAAGCATTAAAGAATTTATCCTGCAAGCCGTAATCAACAATACTCAAAAGCTGGTTACGGTTATAATTTATATTCCTGTGGCTTAAGACAACGCCTTTTGGCGTGCCCTCGCTGCCGCTGGTAAACAAAAGCACGGCGGGCTTATCAGGGTTACCGTTGGGGTTGGTACGCGCGTACGCGCGGTAAGGGAAATGGCCCATAACTAAAGCTTTAAGCTTATCGGCCATAGTAATTTGGTCTTTAATATCTTCAAGATAAACTATATTTACGCCTTCGGCTTCTAAGGCGGAGATTATGTCCTTTAAGTCCGCGCGCGCCACAAAAAGGCGGGAGCATAAAATAGTTTTGATTTCGCCCGCGCGGGTGGCGCTTATCATATTTTTTATGCCTGAAGAGAAGTTAATCATAGCAGGCACCCTGCCATAAGCCAAAAGCCCGAATATCGCCAAAGCGCAGGCATTGGAATTGGGCAGCATTATGCCGACATACTCGCCCTCCTTAGTAAACTTGGTAAATTGCGAGCCAAGCAAAAATGAACCCGTAAGCAAGGTGGAATAGCTTATGCCTTTACGTGATATATCTTCCAAGGCGCGCCTTTTGCGGCCAGCGAAGTCAGAAGCTTCTATAAGCGAGCGGAACAAAGTTACGCCGCTGTTAAGGCTTTTAAGCTTCATCTCTGTCATAAGGTCATAAATTTTATCTTCCGCTGACATACGGCGGTCCTTACCCTTAAGCTCGGTATTAATATCAAGATTGACCGGCGGCATAATATTGACCGTAAACTCAACATTATCAGGCAGATGCCTCAACTTGCGCCCGTAGTAGGAAAGGCGGGAATACTGCGTGCCTTGTACAAATATCGGCAAAATATCGGCGCCTGCGCGGTCGGCAATCATTGCGGGGCCGGGGTAAATTTTCATAACGCCGCCGGTGGTGCTTATCCTGCCTTCGGGGAAGATGACTACCTTGCGGCCTTTTTTAATTTCGTCAATAATCGTTTTTACGGCCATGGGGTTGGCGTGGTCAACGGGTATATGCTTTACGAATCTTAAAAATATCCTTACCCAAAACCTTTTGGCTATCGTGCTGTCAACGACAAACATAATATCGTCAGGCAAAATTGCGGCTATTAAAAGCGGGTCCAAAAAGGAATTATTATTGGCTATAATCAAAGTGCGGTTGGTGGATTTATGGTAATTTTCCATCCCATTGGTTTTGATTTTATACAGCGTGTTTAAAATGAAAAATAAGACGGACCTTAATACATAGCCTGGTAAAAGGATACAAATATATAAAGCTACAAAAAGGTTTAATACGGCAAGTATGCCGATAATAGCGGCCGTGCCAAAACCGTTTGAAAGCAGTATAAGCGAAGCCCCCGCCGCAGCCGCCATAAATAAAGCGTTAAGGAAGTTGCTTACCGCAATAAATCTGGAGCGCACGCGCGTCCCGCACATATTTTGAAGCGTGGCGTTAAGCGGCACAATATACATGCCGGCGCAAACGGCTATTACAAAAAAGTCAACCGAGGCCCTAATCCCCGTAACCGTGCTTATAAAACTTTTGAAGCTGACTGCGCCCGTTACAGGCTCCACAAAAGCCATAAGCAAAGCCAAATCCACAAGCGCGATAGACATAAGCACCGTGCTTAAAGGGACATACTTTATGCTTATTTCCCCTTTCAAAAGCCTGCTGCACAAAAGCGAGCCTATGCCAATACCCAAGGCGTAGATAATTAAAAGATAATTAAATACCTTTGTATCGCCCTGCAATACCGCGGCCGATACATCAGGCAGCTGCGCCAAAAGCACCGCGCCTAAAATCCAGAACCAGCTTATCGCCAAAACGCATAAAAATACGCCTTTTGAACGGTAAACCAGCCCGATATTCCTAAGCGTGCTCCTTACAATATCCTTATTTATCCTGATGCCCGTGGCGGCGGATTTAACGGGAGAGAAAAGGAATGTCATCCCAAACCCGAGCAAAGCTATGCCTATGATGATAGGGCAGGCTATATTAAGAGCCAGGCCGCCTTTAGTAATAAAAAGCGCGCCGATTAAAGTGCCTAACATTATAGATATATAACGCCCCGCTTCTATAATGGCATTTGCGCCGACTATCTGGCGCTGCTCTGTAATCTGCGGGATTATGCTGTACCTTACGGGGCCCAGGCACGCGCTTTGCGCGCCGATAAAAAATAAAACGCCCATCAGGAAATACGGGCTTTGCAAATAAAAACCTATTGCTGTTAAAACGGCGGTAAGGACTTCCGTAAACTTTATTATTTTGATAATTGTATCTTTATCATATTTATCAGCCGCTTCGCCTGCGGGTATGGAGAAAATAAAAAACGGCAGCAGGTAAACGCCCAAAGCCGCCGTTACAAAGAAGGAGCCGCCCGACGGGGACATCCCCGCAAGTTTATAGGCTACAAAAGCTGCAAAGGCCGTCCTGAACAAGTTGTCATTAAAAACGCCGGCCAATTGCGACCAGAATAAAGCATTAAAATTTTTGTTACGAAATAATAGTAAAAGTTGTTTCACAATAAGCTCCTGTATCTGACTATTGTATAAAAATACAATTAAAGCTACAAAAACTGTTTGCTTAAAATACAGCCCATTGTTAAAAATGCGCCGATATATGGTAGACTGTATTTTTACGCCTCACCGTGTAAAAAAATAATAATTAAACGGAGATTTATACCTATGAGAATGCTAGATATTATCATCAAAAAAAGATCTGCCAAACCCCTTACACAGGAGGAATTTGATTTTGTTGCGCTGGGCGCGGCGAAAGGCGCAGTGCCTGATTACCAGCTCTCCGCATTTTTAATGGCGTGTTTTTTAAACCCGCTTTCAGATAAAGAAACAGCCTGCTTCACCAAAGCTATGGCAAACAGCGGCGAAAGATTAAATTTTAAAAATGTAAAAATACCTAAAGTTGACAAGCACTCAACAGGCGGCGTGGGCGACGGCGTATCAATTGCGCTGGCCCCGCTTGTAGCCTGCTCTGGCGTTGCGGTGCCTATGATGTCGGGCCGCGGTTTGGGCCATACGGGCGGTACATTAGACAAGCTTGAATCAATTAAAGGTTTAGACGTTCGCACCCCCGTAAAAGATATTTATAAACAAGTGGAAAAGATAGGCGTTTGTATGTTCGGGCAGACGGCCGATTTAGCGCCCGCAGATAAAAAATTATACTCCCTGCGCGACGCTACTGGCACAGTTGAAAGCCGCCCGCTTATTACAGCCAGCATCCTTTCCAAAAAATACGCTGAAGGCGTTGACAGCCTTTTGATGGACGTGAAGTACGGCTCGGGCGCGTTTATGAAGGAATACGCCGACAGCAAAAAACTCGCCAAAGGCCTTGTAAACACCGCAAAGCTTATGGGCCTTAATTGCCGCGCGATGATAACTGATATGCGCCAGCCTTTGGGCCGCGCGATAGGCAATTCCAACGAGATGCTGCAAAGCATACTTATACTTAAAGGCGACAAAAAACTCGCGCCTGATTTTTATGAACTTTTAATTGAAACCGCAGCGCAGATGCTCGTTATCAGCGGTAAATTTAAAGATATCAAAGCCGCGCGCAAAGAGGTGGAAACCAATATAGAAAACGGCGCGGCATTAGCCAAATTCCGCAAAATTGTAGAGATGCAGGGCGGCGATGTTGACTTTGTTGATAACCCTCAAAAACATCTTAAGAACGCTAAATTCTGCCATGAAGTTAAGGCCGACAAAAACGGCTATATCGCGTGTATTGACGCTAAGCTGGCCGGTATGGCAAGCGTGCTTTTAGGCGCGGGCAGGAGCAAGATGGAAGACGCTATAGACTACGGCGCAGGCATATGGCTTGATAAAAAATGCCCTGAAGCCGTAAAGAAAGGCGATGTTATTGCGCATATATATGCGTCCGACAAAAAGCGCCTGGCAGACGGCGTTACGCTTTTTACGCAAGCGGTAAAAATACAAAAAGCCAAACCGAAAACAGAGCCTATAGTAAAAGAAATTATCAAATAAACTTAAAAGCCCCCCTTCAAAACGGGGGCTTTTTTATAAATCGGCGCGGCCTTATTTACTATATAAAAGCTATAATATATTAATCTACCAAACGAGGGAATTTACTATGAAATTCTATCTTATAAGTTTAGGCTGCCCAAAAAATTTGACTGACAGTGAGGACTTTTGCGCCCGTTTAATCGCCAAAGGCGGTAAAATGGTTTTTGATATACAACAGGCTGATACCGTAATAATAAATACTTGCGGCTTTTTATCATCTGCTTTAAAAGAGGCGCGCAAAAACATAGCGGCCGCCTTAAAACTTAAAGCTAAAGGCCAAATAAAAAAAGTGGCCGTAACGGGATGTATGGTGGAACGCCTTAAGGCGGAAGTTAAAAAAGAATTCCCCGAGCTGGACCTTGTTTTCTCCATAGCCGAGCAGGGTAATATAGATAAACTCATAAAAAAGGAAGGCGAGTTTTTGTCACCCGTACCCGCCGCTTTGCATATTCCCGAATATAAGATGAGCCTTACCGCGCCGCACAGCGCCTATTTAAAAGTGGCCGACGGCTGCGACAACCGCTGTGCATATTGCGCCATACCTTATATACGCGGGGCCTACCGTTCAAAACCTATTGAAGATATTTTAACTGAAGCGCAACTTATGGCAGATAACGGCGTAAAGGAATTATCGTTAATCGCGCAGGATACAACCTCTTACGGTTATGATATTTACGGCAAGCCGCAGATTGTCCCCTTACTTAAGAAATTACTTAAAATAAAAAACCTGCCGCGCCTGCGCATAATGTATGCCTACCCGCACCGCGTTACGCAGGAACTTGCCGATATTATGGCCTCTACAGACCGCATATTCCATTATCTGGACATCCCTTTGCAGCATATATCAGATAAGATTTTAAAAAATATGAACCGCCATTGCGGCAAAGCCGATATCATAAAAACTTTGGAAATGTTAAAAACCACTGTGCCGGATATCGCGATAAGGACTAACTTTATAGTCGGCTTCCCGACAGAGACTGAAGCAGACTTTAGGCAGCTTAAAAAGTTTGTTAAGGATTTTGAGTTTGATAATGTGGGCGTATTTGAATACTTCCGCGAAAGCGGCACCCCCGCTTATTCTATGGACGAACAAGTCCGCGCCGCCATTAAGCAGCAGCGCGCTTTGGAGCTAACCTCCGTGCAAAGCCGTGTGATTGATAAAATAAATAAAGACTTAACGGGTAAAACGGTTGAGGTCATAGCCGACACCCCCGCAATAGGCCGCACATACCGTGACGCACCTGACATAGACGGCAAAGTAACCTTTACGCAAGAAGTGGAAGCGGGCTCTATATTTCAAGGCAAAATCCTGAAAGCTGAAGGTTACCAAAGAGTAATTGAGCCGATTAAAAAAATAAAAAAATAATTCTTAAAATATATTAAAACAGATACCGCGCCCGCAAAAAATACGGCAGGCCGTGTTTTTATATTGTGATATAATTATTCATATGCTAAAAACTTTAAGGCGCAAATTTACGGGTTTTATAAAGGAAGATGCCTCTTTAAAACTTATATTCTCCTACCTGCTTATCTTGACGGCTTTACTGTTTGGCGCGCTGCTTATTTACAACCCGCAGGGCAGGCAGTCTTTGCTGTTTTTCCAGCAAGGCCGCGATATGCTGGCTGATTTCCTTAACCTGCTTGTCTATGTCCATGACAAAAACCCTTACTTTAATAATTACTTCAGCTGCTCGGTAAAACAATCCCTGCCTTTTGTTTACCTGCTTTTTTATCCGTTTTCAGCCCCGCTTGTTTTGGAGGGCATAAGTAATGTACGGCAACTTTGGCTTATACCCGCAGCGGTAATGAGCGCCATCTTTGTTACAACAGCATCAACCTTATTATTATTCCTAAATTTAGAGAAACTAAATACCTTAAAAAAATATACGCACCTTTTCCTGTTTGCTTTACTATGCTCGGGGATTATGCTGTTCTCTTTGGAGCGCGGCAATATAATTATCCTCTCCGCCGCGTGTATGGCAGTATTTATTGTTAATTATAAATCCCAAACGCGCACCGGCCGCGCTTTAGCGGTAATAAGCCTAAGCCTTATGTCCGTACTTAAAATAGTACCCGTACTTATGGGCTTTTTATGGCTGTTTGATAAACGCTATAAAGACCTTTTAATTGCTGCGGGATTAACCCTCTTTTTGGCTTTAGCCCCATTCTTTTTATGTGAAGGCGGCTTTGCAATTAACTTTGCAAAAGCCCTTCAAAATACAACAGACAGTCAGATATATATGGCTATCTCTCAAATGCTGCCGCGTTTCGGGTTACAACATTCCGCCTTGGTTATGTTTAGCGGTTTACCGATAAGTTTATATATGTGGAATACAATAGCCCTTACCGTAAATATATTTGCCTTGGGACTGCTTATTTTTACTCTATTTAAAATCCCTAAGATTAAAGAAGAATGGCAAAGGCTTTGCCTTATGGTCTTAATTATCATATTTTTGCCCACGCAAAGCCTGTTTTACTGCGGGCTTTATATGCTGCCTGTCATAGCAATTTTCCTTAATAAAAAAGAGTTTGCTGGTTTTGATTATTTTTACGCTTTATTATTCTTCATTTTCCTTATGCCGCTGCAAATACTGCCGCAAAATAATTGGATAATAAATAATTTGGCTTTAATTATACTGTGGCTTACTCTTTTAGCGCGTAACCAAACCCATAAAGAAGAAGGTGTAAGATAATGGATCTTAAAGAATATAGAACCTTGGGGCAAAATACCGTAAGGCACCCGTGGGAGCAAGCCAGGGTGCGCATAATCGGCAACCTTATAAAAAAGTTTTACGGATACGGCACGGCAAAACTGCTGGACATCGGCTGCGGGGATTGTTATTTAATTAAAACCCTTTTATCACAATTTAAAACAGCGCAGGCTGTAGCTGTTGATAAAAACATAAAACCGCACGAAGCTGAACAAATATGTACAAATTTACCGCCAAATATAAGCTTGTCGGTAGTAAGCGGTTTAGAGCAAAACCCGCAAGCGGCAAAAGAGGCTGATATCGTACTTATGCTGGACGTGCTTGAACATATACAAGACGATAATGCCGCTTTAAAAGATTTTACGGCAAACTCCCCCGCCGCGCTTTACATAATCACCGTGCCTGCTTTTAACTGTTTATACACGCAACATGATAAAGCTTTAGGGCATTACCGCCGCTATAATTTAGCAGCGCTTAAAACTTTGGCGCAAAACACGAATTTAAAAATACTTGATTGCGGTTACTTTTTTAACGGTATAATAATTATACGCGCTTTATCTAAATTTTTAGAATATTTTAAACAACCTACAGACGCGCAATCCGCAAACGCGCTTAAATGGCCCTACGGCAAGCCCGCAGCCACCTTGGTTAGCGCATTACTTTACGCTGAATTTAAACTCAGCACGCTGTTAAAATTTTTTGGCATAAATACGGCGGGACTTTCCGCCTATATTATATGCCGCAAAGGGTGAGGATATGGACAAGATATGTTTTCTTTTAGTACCGTGCTATAATGAGGAGCCCGTCCTGCAAACAACCTTTGACGCGCTGCTTAAAAAGCTTGAAGATTTAATAGCGGCAAAAAAGGTATCCGCCTCAAGTAAAATAATTTTTATTGATGACGGCTCTACCGACAATACCTGGCGGATGATAGGCGGCTTCAGCCAAAAAACGCCGCTTTGCGGCGGCATAAAACTTGCGCGTAACTGCGGGCATGAGAAGGCCTTGCTTGCAGGATTGCTTTGGAGCAAAGACAAAGCTGATATCACAATATCCTTAGATGCGGATTTGCAGGACGATATTTCCGTACTGCCTGATTTTATAGAAGAGTATAATAAAGGCAATGAGATTGTTTACGGTATCCGCAAATCACGCGCCAAAGACAGTATTTTTAAAAAGTATCCTGCACTCACTTTTTACAAGCTTATGCGTTTTTTGGGCATAGATATCGTACCTAACCACGCCGACTACCGCCTTATCGGCAAAAAAGCCCTGTGCGCATTGGATGAATATAAAGAGAATAATTTATTTTTACGCGGCGTAATAAAATCTTTAGGTTTTAAAAATTCTTATGTCTATTATACGCGCCACCGCCGCGCCGCGGGCGAAACAAAATACGGCTTTTGCAAACTATTTATGCTTGCAGTGGAGGCCGTGTCCTCCTTCAGCATCATCCCGATAAGGTTTATAACAGCCTGCGGTTTCCTTATGTTTTTAGTAAGCCTTGCGCTTCTGGTCTATTATATAAGCAGCAAATATATGGGTAGGACGCCGCCCGGGTACTCCAGCATAGTATGCTCAATATGGATGTTGGGCGGTTTGCAACTACTATCCATAGGTATTATCGGCGAATATATCGGCAAAACTTATATGGAAAGCAAACAGCGCCCCCGCTTTATTATTGAGGAGACGCTGTAAAAACCTTTTAAGCCTGTTTAAATGCCGATTACCGTTAAGCCGTTTTTGTCGGCCATGGATACTACTTCTTCTAAATCCAAAATCAATGTTTTGCCTGCTTCAAAAGCAAGCACTTTAGCTTTTGCCGCACACATGGTTTTTATAGTACCTTTACCTATTACGGGCAGGTCGTATCTGTCGTCCTGTTTAGGGCGCGCCACTTTTACTATCACCAATGATGATTCCTTTGTGGCTTTTGCTTTGTCATATAAATCGCCCGCGCGCAAAATACAATTATCCGTGCCTTCCATACCTTCAAGCGCAACAACAGCCCTATCGCAGATGACACAGGTAAGCCCTGCATCAAGCTCCGCCAAAGTTTTGGCTGTTTTATAGCCCAGAGCGATGCTCTCATTTTCAATTTCCGAAGGCGCGCGCTTGGTAAGCAAACCTTTTTTGGGCAAAAGCTTTTCTAAAAACAAATAGGAAGGCGCAAACTTAATGCCTTCCTTTTCAAATTCATTAACAACAGCTTTTAAAATGCTGGCCGGGCGCATATCCCTTAAAGCGGCCAAAGTCTTTGCAGCGCGCAAATCCGGCATTACATTGAATATATTTACATGCTGCACACGGCCCGCCATAACAGCTTGCGTTACATCATTTTCCTTAAAAAACTTAATTCCGCCGCCAAGCTGCCCCAGTTTAAGGTAGACGAACTTGTCGGCGCAATCTTTAAAATCTTCCTCTTTAGCATTACCTACAGCGCCCGCGATAAACACGCCCATACCTTTAGCCTTTGCTTCTCTGGCTATCAGTACCGGGAATTTACCCTCGCCCGCAATAATGCCCAAATTAGTCTTCATCTTCAGACGATCTGCCTTTAGCCCTTGCCGATGTTACGCCGCGTTGTGAGTTTTCACAAAAGGTTATAAGCTCCATAACTTCAGGTATAGGATTTGAAGCTCTTAAAATTTTAAGCGATTCAACCATCGTGTTCTTTGAAAGGAAAAGCTGCCTATAAGCCTCTTTAATAGCCCTTACAGTCTCTTTAGTAAAGCCTGCGCGCCTTAAGCCTACGGTATTTAAACCCGCCAGTTTTGCGCGGCCGCCCGTTGCGCGGCAAAAAGGCGGCATATCAAGCGGTAATCCGCTTAAACCTGATACCATTGCAAGTTTGCCTATTCTTACAAATTGGTGTACTGCTACCATACCTGAAAGTATGGCGCCGTCATCAACCTGCACATGGCCCGCAATACCTGCACTGTTAGCCATAATTACATAGTTGCCTAATTTACAATCGTGCGCAACGTGCGTGTTTGCCATAAGCAAACAACTGTTGCCGACTTTTGTAGGCACGTCAAGCTTGGTGGAGCGGTGTATGGTAACGCATTCGCGTATTTTATTATTATTGCCTATTACTACCATACTCTCCATTCCGTTATAAGATAAATCCTGTGGTTTTACGCCTATAAATGCGCTGGCGATAAGTTCATTACCATCACCCATGGTAGTATTTTCTATTACGCAGAAGGGGCCGATATTATTGTTTTTCCCTATTATTGTATTTTTACCTATTATTGTATAAGGGCCTACGACTGTTCCTTCACCTATCTTTGCTGTAGAATCAACTATTGCTGTAGGGTGTATATTGGCAGATTGCATATTATTGTTTATCTCCTAGGACAAAGTTTAACTCGGCCTCAACACACAGGCCGTTATCGGTATATGCTTCCGCATATACTTTTGTTATTTTGCCGACTCTTAATACCTGTATCGGTATTCTCACGCTGTCTCCCGGGTTGATTTGCTTCCTGAACTTCGCAAAATCAACGCTTAGGAAAAAGCCTATCTTCCCTTTAAACCGCGGGCTTTGCATTATGGCCGCCGCTGCTGCTTGCGCCATAATTTCCAAAGTAAGTACACCGGGTACTACGGGGTGGGACGGGAAGTGCCCCTTAAAAAAATCTTCTTGCCCCGTAAAAGTCCTTGTTCCTATTATGTACTTATCTTCTTCTATTATATAAGTTTCGTCAATAAACAGGAACGGCTCCCTGTGCGGTATTGCCGCAAGTATCTCTTCCTTAGTAAGCTTTTTTGATATCGGCTTATCTAAGAGAAATTCCAATTTCCCCATTACATCACCCCTGTAAAACTAAGATTCCTTTATTAATATTTTAGCAAATTCAACATTGCTTTTATGCCCGCCGCCTACGCAGGTTATATGCATAGGCCCAAGCTGTTTGCCTATAAGTTTTAAATCGCCCACCATATCAAGCAGTTTGTGGCGAACAAGCTCTTCTTCATAACGCAACTCTGTACAATAGCCGTCTTTACGTATCACTATACAATTATCAACCGTACCGCCCTTTGCCAAACCATGCGCTTTAAGGAAGGCTATTTCTTCCTCATACCCAAAGGTGCGCGCGGGAGCGATTTCCTTAAGATAGCCGTCTTTAGTCATCTCAACAGTATACTCCTGTTTGGAGACTAAAGGATGGTTATCCCTCGTATAAACAAAAGTTAAAGTAAGCTTATCAGACGGCACTGCTTTATAGCTTATAGGGCCTTCGGTATAAGTAATTTCTTTTGTTATATTAAGCGCGGGATAGGGCAAGCCTAAATCTTCAATACCCGCGTTTTGCATAGCCTCAGCGTAGCAGATGGAGGAACCGTCCATAATAGGCGGCTCGGGGCCGTCCATTTCAACAATAAGGTCCGTAATACCAAGCGCATTAGCCGCGCTTAATACATGCTCTACGGTATGGACTTCAGCCGTGGCGTTTTTAAGATTAGTGCCGCGCATTGTAGAGGAGACATTCTCCACCGCAGCCCTAATAGGCTCTGCATTGGCGATATCGGTACGCAAAAAGGAGATATAGCCCTGCTTTGACGGCTTAAAAGTCATGGAACACTTTTCCCCCGTATGGATACCTACCCCTTCAACTTTAGCTGCGGATTTTATTGTTTGTCTGTTCATTTGTACTATCCTCTGCTTATAAAATTATTTTTTGAACCTGCCCCAAAAGCCTGCGGCCTTCTTTTTACGCATAGCCTGGAACTCTTTATATATTGAAGGCAGCTTGCCCATAATGGCGTAGCTCTTCATAAATTCCGCATAAGGTTTGGCGGGTGAGCCCATAAGCCTTGCGCCCGGTTCAACATTGCCGATAACGCCCGTCTGCGGCCCTACTGTAGCGCGGTCGCCAATTTTAAGGTGGCCCGATATACCGGCCTGCCCTGCTAATATGACGCCGTTACCGATTTCAGTTGAGCCGGCAATACCCACCTGCGATATTATAATTGAAGCCATACCTATTTTAACATTATGGCCTATTTGCACCAAATTATCTATCTTGGTATTTGCGCCGATTACGGTGCTGTTTATTTTTGCCCTGTCTATAGTTGTATTAGCGCCGATTTCCACATCATCTTCAATGATTACATTGCCTATCTGCGGTATTTTTTCGTGCTTATTATTGTGGAAAATATAGCCAAACCCGTCAGACCCTATTACCGCGCCCGCCTGGATTATAACTTTATTTTTAAGGATACATTCTTCCCTTACCGTTACATTGGGATAAATTATGCATTGCGCGCCAATCTTTACGTTTTTGCCGATATATACATTAGGATAAATTATCGTATTATCGCCTATTGCCGCGCCGTCTTCAATAACTGAGTTTGCGCCTATGGCGACATTTTTGCCTATTGATGCTTTAGGGCTTATCACAGCCCTTTCATGTATAGTATGGTTTAAATCGGTATTTAAGGTATCTACTTCTTTAAGCAGTAAGGTAAAGGCCCATTCCGGCTGTTGGGCAAACAATAATGCGCCTTTAAAATTAAGCTGCATATCTTTTGCGTCCTGCGGCACGATAAGCGCGGCTAAATCCAGCTTTTCAAGCTCCTGCGGCTTTTCAACTTTACTTAAATAGGAAATACCGTCCTTTACAGTCTGGTCCAAACCGCAGACGGCAGAGGGCTTTATACCGGCTTCCCCTTTAAGTTCGCAGCCTGTTATTTTGGCGATTTGTTCTAATGTCAGGTTCATAGGATATCTCCGTTTTGTTTTATATATTTTTTATGGTAACTCTTCATCCATTTTACAAATTCCGGCGTTACATTCAACGGCGCGCCTAAGACAAGGTCATTCTTATCTACGACAAGGCCTATATTGCGTAAAGCCGCGTATTCTTTGATGCCCGAGTAAATTTCCTTCAAAATCTGCTGGACTATATAGTCCTGGCGGGATAGGATTTCCTCCCGCGAAAGCTCTTTATAGTTAAGCAAAAAGGCTTCCTTATCTATAATAGCTTTTTTTGCGTCCCTTAAAGCGCTGATTAAAGAATCAAGCTTCTGCGGCGTATTTTCAGGGCTGGAGACATTGTGCTCAATACCGCAGAAACAGATATTATTTAAAATATCACGCAAATTGTTCTTCGTAATTTTAGGGAAAATATTCTCCCCGCCTAAATCAACATATTTAGATTTGTCGTAGAAAGGGCGGTAGTAACGGATTTCCGCCAGCAAATCCTTCTCTTTAAGTTTAAGCTCCTGCAACTGTTCTTTAAGCTGCGCAAATTCTATTTGTTTGGTTTCAAGCTCAAGCTTCATATCCTTGCGGGCCGCGATAGTCCACGGGTTTTTATTAAAGGCTTCCTCCACATCAATATAAACTGCCAGCGTGCCTTCAGGTATTTTAGATAAGTCATCTTCCTTACCAACAATTTTAAAACCGCCCTCATCTTTGACGGGCACTGACATTGTTGGCTCAGGCTCGCCCTCAGCCGCTATTGTATCTGCTGCGGGCTGCGCATTAGCGTCAGGCTGCGGGAACGCCGCCGCCTGCGGGTTTGCTACAGGTTGTAAATCTGATTCTAAATCAGGCGTAAAATCTTCAGTGCCTTCAGGCGCGTCTTGGTCTTCTATTGCGAAATCTGGCGCGGGTTTGGCCGCCTGCGGGTTGGTATCGGGCACTTTTATAATGGCGGTAGCGTCATATTTTTCTAAAGGGATTTGGCTGTTGCCGGGCAAATTAGCCGTGGCCGCTTTGGTGGCTTGCGGTTCCGCAGCGGCAGCGGCGGCGGAATCCTTATTATATTGTTGAAGCAGCTTATTTTCCTGCTCCAGCAAGGATTTTTGTTCTTCAGACGCAGCAACGCCCTGCGCGCATAGCGGGCTAAGCGCAAAGAGTGAGAGTGAAAATATAAGCAAATACTTTGGCATACTATAAACTAATTACAGCTTATTTAGAATAAATTGGCAACAGAGAAATAGATATAGGACTTCTTTTCCCCCGGCTTATGGTTGAGGCCGTAACCCCAGTCCAAACGTATAGGCAGGGAAGGCGTTACAAGCCTTAAGCCTAAGCCGACGCCCATTTTAAACTCGTCAGTACCGCTGCCTGTTTTAAGTTTGATTTCGTCAAAATCCTTCCAGGAATTGCCGATATCAAAGAAAGCCGCTAACTGCGCTATTGTGCGGCGGCCTTCGCGCGCAAGCGGGAACTTAAGCTCGGCATTGCCGATATAGTAAAGCTCGCCGCCTGTCTCAGGGCCGATTTGGCCCGTAGTCTCATAACCGCGCACAGTATCTGCGCCGCCGAGGAAAATCCTTTCATACGCGGGCACTTCATTAGTGCGGCCATATGATTTAACCATACCAACCCTGTTGCCTATCATCAGCACTATAGGGTAATCCTTGCCTATATTAATAAGCGTTTTATTATAGGCTGATTTAAGATTGATTTGGTAGATATCCAAATCGCCGAACATCGGGCCGCCTGAAAGCTCCACCCCTAAAGAATTACGCGCGCCGCTTGTAGGATCCCAAAAATTATCGCGCGTATCTATAGCAAAGTTTATACCAAATGTAGAGACATTGGTAGTGCCTTCCTGCAGCTCGCCTTTAAATTGGTCTTCAATATCATAAATATCAATATTTTCAAATTTGTATGAGAAGCCTAAGATATACTTATCGTCATTAAACCTGGGGCTGACAGACACCCTGCCGCCTTTACGCTTTTCCGTATAGGCCGAGCTTGCCGAACGGTAAGAACGGTAACGGCGCGTATTAAATGCGTCTAAAGTAAGCGACGTCGGGCTCTCCCCGATCCAAGGCGTCGTCCAGCTTATATTATAATCCAAAATTTTGCTGCCGAACATCGCCCTTAAAGAAAGGCGCTGCGCTTTGCCGAATAAATTTAAGTGGTTTACCGAAACATCACCGTAAAGCCCGTCTAAGGAGGACATCGCCACACCTGCGGTAAACATACCGGGGCGGCCTTCAACGATATTATAACCTACGTCAACTTTACTTATATCAGCCGTAGGCGTAATATCTATTTGCGCGTCATTAACGAAACCGAGGTTCATCAGTTTGGATTGCCCGCGGCGGATTTTGGAATAATCAAAAATATCGCCTTCTTTAATACTTAACTCGCGCGCAAAAACATAGGTTTTTGTACTTTCATTACCCGTGATGTCAATGTGGTCAACAAAGACTATATTATTTTCCGTAATATCAAAGGTAACATCAAGCTCGCTTGTTTCCTCGTCAAGTTTTTTGACGGGGTTTACTTCCGCGCGCAGATAGCCCTTATTTGCATATGCTTCCTGGATATCGCGGACGGTTACATCAAATTTTTGCTGGTTAAATTTTTTGCCTTTTTTAAAGAATACAAGGTTCTGCAACTCTTCTTTTGTATAGACGGTATTACCGTTAAAAGAAACATCGCCGAAGATTACCTTGTGTCCCTCTTTAACTTTATATTTTAAGGTAACTTCGCTGTTATCATCGCTGAAAACGGGCTCATAATCAGTAATTTCAAAATCATAATAGCCTTCATTACGCGCAAAAGTTGTGGCTTTATAATTATCTTCCGGCATTTTTTGCATTTTATATATCTTGCCCGGGCGGTTGGAGAGTTTTTTAACAAAAGTCTTTTTCTCTATCTTATCTAAACCTTCCACTATAACTTCTTTAACACGCGTGCGCTTGCCTTCGTCTAAGGTAATGACAACTTTTACGGTGTTTTTTTCGGGGTCAAGCTCCGTCCTGAAAGTAGCCTTTGTATTGGTGTAGCCCTTTTCCGCATAGGCGGATTCTATTTTGAGCATATCGTCTTCCAGCTTGGATTTGCTGTAAGGGTCATTAAGTTTAAGGGCCATTGCGCTTTGGATTGTACCTTTGGAAAGCGCTTTGCGGTTCTCGTAAGCTATTTTGGTAAAAATAGGCTTTTCCTGCACCATTAAAGTAAGCTTATGGCAAGGATATTCTTTCCGGTCAGCCTTATCTTCTTTATTCTTTTTTACGCCGGGGGAAAGGGAGATATCAACTTCTATATTATCAAAATTACCCAAAGCCATAAGCGCGGTAACGTCATCTTGTATAGAGTTTTTGTAGTACAGATGGCCTTCTTTGGCCGATATATTTTTGGTCAATGTCCTTTTATTGATATTTTTAAGGCCGTCAGCCGCGATTTCACAAACCATCCACGGGCCCTCAGGGTCTATATCATGCGCAGGGTCCTCAGAGGCTGCGGCAGGCTGCTCTTCCTGCTGGGGTTCCACATAATTATCACGCGTAAAATTTATTGAACTTTTGTTGATTGCAGGGTCCAAATCAAAAGGGGCGCTGTTTAGCGAAACACTTAAAAACACAAAAAATAAAGGGGTTACTTTTTTCAAATATTTATACATATATTTATTATATTAAATTAAGCCGTATTATAGCTGGCAAGCCAATTAGCGTTCCCGCCAGCGCACAAGCAAAAGCCCCCTAAACGGGGGCTTTTAAAATTAAGATATTTTTTGCTGAATATTTATTTTTTATTTTCAACAGGGTTTTCAATCTTTTTATCCGGCGCGACAGGCGCAGGAGCCGTTAACCCTGTTATAACTTCTTTTATAAAGCGTTCTTTGGCGCCCTTTTCGGCGTTTTTCTTAATATCAGCTTTTACGCGCTTCAAGCCTTCTTCAAGCTGTTTTTCCTGCTCTTTTGCCAAAATGACATTATCATCAAAACTTTGGCCAAGTTTCTCTTTAAGCTGCTTTTCTACGGCAAGCTTTTTGAGAGGATCGGGCTCCTCTTGCAGCTGCCTCATAAGCTGGCTGATTTCCGTCTGTAACTGCTGCCTGCGCTGCCTGGCCTCATACTGCTGGCGCACATGGTCGGGCAGGGTCTTCATCATAGACTGTCTGTCAGCCTCTTTTTGTTTAGCCATAGCTTTAAGGTCCAGGGGTCTGCCTTCTTTGGGTTGCTGCGCAAAGACGGCGGGTACTGCAAAGCACAAACTAAATAAAGATAATAATAGTATTTTCATAGGTATCTCCTTGATGATTCTATTATACATATAGAAAAAACCCCGCGCAAGCGGGGTTTTAAAAGATTGGACTTAACGCCTTGCTTATTTTGCAGGTTTTGTTACTTTGCCTGCTTTCATGCATTTGGAGCAAACATAAGCAGTCTGCGTTTGGCCTTCCAAAACCAGTTTCTGTTTGTGGAGATTGGGTTTGAACGTTCTTTTTGTTTTCATATGGGAATGGCTGTAAGAGCAGCCTGCTACAGATTTCTTCCCACACAATTCGCATTTATATGACATAGATTAATCTTCCTAAATTAATTTTTTTATATTGTACTAAAATTTTTACCATATGACAACTCAAAAATATTACCACGTCTATTCACAGTATCCCGCTGTTTAATATTATGTCCTTTCGCAATTTGCTGAGCAGCTATTGAACACGCGTCCCATCCGCGCTACCCGCGGCGGTTCGCCGCTAATACCACCAACTGAGGAACTTTTTACTTAAAATCGCCCACGATTTTTTGACGTGGTTTTTCAGAAGCTTCCAAAACGACATTTTGCCCTGCCGGTCGCCTGCGGGCTTAAGTTGTTTTTTGCTGAAAAACTCCGGCTCGTACATATTATCAAGCATAAGCTGCATAAGGTAATTAGACGGTATTGCAAAGTTGAGGTTCTGGTTATCATTACCTTTTAAACTTGAAAGCGCAACGCCGATAACCGCGCCATTTTCATCAAATACGGGGCTGCCGCTGCTGCTGGGCGATATAGGCGCGCTTATCTGATGCCATATAACGCCTTGTCCCATCTTCCTTATCTGGGAAATAAGCCCGTTAGTTATGGTGTTTTGCAAACGCCTGGGGTTACCGATAACGGTAATATCATCGCCCGCGCGCACAAAATCGGAATTTTTAAAAACCACGGTGGGCAAATCATTTAGTTCAAGTTTTATGAGGGCTAAATCAATCTCTTCATTAGGCGTAACGGCTACTATTTTAGCCTCGTCTGAAACAACGCCGTTTTTAAATGTAACGTTTACGAAGGCCGCACCTCTGACCACGTGCCCCGCGGTAGCTATAAGGCCGCTGTGATGAACAATAAACCCTGTCCCGCTGTGTGTGGAACCATTCTTTTTTGCGACGTTTACCGACACTATGGTATCGCCATACTCATCAGCAATTTGAGCGTGGGTTTTCGCCGCGTAAGACCAGGCGGGACAAAGCAAGAATAAAAGGATAAGAATCTTCGCCATAATAACAACTATAAATAAAATAAGCCGAGGATGGGATTCGAACCCACAACCTACGGTTTACAAAACCGTTGCTCTACCGTTGAGCTACCTCGGCGTTACTATACGCTGTAAAGTTACGCCGTTTTAATAAGCGCCGCAACACAAAAAAATACTGTCCTACAATAATACCAAATTAGGAATATGTTTTCAATTCCTTATATTTTGGTAGAAGCTATATAAGCCTTAAGCCTGCCGTCAATATCCTCCCTCTTTAGGGAAACAAGCTTATTGATGCTGAAGCTCTCTATAGCGAAAGAGGCCATAACCGTCCCCACCGCCATAGCGCGTTTAATTTGCTTAACGTCCGTCCAATCTTTGACTGATGACAAATAGCCCACAAACCCGCCGCCAAAACTATCGCCCGCGCCCGTGGTATCCTGCGGCTGCTCAATAAGAAAAGGCGGTATCTGGCACATATTGTCTTTAGTAACCAAAAGCGCGCCGTTAGGCCCAAGCTTAATAATGATTACTTTAGGCCCCATTTTAAGCATATTTTTGCCCGCTTTAATAAGGTTATAGATGCCTGTAAGCTGGCGGGCCTCCGCCTCGTTAACAAAAAGTATGTCAACTTTTTTAAGCAGTTTTAGAAGCTCGGGCTTATTATGCTGCACCCAAAGGTTCATAGTATCACAGGCCACTATTTTTGGGCGCTGCATCTGGTTTAAAACGGAAATCTGCAAAGCGGGCGCGATATTGGCCAGGAACAGAGCGTCAGCCTTTTGCGCGCAAGGTTTGATGACGGGGTTAAAATCGGCAAAGACATTAAGCTCCGTCAAAAGCGTGGTTGCATTTTTAAAATCATCATCATAACGCGCGGCCCATTTAAATGTTTTGCCTTCTTTGATTTCAAGGCCGTCGGTATCAACGCCGGCATTCTCAAAAGCGGCTTTGTGTTTGGCGCTAAAATCAGTACCCACCACCGCAACAAGCTTAGGCTTGCAAAAAAAGCTTGCCGCTATAGCGGCATAGGAAGCCGAACCGCCTATAACATCCTTAACGGATTTATTATAGGTTTGTATACTGTCAAAAGCAATGGAACCTACTATAAGAACGCTTTTTGAAGGCATTTATACACCCGCTTTATCGTTATAAACTTCTATATCTTCAATGCTGTTAAACTGCTGGGTAAATTTATCCATTAAAGCCTGCGCTTTAAGCTGAACGGCGGCTAATGTAAATTTTTCTTTATCCTTCTTATAATCGGCGGCTGTATTTTTATCGGCTTTGGACAAAAACTCAACTTCCTTCGGCGTAACTTTTGCCGAAAGGATAATCATATTCTGGAACTTGGCCGCGGCCTTTTGGTCTTTTAAAGACTGTTCATACTGGCCGGGGTTCATCCCGAATTGGTTGCGAACAACCCACACATAGGCTTTTTTATTGAACATACCGTTATTATTAAATATCGGGGAGTTTTTAATTACATAGGCCACTTCCAAATCAGAAACGCCTAAACCGAATTTCTTTGCCGCTAAAGCCAAGCTGGCCTCATTAACCATATTCTGCAATATTTCTTTGCGGACTTCTTTTGCCATTTCATCAGTATATTCTTTCTCGGCGCTTTTGCGCAGCTCCCTTTCTATATTATTGACGGCGGTAGAATAGTCTTTATATTTTATTTTGACGTCGCCTATCTTCGCTATCGCGGCATTAGGGCCGTATTCTTCCATGAACACGCCCGCGCCGACAAAGCCCAAACTGCCCAAAAAGAAACCGACCGTAATAAGCAGGAATAACCTTTTGTACTTGATGAGGAATGAAATCATTATTATTTATCTCCTTTCTTAGCTTTTTTATCGTCTTTTTTGTCTTCGGTTTTAACTTCCGCTTTAGCGTCCTGCGCGGGGTTAAGGCTTTCTTCCTTTTCGGTTAAAGAGGCTTCGTCCTCTTCGCCGATAACCTGTATCGTCGCGCTTACTTTTGCGCCGCCTTCAATCAAAATGCTTTTGGAGCGGATGTTGCCGATAATCTTTGCGCTTGCAAGCAATTCCACATTATCTGCGACTATATTGCCCTCCATCTTGCCGATGAGCACTACGCCCCGGGCTGAAATATCGCCCTTTACGCTGCCTGTCTCGCTGATGGTAACATATTTGGCATTATCTACATTGCCTTCCAATTTGCCGTCAATACGCAGCGAACCCTGCAAATCCAAAGTGCCCTGGAACTGGCATTCTTCGCTGATTACTGATACATATTCGCCCGCTTTTGCGTCTTTACCTAAAAAACCCATATTAACTCTCCTTATAACAACAAAATTTATTTAAAATAGCCCCTGGGGTTGACGGCCACGCCGTCTTTCCAGACTTCATAATGCACGTGAATGCCCGTTGAGCGGCCCGTAGTGCCCATCCTGGCTATAACCTGGCCGCGTTTCACGGTATCGCCTTTAGTTACAAGAATATCGGCCAAATGCCCGTACAAAGTGGAGTAGCCGAAACCATGGTCCACCAAAACCGCCTGCCCGTAGCCTGAAGCCCAGCCCGTCTGGCGCACAACGCCGTCGGCCGTAGCTATTACGGGTGAGTTGGCTTTCCCCGCAAAATCCAAACCGTAATGGTAGGACGCTATATAAGTGCCAAAAGGCGAAAGCCTGTAACCAAAGCCTGATGATATCCTGCCGCCGCTGGGCCTTATAGAGGGGGTTGAGTCCAAAATATTACGCTCATTAGCATAGAACCACGCTATCTCCTGGAAGCTGGCCAAGCGGTTGCCGGCGAGCTCAGTAGTCTCTTTAAGCGATTCTATTATAGCGTTTTCATCAATATCCTGCGTACGCTTTTCAAAGATGTCTTTGAAGCTGACTTCACCTGACTCTTTACCCTGCTCCAAACCTGCGGGCAGGTTGACAAAACTGCCTTCTTTCATCCCAAGCATCTGGCGCATCTGTTTATCTGTATCGCGCGTGCGCTTAAGGTATTTCCTGTTACGGGTAAGTTCTTCGGCAATCATTGCCAGCTTGGTTTTCATTATTTTAGCGTCGGCCTTGGTTATATTGTAATCCAAATGCCTGGTGGCCAAAAAGATGCCATAGCAGGTAATCCCCGCCCATAAAAGCGCGATTATAATTACTATCCACGGGTATACGCCAAAACGCACGCCGCCGCCGTATCTGGGCATAAGCGTGATTTCAACGCGGTTAAATAAAAACCTTGATAAAAACGATTTATTCTTAAGCATCTTATCCAAAGCGCAACCTGCGCAAAGCAATGCGCCACATTTATATTTTATCAAAAAAATCGGGCAAAACATTAAAATAAAAACTATAATGAAAATATGAAAAAATTATTAATAATCGGTTTAGCAGCACTTTCACTCTCGGCCTGTAATGTAAAGCCCGAGAACGCAGCGGCTCCGGCGGTGACGCCCGAGCAGCAGCAGGTAAATTTTACCCTGCCTGACGTTAACGGCGGCCAATGGGATTTTAATGCACAATTATCACAAAAACCCGTTTTTGTAGCTTATATGGCGACCTTCTGCGGCTTTTGCAAAAGAATGGCCCCCTATATTGACGAGCTTGCCGGCAAATATAAAGATAAAGGCGTGGAAACGGTAATCGTTTTTGTGGATGAGACCGACGCCTCTCCCAAAGAATTCGCCAAAGCCTACCAGATAAAGAATGCCAAAGTATTATATAATGGCGGCAATTTTGCACAGGAAGTCGGCGTACGCGGCTTCCCGCATATGGTGCTTTTTGATAATAAGAGCGACGTCAGATCACAGTGGAGCGGTTTTAATCCCGAGCACGTCCAAACAATAAGCGCACAGCTTGACGATATGTTAGCCAGGCCGTAAGAGTTTATACTTTAGAGATAAAAACCCCCGCCAAAAGCGGGGGTTTTTATTTTGCGCCCGGCTGCAAAACATTGCAGTATTTTATATAGATATACCAAAAAATTTTAAGACCGTCGCCTTGAAGTGGCACTATACTGTTTTATGGCGACATCAGAAGCGTCTATGAAACAAAGTTTTTTAGAATGTTAACTTACCCGTTTGTCCGCAGCAAAACGGAGCGGGTTGTTTCATACTGCTGTTACTCCGTTTTGTAAGTTGCGGGTATAACCTTAAAAAACTTTGTGTAATGCTTCTATTGGAGCCTAGCCTTTTCCCCGATTTTGGGCAATGCCAAAATCGGGACTGGGTTTGGGCGTAGTACCCAATATAAAAAAAGAAACCTTTATTAATTGGATTGCCACAGTGCGAAGGCGCACTCCCGTGTGCACAGCCGCACTGGCGAATGCCACCCTTGGGGGGTTTGGGGGGGCTACATCCTCTCCATGCAAAAGTAAACAAAAGCTTTGGGGAATTTTTGCCGTAATAAATTACCTAAGTATTGGTAAACTTCTTTACGGCGGGCGGCTTCATAACGCATTTTGCCGTCAAAGTCCAGGGCAAACTCCTCATCCAAAATAGTGTTTTCTAAGAAGCGGCTCTCTATAAACTTTTTAAGTTCCCTGTTAAAGCGCAGGGTGCCGATGCTAAACCACATAATGCTTTGCGAGGGCGCTTTTTGGCTTATTTGTTCTACAACATCCGCATAATTTTGCTTCCAGTTATCATGTAGTATTACAGGGTCAAAGTGGAAAGCAGTCTTGTATCCGTGCGCGGCAACTTGCGCGGCGGCGTTTAGGCGCTCTTCCAGGCTTGCTGTAAGCGGCTCGCTCTCTTTTATAATCTGCAGCGGGTTGACGCTCCAACCTATAACGATATTGGGCGCGCTTCCAATTTTAAGTAAATTGGCTATATTTGCGCTTTTTGTCTTAAACTCAAAATACTCCTCCCTGCCTCGGAAGAAGTTTACTATATTGGCAGAGTACTGCGTGATATCGTCAAACAACAAAGAGTCCGTAAACTCCCCGCTGCCAATGCGGATATAAGGAAATATCCCTTTATTAAATCGGGCGGTTTTTATCTTTTCCAAAAAATCTTCTATATTTGCGGGCAGCACAATGGCGTGCAGATTTTGGTACTGCTGCAAAAAGCAGTAGTGGCAATCATAAACGCAGCCAAAGCCCAAGTTAACCAAATTATAACCGCAGCAATTTGCATTAGAGGTGCAGGGGCAAGGCTTCAAAAAGTCAAAACGTTCTTTAATTATTACAAGGTTATTTTTGCGGCCGCTATAGTCCGCGCTGCCCGCCTGCTCTTTGGGTTTTATTATTGTTATTTTTGCTTTTGGGAACAATGCGCGCGCGCGTAAGGCAAGTTTGGATTCTGAAACATCTTCTTCAACAAAAATATTTTCAGGTTCAAAACCGCGCTTACTGATATCGGCCTGCGGCAAAAAATCCAAATCAAGCTTAGGCAGATAAAAATTTGCCGCACCTGTTTTGCCATAGGTTTTAGGATAGCGTTTTTTTAACAGATAGGTTTTTGCCTGCTCAAAATTATTTGTATATTTAAGCGGCAAAACATCATCAGGCGGCAGGTTACCGCGTTTACAAATTTCAAAAATAAGCCTTAAAAGCTCGCGCTGTTTATTGGGGCCAAGCTTAGGCATAGCCCCAAAGGCAAAATTTTGCGCTTTACTATATAAAGCTTTAATATCCGTATCAGGCATTAAGCTCCGCCAAATCCTCTGCGCTTAACTGCCAGTTAACGGCGGCGGCGGTATCTTGTATCTGCTGCGGTTTGCGCGCCCCTGTTAAAACACAGGTAACTGCGGGGTTGGCAAAGCACCAGTTTATAGCGGCTTGCGCGGCGGTGGCATTATATTTTTTTGCCAGCGCGCGGAATTTGTCTACCTGTATATCGGTAGTCTTAAAATTCTCGCCTTTATAAAATTTATAGAAGTACGAGCGCGCGTCGCATTTAGGGAAGTTGGCTTCCTTCTTATACTTCCCGCTTAATATGCCGCCGGCCATGGGGCCATAGGCTAAAAAGGCAATGCCGTATTTTTTGCAGGTTTCAAAAACTTCATCGCCCGTCTGCGGGCGCAGGAATGAGTATTCATTTTGCACGCTTGCTATATCGGTAATTTTGGAGGCTTCTTCCAGCAAATCTTTGCCAAAGTTTGATACGCCTATAAGCCTTATTTTGCCTTCCTCTTTAAGTTTAAGCATTTCCCCCAAACTATCGGCCAGCGGCGTTTTAACGTCAGGGCGGTGGATTTGGTAAAGGTCAATATAATCAGTATTAAGGCGTTTTAGGGATTCTTCCACCTCCTTGCGGATGCTTGCGGGCTGTAAGTTAAATTCCACCCCGCGCGGCGCGGGCAAAAGCCCGCATTTGGTGGCAAGCACAACTTTATCCCGCTTGCCTTTAAGCGCTTTGCCTACTGTAACTTCCGACACTCCTCGGCCGTATATCGGCGCGGTATCAATAAAATTGACGCCAAGCTCTATCGCTTTTTCTATTGCCGATATCGCGGCGGCTTCATCGGCCTGCCCCCAATCTGTACCGCCGCCTGCGGCCCAGGTGCCCAGGCAGATTTTGGAAACTTTTACTCCCTTAATTTCAGCATATTGCATTACCATATATTATTTTCCACCATAAAGCAGGAGTCATGTACAATCATCCCGTTATCCTTAGCCAGCTTTGCCGCTTGCTCATTAAAAGTATGCGGCTGGAACCAGACTTCCCGCACTTTAAGTTTTACCGCTTCTTCAACCAAAGGTAAAGTTAAAGACGGCGGCACAACCAAAACCAAAATATCAATATGTTTTGGGACTGAAGCTAAATTTGCATACACGGGTTCCCCGTCTAAATCCTTGAACTTAGGATTAATGCAAAAAGCTTCAAACCCATAATCTTTGGTATCTTTATATATCCTGTACCAATACTTAGAAGTATCGGAACTTGCGCCTGCAACGGCTACTGTATCCCCCATAAAAATCCCCCTGCTGATTTTATGCCTGGCCCAAACCCGCAAAATCGCCCATAGCCTGCGCGGCCATTGCCTGGCTGTCGCGTACGGCTTTATTGATAAGATTCTTTAAATCGTTTTCAATCACTGCGGCCTGCGCGGTACCCAAATCTTTTAAAACTTTAACTTCTTTAACTTCCTGGGAGCCTGAAATCGTAAGTTCAAAGTATTTCTCGGGGCTTTCCACTTTAATTACCATACCGTCAAGCCTTTGTTTAATTTCACCCATCTTCTTTTTAAGCTGGATTATGTCTTTAAGTTTGTCAAACATTTTTATTTCTCCTCAAATATTATTTGCTGCGTCCTTAAATAAATTATAGCAGCTTGTAACTGCTTTGCGGGCATCATAGCCGCTAAAGCCTTTTTATATACGGCAAGCTGCGGCGCGTATTTAAGGCTGTGTTCTTTTGCGTCTTGCGGGCGGATATTATCAGTCTTATAATCCGCTATAAGCAAAGTGTTTTGCGGCGTTTCAAAAACCGCGTCTATAACGCCGTTTGTTACGGCTTGCCCGTCATTTAAAGTAAAAGGCAGCTCCGCCGCAAGCCGCTTACAATTTTTAAGCATATCATAAAGCGCGGATTTTTTAAAGTTATCCGCTATATCCTGCGCGGTTTTAAGCTCCTCATCACTAAGATTAACGCCCAGTACCGCAGCGCATTGCGCGGCTGTTTTTAGGCTATGCGTAAAAATACTTTCCATCATTTTATGGCTTACGCTACCTGTAAGCGCGCTCCTGCTTTCCTCCCCGCTTTGCGCTGCGGTAAGGAATTTTTGTGCGCTTACTTTATCATATAAAGCTTTCCTTTCGGCGGAAACTTCAAGCCACGCCGGTATATCTAAAGCGGGTTGCGCGGAAGCTTGCGCGTCTGTATGCGTATTAATAAAGCTGTCTACCTCTTTAAAATCGGGGCAGTTTAGTTCAATATTATAATTTGCGCTTTTAAGTTCGTCCGAGGCGGCAAGCGGGAAAAGCCCCGCCTTTTGAAGCGCGCCTGCAAGGCTGTTTTTATCTTCACACAAATCGCCTGCGAGTAAAAGCATCTCTTTAGCGCGCGTCAGGGCGACGTAAAGCACGCGCAGCTCTTCCGCTCGGCCGTGTATAAGGCGTAAAGGTTCCAGCACGGCAAAATTAGCGTCCCCCAAAGCGCCAAGGCGCAGCGCGCAGGTGCTGCTGTCCCAGTCAAAAATATATTCGGGGCGGTGCAAAGACGGGCGTTCCCTTTTAGAAATATCAGTAACAATAACGGCCTTAAACTCCAAACCTTTAGCTTTATGTATAGTCATTATATTTACGGTGTCTAAAGATTCTTCCGTTAAAGGGGAGGCTCCTTCCTTCTTTTCCTTATCGGTAAACTCTTTTACGCTGTGTAAAAACTGGCCCAAACTAAAAACGCCCAGGCCGCGCATATCAGCTACGATATTAAACAGTTTGTAGATATTTGCCACAGCTTGTTCTTTGGCTGTACTTACGGTTTGCATTTCCAAAAAATCAGTATCAAAAATAATTTTGGAGACAAGCTTACGCAAAGATATTTTGCCGCTTAAATTATAAAGCTCTTTAAGCATTGTAAAAACTTTTTTTGCATTTGGGATATCGTCGGGCTGCGGCGCAAAAATATCAAAGCGGTTTTGCATTTTAAGTTTGATTATATCGGCGTCTTTAACAAGGCCAAGCGGGCTGCGCAGCACGCCTGTAAGCGCGGCTTTATCCAAAGGATTATAGATTACTTTTAGTATATTCAGGAAGTCGCAAACCTCTTGGGAAGTATAAAAATTATTATCCGCCTCAACCGTATATTTTATGCCAAAGCGGTCCAAAGCGGCGGTATAAACGCCAAGCGCGGTTGTGGTTTTAAGCAGGATGGCGATATCTTTAAGCATAAGCGGGCTGCCGTCAGCCGTTTTGGTTTTGCGCGCATTTTCTTTAATCCACGCCGCGATATATTGCGCCTGGTTATGGCGGTAATCCTGCGTGGAGTAAATATCCTGCTCTGCATTTACCGCGATAATGCCCACGGGCGGCGCGCAAAAATCGCGCCCGTTGTCTATCGGGATATAAGCGGGCTGGACGCCTTTTTGCTCTTGTATCAAAGCTGCGCCCGCAGTATTTGCAAAATCTATTATTTGGGCAGAACTCCTAAAATTAGTTTGCAAAAAGCAGCGTTTTGCGCCCTGGCGCATCATAAGATCGGTAAAACGTTCATAGGCGTTAATATCCGCGCCGCGGAAGTTATAAATTGTCTGCTTAGGGTCCCCGACCACAAAAAGCTTGCCGTTTTCCAAAACGATATCCTGCCACTTTGTTGCGGGTTTTGATGAGGAAGATTCCGCCAAAAAGAGCATAATCTCGCCCTGCGCTGGGTCGGTATCCTGGAACTCGTCTATCAATATGCTTTGATAGCGCGCTTTAAGCTCGTCCCTGACGGCAAAATTGTTAATTAATAATGCGCGCGTTTTACTTATAATATCGCTGAAAGATAAAGTGTTTTCTTTCCTGAACTCCCTTGCGAAGCTTTTTATAAACGGGCTTAAAATGCCAAAAGCTTTTAGTATTATTATCTGCTTATTTATATTTAAAGCGTCCGCCGCTTTTAAGATGGCTTGCGCGGTTTCATAATCCTGCGCGGCCCAGTGTTTGGGGCAAGAAGGCATGGAGCCGATTTCATTTGCGGACTTTTCAAACTTACCGTCCCGCAAAAATTTTTGTGTTTCCTCAAGCGCGTCAATTGCCGCATCCAGTTTTTTTATTATGCTGCCGCGCTTTGTATTTTCTTTATAGATATCAACAAGCTGCCGCGCTTTTAAAATATAATCCGCGCATAAATCCGCCGCTGCTTTTGTATTGTTGAGCGGGTGGTAATCAAATGCGCCGTTTTCAATTATAGTCCAGGCGAAAGCCTGTACGTCTTCAAGTTTAACCGCGTCCAAAATATCCTGCCATATCTGTTTTGCGGGGTTATCAAAGCTTAACTGCTCTTCAAGAAAGGCCGTCCATTTTGCATTGAAAAGCTTTTCCATAAGGCCGCCGCTGTCCACCGCGCAATCAGGCGCGAGGCCCGCTTCCAAAGGATATTCGTGCAGGATATTAAGGCAAAAGCTGTGTATGGTGCAAACTTGCGCGCGCTCCGCCAAATCAAAATAGCTTTGTATGTTTTTGCGGATTTGCTCTTTAGTTTTCCCAAAATAGTTAAGCAGCATAAGCGCGGCTTCGTCCGTTATATCTTGCGATTCAAGCTGCGCCAAAATTATCTGCATTTTTGCCTGCAATCTAAGCTTAATTTCAGCGGCGGCTTTATCGGTAAAAGTAAGCGCGGCTATTTTATCGGCCGGGATGCCAAGGCCAAGCAGGATATAGCATAAACGGTCAATAAGCAAAGTGGTTTTGCCCGTGCCCGCGCCGGCCTCAACAATTATATTTTCAGCCGCGGGTACTGCCGCAGCGAAACGGTGTTCTTTATCTTTAAGCTGCATGGTACTCCTTAAGTTTTAAAGCTTCTTTTGAGCGCGTATTGCGCACAAGCGTATTGCGGTTTTGTTTCCTGCACACGGCTTCATAAGCGCAGTATTTGCAATACTCGTTTGGCGTAAGCACAAAAACGCCCTGCCCGATGATATCAAGCAATGTCAAAACAAGGCCGTCAAATTTATCTTTAAAGGCAAGGTAGTCATCGTACTCAAGCACTCTGTTTTTAGCGGTCTTAAGATCGGCTAACTGCATTGAGGCAGGCGTTAAATTTTTAAACAAATCGCTCTTGCGCGCCATTTCAAAATATAAAGGAGGCTGAAAGACGCCATCTCTGAAAATACTTTTTTTAACGTCGGCCGCCGCTACTGATTTTTTATAATCCGTTATCCTGTAATTATTGCCGCAAATATCCACCCTGTCTAATGTGCCGCGCAGTAAAAGCGGGCGGCCTTTTATGTCTATAGCCGCAGTTAATTTTTGTTCAAAAAATTGCGGCGCGTAACCTTTTTGCTCCATATCCTGCAAATCAGCCTGCACAAAATTTGTAAGCGTTTCTAAAATCTCTTTGGCCTGCCTTTCCCACAAAAGCGGGTACATACCATGCTGTTTATAATTTTCAGGCGCAAGCGCGGGGGCGGCTATTTGCCCCAGAATATCGGCCGCGCCAACGCTAAAAATATTGCCCAGCAAATTATGCGCTTTTATATATCCGTAAAAATCTTCCAGTATTTTGTGGCAGATATTGCCCGTGGCTTTTGGCGCAAGCGCGGTGCGGGAAAGCGGCTCATCAGCATAACCGCCCGTTATAAAATCAAACATAAACTGCGCGGGGCAGCCGTATAAAACGCGTAATTTTGAGGGCGATAGCCCGCGCCCTTGCGCCTGCTGCGCTATAATATTTTGCGGGCCCAAAAGCCCGTCAAATTCCGTCAGAGCATGGCGGGTATTTAATGTTTTGGCGGCAAAGAAATCAGCTTCAAACGCCGCTGCGTCCGCAGGCTGCATTACGGAATATAAGATGGCGGCCTTATCCTGCGCGTATACGGCGCAGGCAAGCGCGGCCTCCTTTTTAGTCAAGTATTTAAAGGGCTGGCGGGCATACTTTTCAAACGGGCGGCGGCTTTGGACAAAGATATCTGCATTATTTAAGTCCGTACCCAAAAGCCTAAGCGCCTCCCCGCTGATATAGATTGAAGGTATTTTCGGCTTTGCATTATAATCTGACCTTTGGTAAATAAGGCAGGCGTGTTCGCGCGCGGAAGAAAGCGCAAAATAGAAGAGTAAACGCTCTTCGCTGTATCTGTCCTTCTTCTTAAGGATAGGCAGTCCGAGTTTTTGTAAATCCTGCCTGTAATTATCCTTAAGCACAGGGTCCTCCTGCGCGGCGGATGGGAAGGCGCCCTCGTTTAAACCAAGTATTATTACCGCTTTAAAACTTTGGCCGCGCAAAGTCATAGTATCAGCCAGCGTAACGCCGCCGTAGACGGGGCTTATGCGCTGTAAAGTGATTTTGCCGAGCATCTGTAAAAGTTCTTCTAAAAACTCGCCCGCCTGCGCCTCTTTGCGCACAGGCTCAAAACCCGCAATCTCTTCAATGGCGGCCCAAACCGATTTAAGGACGGAGCGGTCCTCCTCCTGCAAAGCGGCGGTATTTAAGACGCAGGAAATAAAATCCTTGGCCTTTGCCGCCAATTCACTAAAAGAGCCCGCCTGGGCAAGGGCCTCCAAATTATGCTTTATATTATTAATTGTTTCGCGCAAAAGCTGCGCGTCCTGTACGCTGTCTTCCCCGTTAAAATTTGCAGCATAAGGCAAAAGGTCAAGCCATTGGTTATAGCCGCCCTCTATACCTGCTGCCGCAGCCAAAGCGGGCCAGCGGCGTTTTGCATTTTTAAAATATGGCGCACACACAACAGCTAAAACATCATCCCTGTTAAAATTATGCGCGGATAAAGCAAGCAAATTTAAGATGAAAGAGCCCAGCGCATTATCGGCCGCGCTAAAGCCCAAAGCGGTATTAAGCGGGATAAGGTTTTGGGAAAAGACGTCAAAAATATCGTCTTTATAATCCTCCAATGTGCGCGCTGTTACGGCGATATCGCTGTAATTATAACCGCGCTCCCGCGTAAGGTAAATGATATGCTTTGCCGCTGCGTCCAGCTCGTCAAAAGAGCCCGCAGTATTAATTATTTTTATGTCCGTACCCGGCTGCGGTTTGGCCGAGGCGTCAAAAAGCCCCTTACAAAATTTGTGCAATGCGCCGCCGTCATTATCCAAAACAGTTTTATGTTTTGCATATGGCAAAAGCCTAAGCTCATAAAAGTTTTTGCAAAAATTATAGGCCGCTATAGGTTCATAGGGAACAAAAAAATCAATTTCAAAGCTTTCTCTTACACTGTCTAAAAGCGCGCTTTGCACGCCCGTTAAATCATAAAAACCGTAAAAAATTATTTTTTTAAAACCCGCCAGATATCCGCTGCCCTCCGCCATATTTGCGGCCTCCCGCATAAGCTGGCCGTATGTAATGCGGCGCGGGCTTTCTGTATTTTGAAGATAAAGCTTAAATGTAACGGCAAGCTGCCTGATGTACTGGCGTTGCTCGTAAGTAAGGGAAATTGCAGGGTCATCCGTATAGGCGAGCAAATCCTCGGGGGAAGCGCCCGCGCCCGTTAAGTCTTTTAGCGTGCTTTTAAGCGCCTCAACATAAGCCGCCGAGGTATTGCCGCGCGCGGCCTGTATATTTTTTAAGATAAAGTTTTGCAGTCCCTCATCCCTTAAAACAGGCAGCGGGTCCGGGCAGGAATTATCATAAATATTTTTGGCGAGCTCAAAAAAGCTGACGCAGTGCAAAGCGCAAAAACAGCCCGCCCCTTTAGCCAGCCGCCGTTTAATATCGGCGGCCAAAACCTGCGATGGCAATACAAGCAAAACGGCGTCTAACGGGCTTGTTTTTGCCGCGCGGATGTGGCTGATAAGGCTCTCTTTAAGCGCAGAGGGGTGGCCGGAAAACAAATTCATATTAATAATGATATATAATTTTAATATGGCTTGTCTTTTTACCGCCTTTTAACTTCAGGAGTTTTTAAATGACTGTTACCACTTCAGTAATTTTAGGTTTGTTGCAGGCTTTGGGTGAGTTTTTGCCGATTTCCAGCTCCGCCCATTTGGCATTATTTCCGTTTTTGGCGCATGGCGAGTACCAGGGCCTTACTTATGACGTTGCGCTGCACCTGGCTACGCTTATAGCCGTGGTATTTTACTTCCGCAAAGATTTGATTAATATGACAATAAGCGGACTTAGCAAACCTAAGACCGAGGACGGCAAACTGTTTTGGTTTATCGGCGTCGCCACAATACCCGCAGCTTTAGCGGGCTACTTTTTTGAAAGCGCGGCGGAAACTACCTTCAGAAGCCCGCTTATGATAGCTTTTATGCTTATGCTTTTTGCTATGTTTTTGTGGGGCGCGGACAGAGCCTCAAACAAAATCAAAAAGATACAGGGCATTACGCTTTTACCCGTTTTCCTTATCGGCTGCGCGCAGGCCTTGGCCATAATGCCCGGGGTATCGCGATCGGGCGTTACGATGACGGCTGCTTTACTGCTGGGTTTTACAAGGCCGCAATCGGCCAGGGTATCGTTTCTGCTTTCAATCCCGATAATCGCAGGCGCGGCCGTATTAAAACTTAAGGACATCAATTTAGCTGATATTAACGCCGCTTTTATAGCAGGTTTTTTAGCGGCGATGATTGGCGGGTGGCTCGTAATTAAATTTATAATGAAGTATCTGCAAACCCACAGTTTTGATATATTTGTTTACTACCGATTAATTTTGGGATTGGTAATAATAGCTTTATACTTTTTATAATTTATGGAATTTTTAGAGGAATTTAAAAACCATCTTTCTTTTGAAAGGCAGCTGTCTAAGAACACCATTGCCGCCTACGGGCGCGACATAAAGCAATTCCTTGCTTACTGCGCGCAAAATAATGTTAAGCCGCAGCAGATGACGCCTGAGTTTGCAGATACCTATATCTACTACCTTAAAGCGCAGCTGGGCTTGGCGCCGTCAAGCGTGTTCCGCAAGACGGAGGCGGTAAAAGGGTTCTATAAATTTTTGATGATAGAAAGCATTATCAAGGAAGACCCTACGCGCTTTTTACTTTCCCCCCGCTTAATACGCAGAATACCAAAACAGCTTACAGTGCAGGAGGTAGAAAAGCTGCTCTCATTCCCCGCCAAAACTTTTGCCGAGTGGCGTACATTTTGCATTGTGCAACTTTTTTACGCTTCGGGCATGCGCGTAAGCGAACTGGTAAATTTAAGGATAGAGAACGTAAACACAAAAGAAGGCTGGGTGCTGGCCTATGGCAAAGGGCGCAAACAAAGATTCATACCGATACACCGCCGCGCGTGTGAAGTATTGGAACATTACCTCCAAGTACGCGAAGTGCAATTTATAAATAAACAGACTGACAGCGAAATATTTTTAAACCGCGAAGGCAAAAAGATAAGCCGCATAATGGTTTGGAAGGATATTGACGCGCTTGGCAAACTGGCGGGCTTAACGCAAAGGCTGCACCCGCATTTATTGCGGCATTCTTTTGCGTCGCACCTCTTAAAAGGCGGGGCTGATTTGCGCTCCATCCAGGAAATGCTGGGGCACGAAAGCTTAAACACCACACAAATTTACACACATCTTAATGTAGGCGACATCAAAGCAAAACACAAAAAACTGCATCCGCGCGGTTAAAAAATTAAGTAAAAAAATCCCCAGACGGTATATACAGCTATCTGATTATAAATGATATCAATGGTATTTTTTTGGCTTTATCTCGTAAAAACTGTACAAAATTAACGATTCTATACTATAATTATATTACAGTTGCCGAGCAGGATTAAATTTTTTCTTTTTAAAATATTGTTGAAACGGGAGGACTATGCACATCGCGCATATAGCACTTTGGACGCAGAATTTAGAAAAAACGCGTCGTTTTTATACTGTATTTTTCAACGGTGTAGCTAATGAAAAATATACAAATGTCTCAACGGGGTTTTCTTCTTATTTTATAACCTTCCCCAAAGGCCCGACATTAGAGCTTATGCACAGAAAGGACATCAAAACCTTAAGGCTTCAAAATACTTTAGGCTATTGCCATATAGCTTTTAAACTCGGCAGCAAGCAGGCCGTAGTTGATACTACGCAGGCATTACAGGTATGCGGGGTAAAAGTAATCAGCAATCCGCGCCTGACGGGGGACGGCTACTTTGAAAGCATAGTGGAAGACCCTGACGGCAACCATATAGAACTTGTAGCTTAACAATTAAGTAATTCAGATAAAACGCGCTTCATAAATATAAGGCGCGGTTTATTTGCCTAATTTAACCTTTATACCCATTGCGAGGTGCTTGCCGCACGGGATGGCATTCGCCAGTGCGATGGCGCACCTCCTATGTCGTGAGCGTCTAGGCTGCGCATAGTATGACTTTGCCCGTTTAGCGCAAGTTTAGCCCTTTGCTTGTCATCGCGAGGAGCAAATTATTTTGCGACGTGGCGATCCAGTAAAATAAAGTAACCTAATTGATTGGATTGCCACAGCTGCTACGCAGCTTCGCAATGACAACGAAGAGCTTTTCGCGGCGATATCAGAAGCGTCTATGAAATAAAATTTTTAGAATGGAAGATATTTTGTATTGTCCGAAATAAAACGGCGCAGGCTTTTACATACAGCCTTTGCGCCGTTTTATAAGTTGCAAAATTCCCTTAAAAATTTTATTGAATGCTTCTATTGAGCCTAGCTTTTTGTATACTTTTGGGCAATGCCAAAAGTAGGGCTGGGCTTGGGGCGCAGCACCCAACAAATCAAAGGTATACCGTGAGGGGGCGGAGCCCCGTGTATCCGAACGACGAAGCAACAAAGTATAAGCTTAAAATTAGTAGAAGACTACCATTTGCGGTAACGCCAATACGTAACCATAAACCACACAGAAAGCACGGCAAGGCCCATAACAATCCAGAAGGCCCAGGGGTGGTGCTGGAGCGGGATGCCGACGTTCATGGAGAAGGCGCTAACCACAAAGGTGGGGACCATAATCCAAATGGTGATGGTATTTAAGCGCTTCATTAAAAGGTTGAGGTTATTGTTGACGATGGAGGCGCGGGCGTCCATCAAACCGGCTAAAATGTTGGAGTAGATTTCGGCTTGTTTTTGGGACTGGATATTTTCAATGATAATATCGTCAAGCATTTCGCGGGAGCGTTCGTCAAAGCCGACGCGCGCGGCAAAGTTGCGCAGCTTCTCAAAAACAAAGCCGTTGGAGGTAATGGCGCTGACATAGTACACCAAGCTCTTTTCAAGGCTGAAGAGATTGAGCAGGTATTTATTGTCTACGGACTCGGTCATCTTATCTTCAATTTCTTCAGATATCATATTGATGACGCGCAAGTGCTCAAGGTAATGGGCGATGGCGTTATAGATGATTTTTAAAAAAGCGTCATGCAAAGAAATTATATTATTAAAACGTTTGCCGATAAAGAGCGGGATGTCTTCCATCATTACGATGACAAGTTTATCTTTAAACAGGAATAAACCCATAGAGGCTACTTTAAAGACAAGCTGGTCCTTGCCGGAATAATTGCGCGGACGGTTTAAAATGACGGCGGTGTGCTCCGGCTCGTTTTCAAGACGGGGCATCTCCTCAGGGTCCATGGCGGAGATGAGTGTATGCTCGTCTATTTTAAGGTGGTCGGTAAGGTAACGCTGCTCGGCTTGGGTTGGCTCCACAAAAAGCAAAATATCACAGTCCAATGCGGAGACCTGCTCGTCTTCAACAATCTTATTGTTCCTTATCACAAATGTTCTTTGCATAGCGCGCCTCCTTATCTGAAAGTTAAACGTTGTCCACTTCTGATTTTATATATTTTTTAGTCTCATTTACCACATCTTTTCTAAGCATAAAGATCATAATCAGGTTAGGTATGGCCATGGTAGCCGTAATAAAAACGACAAGCGACCACGCAAAATCCGCGCCCACTAAAGCGCCGAAAACCATACAAATAATCCAAAATATCCTAAAAGGCAAAACCACTTTGTGCCCGCCTAAAAATTCTATAAACTTCTCGCCATAATAAGTCCACCCTATGATTGTGGTAAGCGAAAAAATCGTCAAAGAAGCTACCAATATAAACATACCGATTACAGGTATTGTTGAAAATGCGCTGTTACATAAATCGCCCGCAAATTTGGTGCCGCTCTGCCAATCGCCCGCGAGCAAAATTACCAAACCCGTAAGAGTGCAGGTAACAACCGTCCAAAATACGGATGTTGCCGCCACGAGGCCTTGCCTGACGGGGTTTTGCGTCTTTGCAGCCGCTGATACCACAGAGGCGCTGCCAAGGCCCGCTTCCGTTGAAAGCACGCTGCGGCTTGCGCCGACGTGCATCGCCGTCATAATGCCCGCGCCGACTAATCCGCCGCCCGCCGCTTTAAAGCCGAAAGCTTCCTTAAAAATTAAAACAATTACTTCGGGTACATTTGATATATGCGCGATAAAAACCCATACCGCCGCAAATAAATATAAAAAGCCCATTATCGGCACCAGCCATTCGCAGGCTTTGGCGATGCTCTTTACGCCGCCTAAAACAACGCCAGCAACCACTATGGCCACCACAAGGCCGACAACAAGCGTGTTCACTTTATAGGCATCCCCCAAAACATCGGCAATAGCGTTTACCTGCAGCATACCGCCGCCGCTTAAAGCCATAAAGAGACCGCAAATAGCAAAAATTACGCCCATCCAGTTCTTTTTGAGTCTGTTGCGCATTATATACATGGGGCCGCCTACATACTCGCCTTCCTCGTTCTGCGTTCTGTATTTAACGGAGAGCAAGCACTCCGCATATTTTGTAGCAAAGCCGAAGAAACCTATAAAAATCATCCAAAATACTGCACCCGGGCCGCCGATTGCGATAGCCGTAGTCATACCCAAAATGCTGCCTGTGCCTATCGTCGCAGCGAGGGAGACCGCCAAAGCCCCAAAGTTTGAGACTTCACCTGCGGAATCATCTTTTTTAACGGAAAGTTTAACGGCCTTAAAAAGATATTTTTGTATAAATTTAAGTTTGAAAGTTAAATAAACATGGGTAACCACCAGCAGCACAATCATCGGGTAGCCCCAGATAAGTTCGTTAAGCTTATCTATAATAGCTTTGATTTCGTTCATTATAGGATTTCCTTTTTATATAATATTAATAATTTTATCATTTTAGGAGCGTTTATGTTATATAAAAAAGAAAATAAAACAGGCCAAAAACCGCTTTTCACGGCCGCTGATTTCCTGGCTTCAAAAAACATAAAACTACAGCTGCCCAAAACTGCAATTTTGGCCCCTGCGGGCAATTTGTGCTCAACCATTGAGGGCTTTAGCCAAAAACGCTATAACCTTTTTGGCAATATTGATATCCTTTCCCCAAACTTAGCTTTTGTGTCCGGCTACGGCCTCGGCGCGCCGATGACGGCCATTATGCTTGAAATACTGGCCGCGCTGGGCGTGGAGCAATTTATTCTGCTTGGCACGGCAGGCGCGCTGGCAAATACATTAAATGCGGCTGATATTGTGCTATGCACGCAAGCCGTTTGTGATGAGGGCGTATCAAAAGACTATACAAACCGCACATTAGCGGAGGCAGATGAAAGCCTTATAAATATACTTAAAACAGTTTTACCCACAGCCAAAACAGGTAAAAGTTGGACTACAAGCTCCCTTTTCCGCGAGACGGCGGCGGAAACCGCCTACTACGCCCAAGCGGGTATTACGACTGTTGAAATGGAAGCCGCAACGCTATTTAGCATAGCGCAAGCCAAAAACCTCAAAGCCGCAGCGGTTTTTGTGATAAGTGATTTGCTGGCGGATAATAAATGGGAACCTTGTTTTACAAACAAAAAAATACGCGCTAACCTTATAGATATAATCAAAAAGTTAAACGCGTATTATAATAAGAACTAAAAGCTATTTCCTGTTTCTTACAGGCTCCGCCTTTTTGAGTATGGACCAGAATTCATCCACGCTTTGGATACGTTTTGCCGGATTCTCGTCAAGCGACTTCTCTATAAGCGCGTCAACCTCAGGCGGTATATAAGGGGAAATATCTGAAGGCGGCACAACCTTCTTTGTCGCGATATCATAGCCCTTAACGCTCCAGGGCACCTGGCCCACCAGGGCCTCATATAAACAGACAGCCAAAGAGTATATATCAGACTGTTTAGACATAAAACCCTTTTGCTGCTCGGGCGACATATAGGCAGGCGTGCCTGCAACCGTGCGGGAAGAGTCTTCCCCATCCGTCATCTGTTTTGCCACGCCAAAGTCCATCACTTTGGCTATACCGCTGTCGCAAATCATTATATTGCCCGGCTTTAAATCACAATGCACGATATCTTTGGAGTGCGCGTAGCTTAAGCCTTTGCAGATTGAGCCGAATAAGTCCCGCGCCTCGTCATAAGGTATATAACTATCAATATCAAGCCTTGTTTCAAGCGTTTGGCCTTCAACATACTCAAAGACGAGGTAAAGGCTGTTTGTAGTTTCAATAACGGTATAAATTTCAACGACACAAGGGTGGCGCAACATTGCGACAAGGCGCGCTTCAGCCAAAAACTGCTCGCGGATATATGAGCTGCGCAAAAGCTCGGGCCTGATGCGCTTTACCGCCACTTTGCGTTTAAGCACATTGTCATAAGCCTCATAAACTTTACCCATACCGCCTTCACCTATGGGGCGGATAAAATTATATTGCTCTTTTATATTAACTTCCTTAACTTTGCGGCCATGCTCGTCAACCACACTGCTTAAAAGCCCGCGGTAACGCATAAAAATGAATAAGATGATAACCAATACCACGCAAGCAACATAACCGTAGAACCAGGAAGGGATATTCTCCTTCTCGGCGTTCTGTTTGCGCTTCTTTACCTTTTCGGCGTGGATATCGGAAAGGATAGAATCTCTAAGCGTAATGGCCGATGACGCTTTAGGGTTTAATGCGATAGCGGTATCTATATCCTCTTTAGCGCGCAGCAAGTCCCCTTCCCGTTGATAGCAGTTTGCGCGGATAGTATAGGCCTGCGCGTCTGAAGGCCTTTTAGCTATAGCTTGGTTAGCAAAGTATTTGGCATTAGTAAAATCATTTATTTTTTCATAGGCAAAAGCTAAGGCGGTGTATACGCGCGGGTCATCAATACCTTTATCAAGAATATTCTTGGACTGGATTATAGCCTGCGCATAATCCTCATTAATAAGAGCGGCCTCCACCTTTTGCATAGTAACGTCGGTATAAGTTTTCATCCTCATTGTACCTGCGGCCTGCGCAGGGGATGACGCCGCAGCGGAATATGAGCCCTCAACCATAATAGGCGCATTTGACTGCGCCCATACAATTACAGAAACTGCACTAAATAAAAGGGTTAGGAGAGGTTTTCTCATATTGTATATATTAATATAAAATTGTAATTATTACAACACTCCTTTAAGCTATAGTAAAGCATTTGCGCGCGCAGGCATTTAATTTATACTATATATTATATGCAGTTTTACGAGGTATTTTAATGGAAGGCGTAATAATTTCACTGGCTATACTGATTTTTTTGGCGCATTTATTTTCGGCAATGTTTGTAAAAACGGGCGTGCCTGAAGTCCTGCCGCTTATGATATTGGGCATCTTAATCGGCCCTGTTTTACACATAGTTGAACCGGCGGACTTTGGTATGGTGGACCAGGTTTTTACCCGCATCCTCCTGATAGTAATTTTATTTGACAGCGGCCTGGGCCTGCGAGTATCACAAATGCGCAGCGCGTGGGCGCAAAGCTCGCGCCTTACAATACTAAGTTTTATAGTGGTTATGACGATACTTACCATTTTGGCTAAAATAGTGCTGGACCTAAACTGGGTATATGCGATGATAGTAGGCTCCGTACTGGCAGATAATTCCTTTGCAATCATCATCCCGCTTATATCCAAACTAAGCATAGCAAATGAGACTAAAACCGTCCTTTTGGTGGAGTCAACTTTAGGCGGCGTTATAGCTATCGTAGTAACGGTAACGCTGCTTAGTATGGCAAAATCCAACTTTTTTGACCCCAGCCTTATAGCGGCAAAAATACTTTATACCTTCTTTATAGCCTTTATAGTAGGCAGCGCCGCGGCGGTATTTTGGACTACGATTTTAAATAAAATAAGGAAGCTTGAAAACGGAATCTTCCTTACCCTGGCCTTTGTATTTGTAGTATACGCGGTATGCGAATCTTTAGGTTCCGACGGCGCAATAGGCGCATTTGTATTTGGTATTATAGCAGGTAATATCCGTACAATCAGGCGCATTAACGGTTTTAAATTTATTGAACGCTGGACGCAAAACGTAAAAAGCAAATCTTTTAATGATGTGGAAAAAAGCTTTTTTAGCGAGATACTGTTTGTCCTGCGCACATTTTTCTTTGTCTACATCGGCATATCAATGCAGATAACAAGCAGCTTTGCAATGTTATGCGGCCTGTTATTTACGCTGGTAAATTTTGTCGTCAGGATACCTGCGGCAAACTACGCGCTTGATAAACATATTACCACAACGGATGTTGCGGTAGCCTCCGCAATGATACCAAAAGGCTTGGTAACGGCTGTTTTGGCTTCTTTAATCGCGCAATCGGGCATAGAGGGCGGGGCGATAGTGCAAGACGTCTTATATTCCTCAATAATGTTTAGCATACTGTTTGCCACGATATTTGCCGCCATGGCCGAGCGCGGGTATATAACCAAGCCTGCGGCCTTCCTCTTCAGCCGCCACAAGAAGAGCGAAGAACCCGCTTCAAAATAAACCACCCTATTTTACAAAAACTCCGCTAATATAAATTGGCGGAGTTTTTATTTTATAGTTTAAACACCCGTATTGGCATCGGCGATATGCAAGTGCTGCATGATTGTTGAAAGAGCCGACGGCAAGGCTTTTAAGTTTAGACGCGGCGCGAGGAAGGAGGTATACCGTGAGAGCCCGAAGGGCCGTGTATCCGACTGACGAAGCAACAATGTATAAACTTAAAAGCCCCCTTTAAAATCAAAGGGGGCTTTAAATCAACGGGAATTATTACTTACTCTTTATCTGCGGTTTGCGCTTTAAGAGTGGGGAACAAAATAATTTCCCTTATAGAATCCTGCGCGGTAAGCATCATACATATCCTGTCTATGCCGATGCCCATACCGCCTGTAGGCGGCATGCCCGATTCCATTGCAACGATATAGTCAATATCTACGATATCGGCGTCTTCGTTCTTGGTATCGGCCTGCTTTTGCGCGCTTTGGTCTTTAAGGCGCTGGTACTGGTCGGCAGGGTCATTAATCTCGCTATATGCGTTTGCGATTTCCTGGCCGCCCGCGACAAAAGCCTCAAAGCGTTCAACTAAAGCGGGGTCATTAGGGTTGTTCTTGGAGAACGGGCTGACGGCTGTAGGATAGTCCATCATAAAGATAGGATCGCTGAATTGATTGACGATTCTTTCATCAAACAGAACGTCAAAAATCTTATTTGAGGGCTCATCCTCTTTAAAAGATACGCCCACTTTTTTAGCTAATTTTATAAGCGGCTCCCTCTTAAACTCGCGGCCGTCTAAAATTTCGTGGATATCTTCGCCAAAAGTTTCCTGCCAGATTACAGGCAGCGAAATACGCTTAAAAGGCGGTACTAAATTGACCTCATGGCCCCTGTATTGCACCTTTTCAACGCCGACGGCTTTTGCGGCATTGCCGATAATCTCGTCAAACAAATCTGCCATGGTATTGACATTGCCATAAGCCTGATAAAGTTCCATCATCGTGAACTCGGGGTTATGGGTGGTGTCAATGCCTTCATTGCGGAACATTTTGCCGATTTCGTAAATCTTATCTAAACCGCCGATGACGAGCCTCTTGTGATAAAGCTCTAAAGCTATCCTCATAAAAAGCGGCATCTTAAGGGCATTATGGTAAGTCTCAAACGGTTTGGCGATAGCGCCGCCCGCGCTGGCAGTCAGCGTCGGCGTTTCAACCTCCAAATAACCTTTGCCGTCTAATGTGCGGCGGATGGAGGAGATTATTTTTGCCCTCTTAATAAAAATTTCTTTTACTTCCTCATTTGCAATAAGGTCCAAATGCCTGTTGCGGAAGCGGATTTCGGTATCTTGCAAGCCGTGATACTTTTCGGGCATCGGCCTGATGGATTTGGAAATAAGTTTTATAGAGTTTACTTTTACAGTCTTTTCCTGCGTTTTTGTAAGGAACATATGCCCAAACACGCTTACAAAATCGCCCACGGCTATATGTTTTTTGAAGAAGGCATAATCCTCTTCCCCGATGCTGTCACGCTGCACATAAATTTGTACTTTGCCCGTAAAATCTTTAATATGCGCAAAAGCGGCTTTGCCCATAACCCTTAACTGTACAACCCTGCCCGCTACATTGACCTCGGCGTCTATATCGGACTCAAGGGCCTTAGCGCAAGAATCTTTAGCATCAACTTTAGCGGGGTAAGGGTTATAACCCTGCGCTTTGATATCGGAAACTTCCTGATATTTATTTTTAATAATCTCTTCAATAGCGGAAGCGGTAACTTTAGCCTGATTTTGTTCTTTTTGGTTTTCTTGCTGCATATAAATGCCTCTATAAAAAAACCCCGTTTAACGGGGTTTAATTGGTTTTAAAATTGCCCTTCTTATTGCGTCCTCAAATAAAGGAACTAAAAGACGGCGTAAAAAAATGCGCCCGACAGGACTTGAACCTGTGACCCATCCGTTATGAGCGGATTGCTCTAACCAACTGAGCTACAGGCGCATACAGATATTTTAACAAAAAACTTAACTTTTGACAATACGGCAATGCGTCCTAAATACACACGCTAAATGTGCGGCGGCTTTACTTTACGCAGCTTCCCCAACCTGTTTATAGATGGGATAAAAATATATGCCCATAAAAACGGGGTTATCAATAAAATTCTTAACGTCTTTCCGGTAAACCCAAACGCCGGGGGAATGAACGGTATAAATCTGCGCGGCAAGCTCATTGCTGATATTATGGATTTGGCTGTAAAGCGCTTGCCTTTCCTCTTTATCAGCAGTGCGTACTGCACGGTTAATTAGCGCGTCAAGCCGCGCGTCCTTAAAATTCTGCGCTATGGCGTAGCGGCCCGCGCTGTGAAGGAATGGGAATACAAAGTTATGCGCGTCAGGGTAATCGGCAATCCATCCGCGCGCCCACATAGGCATTTTGCGCGCTTGCGTCTTTTCCAAAAAAGAAGCCCAAGGCACGCCGCGCAATTCTATACGGAATTTAGGGTTTAAGGCCTCTACATTGCGTTTAAGTATTTCCGCCGCCATTTGGCGCATATCGCTGCCTGTATTATAGGTAAGAGTGAACTTAAAACCTTTCTCCCAAACCTGCCCGTCATAAGCTTTTTTAAAGTATTCTTCCGCCAATTTGGGATTGTAGTCATATCTTTTGAGGTCCGCCGTCTGTTTCAAAAGCGCGGGCGGCACAGGGCCGATGGCGCGCGGGGCCTTGCCTTTCATAGATTCTTCCACAAAAGCGTCATAATCAAACGCATAGCTGAAGGCCTTGCGTAAATTAATATCGTTAAAAAAATCCGTCGGGATACCTTCCCCGTCAAGCTTGCCGCTGCCGATATCGGGGTTAGCCTCGCCGTTAATATCAAAGGTAAAGAATATTACGGGGTCCGTCTTAAGCCTGGGCAGCTCATCATCCACAGTTATGGCGGGGTTATCTGCAATCTGCTCGGCAAAAGAGCCTGAAATCTCCGCAATATCCGCGTCACCCGATTGCAGCATAAGCCGCATTGTGCTTTGCTCGGCAATACTTAAAAGCTGCACTCCTTCAAGCTTGGGCGCGCCTAAAAAATAGTTTTTATTCCCTTTTAGGTAAACGCGCTTGGCGGGGATGTCCCAGCGTTCCAGCACAAAGGGCCCGCTGCCATTAGCGTTGGAGAAAAGGTAGGAGGCCGCTTTATCACGGTTATTAAATTTTTGCCAATCCTTTGCCGTCCCGTCCCACTCGCCGTTTTTTACAGCCCAGTTTTTGCTGATTACGTACGACCAGCGCGCAAGTATGGAAAGGAAGGGCGCAAAAGGCTCCTTTAGCGTAATGAGGACTTTATTGCCCTCTGTTTTGACCGCATTTTCTATATCCTTAAAATCTATGGCGATATTGCCTTGCCCGTCGCGCGTTGAAGCGCGGCCGAGTATAGGCTCAAGCAATAAGCTTGAGGGCCCGCCCAGTGTATCGGTAAGTAAAAAACGCTGCAAGGAGTATTTTACATCTTCCGCAGTAAGCGGCGTACCGTCGTGGAATTTTACGCCTTCACGGATTTCAAAAGTATAGGTTTTGCCGTCTGGCGATATTAAGCCGTTTTCTAAGGTAGGTACGCGCGCGGCTAAAAGCGGCTCAAACTCCGTCAGCGAGCTACCTTTAAATTTTATCACGGTATCATATATATTCAGCAAAAGCCCGTGTGTTACGCCGTCATAGGAAAATACGGGATCTAAAGATTCAACTTCGCCTTTCATCGCGACTACCAAATTATTATTATTTTGTTTTTTACCACAGGCACACACAAGTAAAAGCAAAGCAAGTAAAATATAAAGTTTCTTCATTTATTCTCCAATAGCATAGGCCAGGCCCTTTTTGTTTTTGAGCCAGGCTAAAGCAAATTCCTTCCTGCCATAAATCCTTTTTACCGATGCGGCGTCTTTAGCTGCGGGGTCCGCCACAATGATATTGCCCTCTTCATCAAAACCGCAGATTACTACAATATGTCCTTTAGTTTCTTTAACTGCGCCGCCTTTGAGCTTGCCCGTCTTATAGGCAATGCTAGCGATAAGCGGGCGGCCGCAAAGTATCTCCCCCTCCGCCTGCGCAAGGGACGAGCAACGCAAAACAAAAGCCCTGAGCCCGCGCTGCGCGGCATATGCGGTATTAAGCGTCCAGTTGCCGTAGATATCGGCATTATTATCATACACGCCTTTTGCGGCTTCTTCCAAATTTGTTTTTTTGCCCCAGTAGTTTAAGACCATCGCCAGTGAGGCGGGGCTGCAAAGCCTGCCTTGCAATTTTTTATCGGCATATTGGTACTGGCTTATGGGCTTAAGTTCAACCTGCGCGGGCTGCTCTTCAAGGCTGTCCGTTGCGAACTCCGCATCGTAGGATGCGGCGGCATTAGTAAGCGCGGCGGCCGCGCCGAAAACATCAGCCTTACCTAAAACAGTTATCTTAAATTTAAAATAATTTGCGGGTTTTACAGGTAAAATTGTATCGGTATCAACATGGGCAAAAGCGTCTTTATTTAAAGAAAAGCTTTTTTTATATTCATTGCTTATATAGGCGATATTATAAAACGCGCTCCATTCTTTGTCCGTCTTGACGGCGCATTGCAAAAGCAAGGCCGCGCCTTTATTAAATTTGGCGTTAACGCTTAGCACAATGCTGTCAAAAGCAAATGGCGTTTTAACGGGTTTTGAAGTTATAAGCCTGATATCTTTATTGATAATTAAGGTTTTGCAATCGTCTTTAGTGAAAAAGATATTATGAGAAGGTAAAACTGAAAGTTCTTTCTTGGTAAGGCTATGCATAAGCAGCCTCCGTATGATGAGAAAAAATCGGGGCACCCGGGCTTGAACCGGGAGCCTCTCGGTCCCAAACCGAGCGCTCTACCATTGAGCCATGCCCCGTATATATAAATTATACAAAATAATAAAATGCTCTTGAGAAACTAAACGCTGCACAGTATATTGGAAAATGGTTACAGGCCTTATCTGAAGCGGCAAAAAAATTAAAAAGAAGAAGTAAGTTCCGGGACTAGGACTCGAACCTAGGCCAAGCGCTCCAGAGGCGCTGGTGCTACCATTACACCATCCCGGAATAAATCGGTGTGTAATTTTATTACTGTAAATATTTTAGCATTTTTTTCAAATAATTCAAATAAATGTATAATATTTTTAATGGACGAGAAATCTATCGGCATTTTTGATTCGGGATTAGGCGGCTTGACGATTTTTAAGCAAGTGCGCCGTCTTATGCCTGCGGAGAATATAATCTACTTCGGCGATACCGCGCATGTGCCTTACGGCTCAAAATCTAAAGAGACGGTAACAGAATACTCCGTCAATATAGCCCGCTTTTTGGAACAAAAAAAAGTTAAACTTATTTTAATTGCCTGCAATACCGCCTCGGCATTAGCTTTAGCCACGGTGCGCCGCCATGTAAAAGTGCCTGTTTTGGGCGTTATCGGCCCGGGCGCAAAAAGCGCTTTAAACGCGGGCGGCAAAAAAATAATAGTGCTGGGCACCGAATCCACAATAAAAAGTAAAGCTTATCCAAAAACAATAAAGTTGATGAACAAAAACGCCAATGTGCAGCAATTTGCCTGCCCGCTTTTTGTACCATTAATTGAAGAGGGCCTGACAAGCGATCCGATAACCGATTTAGCTATAAAAAAATACATTACCCCTTTAAAAGATTTAAAGCCTGACACGGTAATTTTAGGGTGTACGCATTACCCCGTCATAAAAAATAAAATTGCAGATTTTTTGGGCCCCAAAGTAGTCCTTGTAGATTCCGCAGAAGCCATAGCGGCCGAAGCGCGCGAACTTTTACTTAAAAAGAAAATGCTTAAAACAAAAGGCAAAGCGAAGGTGCAGGTTTTCGCAAGCGACAGCCCTGAACGCTTTTCCAAACTGGCGGCCAATATAATCGGCGGCAAACTGCCTAAAGTTAAAGTGAGTAAATTTTATATATGAAGATATTTTCAGACGAACGTTTAATAAAACTGGGCATAGTTTCAGGCACCGTATCCAAACATACGGGCAGCGCCCGCGATAAAGAAAATGTAAAAAAACTTTTTGATAAACTAAACATTAATCCCGCCTCCATAATAGGCCTTAACCAAGTGCACGGCGATAAAATAATTAAGATAGCAGATGATGCGGATTTAAAAAATTATCACGCGCAGCCCGAACATCCTGCCGACGGCTGGCTGCTTGCCAAGCGCGGCATGGGCGTTATGATACTTACCGCTGATTGCGTACCCGTTTTTGTGTGGGATAGTGAGGGTAAAGCTATAGGTTTATCGCATTGCGGCTGGCGCGGCGTAGTTGCAAAACTGCCCGCCAAAACAGCTAAGGCCGTGGGCGATTTTGCGGGGAAAGATAAAAAGCTTTGCGCGTATATCGGCCCGCATATAAACAACTGCTGCTTTGAAGTTAAGGATGACGTGGCATCACAATTTGACGCGTCATCAATCATCCGCCGCGACGGCAAAATTTTTATTGATTTGACTAATGAAATTATTTTGCAGCTTACCGCTATGGGCTTAGATAAAGCCGATATCACCACCGGCTGCCAATGCGCGTGCACCTGCTGCAATAGTATGGACTTCTTTTCCTTCCGCCGCAATAAATCGCGCGACAGCCTGATTTCATTTGCCTATATGATAGGCTAGATTTGCAGGTTTTGCGCGTCCTTAATTTTTTGCGGTTCTTTACCGTAATATGAAAGCAAAGCCGCCCCGAAAGCCAAGACAATGCCAAAAACTAAAGTAAGATGGTAGGCGCGCGAAAACGCGGCCGCGTCAAGCATACCGCCTTCAATAAAATACCTGCGCAGGGAGTCAAAGATATTGACCGTCAGCGCAACGCCCGTAACAATACCGATGTTCCTTGCAAGCGCGTTTAAACCGCTGACTTCATTATAATACTTCTTCTGCACCGCGCCCATAATAGTGTTATTGTTTGGCGATTGGAACATACCATTGCCTATCCCCAAAATAAGCTGCCCTATAATAATTTGGTATTCGTGGCACTGCGTGCCCAAATTCATATACCACAACATTCCGATTATCGTAAGCGCAAGGCCGCCTACCGTCAACCCTCGTCCGCCGATTTTGGCTGAAAGCCTGCCGCTTACAGGCGCGGTTACTATTAAAGAGACCGAGTAAAATAAGATAAGCATACCCGTCTTAAAAGCTGAAAGCCCGTAAATATCCTGCAAGTAAAAAGGTATCAAAATAGCATTTATGCTGCCCGCCATAAATACCAGCACCATCGCGCCATTGCCATAGGCAAACACTTTGTTGTTGTAAAGGCTAAGGTTGATAAGCGGGGTTTTTGAACGCTTTTCATGCACATATAAAAGCGCGCCGAAAGCTGCCGCCACAGCTATCATCATCAGGATATGCGGGTTGGCCCAGCCGGCCTTCTCCGCCGTGGAGATAGCAGTAATAAATGAAACGCTTGATATAAGAAATAAAAACACGGCGGTAAGGTTTATTTGCCCCATTTTGCGCCGCCTGACGCTTGGCAAAACTTTGTACGCAAAAAATGCGCCAAAAACAGCTATCGGCAAATTGATATAAAAAATTGACTGCCAGCCGAAAGTATCCAGCAAAATCCCGCCTAAAGAAGGCCCCGTGATATTGCCCAAAGCCACACACGCGCCGATAAGCCCTAAAGACTGCCCGCGCTTAACGCCCGTAAAAATGCTTGCTATAACGCCTTGCGCTAAAGCGAACATCATCGCCGCGCCCGCAGCCTGCACAAAACGCGACGCTGTAATACTAAGCAACGTTTGCGATAATGCGCACATAAGCGAGCCTAAGCCGAATAAAAAATATCCGAGCGAATATACCTTATTTTGCCCCAGCATATTGCCCAGTTTGCTTACTATCGGCAGCAAGCTTACTATGCCTAAACCGTAGATGCTGATAATCCACTGTATCTCCGGCAAGCCGACATCAAAATACTTGGATATTGACGGCAGCGCGATATTTACTACGCTTGCGTCCAAAGCCGCCATAAAGCTGCCAATTACCACTATAAAAAACGCAAAGTTTTTTGACCTTAAAACTATTCTATGTTTCATTTAAACAACCTTCTGCCGGCTTAAAAACAGAAAAGCCGCCTGCTAAAGCGGCTTTCCCGTCGCTATAAAAAACAATTTTAGTGAGTAATTTGTTTGGCCGCTGCGTCCTTGCGTTTAGCCGCAGGCGCAAGCTGGACGACAATCAAGCTCACTATAATAATGGCCAAGCCTATCCATTCATCTTTGGAAGGCACGCGGCCGTTGGCTATAAAATCCGCCGCAAGCGCAATAAAAGGCACAAAGTATGTTGCCATACTGGCTTTAAGCGCACCCCAAACCTTAAGTAAATTAAACAATAATAACAAAGCTAAGGCGGAACTGCAAATAGCCACATATAAAATGGATATCATTACTTTGGGCTGAAAAATCTCCGCCCCGGGTAAATGCGCACCGCTTACAAGCACCACAAAAAATAAGAATATAGTGCTGAATAAATGCTGGTGGAAGATATTGGCTTCCACCGTAATATCTTTACTCAAAATATATTTGGTAAGCACATTGCCCGCCGCATAACAAATCGCCATCATCATCAGCGAAAGGCTGCCGTAAAGCGCAGCTGTATTAATATCCCCGCTAAGGCCGATAATCTGCGCCTTAAAAATAAATAGCAGGCCGATAAAACCCAAAAGCACGCCGCCTGCTTTGCGCCAGGTAAAGCTGTCCTCCCCTTTGATAGTTAAAGCGGCGATGATGAATACCCATAAAGGCACCGTACCGTTAAAAATACCGCCTACGCCTGAAGGAACAAAACGCTGGCCCCAATATAAAAAGACAAACGGCAGGCCGATAATTAAAAAACCAGCAAGCCACGGGCGCCAAACGTCTTTTTTGGGGATATATACCGATTTACGCGCAATAGCGTACCAAATCGCAAAAAACATAAAACCTATAAAGCATCTTAAAAAGGCGGAGAAATAAGGGTCAACAACATCAACGGTATTCTTTACGCCGACAAAAGCCGTGCCCCAAAAAAACGCCAGGAACACGAACTGGATTATATTCTTCATACAAGCGCACACTCCAATGATAGTTTTATAAATGATATTAAAATTTGAGCTGCCTGCATAGTGCCGCCAAAGCGCGCAGAGCAAAGCTATCCTTGTGCATTTTTGCTATATTAGAAAGTATGAAAACCAAAATATCACCCTACTTCTATATTCCTACACTTTATTTTGCCGAAGGCTTGCCTTATATTGTAATCAACAGCCTTTCAGCCGCGGTTTACTCGTCCTTAGGCATAGCAAATGACGTTTTTGCCTTTTGGACGGCGTGGCTTTATTTGCCGTGGGTGCTTAAAATGTTTTGGAGCCCGTTTGTTGATACCTCCTCCACCAAACGCAAGTGGCTTTTGGGTATGCAGTTTTTACTGGCGGCGGTATTTTTGCTGATAGCTTTAAGCTTTTCTTTAAACCAATTTTTTATAGCTTCTCTGGCAGGTTTTTTTGCGGGCGCTTTTATATCAGCCACAAATGATATCGCCACAGACGGGTTTTATATGCTGGCTTTAGATGAGAAGCAGCAATCCTTCTTCGTCGGCATACGCACTCTTTTTTACAGATTGGCGATGATATTCGGAATAGGCACGGTATCAATTTTTGCGGGGCTGGTGCAGGAAAAGACGGGCAACCTTAAAACAGGCTGGACGGCGGCTATGCTTACAGCCGCAATAATTTTTGCCGTATTTTGGGTTTGGCATTTATTTGCGCTGCCCAAACCCGCGCAGGATAAACCTGCTGCGGAAGGCAAAAAAATTGAAGGCTTTAAGGATTCATTTAAAACCTTCTTCACGCAAAAAAATATTATCGCCATTATCGCTTTTATCCTGCTTTACCGTTTGGGGGAGGCCTCTTTAGAAAAAATTACCACCCCGTTTTTAATACGCCCCGTATCTGAAGGTGCGCTGGGGCTGACTTTACAGCAGTTCGGATTCATTAAAGGAACATTGGGGATGCTGGCGATAATCTTTGGCAATATTTTTGGCGGTTTTTTGCTTGCGCGTTACGGTTTTAAAAAATGCATTTGGCCTTTTGCGCTGGCTTTAACTTTACCTAATTTAGTCTACCTTTATATGGCCTATGCGCATCCTTCCATACCCGTCATAACCGCGCTTTTAGCTTTTGAGCAATTTGGCTACGGCTTGGGCTTTATGGCATTTACCGTCTTTGTAATGATGATATCGCAAGGCAAATTTAAGACTTCACATTACGCCATTTCCACCGGCATTATGGCTTTGGGTATGATGGTGCCCAATATGTTAAGCGGCATGGTTCAGGTTGAGGTAGGCTATAAAGCTTTTTACTGGATAGTTATGGCCGTTACAATGCCCGGGCTTTTAACTATACCGTTTATCCTTAAAACACCTGCGCTGCAAAGTGGTAAATGACGCCTTTTTTATGTAGAATTAATTTGACGCTTTTACGTTGTACAAAAGGAGACGTTTTTTATGAAAGCAATTTGCAAAACCAAAGCGGCGCCCGGCGCCGAGTATATTGACGTTGAAATACCCAGAATTAAAAGCGACGAACTGTTAATTAAAATCCACGCTACCTCTATCTGCGGCAGCGATTTACCTATTTACCATTATTCCTCCTGGTCCGCCAAGCGTATGCCGATACCGTTTATCTTCGGGCATGAGCTTTGCGGCGAAGTTGTTGAAATCGGCGACAAAGCAAAAGGCTTTACCGTCGGCGATTTTGTGTCCGTAGAATCCCACATTTTTTGCGGTTTGTGCTATCAGTGCCGCAATGACCAAAGGCATGTGTGCTCCAATTTAAAAATTTTAGGTATTGATACGCAGGGCGGTTTTGCCGAATATGCCGCCGTACCCGCGCGCTGCGCGTGGAAGCATTCCGACGATTCTTTAAAAGACATCGGCTCCATTATGGAACCTTTGGGCAATGCCGTGTTTGCAACATTGTCGGAAGATATTATAGGCAAATCGGTATTAATTTCCGGCTGCGGCCCGCAAGGTTTATTTGCCACGCAGATTGCAAAAGCCTGCGGCGCGTCAAAGGTAATAGCTTTAGAAACATCGGCCTACCGCCAGGAATTGGCAAAGAAAATGGGCGCAGACATAATACTTAACCCTATGGAAGCCGATATACAGGAAAAGATTGTCGCCGCCGGCGGCGAGAAAAGCGGCATTGATATTGTTATAGAAATGTCGGGCAATGCCTCGGCCATCAATTTGGGTTTAAAAGTTGTAAAACCCGCAGGCCGCTTTGTGGCCTTTGGGCTGCCTAAAGAGGACCTTACCTTAGACTATGCAAACCAAATTGTCTTTAAAGCGGTGCGCTTACAAGGCATCGCGGGGCGCGAGATTTTCAGATCATGGTACAAAATGGAAAGTTTGCTCAGAAGCAAAGCCATTGACCCCAGGCCCGTAATCACGCATAAATTTAAAATGAAAGATTTTGCAAAAGCCTTTGAAGTGGCAAGCGATCCTAAAAAGGAATGCGGCAAAATTATACTTATCCCGTAATTTGTGGAGAAACAGATGAACAGATTAAAATTTTTAGACCAGGAAATAGATACTTTAACAAAAGAGAACAGGCTTATCATCCCGCATGTTTTAAATGACGCGCAGGACGCAGTGTGCACTATAGACGGCAAAAAGGTTGTTAACTTAACATCCAATAATTACCTTTGCCTGACGACTCACCCGAAAGTAAAAAAAGCCGCCATTGAAGCGACGGAAAAGTTTGGCATCGGCACAGCAGCCGTACGCACGATTATCGGCACCACCTCGCTGCACGAGGAGCTTGAAAGAAAGCTGGCCGAGTTTAAGGGCACAGAAGCCTCTTTAATTATACAATCGGGCTTTACTTCAAACGTGGCCACCTGCCAAAGCCTTATGACAAGCCCGGAAGACGTCCTGATTTCCGACGAGCTTAACCACGCCTCTATCATTGACGGCGGCAGGCTCTCAAAAGCTAAAAAGAAAATTTACCGCCACAGCGATATGGCGCACCTTAAGGAAATTTTAGAGCAGCCTGAAGTCCGCGCCGCACGCCGTAAAATGCTTGTTACCGACGGCGTGTTCAGCATGGATGGCGATATCGCGCCATTACCCGAAATCGTAGAACTTTGCGAAAAGTATGACGTAGTAATGATGGTTGACGACGCGCACGCAAGCGGCGTCATCGGCCGCCAAGGAAAAGGCACGGTGGACCATTTTGGCCTAAAAGGCCGCGTGGATATCCAAATAGGCACGCTCTCAAAAGCTTTTGCAACGATTGGCGGCTATGTCGCATCAACCGCAAAACTTAAAAGTTATATGCAGTCCGTTGCGCGGCCGTTCTTATTTTCAAGTTCGCACCCGCCAGCCGTTATTGCCACCTGCCTTGCGGGTTTAGACGTGCTTTATAATGAACCCGAACTCCTTAAAAAATTATGGGATAACACAGCCTTCTTTAAAGAAGAGCTTAAAAAAGCAGGCTTTGACACAGGCCACAGCCAAACGCCGATTACGCCTGTAATGGTGGGCGATACAAAAAAAGCGCAGCAATTAAGCGCAATGCTTTTTGACGAAGGCGTTTTTGCGCTTGCAATCGGTTTCCCCACCGTGCCTTTGGGCAAAGAAAGATTAAGAACCATAGTTACCGCAGGCCACAGCACAGCTGATTTGGAAAAGGCTGTAGCCGCTTTCAAAAAATGCGGTAAAGAGCTCGGGATAATTTAATGCCTTGCTCAGTTTTAAGAAACCTCGGCAATACCCTGCTTTTAACAGCAGCGGTATTGCTTGCAGGTTGCGCCAAAGAGCAGCCCGGCCGGCCTGCTGATAAACATGCCTTACAGGTAAGCGCAAGCAGCTATGTGCCGTATACCTTAGCCACACAGATTTTAGACGGCGTGGCCGATGTTTCAATGATAATGCAGCCCGCGCAGGAGCCGCATCATTTTGAGCCTTCCCCCAAAGCCGCAGCGCAGGCGCAAAAGGCTGATTTCCTTTTCTTTACAAGCTCCAAACTTGAGCCATGGGCCTTTAAGCTGAACCCTTTAAAAGCCAAATCACTATCTGAAGCCGCGCAAAATATTAACCCGAAGGACCCCCATATCTGGATGGATTTCAACAATGCGGCCGCCATGGGCGAAGCTATAGCCGCAGCGATAGCCGCGCAAGATCCTTCCGCAGAAAAAGCATTGCTTAAAAATACGCTTAACTTCCAAAATGAAATTGAAATGCTAAAGTGCCTTTACTCGCAAGCTTTACAAAATTGTGAAAGCAGAAAAATTTTCCACGTCGGGCACCTGGCTTTCGGTTATATTGCGGATAATTATAATTTGGAATTTATACCCCTAAGCGGCGCGACATTTGAGGCCGAGCCTTCCGCCAAAGAATTGGCTGAAATGGTAAAACAAATAAAAGATAATAATATCAAATACATTTTTACGGAAGACGCGGTAAACTCCAAACTGGCCGATACCCTGGCCAAAGAAACAGGCGCAAAAATACTTAAACTTTATACCATAGAGTTTGTTACTAAAGAAGAGTTTAACGCAAAAACCTCCTACCGCCAGTTTATGGCGAAGAACCTGCAAGCATTGACGGAAGGGCTGGGGTGCCGTTAAGGATAAATATGGATATTATAGAGGTAAAAAACCTCAGCTTCCGCTATGAATCAACGCCTGTGTTAGAGGATATAAACTTTACGGTAAAAAAGGGAGATTTTACGGCGGTAATAGGCCCAAACGGCAGCGGCAAAACCACTTTGATAAAACTTATCCTCGGCCTAAAACACACTGCGCGCGGGCAAATAAAGTTATGGGGCAAGGAGCAATCCTATTTTAAAGATTACGCCGCAATAGGCTACCTTGAACAAAAAACAACGCCGCCCGTAATTATGCCGATAACCGCTTTTGAAGTAGTAAAACTTGGCCTTTTAAGCTCAAAAAAATACCCGCGTAATTTCACCAATGATGATACTCGCAAAATACTTAAAACTATGGAAACTACTGACTGCCTTTCCTTTAAGGGCGAACTTTTTAATAACCTTTCAGGCGGGCAACAACAGCGCGTTTTACTTGCGCGCACATTAATTAATAATCCCCAACTGCTTATTTTAGACGAACCATCAACCGCTTTAGACAGTTTTACCAGAGAACATTTTTTTAATCTTATCGCGCGTTTAAATAAGGAAAACGGAGTAACCGTGCTTTTAATAACGCATGACAGCGCGGAAGTGGGTAAATACGTAAACAAGTTTTTACTTATTGATAAAAAAGTTATATTCTATGGCGACAAGCAGGCTTTTTGTGAATCTGACGCTGTGGGCGAATATATGGGCCCTTATAACCAACACATTATTGACCACCTACACACGCACGGGGGATGCCCCTTCCACCACAAGGAGGACAAGTGAGCTTTGCTGAATTTTTATCCTACGGTTTTGTGCAACGCGCGCTTATAGGCGGCGTGCTAATCGGCATTACTACGGCGATGCTGGGCATATTCCTTGTGCTTAAAAGATTATCACTTATTGGCGACAGCCTAAGCCATGTTGCATTAAGCGGGGTGGCTGCGGGGCTGCTTCTTAAGGTTTCCCCCTTATTTGCCGCTTTGCCGATAGTTGTATTAAGCGGCGTGGCCGTATTTAAAATAACAAAAAATAACCGCGTTTATGCCGACGCCGCATTAGGAATAATAAGCGCTGCGGGTATAGCCATAGGCCTTATAATAGCGGCTTTGGCAGGCGGGTTTAATACGGATTTAATGGGCTTTTTATTTGGCAGTATTTTAACCGTTTCTTTTGCGGAAGTTTTAACGGCGGCCGCGCTTTTGCTTATCACGGGCGGCGTTATATATATTTTTTATGACGACCTTTTGGCCGTTATCTTTGACGAGCACTTTGCAGAGGCATCGGGCCTAAATGTATCGCGCGTCAACCTTATCCTGATAATACTTACAGCGTGCACGGTTGTAATGGCTTTAAAAGTTGTGGGCATTTTGCTTGTATCAGCCCTTATTGTAATACCGCCCAGCGCGGCTTTGCAGTTTGCCAAGAACTTCCGCATGGCGGTAATTTGGGCCTGCGTGATATCGGCCTTAAGCGTTGTGGCGGGGATTATTTTGTCCTTCTTCTTGGACTTGCCAGCAGGAGCAGTTATAATAATTTTAAATTTAATTGTACTTATATTTACTATGGCGGCAAAAAATTATGCTGATAAAAAAAGAACAGATACCATCACTCATAAAAAGCCTTAAGACTTTATATCCCACAACAAAAACCGCGCTGCATTATAAGGACGCCTTCCAGCTTTTATGCGCCGTCATCCTTTCCGCGCAATGTACAGATAAGCGCGTTAATATGGTAACGCCTGCATTGTTTGCAAAATATCCCGACGCAAAAACAATGGCTAAAGCTCAAATTGAGGATATAGAAACAATAATAAAATCCACAGGTTTTTATCACGCAAAAGCAAAATCCCTTTTATTTACAGCACAAAAACTTACGCTGGATTTTAACGGCAAAGTGCCCCAAACTATGCAGGAAATGCTAATGCTGCGCGGCGTTGCGCGTAAAACCGCAAATGTGGTATTAAGCGATTTTTACGGTATAGTTGAAGGCATTGTTGTAGATACTCACGTCAAACGTCTTTCCTACCGCATAGGCCTTACAAAGAATGAAGACCCTATAAATGTTGAAAAGGATTTAATGAAGCTTTTCGCCAAAGAACATTGGCATTGGATAAGTCACGCGCTTATATGGCACGGACGCAATGTCTGCAATGCAAGAAAGCCCGATTGCGCAAACTGTATCATAAAAGATATTTGCAGGCAAAACGGGCTTAAAATAAAATAATAAAAACGGAAAATTTAAGGTTTAAAACATTTGACGCAGCGGGCCTCATAATCATCTGCCCCGCCTACATATATACGGCTTTTAATATCGGCGATCCTTTGCGTCCTGTGCGCGGGGCGGCCGCAAACGGTGCAGCGGGCGGCAAGTTTTGTAACTTCGTCAGCCACGGCTAAAAGGCGGGCGGTACTTTCAAAAGGCACGCCCAAATAATCCAAATCCAAACCACAGCAGATAACGCGTTTGCCCTCGGCCGCAAGTTCTAAAGCTACGTTTACGATTTCTTTACTGAAAAAATTGACTTCATCTAAAGCCACCACTTGTGTATCAGGCTCTATAAGCATTGGGATTTCCTCCGCTTTAGATACGGGGGCGGCGTCCATCTTTTTTAAATCGTGTGTGGCAATGCCTTTACGCGCATAGCGTTTATCAAGTATGGAATTAAATACCTGCACCTTCTGCCCCGCAATACGGCATACCTCCACGCGGCGTATAAGCTCGGTGCTTTTGCCGGAGAACATACACCCGCAAATAACTTCTATATTACCTGTTTCGCAATCACAATGTTTATTCATAATCGGTAAAAAACCTCACAGTATTAAAAATTATCCCTTAAAAGCCGCTCGTCACGCCAAGGATACCAGTAGTCGTCTATAGCTTGGTCAACGGCGCGCTTTTCCTGCTTGCCGCAGAAGACGTTTATCCTGAATGTAAAGGAGAGGTTTTGGTTCCTGTCCCTCACGCCCAGCATAAGCCCTACATCGTGGAAATCTTTATAAATCCTGATATGTTTTGAATAAGCGTGGAAAGCGTCCCCGTTCAAATCAAAATCCACACCCATATCCGCGCGCCACGTAAATCCTTTAGGTGCAAGCACAAATTTGGTGGTAACCAGATAGCTGCTCCTGTCCGTAGAATAGTTTGCTATGCCCAAATTGGCATAGCTGCCGCTTTTTGTCATAAATGTGGTATCCATTATAAAGGCTTGGTTGCCGTTATTTATATCATAGACATTCTGCACAAAAAAGTTTGTGCCTGTTATAGGTGAGAAGAAGCCCGCCTCCGCAATAATAGGGACAACTCGGTACTTCGGGTCCCAGCTTTGGTTATTATCATTGATATCATAGCCCGTGCCTAAGCGGAAGTATAAGTTTGGCGTAGGCAGGAAGTAGTTTTGGATATAAAAAAGGTTTTCCTCTTCATCGGCATTAGGATTCTGCGGGTTTGGCGGCAAAGAACTGCTTTGCATTTTGCGCGTATATCTATAACCGATATCAAGCATACCCGTAATTAAATCTGAACGGAAGTTGATATCAGTACCATAGCGGCCGACAAAAGAATCGTCATTATTATTATTAGGGTCTTTAAGAATTACCTGCTGGTCATAAAAAACTTTTGGCGTTAAGGTAAAATTGGGATGAAGCTTAAAATCTTTTTGCGATACCCATCTGCCATGCGCGTACTGCACATAATCATAATCTTCAATCTTAGTATTATTAAACCCGAAGGAGACATTATTTATTATCCCCGTATTGCCAAGCGCGAAAGGGTTAAAAAGCAAATCTACTTTAGGCAGTATCTCCTCGGAGTTGGAGAAGGTTTTATCATTCTCGTTAAGCTGCGATCTTTTTGTATAGCTTACCCTGAACGTGCTTGCATTGCTTTGCCTTACTATAGATGCCCTGGCCAGCTTGTCAGGCGATACAACATAAGGGTTTGAGCGAAAAAAGTCATCGTTAAAATCCGCGTCTGAAACTTCCCTCAGTTCCAACTGGCTGAAGTATATCGCGCCCGTACCTTTATTTAAACTGTCAGAAGAGTCATAAGCCTCCCACCAGTATCCCCCGTTTACGCCCCAGCGCTGTTTGTCCTGCACTTTATCATATATGGTATAAGCCTGCAAAGAACCGCGGAATTTTTGCGGATCGTGATAAGCCACTTCCATACCATAACCTATGCCCGATTTTGTGTAGTAATCCAAATTGCCTATGGCCCTAAATTGGCCCGCAGAATAGACGGTAGACGTCAAAAACCCAAAGCCCGTATTACCGCTCTGGTCAAAATCTATATAGCTGGTAAGCACTCTGTCAGTATTTAAAGAGCGGTAGGCTACAGGCAAATAAAATATAGGGATATCGCCTATGCGTACTATCGCGTTATAGGCAATCAGCCTTTTGCCCGGCGTTATTTTAGCTTTACCCACATAAAGATTATAATGCGGCTTTTCCCGGTTGCAGCAAGTTAAAACCGCATCCTTTAAGATATAGCTGCCATTATCGCTTTGGGTACTTTCTGTAGAAAGCACGCGGATGGGATAATAGTCCCCTGATATCTGCTGCATAATAACTGTGCGGCTGTTTAAGTCAAACTTAACATCGCTGGCGGTAAGAACGCCTTTGTCATCCTGTATCTTGACGGGCCCGTCAGACATTAAAAGCTGCTGCTCGGTAAAAATGAGTATATGCTCCCCGCTTATTTTGCGTACGGTTTTGCCGTCGTCCTGCACAATTTCCACATTGCCTTTTAAATCCACATTGCCCGAGGTTTGGTCAAAGGTAGTTTCGTCCGCGGTAAAATAAATGAAATCACCCTTGCTCGGGGAAGGCAGCTTAAGCTCCTGTGCAAAGCAAGGCGCAAATAATGTAAGGAGGAGGAAGAATGCTAAAATTTTATTTTTCATTAACTTTTGACATCGCATAAAGCGCGGCGCCTATGCCGCCGATATTGCCCTCTTTGGAAAGTAAAATTTTTAAATTTTTAAACGGCGTTTTAATTGACTGTTTATCAAAGATTTCCTTCATCGCGGGTAAAAAGTATTTTGCGCCGCGCGATACGCCGCCGGCAAACACTATGGCCTCGGGGTTTAAAGCAAGCGTTATATTAGCCGCAGTCCTGCCAAGATAGACGCCGATATCATTCCACAATTTTAAAGCTATAGGGCAATCCTGCGCCGCAGCTTTTGAAAGTATGCTGACGGAAAATTCTTCACTGTTAAGCAACTGCGCAAGTACGGACTGCGGATGCTCCACCGCAGCGGCCTCCATCATACGCCTTATGCCTTTAGTGCCGCAAAAAGCTTCCAGGCAGCCGCGCAGGCCGCAGCCGCAAAGCGGCGCATCGGGTGAGGGATCTACATTCATATGCCCAAACTCCCCCGCCGAGCCCGTTGAGCCCTGGTACAATTTGCCTTCAATAACCAGCCCCCCGCCCACGCCTGTGCCCAAAGTTATTACCACTACATTTTTATATTTGTTTTTAAGCTCATGCTCGCACACGCCCCAAGCCGCCATATTAGCGTCATTGGAAACAAAGCACGGGCAATTTGTTGCCTCTTTAATATAGTCGGCAATTTTTAAATTGTGCCATGGTAAATTAGGCGCAAAGCGCAGCATGCCTTTAGCGTCGTCAGTATCGCCCGCGATGCCTATGCCGACGGCCATTTCCTTAGCTTTAAGGTTAATTTTCCAGTCATTAATAATATCTGAAATCTGGCGCAAAAACTCCTTGCCCGTTAAAGTATTATAGGTAGGCACTTTATCATATTTAAGTATATCGCCGTTTTGGTCTACGGCAAAGAATTTAACAAAAGTACCACCGATATCTATACCCAAAGCTATCATAAATTTTAAGTACGGCTTTTGCCGTTACTCCTCCGTTTTATCCGCAGATTTATTTTGCGCGTCATCAGAATGTTGCGCCCTGTTTTGCGGCTCCGTATCTCCCAACGGGTGCGCCGCCGCGTAAACCTGCTTTAAATGTTCAAGCGATACATGCGTATAAACCTGCGTTGCGCTAAGGCTTTTATGGCCCAGCATTTCCTGCAAAGTTTTTAAATCGCACCCGTTATTTAAAAGATGCGTCGCAAAAGAATGCCTAATGCCGTGCGGCGTAATTTTACGCGCAAGGTGCGAGTTTACGGCGCTCTTTTTAACTATCTGCGCCAAGCCCTCTCCGCTTAAGCGCGTGCCTTTAGATCCCAAAAATAAAGGGCTTGCAGGTTGTACGCCCGCGCGGGTGGAAAGGTAAATTTTTATACTCTCTAAAGCGATATCCGTAACGGGTACAAGCCTTTCCCTGCCGCCTTTACCCAAAACTTTTACGATGCCTTCCCCAAAATTAATATCGGCCACGTTAAGGCCCGTAATCTCGCTGCGCCTTAAACCGCTGGAATAAGCAAGCTCAAGTATCGCTTTATTACGCGCGCTGAACCTGGGGCTTATATCAGCCTGCATAAGTTTTGAGGCTTCCTCCTCCGTCAAGAACTTAGGCAAAAGCCTTTCCCTTCGCGGCGCGGCAAAAAGCTTAAAAGGGTTTTTATCCGTCATACCCCTGTTAGCCAGATATTTGGCAAAACTTCTTAAGGCGCTTATCTTACGCAATATGGTATTGCGGGAGACTTCTTTTTGGTTCTCATAAGCAAGATAGGCGCGGATATTTTGCATAGTAAAATCTTTGAGGGCCAGCTTTTCGTTTAAGGCCATAAAAGCAAGGAATTCTTTCAAATCCGTAATATACGCCCGCAATGTATGGGCGGAAAGATTCCTGTTCTTTAAATGCAAATTGAAATTTTCTATCTGCTTAAGCATCTGTTTTTATTTCTTTTCTTCTTCCGCTTTCTTTTTAATTTGTTCTATTTCTTCGTTAGAAATTGTAACAATCGTTTTGCATTTGGGGTAACCGCTGCAGCCTAAAAAGCTGCCCTTTGCGCTATGGCGCAGCACCATGGCTTTGCCGCATTTTTCGCATTTGCGGCCGGAGTCTATGGGGCCTGTTGAGGCTACTTTTTTGCCCTCACTGTCTACCGAGAAAGTGTTTTTGCAGGCAGGGTAGCCGCTGCAAGCCATAAACTTGCCGCGCCTGCCTGTCCTGATAACCATAGGTTTGCCGCACTTTTCGCAGACTTCGCTTGTCTCCTGCGGCGGTACGGGCGCCTCGCCCGACGCATTCTTTTTGCCTTTGCATTTAGGGTAGTTGGCGCAGCTTAAATACTCGCCGTAGCGGCTGTGTTTTATAAGCATTGGGCCCCCGCAAATAGGGCAGGTATGGCCTTCGGCTACGGTTGATTCAAGCTTAGTCATATCGCCTGCGGCGCGCGTTAAATCTTTGATAAGCCCTTCGTGGAAGTTCCTTATTACGGAAACCCACTTCTGCTCGCCCTCGGCTACGCCGTCCAGCTTTTCTTCAACGCCAGCGGTATAGGAAAGCGTAACAATATCTTCAAAAAACTTTTTAAGCATTTCAGTTACCGTCAAACCTAAATCGGTGGACACAAGCTTATTGCCTTTGGACTGCTTTTCAATATACTTCCTATCCAAAATAGTTTTGATGATGCTCGCATAAGTTGAAGGCCTGCCGATGCCGTGCTTTTCTAAAGTTTTAATTAAGCTGGCCTCATTATAGTTAGGCGGCGGCGCGGTTTTATGGTCCTTGGTTTTGACGTCTAAAAGTTTAAGCGCGTCGCCCTTTTCCATAGCGGGCAAAAGCGCGGAGGATTTATCGTCAGCCTCATCTTCCTTGGCGTCGGATTCGTCGTCCTCCTCCCGATATACGCTCAAATAACCGCTGAACTTTAATGTGCGCCCGTTTGCCCTTAAGATGCAGGTATCTGCATCCTTGGCGGAAATATCTACGGTAACCGTATTAAATACAGCGTCAGCCATTTGGCTGGCCACAAAGCGCAGCCAAATAAGTTCGTAAAGTTTATATTGGTCTGAAGTAAGGTAATTTTTAAGGCTCTGCGGCGTGCGCGTAACATCCGTAGGGTGGATGGCTTCGTGCGCTTCCTGCGCGCCTTTTACCTTGCTTTTATAGACGGGGGCCGTCTTAGGCGCATATTCCGCGCCGTATTTTTGGATAATAAAATCATGCGTTTGCGCCCTTAATTGTGTGGAGACATTAAAGGAATCCGTCCTCATATATGTAATTAAACCGGCCGTCTGCCCGCCGATTTCCACGCCTTCGTAAAGGCTTTGGGCAACCATCATAGTCTTTTGGGATGAAAACCCTATCTTATTATATGCGTCCTGCTGCATAGAGCTTGTAATAAAAGGCGGGCGCGGTTTTTGTTTGACTTCCTTCTTTTCAACCTTTTCAACCGTTAAAGGGCCCTGCCTGAGTATTTCATTAACAGGCGCAAGGGAAGCATTATCTTTAAAAACTGTCGTCTTAACTTTATAATCTTCCGCAAACAGATGGTAGGTGGTCGTTTGCTCCACCGCTTTGCCCTGCCAGCGGAAAACCTTGGCGTTAAAAGCGGGCTTTGAGCCTTCCTTCTCCAACTGCGCTTGTATGGACCAATAGGCCTGCTCCTTAAAATCAGCTATCTCTTTTGATCTCTCGGTCAATAATCTTACCGCGACGGATTGCACGCGCCCCGCGCTTAAACCGCTTGAGATTTTGCGCCACAAAAGCGGCGAGATTTTGTAACCCACCAATCTGTCCAGCACGCGGCGCGCCTGCTGCGCGTCAACCAAATTATAATCAATACCGCGCGCATGCTCAAATGATTCTTTGACGGCCTGCGGCGTGATTTCGTGGAAGAAAATCCTGCGCGTATTTTCCGGCTTAAGTTTTAAAAGTTCCTGCAAATGCCAGGCTATCGCTTCCCCTTCTCTATCAGGGTCAGTAGCAAGGTAGACGGTGCCCGTCTTTTTAACGGCGTCTTTCAGTTCGGCGATAATTTTGGGTTTACCGCTTTGGACATAGGTAGGCTTAAAGTCGTTCTTTTCGTCTACGCCGATTTCCTTTGCAGGCAAGTCCCTGACGTGGCCAAAAGAGCTCCTTACAATATAAGAGGAGCCTAAAATCTTACTTATAGTTTTTTGCTTTGTGGGTGATTCCACTATTACCAGCGCTTTGCCCGCAGGCGCAGCTTTTGTTGTTGTTTTCGTTTCTGTTGCCATTTTATATCCTTAAGTTAAGTCAAATTTTATTTAAAATTTTAATCTCTCATACCGTCCGTCTTTACATGCAAGTACGCCGTTAATCTCCAAAGCAAACAAAAGCCCTGCAAGCTCGCTTATTTCTATGCCGCACTCAAGCGCGATATCATCCACGCTTTTACTTTGCGAACCTACAGCATCAACAACACACTGCTGGGCTTCGCTTAAAGGGCTTGGAGGCTCGGCTTTATTTTCATTATAGAGTTTTTTGATATTTAGTCCAATCTTTAAATTAAGAGGAAGAACGTCTATGACGTCGCTTGCGTCGGTAACTACAGGCGCGCCTTCCTTAATTAAGCGGTTAGTGCCGCCGCTTTGCGGGCTGTCTATCGGGCCAGGTACGGCAAGCAAATCTTTGCCTTGCTCCAAAGCCAGTTTTGCGGTTATTAATGCGCCTGATTTTATCTCGCCCTCAATTACAACCACCGCTTGCGATAGGCCCGCTATTAGTCTGTTCCTTCTGGGAAAATGCTGCGCAAGCGGCGGCGCGTTAAACGGTAGCTCTGATATTATTGCGCCGCCATTATCTAATATACCTAATGCAAGTTCCCTGTTTTCCGCAGGATAGCAGCGGCCGATACCTGTGCCGATTACAGCCCAAGTGGGCCTGTTATTTTTTACCGCAGCAGCGTGGACAATGCTGTCTACTCCGCGCGCTAAACCGCTTACTAAAATTACGCCTGCCTGTGTTAAATCTTCACAAATTTTTGCGGCGGCCCTTCTGCCGTACGGCGTTATTTTGCGCGTGCCGACAACGCCTACTGAAGGCGCGTCATCCCCTGCGGGCAATGCGCCGCGTATATATAAAGCTAAAGGCGGCTCTTTAATATTATTTAACATTACGGGATAAGAGTCTTCCCCGTAAAAAACTATTTTACCGCCCGCTTTTTCGGTAAGATCAAACTCTTTCTGTGCATCTAAGGCATTGGCGCAGGACAAAAAGTGCGCCGCTGTTTCATGCGATATTTTACCGTCTTGGGACAGGATGTCGGCGTCTTGTTTTAAAATTTCACGCGCGCTACCGTAAATTTCCAGCAAGCGCGTAAACCAATCGCTCCGCAAATAGCTGAAGGAGTTTATTTTTAAGAGGGCAAGTTTTTCTTCAAAATCATATTTCATTTTTTTGTCCTAAATATCGGCTACGCCCTTCCTATCAAAAGGGCGGTACTGCATAACTTCCGTTATATGCTGCCTTTGTATGTCTTGGCTGCCAGTGAGGTCCGCGATAGTGCGGGCTGTCTTTAAAATTTTGTCTAAACTGCGCGCGCTTAAGCCGAGCTTCTTCATAGCCAGCTCAAGTATATCCTCCCCGTCTTTGGGCAGTCTGCAGTATTTTTTGATTTCAGATACACTCATAAAAGCATTTGCAGTTGTAGTGCTGCCTTTAAAACGCTGCGCTTGCAAATTCCTTGCCGCTACAACGCGCGCTCGGATTTGCGCGCTTGTTTCGCCTTCGCTTTTCTCGCGCCAGTCTTTATAGTTTACGGGGTTAAGGTTTACCGTAAGGTCTATCCTATCCAAAAGCGGGCCCGATATTTTTGACTTATATCTGTTTATCTGCAAAGGCGTACAATTGCACTGCCTTATATTATGGCCGTGGTATCCGCACGGGCAAGGATTCATGGCCGCAATTAATGTAAATTTGGCGGGGAAGGTAAGGCTGTCTTTTGCGCGCGATATTGTTACTTTAAAAGTTTCCAGCGGTTCCCTTAATACCTCCAGCGAAGTGCGGCTGAACTCAGCAAACTCGTCCAAAAATAATATGCCGTTATGCGCAAGGCTGACTTCACCCGGCTTAGGGCTCTGCCCGCCGCCGACTAAGGCTATGTTTGAAATTGTGTGGTGCGGGTCCCTAAACGGCCTTTTAACGCCCGCGCCGCTGCGCCCCAAAAGGCGGCAGACGGAGTATATTTGCATAATATCTAAAGATTCCTCTTTAGTAAGCGGCGGTAAAATTGTGGCAAAGCGTTTTGCCAGCATGCTTTTACCCGTCCCCGGGGGGCCCATCAACAAAACATTGTGCCCGCCTGCGGCTGCGATTTCCAAAGCGCGTTTTGCTAAAGGCTGGCCTTTGACTTCGCAAAAATCTTCCGGCCCCAAATCCTCCTGCTGCTGCGTTTGCGCGGGCAAGATGGGTTGTTCAAAGGGTGTTTTGCCTTCAAGCATATCAACAACTTCTTTTAAATCTGTTGCGCCGAAAGCCTCAAACTCGGCCAAACGCGCCTCTGTTAAATTAGATTTGGAGACTACCGTCCTGCCTTTACCCAGCTTTTTAAGAGATATCAGCATAGGCAAAACGCCCGCGCAGGAATGCACTTTACCGTTTAAACCAAGCTCGCCCACAAAGACTATTTGCTTGGCCGATTTTTGCGCGCTTTCGCTTAGCTGGCCGCCTGCGGCAAGTATGCCGATGGCGATAGGCAAATCAAAATGAGTGCCCGATTTTTTAACTTCCGCGGGCACTAAATTTACTGTAATTTTTTTTAAAGGGACGTCAAAACCGCTGTTACGCAGCGCGGCCAATACACGGTCTTTAGCTTCTTTGACTTCCTGGTCAGGCAGGCCAACAAGCGAGAACGTGGGCATACCCGCAGAGATATCAACCTCTACCGAGACTATATAGCCCTCAATCCCCTTTATCCCGCCCGATATTATATTGGCCAGCATAAATTACATAAACATTATTTCTATTTCGTCCGGCCTTGTCATAAGGATGGAGAAATTAGAATAATGCTTCCTGATTATTTTGGCTGCAAGTTCTTCTATATTGGAAACATTGGCCTGTACTTCAAAAGTAGCGTCAGAATTATTATATTTTACAAGCGTAAAATCTTCCACTTCCGTTAAGGATTGCAAGATATGCTGTAAGCGCTCAAGCCTTTCAATGCTTTTAACGTCTTTGAATATAAATTTGAAAGTCTTGGCCGAATTTACAGCATTATTTATCGGCCCCGCGATTTGAGCGGCCGCTTGGTCGCACGCTGATGTGATGGCCTTTTGGTAGGCTATGTTTTCAACGGCGTCAAGGCCTGTTGCGCTGCCTGAAACTTCAGCAATAGTTTGGTAATTGCTTACAGCCATTACCTTTAAAGAAGCTTTTGCGCGGATAGGTTTAAAAGACGAAGTAAGCTGCGCGGCAGCCTCCAAAGGCGCGGCGGCGGAATCGGCAAAAATTACAAACCTTGCCCCTTCCTTTTTTGCTTTATCAATAATAGGGTTGGTATTGGCTAAATTATTTTCACTTAAATTACCGCCGTCTATCATCGTATACGGGTAGGTTTTAAGCGTTTGGTAAATACCCTGCCTGCAAAATTGTTTGAGCGATATCTCACCGTCAATAGTGTCGCGGGAGGCTACATAGATATTCGTCTTTTTTACATAATTACTTTCTTCCAAAGCTTTAATCTTTGTGGCCAGGTTGCTTACCAGCACCATTGAGCGGACTTCTACATAATACTCGCTGCCTTTTCTGTATGCGCTTTTGATGTAAGAACGCCTGATATAATCCTGCGGTTTATCAAGGATTTCTTTTTTTACCGCAGGCGGGAACTCTATCTTGCTGCTGGATGAGAGGAAGACGCGTACAGCCCTGTCTAAAGCATTAAGCTCGGCCGCTTTCATACCGCGTTTTTTAAGCGTTTTATCATTATCAACATAAGGGATAGTCGCGCTGCCGACTACATACTCGCCTTCCCCTTTGGGGCCGATATTAAATCTTTGGCAGCCGCTTACGATAAGCAAAGCCGCGAGTAAAAACAGTAGTGTACGTTTCATTAAAATTACCTCTTTTTATTTAAGCACATCGCCCAAAACTTTAGTATAAGCGCTGGGATGTTTTATATATTCGGGATCAACAATGCCGCAACGCATATTCATAACCTCAAGCATATGCGTAAGGATATCATAAAAATTATCCCTTATAGCCGGCGGGCATACTGTTAAAGCGGGCCCCAAAATTATTGCCCCTTTAAGGTTTTTATTATCGCAGATATTGGCTATTTTAAATGCTGATGAAATAACATTTTGCGTAGAATAGGCAGATTTCAAAGCAAAATCAAAACCGCCTTTTATGCCAAACTCCTTTGCCCTTTGCATAATGGAAGACGCAAGCCACTTAAACTTATCTGCGCTTTCCTGCGGGAAGAAGAACCCGAAGCTGCCCCAGTCCTTATTCTCTCCGCGTTGTATGGTTACTATATCTTCTATATTCTTTTTAATAATTTCGCTTGATTCGTCTTCACCTGAAACAGCAAGCATGCTGGTAAGGATTTCTTCATAAGATTTTGGCATTGAGCCGCTTTCCGCTATCATGCGGTGCAATACTTTTGCGCGCCTTATATTGCGCGAAATTGAACCTAAATGAGCGCTATCACCGAAGAAGGCCTGGGCCTGCACGTCTTTAATTTCAAGTTCGGCGGCCTCCACCATTTTGGTATAAATTTTCGTAAAATGCGAGGAGCTTGGCTGCTTAATTTCCGAACACCAGCCCTGCGCAAGTTTAAATTGTACAAGCTCCTCAAAGCGGGCAAGGCCTTCAGGCGCGTATTTTGAAGCCATAATAATTTGCCTCTTATCACGCTGGAAGCTGTTTAATAATCTTGATATAAACTCGCGGTTATGCTCGTTAACCGCCGTTAAGTGGATATCGTCTATGATAAGCACTTCGGTGGAATTAAGGAAGCTTTCAAGCCTGTCGGTTTTGTTTTCTTCCACATATCTCTGCACGCCGCGCGCCAAACGCACGCCGTTTGTAAACAGGATTTTATCCTGCCCGATTCTTTTTGAAATCTCATAACCTATCGCGTTTAAAAAGTGCGTTTTGCCTGTTCCGCTCTCCCCGTAAAGCAAGAAGGGGTTATACATTGTGCCCAGGCTTTCTATTACCGACATCGCCGTCGCATGCACGAACCTGTTGGACGACATATCCATATTGTCAAAAGTAAATGTGGGTATTAAAGGCATCTCGATAGGCCAGTTGCTCTTTTTGTAAATCTTACCTGATTCTATTTGGATAGTATGGTCCATAGTTGTGGTTTTATCAAAGGTTTCTTTAGCTACAGGCTGCAAAGGTTTTTGCGCGGGGCGCGCGGCAGGCTGCGGCTGCTTGGGCTGCTGCATGGCAGGCCTTTGTACTGCTGTGGGCGGCACAGCGGGGCGCGCGGGAGCAGGATGAGGCTGAGGAGCCGCCGGGGCTGAAGGGCGCGCTGCGGCAGGCTGCCTGGGCTGCGCGGGAATATTAACTGTATTTGGCGTGCCCGGCCTTATCGGCGCGGCAGGGGCCTGCCTGAAAGCAGGCGCAGCTTTAGGCGCTACAGGTTTAGCGGGCGCGGCAGGCGTTTGTGGCTGCTGCTCCTCTTGCTGAGCGTTCTCCTTTCTTGCCGCTAAATTAAAAATTTCATTATCTTCTGCCATATTCGTTTTCCCCTCCGTCGGTTCGTTTTTATCTTCCTGTATTTTTGGTTTAGTATCTGTTTTTATATCTCTATTTGTTTCCTGCTTGGGAACTTCCTTTTTTAAATCGGGTTTTTGCGGATGCTGCGCGGCTATAACCGCAGGCACAGGCCGCATATTATTTAAAGTTACACGCTTTGGCGCAACAGGCGTTGGCGCAGGCGGTATATTTACGGCTCCCCCGCCGTTAACGGCTATGGGGCCCTGCGGCTTAACAATCGCCTTAGGCTGCGCAGGTAAGGGCGGCGGCGGTACGGCTTGCGGCTGAGCGGGCCTCTGCATCGGCGCGGGCTTGGGCGCAAAAGGTTTTTGAGCAGCTATAATTTTGGGGCCCGCAGGTATAGGCCTGTTTACCGCTTCGGGTTTTTGCAAAACAGGGCCTTGTTTTAATTGCGCTGTAGGTTGTTTTACAAAAGCTGCTTTTGGCGCGACAGGCGCGGCTGCCGCGGCAACTTGCGGCGCGGGTTTTGCCTTTGGCTGCAAAACGGGCTGCGGCTGCTCTTGCGGCGTATCAAAATCATTTTCTATACTTTCAGACTCAAGCTCTGTCTCCGCCATTTCGTCAAAGACTGGCGCGGACTCCGCATCTGTGTGGGGCTGCTCCTGCTGCGGCTCCTCTACAACTTGCCCGTTATTATGGTGCGCCGCTATATTTAGAAATTCTTCATGCTCCTCTTCCTGCGTTTTTTGCTGTGGTTCTTGTTTTTGCGCAACAGGCGCAGGTTTTGCAGGCGCGGGCTCTATAGGTTTAGCCGCAGGCTTTGCAGGCGCAGCCGCCTCTTTAAGAGCAGGTTTGTTGATGACTACCTTTTCGCCTGTATCAAGCGTCTTAGCCGCCGTCTGCGTCTTTTTTGGCGCGGGCGCGGAACCTAAAAGATTGGGCGGCTCAAGTAAGTCTTCTTCATTTACCGCCGCGCCTTCAGGCTCTTTAAGTATGCCCTGTATTTCATCAGGCGTATTATCAACGCCGTAGGATTGAAGGTCATTATTGGCATAAAAATCGCAAATAGTTTCCGCCGCGAAAATATCGTCTACGGGCATTTTGGACATAAGCTCGTCATTCTCGCTTGCGGGCGCAAAAATATCGGTAGGGGAAATTTCTTCATTTACATACTGCGCTTGTTTTATGTCCTCCACTACCTTGGCGGGCGCGCCATTGCCTACTACCGCGCTGTGGTGGGCGCCTTGCGCTTTAGGCGCGGGTTTGGGCGCAAAAGCAGGCTTTTGAGCAGGGCGGACAGAAGGTTTTATTGCCTGCGGTTTTTCCGCCTCTTGCTTAACTTGCGCGGGCTGCGTTTTTTCTTTAAAAACATCTGCTATCTCGTCGCTCTCGTCCGCAAATTTGTGGACTTCTTCTTGTTTCGGCGCAGCCTCCACAAAAGGTAAAGGTTTATCGGCCTCTTTAGTTTCCCGCTTGCCTAATACCTTGCTGAAAAGCCCGCCGAAAGGGCTGTGCTTTTGCGGCTTAGTTTCAGTTTTAGGCTGCGCAGGTTTATGGTTTGAAGACAAAATTGAATCCTCCGGCATTTCCTTAGGTTTCTCTATTTTGGCGGCAGTTTTCTCGGGATTGCCGAATTTTTTGAAAATCTTGTTAAAGAAGCTGCCTTCTTCTTTCTCTTGCGATGAAGCGGATTTTATATCCGCATTATTCATCGGTTTTAAATCGTTTTCTTTACCAACTACGGGCATCTTGCTCGTGTTTTGCATAAGGTCTGACAAATCTTTAACAGGCGCGCGGACTGTATCTTCCTTAATTTTCTTTGCCGCGCCGCCGCCTAAATCTATAAAAGTGCCGTCCCCGACGTCTAAATCATTATCCAGCTCAATACGCTGCGCGCCTAAAGACTCAAAATCCTTGCGGATAGACATATCGCCATCAGCAAGTGAAAGATGTTCATTACTCGCTTGGGACTGCGGCTCCTCGTCGGCAAGCTTAAGTGAAAGCCCGTCATCTTCATCCGCTGAACTGCCTATTGAAAGGACTTCCGTCGGCGGTATTTCCACAGGCTCGGGGTTTGACGTTGCGCGGCTTATGCGCGCATAAGAAGTGGCCTGCGTGGTATCCGCAGGTTTGGAGGCCTGCAAAGCGTCTAAATTGATTGATTGTTTGGTTTTATCGTCTATAAAACCCGCGTCGCTGCCCTGCCCGTTGCTTTGGCTGATACATTGCTCAATACGCACCCTTATTTTTTCAAGCATATCATCATCGGTGATATGGGCAAGCTCAAAAACAAAATTAAAGGGCGGTATCTTTGCGTCAATAAGAGTACAAAAACCGTCAAGCGAGCGGGATACCAGCTCGGCCCCGGCTTTATCGCCTTCTATGCCGAGCAGGTATATAGAATTATCTGTTAATGTATTTTCCCTTATCGCCCAACGGTTTATCATAATTATTTATCTTCGCTAAGTATTTTAACGCCCGCGCTGGCGCCTATTCTGGTTGCGCCGGCTTCTATCATTTTTTTGGTTGTCTCAAGGTCCCTGATCCCGCCTGAAGCTTTAACCTGCATACCTGCGGGGATAGCGGCCTTCATAAGTTTTACGTCCTCAACCGTCGCGCCGCCTGTTGAAAAGCCGGTGGAAGTCTTTACAAAATCAGCCTTAGCGCAAGCGGCAAGCTCGCAGGCTTTCTTCTTTTCCTCATCGGTTAAGAGGCAGGTTTCAATGATAACTTTTAAAATGAAATCATTGCCCAAATCGCGGATAAGTTTTATGTCGTGGTATACTTCCTCGCACATACCGCTTTTAAGCGCGCCGATATTGATAACCATATCCAATTCCTGCGCGCCGTTTTTAATGGCGTCCTTGGCTTCAAGCACCTTAACTGCAGTGGTGTTTGCGCCTAAAGGGAAGCCTATCACCGTGCAGACTTTAACATCAGTCCCTTTAAGCAGGGCGGCCGCTAAAGCGACCCAGCACGGGTTGATACATACGGAAGCAAAACCATGTTGTTTTGCTTCCGCGCATAATTGTTCTATATCCGCTTTTGTCGCGGTAGGTTTAAGAACCGTATGGTCAATATATTTAGCTAAGTTCATAGTCTTATTTATTAAAATCAATGATTCTGTTAAACTGTTCCGCCACTAAAGACTGGCCGCCGACTAATACGCCGTCAACATCGGCCTGGGCCATAATAGCGTCCACATTATCCGTCTTAACGCTGCCGCCGTAGAGGATTCTGGTCTTATCTGCAAAGGCCTGGTCAAATTTATGAGCAAGTAATTCGCGGATATAAGCATGTACTTCCTGCGCCTGGGCGGGCGTGGCCGTTTTGCCTGTGCCGATGGCCCAGACAGGCTCATAAGCGATTACGATATCTTTAAGATCTGCGGCGCTAAAACCTTTTAAGCCTTCTTCAACCTGTTCCTGGATGACGGCTTCGGTCTTCTCGGTCTCCCTGTCAACTAAAGTTTCGCCCACACAAAAAATGATTTGCAAACCCTGTGCTAAAGCGGCTTTAACTTTTTTGTTAAGGATAAGGTCGCTGTCGCCAAAGAGGCTGCGGCGTTCGCTATGGCCTAAAATAACTGCCGTTGCGCCTGTGTCTTTTACCTGATGCGGGGCGATCTGGGATGTAAAAGCGCCCTTTTCTTCAAAATAACAATCCTGCGCGGCTACGATGATATTGCTGCCTTTTAAAGTTTCAGCCACGGCGTTAAGCGCGGTAAAGGAAGGAGCAACCATAATATCAGCATTATTCTTATTTGCGGCGGCTTTGATGCCATCGGCCAAAGAGCGGGCCTCCCCAATAGTTTTGTGCATCTTCCAGTTACCGGCAATAAATGGTTTTCTTGACATAAAAAATAATCTCCGTTTCGTATATTATCACAAGCGTACAAATACGCGCGCTTATTTATATATATATTATATATATTAACATTCTAGAAAATTTTGCTCTCTTTTAACACCCCATATAGAAATTTTAGATAAATCGGATGATTTTATTGACCTGCATTGCCGCGTGCTGCTAAAGCAGCTTCGCAATGATACGGTTAAGAAGTTCTTAATTGGCGATATCAGAAGCGTCTATGAAATAAAAATTTTAGAGTGGTAATTGTTTTGTATTGTCCGAAAAAAAACGGCGCAGGCTTTTACATACAGCCTTTGCGCCGTTTTATAAGTTGCAAAACTACCCTTAAAATTTTTATTAAATGCTTCTATTGAGCCTAGCTTTTTGCTATCTTTTGGGCAATGCCAAAAGATAGGCGGGGCTTGGGGCGCAGCACCCAACAAATCAAAGGTATACCGTGAGTGGGCGTAGGCCCCGAGTATCCGACTGACGAAGCAACAAAGCATAAACCAAAAAGCATTACAAACTACTTGGACCAGTTGGGAGTGAAGGAATTCCCCCTGATATTCGCTATCAAATGCGGGGCGGAGCCGTCAGCGTCCATAACATAAATTTGGCGTTTGCCCGCGCGAGTGGTAGTAAAAGCGATGAAGCGGCCGTCGGGGGACCAGGTAGGGTCCTCGTTAGAGCCGGCGTCAGAGGTAAGCTGGCGCAGCTGCCCGCCCGTGATATCAACGATAAAGATATCTATGGGGTGGTTGGAAGCGGCGCGGCCGGCAAAAACTATCCATTCGCCTGAGGGCGACCATTGGGGAGTATCAGTCCAATTCAGTTTGGTGATGCGGCGGGCCTCTTTCTTCTCAAGGTCCATTACATAGACCTGCGGGTTGCCGCTGCGGTTGGAGACAAAGGTTATATGCTTGCCGTCGGGCGAGAATGAGGGCGAGCCGTCAACACCGTATTTATCGGTAAGGCGTTTTAAAAGGCCTGACTCAAGCTCCCGTATATAGATATTGGGATTATCGCCGCGCGACATCGTAATTACGATGCGTTTATCATCGGGCGAAACGCCGCCGATAAGGTTAAGGCCCTCCCCTTTAAGCAGGGGTTTTATTTTGCCTTCAATTAAATCAATAAAGAAGATATCGGGGTTTCTGCGGCGGTAGGTTGTATAGTAAATTTTTGTGCCGTCATTGCTCCAGCGCGGCAATAGCGCGATGGAATTATCTTTGGTAAGTTTAGTAAGATTAAAGCCGTCATAATCTACCATATAAATTTCTTTGCGGCGGGTAGAATCATTGGCAAACGCTATTTTTGTATCCGAAATACCGCGCTTGCCCGTAATGAGTTTTACTATCTGGTCCGCCAAAATATGTGCGGTGCGGCGCATACTCTTTGTAGTACCCCTGAAGTTCTTTGCCAAAATAGCTTTTTTTGTCTCGGTATCATAAAGGAAAGCGCGCACCTGCCAGCGGTCCTCCCCATCGGGCTGGACTTCCGCAAAAAGCATATAGTTTATGCGCTCCTTATTCCACTTTTTAAGCTCATTGCCAAGCTGCTTGGTGTTGACGGGCGGCAAATTATCATTAACATTAAAATAACGGCTGCGCATAAGGTCCGCGCGCAGAACTTCCCCAAAGTCTTTGGCAGTCTGCGCGGCCTGCGGATTAGCATTATCACCATCAACAGCGAAAAAACCGCCTAAGCCGATTTGCGGCAAAAGGTTGGGGTTATACTTAGAAGTTATCCCGATATAAACATCACTTTCTGCGGCAAAGCAGAACAGCGGCGCAAAAAAGATGACCGCTAAGAAAAGTTTAACAAATTTCATTTTTTATTTTATCCCTTCAAGAAGCTTCTTGGCTTCCGTTGCTTCTTTAGTATTTTTGAAATCCTGTACTACGGATTTAAGATAAGTTTTTGCTTCTTCTTTCTTATTTAAAGGCAAAATGCTCTGCGCGTATAAAATGCGCGCTTGCGCCGTGTATTCGCTTTTGGGGAATTTGTCTAATAATGTTGCGGCTGAGACGGCGGCTTTCTGGTATTCTTTTAAATTGTATTGGCAGGTAGCGGCGTTTAAATAGGCTTCCTGTATATTTTGTCCGTCCGGCGCATCTTTAATGTAAAGAGTATATCCCCTAAGCGCCTGTGCGCATTGCTCCGCTTTAAACTGTTTTTGCGCTTCCGCAAAAATATCGCTGGGCAGCATAGCTGCGCTGCCCTCCTTATTTAACATACTGGCGATATTATCAAGCTTGCTTGAAAGATCGTCCAATTTATAATCAAAATCTTTAAGGTTCTCGCCGGACTGGGTAAGCTGTATCGTAAGGTCTTCCATCTGGGTGCCGGCGGCGGCCTGGTTTTTCTGTAAATCCTGCAAAGTCTTATTTAAAGCGGCCACTTGCGTTTTAAGAACGCTTACATCATCTTGCGTAGCAAAGCATCCGCTTAAAACAAAAAGGGAGAAGCACCCTAAAACAACTAAAGAAAATTTCTTAATCATAATTAAAGCACTCTCCCTTTTATTTCCAGATTATTTAATTACCGTATCGGAGCGGCGGTTCTTGGCCCAGCAGCTGTCTGTCTGCTCAAAGCAGACGGGCTTTTCTTCACCGTAGGATACTGTGGTAATATAAGAAGCGGGAATACCGAGTTTTACATAGTAATCCTTTACTTCTTTGGCTCTTTTGTCGCCAAGAGCGATGTTGTAGGCGATTGTGCCTCTGTCATCGCAGTTACCCTCAACAATAATGTGTTTTACGCCTTTTACTTTTAAAACTTCCGCATTTTTATCAAGGATATTCCTTGCGTCTTTGGAAAGTGTATATTGGTTTAAGGCATAGTATACAGGCTCTAATGTTGCATTGCCTGTGGACATTGTTGATACGCCGTATTCGGCATTATCGTCTTCTTCTATTACGACGGTTTCATCCGCAGTAATTTCCGTAATTGTGCCTTTAGCGTCAGTATCGGCGCCAGGCGCTTTCTTCACGTTCTTGCTGCAAGCGGTTAAGCCGGCTACTAAAGCAAAAACGAGTACAAACTTCATTATGTTTTTCATTGTACACTCCTGTTTCCTAATATATTAATGATACAAGACTTCAAGCGTCGCAGTCAAATAGAAAAATGTACTATTCCTGCGGCAGCCTGCCCGACAAAATCTCCGCAAATGGCCTGGTAGGCTCCATTTTATTTAAAATTATACGCACCGCCGCAGTTATCGGCACCGCCAAAAACGCGCCCGGCACGCCCCACACTAAAGCCCAAAATATCAAAGAACCCACAATAGTTACGGGGTGCAGGTCCATCCCTTCCCCTAAGAGCTTAGGCTCCAAAAGGCTGCCGATGGCAAACTGTATCGCCGAGGGTACTGCCAAAATTACTATTAATTCCGCGCTCATACCAAATTGTATAAAAGCTATAGGCAAAGGCAATACAACCGCGATAAAAGATCCTACATTAGGTATAAAATTAAGTATAAAAGTAAGTACGCCAAACATTAAGGCCAGCTCCAACCCTGTGCCCGCATACACTGCCCACACCAGCAAACCCGTTAAAAGAGACATTACAATATGTATGTAAAGATAGGCCGAAACCTTATTTTGTATCTCGCGCGCCGTACTGTTATTCATATTGGCGCTGCCGCTGCCGATAAGCAGGAAAAACAAAAATATTAAAGATAAAATCATATAAGAAAACACGCTTAAAACGCCCGTACCCAAAGATTTTATAAGCTTTGTGGAATAGCTGGAAACAAGAATGGAATTAACATTATCAAACTGGAACATCTCCGCAGTAAGGGGCAGGTTATATTTTGCGCAAAATTCCAAAAACTGGTTGAACATTCCCGCAACACGCGCCTGGTAAACGCCCACTCCTCGGATAAAACCCGCCACGGAATCAACCACAAAAATGACCATGAGGACCAAAGGCACCGTAACAGCTACGGATGCAACGAAAACCGCCAGCCATTTGGGGAATTTAAAACGCCTGCGCAAAAAGCTGATGATAGGCGTTATCATTACATAAATAAATATTGATACGACTAAAGGAATAAGTATGGTTTTAGTATAAATTAAGGCCAAAGTAATACTTACACCCGCTATGAGGATAAGGCAGATTGTGTTTATCTTTTTATATATATCTATATTTTGCCCGCTTTGCACTACGGCCGCTAATACGCCTGCAGGCTTAACCTGCTTTTTTTCTTGCTCAGTCATATCTTTTCTCCAAATCGCGCACCAAAAAAAGTATGCGGTTTGTTACTTTAAAAAGGTCGTCGCTGGCAGATTCCAAAACCCACCAGTTAAGCCTTAAAGGCAGCTCTTTGCCCGCTACCTGTAAATTTTTAAATATCGTAAAAAGCTCGTCCGTCTGGCGCGTAAATTCCAAAGCGGCGCTATTTATTTGCTTTATGATTAATCTGTTCTCAACAACAATTTTTCCCTTATTAAAAGTTTGAAACTGAGCCCTGGTCTTATTCCAAAAATCCGTATCATTATCAGCCAAAGCGCGCACTTTAAGCACCGTGGCTTTAAATTCTTCTTCAAAAGTAGTTTCTGTAACAGGCTGTTTGCGGCGCACCTGCTGCAAAATGTCCTGCATACGCCCCCAGTAGGAACGCAGCTGCACATTTATCGCGCGCAAATCGTCGCGGGAGGCCTCAACCTCCACAAGCATTTGTTTTAGGGTTTCTTCAGGATTATTCATTCTCTTGCGTTTTTTTGGGGAAGCGCAGCGATATGATGCTGCCAATGCCGTACTGCGAGCGCAAAGATATCGCGCCGCCGTGTATATTCATTACTCTTTTTACAAGTGCAAGCCCAAGGCCCCAGCCTTCAATCTGGCCTGTAAAATAGTCGTCTATTTGGTAAAATTTTTCAAAGATATTACTTGTTTCTTCCTCCTTAATACCTACCCCGTTATCGGCAACGGCAATGACATCTTTGCCGTTTTCCTCATAATAAAAAATCCTTACTTTTTTAATGGCATTATTGTTAAATTTGATTGCATTGTCCACAAGCTCTTCTAAGGCTATGGCTAAAAGCGCGCTGTCGGCAAATACTTTGACTTCAGGTTCGCATTTAATTTCTATTGAAGGCCCTCGGCTTTTTATTGTGGAGTCCGATGAAGTTATGCCTATTGCGTCATCCCTTGTTACGCATTTTGTGGCTACGGCTGAAAGGATGGGACGCAATTTAACTTCAGCTTTTTTAGCGTCGGCAGCGGTCAAACTGCTTACGCCGGAGAAGCGTACCAGCTTATCTACCAAAAGCCCCAGCTTTTCACCTTGTTTATTTATATCTTCCAAAGCTTTCATATTAAAGGCCGATATCTCCCCGGGTTTTACCTGGGACAAAACGGCCTCCGTATACCCGTTGATAATTGAAAGCGGCGTCTTAAGCTTATGCGATATCAGAGATAGCACCCTTGAAGCCGGATCTTTTTGGGAAGACTGCTCTTTTTCTTCAGACATTATTATACCTTCTAAAATTTTATACTCAGCCCGCCGCTGAAAATATCCCTGTCAGCCGAGCCCGGTATAAAGAGATGGTTATACGATAAATTTACAAACAAATTATACTTTACCTGCATTGATGTGGCAAGCAACAAAGAGTGCACATTTTGCCTGTCATTAAACTTTATATACCTATATGCTATATAATTATCAGACGCGCTTGGCGCAGAATGCCACGAAATCGTAGCGCCCGCAGATCCTTTAGGCAAGCCCAGCACATAATCCAGCGTGCTTAAACCCGCTAAAAGCTGCTGGTTTAAAACGCCGCGCACATTAACATCTGTAACGCCATCGGGGTAATGGAAAATATTGCCTGATATATCTATGCCGTAAGTTTCAAAAAAATCATACTTTAGGCCCGCTTCATAAGTAAGCTGGCGGTAATCATTTTCCTTTTGCGCTGCGGCGCCTTTGCGCTCTACATATGCATCCTGTGAAGCATACGCCGCACTTGCGTATATTCCTGCGGTATAGCCCTCTTCCTCATTTTGATATGCGTTTACTGAAAATAGTACTTTGCCGCCCCATGCTGAAGCGTCATTTGCATTATCGGGGATTATAAAAGGTATAAAAGCCATGCCGAACCAGCGCGTGTTTAAAGACATAGGCAAGGAGGCGGTGTAAATATGATTTTTAAAATCATCATGCTCGGTAATATCAAATTGGCCGCCGATATTAAAGCCGTAAAAAGGCTCAATGCCTATAAAAGAGGAATTGTTCCAAAATCTGGAATTATATGTATAGGTATTGCTTAGCTCAAAAGCCTGCAGCAGCGGGGCTAAAAAAATAACGACTGAAATTAATAATATTTTCTTCATAGATAAAGAATAGCAAAAAAAGTAAATAATAAAAATCTTTATCTTTATTTAGTAGAATTTAAATATGAGGATTATTCTTACTTTTACCCTTTTACTGGCCCTTTTGCCGCTTAACGCCGCTCAAATAGACCGCGGCCCCTATACGGAGGATGTGCAGCAGACAACCGCCGTCATCAATTTTAAGACGGACAGCCCTGTCCCCGCCTGGATAGAATACGGCCCTAAGGGCAAGTGTTCTCAGCTTATGGCCATTTCCCCCCAAAGGATAAACCACAGCCTTACTATACACGGCCTTATACCTAACACTGAGTTTTGTTATAAAGTTTATGTGCCCAATAATGCGGGCAACGGTGTGCAGGCTCCTAAAGAAGGCAGCTTTACAACGCTTTATACACCTGAAAGAAAGATAGTAAACTTCCTCGTCATCGGCAATACCGCCGAGGATGCGCAAACAGGCGCTGAAATTAAAAACCAAATGTCTAAAAGTATGGAAGATTATGACGCCGACTTTATAGTACACACCGGCGATATATCCCAAGGCGGCCTTACGCAAACCGCTACCAACGACTTTTTTAAACCTTATTCCAAAATCCTTGCCAAGAACCCGCTTATCGCTGCTTTGGGTGAAGACGAATACGGCACAGACAGGAATTCAAATGAGGGCAAAGGTTTTTTGGCCTCAAACTTCAAGAAAATACATAATATGCCCTGGAGCAAAGGCACGCCCAATTATTATTATATAGATACGGCAAACGCCAGGATTTTGGTTATAGACACAAACAGGCCTTACGGCGCATTGCAGGCGCCTAAAATTGATAAAGGCTCGCCGCAGTATGAGTGGTTAAGAACATCGCTTGCCACGGTGGAAACAGGTAAATGGAAAATAGTTGTAATGCACCACCCCGTATACTCCAGCGGCAAGACGGAAGATTTATTAAGCCAAACGCTGGCCCCTTTATTTGAAGCGCAGAAAGTCAACCTTGTCATACAAGGCCACCAGGGCGCATATGAAAGAACAAACCCCATAGTGGCGCAAGCGCCTTCAACACGCGGCGGCCCGATATATATTACCGTTGGCGGCAGCGGCAAGTTTTTTGAGCCTGCAAGCTACAGCAATGAGTGGAGCAACAAATACCTTGAAACGCCGCACTTTGCACATATAAGCATAGTAGACAGGAAGCTATCCATCCGCGCTTACACGCACGATAATAAAAGGATAGACGCTTTAGATATCTATTATTAAAACTGGATTAGCAGGCGGAAGTTTGGTATAATATCAGAGTAATATCAATTTAAGAAGTCAGATTTAAGCCCAGTTGGCCTAGTGAAATTAAATTTACCAACTGCGCTTAAACAGATAAATTTAAGAAGTCATATTTAAGCCCAGTTGGCGCAGTTGGTAGCGCGTTCCCTTGACATGGGAAAGGTCAGAGGTTCAAGTCCTCTACTGGGCAAATTTAAAACCACCTGTTTAGGTGGTTTTTATTTGGCCTTGTAGGCACAACAACTGCTTGTTGTGCCGTCAGGACTTGAAAGGCGCAGCGATGTATGAGTTTGCGCCGCCCTTTAGCGCAAGGCGAATACAGCGAGCCCGGCCTACAGGAAAATTACGTCAGTAATTTTACCGGAAGGCTAAGCTTGTGGCGCATTTTTATTGGCAAAAAATGCTCGGCAGCAATGCAAGCCGCTTTATCAAAGATCCTCCCAACAACAATAAAATAATGAAATAATTTTTACACAAGTATTTTGCTAAAATATTTAAAATCAAAAAGTTTTATAGGATTTCATTATGAATAAAGATTTATATTTTCTGCTTTATACCACCCCGACTGAAGATATCCGGGTAAACGCGATTTTAAAAGATGAAACTATTTGGCTTACCCAAAAAGCTATGGCGGAACTGTTTGGAACAACACCGCAAAACATTACGCTCCATTTAAAAAATATCTATGACGAGAATGAATTACAATATACGGCAACTTGTAAGGATTTCTTACAAGTTCAACAAGAAGGCAGGCGTGAAGTCGCAAGGAATCTGACATTTTATAATTTAGACGCTATTGTATCTGTAGGCTATCGCGTCAATTCCGCAAAGGCTACGCATTTCCGTATCTGGGCTACGCAAGTCCTTAAAGAATACATCCAGAAAGGCTTTGTTTTAGATGACGACCGATTAAAACAAGGAATGACAGCATTCGGTAAAGACTATTTTAAGGAATTGTTGGAACGGGTCCGCTCAATCCGCGCAAGCGAAAGGCGTATTTGGCAGCAGATTACAGATATATTTGCTGAATGCAGTATTGATTATGACAAGAATTCCACACTAACGCAAGACTTCTATGCCACTATCCAAAACAAATTCCATTATGCTATTACAGGGCAAACTGCGGCGGAAATAATTTTCACAAAAGCTAATTGCAAAAAAGAACATATGGGGCTGACTTCTTGGAGAAACTCCCCGCATGGCCGTATATTAAAATCAGATGTTACCATCGCCAAAAATTTTTTACCTGAAAAAGAGATTAAGCGGCTGGAAAGAGCCGTTACAGGTTATTTTGATTATATTGAAGATTTAATAGAACGCCAAAATACATTTACCATGGAAGAATTTTCAAATAGCGTAAATGAGTTTTTGGCTTTTAGGAAATATGATTGCCTCAATAATAGCGGCACAATAAGCCGCAAGCAGGCTTGTTCTCATGCGGAAAATGAGTATGATAAATTTAATAAAACACAGAAAATAGAATCTGACTTTGACCGCGCTGTCAAACAACTTTCAGATAGAATTAAACTTAAAAATAAATAATTCCCAAATATCAAATTAAGGGCCCCGTAAAAACGGGGCCCTTATATCAGATTACGCTTCCGATAAGCAAAAGCAACAGCATCAGGAATACCAAGGCCAGCAAAAATTTTGTCAGCGCAAGATGCTTTTTAAGGAAATCATTAAATCCTTTGGATTCATAGCCCAAAAGCGTAAGCGCAAATACTATAACCAGCGGCACAATAAACATCAAATTATAAAGCAGCAAATAAATTACCGCAAGCCAGAAGTCGCTATCAGCCTCTTTCAAAATAAGCGCGATAGTAGGCAAATAAACCTGGCCTGTGCAAATGGCTTCCACCAAAGAAACTATAAAACCAACCGCTACCGAAGCTATTGCCAAACGCAATACGCTTTTATTTTTATCCCTGAGGAAAAAGCGCATAACTTTATGGATATACTCTTTATAGTTTTTAGGCAGTTGCAATATTATTTTATCGGCTTTACGCGTAACTGCGTAAACAATTAAGTCATATAAGCTTAATATAAAGAAGACTGCGCAAAGCGCGACGGTAAGCCACTTAAAACCCAAAATCACATAGTAAAAGGACTTCATTGCATAAAGGAAATTAAACAGCCCCAGCCCTATCAGCACATAGGCGGCAAAGACTGAGGCGCAATAACATATACCTACGGTAAGTATCTCCCGCTTGGTATATTGGTAGACGGAAAGGAAAGAAATAAAAAACACTATTACCGCAAAGGCGCACGGGTTGATTCCGTCCACAAGCCCCGCGCCGATTATAGCCCACAAAGTTATTTGCTCAAAAATACTTTTTGCGCTTGTGGGCTGCTGCGCGCCTGAAGAGGAATCCGCCTGCGCGGGGGCTTGCGCTATCTGCGCGGCTACAGGTTTTACGCGCGTTTTTTTGCCTTGCGCTATTGCCGCATCAACAGCTGTTTGCGCGGAATCTTTAATTTGGGCGGGATAGCCCATAAGAAAAGCGTCCCCTACAACCATTGCGGGCACGCCTGAATCTTCAATGCCATATTCATTTACGGCATCGTAAAAGACGGAGTTACCCTCATCCTCAAAAATATTGTAATGTACAAAGTTTATACGGTCTTTATTTTGCTCTATAAAATCGGGTATAAACTCGCTCAAGCATTTTTTGCAATGCCCGCAATAGGGCGAGGAGAAAAGAACAACATCAACCTTTTCCCCGCCCGCCTGCCCGCCTTGCGCAAAAATAAATGAGGGCAAAACAGACGCAAAAACAAACATACAGATAAAAAGTAATTTCTTTATCATAGCAGCTCCATTTTAATTTTAGTTTTTAATTTAACAGTCCATTCTGTAAATTACCAAAGGGTGTATTTTGGGATTATATTTATCTATACAAACTTTAAGTTTATCCATATCTGCAGGAGTAAAGTCTTCCTTAGAATAAGCCATAATCTCCTTTTCCATCGCAGCTATTATTTTGGAATCATAACTGCTAAGCGCGCTGGCGCTATTGCATGTTTTATCCTTAGCTAAAGGTATGCTTTGGCGCACGGCGGCTTGGGCGAGCAGGTATCTGGTATTAACTTGGCTGCAATCTTCTTCCGTCAAATCAGTATAATTTTGTTTTTGCCCCGGCGCGGGTTTAGGCGCGGACGTTTTTAAGGCCGCAGCCATAATTTCCTGCTTATCGCTGCGCACGCAAGAGCATTCCTGCGCGTGTATGCTGCACGTCGGGGTATTGCCTTCATCCCCAAGCGGTTTATTACTGCCTGCCCCTATAAAATAGCCCGCCATAAGCAGCACAGCCGCAGCGCCCGCATAAAGCCCGCTAAATTTAAAAGCGCGGTTTTTGGGCGCGGCTGCTTTGGCCAATATCCTGGCTTTCCTTGCAGGGTCCGCGTCAAAAGAAGCTTGACGGTATTTTTTTATTATTTCTTCGTTTAAGTCTTTCATACTTCCTCCAGCAAAATCCTTAATTTATTTACCGCGCGGTTTACTATGGTGCCGATATTGGACTCGCTAAGTTTAGCCATCGCCGCTATTTGGCGGTTGTTTAAGCCCGAGTAAAATTTTAAAGCAACTATATCCCTTTCCGTATTTTTAAGTTTATCTAAAGCGGCCAGCAAACGCGCGGATGTTTCTTTATCCTGCGCTTGCTCTAAGGCAGGCTTTTCATTGACGGCAACAGAGTCCTCAAACCCGGTAAGCGATATAAATTTTTTTACATAATAAAGCCTGTGGTACATATTAATCTCGTTCCTGGCTATGCCAAAAATCCACTGGCGCATTATGCCTTTGCTTTCATCAAAAGTATCCAGCTTTTCAAATACTTTGCGCCAGGTTGAAGAGGCAAGGTCCTCCGCGGCCGATTCATATCTTACACGGGATATGATATAGGCAAAAACGGCGTCATAGTATTCTTCATAAATTGTGCTTAAATCTTGCATATCCTCTCCATTACTACTATGCGCAAAAACAAAAAGTATCACAAAATAATTTTACTATTTATAAAGAGGCCGACTTTAAAGCAAAAAAATTGATATATTCTAATTATCAAAAGGGGTAATAAAATGGATATATATTCTTTAAGTTTAGCAGGCGTACTATTAATTATTCTGCAAATTGCCGTAACGGCAAATATCATACTTTATAAAGATGACGTTAAAAGCTCCATAGGCTGGATAGGGCTTGTCTGGCTGTCCCCGCTTATCGGTACGGTTATATATATTATCTTTGGTATAAACAGGATTAAGCGCAAGGCCGAAACCCTGCGCAACAGCGGGCCCGACACGCTTGATTTTATCATGGCGGAAACCGCGCTGCCGCTAAAAGAGCAAGCGCCCAATTTTATACAGCTGCTTATGCTGGGCTATAAAGTACACCCGCAGCTTTTTGCGCTTAAAAATAAAGTTACGCCGCTGCTTAACGGGGATGAGGCTTACCCCGAAATGGCAAAAGCCATAGCCGCCGCTAAAAAAGAAGTGCTTATCGCCAGCTATATTTTTGATAATGACGCGGCCGGCGCAATGATTTTAGACGCCGCAAAACAAGCCGCCCTAAATGGCGCAAAAATACGCGTTATGGTTGACGGCATCGGCATAAACTACAGCAAGCCCACAATTAAAAGCGCGGCCGAGCAAATAGAAGGTTTGGAATTTGCCGTTTTTTTACCTTCCAAAAAGCCTGTAACGCTGCCCTTTGTCAATTTAAGGAACCACCGCAAAATTATGGTTATTGACGGGCATACGGCCTTCTTCGGCGGGATGAACATATCGGCCGACGATATTTTAAAAACCAAACCCAAACACCCCGTGGCCGATATTACCTTTAAAGTTGAGGGCCCCGTAACACAACAAATGGCCGCCGTTTTTTTAAGCGATTGGCTGTTTTGCCGCGGCAAAAATTTTGCGCCTGTAACTTATGAAGCGCAGCCAAATAATGACGGGCAAAGCCCCTGCCGTATTATACCCGACGGGCCCGACAGCGACCGCGGCAAAATACAGATGTTGATTTCCGGCGCGTTAAGCTGCGCGCAAAAGAAGATACAAATAGTTACGCCGTACTTTTTGCCTGAAAGTGAAACGCTTTCAGACTTAATTACAGCCGCAATGCGCGGCGTTGAGGTGGAAATTATTTTACCCAACCGCAGCAATATCTTCGGGATGGATTGGGCTATGCAGTCCAATTTTGAAATGCTGATAAATAAAGGAATTAAAATATACCGCACGCCCGCGCCTTTTGACCACAGCAAAATTTTTGTTATTGACGGCTACTGGTCTTTAGTCGGATCGGCCAACTGGGACGTACGCAGCTTTAAACTTAATTTTGAATGTAATATGGAATGTTTAAGCCGCGAGCTGGCCTCTAAACTTGAAAAAATAATTGAAGATAAAAAAGCAAAAGCGCAGCTTGTTACAGCTGCGCCCAAAAATAAATTAATACAACTGCGCAATAATACTATGCGCCTGCTTACGCCTTATTATTAACTATTTGGAAAGTTCAACAGAACGTTTGCGGCATGCCGACATTGCCTTTTCAAATAATTTAAGCAGCGCGTCATTCTTATTAAATGTTTTTACCGCAGCTTCCGTTGTGCCGTTTGGCGTGGCGATGCGCGCTACGGCGTCCTCAAGGCTGCCGCCGCTTTTGGCAAAAAGTAATACCGAGCCCAAAAGCACATTAACCGCTATTTGTGAGGCTTGCTCCTTGCTAAAACCGTATTTTTGGGCTGCCTCCGCAAGTATAATACCCGCATTATAGATATAGGCGGGGCTGCTGCCGCTTACGGCGGTGATATCGTGCAATGCGTCTTCCTTATCAAGCCAAAGCGCCATACCGCCTGCACTCATTAATTTAGTGATTAAGGATTTTTGCGTTTTGCTTACAAACTCATTTGCAAATATACCGCTGACGCCCAGACCCGCTTCAACGCACATATTAGGCATAATACGCACAACAGGCTGCGCGGGGTTGGCGTTCTTCATAATAAAATCTATGGTTTTACCCGCCGCGATGGAGACAAGCAAAGTCTTTTTCCCCATAAGGTGTTTTGTGATTTCAAGCCCGTCTTTGAGCAAGTGCGGCTTGACGGCGTAAACTATAATTTCAGCCTTTGTATCCTGCGGGATTTGGCCCGTGCATCCAAAACACTTAAAACCCTGTTTTGTATATTTTTTAAGCAGATCCTCAGAAGTTTCTATGATATAAATATCATCCTGCTTTAGCAGCCCGCTTTCAAGCCAGCTGTTCATTAATGCGCCGCCCATTTTGCCGCAGCCCGTAAAAATTATTTTGCCTTTCATTTGCGTGTTTCCCCCTTGCCTCTAACCTTATATTTGAATGTAACCAACTGCTCTAAACCGACAGGCCCGCGCGCGTGCAGCCGCCCCGTGGCTATGCCGATTTCCGCGCCCATACCAAACTCCCCCCCGTCGCAAAACTGCGTGGAGGCATTGTGCATTACTACTGCGCTGTCTACCGTATTTAAAAATTCTTCCGCCGCTTGCGCGTCGTTAGTTATTATCGCTTCCGTGTGAGAGGAACCGTACTTCCTTATATGCCCCGCCGCCTCTTTTACGCCGCTAACCATTTTGGCAGATATTATCGGCGCAAGGTATTCCGCGCCCCAGTCTTCCTCAAAGGCAGGTTGTAAAGCCGGCATTATTTTTAGGATTTCAGCGTCGGCGCGTACTTCGCACCCGCGCTCCAAAAGCGCGCCTAAAATTGTTTTTATTTGTTTTGGGTTTAAGGCTTTATCAAGCAGCACAGTCTCCGTCGCCCCGCAGATGCCTGTGCGGCGCAGCTTGGCGTTAAGCAAAACATTTTTTGCCATTTCAGTATCGGCCGCTTTATGGATATAGGTGTGGCAAATGCCGTTTAAATGTTTAAAAGTGGGGATTTTGCTTTGCGACACCTTTTCTATTAAAGACTTACCGCCGCGCGGGATAATAACGTCTATATATTTATCCTGCTTTAAAAGTTCGTCCACCGCTTGCCTTTCCTTAACGGGGACAAGGTTGATGATATCTGAAGATAAACCCGTGCGCGCCATACCTTTTTGCAAACAATCATAAATAGCTTTGACGGAGTGAAGGCTGTCGCCGCCGCCGCGCAAAACTATGCTGCTGCCCGCTTTTAAGCAAAGCGCCGCCGCATCCGCGCAGACGTTCGGGCGCGACTCAAAAATAACGCAAAGCACACCCAGCGGTACCGTTACGCGCTCTATCTTAAGCCCGCTTGGCACAACCCACGCCGATAGGATTTTACCCACGGGATCGGGCAAAGCCGCAATATCTTTTAAGCCTTGCGCCATTAAATTTATACGCTCGCCGTTAAGCTGCATCCTGTCTTTAAAAGAGGCAGGTTTATCTTTGGGGAAATTATCCAAATCTTCTTTATTTGCCGCAAGTATTTGCGCCGTATTTTTTAGCAGCTCCTCAGCCGCAAATAATAAGGCATTATTTTTTTGCTCGGTTGAGGCTTGTGCAATTAAAGGCGCGGCGGCTTTGGCTTGTTTACATAAATCTTCAATAATTTCAGCTGTATTCATTATTTATCCCCCGCTACAAACCAGGTGCAGCGTTCCCCTTTAAGCAGCCTGCGCATAGGGTAAAGTTTTGAGCCTGTGGTAATTACCATATTGCAGCCAAGCCCCATACACATTTGCGCAGCCATAAGTTTGCTTTGCATACCGCCTGTACCTAAAGCGGATTTGGTTGGCGCGGCCATTTGCTCAATATCAGGCGTAATTTTTTTTATTACGGGGAAGAATTTAGCTTCAGGGTTTTGCTTAGGGTCGCTGTCATAGAGGCCGTCAATATCTGAAAGCAGTACTAAGATATCGGCGTTTGTCATTTGCGCGACTATTGCGCTTAGGCGGTCATTATCGCCAAATTTTATTTCCTCGCTCGTTACGGTATCGTTCTCGTTAATTATGGGGACGACGTCCATTTCAAGCAAAGTTTTCAAGGTGGCTACCGCATTGATATAGGTATGTTCGTTTGAAGCGTTTTCCTGCGTGATAAGTACTTGCGCGGCATTGATTTTTTTGATGCCCAAAATTTCCTGATACATTGTGGCAAGCTTGATTTGGCCTATGGCCGCGGCGGCCTGCTTTTGGCTTAAAGATAATTTTTGTAATCCTAAACCGAGTATCTGCCTGCCAAGCGCAACCGCGCCTGAAGAGACGATAACAGGCTGCTTGCCTTGGAGTAAAAGGTCGCGCACTTCTTCGGCGAGGGAATCCACCCAGTCAGTGCGGATATTGCCTTGCGGGTCAACAATAAGTGAAGAGCCCACTTTAAAAACTACTGTTTGGGCTTTTTCAAACAGAACTTCCGATATATTACGGGTCATATGAAATATTATAGCATTCTATATGGGCGCGGCCTTATTTTGTAAAATATATAAATATGAAATACTTTTTAGCTTTATTCTTACTGTGCCTGCCTTTTTTATGCTTTGCGCAGGACTATGAAGGTTACCAAATAGATAATATCAATATCACCACAAACAGGCTAAACCCCGCTGTGGCCGCACGTAAATTTAAGCTTAAATCGGGCGATATCATTACTAAAGAAGATTATGAAAAGGCCCAGGACGAGCTGCATAATATGCGCGTTTTCAGGACGCTTGATTTTGAAGCGGTTATAAAAGAAGATAAAAAAGTTGATATCAATATCAAAGGGCAGGACGGCTATTTTGTATTCCCGCTTTTCTTTTTTGTCGGCAGCGGCAAAAATGCGGCCGCGATTTCCATTACCGAAGGCAATTACTTTAAACGCGGGGAGACGGCTTTTGCCTTTGCCGCGATATCAAGCGACGGCGTTACCGCAAATGCAGGCCTGGCTGTGGGTGATAGTTTTTTCAGCGCGGGTTTTACCAAACTTAATTTTGACCAGCGTTTCTACGCCGACGGCTGGAGCAGCAATTACGGCGTGCTTTCCACCGCCGACGATAAGGATAAATACGGGGACCCGCTTTGGACTTCCAAGACCAAGCAAACGCATATATCACTTTTATACGCTTATAAAATGGATATATTTTCCGCGTTTATCCGCCCCGAGTTTGAGAAGCTTTACTATGAACCCCAAATAGATAACGGTAACCATAACAGGGTAACATTCGGCTTCAGCTTAAGCGATAATATGCCGCAAGGCAGTAATATGGGCGCGGCCTTTGGGCTTGGGCTTTCCGACAAAGCGAAAGCTTTGCGTAATCTTGAGGAAGTTAAGTACGGATACAATGCCAATGTTTTCTATACCAACGGCGGCGAGTGGACGGGCGCAGATTATGATATACAAAAGTTCGGCGGCGCGATAAGCCTTGTGGCCGAGCTTAAGCAAAGGCATATGCTTTTATTTACTTTTAAAGCGCAGGAGGCCCTTAAGGCCCCATTTAGTGATAATATACGTTCCGTAGATTTGCTGGGCGGGTTTGGCGCTTATAACCGCCAGATTTTGGGTTCGCGCGGCGCGGGCGTAAGTACGGCTTTCAGATATTATATTTTACGTAATAACACGGGTTTACTTTCCTTAGAGCCTTTTTATGAGCTGGCCTATATTTACAATAATAAATATGTGGGCCGATACCTTAACCACAGCGGTACAGGCGCGACTTTGTCTTATAAGTTTTGGCGTTTCCCGTTCCCCATCGGTTTAAACTATACCCATAATTTGAGCGACAGCAGCAATAAAGTAGCGCTTTCAATCGGCGGCAACTTCTAGGCGCTTGCCGCACGGGCATATCGTGCGATTCCAGGCTGCGCTCAATGTAAGTTAGATTCTCACGACTTTAAAAATTTACGCGGGACATAATCAAAAAATTATCAGGCAAAAAATAATATTGACAAGAATAAATATCTTTTTCTATAATATCAGTAATGGTTACTATTACTGTTAATTAGCAAACCAATTAAACAGTAATAAATAGAGTTTAAAGGAAATTTAAAAACTTTAGATATCATTAAAAAATAAGAGTCAAAAAAAGATTATGAGAAACTCAAAACAAAGGAACCTGATACTTAAAGCATTGACCGACTATCCGACGCATCCCACGGCGGAGCAGCTTTACGGCAGGCTTAAAGACAAAAACCCCGCTTTGAGTTTAGGCACGGTTTACCGCAATCTTAATCTTTTAGCGCAGAGCAATATAATACGCAAAATAAACGGCCTGCACAATACCGCGCATTTTGACCATAATACAACAGGCCACTATCACTTTACTTGCCTAAACTGTGGGGATGTGTTTGATATCCCCTGCGATATCGCGGGGGATATACAAACCAAAGCTGAGCGGGCAAGCGGATTTAAAATAACAGAACACGAGATTGTGCTAAAGGGGTTCTGTCAAAAATGCAAATTAAAAGAGAATAAAGGAGAATAAAATGGAACTTAAAGGCAGCAAAACAGAACAAAATTTACAGACGGCTTTCGCCGGTGAATCACAGGCAAGGAACAAATATACCTACTTCGCCGAAAAAGCTAAAGAAGAAGGCTATGTACAGATAGCAAAAATCTTTAAAGAAACCGCAAAAAATGAAAGGGAACACGCAAAGCTTTGGTTCAAATTATTACACGGCGGTAAAATTGAAGATACCGCAGCCAACCTTAAGGCCGCGGCCGAAGGCGAAAATTATGAATGGACCGATATGTACGCCAACTTTGCCAAAGAAGCCAAGGAAGAAGGTTTTAATGATATCGCCTTCCTGTTTGAAAAAGTAGCAAAAATTGAAGCCGAACACGAAGAAAGATACAAACAGCTTTTAGCTAATCTTGAAAGCGGCAAAGTATTTGAAAAAGAAGAAAAGGTAACATGGCAGTGCATCAACTGCGGGTTTACCTGCAATACCGAAAAAGCCCCCGAACTTTGCCCCGTTTGCAAATACAAAAAGGCTTTCTTTGAAATCAGAAAGATAAACTATTAGTCCCCAAAAAGCAGTAAAAACCGCCCCTTTTATAAGGGGCGGTTTTATTTTTACAAGATTCTAAAACAAGCCGTCCGCCGGTTCGGTTTTGGGCGGCGCATCAGGGGCGGCGGCGTCCTCTTTTACCGGTTTGGCGGCGGGCGCGGGCAAGGAAAAATCTTCCTCCTCAACTTCAAGCAAGTCTATAGCTTTTTGTGAAGAGCGGCTAATCCCGCATTCAACCAGCTTCCTGGCTGATACCACCAAGCCGCGCGTGCCCAAAATGCGGTTGCGCGACGCAGTAAACGCTTTTTTGCTTGAGTCTATAGCATCGCCTACTTTATCCATATCAGCGGCAAAATTATTCATACGGTCATATAAATCCTGGCCGATTTTAAGTATCTCGCGTATCTTTTTAAGCTGTTTTTGCGTCTTCCAAAAATGCTGGACGGAGCTTACTATCGCAAATAAGGAGGAGGCTGTGGCTAATACCACGCCCTTCTGGCTTGCATATTCATTTAAAGAGCCGTCACGCTCTAAAGCAATAAAATAAGAATACTCAACAGGTATAAACATAACAAGTAAATCAAGGCTGTTATCAACAAGGTTTTTGTAGCCTGAGGCCGCAAGCTCGTCTATATGCGCTTTGATGGACGCGATGTGTTTTAGGAGCTCGGCCTCTTTTTGAGCGGGGTCCGCCGCCGAAACATAGTTTTTATAGTTTTCAAGCGACATTTTAGAATCTATAATCAAACGCCTTTCCTGCGGCAAATAAAGCAGTATATCTAAAATCTTTTCCGCCCCGTTTTTGTCTTTAAAGTGTTTTTGGCGCTCAAAATTTACGCCTTCGGTAAGGCCGCCCCATTCCAGGACGCGCTCTAAAAGTATCTCGCCGAAATTGCCCTGCACTTTATTTTTGGATAAAGCTTTGGTAAGGCTCGCCGCTTCTTCATGCAAGTTGGTATTGAGGGTTTTGAGATTTTGCAGTTCTTTATCAAGGCTGCCGTGGCGTTGGGAGGCCGCCGCCTCAAGCGAGACTATTTGGCTTTTAAAAACCTCCATCTGCTCGCTTAAAGGATTGACGGCGGACTTCTTTAAATCTTCGCTTTTTTCTTTAAGAATATCGGAGGCAAGCTCTTTAAATTGGGATTTGGCAAGCCTTTGCAATTCCTCAAAATCAGCTTTTTGGGAGGCTTTCATCTCCTCCAACTTCTGTTTTTCCGCCTCAAGGCGCGCCTGTTGGGTTTTGAAGGAGACAATTTGGGCATTAAGCTCATCGGCGGTTTTTGAAAGCGCGTCAAGCTGCGTTTGCTTTTCCGCCTTGGCTTGGCTAAGGTTGTTTTTATCGGCCTCCAAAGCCGCTATCACGCTTTTGGAAGCGGAAAGTTTATACATAAAAAATGCCGCAGCGGCCGCAGCGCTTAAAACAAGGCCTGTTAAAAAAGAAACTAAATCAAAATTCATTATAAAACCTCCTGTAAGGTAATAATATCTTACAAAATTACACAAACAAACGGCTTAGAGGGGCTTTTATGCTATAATAATTACAATTACGCGTGCGTAATATATTAAAAAAAGGCGGAATTTATGATTTCTAAAACAAATTTCCTCACACTTATCATATCCTTATCCCTTTTACCTGCTTTTGCTTCAGCCCAAACTGCCCCACCTGAAGGCGGCAGCACCCCGCTTGAAGGAACGCAAATAACCACCCAAGACCAGCTGGTTAAAGCCGGCGTTGACGGCGGGATATTCTATATAAAACAAAATCTTGGCATTAACGCGCCTGTAACGGTAGACGCAAAACAGTTTAAATTATATGCCACCGACGTAGTAGAAGAAAACGACGATACGGGCGAGATGGAAGTCAACCCCAATAAAAGGTTCACAATCTCAGGCGGCGGCACAACAAATATTTTTAATATAAATTCCGTCGGCGTGGAGATGGATAATATCGGCCTTTCGCAAGGCAAAGCAAAAAATGTTACGGCTAACGGCCGCACTGTAGCGCAAGGCGGCGCGATAAACTATCAGGTCGGCGTCCCTTCCCCCGGCGCGTCGGCGCAAAATTCCATCTTTAAAAATATGTTCTTTACCGATAATACCGCCGCCATAACAGCAGATGGAGACGTCTTCGCGCAAGGCGGGGCCGTATATATAAATACTGAGCAGAATATTGTTATAACGGACAGCCTCTTTAAAAACAATTCCGTAACAGCCCAATCCTCAACGGGCGGCGTAGCTGAAGGCAGCGGCGGCGCACTGTATCTTATAGGGCAGGGCCAAGTCGGCATATCAGGCTCAACTTTTCAAGCCAATACCGCGCAAGACAGCGGCGGCGCGATTTTAAACGCGGGTATCATGGCATTAGAAAGTGTTACCTTTAAAGGCAATAAGGCCGCTTTGGGCGGCGCGATTATAGACTTTTCCGAGCTAACAATAAAAAGCAGCACCTTTGACGCTAATGAAGCATCAAAGAGCGGCGGCGCGCTTTATGTCTTTGCCGGCGGCGATGTTAAGGTATCAGGCTCCGCATTCCGCAATAATACGGCATTAGATAACGGCGGCGCTATTTATAATGAGGGCGAAAAGCTTGTCTTGCAATCCTCCAATTTTGCAGGAAACGCGGCGGCCTCAGCGGGCGCAATCTTTAATATTACGGACCTTACTGTAGGCACAAGCGTTACTTTCAACGCCAATGAAGCTTTATCAGGCAATGGCGGCGCAATTTTAAATTCGGGCAACTTGAGCATCGGCGCGTCATACTTTAAAGACAATAAAGCCTTCCTTAACGGCGGAGCTATTTACGCCTCCAACAATTTAGGCAAAGGCAATTTAACTTTGACGGGCGGCGTTTTTGAAGGCAATAGCGCAGAGGGCATCGGCGGCGCAATTTACGCTGATAATATCACCGTTAATATAGACGCTAAAACCAATGTAAGCTTTAGCGGCAATACGGACAGCACGGGCAGTAATGCTATCCATCTTAATGATTCAAAGCTTAACCTTAACGCGGGCGCGGGCTCTATCAATTTTGCAGACAAAATATCAGGCACAGCCGCAAGCGTAATAAATATCAATGGCACAAATGCTGATGACGCTTCCATAACGCAAGGCGCGCAGACAAGCGGCTATGTTAACTTTTCCTCCACGCAGGACGCTTTTGGCGGCACGATTAATGCTTACGGCGGCGGCATAGGTTTTGACGGCGATATTACCTTTACCGCAGCGGCCTTCAATATGGGCAATACGGCTATAAATATGATTAACAAATCTATCAATACCGTAACCATAGACAACCTTTCAACCACGGGCGATAATACCATCGCCATTGATATTGACCCGCTTAACGGCACTGCCGACGCCATTAACAGCGGCAATGGCGCGACGGGTACTCTTAAAATCACAAATGCAAGGATTATAAGCGAGGCTTTAAACGATATCACGGGGCCTATTACAATTTCAAACAGTCTTGATATAGAAGTTGACGAAAACCAAAAGTACTATGGCGCGGTGTTCCGCTACAAACTGCTGCAAAGCGGCGCGCATGATATTTTGGTCAACAGAACTAATGAGATTACGCCTTCAGTACTATCGGCCTCTATCAGCCAAAACGCGCTTTATGCAAATAATATGCTTATAAGCCGCAGCCTTATGGACAGGGTAGGCGTTATGCTTTCAATGGATGGGCGTTACTATAATTCCCGCAACTCTTACAGCCTTTCAAAGTATGATAAATTTTTAAATAAAGAAGCCGTAAAAACGCAGGATATTACGCAGAAGGAATGGTACACAACCTGGTTTACGCCTTATGCCGCCAAGCAAACTCTTAATATTGATTACGGCTTAGACAGCGTAGACAATAATACCTACGGCGCAACTGCAGGCGTTGATATGCCTGTAATAGCGGTGGGCGATTACGGTTTGATACCGACAGTCTTTGCCGGTTACGGCGGTTCTTCACAGGAATATGAAATCCTTAAAACTAAGGAAGATTCCTTCCTCATCGGTACTATGGCTACACTTTATAGGGAGAACTTCTTTGCCTCTATGGAAATGCACATAGCTAACGGCAGCGTGGTAGCTGATATGGAAGGCAATTCCCGCGATAAATTTGATATCTTTACCTTCACTGCGGCGGCTAAGGCTGAATACGCGCTGGGCTTTTTAGATATTATGCAGCTGCGCCCCTCCTTTATGGCGGCCTATAACTTGGGCAATGCGCAGGATTATACGACGGAGCTTGGCGCAAATATGCATTCAAACACAATGCATAATGTGCAGCTTACGCCTGCTGTAAAACTTGTGGCCGATGTTGACGGCTGGCACCCTTATGCAAATATAAGCTATGCTTTTAACGTGCTTAACAGCTCTTATGTATCGGCAAACAATGTAGTATTGCCGGAGTTTGCGGTAAAAAACTATATTGAATACGGCGTCGGCGTAGAAAACACTTTCCTTGAAAGATATTCAGGCTATGTACAGGTGTCAGGCTACGGCAGCGGCGTAAAAGGTATCGGGGTACAAATAGGATTGAGGGGTTTTATTGATTAATAAAGCCGTAATTTATGTTCCAAAATATAAAAACGATAGGGTTTGACGCAGATGACACGCTGTGGCAGAATGAAACTATATTCAGACATACTGAAAAGAAGTTCTACCGCCTGTTACGCGCCTATATGCCGCAAAACGCTTTAGCGGCCAAATTATATAAAACGGAAATCGGCAATCTGCCGCTTTACGGTTACGGCGTAAAAGCTTTTACGCTTTCCATGATAGAAACCGCGCTGAAAGTTACCGACGACAAACTGCCGCCCGCTCTACTTAAAAAGATAATGCGTCTGGGTAAAACAATGCTTACAGAGCCTGTTGTAATGCTGCCTGATGTGGAGGCGACGCTAAAACAGTTATCCCAAAAATATAAGCTGGTTGTCGCCACCAAAGGCGATATCTTAGACCAGGAAAGGAAGATACAAAAATCAGGCATATCCAAATACCTGCACCATATAGAAATTATGAGTGAAAAAACGCCTGAAGGCTATAAAAAGCTTATACATAACCTGGGCATAAAACCAAAAGAATTCCTTATGGTCGGCAATTCGGAAAAGTCCGATATACTGCCTGTTTTGGAAATCGGCGCAAACGCTATACACATACCGTTTTTTACCACCTGGGAGCACGAGCGCGTGGCCGGCGGGATTGCCCATAAAAACCTGATTAAAGCCGAAAAGATTGCAGACATAATAAACTATCTATGAGCGGCAAAAAAATCCCGTTGACAGAGCTGTTTTTTACCTTCGCTAAAATAGGCGCGATGACATTCGGCGGCGGCTACGCCATGCTGCCTATAATACAGGCTGAAATTGTAGACAAAAAGCGCTGGATTACCGAAACGCAGCTTATAGATTTTTTCGCCGTATCGCAAGTAACGCCGGGGGTGATTGCGGTTAATGTCGCCTCTCTTTGCGGTTATAAAAGCAGGCGCGCTGCAGGCGCAATAGCGGCGACAATCGGCGTTGTTACACCCTCTATAATCATAATTTCTTTAATAGCGGCCTTCTTCAATTTCTTTATAGATAATCCTATTATATCGCGCGTTTTTGCAGGTTTAAGAATAGGCATTTGCGTATTAATTATAAACGCTATGGTCCCTATCTTTAAAAAAGCGGTAATTGATACTTTTACAGCATTACTGTTAATTTTAAGCGCGGCGGCTTTCGGCATTTTTTTAATATCGCCTGTATATATAGTAATTTTTTGCGCGCTGGCAGGTATAGTTTACGCTAAATTACAAAGGAGCGCAAAATGATATACCTGCTCCTTTATATTCAGTATTTCAAAATAGGTTTATTTGCCATCGGCGGCGGGTTGGCGACGCTGCCCTTCCTATACAAATTGGGCCTGACTACAGGCTGGTTTACCGCGGCTGAGCTTACAAATATGCTTATTATATCTGAAGTTACGCCCGGCCCGCTGGGTATTAATATGGCTACTTTCAGCGGTTATAATGTCGCGGGCTTTTTGGGCGGAATTATAGCCACGGCAGGGCTTGTAACGCCGGCTTTAATCTGCATAGTTCTGATTGCAGGTATATTAGACAAATTTAAAGAGAACCCTACTTTTGAGGCAGCTTTTAAAGGCCTGCGCCCCGCTGTCTGCGGGCTATTGGCTATAGCTGTGTGGCAGATAGTAAAAATATCGGTTATCAATGTGGATTTATATCGCCAAACACAGCTACTGGCCGATTTACTGCCGCTTAAGAGCATCGCCTTCTTTATAATTTTACTTATAGCTACAAATGTGTGGAAAAAACACCCCTTCTTCTATATTGCAGTATCGGCTTTGGCGGGCCTTTTAATAAAATTCTAGACAATCTGTAAAAACAGCCCTGCGCCCAATTTAGCGGCTAACCCTTTTTAAGGCTTGATTTATAATTAAAAAGTATTATAATAATCTTATCCTACGGAGGTTTTATATGCTAAAAAAACTGTTTGTCTGTCTAAGCCTTATCTCGCTGTCTACAGCGGCTTTTGCCTCAGCTCAAAGCGAATGCCCTGATATAAAAACCGTCAAACCAAGTGATAATATAACTACGTTTGAACTTAACCCGAGCACAACCGTCATAGACGACAAGGGCGGCAAGTCCCTCACACAAATGACGGCAAAGTATTACTATTCTTTTGAAAAGAACTACAGCCTCGGCGTAGAATTACCGCTTTCCCGCCTTGAACAGCCTGATGACTCCGTCAACGGATTAGGGGATGTAATGGTATCTATGGGGTATAAAGGAGTGCAAAGCGACTTCTTTTCCTACGGCGCGGTTTTGGAGACTACGCTTCCATCCGCCACAAAAGACGAACTGAGCTTAAATAAAGTACAGTTAAGCCCTTCGGCGTTTGGCGTATTTTCCTTCTCAAACAATGTATTTGTCGCGCTTGGTTATAAGCACTATGCAACCATAGCGGGCCCGCATGATAAACCCGATGTGGATATGGGCAGGGTGCGCGGCATCATCGCTTATGAGGACAACAGCAACTGGTATATCCTTTTAGACCCGCAGTATTATATCAACTATGAAGTCCCCCATGAGATGGAGTTTATCTGCGAGGTGGAGCTCGGCGGGATGATACGTGATAATGTGCTTGCTTATATCAAAACAGGCAAACACATCGCTGGCAATATGGACTCCAAAGATTGGTCAATAAGTTTTGGCATTAAGCTTTTAGACTTCTAGTTTTTTTAACAGACACAAAAAAACCGCAGCTTAAAAAGCTGCGGTTTTTATATTTGTACTAAAACTTATATGTCGGCAAGCGTAGCCGTGGCGGCGGGAAGGCCATTATCGGAAGCTTTAATAAGCCATTTTTTGGCAAGCTTAATATCCTTTTTAACGCCGTCGCCCTTCAAATATATAATACCTAAATTATATTGTGCGTAAACGTCATTATTATCCGCCGCAAGTTTATACCATTTAACGGCTTCTTTAGCATTTTTGGGCGTGCCTAAACCTTCCGTATACATATAGGCAAAAGCGCTTTGCGCGGGCGCATAGCTTTGTATGGCGGCTTTATTAAAAAAGTCAAAAGCTTTATCATAGTCAAGCGTAACGCCGTTACCTGTAAGATACAGCTGGCCTAAAGAGGTAAGCGCCTGCGGATTATCTTTCTGCGCCAACTGGCTGAAAAGCTGCACAGCCTTTTCCGTATCCTGCGGGACCATGCGGCCCAAAAGATACATCTGCGCCAACTTAAGTTTGGCGTCAACATTGCCGCCATCTGAAGCAGATATTATATCGTCCACCGTTTTGCGGTTAGCTTCTTTAACGGCCTGCGCGGCTTCCTCAGGCGTAAAGCCGTCTGTTACGCTTTGGGGCTGCTCCGTCTTTGAGCAAGCCGCAAAAAGGCATGCGATAAGCAATGTAAATAATATTTTTTTAGACATAAAAATCCTCCCCTGTTTTTTAGATTATATAAAAAATAACGCCTAAGGCAATATATTAATAATATTTAAAAACATAAAATCTAATAAATGTTGTTAAATTTTCTATAATTTATATATATGTTAGAACAACTTAAAACAAAATTATCAGAAATTGAAACGGATTGTACCGCTAAAATAGAGGCCTGCCAAAATCTTAAAGATTTGGAGGCCCTGCAAGTAGCCGTTATTGGCCGTAAAGGTTCACTTACCGAGCTGCTTAAAAGCCTTAAAGATCTTTCTTTGGAAGACAAAAAGGCATTCGGCCCGATGAGCAACAGCTTAAAAAATAAGCTTACCGCCGCTTTTGAAGATAAACAAAATATCCTTGAAGCCGCGCAGGTTAACGAACAGCTTATCAAAACGGAGATTGATTTAACTTTACCCGCTTTCCCCTTTGACAAAGGCCGCCGCCACCCTTTAACCGCGGCGCAAAAAAGGATGACGGATATCCTTTCTCGCTTAGGCTTCGTCTGGGCTGAGGGCCCTTCCGTGGAGGAAGAGTACTATAACTTTGACGCTTTAAATATCCCGATACATCACCCTGCGCGCGATATGCAGGATACTTTATTCGTAAAAAATACGGTCAAAAAAGGTTTTGTTTTAAGAACGCATACTTCCAATGTGCAAATCCGCACGATGAAGAAGCAAAAACCGCCAATCCGCATTATGGCCCCCGGCCGCGTGTTCAGAAGGGACGCCATGGACGCTACGCACAGCCCCGTATTTAACCAGATTGAGGGCCTTTACGTCGCCAAAGGCGTAAGCATGGCTGATTTGAAAAACGACCTTACGGCATTTATGAAAGGCTTATTCGGCCCTAAAGCGCAGGTGCGCTTTCGCCCGTCGTTCTTCCCTTTCGTTGAGCCGGGCGTTGAGGTGGACGTAAAATGCGTGTTTTGCGAAGGCAAAGACGCGGCCTGCCCCGTCTGCAAAGGCACAGGCTGGAAAGAGATGCTCGGCGGCGGTATAGTGCACCCGCAAGTGCTCAAAAACTGCGGCATTGATCCTGAAGTTTACAGCGGATACGCCTTCGGTATGGGCGTGGAGAGGCTGGCGATGTTCGCCTTAAATATCAAAGATATCAGGGCCTTCTACCAAAACGACGTTAAGATATTGGAGCAGATTTAAATGAAAGTACTTTACTCTTGGCTTAAAGATTATATAGACATCAACTTAAGCGCTCAAGAAATAGCGCAGAAGTTAACTTCGCTCGGGATGGAAGTGGAATCCTATACCCAAATGGGCGCGGATTTTGAGGGCGTAAGCGCAGCTAAAATTGAAAGAATAGACCAACACCCCAATGCCGATAAATTACACCTTGTTACCCTGGCTACAGGCTGGGGCAAACAGCAGGTGGTTTGCGGCGCGCAAAATATCGCTGAAGGGCAAACCGTGCCTTTAGCTAAAATAGGCGCGCGTTTGGGCAAAACAATTTTACAGCCCGCCAATATCAGGGGCGTAGTATCAGAAGGCATGCTTTGTTCCGCCGACGAACTTGGCCTCGCCGCAGAACGCCAAAAAGGCATATTAATTTTAGATGACAACCTGCCAATCGGCGCTGACGTAAGGACGCTTTATGGCGAGCCTGATGTGCTTTTTGAAGTTGAAATCACGCCTAACAGGGGTGATTTATTATCACACTTAGGTATTGCGCGCGAGCTCAGCATCCTGCTTAATTTGCCTTTAAAAGAAGCCCCTGCATTACCTTACACAATTAAGGGCGATGATACCTTAGAAATCACCTTACCCGCAGGCGAACAGGGCTGCCCCAGATATAATGGCAGGATAATCAAGAATGTAAAGAACGGGGAGTCCCCCGACTGGCTTAAAAAACGCCTGCTTGCGATGGACGTAAACCCCAAAAACGCTTTGGTTGATATTACCAACTATGTGCTTTTTGCCATCGGCCACCCGCTACACGCTTTTGACTTAAACCATATTGAAGGCGGCAAAATAACGGCGCGCCGGGCAGAGGAAGGCGAACAGTTTACCGGCCTTAACGGAAACACATACACCTTAAACGAACAAAACCTCGTGATAGCTGACGGCGTAAAATCCGTAGCTTTAGCGGGCATACTTGGCGGCAAGGGCGATAGTATTAATGAAGATACCACAAGCATAGTGCTTGAAGCGGCGTATTTTTACCCGCCTGCCGTCAACAAAACCGCCAAAAAACTTGGCATATCCACAGAGGCCTCCCAGCGTTTTGAGCGCGGGACGGACATCAATAACTGTGTAAGAGCTATGGAGCTTGCAACAGGCCTTGTAGCGCAGATTTGCGGCGGCGAAGTCCAAAAAACCAATGACGCCTACTACCCTAAATACGAGCCTAAAGAAATCACTTTTACGGCCAAAGAAATCAATGATATTTTAGGTATTGAAGTGCCCGCGCAGAAGATGAAACAGATTTTTAACCGCTTAGGCCAATTTGACGGCAGCGGCGAAGTATGGACATTTTTACCGCCCACGCACCGCCGCGACATCACGCACAAATGGGATTTGGCGGAAGAAGTCGCGCGCTTTGCGGGTTATGCGATGCTGGACGAGCAGCAAAGCGATTTTACAAAAGCCACCGTCTACTTTGGCGAGAATCCTAAAGCCGTTGATATCGGCGAAATTATGCAAAACGCTTTAACGGGCATAGGCTTTTTTGAGTGCAAGAACTTTGACTTTGTATCAGCCAAAGATCTTAAGAACTTTAATTGTGATGAAAAGAACGCCATAGAAATCGCCAACCCTTTAGCCGAGGGTATGGAATTTTTAAGGCCTTCATTACTTATCGGCCTGCTTAAGAATATAGCTTACAACCAGTCTTTTAACAATAATGATTTATACTTGTACGAATACGCAAAAACCTTTGCCTTACAGAAAGGCTACCCGACGGAATACTTTGGCCTGGCGGGCGTTGTAACAGGTAAGGCGCCTAAGTCAAAATACTTTGCCAAACAAAGCGCGCCCGTTGATTTTTACTTTATAAAAGGCGCGGTTGAAGCAGCTTTAAGCAAGTTTGACGGCATTAAAATTGAGCCTTCAAAAAACCCTGCGCCATATATGCACCCAAAAATCTGCGTTGATATTATTTATGACGGCAAGGTAATAGGTTTAGCAGGCCAGCTGCACCCGCTTACGCTTAAAGCTTATGACATAAAAACGCCTGTGTTTGCTTTTGAATTTACCGTCAAAAACCTTGAGAAGCATTTTGACGCACAGCAATTTAAACATGTGAAAGAGACGAATATTTACCCGTCTTCCTTACGCGACTTATCTTTGGTTATAGACAAAAAAGTAACCTTTGAGCAAATCCGAAAGGAGCTGGAAAAGCTTGGCAATACCGATAATTATAAGCTTATAGACTTATACCAGGGCGCGAACCTGCCCGAAGGTAAAAAGAGCATCACGCTGCACTTTGAGTTCAGCGCGCCGGACCATACGCTTAAAGACGGCGAGGTCAACGCCAAAACAGACGCGGTATTAGCCGCGCTTAAAACCGCCTTTGGCGCAAGCTTGAGGGCTTAAACATTTAGGAAAGGCTGCTTATGGAAGAAAAGGACAAATACAAAAACCTGCATCTTTTGATAGACAGGGTATCTGCCCGCCTTGCCGCTGCGGAGGAGGAGAATACCGCCCTGCGCGCTAAGGTAAAAGATCTCCAAAGCAGCCTTAAAGATTTAGACCGGGCGCAGGCCGCCGCGCGCGAGCTTAAAACCTGGAAAGACAATACAGCGGCAACCTTAAAAAAATTGTATTCTAAAATTGATAAAGAGATTAATAAGATAGAGGAGCAATCCTCCCGTCCCAATATAGGTGATCTGTGAAGGAAAAGACAAGCGTAACCATACGCCGCATCAAACTGGATAATATAAACATTGAGGGCCTTACCCCGATGGAGATTATCTCTGTAGCCTCCGATGTGGAGAACCGTATGAACCAAATTTCCGAAGAGCGCAACCTTTTAGACGTTTATAAACTTGCGCTTTTAGCCGCGCTTGAATACGCCGCAAAAGCATATAACCGCGATGCGGGCGCAAGCACACAAAATAAAGAGGATACAAGGCAGTTGGACGAGGCCATATTAAAACTTAATAATTGCCTTGAGCGACTGCCCCTTAAATAATTTATGAGCGATTTTTTTAATGAAACCCAAGCCGCCCCCAAACCTTTGGCGGCGCGTATGGCCCCTAAAAAGCTGGAAGATTTTGCAGGGCAGGAAGAGCTGCTTTTAAAAGGCAAGATGCTGCGCAGATTAATTGAGGCCGATAAAATAACTTCAGCCGTATTCTTCGGGCCGCCGGGCTGCGGTAAGACGGGCCTTGCGCGGTTTATCGCAAACAGCACGCAGGCTTATGTTACCGAGCTTAACGCCGCCGCCGCAGGCGTGGCGGACTTAAAACGCGTTATAGAAGAAGCCAAAATAAGAATAGATAATAATATGGGACACAAGCGCACATTGCTTATTTTGGATGAAATCCACCACTTTAACAAAACCCAGCAGGACGCACTTTTGCCTTCCGTTGAAAGCGGGCAAATAATACTTATAGGTCTTACTACGGAAAACCCGTACTTTTACATAAACAATGCTTTGCTTTCCCGCTTTTCCGTATTTGAATTTAAAGCTTTAAATGACGCGGCCCTTTCTAAAATCATAGATAATGCCGCCGAGGTTGAAAACTTTATAATTACCCAAGATGCAAAAGACTTCCTTGTAACGCAGGCCAACGGGGACGCCAGGCGCCTGCTCAATGCCGTTGAGCTGGCTGTAATAACCACGCCATACACGGGCGGTAAAAAAGAGATTACTTTAGACATCGCCAAAGACTGCATACAAAAAAGGCATCTTAACTATGATAAAAAAGGCGATGAGCATTATGACATAATATCGGCCTTCATCAAATCAATGCGCGGCAGCGACCCTGACGCAACGGCCTACTGGCTGGCGCGTATGCTTGAAAGCGGGGAGGACCCGCGCTTTATAGCAAGGCGTATATTCATTTGTGCGTCAGAAGACGTCGGCCTGGCAGACCCTACCGCTTTAATTATAGCCACCTCCGCCTTTAAAAGCGCCGAAGTGCTTGGTATGCCCGAGGTAAGAATCCCGCTTGCGCACGCGGCTTTATATGTGGCAACTGCGCCTAAATCCAACTCCGCCTATCTTGCCATAGACGCTGCTTTAAACGAGGTCCGTAACGGCCCGCGCCGCAGCGTGCCTGATAATTTAAGGAGCGGGGCAAAAAACATCGGCTACAAATACGCGCATGATTACCCCAACCATTATGTTGAGCAGGAGTACCTGCCAAACCCCGCCAAATTTTATAAACCTACCGAGCAGGGCCGCGAAAAGCTTATAAAAGAACGCCTGCAAAACTTAAGGAAAAAGAAATGATAAAACCTTTTGATGAAGATAAAATCTTCAGCGTAACGGAGATAAGCTTAGTCATAAAAGAAATGCTTGAAGGCGTACTAAACGGCGTGCGCGTTGAGGGCGAGATTTCTAACCTTAAAAAAGCCTCCAGCGGGCATATGTATTTTGACATTAAGGATAATGGCGCATTAATATCGGCCGTATTATTTAAAGGTTATGCTTTTAAAAGCGACAGGTTGGAAGAAGGCGCAAAAGTAGTGATAGACGGCGATATCTCCTGCTATATAAAACAGGGCCGCTACCAAATAATCGCGCGCCAAGTTACCGTTACCAGTAAAGGCGATTTGTATGCGGAGTTTGAAAAGCTTAAAGCCAAGCTTTCCGCAGAAGGCCTTTTTGACCAAAGCCGCAAAAAAGTTTTGCCGCGTTTCCCTTCCAGGATAGGCGTTATAACCTCGCCCACGGGCGCGGCGGTGCGGGACATCCTTTCAATTTTAAAAAGACGCGGGCGTAATCTTGAGGTTATACTGGCCCCCGTTTTAGTGCAGGGCGAGGGCTCTAAAGAACAGATAGTTGAAGCTTTAAAAAACCTGAATAAACTTACGCCCGCCGTGGACGTTATTTTGCTCGGGCGCGGCGGCGGCAGCATAGAAGATTTATGGAGCTTTAATGAAGAACTTGTAGTGCGCGCCGTCGCGGCCAGCAAAATACCGACGATATCCTGCGTCGGCCATGAGACAGATTTTACCCTAACCGATTTCGCGGCCGATTTACGCGCCGCCACGCCTTCAGCCGCGGCCGAGCTGGTAATAGAAAACAGCCAAAATACAATAAAACATTTAACGCAGCTAAATAAAATTTTAGCGCAATCAGTCGGCTTAATTTATGAGCGTTTAAAAGCGCGCTACGAACAGGCCGTAAATAATAAAATTTTTAAAGAGCCCGCATTAATCTTCCTCAAAAAAGAGCAGGAGATTGATGAGCTCAAACAAAACCTTTATGACGCTATTGAAGCTAAAATAAAACAGCAGGAACAAAAACTCGCGCTTTTAAACCAGCGCATCACGCTCTTAAACCCGCAAGCGGTTTTAAAGCGCGGCTACAGTATTACACGCAGAGTAAGCGACGGCAGCCTTGCCTTAAGCTCGCTAAAAGGCGAACGATTAAGAATACAAACCGCGCAGGATACTTTTGAAGTGGAGACAATATGACAAAAGCAAATACCTTTGAATCAAAACTTACCAAACTGGAAGAGCTTATAGCCAAACTGGACGATGAAAGCCTAAGCCTGGACGAGAGCACAAAACTGTTTGAGGAAGGCGTAAAGCTTTCTAAAGAACTTTCGGCAAAGCTCAGCGATATCAAGTTTAAAGTTGAGGCGCTTAAAGCTAAAGGTGATGAGCTTTCCCTCGTCCCTTTTGAGGAGAAGCAAGATGCCTAAACTAAGGCTTGACCACGCGCTTGTAGCACAAAACCTTGCGCCCAGCCGCAATAAAGCGCAAGCATTTATAATGGCGGGCGAAGTACTTGTAAACGGCGAAATTGAAACCAGGGCCGATAGGAATATTAAAGAAGAAGACATAATTTCAATGAAAGAAAAAAAGTGCCCCTATGTATCGCGCGGCGGCACAAAGCTTAAAGGCGCTTTAGATGATTTTAAGATAAGCGTAAACGGTAAAATTTGCGCCGATATCGGCGTGGCCACAGGCGGGTTTTCCCATTGTATGCTGCTGGAGGGCGCAAAAGAAGTGCACGGGGTAGACGTAGGCAAAGGCCAGCTGGCAAGCGAGATGCGTGATTTTAAAAACTTTATCTTCCACCCTGAAACCAACGCCCGATTTATGACGCCTGATATGTTTAATGTAAAATTTGATTTTGCCGCGGTGGACGTTTCCTTTATTTCCTTAAAACATATAATTGAGCCGCTGCTCAAATGTATGGCGGGCAAAGCGGATATCGTTTTCCTTATCAAACCGCAGTTTGAGCTTACTCCTAAAGAGGTGCCCCACGGCATAGTTAAGACGGAAGAAAACCGCCAAAAAGCTATAGAACTTGTGCGCGGCTATTTTGCGGAAGTTGCATCAAAGTATAAAGCGGAAGAAGCAGGGTTAATCCACTCCCCCATCACCGGCACACACGGCAATACCGAGTATTTGTGGCATATAAAATTGTCCGCCTGATACAAAAGGCGGACAATATATAAAACCGAAAGTTCCTGCTTCTGGTTAAAGCCCCAATTCGTCCGCGTGTTTCTGCATACCTTCAAGGCAGACTGCCGTAAACTCATCTAAAGTCATCGCCAGCTTTTCACATTCCATAATAGTTTCGTGGCTGACTGCGGCGGCAAAAGACTTTTCCTTCATCCTCTTTGTAATAGATTTAACTTTTACAGAGGCTACCTTTTTATCGGGATAAACCAAAGACGTGGCTACAATAAGGCCTGTTATAGATTCCCCTGCGGCTAAAGCGAAGTCAAGAGCGCGCTGGCGCGGGCGGACTTCAGCGTACTCATTATGCGCTTCTATGGCGCAGATTGCTTCCTCAGGCAATTTGCCTTCAAGCATTTCACGCGCTTTTTTGCCGTGCATTTTAACGTCGTCGGCGGTAAGTTCATAGTCTATATCGTGCAAAAGGCCCGCTAAAGCCCATAAATTGACATCCTGCCCCAGCTTATTTGCCAATGCTTCCATAACCGCATAAGAGGCTAAACTGTGCTTTATTAAAGATTCGTGCTTGATGTGTTTTTTAAGAAAATCCAATGCTTCCTGCTTTTCCATATGCAAAGCGCTCCTTGTAATTTGCTAAAATTCTATTAATGGCTGATAATCAATCTTACAAAAAATCTAACTTCGGCGGCGCGTTTTTCTTTTTAGAGAAAGATAAAAAAGACGCGCTTTGCATAATATATTCCTTCTGCCGCCTGGCCGATGATATAGTGGATGAAGACGCGCCCAACGCGCCAAAACGCCTGGCGGATTTACGCGCGGAAGTTGAGGCCGCCTTTAAAGGCGCGCCTTTAACGGCGCTCGGCAAAGATTTGGCGATGGTAGTCAAAAAATATCCGCTTCAAAAACAGTATTTCCTTGACCTTATTGAAGGCGTTGAAAGCGATTTAAAACCGCAGGTGCGCTACCGCACTTTTGCCGATTTACAATGGTATATGTACCGCGTAGCCAGCGTTGTGGGGCTTATGTGTTTGGAGGTTTTCGGCTACAAAAACCCGGAGACGAGAATCTTCGCCAAAAATATGGGTTATGCCGTACAGCTTACTAATATAGTGCGCGATGTAACGGAAGACGCATTAATAAACCGCATCTATCTCCCGCAGGAGGATATGGAAAGCTTTGGGGTAAGCGAAGAAGATATCTTCAAAAACCGCAATAACCATAAAACTAAAGCGCTGTTATTTTTTGAGCTTGAAAGAGCACAAAGCTACTATAATCTTGCACGCGCCACGCTGCCTGCGGAAGATTTTAAAAATATGACGGCCGCCCGCGCAATGGGCGCAATCTACGAAAGACTGCACAAAAAAATACAAAAGACGGGTTGCTATATTGGTATTAAAAAGATAAAGTTAAATAAGCTTCAAAAATTAACGGCTTTGTTAAAAACATGGAGAGAAAAACCGTGAGAGTCCTTCTTTTTCTATTTTTAATGCTCCCTGCGCTTTTATCCGCGCAGAACAATACTTGCCTGGGCCGCAGCAAAGAATATTTTAATGAAAAGAATTATATCGCAGCGGAAAGCGTCTTAAAAAAATGCCTGGCAAAAAGCCCGTCTAACTCCGACTATCTTATAAGCCTCGGCGGTATTGAGATGCTTTTAGGCAAGTTCAACAGCGCGCAAATACATTTTAAAAATGCTTTAAATCTTTTAAAAAATAATTCCCCGTATTTTGCTTATGTAAACTCCCGCTTAGGCGATATCGCAATGCACAATGCCAATCTTACAAGCGCTTCAAAATATTATGACGCCGCTTTACGCTATGAGCCCGCTAATATAAACGCGCTCGTCGGCCGCGGTATTTGTTTTGAACGCACGGGCAACAAAATACAGGCAGCCACATTATTTAAGAGGGCTTTGGCTGTGGATTTTACCAATATAGTAGCACGCGAACGCCTTATAGCCATGGAGCCTTTTGTAATGGATGACGAGGAGCTTATGCGCGCTCTTAAAGAGCGCAATATAATAGACCCTATCGCCACCTCATTTACCGACGAGGACCGCGCTCTTTTTAAGAAGGTGCACCAAGCTGAAGAAAATAACGGCATAGAATATCTTTCAATCAAATACGAAAACAAAATACCCCCCGGCTTTATAGTGGAAAGGGACAGCGGCAAGCTGTATGTCCGCAAAATGCTTACGCTTACGGGTTATAAGGAAGTTATTACCCAGCTTTCAAAAGAGGCAAAGCAGCTGTTCCTAAATAAAAATATAGACCCGGGCACTATTTTTGAGCTTAGAGATTTTGACGGCCAAAAGATTTTTGATAACTACGGCAACCTTACCGATGAGGGCTTGACGGTTTATACTAAAGCATTACTGGGCTCTAAAGCATATTTATTGCCTAATGAGACTTTGCCCAGAACACAAAACCAAATAGACGCTTTAGCCAAAAAATACACAAACCAGGGCTATGAAGAAATTTCAATGCCTGAGTTCCTTGCCCTTATGAAAGACACCCGCTGCTCCGAGCAAACTTTAACTAAGGATTTGCGCGTGGGCGTCGTTAATATAGACACTAAACGCAAAAGGGTATTTGTTATGGCTTACGGCCCAAAAGCCGTGCATCCTTTTATCTTGCCTTATGAATTTGTACAGAAATACAGGTTAAAAAAGAAGGATTCCAATAAACAGCCCGTTTATTCTTCCACCTTCGGCACAGGCGCGGCCAATACCATCAAACTGTGTAAGAAAGACGGCACCTTAATTACTCTGTAAAATTTGGACAGTATATAGAAAATGCGCGCCTTATAATGGCGCGCATTTTTATTTGTTTTAAAATTGTATTTTAACCGGGAAACATCCGCCCCGCGCCTATCATTTGCGCGCTTCGCCTGCGGCTAGCGCAGTAAATCGGGATAATCGCTAAAAACGCCGTCAACGCCTATCGCTTCAAGCCCGCGCGCTTTTTGCGCGTCATTTACGGTATAGATAAAAACTTTAAGCCCCGCATTGTGGCAAGAATCAATAATAGCGGGCGTTATTCTTTGTTCGCTCATATGCACGCTGTAAGCATTAAGCGCGAGGATACCGGCCAAATCAAAAGAACGCGTAAGTACGCCTATTTTTATATCGCCGTCAATTTCGCGCACGCGCATAAGGGTGGGATAATCAAAAGAAGAAATCAAAATGCGCCGCTTATCTATATTTAAAGCGTCTAAAGTTTTAAGCAGCTTATGCTCTATTGAAGGATAGAGATTGCCGTCGTTTTTAATTTCAAGATTAATTTTAGCGTCATTGGGCAAAACTTCAAATAATTGCTCCAAATACGGCGCGCCGCAGGCGGCGAGTGAGGCTGCCTCCGCGTCTTTTACCGCGCGTTCTTGCCCGTCTTTATTTTTAAAATGATAATCGTGATACAAAACAAGGCGGCCGTCAAAGGAGGTTTGGACGTCAGTCTCAAAATACCTTGCGCCCATATCATAGGCCGCTTTAAAAGCATCCAAAGTATTTTCCTTATAATACGCGCTTGCGCCGCGGTGGGCTATTATCAGCATAACTTTGCCTTTAAAGTATCATAAACCTGTTGCGGCACGTCCATACCTATGCGGTTATCGCGCCCGCTTTTGGCGCCGTGATGGTCAGACCCGCCGCTTACCATAAGATTATACCGCCCCGCTATGTGCAGCAAGTCCTGCTTCATTTCAAAGGAATGGCTGGGGTAATAGACTTCTATCCCGTCCAGCCCCGCGGTTACCCATTTGGGGAAATCCCAAATATCCTTTACTATACCGGGGTGCGCTATAAAAGCATAGCCGCCCGCGTTTTTGATAGCCGATATCACTTCAAGCACGCTTGCGCCTTCCTGCGCCACATAGCCGCTTTTGCCCGGCACCAGATATTTGCGGAAGGCTTCCTGGCGGCTTGAGGCAAAACCCTTATTTTTTAAAGCGTCGGCCACATGCGCGCGGGAGGCGACTGTCTTAACAAGCCTATAGACGTCATCCTCATTAATATCCGTACCGCTTTGCGCAAGCTGCGCGATGATTTTGTGTATCCTGATATCGCGCTTTGCGCGGTTTTTGGCCAAAAAGTCCTGCAAAGGTTTATTGTTAATATCTACTTTATAGCCAAGGATGTGCAGGTGGTCATGCTCCCTGCTGCTGATTTCAACGCCGTTTATAAAATAGAGCCCCGCCTCTTTGGCCTTTTGCGCGGCCTGGGGCAGGGCTTCTAAAGTATCATGATCGGTTACGGACATCAGCCGCACGCCTGCCTGCAGGTAGCTCCACACCACTTCGGCGGGGCTGGTCGTCCCGTCGGAAAACTTAGTGTGGGCGTGCAGGTCTATTAAAGGCATTAGATTTTTTCTACAGAAGTAACTTCCGGAATCTGGGCTTTAATATATCTTTCAATACCGTTCTTAAGCGTGATAGTCGCCATCGGGCAGCTGCCGCAGGCGCCTTGCAATTTTACGGTTACTACGCCCGTCTTCTCATCAAAATCCACAAATTCAACATCTCCGCCGTCAGCCTGCAAAGTAGGGCGCACCTGCTCAAGCAATTCTTTAATCTTTTCTTTCATACAATCTCCTTCTTTATGTTTTTATCTATCATATCATTTATTAGCATTTTTTACAGCTGCGCGCAAACTTGCGCCCAAACCCTTAAATTATGTACCTTTATATAAGAAGGAAAAAAGCATATTGATATCTGAAAAAATATGATATACTCTTTTAATAAAGTAATGCTTTAGTTTGATTTAAGGAGAAGAGGTCTTAAAATGAAAATTATTACCAAAACATCCATCGCACTTTTTGCAGTTCTTTTAGCGTCTAACGCTTTTGCGGCGGCTAAATATGCCTCCGTCGGAGCAAAGGAAGTCAATATAAGGAAATGCGCCAGCACCAAATGCGCGGTAAAATTTAAAGCTTGGAAGTATACTCCCCTTGAAATGTTAGGCGTAAGCAAAGACAAACAATGGGTAGAAGTAAAAGATTTTGAAGGTTTCAGGGGTTGGATACATAAGGACCTTCTTTCCGAAACGCCCGGCCTTTCCGCTAAATCAGACATCAATGTAAGAACAGCGCCCGGCACCAATGCCGAAGTAGCTTGGGTTGTGGAAAAGGGCTATCCCTTAAAATTCGTCAAAAAACAGGGCGCATGGTACCAGGTTGCCGATGATGAAGGCACAAAAGGCTGGGTAAGCGCATCTGTAGTATGGGGCTTTACGGAATATAAGAAATAGGTTTGAAGCATAAAAACCTTTCCCAAAAAGGTATAATATAGTTATGAAATACTTTTTAATAGCAGTAACATTAATTGCAGCGGGTTTTGCGTGGCACACGCTCTCCAACACAAACAGGGATGAGGGTTTTAATCTCTCCGGTAAAGTTGAAGTGGCGGGCCGCTTGCTCAAAACTGCGGAGGCTGCTAATGTCTCGTGTTCCATAATAGCAAAGAACGAGGCTGATGTGCCTATAGCTATCAAAAGGATTTTGAACCCGACATTCCCATTGAACTTCAATATCAACAAAGACGATTTGCTGATCGATTCCTTTGAAGGTAATATAAAGCTTGAAGTCCAAATAAACTCACACGGCAAAATAGGCGTTCTTAAAAGCGGTGATATTTTTGGCGATTCAGGCAGCCTTTACGCAACAGGCCAAAAGGATATCATACTGGTAGCCGATAAAATGATGGGCAAGCCTACCTTAATGGGGAACAGGGCAAAGGGCAACTTTTTCAGAACAGCCGCCAGGTAACTTGTTGAACTATTTAAAACCCTCGCTATGTAAGCGGGGGTTTTTGTTCTATAATGACGGCAATAAAGTAGTATAATATAGGTGTAAAAACCAGGGGGAAATATGTGGGATTATACAGACAAGGTGATGGAGCACTTCAAGAATCCTAAGAACGTCGGATTAATTGAAGATGCCGACGGCACCGGCCAGGTAGGAAGCCTGGTTTGTGGCGACGCCTTAAAACTTACCATAAAGGTAGATAAGGACACGCAAAGAATTTTAGACGCTAAGTTCCAGACTTTCGGCTGCGCAAGCGCCATAGCGTCCTCTTCCGTTTTGACTGAGCTTGTAAAAGGCAAAACATTGGAAGAGGCCTCAAAAATAACAAATCAGGACATCGCGGCGGCTTTGGGTAACCTTCCGCCTGAAAAGATGCATTGCTCAGTCATGGGTATGGAAGCTTTGGACGCAGCCATAAAAAGCTACCGCCAAGGCGGCGCGCCCGTGGTTTATGAAGAGGAAGACACCACCCGCATAGTATGTAAATGCTTCAATATAAATGAAGACACCATAATAAAAGCTATTCACACAAATAATCTTAAAACGGTTGACGACGTTACGCACTTTACAAAAGCGGGCGGCGCATGCGGCCAATGCAAGGCTGATATACAGGCTATTTTAGATAAAGTGCTGGCATGCGAAGTGCCCGTAAAAAAGGAAGAAAAGAAAGATTTTGAAAACCTTACCATAGTGGAAAAGATTAAAGCTATAGAGGAAGTCTTAAGCAAAGATATTAAGCCAAAGCTTAATTTAGACGGCGGCAGCATAGAGCTGGTTGACGTACAGGGTAATATCATAAAGCTTAGAATGCTAGGCGCGTGCCATGGTTGCGGCAGCGCGGGAATAACATTAAAATCCTTTGTGGAAAAGACTTTGAAGGAAAAACTTTCCCCCAAGATAGAGGTATACCCCGCATGAACGTAATTTATTTGGATAATAATGCAACCACGCGAACTCTGCCACAGGCGGTAGAAGCGATGTTACCTTACTTTAGCGATAGTTACGGCAATGCCAGCAGCATACACAAATTTGGCGGCAGCAATAAAAAAGCTATAGATAATGCGCGCGTGCAAGTAGCAAATCTTATTAATGCGGATGCAACGGAAGTCATCTTTACATCAGGCGGTACGGAAGGAGACAGCACGGCAATATACTCCGCCTTAAAAAACTTTCCTTCACGCAAGCACATCATAACCTCCGCCGTGGAACATCCTGCGGTGCTGGAAGTTTTTAAACTGCTTGCGACGCAAGGTTACAGTGTAGATTTTATAGGCGTTGACAGTAACGGACGCTTTAATATGGAGCAATATAAAAGCATAATTTCCGCCAATACCGCATTGGTATCTGTTATGTATGCCAATAGCGAGACAGGCACTATATTCCCCATAAAAGATATTGCCGCCATAGCGCATCAAAACGGCGCGCTTATGCATACCGATGCGGTGCAGGCAGTAGGTAAAATAAAAGTTGACGTAAAAAATTTAGATATTGATATGCTTTCCTGTTCTTCACACAAGATACACGGCCCTAAAGGCATAGGCGCGCTTTATGTAAAAAAAGGATTGCGCTTAGCGCCCTTTATGGTGGGCGGCCATCAGGAAAGGTCAAGACGCGCAGGCACCGAAAATGTGCCGGCCATAGTAGGTTTTGGCGCGGCTGCGCAGTACGCGCTGGATACTTTAGGCGAATACCAAACAAAAGTTGCGCCTTTAAGGGACGAGCTTGAGCAAAACCTGCTTAAAACTATACCCGACTGCAAAGTAAACGGCGACATACATAACAGGCTGCCTAATACCTCAAATATAAGCTTTGGCTATATAGAGGGCGAAAGCATACTTATGATGCTTGATGAATACGGCATTTGCGCTTCATCAGGCTCGGCCTGCACAACGGGCTCGCTTGAGCCTTCACACGTGTTAAGGGCAATGGGAGTACCTTTCCAGTTTGCGCACGGGTCAATAAGATTTTCCTTAAGTAAATTTACGACAGAGGAAGAAGTAAAAAAGGTACTGGAAGCGCTGCCTCCCATAGTGGCGAGGCTCAGGGAGATTTCCCCATTCAAAAAACAAAATTAAGAGGGTGCAATGATTAACTATTTGATAGATTCAATACTGGGTACAAAAAGTGAAAGGGAATTAAAAAAATTCCAGCCCGCATTAAGCAAAATAAATGCTTTAGAGCCGCAAATATCAGCTTTAACCGACGACCAATTAAAAAATAAAACGCAGGAATTTAAAGAAAGATTAGCCAAAGGCGAAACTTTAGACTCTATCCTCCCCGAGGCTTTTGCCGTAGTAAGGGAGGCTGCAAAAAGGGTTTTGGGTATGCGCCACTATGATGTACAAATGCTGGGCGGCATGGTGCTTAACGGCGGTCAAATCGCTGAGATGAGGACAGGCGAAGGTAAAACCTTGGTATCAACCCTTCCCGCCTACCTTAATGCTTTGACAGGTGAGGGCGTACACATTGTTACCGTCAACGACTATCTTGCAAAACGCGATAGGAACTGGATGGGCCCCATACATGAATTTTTAGGTTTAACCGTAGGTTATATAAGCCATGATATGAAAAATGAGGAACGTAAAGAAATGTACCTCAAAGATATCACTTATGTAACCAATAATGAGCTGGGCTTTGACTACCTGCGCGACAATATGGTTATTAACGCTGTAGACAGGGTGCAAAGGTCGCGCAATTACTGTATTGTTGACGAGGTAGACTCAATCCTTATTGACGAGGCAAGGACGCCGCTTATCATATCGGGCCCCGCTGAAAAGAGTACGGATAAATACCATATCGTCAACAGGATGATACCCTCGCTTAAAATCCGTAAAGTTACGGAGAAAGATGAAGTCAACGCCAAATACGCGGGCGAAGATTTATCCAAAGGCTATGACGCTTTAATTGACGAAAAGAACCACTCAGTAACGCTTACTGACGACGGCGTAGCTAAAGCGGAAAAGATGCTGGGCATTGATAATATTTATAATGACGTGGAATCCGAGTGGGTACACCACATCAACCAAGCCCTGCGCGCGCACCATTTATATGAGAAAGACGTACACTATGTAATAAAAGACGGCGAAATTATTATCGTGGACGAATTTACGGGCCGCCTTATGCCGGGCAGAAGATGGTCCGACGGTTTACACCAGGCGGTGGAAGCTAAAGAACATATGCCCATTAAGGAAGAAAACCAGACTTTGGCTACAATCACCTTCCAAAACTTTTTTAAGTTATACAAAAAACTTTCCGGTATGACGGGTACGGCAATGACTGAAGCCAATGAGTTTTGGACAATCTACAAACTCGGCGTTGTGGAAGTACCGCCAAACAGAGTTTGCCGCAGGATAGATTATCCCGACGTAATCTATAAAACCGAGCGCGAGAAATTTGACGCAGTTATTGAAGAGGTTGAAAACCTTTGGCGCAAAGGCTCCCCCGTACTGGTTGGTACGCGTTCAATTGAAAAATCAGAACAATTATCCGCCCAGTTGCGAACAAAAGGCATACCGCATAAAGTTTTAAACGCTAAATATCACGAGATGGAAGCCCAAATCATCAGCCAGGCGGGCCGCAAAGGCGCAGTTACAATAGCCACCAATATGGCGGGCCGCGGTACAGATATCGTATTGGGCGGCAACCCGTGCGAAGCGCAGGAACAGGAATTTGTAGCGCAAAACGGCGGGCTTACCGTCATCGGTACAGAGCGCCATGAAAGCAGACGTATTGATAACCAGCTGCGCGGCCGCTGCGCCAGGCAGGGCGACCAGGGTTCAAGCCGCTTCTTTGTAGCTTTAGACGACGAGCTTATGCGCTTGTTCGGCAGCGAAAGGATTTCAAGCATTATGACAACCCTGGGGATGAAAGACGGCGAAAGCATAGAAAGCCGCATAATCTCCAAACAGATTGAAGGCGCTCAGCGCAGGGTTGAAGGCCATAATTTTGATATAAGGAAACACTTGCTGGATTACGATAAAGTTATGAACCAGCAGCGCACAGCCGTATACGGCTTGCGCAATGCCATATTAGACGGCGTTGACTTTTCCGAAAGGATAAGCCAGATGATAAGCGAAACGGCAGAGGAGGTGTTTTACAAATTCTATAATGAAAAGCACCCCCTGCAAAGTGATGTATCCAGCCTTAACGCTTTCTTTAAAAGAGTATTTTTGGTTGACCCTAATTTAACGGAAGAAACATTGCGCGCCCAAAAGCCGCACGATATATTAGACGGTATTTTGAAAAATATAAATGAAGTCTATAAAACACGCGCGCAGTATTTTGAAGACCAGGATATCCATTTTGGTGATATTGAAAGGATGCTTCTTTTACAGCTTATTGACCAAAGCTGGAAGCAGCACCTCTACGAGCTTGACCAACTTAAAAACAGTGTCGGCTTAAGAGGTTATGCGCAGAAAGATCCGCTTATAGAATACCAAAAAGAATCTTTTGGCTTGTATCAGAATATGATGACAAGGATACGCGATTTCTTTGTAGATTATATCTTTAAGTTGCAGCTGCCCCCCAAAAGGGCGGCGGTAAGGCATCAGGAAGGCTCCGCGCAAAACGGCGCGGAAGATGACGGACAATTAAATAAAATCGGCCGCAATGATTTATGCCCGTGCGGCAGCGGCAAAAAATATAAAAAATGTTGCGGGAAGTAATATCAAAATTATTTAAGAGTAAAAAGGCACAATCCGCGCCCCCCCAAAAAGAGGGCGCGGCCCTTGCCGCCCAAAATCCGAAACTAAACCCGGACGTATTGCCCCAAGCGGAGCAAAGCCCGACAAAGCGCATACTTAAAATAAGGGAAGAAGAGCTGCTGCCCCAAAGGGAAAACCCGCTGCTTAAATCTGATTTTGACCCGACCAACTGCGAGCTTATCCCAATGGACGGGCTTATAATAAAAGACGATTCCAAAAAGAAAAAGAAAGCATGGTGGCTTGTGCTTATTACCGATATTTTTAACGGTTTAGTAACCACAATGCTATTGCTTTTATTTGCAGGCCTTTTGGCTGAAAGTTACTTGCAGCCCGCCTATCCTTATATGGCTTGGTTTGCTTTTATCCCGTTTACAATAGCATTGTTTAATATACGCAGCGTATTTGTGGCTTTGGCTTTCTCGCAAGCGGCGGGCACCATTTTTTATCTTGCGATACTTTATTGGATTTTCCCCACCGTACAGGTAGGCACGGCCAATGTCCCGCTGGCGGGCGCGGCGGTATTGGGTTTATCGCTTGTACTGGGCCTGCAATTTGCTTTATTTGGCGGCATATGCTTTTATCTTAAACGCATTAAATGGCTGTTCCCCTTTACGGCGGCGGCGGCGTGGGTTGCTTTTGAGCTTTTACACCAGCTTATCGCTTATACATCTTTGGGCTTTCCGTGGTTCCAGCTCGGCTATACCCAGTTTGAAAATTTGCAGCTTATACAGATAAGCACGATAACCGGCGTTTACGGTATCAGCTTTTTAGTAGCATTATTCGGTTTAAGTTTAGGCGCGATGGCTTGCGTTAAGAACAAGGCTTTCCGAATAGTCTATCTTATCTTGCCTATGGCATTAATAAGCGCAGCCTTCTTTTTTGGCGCAAAGTCAATTAAGGCGCAGGCGGGCTTTGCGGGCAGCAAGCCGCAAACTTTATCAGTAGCTTTAATACAGCCAAATACGCATATGCGTATGGTTAAGGGCGAGGATGAAGATATATTCTTTATCATAGCCGAACAGGTTGAGCCGCTTAAAGAAAAGAAGCCGGATCTCATCGTCTGGCCTGAAAGCTCCCTTGCAGGCAGCTTTACGGATGAGGCTTACGGCAATTTTATCCGTGAACTTTCCGCCAAGACGGGCGCCTCGCAAATAACGGCAAGTTATTATCAGGATAACGGGGCGGACTATGTGTCGGCCGCTTTATTTGACCAAAACGGTATTGCCGATGTTTATAATAAAATCAAGCTTGTGCCTTTTGGCGAGTTTTTACCGCTTTACAGCATCTTCAAAACATTTTACACAAAAAATAATATTACCACGCTTACGGGCGATTTTAAGTCGGGCGACAACCCTTCAAAAACATTACAGTTTACTTTGCCGCCGCCGCCCGATACTTTACTTAAAGCGCAAAAATTTAATATCGGCACCAATATTTGTTTTGAGTCTATTTTCCCGTCAATCTGGCGCGCGCAGGCCTTAAACGGCGCGCAGTTCTTTGTTAATATGACAAATGACGGCTGGTTCTTAGACACCGCCGCGCCATACCAGCACTTACGCGTTAATGTGCTGCGCGCGGTGGAAACGCGCCGCCCGATACTGCGCGTAGCCAATACGGGCATATCCGGATGGATAGACAGCACTGGGCGCGTACGCTTCCAAACGCAGGCGCATAAGCAGGAAACGGCTTTGTTTAATTTTACCTTCCAGCCGCGCGCAAGTAAAACATTTTATACAATTAACGGCGATATTTTCGCATACGCCTGCGCAATTTTTGCGCTTACAATAATGGTGTTTGCAATCGCTTTCAGGGGAATAAGAAATGGCGGAGATTAAGGCGATAGAAAACTCTTTAGACGATATCTTTCAAAGAACTGAAAAAATAAAAAATATATTAAATATACCCGCCAAACAAAAAGAGCTTGAGGAGCAGCAGCGCGTAAGTGCGGCCCCTAATTTTTGGGATGACGCGCAAAAAGCGAAAGAAGTATCCAAACAAATAGACGCTCTTAAGACGGATATTGAATCCTATCAAAACGCGCACTCCTCCTGGCAGGACCTTAAAACCTTATTTGACCTTGCCTGTGAAATGCAGGACGAAGCCGAGCTAGACAACCTGCCAGCCGCCTTAGAAAAGCTGGATGAAGATTTAAAAAAGGTGGAGTTTAAGACCAAGCTTTCCCACCCCAATGATAAGCTTAACGCTATAGTAAGCATACATGCGGGCGCGGGCGGCACCGAGTCCTGCGACTGGGCCGATATGTTGCTGCGCGCATATACGCGCTGGGCCGAGCAACACAATTTTAAAGTTACCATAACCGATATCTTGCCTGGGGAAGAGGCAGGCGTAAAAACCGTTACATTATTTATTGAAGGGCCTTATGCCTACGGTTTTTTAAAAAGCGAAAACGGCGTGCACCGCCTTGTGCGCGTATCGCCTTTTGACGCTAACAGCAGGCGCCATACTTCTTTTGCCTCGCTTGACGTTTTGCCTGATATTGAGGAGGACCTCAATATAGAAATCGCCGAAAAGGATATAGAAGTTACCACCTGCAGGAGCGGCGGCGCAGGCGGCCAAAACGTCAATAAGGTTGAGACGGCGGTAAGAATCTTCCACAAACCTACAGGCATTGTAGTTGCCTGCCAGGTTGAACGCTCGCAGCTGCAAAACAAAACGCGCGCTTTAAAAATGCTTAAAGCTAAATTGTATGAGATGGAGATGGACAAAAAACGATCCGAAATGGAACGCCACTACGGGGAGAAGGGCGATATAGCCTGGGGCCATCAGATCCGCTCCTATGTCTTCATGCCTTACCAAATGGTTAAGGACTTAAGGACAGGGTGCGAAACCTCAAACATCCAGGGCGTTATGGACGGGGACTTTGACCCTTTTATGCAAGCCTATTTAGACTTTAAAGCGACAAAAAAATAATGCGCGGGCTATACATACATATACCCTTTTGCGTATCAAAATGCGCTTATTGTGATTTTGCGTCCTACACCTGTTATAATAATCCTGATTTTTACGCGCAGTATCTTAGCGCGCTTTTTAAAGAAGCCGCGCTTTACCCGCAAATTAAGCAGATTGATACACTTTATATCGGCGGCGGCACGCCAAGTATTTTAAGCGCGCGGCAAATGGAGTTTTTGTTTAATCAAATTGAATTGCGCTTTGGCAAAATCAAAGATTTAAAAGAATCAACCTTTGAGGCAAACCCCGAAAGCTTAGACGAAGAAAAATTAAAAGTATTAAAAACCTTCGGCTTTACGCGCCTTAGCCTTGGCATGCAGACGACAAGCGATAAACATTTAAAGCTTATCGGCCGCGCGCACAACCGCAAACAGTTTTTTGACGCTTACTATTTAGCGCGTAATTATTTTGACAATATAAACATTGATATCATAGCTGCTTTGCCCACGCAAAGTTTACAAGATTTTAAAATTGTTGTTAAAGAAGTTTTAGATTTAAAACCTGCGCATATTTCCGCCTACGGTTTGCAGGTGGAGGAAGGCACGCCGATATACAAATCAGGCTTTAAAGCTGATGATGACCTTATGCGCGAAATGCTTGAATATGTTTGCAAAACTTTAAGCGCAAACGGTTACCGCCAGTATGAAACCTCAAACTATGCGCTGCCTGCTAAAGAGAGCCTGCATAATATAAATTATTGGGACAGCGGCGAGTACCTTGGGCTTGGCGCTGCGGCGGCAAGCTATTTAGGCGGTGTAAGAAGCCAAAATAATGAAGATGTAAAAGCCTATCTTGAAGTGTTATCAAAAAATTTAAAGCCTGTTATTTTTGAAGAGAAATTAGAAGGCAAAGCAAAAATCGGGGAGCGCGTTATAATGGGCCTGCGCAAAATTGAAGGCCTGCCGCTTGCCGACGATATTTTGCTCAACTTCGGGCCTGCCATAAAGCAAATGACGGCGCAAAAACTATTACAAATAAATAATAATTTTTTACAATTAACTGAAGAGGGCAAATACCTCGCCAATATAGTGATGCGCAATTTTGTGGAGCCATTTGAGTAATATGAAAATACACGCTGTTAAAACAGATATATTTAAAGAAAACCAAAACCTGGCGGACTTTATTTTTAAATTTATACCGCAAATTAAAGAGGGCAGCATAATCGCCGTCTCTTCCAAAGTAACAGGCTTAGCCTGCGGGCGCACCGCGCCTAAAAGCCAAAGGGAAAAGCTGATAAAAACAGAAAGCGATTATTATAAAAAAACCGCATTGTGTTACTTTACAATCAAAAGCGGAATGGTAATGACCAATGCGGGTATTGACGAGTCAAACATAAAAGACAAGCTTGTCCTTTTGCCCAAGGACTGTTATAAAACCGCAGCTGATTTGCGCAAAACTCTAATCAAAAAATACGGCGTAAAAAACTTAGGGATTATTATTACCGACAGCATGATACTGCCGCTACGCGCGGGCATTATAACGGCGGCCGTGGCTTACAGCGGGTTTAAAGGCGTTAAAGATTACCGCGGCGTTAAAGATATTTGCGGCCGCAAACTTAAGATGACTTTGGTTGATATTGCAGATACGCTTGCCGCATCGGCAGGCTTACTGATGGGCGAGGCGGCGGAAAGATGCCCGCTTGCAATTATTGAGGACGCGCCCGTAAAATTTACCGCAAAAACTAATCCTTCGGAAATCAAATATCCTTTTGAGGATGATTTATATTATCCTTTCCTTAAAGGTTTGCGCAAAGCAAAATAGTTAAAACCTTACACGGTAGTTAAGCGCGGTTTCTATGCTGTAAATGGCATAGGAGTCCGTCATCCCCGCTATATAATCGGTAATAATGGCGAGTTTTTGCGAAGGGTCGCTTTTATATACAGCGTCCATTGACGATATATAATGGCCGAACTTTTTGGCCGTATCTTTAGCTTCCTCTGTATAACCTTTACTAAAACCGTATTTATCAAAAAGCGCGTCATAGTAATCAAACAGTTCCGATACAGCGCGCGTCAAAACCGTTTTTTGCTCCTGCATTGAAGGGTGGTTGTAGATAAATTTATAATTAAATTTTTTGAGTTCGCCCATCATCTCAAACTTCTCCTGCGAGAATCCGATATAATCTTTGTCTGAAGAATTATCCACCAAATCAGTAACAAGCGTATTAATAATATCGCCGTTATTTTCCCCAAACTCGTTTTTAATGATTTGCGGCACGTCGGCGTAAGTTATAAAGCCTTCGCGCACGGCGTCCTCAATATCACGCCCGAAGTAAGCTATTTTATCGGCCACTCTTACCACGCAGCCTTCATAACTGGAGGGCAATAAACTGCGGCTTTTTATTTTTTCCAAATCGTTTGGCCGCGCAGCGGGGCGCAGGCGGTTATTGTTAAAATCTTCCCCGCAATGGCAGATAATGCCGTCTTTAACCGCATAAGTCAAATTGAGCCCTTTGCCGTAATTGGTAAGATGTTCCACGACGCGGTAGCCGTTAATCTCATGCATAAAGTTTACGGGCTTTATTTTGCTTGATATCGCGCGCTCACCCTCGTGCCCGAAGGGCGCGTGCCCCAAATCGTGCGCAAGGCCTATGGCGTAGGCGAGCTCTTCATCAAGCTGCCAGTTGCCGCTTAAATTTAAACCTTTGCAAATGCTGACTGCTATCGTAGCCACATGCAGTACATGCTCTATACGGGTGCAGATATGGTCATTCTCCGGATCGGCAAAAACCTGCGTCTTACTTTTAAGACGGCGAAACGGCTGGCTGTGTATGATTTTAGTTTGGTCTCTAAAGTAAATGCCGCGTATATCTTCGTCAATTTTACGTGTTCTGCTTGTATAAAGTTCAGCTTCAAAGGGATTTTTGTTCATAGAATTATTATAATAAAGTTAGAGGTATTTATGAAAAAAACAGCAGTCTACCCCGGAACATTTGATCCCGTAACATACGGGCATTTAGATTTAATACACCGCGCTGCGGCTATTTTTGACAAAGTAATAGTGGCTATTTTAGTTAACCAGAATAAGGCTCCCGTCTTCACTACGCAGATGCGCCGGAAGCATCTTGAAGAATGTATTAAAGATTTGCCTAATGTAAAGGTGGAAAGTTTTGACGGCCTGCTTGTAGATTTTATGCGCGCTAAAAACGCCACCGTAGCCATACGCGGCCTGCGCGCAGTAACCGACCTGGAGTACGAGTTCCAGCTTGCCAACACCAACCGCGAGCTTTATAAAGAGATGGAGACCGTCTTTTTAATGCCCAATGCGAAGTATACTTACCTTACCTCCAGCATGATGCGCGAGGTTTATAAGCTTGGAGGGGAGCTGGATAAATTCCTGCCGCCGCATGTATCAGCCGACCTAAAAAAAGCAATGAAGAAATAAACTTTATTAACTGGATTGCCACAGCTGCTACGCAGCTTCGCAATGACGGCAACAATCGTTTTGGCGATATGCAGGCGTAGTCAAAACTGTGTTTTTTAGAATGCATATTGTGGCGATATTGTCCGAGTAAAATAACGCGGGTTGTTTCATTTTTGCTTTGCGTTATTTTATGAGTTGTCGCCACTGCCTTGAAAAATACAGTTTTGGCCTGCCTGAGCCTAGCTTTTTGCTATCTTTTGGGCAATGCCAAAAGATAGGCGGGGTGATGGCACCCAGCCACTGGGCTTGGGGCGCAGCACCCAACAAATCAAAGGTATACCGTGAGTGGGCGGATGCCCCGAGTATCCGAGCGACGAGGCGACAAAGTATAAACCCACCGCTATCTTTTGCGTTTAGACGCGAAGCAAGGAGTGAGGTATACCGTGAGTGGGCGGATGCCCCGAGTATCCGAGCGACGAGGCGACAAAG
>CAYQAU010000001.1:242280-501367 GCA_964415545.1 uncultured Elusimicrobium sp.
TATAAACGCAAAAGGACTACAAACGGCCGAACTTCTTGGCTATCTCTTTGCTATCCAACGATATCATAGTAGGCCTGCCGTGCGGGCAATGAAGCCCGTCTTTGCATTTACGCAAATTTTCCATAAGAGCATTGGCCTGTTTGGCTTCCAAACGCTCGCCCGCTTTAATAGCTTTTTTACAAGCCATAGTTGCTATAAGTTTATGTTTTAAAGCGTCGGAAGATTTTGCCGGATCTCCAAGCACGGCGGAAAGCTGCATAATAAGATTTTTTATGGCTTCATCGCTTAGTTTAAGTACGGCGGGTATACTGTTTACCAAAATGGTGCGTGCAGAAAAGCGGACAATATCAAACCCCGCGCGATTAAGATACTCGCCCCAGGCTAAAATATTTTCTATATCGCTGGCGGGCAAGTCCACATTGACGGGGAACATTAAAGGCTGGGTTTTAACTTGCGCATGCTCAAGAGCATTAAGGTATTCTTCAAATAAAACGCGTTCCTGGGCGGCATGCTGGTCAACAAGTATAAGGCCGTCTTCATTTTCAAAAGCTATATAGCTTTGGTGGATTTGGCCTAAATAATTATAGGGGCCCCTCCACCAGGAGGCACAAAACTCTTTTTGCACCGGCAGTACTATTTCCGCCTCATCGCGGCGTTTATATTCCACGCTGCTTTCACTTTCCCCCGCTACATTATAGGGTTTGGGCTCTTCAAAATCCTGTATTTCAAGCATTGAAGGAGGCCTAAGCGCGGTAAATAAATTATCTGCATCAGCCTTGGGCTGCGGGTTTGCTTCACAACTATCTTCAATAACAGGGACGGGGACAGGCACGGCAGGTTGCTGCGCCGCTGCCGTTACAGATGTAAAATCCGCTTTTTGTACGCCGCTGCCGCTTAATAAGGCCGACGTAAAGGTATTGGATATAAAATTAAAAATTTCAGACTCATTAACAAATTTTATATCGCGCTTCTGCGGGTGGATATTGACGTCAAAAGAAGCTGCGGGCATAGTCATAAAAAGTATTACGGCGGGGTAACGGTCTTTACCGCGGTACTGCTGGTAGCTTTTAAACACCGCCTGCTGCAAAATTTTGCAGTTTACAGGCCTTTTGTTAACAAAAAGGAACTGGCGGTCCCTGGCGGCGGTAAGCTTGTCTAAAGGCGAGATAAACGCCCTTAAATTATATTTCTTATCCTCCACCCAAATTAAAGAGGAGACAACTTCCTCCCCCAAAATCCTGCTTAATCTGCGCCTGAGGCCTTGTTCATTATCTTCTTGCGCGGGCAAATTATATACTTTTACATTGTCGCAGGAGATATTAAAAGCAACCTCAGGGTTAGCCATTGCCGCTTCCTCAAAACATCTTAAAAGGTGGCCGCGTTCAACATTATCTGATTTTAAAAATTTTAAGCGCGCAGGCGTATTAAAGAAAAGATTGCGCACTTCCACCGTGGTGCCGCGCAACGCAGGAGCAGGCATTTGCGTTAAATCCGCACCTGCTTTAGCGGTTATTTTACGGCCCTCCCCTGCACCTTCCTGCGCGGAGGAAATTGCGGTATCGCTTATCGCGGCGACGGAGTATAGAGCCTCCCCGCGAAAGCCGAAAGTGTTTAAAGAGTTTAAATCCTCAAAATCATTTATCTTGCTTGTGCTGTGGCGCAAAAGGGCGGTAGCCATATCGTCAGCGGCTATACCCGCGCCATTATCATTTACGCGGATAAGTTTTTTGCCTGCGGCCTCTATATCCGTATTAATGACGGTTGCACCTGCGTCCAAGCTGTTTTCCAGCAGTTCTTTAAGTACGCCTGCGGGGCGTTCTATAACTTCCCCCGCAGCTATTTTACTTGCAGTTGCTTTGTCTAAAATCTTTATACGGTTCATTCTATCCTCTTTTTCCACTCCGATATTATCTGCATGGCTTGCAAAGGAGTAATTTTATCGGTATCAAGTATTTTAATTTCCTCAACTATGGGGTTTGAAAATAAGTCTATCGGGCGGCTCTCTTTTGTAATTATACCTGTATCCTGTTTGCTTTCCAAATCTTTAAGAATCTTGCGCGCACGCAATATACAGCTTGGCGGCAGGCCTGCAAGCTCGGCTACGTGTATGCCGTAAGATTTATCGGCCGCGCCTTCCGCAATTTTAAAAAGGAAGTTAAGCTTAATATCGCCCTCGGGCGTTTTATATTCGCGCGCCGCTACGTGGAAGTTCTTGATTTTAGGGTATTTGCCCTCAAGCTCCGTAAGCTCAAAATAGTGTGTGGCGAAAAGAACTTTTGTCCCGCTACCCTGGCTTTTATGCAAAAACTCCGCCAAGGCCCACGCTATGGAGATGCCGTCAAAGGTGGAGGTGCCGCGCCCTACTTCATCCAGCAAAATCAGCGAATGCGGCGTTGCACACGCTAAGATATCGGCCGTCTCCTTCATCTCAACCATAAAGGTTGATCGGCCCTGGCTTAAAGCGTCCTGTGCGCCTATTCTGGTAAGTATCTTATCGGTAATGCCGATTTGCGCCGCGCTTGCGGGCACAAAACTGCCAAGCTGCGCCATAATAATTATAAGCGCAGATTGTTTTAAAAACACGCTTTTGCCGCCCATATTAGGCCCCGTTATAAGCATAATTTGCGGGCCGTCGCCGCCCAAATATAAATTATTGGGCACAAAACTGCCTGCTGGGATGGTTTGCTCCACTATCGGGTGGCGGCCGTTTTCTATGACAAGCGGCCCGCCCTGCGGCAATAAAACGGGGCAAACAAAATTATTATACTGCGCCGCTACTGCTAAAGAATAATAACAATCCGCCTTCGCGATTGTTTTTGCAAAATGCCTCAAAAGGTCCAGGCTTGCGCATAATGTTTTTTTGATTTCTTCAAAGACAGAAAGTTCTATCCTGAGTATTCTCTCTTCGGCAGAAAGGATTTTGCGCTCAAGGTTTTTAAGTTCCTCTGTTATATAACGCTCCCCGTTGGCTAAGGTTTGCTTGCGCGTATAATCATAAGGCACTTTTGCCGCATGGGCTTTGCTAACTTCAAGATAGTAGCCAAAGACATTATTAAAACCTATCTTCATTGTGGGGATGCCCGTTTTTTCGCGCTCCCTTTGGCATATTTCCTGCAATACGGCCGCGGCGTTACTTTTAAGTTTGCGCAGTTCATCCAACTCGGCGTTATAGCCTTCCTTGATGATATTGCCGTCAGAAAGTTTGACAGGCTGCGTTTCATTTAAAGAATCATAAAGTAATTTTGAAACTTCTTTAAGCTGCGGCAGATTATCTTTTAAAAGCTCATTTAAAGCAGGCAATAAATCGGGGTGTTTTTGCGTCCACGCCACCAGCCTGTCAACAAGTAAAAGCGACGAGCGAAGCCCCGCCAAATCGCGCGGCAAAGCCGACGAGGAGGCAACCCTGCTCATAATACGGTCAACATCGCTGAACTCTTTTAAAATAAAAGCAAGCTCGTCGCGCGCGCCTTCGTCTTTAAGCAGCGCTTTTATATTTTCCTGGCGGTTTTTTATATGTTCAATATCTAAAAGCGGGCGCAGTATCCACTCCTTAAGCATTCTGGACGCCATCGGCGTTTGCGTATAATCCAATACGCCCCAAAGCGTATTTTTGCGCCTGCCGCTTTGGCTTGCTATAAGTTCAAGCGCGCCCACGGCGGCATTATCAAGCTGCAAATAGTCGGTAATACAGCGGTAGTACGGGACATAATAGTCTTTAAATTCGGTGTTTGTAATGGCCAGGTATTTTATACAGTTTAAACCAGCTTTAAGCGCCGCTTCATGCGCTTCAAGGGAGGAGGGCCAGGAATCAGGCGCCTCATTATTTACAAAAGGCGGCGTGTCGGAAACCGTAAGATCGGCGGGCAAAATAATTTTTGTCCTTAGTTTTGCAACCGCCTCACGCTCGGCTAAAAGCTCGCTGGGGTTTACTGTGGATAAGACGGAGGCTAAAGCTAAAAAATCAGGGTCGTCATCATTTTGCGTTACCCAAAAATCCGCGGTGGAGGCCTCAATACATCCTAAACCCCAGCCATTATCTTTAAGCACAAGGCTTACTAAATAGTTGGAGTTTTTGGAGTCTAACATCGCGTCTTCCAAAACTGTGCCCGGGGTTATAATGCGCACTATTTTACGCGGTACTATTTTTGTGGCGGGATCGGGGATGACGGAAGTTTGCTCGCACACGGCTATTTTTTTGCCCTCTTTAAGCAGCCGTGATATATAGTTGGCCGCAGCGTGATACGGCACGCCGCACATAGGTATGCCGTTACGCGCGGTAAGAGTAATGCCTAAAAGCGCGCTTATCTCTTTTGCGTCGTCGTCAAACATCTCATAAAAATCACCGAGGCGGAAAAACAGAACCGTGCCTTGGTTTTGCTTCTTAAGCTCGTAGTACTGCTGCATTAAAGGGGTCATAGTTAAAATTATAAATTATTATTAATTAATGGGGAAATTATTTCCGCCACCTGCTGTAATGATTCGCTGCGTACAAGCTGCTCGCGTACTGACGACGAACCATTAAAATCCCTTATCCAGTAGCCTACGGTTTTTTTACTGCGGCTTACACCCGTACGTTCCCCATAAAAAAGGACGTTTTCTTCAACGAGTTGCTTGTACATGGTAAGTCTTTCTTTAAGAGTGAGAGGTTGTTTTTGGCCGCCGCTTAAAACCGCGGCTATATCCCTGAATATGAAGGGATTGCCTATCGCGCCGCGCCCTATCATTACTGCGGCAGCGCCCGTATTAAAAATATCCAGCGCGGTCTTTTCATCCACCGCGCCGCCATTGCCGATAACGGGTATCGTAACAGATTTACAACATTCTTCCAAAGCTTTCAAATCAGGCGCGCCGTTATGGTAATCAACGGCAAAGCGCGCGTGTATTGTTACCGCGCTTGCGCCGGCGTCCTGCGCTATTTTAGCTAAAAGCGGCCCTAAGACCTCCCCGTGCTTTAAACCTATGCGCGTCTTTAAGGTAACGGGTATTTTGACGGCTTTTACCGCCGCCTTTATCATGGCTTCAACCTTTTGGGGTTCCTTCATCAAAATACAGCCCGCGCCCGCTTTATTTACTTTTTTTACGGGGCAGCCCGCATTGATGTCAACAATATCTGCGCCCATCTGCTGGGCCATAACGCAGGCATCGGCTACGGCCTGTGCGTCCCCGCCGAAAACCTGCATTGAAAGAGGGTGCTCATGCTCATTAGTTTTAAGCATCTTTAAACTTTTGGCATTGCTGAATTTAAGCGCGTTTGCCGACACCATTTCCGCGCACACTAACCCGCAGCCGCCTTTTAAACAAAGTATACGAAACGGCGTATCCGTTATCCCCGCCATTGGCGCAAGGACAAGGTTTGACGGGCAGGTAAAAGAACCTATTTTTAAAGGTTTAATAAAATTTTCCATACAGTTAAACGGCCTTCCACGATTTAAGAACAGGGGCCGAAATTTCCCGCTGCCTGCTTAGGCACCAGCGTACGATATCGCGCAAAGTCCTGTCGGTATTCTTAAATTCAAATACATTTAAAAATTCATCATGCCCGAAGCCGCCCGCCACTATATGGTCCGTTACCGCAATGCTGTAGAGCCTGCTGCCTTGCACTTTTTGGCCGTTAATTAAAATGCTTTTTATTTTACTTCCGCTCGGCGCCTGCAAATCATAATTTATCTGCATACCCGCAATTTGCGGCCAGTTATTTTTTATATCAAGAGTATATTCCAAAGCGTTTTTAAGTTCATCGCCTCGGATTTTAATGAACATTACCCTATCTGCAAAAGGTATTATACTGTGCAGCGACGCGTCCGTTACCGCGCCCTCAGGCAAAGGGCCTAAAAAAGCGTCGGAGTTTACGATACCCGCCTCCGTCTTGCCCCAAGTGCGTATGCACTGCGCGGCGTATTCGCCTATCTGCGAAGGCCTGTCCCCAAAATAGCTGAGCTCCTCATTAACTTGCGCGATTTTATAGCTCTTGCGGCGGCTTACAAAGTTACGCATACCGTCAATAATTTCCTTAAGTTCGCTGTCTTCCCCATAGTTTTGCGCGTCAATATTAAGCGGCTTATATTCAAAGGAACTGATTTGCTTGTGCTTGTTAAAGAAAAGCCTTATAAGGTCAACCTCGCTAAGCATAGTTTTACTGCGCGTTATTATTGTGCCTGATATACTTTCCGCCCCGTCGGCCGATATATCGCCGTTACCGCCCAAAATAAGGTTGATTTCGGCAAATTCTTCCGCGATAGTCTTTTCATCCGTGCGCGGCTTAGCGGATTCCACTTCAAAACCCAAGCTGCTTAAAAGTATTATTATATCGGGGTTTTGCGCCTGCACTTTTGGCAGGATTTCTTTTAAAGACTCAACCTCATCCGTTACTTTTATGCCCGCATTACGCTGTATTGCAGGGAAGTCCGCCTTAGACACCAAGCCCAAAACCGCCACCTTGGTTTTATTTATATTAACGATAATATAAGGTTTTATGTGGCGCGGCGCAGAGCCGTCCGCATTTTTCAAATTAGATATTACGACGGGGAATTGCGCCAAAGCCAAAGCCGGCTCAACAATATCCCAGCCGAGCGAGAGATCCGCCGCGCTTAAAGTAACTGCCGTATACTTAAGCTTATTAAAAAGTTTTATTGCGCCTTCAAGTTTATTTATCTGGCCTTCCTGCGTTTTGGAAAAGCTGTCCCCGCTGTCAAAAAGCAGGTACTTATCCTCGCCGCTTGCAAGCATATTTTTAAGCGCGGCAAGGCCGCCGGTAAGTTTATTATCGTTCTCGCCATACGGGCGCGGCCAGTAAAAACCCTGGATGTCATTTGTATGGTAAATATCTATTACAGGCCCGTCTTTACCGCCGCAGCCGACAATCAAAAAAATAAGAAGGAACGCAAAAAGTTTACTTTTCATTTACAATCTTTTTTATCCTTCCCACCGCAGGCGCGGTTATGCCGTCTTTGTTTGCATTAAGATATTCAATAAAAATATCGCTGATTATACGGTCCCCGACAAGCTGTTTATCAGCGGCGGGTATTTTTTTAAACAGATAACCTTCAGAGTTGCCTTCCGCTATATAATCATTGACGGCCACGGTGTATACCCTGTCATTTTGCAAAAACTCGCCGTTTATCGTGATATCCACGATTGAAGGGCGTTTATTTTTGTAGCGGTAGCGCACATTAAGCCCGCTGTATTGGAAGAGGCTTCTATCCTCTTTTAAAGCGTTTAAAATTATTTTCCTTAACATTTTACCGTTTATTTTAAGAACCATCATCTTATTGGGGAAAGGGAAGACCTCATTAACTAACCTTTTTGTTACGGGCCCTTTATCAATGTTTACCCTTACGCCGCCAGTATTATGAAGGGCCACTTCCGCCTTAGTTTCATTCTTAATAATATCGGCCAGCATATTGCCTAAAGGGCTGTCCACGCCTATGCGGGTGTTGGGGCTGTCTTTGCCTATTTTTTCTTTGGCGTAGCCTATATTGACGTCCATAGCTTTGGCGCGGTTGGCTTCGGCGAACTCCGCCACTTTAGCGTCCTGCCCGGTTTTGGATATTAAAAGCGGGATATACTGCGCTTCAATATCTTCAAGTTTGCCGGTCTTCTCATCAAAATCAAGTGATATTTTGCTTACGCCGCGCAGCTCGCTGCCGCTTTCAACAAAAAGCACGCCGTCCTTTTTCTCATTCACTATTTTGTGGACGTGGCCGCCTAAAACCAAATCTATATCCTCTATCCCTTTAACAAAGTATTTATTATCTTTTGTGGCTTCATGCTTATCATCGGCGTACCCGTTATGGATGAGGACTACTATTACGTCGGGGTTTTGTTTTTTAAGTTCGTAAACAGCCTTTTTTAATTCTTTGCGGCCCGTTTTGGTTTTATATACTTTTGAGTTTGGCTTAGGGTCTTTAGCTATGCCTATAACTCCTATCTTCCTACCGCCGACCAAATAGGTTTTATACGGTTTTACATTATCTGCAAGTTTACCTGTTTTTTTATCATAAAAATTTGCGGCGATGATATCAAATTTAGAGCTGCGCAGGTTCTTTGCAAGCGCGTCTTCTTTAAAATCAGCCTCGTGGTTGCCAACGGTCGTGGCGCTGTAGCCCAGCATATTAAAAAAATCTATGGAAAGCGCGCCTTTGGTTTGTTTAGCTTCATAAGTGCCCGAAGTAAAATCCCCCGAATCAAGCAGGATATAGGGCTCGTCCTCTTTATTTATAAGAGCGGCCAAAGCGGCAAAACCGCCTGTCTGTTTACCGTCTATAACGCGCGGGAAATAAAAGCCGTGCGTATCGCTTGTATGGTATATATTTACAGTCTCCGCAAAACAAAATAACGGAGCTGAAAGGAATAATAGAACAGCTATTACTTTACGGTTCATAAGCACCTCTTTAAAGCATATTATATATGTATAAGGATAACAAAAAACAGGCCCGCAAGTAAAATGCGCTATTTTAGCTTAATATAAATTTGGGCCTTGATTTTTCCCGAAACACGGCTATACTAGTTAATGTAGCAAGAGGAAAAAGTAAAAACCGGAATAGGCCGGTTTGGCTGTAGTATATTTGTTACTGCCGTTGTTCTTTAACGGCCGGAAGTAAAGCAGTATAGCGGTGAAGTATAGACTGAGGGAATCGGCAAAAGGCTCCGTCCCGTCCGCAGGTAACGTAATTTGGTTGGCTGCGTGTCGCATAAGGATGCCGTGTCGGTGGAACTGAAAAGTTACCCTCGTAATAAACGTGAAGGTAGTTAATGGAGAACAATAGTAAATGAACCCTGCTGAGGATATCGGCAGGGTTCATTGTGTTTTATATCTTTTTATAAGTAAAACCCCCGCGATTAACGGGGGTTTTATGGTTTTAATCTTCTGCTTCAGCGTCTTCAAGTTTAGGTTTTTTGGCCGTAAACTTCTTTATGGCCCATTGGCTCATATCATCAAATAATGAGTAGAACACAGGCGCCATAAGCAAGGTAATAATCAAAGCCAAGGACTGGCCGCCGATAATTACTATAGCCAAACTGCGCCTTAAGCCTGAACCCGCGCCAGTGCCGATTGCTGTAGGTATCATACCCGCGATAATGGTTACGGTCGTCATCAAAATAGGACGTAAGCGGACTTTGTTGGCTTCAACAATAGCTTTATAGCGTTCCACGCCCTGCTGCCTTAAGGTATTGGTATAGTCCACCTGCAAAATAGCGTTTTTACTGACTATACCTATCAACATAAACAAGCCCAGCAAGCTGAAGATGTTTAGCGATTCCCTTGTAACGGCAAGCGTAAACAATGCGAAGGGCACCGTCAGCGGGATAGCCGTTAAGACGACCAGCGGCAATACGAAACTTTCAAACTGTGAAGCCAAAATCATATATTTAAACAATATAGCCAGTATGAAAGCCATGGCAAAGCTGGTTAACATTTTGCCCATTTCTTTGGCTTGGCCTGAAAGCTGGGCCGAGTAGTTAGCCGGCGCGCCGATTTCATTAAAAGCCTGCTGCATCAGCTTAATTGCGCTGCCCATATCCATATTGCCCGTTACGTTGGCCTGGACGGTAATCTTTCTTTGTCTGTTCTGGCGGCTGATTTGCGCGGGGCCAAAGCCCTCTTCAATCTTAGCTACGCTGTCAAGCCTGACTAAAGTGTCTTTACCGTTTACCTTTGCGGGTATCATCATGGCTGATATAACTTCGGCATTGGTTCTAAATTCCTCATCAGCTCTGACGCGGATTTCATAAAGCTCCCCGTTTTCTTTGTATTTGGAGATATCTTCCTCCCCGCCTACAAAGGTGCGCAGCGTGCCTGCGATATCAGGTACTTTTACGCCAAGGTCATGCGCTTTATCCCTGTCTATGACAACCCTGTATTCAGGTTTGGAATAGTTAAAGTCTATATCCAGGTCAATAATGCCTTCCACAGGTTTTACTTTGTCGTAGACATATGTCGCATATTCCAAAAGCTTGGACATATCGGGGCCCGTGATGACGAACTGCACTTTAGCTTCGCCGCCGCCGGGTGTACCGCTGATGATGTTTACCGTACTTTTGACGTCTGTATACTTTGCCAGCAAAGCGCGCGTTTTATTTACATAGTCAAATATAGAATAGCCTTTGGGGCGGTCTTTAAGATCGTCTAATTCAACGATATAATAGCTGTTATTGGTCGCGCCGCCTACGTTTATCATACTGTCGGCAGAGGCGCCTGCGGCCGCAAACACTTTGTTTACATATGGCATAGCTTGGATTTCATCGGCTAAGCCGTAGGTGAACTCAGCCATAGTTTCATAGCTGGTGCCGTCGGGCGCTTCAAGGCTGATTTGGTACTGGCCCGAGTCATCTTCCGGCACGAAGTCCACGCCGATAAGGCCTGCGGTAAAAAAGAATATCGGGGATATCGTAAGGAAGGCCGCAAGCACTACCATCAAAATCCTGTGGTGCAAGGACCATTCAAGCATCTTAATATAGACTTTATTAATAGAATTATTAATGCCGTCAACAAGATTATTGGATTTTACTTTATGCCCCGCTTTTAAGAAACGGCTGCATAACATAGGCGTTACGGTTAAAGCGACTAAACCGCTGATGCCGATAGCATAGGCTACCGTCAAACCATAACTTTTTACGAAACGGCCTACGATACCGCTCATGAACCCTAAAGGCACGAAGATTACTATAAGCGCCGCCGTTGTGGCGATAACGGCGAAGGAGATTTCCTTTGACCCGTCTATAGCCGCCTGCATCGCGCTTTTACCGTATTCCACCATATGGCGGTGGATATTTTCAAGCATAATAATAGCGTCGTCAATAACTATACCCACGGCCACGGTAAGGCCCAGCAGCGTCATATTATTTAAGGTAAAATCGCTGATTTTCATCAGGAAGAAAGTGCCTATAATTGACGTCGGTATAGCCACGGCGGAAATTAAGGTTGACCTTAAATCGCCCATAAACATAAATACTACCAGCGCAGCTAAAAACGCGCCGACTACCAAATGCTCCATAACCGCGAAGAACGATGACTCAATATAGCCTGACTGGTCAGACACAATATCAAGCTGTATGCCCTGCGGCAAAATGGGCGCGATATCTTTAAGCCTTTGCTTAATTGCGCCGATTACCGCCAAAGTATTTGTGCCCGATTGCTTTTTGACTGACAAGCTTACGCTGCGTTTACCGTTAATTTGGCCTGATGATCTTTCATACTCGCCGCTGTCTTCCACGCGGCCGATATCGGATATCTTTATGGGTACGCCGTTAACTGTGGCCACAACGATATCATTAAAAGCTTTTACGGAATCAATACGGCCCAAAATACGCAAGTTAAAATCGTTTGCGATATTCTCAACGCGGCCGCCGGGGATTTCTATATTCTGCTGCGCCACCGCCGTTTTTACCTCGTTGACAGAGATACCCAAAGAAGCAAGTTTTAACGGGTTTACTATAACGTGTATTTCCCTTTCCCTGCCGCCTACGATATCTACAGAGCCGATGCCGCTTACGTTTTCAATATTTTCTTTAATGCTCTTTTTAGCGATTTCCGTAAGCGCAATAATGTCCATATCGCCTGATACTACAATGTTTAAAATGGCTGAGGCGCCTAAATCCAGCTTGGAAACCACAGGCTGGTCTGTCCCATCGGGGAAATCCGCCTGGATTTTGCTGATATTATCGCGCACTTCCTGCGCGGCGACGTCTGCGTTCTTCTCCAGCTCAAACTGGATCATAACGAAGGACACGCCTTCCATTGTGGTGGAGGAAAGCTCTTCAATACCCGATATTGTGTTTACGGCTTCTTCAGCCTGTTTGGTAATTGAAGTTTCAATTTCTTCCGCGCTTGCGCCCTGAAGCGTGGTCTGCACCGTAGCAAACGGGAACTCCACGTCAGGGTACATATCTACGCCCATACTGTTGTAGCCGACTATGCCTAATACCATTATAGCCATGGCCATCATCACAGTCGTTACCGGACGCCTGATAAAAAGGCTGCTTATGCCGCCGCCGCTTTGCTGCTCCTGCTGCGGCTTGCACTCGCCCTGAGATTGTGTATTATGATTATTTTCTTGCATATTAATTTTCTTTTATCTTCACTTTGCTGCCGTCTTTAAGCCCGAAGGTTACATTGGCGATAACGGTATTATTTTCAATGCCGGAGGTGATTTCCTCATACTCATTGCCTTTAAGGCCGGTTACGACTTCCGCTATTTTTACCGTGGTATCGGCCTGTGCGGGGTCTTCAAATACAAAAACATAGTTCTTGCCGTCTTTCTCAATGATATTTGTTTTAAGCACGCTTAAGACCTGCGGCTTATGTTCCAGTACCAATTTAACTTTGGCAAACATACCTGATTTAATAAGCCCCTCCCTGTTTGAGGCTTTAAGCTCAACGGTAACGGCGCGCGTTGCCGCGTCAACCACAGGGCTGATTTTATAGATTGAAGCTTTAAACTCTTTTTTACCGTAAGCTTCAACCGTAAAAGTGGCGGGTTGGCCAAGGCGGATTTTGCCTATGTACCTTTCAGGTATTTCAACAATGATGCGGACATCCTGCTGGTTTACCACTAAAGCGATAGGCGTGCTCCTGGTTATGTTTGCGCCGGTATCAAGATAGGTTTTACCCACTACGCCCGTTAAGGTGGAGGGCACTACTACAGGCTCGTAAACGGCGCCGGGCTCGTCCCTTTCAATGAGGGCTATGGTCTGGTTGCGTTTTACGCTGTCGCCTTCTTTTAAAATGTTTTCAAGCAATTTGCCTTCAACACGCGGGTAGATTGTAGCTTCATCCCATGCTTTTACAGAACCGTTTAAAAGAAGCTCCTGCGTGATATCCCTGACGGATGCTGTTTCCGTGGTTACGGCGAATCTGTCTGTCTCCATACTGTTAAGGGCATTGTCTTTACCCTTGCCGCATGCGCAGAGCAAAACAACAGCCGTTAATATAAGTCCTAATTTTTTCATTGTAATATAACCTCTTTACCTACTGCATAATTTAAAGCCGATAATGCTACAAAAGCATCGTGTACCGATTGTACGAACTGAAGCTCCGCATTATAAAGCAAAAGCGATGAATCGTCTAAATCCAATCTGCTGGCAAGGCCGTTGCGGTAGCGGATATTGGTTTGCGCAAGGTTCTTCCTGGCTTGGTCTATAGTGCCTTGCGTGGAAACTATGCGCTGCTTGGCTTCATTAAAGTTAAGCCATGCTTTTTTTACTTCTATCCTTATATTGCGCCTGGTATCCTGGTAGGAAATTTCCGCCTGGTCAAAAGCAAGTTCCTTTTGCTTTACGGCGGAATCTACCCTAAAACCTTCAAACAAAGGCAGGCTGAACCTTAAGCCCGCAGTAGCCCCGTAGGAAGAATTATAGCTGCTAAGCGGTATTATAACTTTGTCGGAAGAACCCGCGTAGCCCGCGCTTGCAAAAGCCGAAAGCTGGCCCCAATGGTCGGCGCGCGCGATATTAACCTGCTCTTTTGCGATATCCCTGCTTAAGCGGGATACTACAAGCTCCGGCCTGGACTGGGCGGCAGAATCATAAAGATCTTCAAGAGAAGGTATCTTTATTTTAAGCACGTCTTCCAACTGCCAGGTAAGAGATAAAGAATCCTGCGCGTCCTTATTTAACATACGGCGCAAAGTTAAGAGGCCGATTTCATAAGAGTTTTTGGCCTGTATCAAAGGCGGCTCGCTGTTAGATACTTTTACCTTTTGGTTAAGTACGTCTAAATCGCTTGCCAAACCCTGCCTGTACTTTGTCTGGATTTCTTTTAAGTGGTCTTGGGCGATATTTAAGTTTTCCTGCTGCACCTGTATCAATGCGTGGGAAAGCACAATCCCAAAACACAAGGTGGTAACCAAATCTTTAATTTGGTTTTTAGTTCCCGTTAGCTGGAACTCCCCGCTTTGTTCAAACATTTTACCCATCTTAATGCCTGCGCGAACCGCACCGCCTGACCATAATAAAAGGCTGGCGTCAGCTGAAGCCGCTGTGGCATTATCTAAATTAAAGCGGAATTTACCCATAGACGTAAGGGCTTCCTGCGGATGCAGAGTGCGCGTATAGCTGCCGCTGATGCTGAGCTGCGGATATACATAAGACCAATACTGGCGCACTTGCTCTTTATATATCTCGGCCGTTTTGGTGGCTATAAGTATATTTGAATTTGCATCCATAGCCATATCAACGGCTTGCGTGATATTTATTGCGTCTTTGTCCGCGCCGCTGAGCTTAAAAAGGTCTACCCCGCTTTTAGCGGTTGCGGCGCTTACAGGCGCGGCGGCTATGTTAAAAAACAGACAAGCCGCGAGTATTAAGGATATGTCTTTCTTCATGGAACTGAGTCCCCTCTTTTTTGTTTATAAGAAACAGCTTTTAAAAGCGCGCGCGCCGCATCACGCGGATACGACGGCCCGAATTTAAAGCGTTTGTCATTATTATTAAGTAATAGATGCGAAACTACCGCGATAATCAGATGCTCCAGCATTGCTGCGGAGGATTTGGTAAGTTTTCCCTGCTTCACTTCTTTATTGATAATACCTCTGAGTTTATCTATATTGCATTCCTTCAAAGATAAAAGTTCTTGCGACACATTATTTTGCGCATATATATAACTGTATAAATGCAAAACAAATTTTGATGCAGCGCCCACTGCCCCGAAGTCCTGCGCGTAAGAGGAGAAGATATGACACATAATATCTTCCAGCGAAGCTTTTTTATTTATAAGCGCGATTATACTCGCGTTATAATCCTCCAGCCTTTCTTTTATAAGACGGTAGCACAAATCATCTTTATCTTTAAAGTAATAGTATATTACCGGTTTGGTAATGCCGCAGGCATCAGCTATCTGGCGCATAGAAATATCCTTAACGCCATATTGAGCCATAAGATTAAAGGCCTGCTCCATTATATTTTCACGCATGCCTTTTTGTTTATCTTGTTTTTCTGTTTTTACTTTTGCCATAAGTTTATTTACCTACCGGTAAGTATATTATATGAAATTTTTGCCGCGGCCGCAAAATTACGACGGGGAAGCTGACTTTCATATCTTTATAGCAGAGGCAAAAAGTGATTAGAAGTTTGTTAAAAAATAAATAAAAAAAGAAGTGGGGTTTTGATTAAAGCACGCGTGATTTTTTGATTTTAGAGCGTATTTTGATTTTATTTTATTCCGTAGTGTACGTTTAATGTACTCAAGGTATAAAAAAAATCAAAATACGCCTAAAAGCGAGGAATTGTACAGCGCGAACTATTTTAAAGCCATAAAATTACCTGTTATCATACAAGGGGAACTTTTGAAGAAAGTCCGCCACCTTTACAGACAATTCGCCAAGCTTAGCTTCGTCGGAATGGTTGTTTACCGCCTCGTTGATAAACGCGGCGATTTGGGCCATATCCGCCTCCTTCATCCCGCGCGTTGTTACGGCGGGAGTGCCCAACCTGATGCCGCTTGTTATCATAGGTTTTTGCGGATCATAAGGTATAGTGTTTTTATTACACGTTATACCCGCTTTGTCTAAAGCGATTTCCGCCTCTTTGCCCGTGATATTTTTTGCGCGCAAGTCTACGCTGAGCAAATGGCAGTCCGTCCCGCCCGCTACGATGCGGTAACCTAAAGCGGCAAGCTGGGCCGAGAGCTCTTTGGCATTGCGTTTTACCTGCTGCTGGTAAACTTTAAACTCGGGCTGTAAAGCTTCGCCGAAGCAGACGGCTTTTGCCGCGATTATGTGCATAAGCGGGCCGCCCTGCGTACCGGGAAATACGGTTGAGTTGACGGCTTTTAAATACTTCTCCTTACACAAAATAAGGCCGCCGCGCGGGCCGCGCAGGGTTTTGTGCGTGGTAGTGGTAACTAAATCGGCAAAAGGCACGGGGGAGGAATACTCGCCCGCCGCAATAAGGCCTGCGTAATGAGCGACGTCGCAAACAAGATACGCGCCTACGCTGTCTGCGATTTTGCGCAGGTATGCCCAATCAAAAATCCTTGAATAGTTTGACGCGCCGGCCATAATAAGTTTGGGGTTTGTCTTTTTAACTGTTTGGGCGGCTTCGTCATAATCAATCTCCTCGGTATCGGGGCGGACGTTCATCGCCTCAATCTTAAAGTATTTGCCCGAGAAGTTAAGCGGATGCCCGTGCGTAAGGTGTCCGCCGTGCGATAAATTAAGACCCAAAACGGTATCACCGGGGTTAATTAAAGAAAGATAGGCCGCTATATTTGCCTGCGTGCCGCTGTGCGGTTGGACGTTTGCGCCTTCAGCTTTAAAAAGTTCTTTAGCTCTTTCTATGGCGATGTTTTCCACTTTATCCACATATTCGCAGCCGCCATAGTAACGCCTGCCGGGGTAGCCCTCGGCATATTTATTGGTTAAGATGGAGCCCTGGGCTTCCATAACTGCGGGAGAGGCAAAGTTCTCCGAAGCGATAAGTTCTATGCGGTTTTGCTGGCGCGCATATTCCTGCATAATAGCTTCATACACAGGGGTGTCTTGCTGTTTAATTTTGGGGTACATTATAAGCTCCTTTAAAACTACAGAAATTTTTGTCCGTATTTAATATAATTATATAATACAATTATGCAAAAAATAATTGTGTAAAAATGCGTAGAAAAGGAGAGACACAATAAATGGAAAAGAAGACTCAAAAAAGTTTCCTTAAAGAAACCATAAAACATATCGATATCACCAAACACAATGTAGTTAAGCTCGTAGAAGACATGCAGTATATGGCTTACTCCTCCAGAGACTTAAACCGCGCAGCTACTATTTATGACGCTATGCTTAAAGACAAAAACTGCTGTATCTTTTTATGTCTTGCAGGGTCATTAGTATCAGCCGGCCTGAAAAAAATCGTTACCGATATGATTGACAACAACATGGTTGACGCCATTGTTTCAACAGGCGCAAACATTGTTGATCAGGACTTTTTTGAAGCCCTCGGCTACAAACACTATAAAGGCGACCAGCATTTTGCGGACGACAACCTCCTCAGGGACTTACATATAGACAGAATTTACGATACCTATATCAACGAAGACGAACTTAAAGTGTGCGACGAAACAATCAAAATCATTGCCGATACCTTAGAGCCCAGGCCGTATTCCTCAAGGGAATTTATTTATGAAATGGGCAAATGGCTTGAAAAAAATAAAAAAGGCAAAGACAGCATCATCTATAAAGCCTACAAAAAAGGCGTGCCAATATTTGTCCCCGCATTTTCCGATTGTTCAGCAGGCTTTGGCTTTGTAGCCCATCAGACGGAAAACCCGACGGCCCATGTCTCCATTGACAGCGCAAAAGACTTTTTGGAACTTACCAAAATCAAAATAGCCGCTAAAGAAAGCGGGCTTATGATGTTCAGCGGCGGCGTACCTAAAAACTTTGTACAGGACACCGTTGTTGCAGCTGAAATCTTAGGCGCAGAATCTCCTATGCATAAATACGCGGTACAGATTACTATTGCCGACGTAAGGGATGGCGCGCTTTCAAGCTCAACGCTTAAGGAAGCTTCCTCTTGGGGAAAGGTTTCCACAGCTTTAGAGCAGATGGTATTCAGCGAAGTTTCCTTAGCCGCTCCGCTTATCATCGGTTACGGCTACCATAAGAAAAACTGGAAAAACAGAAAAGATAAAAAATACCAGGACTTTTTAATTAAAGAGGACGCCAAAATCGCCGCTCTTAAAAAGAAAGCCTGCAACTGTAAAAAATAAATTATTATGAAGAAGTTAATTCTTTTAATATCTTTACTTATCTGCCCGATGGTAACAACCTTCGGGCAGTTAAGTCTTTCAGGTTTGGCGGGCAAGGACGGGTACTCCGTTCTTAACGCCTCCTTTAATGCTCCTGTCCCGTTTGTTCCGGGATTGAGCATTGTGCCCAGGTATTCAATACTTGAGCAGGATAATGTTTCTTCTATGTCCCAATACGGTTTAGGCGCTTACTGGCAGCTGCCGTTTATTGACATTGTGGAAGTAGGCGCTGACGCTTATTATATACCCAAGGCTAACGGATACTCCGCATTTTCTTACGACTTACAGGCTGCGGTTAATGTGGAGAACCTGCTTTTCCGCTTACTGCCGACAGACACGCTTAAAGCAGGCGCGGGCGTAAGGACTATTTACCACTCTTTTTATGACCCCGATTATGATAATACCGAGGTGGACGGCTACGGCTTTTTAAATATAGGCAAAGGCGGGCTGGATCTTTCGCTTACTTACACAAAGGCCTTATCCTTCAGTAATGGCACAAGCGGGGAATATCCGCCTTGGCTTAACTTGCCTTATTTTACAGCTATTTATAACGGCTATTTGGATTATTCGCTCGGCATCGGCGCGGGTTATACTTATAAGTTTATAAGGCCTTATGTCGCCTATAACTTCCTTAAGACGGAAGGCGCGCCAAGCACGGATGATGCAAAGCTGGGCCTGACAGTCCGCATACTTATGGTTGATGTTAATGCGTCCGTAGAATGGCTTAACTTCAGCCAAAATACCGCAAACAGGAAGGCCTTCTTCTCCTTAACGGCGGGGGTGTCAATACTGTGATAAAGATATCGGAAAACGGGCTTAGTATTTTAATTCTTATGCAACGCATTATAGCGGCGCTGGCCTTTCTTTTTCTGGCTACGGGCCAGGCCTTGCATCTTAATGCCTTTATACAAAACGGCATTGATATCGGGCTGCCTTATGCGGCGCAGATATGCACGGCAGTTGTTATTTTAACCATAGGCGCGGCGGTATTATTATTAATCGGCCTCTTTACAAGGACGGCCGCTTACGCGCTTATAATATGCGCTTTATTTACGGGCTTTTTCTTTTTTGCGGGCTCATTTAATAAGGTAAATATCGTCGGCGTGCTTTTGGCGTTGGGATTACTTGCCGCATTTGCGGCCGCAGGCGCGGGCAGGTTTAGCATAGATGGTTATATTGAAAATAAAAGAATAAAAAATAACAAAAGGCTCACTTTCCGTTAATCTTATAAAAGTATTATTTTTTAAGCAGGCAGCTCAAAAAGCGCGCCTGCTTTTTTTATTGCTTTTAAATTGGACGAAGTTTCTATTTCTTCATTCTGATACTCTGTTTTATAGGAGAGCTGCCCGCCCCTGTCAAAAGCCCTTATATCGCCGTTTTTACCAATGTTCCACGGTTTTACGGCGTTTACCGAGCAGGCGCTTTCCCCTTCCCACAGAAAGGCGGCCTTAGAGGAGGGATTATTTATAAAATAATCCTCGGCCTCTTGCGGAAGCTCGCCATACGGGAAAAATACTTTATCTGTTTTAACTTTTAAATCCTTAAGCCCGTAGACATAGCTTTTTGTCAGGCCTGAAGCAAACAGGCAATCAATTTTACGCGAGCCCATAGACAGCACGGCATTATTTAAAATATCGCCTTCAACGCCCGCGCCGATAACTTTTACAAAACCTTTCTCTTTTATTACCGCGGCCATATTATACCTGCCGTAAAGGATGCGGCAAGCATCGTCATTAATAAACAGACCGCTTATAAAGATTGCTGCGGCTAAAGAAAATGTTATGCCTGCAAACAGCGCGCGCTTTTTAAACAGCGGAAGTAAAAGCAATGAAAACAATACCGTATAATATGCTGTTACAGCGGTAAAGCTTAGTGAAGGCGCAACTATTTTAGATATCGGCAAATCAGCAAAAGCTATGACGAAGAAGTTAAATACTATAAGCATATATTCCACAATAGTTTTAACGGTAAAGAAAATAAAATCCACAGGTATAAAAGAGCATAACCAAACCAAAAAGCCGCCGCCCATAATGAAGCCTGAAAGCGGCACTAAAATTATATTGGAGGCCAGCGCGCTTAAAGAAAATTTGTGGAAGTAATTTGTAAATACAGGCAAAAGCGCCGCCTGCGCAGCAAAAGACACCATAACCAAACCCAAAATAAAACTTAAAGCGCGCCCCATTTTAGGCGGCAGTTTATAAGACGCGGCCAAAAGAACTATGGATAAAGTAGCAAGGAATGACATCCTGAAACCTACGTCATAGAAGCTCTGCGGGTTAAATATAAGTATCAGCAATGCCGAAATAATAAAGCCCTGTATTATGCCGCTTTTGCGCCCGAGTATAAAACCCGCAGTTGAGCAAAATGTCATAATAAAAGCCCTTACAAGCGGCGCGTCCGCCCCTGCTATAAGCGTATACAAACCCGCAAAAAGTACCGCGCTTACCGCCGATGTTACGCGCCCCGCGCCAAATAGCGCGCAGAGGAAATAAATCACCAAAGTTACAAAACCGACATTAGAGCCCGAGGCCACTAAAAGATGCATGGCGCCGCTGTCTTGAAAAGCTGTATAAAGGTCCTCAGGCACGTCGCCTTTCTCGCCCAGGCTTATGCCCGCCAGTATCATATTAAGCGGTTTGGGGAAATTATCATTAAACACCTTTAAAATGCTGTTGCGCACTTTGGATACGGCCGTCCAAAACACAGACGCGTCTTTGACTTCGGGCCTGTCCTCGCAATAAAATGAGCTGAAGACCCCGCGCCTTGCCTGATATTCCTTCCAATTAAAACTGCCAAAATTATTTTGTGTTTTTATCTCTTTAAAATTTCCGTTCATTATAAGTTTTTGGCCGCGCAAAATATCAGGGCAGTTTTTACAGTATACCTGAATGCGGGAGTTTTGGGCAATGCCATCGGCGCGCGTTAAATCAAAAGTAAAGCTCTGTATATCTTTTTTAATACGCGGATAGCTTAGGACCTCACCCTCAACGGTTTGTTCCGTTTCAGGTAAATTAAGAGCGATATCGCCCGCATCGGGTTTTGGGATTTTTAGGTAGAAAGAAAGGAAAACACAATATACAACCAGCAGTAAAAGCAGAGGCCTTTTAAAGAAGCTGGCGTGCATCATAATTTGGTGCGGCCTTTAAGCGCGTGGGTGAGCGTAAGCTCGTCTATATAATCTATATGACCGCCAAGCGGCATGCCATAACCTATACGCGTAATTTTGCCGACAAGGCCGCGCAGGACGTCGGCTATATAAAGCGATGTTGTTTCCCCCTCCGTATCGGGGTTGGTGGCGATAATGACTTCCCGCACTTCCTGATCCGTATTTTGCACGCGCATTATAAGTTCTTTGATTTTAAGGGTATCTGCGCTGCGTCCGTCCAAAAGTGAGATTGAACCGTGCAGCACATGGTAAACGCCGTTATAGGTTTTAGTTTTTTCTATTGCTTCAATATCTTTGGCTTCCTCCACCACGCACAAAAGGCTGCGGTCGCGCGTGTCGTCAGAACAGACTTCGCAAAGCCCGCCTTCGCTGTAGGCAAAACATTCAGGGCAGTAGTTTACATTTTCGCGCATAGATTTTAAGGCTTGCATAAACTCCGCCACCTCGCTTTCAGGCGCGCGTAAAAAGTGCAGGGTAAACCTTTCCGCCTGCCTGGGCCCCACGCCCTGCAAACGGCGGAATGCTTTTATAAGACGCTCAAAGCTTTTCATATCAGTATTCCTCCGCCAAAGTACCTTCTATAACTTTTAAAATGCGCTTTGCCGTAGCGGTAGGCTCGGTTGAAAAGTGTTCAGATTCCTTTTGCTCCTGCACGGTCTGCGCCTTAACTGCAGCTTTGTCCGCAGGCTGTTGTTTTGGGGGCAAATCCGCATCGGCAGAATAATCGCCCTCAACAAATGCCTCCTCCGCGCTAAGAACTGCAACGGGAGAAGAAGCCTCTTTAACTTTTACCGCCGCAGCATTATGCGTTTTAGGCGCGCTGTATTTTTGCGCCTGCGGCGCACTGTGCGCAGTGGAAGGTTTCGTAAAAACGGGTTTAAGTTTCGGGACGGGCGCGGCCTCTTTTTTAGCGTGTAAAGAGACGTCAATCTTAAAAATAAATTCCATGCTCTGCGCGCCGACTGTCTTTGCTATGGTTTTAAGGTCGTTCATACGGCGTTTCATTATATCCATAGAAAAATCGTCATCAGGGCTAAAAGAAAGCTCCCACGCATCAGGCGTTATATTTGTATGCGCGTCTAAAAGGCTTTCATATAAAAACGGGAATTTGGCCGATAAAGCTTTTTTAAAATCGGCCCATAAAATCTGCGCCGCGTCCGCGCTTAAGGCTGTGGGCGGCTCGCTGACTACAGGCTGCTGCGCTGTAGCTGCGGGCAATTCTTCTTTAAGTTGTGGCTTTATTATCGGGTTTTGAGGAGTTTGTACGGCTTTTTGGGGCGCGGGCGGCTCATTTAGAGTTTTTTTTTCCGTTTGTGAGGCAAAATCCCCGCTGCTTAAGGCTGCTTCAAGCGCGCTTAAGCGGTTAATAAATTGGTCCAAATCAAGGCTGCTTTCCATAACGGTAAAGAGGCCCACTTCCGCCGAAAGCAAAGGCGTATCGCTGAATTTAACTTCGTCTATAACTTTTGAAATTTTACGCGTAAGCCCCGCGATATATGCCGCCGAATGCTCTTTAAGCAAAGCTTCCGCGCCTGCAAAAGGCTCGGGCGCGGCTTTGATGCTGAAGTAGAAAATATTGCCGAAAGCGTTCTTTAAATCTTTAAGCAGGCCAAGCGGGTCAAAGCCTTCTTTCTTTATTGTGTCAAAGACTTCATGCAGCTGCCGGGCGTCTTTATTGACTACGGCTACAGCCGCTTTTTGCACTAAATCTTTAGGCATAAGGCCAAGCATTTCACCGACGGCCGCTTCCGTTATCTTGCCGCCGCAAAAAGCTATTGCCCTATCCATTATTGTAAGCGCGTCGCGAAGCGCGCCGCCCGCGTTTTTGGCTATTATTTCCGCCGCGCCCTGTTCCATATCAATGCCTTCAGCCTCGGCTAAATCCATAAGGTGCGAGGCGGACTGGCCTTCCTCTATCGGCTTGAATCTGAATGTCTGGCAGCGGGAGGATATTGTTAAAGGCACTTTATGCAGCTCCGTCGTAGCAAGTATAAAAATTACATGCTGCGGCGGCTCCTCTATCGTCTTAAGCAAAGCATTAAACGAAGAGGTGGAAAGCATATGGACTTCGTCCAAAATAAAAATTTTGTATCTGTCGCGCCCTGCGGCTAAGGAGACAGTCTCTATTATCGCTTCCCTTACCTTTTCTACCTGCGTATTGCTCGCCGCGTCCAACTCAAGCACGTCTAAATCTGATGAGGCCGCAATCTCAAGGCATTGCGGGCATTTGCCGCAAGGTGAAGGGTTAGGGCCATCAGCCGCGCCGCCCGTACAGTTTAATGCTTTGGCTAAGAGGCGCGCCGTTGTAGTTTTGCCGCAGCCCCTGGGCCCGTAGAATAAATAGGCATGCGATATCCTGCCTGATTTAACGGCGTTCATCAATGTCTTAGAAACGCTGTCTTGGCCGACGACCGCCTCAAATGTCTGCGGGCGGTATTTATTGGCCAGGCTGGTATATGCTTTTTGGGTTGCGGGTTCTTGCTCTAACATACAGATATCATAATAAATTAAAAGCCTTCGCGCCAGTGCCCCCATGCAGACTAGAGGCAAAGGGGAGCGCAGGGCACAGCGCGGCAAATATAAGATAAAAATAATAAGCGCCCATATATTCAGACGGTGAAATAATCAGATTGTGTCATTTGCTAAAGTTTGCTAAAATATTAAAAAGAAACGGGCAGTTGGCGCAGCGGTAGCGCGTCCGCCTCACACGCGGAAGGCCACAGGTTCAATCCCTGTACTGCCCATTTTATTTAAGGATAAAAAATGCAAATTGATTTTGCTTTAGTCTTAAACTTCTTCATAGCCATGCTGGCTATCTTAAACCCGATAGGGAACGTCCCGATATTTCTTGAACATGTAAACGATGACTCCGCCGAAGTACAAAAAAACCTTGCTAAGCTTATGGGTTTGGCTATTTTTGTTATTTCACTGTTTTTCTACTTTACGGGCCAGCCTTTCTTAAGGGCTTTCAGCATAACGATACCCGCCTTCAGAATCGCCGGCGGCATATTAATTATGATGATAGGTATGCGGATGCTTAATGGTAAACCTAAATTTGATAATGAAGGCCTGCAACACCCTGTTACGCCTGTTAATCCTTTCCTTGAAGCTACAAAAAGATTAAGCAGTATTATAGTACCTGTCGCTACGCCGATATTTGTCGGCCCAGGCACTATTACCACAATAATTCTTTATGCGCAGAAAGCCGACGGCTGGCTTACCAATATCGCTATGTTGCTGGCTTTGGCGGGCGCGTGTACCATTATCGGCGCGGTGCTTTTCCTTTCAAGATGGTTTTTTAAGATACTCGGGCGCAACGGTATGCAGATAGTATCGCGCGCTATGGGTTTGATACTTTGCGCCATTGCGGTACAGTTCGTCGTTGACGGCATTGCGCAGTTATTACCCGGCGTAATTAATCCGATGTATACGCATATCAGCGAATAAAATTAAGATTTATACATACAAAAACTCCCCGTTTTATGGCGGGGAGTTTTTGTTTATATGTAGAACTGCTTCTATTTTTTAGCGGCTTTTGCGCCTTCAAGATACGGCTTTATAATGCCCAGTATTTTTAAAGCTATTATTGTATAGCCTTGCGAGTTGGGATGGATTTCATCTGACTTAAGGTTTTGATCGCTGAAAACCTCATCCATAATACCGGGGATGAATACAGCATTTTTCTCTTCCGCTATCCTTTTGAACTCTTTGCTGTACGGCTTCATCAGCGCGTTGCCGCCTGTATCGGCTATTACAGCAATGGCGCCCAGCCTGTGGACTTCATCCACAAGCGCTTCCATATTCTTTACAGTTTGGGTAAACGGAAGGCGGCGCATCATATCGTTTGCGCCAAATTCTATTATAACCATATAAGGCTTATGGTCAGCCAAGTTCCTGACTGCGGCGCGCGCTTGCGCGCTGGTCATACCCGAGTAACCCATATTTACCACGGGTAAAGAGACCTCCTGCCCCAAAACATAAGGATAGGTTATCCCTTCAACCGAACCGACGCCTTCGGTCAGGCTGTCGCCAAAGCAGATAATCTCAGTACCGTCATTGCCATAGTTGGTTACTTTGGTTTTTTCACTGCAGGCGCAAAACGCAAGCAGGCACGTCAGTATAAAAATTGTTTTTTTCATAAACTTAATGCTATCATTTTTATATACAAAAGTTCAATAAAACGGAGCAAAAAATGGCAGATATTAATAAAAATTATCTTAATTTGGCGCAAAATTACCTTTTCCCTACTATTTCAAAAAAAGTTAAAGAATTTAAGCAGAATAATCCGCAGGCGCAGGTTATAAGTTTAGGAATCGGTGATGTTACGCAGCCTTTACCAAAAGCCTGTATTGAAGCTTTACATAAAGCTACTGATGAGATGGCCTCAAAAGACACCTTCCGCGGCTATGGGCCAGAGCAGGGTTATGACTTCCTTATAAACGCTATTATCACAAACGATTACCAAGCGCGCACCGTATCATTAGATGCCGATGAAGTCTTTGTAAGCGACGGCGCAAAGTGCGACGTAGGCAATATCCAGGAAATCTTTTCCCCCTCCTGCCGCGTGGCGATTGCCGATCCCGTGTACCCCGTTTACCTTGATACAAATATCATGGCGGGCCGTCATGTGGAGAAGCTTTTATGCGAAGCCCAAAATAATTTTATGCCGCCCTTACCCAAAGAAAAGGCGGACCTTATTTACCTTTGCTCCCCCAATAATCCCACGGGTACGGCGATGACTAAAGAGGACTTAAAAGTATGGGTGGATTATGCAAAAAAAAATAATTCCGTAATTATTTTTGACTCCGCTTACAAAGAGTATATACAGGACAAAAATATCCCGCATTCCATTTATGAAATTGAAGGGGCAAAAGAAGTGGCAATAGAAGTGCGATCCTTCTCTAAAACAGCAGGATTTACGGGTTTAAGATGCGCCTATATGGTCGTACCAAAAGCTTTAAAAGGTTACAGTAACGGCAAAGCTATAGAACTTAACCCGCTTTGGCGCAGAAGGCATACCACAAAATTTAACGGCGTACCATATATAGTACAGCGCGCGGCGGAGGCTGTGTTCTCCCCCGAAGGCAAAGCGCAGGTTAAAGAACTGATAGCTTTTTATATGGAGAATGCAAAAATTATAAGCGAAGGCCTTAAAGCGGCGGGTTTTACCGTCTACGGCGGCAAAAATGCGCCTTATATCTGGCTTAAATTGCCCGAGGGCGTAAAATCTTTTGACTTCTTTGATACTTTGCTTGAAAAGGCGCATATAGTCGGCACGCCCGGCAGCGGTTTTGGCGCGGGCGGGGAAGGATACTTCCGATTAACGGCTTTCGGCCAGCGCGATAATACTTTAAAAGCTGTGGAAAGAATTAAAAATTTAAAATTATGATAAAAATACCCTTCATCAAAATGGATGGGCTTGGTAATGATTTTATGATTATTGACGGCCGCACCCAACCTGTAAATTTAACAGCCGCCCAAATAGCTAAATTTGGCAACCGCAAAACGGGCGTTGGTTTTGACCAGCTTTTTATCATAACAACCACGCAAAATGCGGACGCTAAAATGCTTATTTATAATGCTGACGGCTCGCCTGCGGGCGCATGCGGCAATGGTACAAGATGCATAGCAAAGCTGCTGTTTAGCCAAGGTGCAAAAGCCCCGCTTAAACTTGAGGCCCCCGACGGGAAAATACTTACCGCTTATGAGGGTGATTTAATTACCGTTGATATGGGCCGCCCCGCTTTGGACTGGCAAAATATCCCACTTTCAAAAGACTGCGATACCCTAAAACTGCCGCTTAGCATTGACGGTTTAAAAGAGCCTGTCGCCGTATCTATGGGTAACCCGCACGCCGTATTTTTTGTTGATGATATTGCCTCGGTAGACCCCGCTGTAACAGGGCCGAAGGTTGAGAGCGATAAATTATTCCCTCAAAAAACGAATGTTGAATTTGCACAAGTTTTGGCTGATGATAAAATAAGAATGCGCGTGTGGGAACGCGGCGCGGGCATAACAATGGCCTGCGGCAGCGGCGCTTGCGCCACGCTTGTAGCAGCGGCGCGAAGGGCTTTAATTAAAGGCAATAAAGCGCAGATTATTATGGACGGCGGCATACTTACAATAGAGTGGCGCGCAGAAGACAAACACGTCCTTATGACAGGCCCGACAAATATGGCGTTTGAAGGCGCGGCATATCTCTAAACAAATATATACACATAAAAATCCCCCTGTTTGGCAGGGGGATTTTTTTATTTAAATAATTTATTTGCGTTTAACAGGCAATCTTTACAAGGCTTCTTTTTATATCCTTTGGTTTGGATTGCGGCAAAAATCTCTTTAGCATAATCAGTCAAAGTAGGATCGCGCGCACCCATGACAAGGATAACGTCCCCGGGTTTTGCGCTGGCTGCGATATCAGCCAAAGTATCGTGCCTGCATGGCAGATATTTAACGGGCGCGCCTTTAGCTTTAAGGCCTTGGTAAATAAGATTGCTGGAGATATGTTCTGGTATCGTGCCGCCCGCGTAATAAATCTCCCCGAGCCACAGCATATGCGGCGGCGTTATATTGGCGGAAAATTCCTCAATAAACTCCCTAAGCAAAAGCTGTACCGAAGTAAAAGCATGCGGCTGAAAAAAAGCCAAAACGCGTTTGCCACGCAGTTTGGCGGCCTTTATAGTCGCAGCTGTTTTATGCGGGTTATGCCCGAAATCGTCTATAACTTCTATATTATTATGCACGCCGATAGTATTAAAGCGGCGGTAAATGCCTTTAAAATTCTCCAATGCTTTGGCGGCTGTGGCAAGTTTGACGCCCATCTCTTTGGCGACGGATATTGCCGCAAGCGCATTTTTTACATTGTGCTCGCCAATCATATTGATTTTGAATTTTTGGCCGTCTACCGTAAACGTGCTGTAATGGCCCGTCATCCTTAAGTTTTTGGCGATAGTATCGCCGTGCTTTAAGCCGAACGTTTTGCAGCTGCCCGCGATTTGGGAGAGGTTCTCCTCCTCCGCATTAATAATAAATTTGTCGCAATTAATACTGAATTTTTGGAAGAAGCCTTTTAGTACATCAAGCTCCTTATGGTCCTTTGCCAAATTGAGCATTACGCCGATTTTAGGGTGGTAATTGACTAAAGTGCCGTCGCTTTCATCAGCCTCAATCACAAGGATATCGCTTTTGCCTTTGTATACATTGCCGAAATATCCCTTTTCCTGCAAGCTTAGTAAAATGCCGCCCGTGATGAGCGAAGGATCTTTACGCGCCTGTTTTAAAATCTCAAAAACCATAGCCGTTGTTGTACTTTTTCCGCTTGTGCCCGATATCGCTATTGTGCGGTGTTCTTTGACGTGCTTTGCCAAAAGGTCGGAGCGGTGGAGTATAGGTATGGCAAACTTTTTTGCTACCTGTATTTCTATATTATCAGGCTCTATGGCTGAGGTTAAGACTACAACGTCCGTCTTAGCGTCTATGCCGCTGCCGTCCTGCGGGTAAATTTTTACGCCCAGTTTTATAAGGTGCCGCCAAATGGGCAATGTTGTAAAACCTTTATTTATTAATCTGTCTGAGCCTGTAACTTCATCGCCGCCCATAGCGTGTAATTGGGCCAGCGCGCTCATACCTATACCGCCGACGCCTACAAAGTGTATTTTCATTTTTTATCCTCAACAAAGTCTTGCATATCATAGAAGCCCGCTTTGCGCCCGCCAAGCCAAGCAGCTATTTTTACCGCGCTTGCCGCAAAGAGCTTCCTGTCAACAGCCTCGTGGGTAAGGGTTATATTTTCAAGCCCCTCGGGCGAGGTTAAAACCAAACTGTGTGTGCCGGGCACAATACCCGTGCGTTCATATGTAATTTGCTCCGCAGGAAAGCTTACCGCCTCCGCCAAGCTTTTAGCCGTGCCGCTGGGAGCGTCTTTCTTTTGTGTGTGGTGTATCTCGTGCATATGTTTGGTATATGCAGGGTAATAAGCCGCGGCCTTTTTTATAAGTTCTTTAAAAAGGTAAACGCTTATGCTTACATTGGGCGAGTAAAAGACAGGTATCTCTTTTTCCGCTTTAAGTTCTTCAACAAAATCCTGGGGCAGGTTGGTCGTCCCGGTAAGAAATGCCGCTTTATTTTTTTTGGCAAGGGCAAAAGCTTCGCGCGCACCCTCAGGCAATGAAAAGTCTATCATCAAATCAAAACCTTCATTGCACGCCGCGCCCTCTTCCCTTTTGCAGACTATTTGCATATTAAGGCTTGTATCGGCCTCAATAATATCGGCAATCATGCGGCCCATTTTGCCGCCCGCTCCGTTTATGGCAACTTTAGTCATTAAAGTATTTCCCCATAAGGTATTGCGCTATCTGGCGGCCGTTTAAAGCCGCGCCTTTAAGCAGGTTATCAAAGGTTATCCAGAAGTGGATTATATTTTTATCCTCAGTATCAAGCCTTAAACGGGAGATAAAGACATCATCCGTACCTTCAACTTCTTTAGGCGTGTGAATCTTCCTGTCATAGACAATGCCGTCTTGCGCTTCAAACAGGGTTTCCACTTCGCTTAAATTAAAATCTTCTTTTGCCCTTAAACTTACGCCCAGGCTGTGGCTTATTACAACAGGCACCCTTACCGTATGCGGGCGCACTTTAATGGCGGGCAATTCAAGGATTTTACGCGTCTCATTAATGCCTTTCATTTCCTCGGAAGTAAAACCGTTTTCCAGGATTGAGCCTATTAAAGGCACGCAGTTTGCGCGGTAGAGGGAGCTTTCATTTGCGAAATCTTCCAATAACTTTTTGCCGCCGCCGCTTATCGCCTGGTAGGAGCAAAAGAATGCTTCCGATAATGTATATTTAAAGCGCAACGGGTGCAAAGCCATTACAAGCCCCGTCGTCGTGCAATTAGGGCTGCTTATAAGCCAAGTGTCTTGTGTAATCGCGTGGGAATTAATTTCAGGTATAACAAGCGGCACGGTATTATCCATACGGAAACGCGCCGACATATCTATAACAAATTTTGCCTTGCCTTTAAGTTTCGGCGCGAGCTGTTCGCTTACAACATCGTCAGTACAAAGGATGGCGATATCCGTAGGCTGCGGCTCATCTGCGCGGCCAAAAGTTTTTACTTCAGCCTTAACGGGCATCCTGCCCAGCTCCTTTAACATTAACTGCCCTACTACTCCGTTTACTCCGTATACGCCGATAGTTGTCATTTGATTACCGTCCCGACTTCGCCCGTTTTATAGTAGACGATTCTGATTTCTATATTCTTTTCTTTAGCAAGTTTTATGGCGTCGGGGTGCAGCACATTTGCGCCCTCCAAAGCCAGTTTGTACATAATGTCAAAATCTAAAAGGTTAAGTTTTTGCGCGTCTTTGGCCTTATTAGGGTCTTTGTCGTAAACGCCCTCAACGTCTTTTATCATTTCCACATATTTTGCGCCCAGCTCGCTTGCGATAAATACCGCAGATACGTCGGAGCCGCCGCGCTTTAAAGTTGTAATTTCCTTATTTTGCCCTATGCCCTGGAAGCCCGCTATTATAGGCACATGCTTTTGCTCTATTTCTTTGGACAGCCTGTCGCTCTTAAGCGCCATAATATCTGCGCCCGCGTGCTGCGCGGTGGTAAGCAGGCCGATTTGCGAACCTGTAAGGGAAATTGACGGAACGCCCGCCTCGTGCAAAGCTATTGAGAGCAAGGCCACGCTTATGCGCTCCCCCGTGGTTATAAGCATATCAAGCTCCCTTTTGTCGGGGCTGTTGCTTAAGGAGTAAGCATTATCTAAAAGGATATCTGTCATATTGCCGTTGGCCGAGGCCACTACAACGGGCAAAACGCCTGCGTCATATCTTTGTTTTATTAATTTGACGGCCAAGAGTATCTTCTCTTTATTGGCCAAAGTATTGCCGCCAAACTTTAGTACTGATACATTGTTCATATAAAAAACTCTTTATCTGTTTTGGCTAAAATTTCATCTATTTTAGTTTCGGTAGTTTTATCTAAAGGCCCAAGCGGCAGCCTTACATCCGCGCCGCATATGCCCAGTTTACTTAAAATATATTTGCTGCATGTGGGGTTTACTTCAAGGTAGCTTGCGCCGATAAGGCCATAAGCTTTGGCAAAACAGTTTGCCGCTTCTTTTACTTTGCCTTCATTAAAAAGTTTTTGCGTTTTTACAAAAACAGGCGCCATAGTATTGCCTGCGGCCGATATAATAGCGCTATTGCCCAGCCCTAAAAATACGGGCCAAATATCATCATTGCCGCAAATATAATCAAGGCGGCCGCCCGCGTATTTTAAGGACATCGCGGTGATATGGTTGATGTCGTAATCGGACTCTTTTACCGCAATAATTTCAGGCACGGCTTCCAGCAATTTATCAAAAAAAGCGAGTGATAATTTTTGGCCCGTTCTGCCCGGGATATGGTAAAGCATTATCGGCAGGCCTTCAGCCGCGACGGCTTTATAATGCGCAATCATACCGCTTAAATTAGGCTTATTATAATAAGGCGTTACGATAAGCGCCGCGTCGGGGCTGTATTTGGCCGCCATACGCACGTTTGAGAGCGTAACTTCCGTAGAATTGCTGCCCGCGCCGATAACAAGCTTTGCGCGGCCTTTTATCAGCGGCGCGGCATAATCTAATATGGCCTGCTTTTCCGCAGATGTGAGGGCGGGCGTCTCCGCCGTAGTGCCAAGCAGCACCAGGCCGCTTGCGCCTGCTTTAATTTGTTTTTCTATAAGAACGCCTAAAGCGTCAAAATCTATTTTACCGTCTTTAAACGGTGTAATCAGAGCTGTTAAAACGCCGTTAAACATAAAGGGCTCCTTTAAAGCTGTAAGTATAAATAATTGTATCATTTTATTTGTATAATTTATGGAACACCATAGGGGGATTAAATGCAAGAAAACAATGAAAACCAACAACCGCAAAACGCGGCGGCGCAAGATATAGATAAGGAGATAGAAATCGTCGCCGAACAGGCTAAGCCAAAAAAGGAATCAGTCTCCGTAAAAGCCTGGCTGGTGCTTTTGTTTATCGTTTTTGCAGGCTCTATGGCAAGCGGCCTTTATTTGGCCGTAACAGGGGCTGCTGCTCCTAAAAAGCCCGCAATTAAGCTGGATATTGAGGAAGAGTCCTCCACATTATTAGATTTAGCTTCAAAGAAACAAGGCGCGGCGGTAATTAAAATTAACGGCATTATACAGGAAACGGGCGAAAGGGGTTTTGGTTCAAAGCAAAACGCCTCCGCAATAGCAAAAAAGATACGCGCCGCTGCCGATAAAAAACAGGTTACCGCTTTACTTTTAGATATTAATTCCCCGGGCGGCACGGTAGCCAGCGTGCAGGATATTTACGACGCTGTTTTATATTTCAAATCCAAAAAGAAGCCCGTTGTGGCTATGTTCAGGGACGTCGCGGCAAGCGGCGGCTTTTATGTGGCCATGGCGGCTGACAAAATAGTTGCGCAGCCGGGCACGCTTACGGGTTCTATCGGCGTAATAATGCAGGGCAGCAATATAGAAGGCTTGTTTGATAAAATCGGCGTAAAGATGACGCCCATTAAAAGCGGCAAGCACAAAGATATGGGCTCCCCCTACCGCCAGATGACGGAAGAAGAGCAAGCCCTTTTGCAGGAAATGATAAATGATACCTACCAGCAGTTTTTTGCCGTAGTGCAAAAGGCGCGCCCTAATATCCCCGTGGAACAACTTAAGCTTTATGCTGACGGCCGTATTTTTACGGGCCAGCGCGCAAAAGCCATTGGTATGATTGACGAGCTGGGCGGCGAAGAAACCGCGCGCCAGATACTCGGGCAGATGACGGGCAATAAAGATATCAAATTGCTTACGCCAAAAATAAATAATTTCTTTGAAGCCTTTTCTATATCGGCCGCTTTAAACAGCAAGCTCGGCTTTGATAAACTGGAAGAAATCACAACGCCTAAAGTTTCATATTTATGGACTACTCTATGAACTTTTTTAATAATATGTTCATCTTTGTAGAAAACCCCGCAAAAGCCATAAATAAAATATTGGCGGAACGAAGCTTAGCCCTTGCAATGCTGGGCTACGCAGCGGGCGCTTTAAGCATAACTTTAATGATGGCTTTAGAAAGCGGGCCGATGGGCGGCACAATACTTTTATCGCTTACCTGCTGCTTTTTATTTTTGGATATAAGCATAGGGTTTTTCTTTGCCTCATCATCACATCTGTTTTTGGAATTAACTACGGGCAAGGGCAATGCGGCGGGCCTCTTTACTCTTATAGGTTTATCGGAATTTACTAAAACCATTTTAGTGGCTTATGCTTTAATAGCCGCAGCTGTACCCGCTATAGCAGGCTTCAGGGTTTTAGTTGTAATGCTTATCCTCATACTACAGCTTTATTTTATTTTGTATATGATGCAGCGCGTTTACGGGCTTTCAAAATTAAGAACATTCTTTGCGCTTGTATTATCTTTCGTGCCTTCCGTAATAAGCTTATTTTCTTTACTGTTTATCGTGGCGGGCCTGCTTTCCTGGCTGGTTTTTAAATGAGCTGCGCCCCCGTATCGGCGGGTGAGATGCGCCTGCTTGAACAAAATATAATTGCAGGCGGCGTTAACGCCGATATATTAATGGAAAACGCGGGCCGTTTAATCGCCCAGCAAATACTAAATACTTATGATTTAAAGCAGGACGGCCAGCCGGTCGCGGTAATTTGCGGCGCGGGCAATAATGGCGGCGACGGGCTTGTAGTTGCGCGCTATCTTATGGAGCATAAAATACCGGCAGTCTGTTTTATTACGCCGCCTTCAAACAGCCCATATAAAGAATTGGTATTAAAAAATATAAAGCGCGCGTTTGTCTGCCACACTTCCGTAAAAGAAATTAATGATATAAAAGAAGCCTGTAAAACCATCGCAAAAGCCCAGCTTATTATTGACGCTTTGCTCGGCCTTGGCGCAAACGCCAAACATAAGCCCAGCCCGCTATATGAATATTTATGTATTTGTATGAACGCCAACGGCAAAACCGTGTCCGTTGACGGGCCCACGGGCATTGATATGGACAGCGGCTTGCCTTATATGCAAAACCCCGTAAAAGCTAAAGAGACTTATACGCTGGGCCGCATAAAAAAAGGGCTGCTTGCAAAAGAAGCCAAGCCTTACACGGGCGAAATAATTTTACTTGATATATTTAGCGGCGTCGCTTGCGATTGCAAGTAGATGTTGGCGGATTTGGGGCTGCTTACTTTCAAGCAGCGGTAAAAGCTGTGTGCGCACCCAGTTGCGGGTATAGATGTCCTGGAAGTTGGTCTCATCGTCAATAAAACTTAGCTTATGCGCTTTTATATAGTTAAGCACTTCCCCGCGCGTTATGCAAAGGAAGGGCCGAACTATTTTTAGTTTGCCCAAAGCCCTGGTTACGGGTATCCCCAAAATACCCTTGGCTTTAGTGCCGCGCAGGATGTTTAGCAGGATAGTTTCCGCATTATCATCGCCATGGTGGGCAAGCGCGATTGTGCAGGCTTTGTATTTCTTTGCCACTTCTTCAAAAGCGGCGTAACGCGCTTTACGCGCGGCGTGTTCTATGCTTAAATCCTCATCTTTAACAAGTTTTTTTACATTTACTTTTTTAAGAACAAAATCTACGTCCAGTTTTTTTGCCGTCTCTTTTGCAAAAGCGGCGTCCTTAGCGGCGGCTTCCCTTAAACCGTGGTGGACATGGCAGGCAATAATACTAAACTGACGCTTAAGGGCAAGCTGCTTAATAAAATGAAGCAAAGCCACAGAATCGGCCCCGCCCGAGAGGCCGACCAGGACGGTGTCCTTAGTCTTAAAAAACTTATTTGCCTGCTCAAATTTTATAAGCTGCTGCCACGTTTTTGCCAAAGATTTGTTATTAGTCATAAAAAAGTTGTAATATAGATAAAGATAAACATATATAAAAGTATATAAAAATTCCCAGGGGTTTATATGGCAGAACTTAAAAAACGTATTGTTGTAGTAGAAGATGAAAGGGATATTCTTGAGCTCTTAAATATGCTCCTTACGCGCGCAGGCTATGAGGTTTACCTCTGCGATAACGGGCGCAATGCTATTGATCTTATGAAAAAGATTCGCCCGCATATGGTTATTTTAGACGTGATGCTCCCCGGCCTTGACGGTAAAGCTATAGCCGCCAAAATGGCTGCGGATGAAGATTTATCAAGCGTATCAATTATGGTAACATCGGCTTTGGAAGAATCTGAAAAGATGTTCGCGGGCAACCCGCAGATTAAGGATTTTTGTTTTAAGCCCTTTCGCACTATGACTTTGATTGACAAAGTAAAAACTATCATGGGCGATAAATAAAGTAACTTTTATATAAAGCAAAAACCGCAGCCAAAACGCTGCGGTTTTTTTATGCTGATATAACTGCCTTATTATTTTAAGTGCGCGATATCTGCTAAATAATCTTCAAGGTCTTGCTCGTGGTCCATCTCTTCCTGCACGATATGCCTTATAATATGGAAGGTTACCGCGTCCCCGGCTTTGCGCGCATATTCCAAAATATCATTGTATACCTTAATTACGCATCTTTCTCCGTCAAGGTTCTGTTTCAGGAGGACATGCACATCTATATTATCAGGTTTAATATATTTGCAGGTGGCGGATTTAAACCAATCCTGCGCGTCGGGATTTGGCGCCCCGCCAAGCTCTATAATCCTGTCAACCAACAGTTTGGCGTGCTTAAGTTCCTCTTCCGCATGGTCCATAAATTCTTTTTGGACAGACGGCCTCATCGGCCCCTGCACAACCTGCGCGCCCGCCCAATACTGTAAATAGGACATCCATTCATCGGCATAAGCCTCGTTAAGCTTTGCCACTAATTCCTTAATGTTTACGCCTTTTTGCGTCAGTACTTCTTGTGCTGCTTTTCCCATAAGACCCCCTTATTAAAAACATCATCTGTTTATTCCATTATATAATTGTTTATCATTAAATCAAGTAAATATTTTATATTAGACCAAAGGGCCTATAAAAACACAAAAAAATACCCCGCCTGTATTTAGACGGGATATAAAAAACACAGGCCTTTTATTTAGTTTTTATAGTATATTTCTTTTTTAGTTTTATCGGCCTGCTCCTTACCTGCAAGCGCTTCTAAAACGGCAAAGCCGAAGTCTATGGATGCAGCTGCGCTTTTGCCTGTTATTATCTTACCGTCTGTAGTTATATATCCGCCCGTATAATGGCCGCCGAAATCCGCGTCCATAGCCGTAAAGCAGGTATAATTTTTACCTTTAAGATAACCCGCGCGCCCAAGTATCGTGGGGCCCGCGCAGATGGCGCAAAGATATTTGCCCGCATCATAAAACTGTTTTAAAAGTTCCTGCACTCGGGGGCTTGCCTCCAATGCTTTATACTGCGGGCCGCCGGGCAGGATAATGGCCTCATAGTCGGCGACTTTAAGTTCAGCCAGCGGTTTTAAGGCGCAGCAATTAAGGCCAAAGCGGCCCGTGGCCTCAAAGCCTTCAAGCGCGTATATATCAACATCAATGCCGCCGCGCTTTAAAATAGCAAAGGAGCCTATAGCCTCCGCCTCTTCAAAACCGTCTGTAATAATCATACATACTTTCATAAAAACCCCCTGTTGTAAAGAGCCTATATTCTATATCTTTTAATCTGCAAAATGCAAATAAATATGCCCCGTTTTAAGACGGGGCTTTTTTATCTGTTGACCATTGTTATAAATACATGTATAATTTGAGAGTAAACATTTACTCTCAAATTAAAGTGAGGCGCAGTGATATATGCAAAAAAAAGTAATTATAGGGGTTGTATCGCTTATTGTTTTAGCAGCGGGGGCGGTAATAATTTTTAAAAACCAAAAGAAGCCCGCCGCCATGCAAATGCCCGATACAGAAGTGGGCGTGATGACTTTAGAGCCGCAAAAAATGCCGCTTGAAAACGAGCTTACGGGCCGCGTTAAAGCTTCAATGCAGTCTGAAGTCCGCCCGCAGGTGGACGGCATTATCCGCGAAAGGCTTTTTAAAGAAGGCGATTATGTTAAAACGGGCCAGGTCCTTTATAAAATAGACAGTGATACCTACCAGGCCGCCTATAACCAGGCCGCAGCCGCGCTTAAAAGCGCGCAGGCCAATATAGAAGCCGCAAAACTTAAGGCGGAAAGATATGCGGAACTGTTAAAACATAATGGCGTTTCCCGTCAGGATTATGATGACGCGCAAGCCGCTTATATGCAGGCCTTGGCTGCGGTGGAGGAAAGAAAGGCCGCCGCATTATCAGCCCAAATCAGCCTTGAGCGCACAGAAATTAAGGCGCCGATTTCAGGCTATATCGGCATCTCTAATTTTACACAGGGCGCGCTTGTTACAGCCAACCAAAGCTCCCCTTTAGCGGTAATCCGCGCTTTGGATCCTATTTATGTTGACATGATACAATCAAGCTCGCAGATAGTCAGAAGGCACCTTATGCCTGAAAACGCTTCAATTACCAAAGAAAGCAAAGTACATGTTAAACTTAAACTTGAAGACAGCCAAATGTATAATCACGACGGCACGCTGCAATTGCAGGAAGTGGCGATAGATGAATCTACAGGCACGGTTACTTTGCGCGCGGAGTTCCCCAACCCCGAAGGCCTGCTTTTGCCGGGGATGTATGTTAAAACCATACTTAACGGCGCTTATGTAAATGACGCTATTTTAGTAAAGCAGCAAGCCGTTACCTTTAATGCGAAGGGCGAGGCTTCCGCCTTTGTGGTAAACGCAGATAATAAAATTGAGCAGCGCAGCATAAAAGTAGGGCCTGCGCGCGAAGATAAATGGCCTGTAGCGCAAGGCCTTAAAGCGGGTGAACGCGTAGTTGTTGAGGGCACAAATAAAGTGCGCAACGGCCAAAGCGTTAAACCTGTGGAAGTTAAATAAGGGGTTTTGTTATGAATAAATTTTTCGTAGACAGGCCCGTTTTTGCCATAGTAATTTCATTAATCATAATGCTGTCGGGCATAGTAGCTTTAAATAAGCTTGCTATGGAGCAGTATCCCGATATCGCTTTGCCATCAGTCAGCATAAGCGCGTCATACCCCGGCGCAGACGCGCAGACCGTGGAAGATACCGTCACCAAAATTATAGAAAAAGAACTTACCGGCATTGACGGTTTATTATATTTCACTTCCACCAGCAGCTCAAGCGGCCGCTCTAATATCCGCCTTACTTTTGATAAGGATATTGACCCTGATACCGCCCAGGTGCAGGTGCAAAATAAAGTGCAGAAGCTTAATTCCCGCTTGCCTGCCGACGTACAGCAAAACGGTTTAACAGTGGATAAAGCTATGTCTAATATGCTTATGGTCGTAACTGTTTATGATGAAAGCGATAAAGACAATAGTTTTGACGTGGCTGATTATTTAGTCAGCAATATACAGGAACCGCTTTCAAGGGTGGACGGCGTAGGAACAATCAACTTAATGGGCCAGCAATACGCGATGCGCATCTGGCTGGACCCTGATAAACTGCGTTCTTACAATTTAATGCCTTCAGATATTGAAAACGCAATTAAGCAGCAAAATACGCAAATGGCGGCGGGTAAGCTGGGCGCCATGCCAAGCGTGGATACGCAAAACCTGACGGTAACGGTAACTGCCGTATCAATGCTGCAAACGCCCGAGCAGTTTAAAAACATTATAGTTAAAAGTAACAGCGACGGCGCTTTTGTAAAATTAAGCGATGTCGCCGAAGTGGAAATGGGCAGCGAAAGTTATAACTTCTCCAGCAATTTTAACCGCCACCCCGCCGGCGGCTTAGGCGTACAGCTGGCTTCAGGCGCAAATGCTTTAGATACATCAGATAAAGTACGCGAGCTTATGAGCGCCATAGAAAAGGATTTGCCTGAAGGCTATAAAATAGCTTATTCAAACGATAACTCAACCTTCGTGCGTGAGTCAATTTGGGAAGTCGTAAAAACTTTGGTTGAAGCTATTATACTGGTTGTTATCGTTATGTATCTGTTCCTGGGCAACTGGCGCACAACAATAATACCCGCGCTTACCGTGCCCGTTATTATGCTGGGCACTTTTGCGGTATTGTGGGCATTTGGTTTTACAATTAATACGCTTACGCTTTTTGCTATGGTTATGGCTATAGGTTTGCTGATTGACGACACCATAGTGGTGGTGGAAAACGTGGAGCGCTTGATGAGGGAGGAAAAACTATCACCCCGCGAGGCCACCATAAAATCTATGGACGAAGTTACCGGCGCATTGGTAGGTATAGCCGTAGTAGTTGCGGTAGTATTTATACCTATGGCCTTCTTCGGCGGATCAACAGGCGTTATTTACAGGCAGTTTTCAATAACGATAGTCGCGGCTATGTTCCTATCGGTAGTAATAGCCGTAACGCTTGCGCCGGCTTTATGCGGTATGATTTTAAGGCCGTATAAAGAGGAAGAAAAGCAAAGCAAATTCCAGCTGTTCTTTGCAAAACTTACAGGTAAATATGAGGATAAAGTAAACAATGTTATAAAAAAACCGCTGCGCTGGATAATCGCTTTTATTGCGGTAATCATAATATCTTTATTTATCCTGTTAAAACTGCCCACGGGCTTTTTGCCTAATGAGGACCAAGGCTTAATTTTAGTACAGTTCACCTTGCCTGAAGGCGCGGAAATGGGCCGCACCCAAAAAACCGCTAAGGCTGTTGAAGATTACTTTATTGATAAAGAAAAAGATGCCGTTCAAGATGTATTTATAGTAACGGGCTTCAGCTTTGGCGGCGGTATGCAAAACGCCGGTATGGCATTTATCAAACTTAAAGATTGGGAACAGCGTAAAGATAATGCCGCCGCCGTAGCGCGCAGAGCGACAGCCAATCTTAGCGGCTTAAGGGACGCGCAGATTTTCGCGATGGTGCCCCCTCCCATTATGGGCCTGGGCCAAACTGACGGTTTTGAAATGTACCTTACCGCCGCCGGCGGCACGCAAAGGGCGCAGCTTGATGTATTGCGTAAGGACTTTATAGACCAGGCAAACAAAAGCAAGGTTTTAAGTATGATACGCTCCGACAATGCGCGCAGCGCGCCGCAGCTTAAAGTAAATTTTGATAATGCCAAAGCTTTGACCTTCGGCCTTAATTTAACAGATATATACGCCACCTTAAACAGCGCTTGGGCGGGCAGCTATGTTAATGATTTTATTGACCGCTCCTTAGTCAAAAAGGTATATGTGCAGGGGCAGGCTGACTCAAGATCCAAACCTGAAGATATTTATAAATGGACGGTAAGGAATCAGGCCGGCGATATGGTTTCCTTCTCCGAGTTTGCAGATACTTCCTGGACTTTTGATGCCGAAAACCTTGAGCGTTTTAACGGGTTGACCGCCTATAATATTAAAGGCAGTTCCGCCGAGGGCTTTAGCTCTGGCGACGCTATTAACGAGGCTGAAAAGATAGTCAACGGAATAGACGGCGCAAATTATTCCTGGAGCGGGCTTTCCTACCAGGAAAAGATATCATCGGGCCAGGCGCCTGTTTTGTATGGTTTGGCTATATTAATTATCTTCCTTTGTTTGGCGGCTTTGTATGAAAGCTGGTCAATCCCTTTAGCGGTAATGCTTGTGATACCTTTGGGCGTTTTGGGCGCAGTTTTGGCCGCCGCCTCAAGAGGGTTGGAAAATAATATTTACTTCCAAATAGCATTGCTTACCACAATCGGCCTTTGCGCCAGGAACGCCATTATGATGGTTGAGTTCGCCGACAATTTACACCAAAAAGGTATGCCGCTTATGCAGGCCGCTTCAAAAGCGGCGGTGCTGCGCATAAGGCCTATTATGATGACGGCCCTTACATTTGTGGCGGGCGTTTTGCCGCTTGCGCTTTCAAGCGGGGCGGGCGCAAACAGCCGTATCGCCATAGGCACGGGCACCGTGGGCGGCACGCTTACCGCTACGCTGCTTGCGGTATTTTTTATACCTTTATTCTTCATCCTGGTAAGCAGGATATTCGGTAAAAAAGAAGAGGGCCATACAAATGAATAAAAATTTATTAATTATATTAACTGTTCTTTTAACCTCGGGCTGCACTTTGGCCCCCAAATATAAAACGCCTGATTTGCCCGTAACGCAAAACTGGGGAGAAGGCAATTTATATGCGGACCAAAAAGATTTTGAGCATCAGCAGCTTGAGCTTGCAAACTTTATAAAGAACGAGAAAATAGCCGCAGTAATAGACTTAGCGCTAAGCGGCAACAGGGATTTGCGCAGCCGCATAGCCGATGTAGAGGCCGCGCGCGCTTTATACAGGGTTGAGCGCGCAAAGCTGCTGCCAAATATCTATGCGGGCGGGGACGCGGGCCAGTCAAAACTGACAAGCGGCGCGCATCAGGAAACTTATGACGCACAAATAGGCTTAAGCGCATTTGAAGTTGATTTATTCGGCAAGAACAGAAGCCTTACGGATTCCAAGCTCCAGCAGTATTTAGCGAGTGAGGCTGCGATGGAATCATCCACAATATCGCTGGTGGCGGAGACGGCAAACGCCTGGCTTACGCTGGCTGCCGATAAGCAGCTTTTAACTATTGCCGAGAACACGGTTAAAAGCGCGGAAAAATCTGCTGACATCGCAAAGCAGCGTTTTGAATCGGGCGTAACTTCCAAGCTGGACTTATACCAGGCCCAAACAATATACCAGCAAGCGAAAGCCGACGTCGCAAACTATACAGCCATTGTGGCGCAGGATATCAACGCGCTTGAGCTTTTAGCAGGCCAGCCTGTACCCGCCGAGTTTTTGCCCGACGGCCTTACATTAAAGGAAGAATGGCTTGGCGATATTTCTTCGGGTTTATCATCTGAAATCCTTTTAAGACGCCCTGATATAAAAGCCGCCGAACATACTTTACGCAGCGCTAATGCGGATATCGGCGCGGCGCGCGCGGCTCTATTCCCCAGCATCTCCTTAACAGGCGCGGCGGGTTTTGCAAGCGCGGACCTTTCAAAACTGTTTTCTGACGGGTCTGAAGTCTGGTCCTATAACGGCAATATAAATTTACCGATATTCAGCGGCGGCAAGAACCTGGCTAATTTAAAATATGCAAAAGCTAAATACCAGTCCTATGTAGCCCAATACGATAAAGCTATACAAACCGCTTTTAAGGAAGTTAAAAACGCGCTTGCAAGGCGCGGCACAATATACCAACAGCTTGACGCGCATAAAGAGCTGGTAAATGTATCAAAACAAGGTTATGATCTGGCGGAGATGCGCTACTCAAAAGGAGTGGAGACATACTTAAACGTTTTGCAGTCCCAGCGCACCTTCTATGACGCGGAAAAAGCTTTTGTAAATACAATACTTACAGAACTTTCAAACCGCATAGCTTTGTATAAATCGCTTGGCGGCGGCGAAAGGCAAAACGCGCAAACTTCAAAATAGTGAGGCACCCGCATATGCAAAAACTGACAAAAGAACAAAGAGACGACAACAGAAGAAAAGAAATCGTGCAGGCGGCAAAAAAATGCGTAGCTGATAAAGGCTTCCACGCGGCAAGCGTGGCGAGAATAGCTAAAGAGGCGGGCATAAACGTAGGCCAGCTTTACCGCTACTTTGCCAGCAAGGAAGAAATCGCGCTGGCTATTGCAGAAGACGTATTTTGCAGAAGCGTAGCAAAAATGTCAGACTCCGGCTTTCTAAACGGCTTTTTTAAAGGTGATAAGCAGGACATCAAAATAATGGGCGAGATACATGCAGAAGCCAACCGAAACCCCGCCATTGACGCAATTATGCATAGCGCCGAACTTAAAATGGCAAAGTGGCTTACACTTCAAATCAAAAAAATGAACCCTAAACTCAATGACGAAGAAGCAGAATTTACGGAAGAGATTTTGCATGTGATTTCCGGCGGATTATTTTTGCTTATGATGCGCAAAAAAGATTTTACGGAACAACGCCGTGAAGCACTCTCCGACTATCTGTTAAGCAAATTACTGCCTGACTTGGCAAAACATTAAATATAAAAAGGGCCGCTGCGCGCTTGAAACATTAAATAAGATAAGATATCATCTTTTTAAGAGCCGCATTACAGCGGTCCTTTCCGTCTATTAACAAAAACCATAAAAATACAGGAGCATTATTTAATGTCTTCAAAAAATAAAATACTGACTATCGTTCAAACCGTGGGTAGGTCTTTCTTTTTACCTATTTCCATATTGCCTGTAGCGGGCCTTTTGCTTGGTATAGGGGCCTCCTTCTCTAATATGGCTACCGTGCAGCAATACGGGCTGGAAGCTATCATGGGCAACGGAACAATTTTAAACCATATGTTTATTATTATGAGTTCCGTCGGCGGCGCTATTTTTGCAAATTTACCTTTAATTTTTGCTATGGCCGTCGCGCTTGGTATGGCTAAAGAGGAAAAGGCCGTGGCCGTGCTTTCCGCCACAATTTCCTTTATCATCATGCATACAACCATCAATAAGCTTTTGATGTTTAGCGGGCAGATTTTGCCAGACGGCGCGCTTGCGCCCACCGTCATCCAAGGCACAATAGGCACCACGCTTGGCATTACTACTTTGGAGATGGGCATCTTCGGCGGCATTATAGTAGGTTTGGGCGTGGGATATCTGCATAATAAATTTTATAAGATTGAGCTGCCTGTAGTATTTTCCTTCTTCGGCGGGGTAAGGTTTGTGCCGATTATTTGCACGCTTGCTTATATCCTTGTCGGCGCGGCCTGCTTTGCTGTTTGGCCGCCCATCCAAAAGATGATTTTGGCAAGCGGCGCGCTGGTTGTTAAGACGGGTTATTACGGTACTTTCATATTCGGGTTTATGGAGCGCGCTTTAATACCTTTTGGTTTACACCATGTGTTTTATATGCCTTTTTGGCAATCGGGTTTAGGCGGCGCGTTAAATGTTGACGGCACGATGTATTATGGCGCGCAAAATATATTCTTTGCCCAGCTGGCATCACACAATACCGAGCATTTTGCCATTGAGGCCGCGCGCTTTATGACAGGTAAATACGCCATTATGATGGCGGGCCTTATGGGCGCAGCTTTGGCGATGTATAAGACGGCAAATACCAATAAACGCAAGCTGGTGGGCGGTTTATTATTCTCCGCCGCTTTGACTTCTTTTATCACAGGTATTACCGAGCCTATTGAGTTTACTTTCCTCTTCGTCGCCCCGATACTTTATGTAGTGCATTGCGTGTTTGCGGGCTTCTCCTTCGTTTTGGCGCATCTGTTTAATATCACGATAGGGACAACCTTCTCCTGCGGGCTTATTGACCTTGTACTCTACGGCGTAATGCAGGGCAATGCAAAGACAAACTGGGTAAGGCTCTTGCCTATTTTTGCAGCCTATTTTGTCATATATTATTATCTGTTTAAATGGGTAATAACAAAGTGGAACCTGCCCACCCCGGGAAGAGAGCCCGACGCCGAAGAAACAAAGCTTTATACCAAGGCTGACTATGAGGCTAAAAAAGAAAGCGCGCAACAAACGCCTGCCGCAGAACAAAAGCCTGAAGTTAAAACTGAAGGCGGACAAAAGGACCAACAGCTTGAATATATCATAGAAGGCTTAGGCGGTTTGGATAATTTTGAAGGCGGCATAGAATGCTGCGCGACAAGATTAAGACTTAATGTTAAAGACAGTTCAAAAGTAAATAAAGATACTTTAAAGAAGTCCGCCGCCGTGGGCACTGTTATTAACGGGCAGGCTGTACAGGTTATTTACGGCCCCGTTGTAAGCACAATAAAACCCAGGCTGCAAACATATATAGACAAAAAGCGCAAAAACAGCTAGTATCTCGGTTAGGAGCGCACTTATGAAAAAACAAATACTTGCAGTATTTACAATGCTTGCCTTAGCAATACCTGCCGCTTACGCCCAGGATAAGCTTGAGCAAAGTATGCAGAAAACAAAAATAAAAATAGAAGCGCAAAAGAAGGAAAGCGACGCTTTAGCAAAAAGGATTGAAACCTCCTTTAAAAATGTAGAGCAAGATTACCAAAAGTGTAAAGAGGAGTTTGCGGCCGGCTTTTTAACCCGCAAGTACCCCAAACTATCTGTAAAAGACGCAAAAGTTATTTACAGTCATACGGGCGAAATCATAGAAACTTTGCCCAACTGCGACTTTATGCCTAAGCTTTGTAACTGGAAAGCCGATAATGTTGATAAGGAATGGTGCAGAGTATTTGCCTATGCCGTATTTAAAGGCGCTGACGAATATACCATCCTGCTTAGCAATGGCACAGCCCTACGCCAAGATAATCAAAAAGGAGGCGCAAAGCGCGTTAAATACTATAATGAAAAAAAGGATGGCAAGCCCCATCTTTACAAACTCGGCAAATGCCTTACACATACAAGCTATATGACAAAGGATGGCCCGATTTTTGATGATTATATTGACGCTACGGCAGACACCAGGCCTTTAATTAATGTGGAAAAGGAATCAGGCTGCTACAAAAAAGCCGCGCAACAATATGCAATATACCGCAATATGTATTTAAAAACGCCGCTTAAAAAAATGGTGGAGGAAAATTATCCGCCCCAAATGCCGCGCAAGGTTAAACAGCAGGAAAGATTCAACTTCTAAAAAAAGGCCGCTTTTAAAGCGGCCTTTTTTATTGTATTTTAAGCTCAAGCGAGTATCTTTTTAAGGTCCTCATCAGGCGTGGTTATAGGGTGTAAATCAAACTCCTTAACTATTATTCCGCGCACATTTTCCGACAAAAACGCAGGCAAAGAGGGGCCTAAATAGATATTCTTTAAACCAAGTGAAAGCAGCGTAAGCAATATGCAAACCGCCTTTTGCTCATACCAGCTTAATACCAATGTAAGCGGCAGTTCGTTTATCGGCTTATTAAAAGCTTTGCTTAAAGCTATGGCAACTTGTATGGCGCTGTATGCGTCATTACACTGCCCCATATCCATAAGTCTGGGCAGGCCTGCTACTGTGCCTAAATCAATATCATTAAACCTGTATTTACCGCAGGCTAAGGTAAGCACTATGCTGTCTTTGGGCGTCTTTTTTACAAACTCCGTATAATAGTTGCGCCCGGGCTTTGCCCCGTCGCAGCCGCCTACCAGGAAGAAGTGTTTAATCTCCCCTTTCTTTACGGCTTCTATCACTTTGTCTGCAGCGGCAAGCACCGTGCCGCGCCCGAAACCGACGCTAAGTACGTCCCCGCCGTTGATGCCCGTCATATGCTTATCTTCTTTATAGCCGCCCGCTTTAAGCGCGGCCTCTATAAGCGGCGTAAAATCTTTGTTGCCTTTGGCGTCGGCTTTGATATGCTTTGTGCCCGGGAACGCCACCACGGAAGTTGTATAAACTTTATCTTTATAGCTTGCCTGCGGTATCATAATGCAATTTGTAGTCCAGAGTATTGGCGCGGGGACATCGGCAAACTCCTTTTGCTGGTTCTGCCACGCAGTGCCGAAATTGCCTTTTAAATGTTTATATTTTTTAAGCTCGGGGTAAGCGTGCGCGGGCAGCATTTCACCGTGAGTATAAATGTTGACGCCCATGCCTTGCGTTTGCTCAAGCAGTATTTTTAAATCTTTTAAGTCATGCCCCGTAATAATGATAAAAGGGCCCTTTTCAATATTGGTACTGACTTTAGTCGGCGCGGGCGTGCCATAGGTTGAGGTATTGGCTTCGTCTAAAATTTCCATACAGCGCAGATTGATTTGGCCAAATTCCATTATCAGAGCCAGCCTCTCACTTGCGGAAAGCTTAAGCCTTAAGGAGTTTAAGCCTTTAAAAAACCATTCGTTTACCGCGCTATCCTCAAACCCTAAAACCCGCGCGTGGTGCGCATAGGCCGCCATGCCGCGCAGGCCAAATAAGAGCGCGCTTCTCAACGAACGGTCATCATTTTGCCCTGCCCAAAGGTCTTGGTATGGGTAGGGCTCTATCTCAAACTCCCCCTCTTCTTCTATGGCTTTCCTTTCTTTTAGAACTTCCGCAGTAAGCGCAGTTACAGACGGCGCGTCAAAATCCACATTGGTTACGCATGTAAAGAGGCCGTCTACCACAAGTTCACGCGCGCGCTTGCTTAATTTGCCCCAAGCCGTTACAGCCTGTGATAAATTTATAAGCTCCGCCGTAAGTTTATCCTGCTCAAGCGCGGTTTGCGGGTCCTTTCCGCAGACGCCTTGTATGGTACAGCCTTCGCCTTTCATCGTTTGCTCACATTGAAAACAGAACATTGACATATTTCCCCCTTACTCTTCTTCCACTATACCGCCGTTGACGGTAATTATCTTAACAGACCACGGTATCACTTTACCGCTTGCCGCCAATGCCTGCTTTGCCATAGCCTCAAGCCCGCTGCAGCAGGGTACTTCCATCCTTACCGCCATTATACTCTTTATATAATTATTTCTGTTAATTTTTTACTATAGTCCTCCACATCTAATTTAGGGCAGCCTATCAGCGTTACTTTGCCCTTAATAAAATCTTTATGGAAGCCGCCGTAAGCATAGGCCGCGCAATGGGCCGCGAGCTCACTTTAATGCAGCCCCCTAATATAACAGACTGATGGCAAATACTCCATTAAAATGATATAAATGCTTTGTATAAGGCCGCATATTATAAGCGAACGGAGCCATTATCTTTTATGAAAACGATTTATAAATTATTTATTTTTTCCGCATTATTTATTTTAAACGCCGCGCTTTTTGCGCAAACTAAAAATGCCGCGCCTGCAAACCAAAACACAAAAGCCGCCCAGCCGGTAGAGCAGGCGCAGGTAGCCCCGTTTGGGGAACCCTTATTTACCGTATACGGCAACCTTGGCAGCATAACGCCGCAAACCCGCGCGTATACGATAGAAAACAATATAAAATTATTAAAAAAAGACGCGCTGTTTAACCCGCAGGATTTGAAAATTGAGAAAGATGAAGACAGCACGAATTTAGTATACTTCGGCAAAATAATTTTAGGCGTAACGGAAAAGCAGGCAAAAATGGCTGATATCCCGCGTGAAAAACTTGCCGAAGAATATCGCAATATAATTATTATGACGCTTGAAAAAGAGCGCGCGGGCGCGTGGTGGCTGCTGGTGGCGCGCCAGCTCGGTTTGGCGCTGCTGGCTGTGGCGGCGGCCTTTTTGCTTATAAAATACTTAAATACAGGCTATTCGCGCCTGCGTGTTTTTATCTGGAAGAAAAAGGCTAAAACCGACGAGAAGATAGGCGATATTATAGATGTTGATAAACAAACGCGCCTTATCCTTAATGCTTTAAAATGGCTGCGTGTATTATTAACAGCGGTGATAGCTTTGGTTTGTGTTTTGGTTTTCCTCTCCTTAGTGCCCCAAACGCGCCAGCTTGCCGGCAAATTATTTATGTTGGTTTTAGTGCCGCTGCAAGCGGCTGCGGTAGGTTTTTGGAATTATTTGCCAGACCTGTTTAGCATAATAGTTATTTTGGTTATATTCAGGATAGCCTCAAAAATCCTGCATACTTTGGCTGAAAAAATCTCAACAAATAAGCTGGAGGTAAAGGGCTTCCATTCCGATTGGGCTATGCCTACATACCATTTAATTTGGGTGCTTTTGCTTATATTCACATTCATATTTATATTCCCGCATTTGCCTAAATCTAACTCCGACGTATTTAAAGGCATATCGGTATTTTTGGGCGTATTATTATCTTTAGGTTCAACGTCTATTATTAATAATGTGGTGTCAGGCTTTGTAATAACTTATATGCGCCCGTTTAAGGTTGGCGATATTATTAAGATGGGCGAACATTGCGGGTATGTGATGGAAAAAAGCTCCTTAGTAACCCGCCTTAAAACGCCTAAAAATGAGATTATTACTATACCTAACTCCACCATTATGACGGCAAATACAGTCAACTACTCCAAGTCAGCCGCTAACGGCGGCATTATTATGCATGCCAAAGTGGCGGTAGGTTATGAGATTGACTGGAGGCTGATACACCAACTGCTCATCGCCGCGGCAACCAAAACGCAGGACATTATGCAGGACCCGAAGCCTTTTGTTTTGCAGACTTCCCTGGACGATTTTTATGTACAGTATGAAATTAACGCCTATACCCAAGACGCAAGCTGTATGGCCTGCACATATTCACACCTGTACGAAAATATACAGGACGAGTTTAACAGAGCGGGTATTGAGCTTATGTCCCCGCACTTCCACGCCGTGCGAGACGCGAGCACAAAGATGATGCCCACCGCTTACTTAAAACAGGATGCATACCTTGGCCCGATAAAAGTGCAGGTAGAAGGCCCGACAGCGGCTAAACCAAAAATATCTAAAACCAAAGCGGCCGGCCCGGAGCTGCCGCTATAGCTTATGTTTTACAAAAAGCCTGATGACGATAAAATACTTTTAAACCACGGCGCGCCAAGCCTGCCTTTCATCCCGCGCAGATTTAAGCTATGCGTTTGGAATTTACATAAATGCACGCACCCGCTTTGGGATGCGGATTTTTTAGATCTGGCCAAAACGACGGACTTATTTTTAACGCAGGAAATTATGCTAAAGCCCTCCGTCAAAAAAACGCTTGAAAGCAGCGGGCTTTACTGGACGACGGCCGTAAGCTTTCTATCCCCCGCAAAGCATTATCCCGCTGGCGTTGCAACAGGCTGTAAAGCGGAACCTCAGGAAGTTATATATAAAAATACAATCAAAGAACCTTTACTTAAAACCCCCAAAGTTACGCTTGCCACTTTGTTTAAAACCAAGGAGAGCGAGCTTTTGGTAATTAATGTGCACGCAATAAATTTTACGGGGATGAAGAGCTTCCAAAAAAATATAGAGCAGGCGCGCAATATAATTTTGGCCTTCCGCGGCCCGATAATTATAGCGGGCGATTTTAATACCTGGAACATAAAACGCCTTGCCGCAATAAAGCAGCTTGCAAGCCATATGAACTTGAATGAAACGCTTTTGTACCCGGATTTACGCACAAAATACTTCCGCAAACCTGTAGACTATATTTTTACGCGCGGCTTAAAACTGCTGTGCGCGCATGCTATAAATCTTAAAAGCTCGGATCATAATCCCCTATGCGCCGAGTTTGAGATTATTTAAAATTTACACTGCTGCCTTAAAGCTGTTCCTAATACAAAAAAGAGGGTTGCTTTCCCTAATATAAAATATATACTACCTCTAAGGGGCGGTTACTGTTTTGGCGCCCTTACGGGGGTATGTATGAAAGGATTAAAAGTAATAGCCGTTTTAGTATTACTGCTGCTATCACCTTTAGCGGCGATATCACAAAATGTGGCGGCTAAGCAATCGGGAGGGGAAGAAATGAAAGCATTTATCGGAAACGGACGCGGAAGCGCTAAAACGCAATATCAGGGTAAATCTATAGACCGGATGATCTATGAATTTATGGAGCAAGAGGATGTGCCCGGCCTTACATTAGCTATTGTGCAGGCGCCATATATATCGCGAGTAGCAGGATATGGCCGCGCTGACTTGAAGTATGGCACATTGGCATCAACCCGCACATTGTGGGCTTTGGGGCCGATGTCGCAAACCTATGCCGCTGTGGCGGCGATGCAGTTGGTTGAAGACGGGAAAATAGACCTTAAAAAGCCGATTACATATTATATAAGCGGGCTGCCCGCCACCTGGAAAGCAGTAACGGTAATGGAGTTGCTGCAGCATGCAAGCGGCATACCTGATTTCCGTGAAGCAAAGGATTTTGAGGCGTCAAAAAAATATACCGCGCAAGAGATTACCGCTTTAGTAAAAAGCGAGCCGCTATTATTTAAAGCGGGAACAAATGTAAGCCAAAGCGCTACCAATACAGTGCTTTTGACAATGATTATCGCCGAAGCGGCAGGTATGGGTTATGAGGATTTTGTAATGCAAAGGCAAATTAAGTTCCTCGGCTTAAAACAGACGGTATTTGCATCTGATTTAAATAAACTAAATTATGAAAATTTAGCTAAAACGGCCGCAAAGCACGAGCTGTTTAAAAGCGATAAAGCCTATATTGATCCCATAGAGCCGGCCGCAGGATACAGGGCCGCAGCTGACGGCATAGAACCCGCGCCCGCGCAAATGCCCATACCGGGGTACTACGATTTATGGGCATCCGCATATGACGTAAGTTTTTGGGATATTGCTTTAGCGGGCTCAGTACTAATCAAAAAACCGCAAAACAGAGATATTATTTATAAACCGACAAAACTGCCTAACGGGATGGTTGTGCGCGCAGTAGCCGGGTGGCAATTCCCTTTCCATAAAGGGCTGATGTATGCGGGCGGATCATCTACTGGGTTTACTTCATACTTAAGCAGGTTTACAGATGCAAGTGAACTTGTATGCGTTACCCTGCTGGCCAATAAAGAAGGGCTGGAACTAAATAATCTTGCGCGCAGAATTGCCGCAGCGTTTTGGGATGAGCTGGGCAGCGGCGCAAATGATAATGAGCTGTATACCTACGAAAGCGTATACGACGTAAACAAAACAGCTGCGCTGCTTAAAAAGGAGTTGAAGAGATTAAATATACCCGTCTTTGCGGAATTTGACCACGAGAAAAATGCGCAAGAAGTTGACTTAGATTTGCGGCCGACAAAAGTAATCGTCTTCGGCTCGCCCGCAGTTGGGACGAAGCTTATGCAAAAGAGCCAAAGCGCCGCAGCAGTATTGCCGCTTAAAATAACCATCTGGCAGGATGAAAAAGGCAGTACCTGGGTAGCCTTCCCGCTGCTTGAACTTATGGCACAGCGCTACGACTTGCAAGACAGCCCTATTATACCCAAAATGCGCAAGCTTATGGAAACATTGGTACAAAAATCATCTGCGGTATATAATAAATAATATAGGAAAAAACGCGATTCTTAAAAAGCAGAATAAATATCCCCCGGCCCAGCCGGGGGTGTTTTTTAACAGAGACAAAAATTCCCTACGGTATACCGTAGGGAATGATAATTGGGGTGGCTGACGAGATTTGAACCCGCGACCTCCGCTTCCACAGAGCGGCGCTCTAACCAGCTGAGCTACAACCACCATAAATTTTTCCAATCTTATATCCCGGGCCCGCTTAGCAAAAAGATAAAATAACCCCTAAGCAGCGCTTCGCCTCAATAAGACTGTTTTTTTATTCTATCATTTTTAACCCTGTTTTGGCAATCCGCTTTTACCCTTTTATACCCCGCGCCCGCCACACCGCATAAGCAAAAGCGCGCGGTTTAAATCCGCGCGCCTTTAAGTAAATTTACATCAATTCATCGGCCGGATTAACGCCACTTTTCCCAATGGATTTTTTCTTTGTCATAGCGTTCGCTGGGGCCTATTTCCTCGTCGGCGTAGCCAAATACCGCTATTCCTATCGGCGTTATATCTTCGGGCAATGCAAAGGCTTCTTTTAGCGCCATCACGCGCTCGGGCCTGGGGAATACTCCAAGCCACACGCTGCCAAGCCCCATATCGGTAGCCGCCAAAAGCATTGTTTGTATCGCCGCTGCACAGTTTATCGGCCCGTAGCCTTGTGCGCCTTCTTCTCGCACTCTATTGCTGCATACAATCACCGCAACAGGCGCGGTTTTAAGCATGCTCGCGTACGGATGTGCGTCCATTATCTTTTGGCGTCCTTCAAGGGTATTGATTACCAAAAACTCCCAATCCTGCACATTCCTTGCCGTAGGCGCGGCCATTGCCGTGCGCAAAACTTCCCTGATTTTTTGTTCCTCTACAGGCATATCCTTATATTTGCGGACGCTCCTGCGTTTAAATATCGCTTTAAGTGTTTCCATTTTCCCCCCCTCCTTAAAAACCTTTACGTCTTAGTATTTTTTCTTTAAAGAAACGCGCCAATCCGCCTTTTGCCGTTTCCCTGTAATCGCTGTTCATATCCTTGCCCGTCTGCATCATGGTAACTAAAATATCGTCGTATGATACTCTGTTATCATCATCAGACGCTATCGCATATGTCGCGCAGTCTATTGCGCGCGACGCTGCAAGCGCATTACGTTCTATACAAGGTATTTGCACAAGGCCGTCTACAGGGTCGCAAGTTAAGCCGAGGTGATGCTCAAGCCCCATTTCCGCGGCATAATCCACCTGGTGGTTATTGCCGCCTTCCAACTGGCAGGCGGCTGCTGCGGCCATTGCGCAGGCAACGCCCACTTCCCCCTGGCAGCCTACCTCCGCCCCTGATATAGAGGCATTGGCCTTTGCCAGATTGCCGACAAGCCCTGCCGTGGCCAAAGCGCGCAGTATCGGCGTATCTTCAAGTTCATAAATTTCTTTGGTAATTCTAAGTACGGCGGGCAATACCCCGCACGATCCGCAAGTAGGCGCGGTTACCACGCGGCCGCCGCCTGCGTTTTCCTCCGAACAGGCAAGCGCGTAGGCAAATATGCGGTTTACGCGCCTTACATAGCGCGGCGAGGTGTCTGATTTTTTAAAATACCTTTTTGCCTTGCGTTCAAGCTGTAAGCTGCCAGGCAAAATATCGCGCTTTTCCAACCCGCGCGCTATTGTGTTTTGCATTTCGTCCCAAATCATTTGCAGGTAGGGCCAGATTTCGGGGCCTTCAACTTCCTCAACATATTCCCACAGGCTTATTTTTTTTGATTTACAATAATCTAAAATATCGCGCATCGTCTTTAACGGGTACACACTCGGCGCAGCTGCGCTAAAGTCCCCTTCGTCTTTAATATCGCCGCCGCCGACGCTGTAAACAAGCCAGCTGTCGGTAATATTATCTTTTTCGTCTAAGGCTTCAAATTTTAATGCGTTTGGATGGCGCGGAATGAAAGTCCTTTCCTCCCAAAATATTTGCACGGGCTTTGGCTCCAAACCTGTTGTAACGGCAAAGTCCGTCAAATGGCCTTTACCCGTTAATGCCAGCGAGCCATACAAGTAAACCCTGAAACTTACCGCGCCGGGATTTTTTTTATTAAAAACCTCCGCCGCTTTGCGCGGGCCCATCGTGTGGCTGCTGCTGGGGCCCATACCTACTTTATACAACTCTTTAAGTGATTTCATATAAAAAATGTTACTATATATTTTATTATGAGTATAGTGGATGTCATCATTCTTTCTTTAAGCCTTTCAATGGATAATATGGCCGTAGCCGCAGCAAGCGGATGCGGCGGCAAAAAATGCTCTTTAAGCCATATGTTTAAAGTGGCGGCTATTTTTTGTCTTGCCGCGCTTATTTGTTTAAGCGCAGGCTGGTTTGGCGGCAATAAGCTGCAAAACTTTATCGCAGGATGGGACCATTGGGTTGCATTTGCGTTATTGGTTTATATCGGCGTTAAGATGATAAAAGAATCGCGCTCGCCCGACGTTTGCTCTACTTATGATATGACCGCGCTTAAAGCTTTATTGCTTATGGCTCTTGCCACAAATATAGACGTTTTGGCCGTAGGCGTATCAATGGCTTTTTATAATGTTAACCTGGGGCTTGTGCTTGTCATACTTTTGCCCTGCGTAGCAGCAGCCACTTTGACGGGTTTTAAAATAGGGCAAAAACTTGGGGCGATGTTCGGAAAAAGGGTGGAAATGGCAGGCGGCATAGCGTTGATACTGATTAGTTGTAAAATACTGATAGAGGGCCTTGCGTCCTAAAATTTTTATTTGTATAGTAAAATTACTTGTAAAAAAGCTTTATACATTTTGTAGAATAAACTTATGGGTATAATAACAATACTGATTATTTTGTTTTGTATTTCATCAGGCAACTTCTCTATAGGGGTTGTCTCCGGCAGCAAGCTTGGCAGCTGCTACAAAAGCAATGTGGTGTTAAAAACGGCATTGGTCTTTTCTGTCGTCAATCTGTTCGCGATATCATTAAGCTTCATTTTAGGCAGGTTATTGCATACCCAATTCCAGAGCGTTATTGACTGGATTCCTTTTATATTAATGTTCCTCATAGGCATACGCCTTTTGCTGGAATCTATAGAAAAATCGCCGAGCCTCAATTATACTGATATTGTGCAAAGCTCATATCTTATAAAAGTTGCGGTGCAGGCCGGGGTGGACTCTTTCTTTTTAGGTTTTGTATTATCACTCGTGGCTACAAATATGCTTTTGGCTACGCTGTTCTTTTCCGCAGTAATAACCTTTTTTGCTACCACCGTAGGCCTTTCCCACGGGCATGCTTATAATAAGACTGTCCTTGGCAACAGGCTGGAGCTTATATCAGGCGTGATTATGGTCGTGCTTGCGATAAGACTCTTAATCTTAGCCAACAGCTAAAAGATTTTAAACTGTATTAAAATAAAAACGCTGCTGCTTTTGTGCAGCGTTTTTTATCAAGAGGACAAAAATAATGAACTACGATGTTCCCGTAAAAAAAGTTTTAATTGATGAAGCTTCAATCGCCGCGCGCTCAAAAGAGTTGGGCGAGCAGATTTCAAAGGACTATGCAGGTAAAAAGCCCGTAATAGTCGGTATATTAAGGGGTTCGGTAATGTTTTATGCGGACCTGGTAAAAAATATTAAGACGGACTGTACCTTTGATTTCATGTGCCTTTCCTCCTACTGCGGCACTTCCTCTACAGGTAAAGTGCGTATGCTTTTGGATTTGAGGGAAGATATTAAAGACCGCCATGTAATTATCGTTGAAGATATAGTAGATACAGGCATTACGCTTGCCTATCTTACCGAAGTGCTTAACACACGCAAACCCGCTTCTATTGAAATTTGCTCGCTTTTAGACAAGCCTTCCAACAGGGAGACGGAAATAAAGCCAAAGTATGTAGGTTTTACAATAGAAAATGAATTTGTTATAGGTTACGGCCTTGATTATAATGAGCTGTACCGCAATATACCTTATATAGGAGTTTTTGATGAAAGCAAAAAATAACAAAATACCGGGCATTTCAATGCGCCAGATATTTTTATGGATACTCACTTTTATATTAATAGTTTCAATCTATTCCAAGATGGGCGGCGCGCAAAGCGCTGTTAAGGAGTTGGACTATTCTGACTTTAAAGCAAAAATAGCGGCGGGCGATATTCTTTCCGCCACCATTACGCCCGAAGTTATTGAAGGCGCCTTTAAAGATGACGGCAAAGAGTCAAAATTTAAAACAGTTAAAATTGAAGACCCTAATTTGATTGCAGAACTTTCTGCCGCTAAAGTCCCCTTTAAAGGGCAGACGGACAAAAGCTGGTTGTTCAGCATATTGCTTAATGTAGGCTGGATTTTACTGTTTGTGCTGGCGTGGTGGTTCCTATTTATCCGCCCGCAGAAGAACGATGGAAGAAGCGCGCTTAACTTCGCCAAATCCAAAGCCAAAATGCAGGACCCTGAAAAGCAGGAAATTACTTTTAAAGACGTAGCAGGCTGCGACGAAGCTAAAGAGGAAATGCAGGACATCATAAAGTTCCTCAAAAACCCGAAAAAGTTCCAGAAGCTCGGCGCAAAATTGCCTAAAGGCGTACTTTTGTATGGCGCCCCGGGTACGGGCAAAACGCTTTTAGCTAAGGCTGTGGCGGGCGAGGCTAAGGTTTCCTTCTTCTCCGCGTCCGCTTCGGAATTTGTTGAGATGTTCGTCGGCGTCGGCGCCGCGCGCGTAAGGGATTTATTTAATAAAGCTAAAGAAAACGCGCCCGCTATCATCTTTATTGACGAGCTTGACGCAGTAGGCCGCAGGCGTTTTGCGGGCATCGGCGGCGGGCATGATGAAAGGGAGCAAACTTTAAACCAGCTTTTAATTGAGCTTGACGGCTTTGAAAGCAAGCAGGGTATTATTCTTATGGGCTCCACCAACCGCCCTGATGTGCTTGATCCCGCTTTAACGCGCCCGGGCAGGTTTGACAGACACGTAAACGTGCCCTCACCCGACAAGCAGGGCAGGAAGGAAATCCTTGAAGTCCACGCCAAAAAAGTTAAAATGGCGCAGGAAGTTGATTTTGAAGTCATTGCAAAAAGCACGCCAGGGTTTGTCGGCGCGGACTTGGCAAATGTCATCAACGAGGCCGCAATTTTAGCCGCGCGTGAAGATAAAGAGTCCGTAGATAACAAAGATATTGAAGAAGCCGTTGAAAGAGTAATGGCCGGCCCGCAGCGCAAGAGCAGGGTAATATCCGACAAAGAGAAAAAGGTTATCGCCGCGCATGAAGCAGGCCATACCATAGTTGCCAAAAAAGCCAAAAACAGCGACCCTGTGCATAAAGTTTCCATCATCCCCAGGGGCCCCGCTTTGGGCTACACAATGCAGCTGCCCTTGGAAGATAAATACCTTACTACCAAGAGCGAGATTCTAGATAAGCTTGTAATACTTTTAGCAGGCAGAGCCGCTGAGGAAATGCTTTTTGACGAAATCACCACAGGCGCGGCTGACGATTTGGCGCGCACAACGGCCTATGCCCGCAAAATGGTGGCGGAGCTGGGTATGAGCCCTAAACTGGGCCCGATAAGCGTACAAACAGGCGGCGAGGGCGAGGTGTTTTTGGGGATGGATCTTTCTAAACACAAAAATTATTCCGAAGATTTAGCAAAAGCTATTGATGAAGAGGTAAGTATGCTTGTTAAAGATTCTTACCGCAAAGCAAGCGATATCTTAAAAGAGAACCGCAAAGCCTTGGAAACTTTAATTGAAAGGCTTTTGGAAAAGGAAGTAGTAGACGCTGATGAGATTGACGAAATTATGGGCATCAAAAAGGCCGAACCCGCAAAAGATGATGAAGGCAAAGAGGCCGTGGTAATAACCGAACATCTTACCAAGGACGAACTTTTACCCGCCCAAAACGCCGTGGAGGCAAAATAATATGCCTAAATACTTTGGCACAGACGGCATCCGCGCGGTGGCGGGGCAGTTCCCGCTGGTGCAGGATTTCATTATCAAGCTTGGCTATCACGCTCTTAAAAATATAGAAAAGTACGGCCAGGCAAGCGGGCACAATAAAACCGTTATCGTGGCTGAAGATTCACGCCGCTCAGGCAAACAAATCGCCGAGTATCTTGCCCAAGGCATACGCGCGGCGGGGTATGAGGTTATACATATCGGTATTGCTCCCACGCCTGTAGTATCTTACCTCACAAAAACAAAAAACGCGGTCGCGGGCGTTGCGATATCAGCAAGCCATAACCCTGCGGAATTTAACGGCATCAAATTTTTTGCCTACACAGGCTCCAAGCTTGGCGAGGAAATAGAAGAAGCTATAGAGCGCGATATTGAGGCCGCAAAAAACCTGCCTGCTGCTCTTGGCGGCCCCGCTTTTACAAATGGCGAAGCCCTTATAAAAGAATATACAGATTTTTTAAAATCCACCGTTAAAGGCATTGACTTTAGCGGGACAAAAGTCGTCTTAGACTGCGCTAATGGCGCGGCATATAAAATTGCGCCGCAGGTATTTAAAGAGCTGGGCATAGAAACAGTAGTAATCAATAATACGCCCGACGGTTTAAATATTAATGCCGAAGCAGGCGCGCTGCATACGGAAAAGATGCAGCAGGCCGCAAAAGATAATGGGGCGCTTATCGGGTTTTCCTTTGACGGGGACGCTGACAGGCTTATAGCCGCCGATGAAACAGGCGCGCAAATGGACGGCGATGACATTATTGCCGCAGCCGCTTTATCCTTAAAAAATAAAGGGGAGCTTAAAAACAATACCGTAGCATTGACGGTTATGGCCAATTTGGGCTTAATAAATTTTTTAAAGCATAAAGGCATCACTCCTATACTTACTAAAGTGGGCGATAAATATGTTTTTGAAGCTTTAGATAAAGACGATTTATCATTAGGCGGCGAAACCTCAGGCCATGTAATCTTCCGCAATATCGCAAATACGGGCGACGGCATTTTATGCGCATTACAGCTTTTGGCGATTATAAAACAATCGGGCAAAAAGGCGTCTTACTTCAAAAGCTTATGGCAGAAGTACCCGCTTAAACTTATACCCGTTAAAGTAAGCAAAAAAATACCTTTAGACGAGATAGAGGGCTTTAGTGATTATGTCTCCGCCTTGGAAGCGCAAATGGGCGAGAACGGGCGCGTGCTGATTCGTTACTCGGGCACAGAGCCTTTGCTGAGGATACTGGTAGAAGGGCAGGATAAGGGGCAGGTTGAACAAATAGCCGCCGATATTAAAGATTTTTATTGCAGCAAAACGGAGTGTGCAGTATGATAAAACTTGGCATTAATATAGACCATATAGGTACTTTAAGGCAGGCGCGCGGCACAGCCGTGCCCGACCCTGTAGAAGCGGCTTTTGACGTTTTGGACCTGGGGGCGGAATTTATAGTCCTGCACCTGCGCCGCGACAGACGCCATATGCAGGAATCAGATTTAGAAAGGCTTGTGCAGCTTAGGCGCGACAAAATCCATTTGGAGATGGCCGCCTCAAAAGAAATGCTTGATATAGCCTTAAAACATAAGCCGCATTCCGTTTGCCTTGTGCCGGAGTTCCCTAACGAACTTACCACCAGCGGCGGCCTTAAATTAGACGACGCTGCCGCAGCCCAGCTTACCCACTATATAGCCGCGCTTAAAAAGAACGGCATTAAAGTAAGCTTGTTTATTGACGCTAAAGCAAATGATATCCGCCTTGCCAAAAAGCTGGGCGCCGATATTGTGGAGCTTTGCACAAAAGATTACAGCGAAGCCAAAACGGAAGAAGAACGGCTTAAATTATTGGAAGAACTTTCAATCGCCACCATACTTGCCTGCGAGCTGGGGCTTGAAGTACACAGCGGCCACGGCCTTAATTATGATAATGTTACAGACATTGCAAATATAGTAGGTATGGAATGCCTTAATATCGGCTTTGCAATTATAGCGCGCGCGGTGCTGGCAGGTTTGCCGCAGGCTGTTCTTGAAATGCGCAGAAGCATGGCCTAAAGGGGGTTCATATGTGCGGGATAGTTGCTTATACGGGTAGGAATGACTCCTCTGATATCATCATCGGCGGATTAAAGAAGCTGGAGTACCGAGGTTATGACTCCGCCGGTATCGCGCGCCAAAATAAAGACGGCAAAATCACCACAACGCGCGCTGTGGGAAAAGTAAAAAACCTTGAAGCAAAATTGCAAAATGATGCTTTTACCGCTTATTGCGCTATAGGCCACACACGCTGGGCCACGCATGGCAAACCGTGTGAAGAAAACTCCCACCCGCACTCTGACTGCACGGGCCAAATCTCGCTCGTCCACAATGGGATAATAGAAAATTATGCACAACTTAAAGAAGAGCTGATAGCAAAGGGGCATAAATTCCTGTCCCAAACGGACAGCGAAGTCATCGCGCATCTTATTGAAGAGAACCTTAAGACTTCCCCCAATTTTGAAGCGGCTTTTACCAAAACCGTTAAGCAGCTTACAGGCGCTTACGCAGTAGTGGCGATGTACGCAAAAGAACCCGCCGTATTATACGCGGCCAAGCAGCACAGCCCTTTAGTATTAGGCATAGCCGACGACGGCGTTTACGCCGCTTCAGACGTACCCGCCTTCCTTGCTTATACAAATAAAGCCGTATTTTTGGAAGACGGCGATATCGCTCGCCTTACGCCTGAGGGTTTTAGCGTAAATAATATAGAAGAAGGCCCCGCAGAGCGTAAAATTACCGAGATTTCCTGGGACGCAAAAACAGCGGAAAAGGGGGGCTTTGACCACTTTATGCTTAAAGAGATTTTTGACCAGCCCCAAGCATTGGAAGACACTTTACTTACGCTGCCGCCTGATCTTGAAAAGTCCTTCGGCATTACTTTGCAGGAAGCCGCAAAAATAAAAGGTTTTTACCTTGTAGCCTGCGGCACCGCTTACCACGCCGCGCTTTGCGCAAAATACTTTTTGGAACACTTTACAAAATTGCCGGTAGAGGTGGAAACCGCATCGGAGTTTAAGTACCGCACAGTCCCATTCCAAAAGGATTGGTTGTTTATGGCAATCAGCCAATCGGGGGAGACGGCAGACACCCTTTCCGCCCTTAAAAACGCTAAAGCGGCGGGTTTAAAGGTGATGAGCGTCTGTAATGTTTTGGGCGCAACTATTACCAGGGAAAGTGATTTTACCGTCTATACCCATTGCGGGCCTGAAATCAGTGTAGCATCAACCAAAGCTTTTACAAGCCAGCTGGGCGTTTTATATTCCTTTGCAATTAATTTTGCGCGCGCCGTTAACGCGCTTGGCGCGGCGGAGTTTGATGCGCTTTATAAAGAATTGCACGATTTGCCCGTATTTGTAAAACAAACTTTAAAATTGCAGGATACAGTAAAAGACTGGGCGAAGAAAATCTATCAAAAACGCGATTTTATTTTTATAGGCCGCAATGTCTGTTACCCTGTGGCATTAGAGGGCGCGCTTAAACTTAAAGAGATTTCTTATTTGCACGCGGAAGGCTTTTCAGGCGGGGAAATAAAGCACGGGCCCATAGCCGTTTTAGAAGAGGGGCTGCCCGTCATTGCGCTTGCGCCTAAAGATGAGCTATTTGAAAAGATGCTATCTAACTGCCAGGAGGCCGCCGCGCGCGGCGCGGACATAAAAATAGTTACCAATACCGCTTTGGATAATGCTATTGTTGTACCTTATACGACAAGGTATCTGTTTGCTATTTTAGCGGTGATACCTTTACAGTTTTTCGCTTATTATATTTCCGTATTAAACGGGCGGGAGATTGACCACCCGCGCAACCTTGCAAAAAGCGTTACGGTGGAATAGCTTTTTATGAAAATAATAAATATAGGCACCGATATTGAAGAAGTTGCCCGCTTAGCGCGGCTTTCCCAAAAAACGCTGGAACGCGTTTTTACCGCGCGCGAGCTTGCTTACAGCCTGCCTAAAAAGAATTTTGCCCAGCACCTTGCCGCGCGTTTTGCCGCTAAAGAGGCGGCCTTCAAGGCTTTGCCTTTTGACGCCGTAGCTTTAAAAAAAATAGAAGTTTTAAATGACGCGCAAGGCGCGCCGCAAATTATTTTGCACGACGAGCGCGTAAAAAATATTAAATTTAAGGTTTCCCTTTCTCACACCGCGCGTTACGCAACGGCCTTTGTAATCGCTTATGAAGAAGATAACTAAACAACTTATCAAAAAGCTTTATCCGCGCCGCGCAAAAAACGCCTATAAAAACCAAAGCGGTAAATTATTTATACTTGCAGGTTCCAAAAATATGGCGGGCGCAGCAGTTTTAGCCGCGCGCGCCGCTTACCGCGCGGGCGTCGGCATGGTAACTATGGCGGTGGTAAAAGATATTTACGCAGCAGTTTTAAATGCCGTGCCTAATGCTATTATCATACCGCTTAAAAGTGCGGGATTTGTGTCCGCTGCGGATATCAATTTAATCAAAAAATATATTAATCAAAACCCGCAGGACGCTATGCTTCTGGGCTGCGGGCTTGGCAAAGGCGGCAAAAACGCTTTAAAATTATTAAGCCTTAAAATACCGTGCGTATTAGACGCTGACGCGCTTAACTTTTTGGCCAAAGATTTAAATGTATTAGATAAAAATACGCCTTACATTCTAACCCCGCATTACGGGGAGATGCAAAGGCTGCTTTCCAAAAAAGAAGTTGACGGCGGAGCCAAAGAGCTTGGCCTTAAAACACATGCCGTGGTATTGCTAAAAGGCCCGCAGACAAAGGTTTTTTACGACGGGCAATACTATCAAAATACCACGGGTAATGAGGGATTGGCAAAAGCGGGCAGCGGCGACACCCTTGCAGGCATAATTGCCGCAATACTTGCGCAAAAAATTAAAGATGGGGGCAAAACGCCCGTAAAACAAAAAGCTTTTGAGGCCGCCTTGTGCGGCGTTTATCTGCACGGTTTATGCGCCGATATTGCGGCGGCAAAATATACCAAAGCCGCCTTAATGCCCGATGATGTGGACGAGGCATTACCGCAAGCTTTAAAGACAATCTTTAATAAAAAAATATAAAATAAACTTTATGCTCTATATATTAATAATTACTTTAATAACTATCCTGCTCGGCGTTTATATAGCTTATAAACAGAGCAACCGCATTATGTACCGCAAAAACAAAAGGCACCCTGTGGAGAATTTTCCCTCCGACTACGGGTTGGACTTTGATAAAGTAAGTTTTATTAATGAAGACGGTATCACCTTAAAAGGCTGGTTCATACCCGCTAAGGAACATAGCGAAAAGACAATCATCTTCCTGCACGGGTGGGGCTTAAATAAAGGCAGTATTTTACCGACAACTTACTTTTTGAGGGATTATGGGTTTAACCTTTTCTATTTTGATTTCCGCGGGTCGGGCGATAGCGGAGACGGATTGAGCTCTATCGGTTATCTTGAAATCCGCGACGCTGAAGCCGCCGTCAAAACCGTAAAGCAGCTTTACCCGCAGCAGGCGCAAAAGCTCGGCATTTACGGGCTTTCCATGGGCGGAGCGGTGGCCGTTTATGAGGGCGCGCACAATAAATATATACAATGCGTAGTGGCCGAAGGCTGTTACTATTCTTATGAGAAGGTGGTAGCGCGCTGGGCCAGGGTGCACAAACATACGCCCTATTTCCCGCTTGTCGCTTTAACGCTGTTTTTTGCGCGTAAGAGGCTGGGCCTTAACCCTGAACAATTCAGCCCTAAACATAATATCAAAAAGCTTAAAGGGAAGCCTTTATTCCTTATCAACGGGTCTGACGACACTCTTGCCCCGCGCCATGACGCGCGCAAACTGTTTGCCGCCGCCGAAGAACCTAAACAAATGTGGATTGTGGCTAATGCCGCGCACACACAATCGGCAATGGTAGCGGGCAAACAATACCAAAACAGATTGGCCGAATTCTTTACCAAATACCTATACTAGCTTCACGTCCGCAGCGCTTATGCGGGCAACAAAAAGCTACTTTTTCTTGGCAGAAGCGGTGGAAAACTTGGCGGCAAGTTCCTCTTCACTCATGTCATCGCGGATACCAAAACGCGTTAAGCAAAAATCGTATTTAACAGGGTCCTCAGGGCAGAACTTCGCTAAAGAGGCGGAGATTTCCTGCGCGGTGCGCATATCAGCCTGGTTCCGCTTTGTAAGGCCAAGCATTCGCGCTACGCGGTGCATATGGACGTCTAAGGGCACAATCAGGCAGGCGGGCGAAATCCCGCTCCAGCAGCCTAAATCCACAGCGTCTTTGCGGATAAGCCACCTAAAGCACAGGTTAAGCCTTTTAAGCGCGCTGTTTTTGGCGGGGTTGGGCACAAGCGTATCTATCTTGCCATAGGAACGCAAAACAGCCGCAAAATTCCTTTGTTTGGCGATAAAATCGCCATCGCAGCTTAGCATAAGGTTTTGCAGGCTGCCATATTCTTTAAGCGCGGATTTAATCGCAAGGAGGAAGGAGATAAGCTCCTCTTCAGTCGTAAATCTGTATTTAAAGCCTTTATAAATTTCGGCCAGGCTTTTGGCGTCATTATCAAGCAAAAAACGCCTTGGGCTTTTACCCATAGGCAATAAAATTTTATCTATGGTTTTGATTATCTGCTTCACATTGCCATAGGCAAAGCATGCGCCCGTTAAGGCGACTACTTCTATATCAGCAGGGTCGTTGTAATTATAGAGGAACTGTAAAGGGTCGGGCGACACAAGCCCGCGCTTGGTATAGAGACGGTAAATATCTTCCAAATTTTCTTTTGTAATCATAAGATTATTCTATCAATTTGTTAATATAATATATATATGCAGCTTAATGAACTATTTAAAGGTTATAAAGACAATTTACCCGCCACGGAAGTTGCGGGCATTACCCAAAATTCCAAAGAAGCGCAAAAAGGTTATGTTTTCTTTGCCATTAAAGGCTATACGGTTGACGGGCACGATTTTATAGATACCGTCATAGACCGTGGCGCAGCAGCAATAGTAACCGCGCAGGATTTGGAGAAAACCTACCCCATACCCGTAATAAAAGTGGCCGATATGGACGCGGCTTTGGCCGATATCGCCAACCGCTTTTACGGCTGCCCTTCGCGCGCTTTAACCGCCATAGGCATAACGGGCACTAAAGGGAAAACCAGTATTTCCTATATGGTGGAAAGTATACTTTTCGCCGCAAAAAAACAGCCCGCCGTATTTGGCACAATAAATTACAGGATTAACGGCAACTTTGTCAGTAAAGCCCCAAACACAACGCCGCAGGCATTGCTTTTGCAAGATATGATTGCGCAGGCTAAAAACGCGGGCGGCGATACTTTAGTGATGGAAGTCTCCTCCCACGCTTTGGAGTTTAAGCGCGTGGACGGCATTGATTTTGATATAGCCGTATTCACCAATTTACAGCGCGACCATTTGGACTTCCATAATACCTTTGATAATTACTTCGCCGCCAAGCGCAAATTGTTTGAAAATTTGGCCAGCCCGCAAAATATCAAGCAAAAACGCGCCGCTGTTATTAATATAGACGACCCTTACGGCCAAAAGCTTGCTGACCTTCTAAAAAACAAAGTTAAAATAATAACCTACAGCTTAACTAAACCGGCCGATTTTGTGGCAAAGGATATAGAGCCATCCTTAGAAGGTGTAAAGTTTAAAGTTAATGGCGAAAACGCTAAAATAAATTTGCTCGGCGCGCATAATGTTTATAATGCGCTGGCCGCCATAGCCGTGGCGCGTAAGATGGGCATACATTTAAACACCGCTATTAAAGGCCTGGCCGATTTAAAAGGCGTGCCCGGCAGGATGGAGCGAGTGGACCTTGGCCAAAACTACTTTGTATTTGTAGATTTTGCCTATACAAATGAAGCCTTAATCCGCGCTTATGACACTGTGGCCCCGTTTAAGAAGGGCAGAATAATAACCGTATTTGGCTGCGGCGGGCAGCGCGACACCACAAAACGCCCGCTTATGGGCGCGACGGCCTGCGCCAACAGCGACCTTGTAATCATCACAAAAGATAACCCGCGCAAAGAAGAATCAAACCGCATATTTATGGATATACTAAGCGGGATGAACGGGTTTGACAATTTTAAAATTATACCCGACAGGCGCGAGGCTATCGCGCTTGCCATTAAAGAAGCCTCTAAAAACGACATTGTGATAATAGCGGGGAAAGGGCATGAGGATTACCAAATCCTGCCCGCGGGCACTATCCGTTTTTCCGACCGTGAAGAGGCAGAAAAGGAAATACTCCGCCATGTTTAATTTAAAGAAATTTAAAAATAAAAAAGCTTGTGTTTTAGGGCTCGGCAAAAGCGGGCGCGAATGCGCAAAACTGCTTAAAAGGCAGGGCTTTGATGTTTTTATAAGTGAAGGCTCCCCCCGCCCTATCCCCGTAGACCTTGAGGGCATAGAGTGCGAAACAGGCGGCCACACCGATAAAGTTTTAGCGGCTGATTTTATAGTTAAAAGCCCGGGCATAAACTGCAATATCCCGATAATAAAAAAAATCAAAAGCAAAAAGATACCGCTGTTTAGCGAGATTGAAATTGCCTGCTCCTTCCTGCCCAAGAAATGCAAACTGTTTGCCATAACAGGCACCAACGGCAAAACCACAACAACTATGATGCTGGGTGAAATCTTAAAAGCCCACGCTCTAAACGAGGGCAAAGGACGCAAAGTATATATTTTAGGCAATATCGGCACACCGATAAGCAGCGTAAGCGATAGGGTGGAGGCAGGCAGCTTTATTGTTATTGAAGTCTCCAGCTATCAGCTGGAGAGCAGCACTTATTTTAAGCCTGATGTCGCCGCAGTATTAAACATCACGCCCGATCACTTGGATCATCACGGCAGCCTAAAGAAGTATATACAGGCTAAAGAAAATATTTTTAGGGACCAATCCTCCAAAAACGCGCTCATCATAAACGGTACCGACAAAGACTGCGTTAAAATGAAGAACAAGGCCAAAAGTAAAGTGTTTGCCTTTTCCTCAACCCCGCAGCACAGTATTAAAGTAGATGTTTTTTACGACGGGGACGAGCTCATATTCTCTGACGGGTACCGCATCAAACCGCCCAAACTTTTGATAGGTATACATAATATAGAGAATGCTATGGCAGCATCGCTAATGGCGTTTGCCGCCAAGGTAAAACCGTACAGCGTACAGCAGGGTTTTGACACTTTTAATTCCATAGAACACCGCATAGAATACTTTGCGCAGTATAAAGGTATTAAGTGTTACAATGATTCCAAAGCCACTAATGTTGATTCCACCGTAACGGCGCTTAAAGCATTGCAAAGCCAAAATAAAATTTGGATTATCTTGGGCGGCCGTGATAAAGGCGCGCCATATAAACCTTTAAAACCTTACCTTAACAGTTTTTGCAAGCACGCGGTGCTGGTGGGTGAGGCTTCCCCCAAAATCAAGGCGGAGCTTGCGGGCCGCTTCCCGTGTACGGAGAAAGGCGACATCAAAACTGCTGTAGACTATATTTTTAAACACGCGCAAAGCGGCGATATTTTATTATTATCGCCTGCCTGCTCCTCCTTTGACCAGTTTAAAGATTTTGAGGACCGCGGCGCGCAGTTTAAAACGATAGTGCGCCAATATATTGCAGAACATACCAAATAACTACCCCTAACATTGACAGACGCCATTATTACTATGGGTTGCCACAGTGCTTGCCGCACGGGCACGCGCACAACACGCTAATCTACTTGCCTCAACGCAATTTGCGAAAAGACGGAACTACTTTTGTCGTCATTGCGAGGAATGCAATGACGAAGCAATCCAGTTAAACAAAGTAACCTAATTGATGTGGATTGCCACAGCTGCTACGCAGCTTCGCAATGACAGCATAGAAGGTTCTTACTCAGTGATATACAGGCGCCTTCGCACAAAAGTGGCAAATGCCACCTAGAAATAAATGCCTGTAAGATTAAACTGCGAGTCTAAACTTATAAGCCAGGCCTCTTTGCCACGCGCAATAGCGCCATAATTAAGATTATGCAAGCGCGCGGGATTATCGCTCGCACACTCAAAAGCCTCCCCTATAGGAAAGCCCCAGCTAATCAAATTACGAACGCCTTGCAGCATCGTAAGAGCAGAGCCTGCGATAACATCATCCTCTTTACGTTTAAACAAACCGTCTTTAAGGACTACCGCTTCCCCGTTAGCTACGCCTTCTTTTAATCCTGTAGGGCGCAGCGAATCGGTAACAAGGACAAGCTGCTGCGGCATTTTAAGCTTCCTTAACATCGCAACTATTGCGGGGTGGATATGCCTGCCGTCTGCGATAACTTCACAGGAAAAAGCATTATCAATCAAGGCCGCGCCTGCCGCGCCCGGCTCGCGGTGGTTTATGCCGCGCATAGCGTTAAACAGATGCGTGATATGCTTTATGCCATATTGTTTAGCGGCCGTCATTTGCTCAAAAGTAGCGTCTGTATGGCCCGCCTGCAAAACTATTTTATGTTCGTTACAGAAGGCAGCGACTTCCCTTATATTTTCAAGCTCGGGCGCAATGGTTATCGCTGCAATGTGGCCGTTTGCCGCATCGTAAAATCGGCGCATAATATCTACGCTTGGCGGGCAAAGATCCTCTTTACGCATAACGCCTAAACGCTGCGGGGAGATAAAGGGTCCTTCAAGATGAAAGCCTATAATTTTTGCGCCCTGTTCTTTACCGATTGCAGGAGTAAGCGCTTTAATCGTATCAAGCATTACTTGCGCTTTGGCGGGATATATGGTCGGTAAAAAGCCCGCTACGCCCTGCTCTTTAAGAAGCAAAGACATATCAAGCAAGTCCTGCTCCGTTTGATTATCGGTACCATAGCCGCTGCTGCCGTGGATATGAGTATCAATAAAACCTGCGGCAAGATAGTTGCCCTTGAGGTCCACTAATTTATCGGCTTTGGGTAATATGGAGGACTGCGGTAAAATATCGCTTATAATACCGTCTTCAACCGCAAGCATAGCTTCTTTTACGGAGCCTTCACTGATTATTTTTGTATTATAAAAAACTGTTTTCATATTTATAATTTAAATGAGCATACGCCGCAATCTTCTATAGCCGCGGAGCTGACTTCAGATGCTGCCTTTGCATCTGCTGCTATATAACAATCAGCGTGCCCTTGTAGGACGGTTATCGGCCAGGCTGTGTCTCTTTTCCCTTCCATAGCCCGGTATACCGCCTGCGCTTTTTTGGAGCCCATAGCCATAATAATAACTTCGCGTGCATTATAAATTGTACTTAACCCCATTGTTACAGCCTGTTTAGGCACTAAGTTAATATTATTGTCAAAAAAGCGCGCATTTGCTTTTATTGTGCTTTCTGTTAAATCTACAAGCCTGGTAATACTGTCAAAAGGGGAATATGGCTCGTTAAAAGCAATGTGCCCGTTTTCCCCAACACCGCCTAAGAATAAATCTATGCCGCCATATTGCCTTATTTTAGCTTCGTAGGCAAGGCAAGCTGTTTTGATGTCAGGCGCGTTGCCATCGGGTATATTAATATTCTCTTCGGGCATATCTACGTGGCTAAAGAGGTTTGTATACATATAGTGGTGATAACTTTCAGGATGCGTTACCGGCAGGTGCGCGTATTCGTCCAAGTTAAAACTTACTACATTTTTGAAACTTAAAGAACCTTCTTCATAAAATTTTACCAACTGTTTATACATTCCCACAGCCGTACCACCAGTAGGGAAAGCTATTACAAAAGGTTTTTTGCCATCTTGCCCCGCTTTATTTATACGCTGTTTTACATAATGTGCAACCAAAATATCTACAGGCTGCTCTGATGTTATTAATTTCATTTTCCAAAATCCCCTATTGTTGATACTGACAGTAACGCCCGCTCTTACTTAGCGGGCGTTTAGCTGTTTTAAAATTTACATTACCGCTTTTATTTCATCTGATATTAAATCAGCCTCGGGCCCGATAATAACCTGCGTTATCCCGTTTTTATTGATAACGCCCTTTGCACCCGCCGCTTTTAAAGCGGGCTCGTTTACCGCGCCATTATCAAAAACCTCAAGCCTTAACCTGGTCGCGCACGCGCCCATAGTTTTTATATTCTTTGTACCGCCCAAAGCCGCCAGATAAGCTACTGCGCGCGGCGTACCTTGTTTAGCATCAGCCGCGGCGGCGGCTAAAACAGGCTGCTCCTGCTGTTCGGGCGCGGCGTCCTCCCTGCCTGGCGTTTTAAGATGCCATTTGCGGATGACGAACCTGAACAGGAAATAATATAATACGCCGTAAGCCAAACCGACCGGTATAAAAAGCAAAGGTTTTGTGCTTATGCCGAAGTTCAAAAGATAGTCAAACAAACCCGCCGAGAAGGTAAAGCCCAGCTTAATGCCCAAAACATTCATAATTACCATACTTAAGCCAGTGAGCACCGCGTGCACAACATAAAGCGGGAAAGCCAAGAACATAAAAGCAAACTCAATAGGCTCTGTAATGCCTGTAAGAAATGATGTTAAAGCGGCGGAAATCAAAATACCCGCAACAGCTTTTTTGTTTTGAGCAAAAGCCTCGCTTACCATAGCAAGCGCGGCGGCAGGTAAACCGAACATCATTATGGGGAAGAAGCCCGTCATAAAAGAGCCTGATGTGGGATCGCCCGCGAAAAAGCGCCACAAATCCCCGTGTTTTACCACGTTTACGCCTGCTTCCACCACGGAATAATCGCCAAACTGGAACCAAACTAAAGTATTAAGGATGTGGTGCAAGCCGACAGGTATCAAAAGCCTGTTACCAAAACCGTAAAAGAATAAACCCGCATTGCCCGAGCCTATAATCCAGTTGCCAAAACCGTTTATCAGGTGTTCCAATGGCGGCCATACAAAGCTGAAAACCAAAGCATAAATCAAAGCCGCAAAACCCGTAACTATAGGTACGAACCTGCGCCCGCCAAAGAAGGCCAGGTAAGGCGGCAGCTTAATATCTTTATACTTATTATAAAGCGCACCCGCCGTAATACCCACGATGATGCCGCCGAAAACGCCCATATTTGCGTTTTCGTCAAAGACTTTCATCCCTGAGGTCATAACAATATAACCCACAAAGGCTGAAAGCGCGGCCGCGCCGTGCGATTCTTTTGCAAAACCCACCGCTACGCCTAAAGCAAAGATGACGGGCAAATTATCAAATATCGCGCCGCCCGCTTTAGCCATAAACAGGATGTTAAGCATATCAGGCTGGCCCAGCCTGAGTAAAAGGCCAGCCACAGGCAATACCGCTATAGGCAACATTAAGGACTTGCCGAGTTTAGAAAAAATACTTCCTATCTTAATAAGTAACTCTTTCATTTAATTAAAGCTCCATTAATTTATAACTTAAATTCGTCCTTAACCAAGCGGCGCACCTGTACTGCGCCCTGCGCTTCTTCCAAAGCTATTTTAGCTATTTTTTGGCAGTCGCTTATATTAACGCTGCGGATAAAGGCTTTAACATCGGGTATAAGAGTGGACACCACCCCCAAATCCCTTATCCCTAAACCGATAAGCACCGCTACGCTTACTATATCTGAAGCCATTGCGCCGCATACGCCTACAGAACGATTATGTTTTGCCGCGCCTTCAACCGTCTTTTTAATTAAAGTTAATACGGCGGGATTTAGGCTGTCGGCCAAAGTACTTAAATTGCTGTTACCCCTGTCTATGGCCAAAGTATACTGCGTAAGATCGTTTGAGCCTATGGAAAAAAAGTCCGCATAAAGCGCAAACTCGTCAGCCAATATCGCGGCTGAGGGCACCTCAACCATAATGCCTACAGGTGATTTCGGTATATTTAAAGCCCGCTCTTCCTGCCTTATAAGTTCTTTATAGGTTACGATTTCATCAATAAAGCTTACCATCGGCAACATTATACGCGCTATGCCGTAAGGCTTTACTCTTAATACGGCGCGCACCTGCGCTTTAAATAATTCCAAATTGATTTTATAATTGCGGATACCGCGCATACCCATAATCGGGTTGTCTTCATGCGGCAGCGGCAGGTAACTTAAAGGTTTATCCCCGCCTACATCAAATAAGCGGATGATGACGGGCTTGCCGTGCTGTGCGTCAGCTATTTTTTGGTAGATTTCGTATTGTTCTTCTTCCGTAGGCGCGGTGGAGGAGGCGGAGAAAATAAACTCCGTCCTTACCAGCCCCAAACCCTCCGAGCCATGCTCAAAAGCCTCGGCAGATTCCTTTGCGCTGCCGACATTGCCCATAACATTTATTTCTACGCCGTCTTTTGTTATAGCGGGCTCTTTTGCGTGCTGCTTATTAATTGCGCGGCGGGCACCCTCCTGCTCAATTTCCTTTTTAATCACATCTATATTATGCGGGTTAAAGGTAACGGTGTCATTCTGGGAGTTTAAGATTACATTTGTACCGTCAGGCACTGTTAAAATATCGGCCCCCAATCCTATTATAGTGGGCATACCCATATTTTTAAGCATAATGGAAACATGGGAAGAGCCTGAACCCAAAGCCATTATAACGCCTTTTACATTTTCATTAATATAGCTTAATTGGTAAGGCAACAGATCGCTTGCAACTATTATACTGTCTTTAGGGAAAACGGGTACTTGCGGTTTTGCGCCTAAAAGTTCCATTACTATGCGGGTTTTTACATCTGTATAATCCGCCGCGCGCTCTATCAAAAGCTTATTGCCGGTGGAGTTAAGTACGTCTATACTCTGCTTAATTGCATTTTGCCAGGCAAAGGCCGCGGTTTTGTTTTGCGATATTTGCTCACGCGCTATTTTAAGGAGGAAGGCGTCATCCAGCATTGAAAGATGCGCTTTTAAAATTTCACTTTTACTTTTTTGGTCTTTAGAGAGCTCAATCTCGCGGTTGATATCTTGCTTAACTTTGGCTATTGCAGCGTCCAGACGCAAGCTCTCTTCAGTAGCGTCCTGCGCTTCTTCAACCAGTTGGATATCCTTTTCAACCAGCAGGAAAGTCTGTCCCAATGCTAAGGAAGGATATATGCCTACGCCTTTTAAAGTTACTTCTTTAGTAAAATCCGGCTTTTCCCTTTGCACTATTTTATCGGCGTTTGGCGCGCTTTCGTTAAGCCCTATTTTTATGGCCTCGGCAAGTTCCTTAACTGCGGCTTCCTTCCCTTCCCCGCAGGCGCGTACGCGTATTTGATCTTGGTAATCTATGCCCAGGCCAAGTACTTCTACCATACTTTTGGCGTTTGCAGCCTTTTCGCCCTTAATAAGCTGTATGTCAGCCTTCGGGTAAGCAGCCGCTATCTTTGCAATAACAGATGCGGGCCGCGCGTGGAAACCGTTTTTATTGGGGACTTCCAATGTATCGGAAAATATGCAATCGCCCTGCGCCGCCTCAACTTTTTGCGCAGCGGGCAAAGCTTCCCCTATTGAAAATAAAGGGGAACCCGCATCCACCTGCGCCGCTTTGGTCTTATCCGGGTGGATTTCAGTATTATTGGCGATGATGACTATAACATAATTGCTCGGCGCGTTAGCGGCGATAAACTCTTTATCAAACTCCACCAATTTTTGGCCTTTAGTTACTTCTTGCCCCTCTTTAACAAAAACGGTAAATCCTTTGCCCTGCAGATTTACCGTTTCTAAACCGATATGTATTAAAATTTCTATGCCATTCTTTTCAATAACAACAGCGTGCAAAGCCTTATGCAGTGTTTTAACAATGCCATCAAACGGTGAATAGACAATGCCCTCGGCGGGGTTAATTGCAAGGCCGTCGCCCAACATCTTTTCGGCAAAAACGGGATCGGGCACATTCTCTATCTGAACTACAGCCCCTTTCGTCGGGGAATAGACTATCAAATCTTCTTGACTCGGCATAGGTTTTTACCTCTCAAATACGACTTTAGCTAATTACAACATTTTTAAGTATCTTTGTAAAGGACAACACGTCAGGGATTTTTTTTATTGTATAATATATGTTATCGGTTATAAAGCAATGTGGACCAGGCAAAACGACACTTTGCCAAGCATTGCTTTTATTTGCTTTACGCAGCCGGTTTAAAGGAGAATTACTATGGACCCAGCAGACATAGAAAAAAAACATAATGTAACAAAAAGCGGCCAGCCTAAAGCATTATATATGCTTTTTATGGTTGAGATGTGGGAAAGGTTCAACTACTATGGTATGAGAGCTTTGCTTTCCCTGTTTATGATTAGTACGGTTATCGGCTTTTCCAAAGCCACTTCAAGCAAGGTATACGGTATGTTTACCGCCCTTGTTTATTTAACCCCTGTTTTAGGCGGTTATTTGGCTGACAGATATATCGGCAGAAGGCATTCCATAACCATCGGCGCGGCCTTAATGGCATTAGGCCAGTTTACCTTAGCCTCTTATGAAATTATTAACCCCCAGCTCGCATTAGCTACCGGTTTAACATTAATCATTATCGGTAATGGTTTCTTTAAACCCAATATATCAACAATAGTAGGCGAGCTTTATGAACCCAATGACCCCAGGCGCGACAGCGGCTTTACCATATTCTATATGGGTATTAACTTAGGCGCGTTTATAGCCCCCTTTGTGTGCGGCTACTTGGGCGAACCTGTTGACCCCTCAAATATCCTTGAAGCTTATAAATGGAAATACGGCTTTATGGCCGCCGGTACGGGTATGGTAATAGGTTTAATCTGGTACTTAGTCTCCCAGAACAAATACCTTGGCCACATCGGCCTCTACCCCGTCGGCAAAAGCTCTGAAGAAACCCCTGAAGAAAAAGCGGCCGCAGCGCGCCCGCTTACATCACAGGAATGGGACAAGATTAAAGCAATCTTTACCTTCGTATTCTTTGCTATCTTCTTCTTCGCGTTCTTTGAGCAGGCAGGAACTTCTTTAAACTTCTTCGCAAAAGAATCAACCAACTTACACCCCGTGTTGCCCTTCTTCGGAGAGATTACGCTTAAAGCTTCTTACTTCCAGGCTATTAACCCAATATTCGTGGTAATGTTTGCCCCGATATTCGCCAAAATGTGGATTAAGATGGAAGATAAAGAGCCTTCTATCCCCAATAAATTCGGTTGGGGTTTGTTCTTGCAAGGCTTAGGCTTTATCGTAGTAGCGGTAGGCGCAAGCATTTACACCACAGACGGACCTGTCAGCGCGTTATGGTTAATTTTCACCTACTTATTCTGCACCATGGGTGAGCTTTGCTTATCACCTGTCGGCTTATCAATGGTTACCAAATTGGCCCCGCTTAAGTTTATGTCCTTGCTTATGGGCGTATGGCTTATGGCAAGCTTCTTCGGCAACTTACTCGCCGGCTGGTTAGCAAGCTTCTATGAATCCTGGTCCCTTACGACCTTGTTCTCCGTCCCCGCAATCGGTTCCTGCTTATTCGGCGTCATTATGTGGATTATGACCAAGAAAGTAAAGAAATGGATGCATGGCGTAAACTAATCATTAAAGTTTCAAGTAAAAAGGACATCAGAAATGATGTCCTTTTTTATTGCGCAAAAACACTTTCGGGTTAATGCTTAGCCTTGACGGGGTGCAAAACCTCCCCTTTATCAACAAATGAGCCGATGTTCTTAAGCGTGGTATCCAAGATACGGTGCACAGCGTCCACCGAGTTAAAGGCCATATGCGGCGTTATTATTACATTGGGCAGGCGCATAAGCTTATTGTTGATAATGGTATTCATCGCAAATGACATACTTATGCCCTGCTGTTTAAGGATAATATCATCGTGGATAAGCAGGTCTTCATCCTCAAGCACGTCCAAAGCCGCGCCGCCCACTTTGCCGCTTAGTAGGTTTTTAAATAATGCCTCCGCATCTATAAGTTCCCCGCGCGCGGTATTGATGATGACTACTCCGTCCTTCATCTTACCGAAGGCCGCATCATTTAGCATATGGTAATTATCTTTGGTGGCAGGCGCGTGCAGGGAAATTACTTCCGCCTTAGCATACAAATCTTCCAAGCTTGCGTATTTTATGCCGTAAAGGCGCGCAAATTCTTCATTGGGATAAAGGTCATAAGCCAATACTTCCATCCCGAAACCTTTAGCCAGCTTTATCATATGTCGCCCTATCGCGCCCGTGCCGATAATGCCTATGGTACGCCCGTATAAATCATAGCCTATATAATCTTTGATATTATAGTGGCCGCTTTTCATATCACCGGCGCAGCGGATAATCTTGCGAGTAAGGCAAAGCAAAAGGCCCATAGCGTATTCCGCTACGGTTACCTCCCCGTAACGCGGTACATTTTCCACCACTATATTACGGGCCGCGCAATAGTTGATGTCTATATGGTCATAACCCGTTGAACGCGCCGCGATAAGCTTCAGATTAGGGAATCGGCTTAATACCTTTTCCCCTATAACATTAGTGTAATTAACAAAGACGGAGAAGACCTCCGCGTCTTTTACCGCCTCATACTGCGCGGCGGTTAATTCTTCAAGGCTGTTTTCATAAACAGTTATTTTGCAGTCGCAGACTTCTTTATTTTTAAGATAGTCCGCCGTTATTTGGTCTACGTCAAAAAAGACTACATGCATAAAAACCCCCCCTTAATAACCTAAAAACATTATACATTAGTTATTCATATTTAAGCGCATCAACCGGTTTTAAATTGGCCGCTTTAAATGCGGGGTATAAAGCGAAGAAAAAGCTTGTGGCAAGAGCTATAAATAATGAGGCGGGTACCACCCACCAGCCGACATATAAACTTCCGGACTCCCCTACTGTATAAACCAAAGCGGCCGCACCGAGTATAATACCCGCTATACCGCCTAAAAAACCCAGCAGCATAGCTTCACAGAGGAACTGTATCATAATATCACCCTTAGTCGCGCCTATGGCGCGGCGTATGCCGATTTCCTTGGTACGCGCGTATATTATGGCGATGCTTACATTCATTATGCCTATGCCGCCGGCTATCATAGCCATTAAACCTAAAAACAGCATAGCTTTGGTAGCCGCTATACGGCGGGAAAGTTCGCGTTTTATCCTGTCATAAAAAAGCATTTCCTGTATAATACTCTCTTTGCCGTAACGGCCTTTGATATAGCTGCCCACCCGCCGCATATACTGCGGGGCATTGCCTTCCCTGCCTGTTAAAACTATTATTTCCGTGTCAGCTTCCCACGAGCGTTTATATATATTGACTCCGTAAGGGATAAGCATATTTGCGTCCTCATTACTATCCATACGGTAGTCCCTCTGCGCCGGCGGGACGTGCAAAACGCCTATTATACGGAAAGAAAGCCCTTCCAAAAAAATATCTCTGTTTAGCAGGCTTCGTTTCTCTATATATTTCTTAAAATCTACGGCGTCGTCGTCATCACCGGCATAGCCCCAGAAATTGCGTTCCTTTTTTTCATGCGGGAATTTTATCAGCACGGCTACATTCCTTTTATATTTAATATCATCCCAATTAATAAAACGCCCTTCAAGACGGTACGGGAAGTCATATTGTGTAAAAACAGGCGTTACCGGCTTAGCGTGTATGCCTTTAAGCCGTGTGGTTTTATCATAAGAAGAAAAAGGAAAAAGCCACTCCCCCACAAAATCTATCTTTATTTGCGGGAAGCTTCTTTTAAGTTCTTCATAAAAAGAAACGGGCAGCTCTTTTTTAACCGTCACACTAAAGCGGCCCGCACCGCTTACCTCCCTTGTTTTATCCATATCATTATAAGCGCGGCTGATTGAGGTTAGAGTATAAAAGAATGTGGCTATACCTATAGCTATGGCAAAGAAACTTAAAAAGCTTCTTACCTTATAGGCCATAATCTCATTAAACCCGAAGCGCAGTGTTGTGGCCAGCCTCATAAAAATTTACCGTCCTTCATAGCTACAATGCGCTTGGCGTATTTTGCAAGCGTCATATCATGCGTTACCATAATTATGGTAAGCCCTTCTTCATTTAAATCACGGATAATACGCATAAAATCTTTGCCGGAGGCAGAATCAAGATTGCCTGTTGGCTCATCAGCTAATAGTATCTTAGGTTTATTGGCCAGTGCGCGCGCACAGGCTACGCGCTGGCGCTGCCCGCCGGAAAGCTGCAAAGGATTATTATCAAGTTTGTCTTTAATCCCCAGCTGCTCGGCCAGATGTTTGGCGCGATCAATAATATACTTTTCCTTATATCCGCTATAGCGCAACGGCAGGGCGATATTTTCAAGCACGCTAAGCTGCGGCATAAGATTAAAAGATTGGAAGATAATTCCCACTGTTTCCCTACGCAGCAAAGTGCGGCGTTTATCATTCATTTTAGAGGTATCTTTCCCGTAAAGATAATAACTGCCGCTTGTCGGCTCATCTATCAAACCCAGTATATTTAGCAGAGTACTTTTCCCGCAGCCGCTGGGCCCGGTAAGCGCGACGAAATCCCCTTCAGCGGCTTGAAAGGAAATGCCGTCAAGTGATTTCAAATCCTGCGCGCCCTGATATACTTTTATTATATTTTCACAATTTATTACCATGTTTGCCCATAAGGTAAGACTGTTAAAACTTCATCGCCCTCTGATAATCCTTCTACAACTTCTGCTTCGGCGTCATTTTGAAAACCGGTTTTTATTTTTGCCTGTTCAGGGGCTGTTTTATTTTTATATTTAAAAACAAAGTATTCTCCGTCCTTCTCAAACAAAGCCGTGGCGGGGATTTTAAGGACGTCTTTTTTTGAGGCTGTCAAAATACTCACATTCGCATTTGCGCCTAAAGGGATGCTCCTGCCATCGGAGGGAAACTCCACCACGACAAGGAAGCCTTTTTCCTGAGCCTGGGGCGCAATATCTTTTATTTCTGCGTCAAACTCCTGCTCGTTTAAAGCCGATATCTTCACTTTTGCTTTTTGTTTCTTATTGATTTTAAGTATCTGCATCTCGCTAAAAAAAACAGGGACGGTGAAGCTGCTTATATCAGCTATTACAATAAAACATTTTGCGTTTTCCGCGCTGTCATATGTGCCGGTAAGGAATGTCCCTTTATTTGGAATAACCGTTACCGCCTCATCCTGCCTGCCCGATGTGCTGCCAGGGCAGCGCAGCACCAGCCCTGCTCCCGGAGCGGCAATAGGCATAGGCTTATAGTCTTCAAATTCATTGCGGCCCGGCTTAATTATCGCTAAGTGCTGCCCTTTTTTTACGCTGTCACCTTCCCGAACAAAAACCTGTTGCAATATCCCGCTCGGCTTTGAGGTTACCGTCCAGCTTTCTTTGGGCGCCACTTTTCCTACGGCGGTTACTTTAACTTCTATATCGCCGCGCTCAGCGCGCGCTATGTCCTCTGCCGAAACATCATCCTGATTAAAATAGGCAAGCAGCGGTTTGGCAATAAAATAATATAAAGCCAAAAGCATAGCCGCCGCAGTTAAAAAAATGAGAATAGGTTTAATTATTTTATTTTTCATAAATCTCCGTTAATTTAGGGAATAAGTCCTCCCCCAGCGCGTTTTTATATTTGAATCGGGAGAGGGTGATATCACACAAAACACGCGCATAAGAAACCTGGGCTGTTAAAAGTTCCTGCCTTCTTAAAGTTAAAGCTGTTGCATCGGCAAGGCCGTTGGCGTATTTTTTCTGTACAGCGTCATAGCTTTGCCTGGCGATATCAAGCCTGATTTTTTGCAACTCAAGCGTTTGCATTTTATTTTCCAAATCATAACGCGCGCTTACAAGGTTGTCGCGCACGCTCCTGGCTGTTTGTTCATATGCCAGTTTTGCGTTTTCATATTCGGTAGAAGTATTTTGGATATCACGCGCTTTATCTATATAAAAGAAACCTAAATCAAACCTTATTCCCGCTGTTGCGCCATAATCATAACGCCAGTTTTCATGCTCGTCAAAGCGCCTTCCTGTATTGGCAAATAAATCAAGGAAAACCGATGGAAGTTTGTTAAGGCGGCTTATTTTCTTTTGCGCGTTCTCTTTTTGCAGAGTAAATTTATTTATTTGGGCTTCATAATTATTTTCCATAGCAAGCGCTATGTCCTGCGCAAGAGGGGGGAGTAAACCTGTATTTAAATTAAAATCGTCATCTGTTTTAACTGGCGCGTCTATTGCGCGGCCTATGGGACTATTAAAATTTTTTAAAGCATTAAGATATGCGGTCTGCGCTTCGGCAAGCTGTATTTGCGCGCTGCGGTAATTAACCTCGCTCTGCAAAAGGTCCGATAGCATTTTAAGCCCGTTATTATAGTATTTGATATCGCTGTCGTACTGATTTTTTGCGACGGCCAAATCTTCCTCATAAATAGCGGCTTCTTTTTCCCTTAAAACAAGCTCGTAAAAAATGTTTACTGCTTGTAAAATATAATCCTGCACTTGGCGTTGAGTGGTTAATCTGCTGATATTATAAATTGACTTTGATAAATCAAGTTCAAAAAATTTAGTGGCGCTAATCAAATTCCAATTTGCATTACCGGCTGCGCTGGTTTCAAGATAAGAAAGAGGGTCTGACGTCAAACTGCTGCCGCCGCTATAGCTTTTGGTTCCGCGAACAGAGGCGGAAAATTGCGGCAAAAGCAAGGTTGTATTGGAATTAAGGTAAGTATTACGCGCTATTTTAAAATCGTTTAAAGCCTGCTGTGGTTGCGGCGCTTTTTGCAAATAGCGCGCAATATAGCTGATTAAATCATAGTTTTCCTTTTCAAAAGGCGGTATGGTTTTGGCAAATAAAATTAATGGAGAGGAAACCAAAATAACAAAAAGTATCAAGCTCTTTATCATTTTTATACTATAGCAAAAATTGGGTTGCGGCGCAGATTTGGCTTTTGGCTCTGTAAGAGGTATCATTATATATAAACGTTATTTACGGAGCTTCTTTTGTGAACAATTTTAAAGGTTTGGCAAGCGCGGTAGTATCTGCCGTAACTTTCGGGCTGATACCGCTTTTTACGCTGCCCCTTATGGCCGCAGGGCTAAATTATGACTCCATACTCGTCTACAGATTTTTTGCCGCCGCGATAATCATTGCCGTAATTTTATTGGCTACTAAAAGCTCGTTCCGCATAACCAGAGGGGAGGCCCCCGTACTTATTGGTTTAAGTTTATTTTATGTCGGATCGGCTTATTTTTTATTTTGGGGATACAAATTCCTTTCCAGCGGGGTGGCCACTTCAATCCAATTCCTTTACCCTGTATTTGTAACTATTATTATGGTGCTGTTTTTTAAGGAGCAAAAATCTTTAACCGTTTTCCTTTCCGTATTTTTAGCCACTGTAGGCATTGCCGTACTTTCCATAGGGGAGCAGCAGCACGGCGCAAATATATTCGGCGTTATGATAACCTTGCTTTCCGGCTTAAGTTATGCGCTTTATATTGTGGGTATAAACAAATCAAAGGTATGCAAGATGCCGTCTTTAAAACTTACTTTTTATATGCTGCTCTTCGGCGGTATATTTTTATATATACTGGCTATGCTTAAAGGCGGCGTGCAGCCGCTGGCAACCGGTAAGGAGTTTTATAATATCATTATGCTGGCTATTGTGCCTACCGTAATATCTAACCTTACATTGGTCTATGCTTTAAAGAATATAGGCTCCGTAATAACTTCCGTCATGGGCGCGATGGAGCCCGTGGCCGCCGTAACCGTAGGCGTTGTTTTATTTGGCGAGCCTTTTACCCCAAACCTTTTATCAGGTATATTTTTAGTTATAGTAGCGGTAACATTAGTCGTCCTTTCCCGCCCGATGGACAGGCACTTAAAACGCATCATTAATACAGCCTTTTCCCACCTCGGGATTAATATAGACTAATATAAACTAATTAATTTTTCCTCTTGCATACGGCCGCTTCATCCGCTATTATATTAACGGAGGGCGTTTATGAAACAAAAATTTGATATCAGCGGGATGTCCTGCTCCTCCTGCGCGGGCAGGGTGGAAAGTGCAGTAAAAAATCTTAAAGGGGTAAACAGCGCAAGCGTTAACCTTTTACAGAACCAATTACTTGCGGATTTTGATGACGGCGCCCTTACAAACGCCGACATAACAGACGCCGTTAAAGAAGCGGGTTATGAAGCCAAACCCGCCAATAGCGATGCGCCGCCCAATGCCGAGCTGCAAGGCGAGATAAGCTCTATGCGGCTGCGGCTTAAAGTTTCGGCATTTTTCCTTTTCCCGCTGCTATATCTTGCTATGGGCCCTATGGCGGGGCTGCCCTTGCCGTCCTCTTTAAACCCGCATATGAGCGCATTTTGTTTTGCGGTCGTACAACTTTTTTTAACTTTACCTATAGTCTCAGCTAACACCGCCTATTTTACGCGCGGGTTTAAAAACCTTTGGCGCCGCGCGCCTAATATGGACAGCCTTATCGCCCTGGGCGCAGGCGCGGCTTTGCTTTATAGCGTAGCGGCCACTCTTATTATAGCTGCGGCCGTATATGAGGGCTTAGATTCGGCCGCGCACGAGCTGGCTATGGATTTATATTATGAATCAGCCGCGATGATACTTACGCTTATAACGCTTGGCAAATATCTTGAAATTAAATCCAAGGGCCGCACCAGTGAGGCGGTAAGCAAGCTGGTTTCCCTCTCCCCCAAAACCGCTTTGGTTTTAAGGGACGGGCGCGAGGTTGAGATACCCGCCGCCGATGTTAAGCAGGGCGACAGCGTAATAGTAAAAGCAGGCTCAAATATACCTGTAGACGGCATAGTATTATCGGGCCGCGCCTCAGTGGAAGAAGCCGCGATAACGGGCGAGAGCCTGCCCGTAGAAAAAATTAAAGGCGATAATGTAACAGCCGCAACAACAGTTTTAAACGGTTATATACAAATTAAAGCTTTAAAAGTGGGCCAAGATACTACTTTAGCGCAAATTATACGCCTGGTGGAGGAAGCGGCCTTATCAAAAGCGCCTATCTCCAAATTAGCTGATAAAATAAGCTCCGTCTTTGTGCCTGTGGTAATATCTATCGCGATTGTGGCGGGCGCGGTTTGGTTTTATTTGGGTTATCCTTTCGGGTTTGCGCTTTCTATAACTATTGCCGTTTTGGTTATTTCCTGCCCGTGCGCGCTGGGGCTGGCTACGCCTACGGCAATTATGGTGGGCACAGGCAAGGGCGCGCAAAACGGCATCCTTATAAAATCGGCCGAGGCGCTTGAGACGGCAGGCTCCGTCAATACCGTAGTGCTTGATAAAACAGGCACCGTAACTAACGGCAAGCCCGCGCTTACCGATATTTTGCCCGCACAGGGTATTGGGGAGGACGACTTTTTAGCCAAAGCCGCCGCTGTGGAAAAGGCTTCATCACACCCCTTAGCGCAGGCAATAGTTAAAGCCGCGGAAGGCAAAAACCTTAAAATTGACCGGGTAAAAGATTTTAAAATACTGGACGGGCTTGGCGTTTTGGCCGACACAGACGGCGGCCAAATACTTGCGGGCAACTATAAAATGATGCAGCAGTTTGAAGTTAATATAGACGAGCCGCATAAACAGGCGCGCGAACTTGCCGCAGAAGGTAAAACGCCGCTTTATTTTGCCTTAAACAAAAAGTTTATCGGCATAACCGCAGTAGCAGATACCGTAAAACCGCAAAGCAGGCAGGCTGTTGAAGCGCTTAAAAAAGCGGGTTATGAAGTTATAATGCTGACAGGCGATAATGAAGTAACGGCCAAAGCTATAGCAAAACAAGCTGCTATAGATAATATCCGCGCGGGGCTTTTGCCGCAGGATAAAGAAAAGATTATAAAGAGGCTGCAAGAACAGGGCAAAAAAGTAGCTATGGTGGGCGACGGGATTAATGACTCCCCCGCTTTGGCGCGCGCTGATGTAGGCATAGCCATAGGCGCGGGCACTGATATTGCGATAGAATCGGCCTCAATAGTTTTGACAAGCGGCAGCCTGCTTGGCGTGCCTGCGGCCATGCAGCTTAGCCGCGCGGTAATACGCAATATAAGGGAAAATCTGTTTTGGGCATTTATCTATAATATTATAGGCATACCTTTAGCCGCAGGCGTATTTTACGGCGCGCTGGCCTGGAAGCTTAACCCGATGTTTGCCGCAGCGGCGATGAGCTTAAGCTCACTTTGCGTTGTTGGCAATGCGCTCAGATTACGCAGTTTTAAACCGAAGTATTAACAACCCGCTAATTTATATAATATATTTATGAGCGAAAAAATAGCTAAGTATATACCCTTTTACAATGCCTGCCTTTTTATTTTAGCGGCCGTGGCATTGACGAACTTCCTCGTCTACACCAAATCGGTGTTGATGCCATTTGTTATAGCGCTTTTTATTTTTATGGTGTCTAATACCATCGCAGATTGGATGAACCGCCGCTGGCGCCTGCCGCGCCCGATAGGGTTGGCGATAACGGGTATATTATTTTTAGGCTTTATTGCTTTTTCGGTATTATTTGTAACTAATTCCATAGAAACTTTTATACAAGGCGCGGACAGCTACTCCCAAAAACTTAATGATACTATTGACTGGGGCCTGGCCTTCGCGCAAAAAATGGGGCTTAGCAATAACCCGCAATTACTTGAAAGTTATTTAAATAAAATCCCTATATTTAATATGGTTAAAAGTATGGGCGGAAGCCTTGTCTCCGTATTTACTACAACCTCGCTGGTCTGTTTGTTTGCGATATTCCTTTTTATGGGTAATGCGACGGAAAAGAATTCTTTTGTAAGCAATATAGAAAAACAGATTTCTTATTATATCATCATCAAAATTCTTGTCTCCCTTTTAGCTGCGGTTTTGGTGTGGATAGTGTTGGCCCTGTTAAGTACAGAGCTGGCAATAATGCTGGCCTTGATAACTTTTGTGCTTAATTTTATACCTAATATCGGGCCTTTTATTTCAACGGTAGTGCCTTTGCCCGTATTATTTTTGCAATATGGGTTTGACTGGCATATAATACTTGCGCTAAGCCTTCTTACCGCGATACACTTTGTAGTCGGCAATATCCTTGAGACAAAGTGGCTTGGCAAAGGTATGGACCTTAACCCCGTAGTGGTAATAGCTTCCTTGATTTTCTGGGCTTTGGTTTGGGGCGTTATGGGCGCGCTTTTAGCCGTACCGCTTACCTCAATAATCAAAATGGTGCTGGAGCGTTATGAGCCCACAAAACCGTTTGCAGGCCTTTTAGCGGGCAAAATATTATTTAAATAAATTACTGTAAAAAACGGCAGCCCCTCACAAAGAGGGGCTGTTTTTGTTTGCCGAAATACTGTTTATTTTGCGGCTAAGAATACTTTGCTGAAAGATAATGTAACGCCGATATATAAGTTCTCCCCGCGTTTACTTACATACTTACCTTTAGCCGTGTAGTAATTGATGAAAGGAGCAAGCGAAATATTGCCGACAAGGTCAACATTAACCCTTGCGTCAAGCTCGGCCTCATAGCTTAAGTCCGTAGCAAGCCTTTTGCTCTCGTGCACATACTTTCTGTAAAGCCCGCTAAACTCGCCCTTAACGCCTTCCCTGACGGGCACTTCAATTTTTAAACCTGTTTCCCACGCAAATTTTGTGGTGTCTGTTTCATAGGTAAAATCTTCCTCCGCCACGCCTGCGGCGTATAGTGATTTGATGTATTTGCCTTCAAATACCTTGGGGCCAAAACTGCCGCGCAGCACTTTCTTTAAGGGCGCGCCTTCCTGTGCATTAAACTCCGTCTGATAAGCTGCGGAGATAAAAGGACCTGCCTCAAAACCGCCGAGCAAGCTTTCAACATGCCAGAGCCTTAAAGTATAATCCGATGTAAATAAAATATTGTCGGCGCTTTCGTTTACCGTTTTAGGGCCGTCGGAAGGCTTTATCGTATTCTTGCTGTATTCCATAAGCAATACATTGGACCATAAATATATTTTGCCGTATTTTGCCGCCGTGGCTTTAAGCACGCCTTGAACCAAGGTCTGTGAATCTGCCGTAAGGCGGGCGTTGGGGAAGTCCTTATATTCCTGCGAATTGGTAACATCAGTTGAGGTAAGGTTAAGGCCCAGTTTATTAAGCTCAAGCTGCCAGCCCATTTTTTTATCCTGCGCAAAAGCATTGGCGCAAAGGCAAAGCGCAAACGCTAATGCAAATACTATTTTTTTATGCATTAATCTCTCCGTTAATTATTTTTTTATTTTTTACTAATCCAAAAAACTTTTGCCGCTGCTTAAAGGCTTAAGACCCAAATAATCAGCCGCGGTTTGCCCAAGATCGCTAAAGCTATCCCTGCCGCCAAGCGCGCCCGCTTTCACTTTTCTGCCGAACATCAAAAGCGGCACGTTTTCGCGCGTATGATCGCTGCCTTTATAGGCAGGGTCGCACCCGTGATCGGCGGTGATGAAGACGATATCATCCTCTTTCAAAATTGCCGCAAGCTCGAGCAGGCGTGAGTCAAAATACTCAAGCCCTTGCGCGTAACCTTTTATATCACGCCTGTGGCCCCATACCATATCAAAATCAACAAAATTGGTAAAGATGATTGTATTATCAGCAGCGGTTTTAACTTCTTGTAAAGTAATATCCCAAAGCTCTTCCAACCCGCTGGCTTTTACCGCGCGAGTAATACCTTGCGCCGCAAAAATATCTGATATCTTACCGACGGAAATTACATTGCCGCCGCTTTCTTTCATATGGTCAAGCAAAGTGGGAGCGGGCGGCTTTACGGAATAGTCGTGCCTGTTTTTGGTACGCTTAAATTCGCCATTCTTCTCCCCCTCAAAAGGGCGCGCAATTACGCGGGCGATATTATATGGTTTAAGATGTTTAAAAGCGATTTCACAAAGTTTATAAAGTTTATCTAAGCCGAAATGCTTTTCATGCGCGGCGATTTGGAATACGCTGTCGGCAGATGTATAGCAGATAGGCAAACCTGTTTTTATATGTTCTTCACCGAGTTCGTTTATAATCTCGGTGCCTGAGGCGGCCTTATTGCCCAGAATGCCTTTTAAGCCCGCTTCTTTGCAAATTGCGTCTATAAGCTCCTGCGGGAAGGACGGATACTGCGGTTTAAAATAGCCCCAGTCAAAAGTAACGGGCACGCCCGCCATTTCCCAATGGCCTGAAGAGGTATCTTTCCCTTTGCTCTTTTCCCTCATAAAACCGTATTTTGACGGCAAATTAAAAGCAGGCGCGCCTTGCTCACCCGCCGAGACATCCTGGCCATTATCTTTGGCTGCTTTAATCAGGCCCAGCCCCGTAAGATTAGGGATTTTAAGGCCGCCGTTACCCTCAACAATATGTTTAAAAGTGCTTGCGCCTTCATCGCCAAACGCCGCCGCGTCCTGCGCGCCGCCGATGCCGAAAGAATCCATCATCAAAATTATTACGCGTCCTTTCCCGCTCATAAGCCCTCCTGATATATTAAATAAAATATAGCATTTATAATAGTTTAAAGAAAAATGCTATTATGCAAAAATAGGGGGTGATTTATGAACGAATCATATAAGAATATGCGTAACTTTTGGCTGGACGTAAAAAATTTGGAAAATAAAGCAGGCGTAAAAGGCATCGGCAAAGATGATATTTGCATAGCGGGCTGCGAGTTCGCTTTAAACGATAATGATAATAATCTCAAAAACATAATTATAGCAGGCTCTGTTTTGGGGGATTCCAGCATATACTATGAAAACAACAGCCCAAGCGGTATCGGCGGTATGCTTGGCGGAGGGGAGAAAGCTAAAGAAATCACGCTTAAGATGTTAAATGAGGCGGCTTTAGTTACACAGGATATGCAGCAGACGGCCGAGCTTGCTATACCTGAAGAGGAGGGGAAAGTAACATTATTTGCGATAAGCAAAGAAAAGCTTTTCTACATCGTAATCCCGACATCCTTTGCAAGCGATCCGCAAAATAAATTTTATAAATTCTATGCTTACACCCAGCAGCTTGTAAGCGCGTTTAAGGAAGCGCAGCCGCAAGCCCGCGCTTAAGCGCGGATAAGACAGCACGCACGCGTGATTTGCCGATATTAAAAACGGATTTTGATTTTCTTTTATGCCGTAGTGTACGCTTAATGTACTCAAGGTATAAAAAAAATCAAAATCCGTATAAGAGCGGCAAATTGTACAGCACGAAAAACATTAAGCTCGTCAAATTATCAAATGTCGTCCCAGCCTTCTACGGCGCTGCTCTGATTATAGGACGACACATTCGCCTCAAAGAAGTTCCCTTTAACGCTGCCGTCGCCGCCGGTATCGGCAATTTTGGCAAGGTGCGGGTAGGGGTTTTCGTCAAACCCTTTAAAGAGCGGATCCAAACCTATCTCCTGCAAGCGTTGGTTGGTGATAAACTTGGTGTACTTTTCAGTGCTGTCCTTATTGATACCTAAAATATTATCGCCGATAATATGATTGCTCCAGGCCATTTCCTGCTCGGCGGCTTTGGCAAACATATCATAGACTTCCCGCTTATCAAAAAAGGAAGGATTATTTTTCCAAATCTCTTTTATAATTTGCGAGAATATAACGCAATGCACAAGCTCGTCGCGGTTGATATATTTAATCTCGTCGGCGGTACCTATCATAAGGCTGCGGGAGGCAAGGTTATAGAAGAAGTTAAAACCATTATAAAAGTATATGCCTTCAAGCAAAAAGTTAGCTATTAAAACGCGGGCAAAATTACGCGCCGTCTTATCATCCAAAAAGTTTTGATATATTGCAGCAATGTATTTATTGCGTTCTAAAAGTACAGGGTCCTCTCGCCATTTGTCGTAGATGCTCTCGCGCTTTTCCGTAGGGATAATACTTTCTATTATATAAGCGTAGCTCTGGGAGTGCACGGCCTCCTGATACGTTTGAATGGATAGTATCAAATTAACTTCAGGCGCGGTTATATATTGGCTGATATTAGGCAGATTATTGGTTTGTATACTATCTAAAAATACCAGGAATGACAATATACCGTCATAAGTATTTTGCTCGTGCGCAGAAAGCTCGCCATAGCAGCGTTTGTCATCAAATAAGGATACTTTTTCAGGTATCCAAAAGTTCTCCATCATCGCGCGGTAGGTTTTATTTGCCCATGTGTATTTAACATTATTTAAGTTAAAAAGATTAGTAACATTGCCGCCTATCATTTTACGGTTTAGAAGGCTGTCATCCCCGTTAACATTAAAAATTTTTTTGCTTTCCATTTTAGTTTCCATATCGTCCTCTACCCTGCGCAGCTTACACATTCTTCTTTATTTAGCGAGCTGCCGTCCTTTTGTATTGTACGCGTATAATATAAAGTTTTAATATCTTTTTGCCACGCAAGCATAATAGTATCCAGTATATCTTTGGCTTTAATATCAAGATTAAGATTATAAATTAATTCTATTGATATGCCCGTATCAACCCATTTATTGATGCGCGACATAACTTCAATAATAATTTTTTGGTCTATATTTTTATTTTCCTGGTAATACCAAAATTTATCTTTGATAAAAGGCGGGCAATTGGGTATGCTGCCTTTGCCGTGCGTCTCCACAAAAAACTTGCTGTACACGGGCAGGACAGACGCGCTGCAACCCTGTATCAAAGAAGAACTTGTATTAGGCGCGATAGCCGTTATTTGTGAGTTACGGATACCGTATTTTGCAAGATCTTCAAAAATTTGGTTCCACTGCGCTGCGTATTTAGAGCCCTGGTACCACATTTGCTCCCTGCCTAAAATTACGCCGCGGCTCCAGTCAGATCCTTCATAAGCCCCAAACGTGCCTTTCTCTTTAGCCAAAGCTATGCTTGCCCCTATAGCGTAAAGCGCAAACTTTTCAAAAAGGTTATCAACCGCGTCCGCACTTTTGGTATAGGTAATATTATTTTTTGCCAGCATATCGGCAAGCCCCATCGCGCCTACGCCTATGGTGCGGTACCGTTCATTATGCAGGCGGCCTTCAGGCACGGGCACATCAGTAAAATCTATGGCATTATCCAAAAAGCGCACGGAAGTCTCAACCGCGCTTTTAAGTTCTTCATCATTATTTATATTTGCAAGATTGACGGAAATTAAATTACAGACATGTACCAGTCCGCCCTCTGCCTGTGATATTATTTTGCCGTCTTCTATCTTTTTATGGCCAAGCTGCGTCGGGCGCACATTGCTGTGTGATTCCGTACAAAGGTTAGTCCCTGCTATAACGCCGTCGTGTTTATTGGGGTTGTAGCGGTTAAGCGTATCTTTAAAAGCAATATAAGGCATACCTGTTTCTATTTGGGATTTCATAATACGCTTCATAATCTCTTTAGCAGGTGTGAAGCGGTAAAGTTCCAGCTTGCCTGCTTTGGCTTCGGCGTAGAGCATATCGTAAAGCTGTTCAAATTTTTCGCCCCAAAGGTCCCCCAGCTCGGCATTATAGCGGCGGCGGACTTCGCTCGGGTCTACCATAAGCCAGTCCTCCCCTGCGGCCACTTTGCGCATAAATAAATCGGGTATCACCACTTGGGGGAAAATATCATAGGCCTTCATACGCTGGTCCCCGTTTTCCGTACGAAGTTCCAAAAAGTCCTCTATATCCAAGTGCCAGACATCTAAGGAAACCGTTACCGCCCCCTTACGTTTGCCCTGTTGGTTGACGGCTACCGCAGTATCATTGATAATGCGTATCCAAGGGACTATCCCGCCTGATGCGTTTTTAATGCCTTTGATACGCGCGCCTTTACTTCGCACCCTTGATATATTACACCCCACCCCGCCGCCGAATTTGGAAATTGATGATATCTGGTCAATCACATAAAAAATGGAGTCGCGGCTATCGTCAATAATTGTAATGAAGCACGAACTTAAATTACCCTGCGGGCGCCTTAAATTCATCAAAAGCGGGGTGGCTAAAGATATTTTGCGGTCCGCCAATTTCTCATATGTGTCTTTAACTAATTTCATACGGATATCGCGCGGGCTGTTTTGCTCTATAAGTAAAGCGATTGTAAGGAACATATCCTGTGGCAGCTCCGCGATTTTATCTTCATACTCGCAAAGGTAACGCTTAACTAAAAGGTTTGCGCCCGCATAATCATAAACAAAGTCAAAAGCAGGGTTTATATACGATGCGGCAAGCCTGATTTCAGAAGGAGTAAAAGTCTTTTGTATATCATTTGTATAAAGCCCGCGGCCCACATTTTGCCTTAATGTTTTCGGATAGTCGTATAGATGCTCGCGCCCGCAATTATTATAAACATAAAACATTCTGAGGCGGCCGGCGATATTCTTCCAATCAGGCTCCTGCACAGATGTAAATTTAAGAGCAAGCAAAATAAGATTATTAATAATTTCATTTAAGCTGCTGCTTTTATTTATTAAAGGTAAAACCTGCTCTTTAAGTTGCGCCGTATCAACGCAATAGCCTTGCGCAGCCTGTTTAATTATTTGGTCTATTTCAGAAAAAGAGACGGCCTCTCTTGCGCCGTCATTTAAAGTTTTACAAAGTGTTTGCATAATAAAAATCTCTTTATTTTTAAGTTGTCTTTTAATTATATATAAATTTGCTCGTATTATATAAAACCCCCTTTTAAAGGGGGTTTTAGTGTTGTTAAATATCTTCCATTATCTTTTTATCCGCCTGGGAGGGCTGTGTATCGGGCTTCTTTTTACCGCCTGATATCCAATAGAAGAACAAAGGGACAAACAGCGGTGCGATAATTGTTGCACCAAGCATACCAAATACAACTGCAGTACCGATGGAGTGCCTTCCGGCCGCACCTGCCCCTGTACTGATTGCAAGCGGCAAGCAGCCTAAGATAAATGCCAGCGATGTCATAATAATAGGCCTGAAGCGCAGTTTAATGGCCTTTAAAGCCGCTTCATAAGTATCTACGCCTTCCTCTTTAAGCTGGACGGCAAATTCCACAATCAAAATGGCGTTTTTGGCGGAAAGGCCGATTAATGCCACCAATGCTATTTGAAAGTAAATATCATTTGTAAGGCCTCGGCCCCAAGTCCCTAAAAGTGCGCCCAATATGCCAAACGGTACCGCTAAAATTACCGCAAAAGGCAGGCCCCAGCGTTCATATTGCGCGGCAAGTATCAAAAAGACAACAAGCATACCCAAAAATAAGATGTTAGAAGATGCTCCACCCGTCAGTTTTTCCTGGTATGTACTGCCCGTCCACGCCAGAGTAAAGTCATTGCCGAGTATTTTATTTGCGCTGTCTTCCATAATCTTTATGACTTCGCCGCTGCTTGCGCCTGCTGCAGGCGTAGCCAGTATTTGCGCAGCAGGAAAAGCATTAAACCGCTCCACCGTATCTGTGCCTAAAACAGGCTCCAGCTTTGCAAATGCGGAAAGAGGCATCATCCCGCCCGAGGCAGAGCGCACATATATATTTGATATCTGCTCGGGCCTTGCGCGGTATGGCGCTAAGGCTTGTACCATAACCTTAAAACTACGGCCGAATTTAGTAAAGTCATTTACATAATATGTGCCGAATGTGGCCTGCATTGTTGCGTAAAGCTCATTTAAATCCACACCCATAGATATGGCTTTGATATTATCTGCCTTCATATCAAACTGCGGCACAGAGGCAGAAAATGTTGTATTGGCCGAAGCTATTTTAGGATTTTTCAAAATATCGGCAATATATTCTTTTACCTTTGCTTCAAGGACAAAGCTATCACCGTTACCGCGGTTTTGGATATAGCCTTCAAGGCCGCCGGTGGTGCTCATCCCCAAAATAGGCGGCGGGTTAAAAGGCATAACTATGGCAGAAGGTATTTTAAACATAGAAAGGCCCGCTATTTGCTTTATTATACCGTTGGCGGAAAGCTCGGGCGTCTTCCTTTCGCCCCAAGGTTTAAGCAGTACGAAGGTAGCTGCCGCATTACTTGTTTGTGTAGCGTTTAAAAGACTGAAGCCTGTAAAAGTAAATTCAGTCTGGATGCCTTTAAGAGATAAAATAATATCTTCCAACTCGCTTGACGCTTTTGCGGAATTGTTGAGCGAGAGCGCAGGATCCATCATAGAAGCCACCATAATTACGCCCTGGTCCTCCTCGGGTAAAAGGCTGGTGGGCACTTTTTTAAACAGCCAAAAAATGGCCGCGCTCATCAATAACAAAATAATTATGGCCGCAGGTAAATGCCTGATAATAAAACCCGAGTAAGCGGTATATTTATCTGTTAGTTTTTCAAAGCCTTGGTCAAAACGGTAGAAGAAGCCTTTTTGCTTCTTCTCATGCCGTTTAAGCAGCATAGCGCATAAAGCGGGCGTTAAAGTTAAAGCCACGAAGCCCGATATTACAACCGATATCGCGATAGTAATAGCAAACTGTTTGTACATTACGCCCGTAAAACCGCCCATAAAAGCCACGGGTATAAATACCGAACACAAAACAAATACTATGGCTACTACCGCGCTTTGTACTTCGTCCATAGCTTTTATGGTTGCGTCTTTTACGCTGAGGGTTTTATCTTCCTGCATAATACGCTCTACGTTTTCTATAACCACTATAGCGTCGTCCACCACCATACCTATGGCCAGTACAAGGCCAAACATAGTAAGCGTATTAATGGAGAACCCTAAAAGCGACATGCCCGCAAAAGCGCCCACAATAGCCACAGGCACCGCTATGCACGGGATAAGCGTTGCACGCCAATCCTGCAAAAAGATAAAGACGACGATGAAAACCAATATCATAGCTTCTATCAAAGTTTTTACCACTTCTTTAATAGACTGCACAACAAATATAGTTGTATCATAAGCGATATCATAAGTAATGCCTGTGGGGAATTTTTGGGACATCTCCGCCAAAGCCGCTTTAACCGCGTCCGCCGTAGCCACGGCGTTTGCGCCCGAGGTCAAATAAACCCCTATAGGCACAGCCGCCTTTTTATTATTGCTGCCTTTAAAAGAATATGTTTGGGAACCAAGCTCAATTTTTGCCACGTCTTTAAGTTTAAGAGAGGTGCCCTCAGGCAATGCCGTAATAATAATTTCCTCAAACTCTTCAGGCGTTTTAAGGCGGCCGGTAGCTTTTATTGTATAGGTTTTGCTGACGTCATCTAAAGTAGGCTCCTGGCCTATTGTGCCCGCCGCGCGCTGTTGGTTTTGGGCCGATATGGCCGATATTACCTGAGAGGGAGATAAACTAAAGCGTTCCAAAACATCGGGCTTAAGCCAAATGCGCATAGAATAGTCATTTGCCGTCATAACCTCCGCGTCGCCAACGCCGGGGATTCTTTTAAGTTCGTCCACAATATTAATTAAGCCATAGTTGCCCATATAGGTGGAATCATACAGCCCCTCAGGCGAATACAAAGAGGCGATAAGCAGTATTGAGGACGATTTTTTACTTACTGTTACGCCGTAGCGGCGTACGTCGTCAGGCAAAGACGGCGTGGCCACCTGTACGCGGTTATTTACATTAATCATAGCCTGGTCGGGATCGGTGCCGATATTAAAATAAACCATAAGGTTCATATTGCCGTTAGAGTCGGAGGTGGAGTTCATATAAATCATATCCTCCACACCGTTTACCTGCTGCTCTATAGGCGCGGCCACCGTCTGCGCGATGACTTCAGGATCCGCGCCCGGGTAAGAGGCCGTTACCGCCACTGAAGGCGGCGTAAGGTTTGGGTATTGCTCAACAGGCAATGAAAAAATAGACAGTATACCCGCCATCAAAATAAGAAGGGAGATTACGGTCGCAAATATCGGCCTGTTTATAAAGAATTTGGAGAACATAGGCTACTCCCCTTTAATCTCATCAGTCTTAGTTGTTTGCGGTATATTGGTACCGGGCAAAATAACTTCCGTCGTCGCGGAAACCAAAGGTACCGCCCCGCCGCTTACCTGCTTTATTTTTACGTCTGAAGCTACGTCCTTAGGCAAGCCTGTTATTGAAGGCACGGGCCCGCTTTGCGCAGCCGCTTGTTTTGCGCGGGAAGGTATCTTAAACTCGCCAACCTCAGGCTCCACTTTCTGTTTAGGTTTAAATTTTATAAGGCCTTCGCTTATTATCGTTTCCCCTTCTTTTAAGCCTTCGCTGACTATATATACGCCGTTTTGCAGCTGCGCTTTAATTATGCGCGGCTCCAAAGTATTATCTTTAGCTAAGGTATAAACCATATAGCCCATAGGCGTGGCTAATACGGCGGTGGAGGGTATAACTATAGCGTCTTTATAAACCGCGCCTTTAAGATTAACGCGCACAAACTGCCCCGGTAAAAGGATACGGGAGTTTGATGGATTAGGCAAAGCTGCTTTTACTGATATACTTGCCGTTTGTTGGTTTTCCGTACTGGCAAAAAAGATTATTGAGCCTGTTTGAGGGTATAAAGAGCCGTCAGGCAAAGTAACCTCAACCACTATAGGCGCGGCTTGCTTTGCATCTGTGGCTACGCTGCCTTGCACAAAACCTGATGCAAGGCGGGTAAATTGCTCTGTGGGCATAGAGAAATTAATATAAAGCGGGTTTATCTGTACCATGGTAGTTAAAAGCCCGCTTTCACCGGAAGCCGCAATAAGGCTGCCTGCCGATTGCGCGCCCTCCCCCGTTATGCCTGATATCGGGGCAAGGACTTTTGTGTAATCTAAATTTACCTGCGCATTATTTACCTGCGCGCGGGCCGCAAGGACATTAGCTTTAGCCGATTCATAGGTGGTCATCGCATTATCATAATCCTGGCGGCTTACCGCATTGTACGGCAGTAAATTTTTAATACGTTCAAAAGAAAGTTTGGCCTGTAATTCGCTGCTTTGCGCTTGGGCAAGCGCGGCCTGTGCGCTTTCTAAAGCTATTTTATAGGGAGCATCGTCTATCTGGAAAAGCTGTGTGCCCTGCATTACATAGGAGCCTTCTTCAAAAAGCCTGGCTTTTAATATACCGCTTGCCTGCGCGCGCACCTGTACTGCCAAAGAGCCTGCGGCCTGCGCGGGATACTCCATAACCAAAGGCAAATCTATTTTTAGAACTTTTACCGCCGCTGCGGGTAAAACCGGTTCCTGAGCGGCCGGTTGTGGTTTTTTACAGCCTGAAAAAACGCAAAAAACCGCAATGGCGCATATTATAAGAGTGCTTTTATAATTAATCATACTACCCCCATTACTATCTCTATGCTGCTATTGTGATTACTATATATTTTAGATTAGGAAATTTCAATGGGCCTTTTATATTAGATTTTACAGGGATGTAGTGCAAAGCGCACTAATGTTGCCAGATATTATATTCGGAAAGGAAGTTGCTTAAAAGCTTTTGTTTAAAAACTTCCATATCAACTTTACGGCCTGTTATTTTGGATACGCTTGTAGCGGGCAAAGCCTTGTTAAGCGCATTATTAAGGTTAACGCCGATGCCCACTATAATCCAGTTAAGCGCGGCGGCTGTGGAGGATGTCTCTATCAAAATACCCGATATCTTTTTATACTCGCCATTATAAAGCGCAAGCACGTCATTTGGCAGCTTGATTTTGGTTTTAATGTCAAAACATTGTTCAAGCGCAGCGGCCACTATGCGGCCCGTCTTTAAGCTTAAATCGCCCATACGCGCGATATCGGTTTTAGGGTGCAGAAGCAGGCTGATATAAAGCCCGCCCGCCTTAGAATCCCAATGCCTGTCATACCTGCCGCGCCCGCCAGTCTGCGTTTGGGCCTGGACGCAAAAGTCCTGCCCTGCAAACTCTGTTGCAAGTTCCTTGGCGGTAAGCTGTGTGGTGATTAAAGCATCGGCTTTGATATATAACATAATGATATTGTATAAAATAACTTCTATTTCTTTTTTATTTTTTTACCTGTTTTTACCGCCATATCTTTAAGCTCAAACAGGCTGTCGCGCAGCTGCGCGGCAAGCTCAAAGTTAAGATTATCGGCGGCTTCTATCATCTGTCTTTCAAGTTCTTTGATAGTCGCGGGTATGTTCTTTGCCGTCGGCTTTATTGCGGTAACGGAATGGATTACGCTTAAGCCCGACGAGGCGGTTTGCTGCTCAAATTCTTCCATTTTAACTTGTATCTTTTCTATAGTTTTGGGCGTTATATGGTGCTCTTTATTATAAGCCTGCTGCAATGCGCGGCGGCGCGACATCTCGCCCGTGGCGGCAAGGATAGACGGCGTTTTACGCTGTGCGTATAAAATAACTTCCCCCTCAACATTGCGCGCGGCGCGGCCGGCTATTTGGATAAGCGTAGTCTCATTACGCAAAAAGCCCTCATTATCGGCGTCTAGTATGGCAACAAGCCCAACCTGCGGGATATCAATGCCCTCCCTTAAAAGGTTGATGCCGACAAGTACCGAAAATTTGCCCGCCGCATAATCCCTTAAAATCTCTATCCTTTCCAGGGCTTCTATGTCGGAGTGTAGGTAACGCGCTTTAACGCCCTTTTCAAGCAAAAATGAAGTTAAATCCTCCGCCGTTTTTTTGGTTAAAGCAAGCACAAGGCTGCGCTGCCCCGCCGCAGTTTTTTGCGTGATGCGGCCCAATAAATCTTGTATTTGGCCTTCGCTTGGCAATATGGTAACAGGCGGGTCAATAAGCCCCGTAGGGCGGATAATTTGCTGCGTTATATTGTTGCCGCTTACCGTAAGCTCATAGGGCCCGGGCGTAGCTGAAACGAAAATAGTGCTTGGCAATAAGCCTTCCCACTCATTAAATTTAAGCGGGCGGTTATCTAAGGCGCTGGGCAGGCGGAACCCAAAATCTATAAGCATTTGCTTTCTGGCCCTGTCCCCGTTATACATACCGCGTATTTGCGGGACGGCCACGTGTGATTCATCCACGATAACTAAAAAATCTTCATAACGTTTAAAATAGTCAAACAAACAGTTCGGGCGCGCGCCTTCAGGGCGGCCTTCAAGCTGGCGGGAGTAGTTTTCTATACCTGAGCAGAAGCCCGTTTGCTCAAGCATTTCAAGGTCGTAATTTGTACGCTGTTTTATGCGGTTGGCTTCCAAAAGTTTGCCCTGCGATTCAAAAAATTTTACGCGCTCGCTGCATTCCCCGCGGATATTATCTAAGGCGCCGCGTATTTCTTCGTCTGAAGACACAAACTGCTTGGCGGGCGAAAGCCAGACTTCATCCAGCTCCCCCAAAATATCAGCCGATACGGGGTGTATCTCATATATATTTTTAAGCTCACTGCCCTGGATAACCACGCGCAGAGCGTGCTGGCTGTACGGCGGGAAAATATCAACAAAAGCGCCGCGCAGGCGGAAGCCGCCTTCAGTAAACTCCATATCGCTTCTGTTATAAAGTATTTTTATAAGGTGGGCAGTAAACTCCGCCCTGTTTATTTGCGCGCCCTTTTTAAGGTGTATTCTTAATTTTTCAAAATTGTCGGGCGAGCCGATATTGTAAATTGATGAGACGGAAGCCACCACAATAGTATCCCTGCGGTTAAGCAGGCTGGTGGTTGCTTTAAGGCGCAATTTTTCTATTTGCGCGTTAATAGCGGCGTCTTTTTCTATATAGGAATCCGTCTGCGGGATATAGGCTTCAGGCTGGTAATAGTCGTAATAAGAGATAAAATACTCTACTGCATTATGTGGGAAAAACTGCTTAAACTCCCCGTAAAGCTGCGCCGCCAAAACTTTGTTGGGCGACATTATAAGAACAGGCTTATTTAGTTTTTCAATAACATTGGCTACCGTAAAAGTTTTGCCCGAACCCGTAACGCCAAGCAAAGTTTGCCTGTTCTTGCCCGCAAGGACGCCCGCCCTTAAAGCCTCTATGGCTTTGGGCTGGTCCCCTGCGGGCTTAAACGGCGACACCAGTTTAAACTTTCCCAATGTTTCTCCTGACAGGGCCTATCTTACTTAATGTTACAAGCGCGCCGGGCATATTTTGGTGCAAGGCCGCGTAAACATTAATTATGGATTTTAAGATGTCCGTATCGGGTATCTTAAGTCTTTCTTCCTGCTTGAACGGGAGGAAATATAAATCCAGTTCCAGATCGCCCGACTCCTGCGGGAAGAAATACTTAAAGTCCAGCTTATAGGCGCCCTTTTCGGTATAAAAGCCGATACGGCGCTCGCTGTTCTTGTTTTGCGGGGTAGGTTTTTCCAATTCAAGGAAACAACCCCTTAGCCCGCTGTAATGCCCGCGCAAAGCTTTAAGCATTTTACCGCCGTAACCTTTGCCGTGGTACTTACTTGATACTGCAATATATTCCAACCAGATAAACTGCATTTGGGTGTCAACCCATACTAACATATAGCCGATATTGTGCCATTTGTTCCTGACGTTCGTCTGTGCCAGCCAAACATCATAGCTTGTATTCTGCATTATCTTAAGGAATGTACTCTTAGGTTTAATATCAATATACGGGAACTGCTGTTGCATATCCTGGTATATTTTATCAAACTCCTCATTGTTTGCTTTTGTAATGTGAAGAGACATCGGGTACCTCCTTTGTACGTCTGTATATATTTTACCATTTAGAAAGTTTTTTATGTATAATCAAAATATAATTTGAAGTAATTATATTTGCAGAAGAGAGAGAAGTAATAAATATATGTATTTTAAATTTATTAACTCAAATATAGTGCGCAATACAATCATTTTCGGCGTCTGCTGCACACTGCTTGTGGCGGCGGCTTCGCTCTTTTTTGTAAGGAAGATACAGTATACTCTGCATGAAGATGCGTCCCTATACCTGCGGGAGATTGCATTGCAGGGCGCGCAGACCATTAACAGCAAAATCCGCGCGGAAGAAGCGTGGCTTACCTCCATAGCGGACTTACTGGGCCGCTATACTAAACTGAACGATATTTACAGTGTACTTGATTTCCTTGAGAAAGAGCGCCTGGCAAAAGGCTATAAAAATATGGGTATTATTATGCCTGACCGCACAGCGGTGCTAACCAGCGGGCTTACCTGGGAAATGATTGAAAGATATAATACCCCCTCCCCGCAAAGCAAGCACGATAATAAGCTGTTTATTGAACAGGCCTTCAACGCCAACGGCCCTGCGCTCTCCCCCGTGCTTTTAGACAGGGAGGACAACAGCGAAATTATGGTAATGACCGCCCCCATAACAATAGACGGCAAAACAGCCGGCTTGCTGTTTACAACTTCCCCCATAGAAAACTATAAAAAATACCTTGCCATAAATTCTTTTAGCGGGCAGGGCTATTCTTATCTGGTAGAAAATAATGGCGATATTATCTTAAACTCAGATAATCCCAATAATGTCTTGGATAAAACAGGCAATATTTTTAAGGAGCTCAACGCCGACTATTTAAAACTTGGCCACGGCTACTCCCCAATGCAGATACAGGCTTTAATGGAATCGGGCAAGGAGGGAGATTTTGCCTTTGATTCAAAAGGGCTGCATAAACACGTTTATTTTACGCCTATAGGTATTAATGATTGGTATATGCTCTCAATAGTGGCTACAAATAATATCAATAAGAAGGAACAAAAACTTTTAATTACAGGCGTATCGCTTGCCATAGCATTAATATCGCTTTTTACGGTTATATCAATATATATGGCGCTAAACTCAAAAAAGAACCGCGAAACTTTGCTTACCGTCGCTTTTAAAGATCCGCTGACGGAAGGCAAAAACTTTACGCGTTTTAAATTAGAGCTGCCCGCCGTACTAAAAGCCTATCCCGATAAAAATTTTGCGCTTGTGCTTTTTGATATTGACCGTTTTAAAATTATCAACAATCTCTATACCCACCAGCAGGGTAATTTAGTTTTGCAGCATGTGGCAAATGTACTTAATGAGAATTTAAAAATGCCTGATATTTTTGCCAGGAACTCAGGCGATATTTTCAGCGCTTTAATTTCCTATACTACCGAAGCGCAGCTGATAAGCAGGATAAGAGATTTAAATAAAAAACTTAAGAACTGCTATGCTTTAACAGCGAAGGATTATGCAATCACCTTCTCCTACGGCATCTATAAGATTACCGAGCGCGATATGCCTTTGTATACGATGCTTGATAAAGCTAATATCGCGCGCCGCGAATCAAAAAAGAACCCGCTTGCGGAGTTTATGTTCTATTCTCCCGATTTTGAAAAGAACCTCGTCCAGAAAAAGTTTGTTGAAAATAATATCAAAAAAGCCCTGGCGCACAATGAAATACAAGTTTATTTACAGCCGCGCGTAAATTTGCAAACAGGCGCGGTGGTGGGTGCGGAAGCTTTGGCGCGATGGGTGCAGCCAACTAAGAATATAATACCGCCCGACCAGTTTATCCCCGTCCTGGAAAGTACGGGCCATATTATTGACCTTGACCTTTATATGCTGCAAAATACCGCGCGCCTTATAAGCCAATGGCAAAAGAGCGGGCTGGCGGTTTTGCCGCTGTCCGTCAACCAGTCGCGCCTGCATTTGAGTAATCCCGACTATACAAAAACTTTGCAAAAAATTATCAATAAGGAAAAAATTAAAAAGACTTTTATTGAGCTTGAGCTTACAGAAAGCGCCTTATTTGAAAACATATCGCTTTTACCCCAACTGGCCCAAGATTTACATACTATCGGGTTTACTTTGAGTATGGATGATTTCGGCTCGGGCTATTCTTCGCTTAATATGTTAAAAGACGTTGCGGTAGATTTAGTAAAGCTTGATAAGGCTTTCCTTCAGGATTTTACAACTAACCCGCGCGCAAAATCTATTATAGAGTTTTCAATAAAAATGATAAAGCAGCTGGGCATCGCGGTATTAGCCGAGGGCGTGGAGACTAAAGAGCAGGCGGACTTCCTTAAAAACATCGGCTGCGATTATGCGCAGGGCTATTACTTTGCCAAGCCTATGCCCGCGCAGGATTTTACAAAGTATTTAAACGCCGCGCCCAATAAGGAACGCAAAGAATAACCGCCTTTTTAAATTTGCTAAAATTGATGTATGAACATAAATTTAGAAGAGATTAAAAAATCAGCCCGTCTTTGTAAATTTGATATTACAGAGCAAGAGGCCGCCTTATATTCAAAACAACTTTCCGCCGTCATAGGCTGGGTGCAGGCTTTGCAGGCCGTAGATACCTCCGCCGCGCAAGCCCAAACGCCGCAGCCTTGCCCGCTGCGCGATGATAATCCCGTTACGGCCCCTGCCGCGCAGGATATTTGCGCCGCTTTTAATGACAAGCAAAATAATTTCCTCAAAGTTAAGAAGGTGCTATAAATGAAGACAGCCGCCCAAATTTCCGCCCTTATTAAACAAGGCAAACTTACAGCCGTGCAGGCTGTACAGGAATCACTTGCTAAAATTAAAGAACTTAACGGCGCGATAAACGCTTTCCTTGAAGTTTTTGAAGAAGAAGCCTTAGCCCGCGCCAAAGAAATTGACGCTAATCCCGACAAAAAAGGCCGCCTTATCGGCGTACCCGTAGCCATTAAAGATAATATCGCTTTTAAAGGGCACACTTGCTCCTGCGCGTCTAAAATGCTGCAAAATTATAAAGCTGTTTATGATGCAACTGTAGTCCAAAAACTCTTGGACGAGGGCGCAATCATTATAGGCCGCACTAATATGGACGAGTTCGCTATGGGTTCTTCTAACGAGAACTCCGCCTTCGGGCCCGTCAAAAACCCGCTTGATTTAGAGCGCGTGCCGGGCGGCAGTTCAGGCGGCAGCGCAGCAGCCGTTGCGGCGGGAATGGTACCCGTTGCTTTAGGCAGCGATACGGGCGGCTCTATCCGCCAGCCTGCGGCTTTTTGCGGCCTTTACGGCATAAAACCCACTTACGGCAGGGTATCGCGCTACGGGCTTGTGGCTTTTGCCTCAAGCGCTGACCAGATTGGCCCCATAACCGCCACGCTTGAAGATAATGCACTGGTTTTAAGCGTTTTAAGCGGCGCAGATGAGAAGGATTCCACCTGCTCAAAAAACCCGCAGTTTCAAAATACGGCGCAGGAAGGCCCGCTTACCATCGGCATCCCTTCGGAATTTTTAGAGAATCTTAACCCTGAAATTTTAGCCGCTGTAAAAGCCGCTAAAGAAAAGCTTGCGGCTAAAGGAGTAATTTTCAAAGATATTTCTTTACCCAATGCCAAATATGCATCGCCCTGCTATTATATTTTAACGAGCAGCGAAGCCAGCTCCAACCTGGCCCGTTTTGACGGCCTGCGCTTTGGCGCAAAAGCTGAAGGCGCAAAAGATTTGGAAGACGCCTACCTCAAAAACAGGGCCGCATTCGGGCCTGAAGTTAAGCGCAGGATTATGCTTGGCACATTTTCTTTAAGCAGCGCGCACGCGGCGGACTATTATAAAAAAGCGCAAAAGGTACGCGATATCATAAGGCAGGATTTTATTAATGCTTTTAAAGAGGTTGATATTATCCTTACCCCTACAACGCCTAATACCGCGTTCAAAATCGGTGAGAAGGTTGACGACTTAATTTCGCTTTACCTCTCCGATTTATATACCGCGCCGGCAAATATCGCGGGCGTACCCGCTTTAAGCGCGCCTTTTGGCAAGGACTCAAAAAACCTGCCCATAGGCCTGCAGTTTTACGGTAATAATTTTGACGAAGCCGCGCTTTACCGCGCCGCTAAATTGCTGGAGGATTAATGGTTATACCGGAGTTCTCGTGCGGCGGCGTGGTTTTGGATAATAATAAAGTTTTGCTTATCCAGGTTAAAAGCATGAAAGGCCGCAAGATTTGGACTTTCCCCAAAGGGCATATTGAGCTGGGCGAGACGCCGCGCCAAGCCGCACTGCGCGAAGTTTTGGAAGAAACAGGCTACCGCGCGGGCATTGTGCGCCCTTTACTTAAAGTGCGCTATGCATTTACGCTTAAAGGCAATTATGTAAAAAAGGTTGTCCAATGGTATATGATGAAGAAGCTTGGCCGCATAGGCAAGCATGACCCTTCAGAAATTTTAGGCATCAACTGGGTGTCTATCCCCAAAGCGAGGGAACTTGTTGAATACCCAAGCGACGTGCGCCTTTTAGATTTGGTTGAAGGCGGATTTAACCCTTCTTCCACCATTTAATTTTTGCCGCCGTCCGCCGCCAAATACTTAAGTATTATGCAGTTTTGGATATAACTTAATTGCTGCTCCGTCTCGTCATAATTAGTGAAAAGCGATACCGCAGCTTGCCCTTCCGTGGGGAGCGCAAGGCCCTTAGTTAAAGCTTCCTCATAATTTATACCTATATTTTTTATTCTTTCACTTAGCGTGGGGTGGCTGTCGTTTTGGACGGCGCAATCAAGCTCTTTAAGCGCTTGTAAAGCTGCGCCCTGCGGCAAATTTTCCGTAACAGCGCGGTAATGCGCGCTATGATTGGTTATGGCTTTTCCCTCCGCTACGGCGTTTTGCGCTGCAAGGCGCATCTCCCCAAAAGACATCCCGTAAGCATGCGCTTTGATCAGGGCTGAGGCATTATTTAGCGCGCCTGCAATTTTGGCTGAAGCCGCATCCGCCAAAAGTTCCCTTTGACGGCTGATTTGCGATTCAAGTTTAGTAAACTCCGCGAGGAAGAAATCAAAAACCGCTTTTGGCGTCATTAAAGCTAAAGCAAAAAGTACGCTGCCCGCGCTTTGGCGGCCCATCATCTCCACCGCATTAGCCGCGCAAAAATATATCGGGTAGAATTTTGTTGAATACGCAGCGTCATCCCCCGCAAAGTGCGCGAGTTCATGCGCTATTATTGATTTAAGTTCATCCTTAGTTAATATCCTGCAAAACGGGAGGGAAAGATATAAAGTCTGCCCTTTAAATGAGCCTTCAGGTATTTCCGTATCAGCCTGCGAGGCATAAAAATTATCGTCTAAGCCGGCAATGATATTTGCCGGCGGCGCGGTATTAAGTTTTTGCGCTATCTCCTCTGCCATATCCCATATTTGCGGGTTTTGTTCTTTAGTTATAAGCATCGCAAGCGGCGCGTTTACAGGCTTTTTAAGGCCGAGCCAAAGAGAGCGGGCCACAATATAAAAACCCACAATTACCGCCAGCCCCAGTATAACCAAAATTTTGGGATGCCATGAATTAAAAGCCGCTATCTCCCCATAATAGACCGCCGCAATGAGCACCCAGATATTAAGCAGTAAAAGCGCGATGGTAATAAGCGCGGTAAAATATAAAGCGGGTTTAAAATAAGATAATAATATCTCCCTGTTTTTTGCCGCTTTTTTGCCCAGGCGCATGATTAAAAAAACAAATAATAAGGCCAGCGCAGACGAGCTTATAGCCGCAATTTTTGCATAGTTTATATTATTGACATCGCCGCAAAAATCGTCAAAAATAATGCGGGCTGTTTCTGTTTTACAGAAGGCTTTGCTTGAATACTTATTAAGCTGCGCCCTTAGTGATTGCCCGTTTGGGGCGGGCTCTTGCGCCATACTTTCAGTTAATATGGCGTCAAATTTATTTTCCGCATAAAATAAGACGGCAAAGCCGATAAAGGGTATAGCAAGAAGTATAATAAAAAGTTTTATATATTTTTTCATATAATGGCCTGTAGAATAATATATCTTAATTCTATTATAAAAACCATCCATTTTATTATATTGATTTAAGTGTGCCCTTATTGATTGGATTGCCACGTTCTCGCCCGTGCGGGGCCAGCGTGGCCTGCGGCTCGCACCCGCAATGACTACTAAAAGAATAAGCCCGTACAAAACGGGCCAAGTTATGCTGAGCGAAGCTTAGCGGCTCACAGAGCAGGAGTGCGCTTCGCACTGGCGAATGCCACCCCGCTTCATAAGTTGTTTGCGATTTCTGACTCTATTATCCTTTTAAGTCGCCGCATTGGAGTGCTTATGAGGAATAAATTTTAGAATGGGAATGGTTTTGTATTGTCCGAAGGAAATCGGCGGGGGGTTGTTTCATACAGCTGTTGCGCCGATTTACAAGTTGCAAAACTCCCCTTAAAATTTATTCCGAATACGTAATCTGCGGCGAAACTTTTTGTTATGGGAGTGGGCCTCCCACCTTTTTGGTTACAAAAAGTAAGTATCAAAAAGTTACCCCGTTTAACAATTAAGTTAAACGGGGTTTCTTAAGCCAGCTAGGTGTGCTTCACTATTTGGCCGCCTAAGCGGCCAAAATTTTATTTATTTTCTACAGGCGTTAATTCTTCGGGGTCAGCCTCTTCTTTAAAGACAGGCGCGACACGCGCAATCTTGTCATTATCGTCAAGCCTGACTAACCTTACACCCTGCGCGTTGCGGCCCACGGAGCGGATTTCCTCGCATCTGATTCTTATGGCCATACCCTTCTCGGTAATTACCATAAGGTCTTTGCTTTCATCCACAAGTTTAATACCCGCTACCTGGCCGTTGCGTTCCGTCGTCTTAATCGTGATGACGCCGCTTCCGCCGCGGTTTTGTGTGCGGTATTCGCCAAACTCTGTGCGTTTGCCGTAACCGTTCTCGCAAACTGATAATACATCAGGCTGCGCGCCTTCCTGCTCGGCGTGTTCCATACCGACTACGCTGTCGTTCTTGGCGAGTTTGATGCCTCTCACGCCTTTGGCCGTGCGGCCCATGCAGCGGATTTGGTTCTCGTCAAACCTGATGGATTTGCCGTGCTTGGTGGCTATTACGATATCGCTCTTGCCATGCGTTACCTGCGTGGAGACAAGCACGTCACCCTCTTCTAAGCCGATTGCGATGATGCCCGTTCTCCTGATATTTGCAAAGTCGCTTAAAGCAACCCTTTTAATTGTACCAAAGCGAGTGCACATCGTTAAATATGTGTCGCCCGAGTTCTTGGGATCAAAGTCCGCTATCGCAACTGCGGAGGTTACCTTTTCTTCGCCCGAAATTTGCAGCAGGTTAACAATCGCCTTGCCTTTGGATTGGCGGCTGCCTTCAGGTATTTCAAACGCTCTAAGCGCAAATACGCGCCCGCGGTTGGTAAACATAAGGATGGTAGAGTGAGTGGAAGTTACAAACAGATGTTCAATAAAATCTTCCTCTTTATTCTTCGTGCCAACTATACCTTTGCCGCCGCGGTTCTGGGATTTATAGGTGTCAAGCGGGATGCGTTTTGCGTACCCGTCATTAGACAAAGTAAGCACGACTTCCTGCTCTTCAATTAAATCTTCCATAGAGAAGTCCGAAAGTTCATTTGCGATTTCCGTTCTTCTTTCAGTCGCGAACTGCTTTTTCATCTCCGTAAGTTCTTTTACGATGATATCTAAAATCATTTGCGGGTTGGCTAAAATGGTTTGTAACTCCCTGATAAGCGCTAAAAGCTCTTTTTGTTCCTGCTCTATGGCCGTCGTGGAAAGCTGTGTAAGCTGGTGCAAACGCATTTCCAAAATAGCTTGTGTTTGTGCTTCACTTAAGCTGAACCTTTCCATAAGCTTTATTTTAGCTTCGGCCGAATCTTTAGATTTACGGATTATTGATACCACTTCATCCAAATTGGCTATGGCTATGAGCAAGCCCTGTAAAATATGTTCCCTTTTTACAGCTTTATTTAAATCATACCTTGTGCGGTTTGTAATGACTTCCTGACGGTGTTTTATATATTGGCGCATTACTTCTTTGATGCCCAAAATGCGCGGCTTGCCGTCAACAATAGCCAGCATATTTACGCCGAAAGAAGTTTGCAGCTGCGTATGTTTAAACAACTGGTTTAAAACCACCTGGCCATTGCCGTCCCTCTTAAGTTCAATTACAAGGCGCATGCCGCGGCGGTCGGACTCGTCGCGGATATCCGAAATTTCAAGAATCTTTTTGTCTTTTACCAAATTGACGATGCTTTCAATAAGGTTGGTTTTATTTACCTGGTACGGGATTTCCGTTACAATAATGGATTCCCTGCCGCCTTTCATTTCTTCAATCTCGGCCCTGGCCTGGATTTTTAAGGAGCCGCGTCCGGTCTCAAAATAATCATAGACGCCTTTTGTCCCTCTTAAAATACCTGCTGTCGGGAAGTCGGGACCCTTAACAATCTGCATCATTTCTTTGGTGGTGATTGCAGGGTTTTTAATTAAGGTAATAATACCTTCGCAAACCTCGCCAAGGTTATGAGTAGGAATATTTGTAGCCATACCTACCGCGATACCGTTGGAGCCGTTCACCAAAAGCTGCGGCATTTTACCGGGCAGTACAGAGGGCTCTTCCATAGAGCCGTCGTAGTTGGGAACAAATTTTACTGTGTCTTTATCAAGGTCCGCTAAAAGTTCGTCGGCAATAGCGTGCAGGCGCACTTCAGTATAACGCATAGCGGCCGCGCTGTCTCCGTCTACAGAGCCGAAGTTGCCTTGCCCGTTTACCAAAGGATCCCTGATTGAAAAATCTTGCGCCATACGCACTAAAGCGTCGTATACAGCAGTATCGCCGTGCGGATGGTATTTACCCAAAACGTCGCCGACGACGCGCGCTGACTTTTTAAAAGGTTTGTTATATTTTAAACCCATTTCCTGCATTGCATATAAAATACGGCGGTGCACGGGTTTTAAGCCGTCTCTTACATCGGGCAGGGCGCGGCCTACGATTACGCTCATCGCGTAATCTATATACGAGGTTTTCATCTCCTCGCTGATATCCCTCTTTTTAATATTGCCGAATAAATCTATGTTTTGCTGTTCGGGTTTCTGGTTAATGTTTTCTGTCATTTAAAAAACTCCTTAAATATCCAAGTTCCTAACGTCTAAGGCATGCGTTTCAATGAATGCTCTGCGCGGCTCAACCTTATCGCCCATAAGGGTGGTAAATACCTTTTCCGTGCCTACTGCGTCTTCAATGGCTACGCGGATTAATTTGCGTTTTGCAGGGTCCATTGTCGTTTCCCAAAGCTGCTCGGGGTTCATTTCACCCAAACCTTTGTATCTTTGTATCGTTGCGCCCTGCGAGGCCGCGGCCTTTACCGTTTTTAAGAACTCTTCCAAGCTGTAAACCAGCGTATCCTTTTTACCGTCGTTAATGACAAATAAAGGTTTTACTCTGTTTTTATCTTCCTCTATATGCGGGAAGTTGGTAATATCAAAGCCGTAAACTTTAACTTTATTTTCAGCGGCAAGCAGTTTGCCGAATTCTTTTAAGCTTTGATGGTCGGGCATGAGCGAGTCATCGTCAATATCCGTTTCCGGCGTGCCGGCGGCTAAAAGCTCTTCCCTTCTTTCATTTACCGTCTGCATTTCAAAATCTTTATATTCCTGGTCGCTGTAGAAATACTTGTACCCGCCCTGCTGTAAAGGCGTTCTGTAAACGGGCAGCATACCCGCTTCCTTAAAGCTTAAGTATTCTTTTAAATGTATGGACTTATTATCAAGTTTGAAAATAAGGTCCTGCATTTCGCTTACGGTTTTGATGAAGGCTTCAAGTTCCTCTTTAGTCAAAACGGAACCGTCTGTCTTTTTGACTGTTACGGTGCTTAAAGCTTCTTTAAACAACCAGGCCTGCATTTGGTCTTCCGTCTGTAAATACTGCTCAACCTTGCCCTTCTTTACTTTGTACAATGGCGGCTGCGCGATATAGACGTGCCCATTATCAATCAAAGGTTTAAACTGCCTGTAAAACAATGTTAAAAGCAATGTCGTGATATGCTGGCCGTCTACGTCAGCATCAGCCATAAATATGATTTTATGGTAGCGCAATTTACTTATATCAAAGCCGCCGTCCCCGTCGCCTATACCTGTGCCTACGGCCGATATTAAGGTACGGATTTCGTCATTTGATAAAATCTTTACAAGCTGGCTTTTTTCTACATTTAAAATTTTACCTTTAAGCGGTAAAATCGCCTGGAACACTCTGTCCCTGCCCTGTTTGGCAGAGCCGCCTGCGGAGTCGCCTTCAACTATAAACAGTTCACTTCTTTCTGAACTTTTTTCCTGGCAGTCGGCCAATTTGCCCGGTAAGCCGCCTGATTCCAAGGCGCCTTTCCTTCTAGTTAAATCTTTAGCTTTGCGCGCAGCTTCCCTGGCTATTGCCGCATTGATACATTTATCGCAAATAGCGCGCGCCGTTTTGGGGTTTTCCTCAAAAAATACTGAGAGAGTATCGCCCACTATTGAGCGCACTATGCCTTCAATTTCAGAGTTGCCCAGTTTAGTTTTAGTTTGGCCCTCAAACTGCGGGTGCGGGATTTTGACTGAAAGCACCGCCGTTAAGCCTTCCCTTAAGTCATCGCCCGTTACGCCTAAATCTTTATTTTTAAGCAGGTTATTATTTTTAATATATTCGTTTACGATTCTGGTAAGCGAAGCCCTAAAACCGCTGACGTGCGTACCGCCTTCAATAGTATTAATATTATTGACGAAGGAGTAAACGTTTTCCGAATAGCCGTCATTATACTGGATAGCAAAAGAGATATAGTTATCATCAACCTCTTTTGTAAGGTAAATAGGGTCGGTATTAATAACTTTTTTATTTGTGTTTAAGTATTTAACAAATTGTGATATGCCGCCGTCATATAAAAATACCTGGGATTTATTTTCTTCCCTTTCATCGGTAAGCGTAATCTTTACGCCCGCGTTTAAGAAGGCAAGCTCTCTTAATCTTGTGGCCACTGTGTCGTAGGAGAATATATTATCCCCAAAGATTTCACTGTCGGCCTTAAAAGTAATTTTTGTGCCGTGCGCTTCCGTATCGCCGATAATTTTTATTTTTTCCTGCGGGATGCCGCGCTTAAATAATTGGAAATATGTATGGCCCTGCCTTTTGACTTCAGCCTCAAGCCATTCCGACAAAGCGTTTACGCAGGAAACGCCCACACCGTGCAAACCGCCTGAAACTTTATAAGCGCCGCTGTCAAATTTACCGCCCGCGTGAAGTACTGTTAAGACGACTTCCAAAGCAGATTTATTTTTGAGTTTAGGATCTCTGGCGTTCTTCATAGGGTCCACGGGGATACCGCGGCCGTCGTCCTCAATAGAACAGACATTATCTTCTTTTATGATTACATTGATATGCGTTGCGCCGCCGGCTAAAATTTCGTCAACGGAGTTATCTACAACCTCGTAAATTAAGTGGTGAAGGCCCGTTGCGCCCGTTGAACCTATGTACATCGCGGGGCGTTTTCTGACTGCTTCCAACCCTTCTAAGACTTGGATTTTATCAGAACCGTAACCTTGCTGTTCTTTTATTTCTGTTTCTGGTGTTGCCATTGTGTTCTCCTTCTCAAAGTATAGAAATTTGTCTTATCCACGGTTTATCAAAATACTTATTTAGGGATTTTATTATTTCCTTCTCCCTCAGTAAAAGCTCCTGCTTGGAGGCAAGTACCGTTACTTTTACTATTACCGTGTCATTTTTAACTGCGTCTAAAACCCAAAATTTGCTTTTTGAGCCAAGCTCTTTCTCCCAAATACCATCAAGCAAAAGCAGGCGGTTTATCTGGCTGTTAAACCTGGAAAAACTATATTGTATTTCCTCTGATTTATGCCATATCTTTCCGGGTTTTGCGCCAAGCTTCATTTTTAAGCCCTTACAGGCATTATCACGAATTTATATTGGTCTTTGCCTTCCGCTTCAAGCAATACAGGCTGCGAAGGCGAGGCAAAAGAGAATACCGCATTTTCCGTGCTGATTATTTTTAAGACGTCAATTAAATACTGCGGGTTAAAGGAGGTATTAAATTCCTCGCCCGAATACTCTATTTTAATTTCGTCTGAAAAGTCCATTTTTGACGAGCTTGAAGTGATTAGCAAATTGCCTGTTGATAAACTGTATTTTACCGTGCCGCCCAAATCGCTTGCGCACAAAGCGGCGCGTTTGGTGGAGCTGAGTAAATCTTTTGTATTAACTTTAAAAATTATATCCTTTTTCTGCGGAATAACCTGTTCATAATTAGGGAAATTGCCTTCAATAAGCCTGGAGATAAAGACAGTCGTTTTTATATCAAAGCTTATTTGGTTTGTGGAAACATTTACCGTTATTAAATCTTCCGCAGAAGGTTTGTTTATGGATAAGAGTTTTAATACTTCATTTAAAATTTTGCTGGGCACTATTATTTTAAAGTCTTTAGCGTCGCTTAAAGCTGCGCCCGTGGCTAAAGCCAAGCGGCGGCCGTCTGTAGCTACTACTTCAAATTTATCTTTTGTATTGGCCCATAAAAGACCGTTTAAAACATATCTTGTTTCCTGTGTGGAGGAGGAGAAGATAGTATTTTCAACCATTTCCTTAATCTCTAAGGCTTTGACGGAGAAGGACTGCGTCTTCTCAATCTGCGGGATGATAGGGTACTCGCTCTTAGGCGTTCCTATTACCCAAAATTTGGATTTGCCGCTTTTAATATGAAGTTTATTGCTTTCATCTGTTTCAAGTTTAATTTCTTTATCGGCCGGTAAATTTTTTAATATATCTGAAAACTCTTTTAAAGGTACTGTTATTGAACCTTCTTCAAGCACCTCGGCCTTTACATTGTGGATTGTTGCCATTTCCATATCAGTACGCGTAAGCTTTACGCCGCCTTCTGTCGTTTCCATAAGAAAGTTGTAAAGTATAGGCAGCGTTGTGCGCCCCGATAAGCCTGATTGGATGATTTGTATGCCTTCTAAAAAACTCTCTTTAGTGATATTTATTTTCATAATATTATCCTTATTATTATATTCTGTTAATTCCGTTGATAAATGTTAATTTACCTATATAAATCCTTCCAAAATTTTGTTAATACTTAAGCCTTTTTTATTAACACTGTGCACACTCATATTTATTTTGCCGAATTGTTAATTGTTACCCACAGCTTTTACATCACTTATTATCTGGTTAATAACAGGGGTAAAAAACGGGTTTCTCTCAATTTCCTCTTTAAGCTTTTCCTTAGCGTGCAGCACTGTTGAATGGTCCCTGTTAAACTCCCGCCCTATTTCCATTAAGGAGAGGCTTGTAAGTTCTGTTGAAAGGTACATCGCAACCTGCCTGGGCCAGGCTATGGAATTACTTTTCTTTTTAGAATTTAAGTCCGCCATATTAATATTAAAGTGTTTACATACTACTTTCTTAATTTGCGCTACGCTGACTGCGTACTTTTCCTGCTCATTAGTTAAAATATCAGCCAATACTTCCCTCGCTACGCTTATTGTAGCCGTAACGCCGTGTATACTGCAAAAACTGTTTAATCTGAAAAGGCAGCCCTCAAGCTCTCTGATACTGGCTTGTACGCCTTCAGCTATAAAGGCAAGTACATCATCTTGCACGTCAAAATTGTTGGAGTCGCGCTTTTGCCTTAAAATAGCTATCCTGGTTTCAAGGTCAGGCCTTTTGATTTCCGCCACTATGCCTGAAAGTAAGCGCGATGATAATCTTTCGCTTAAAGCCAGCTGGTTAGGCGTTCTGTCTGATGTAAGAACAATCTGCTTCTTATTATCAAAAAGGCTGTTAAAGGTATAAAAGAACTCCTGCTCGCAGCTTTCTTTACCGACTACAAACTGGATATCATCAATTAAAAGACAATCTAAAGAACGGTACTTTTTGCGGAAAGCGTCTGAAGTCTTTTTCTGTATAGATTCTATATATTCCGATACAAAGCCCTCGCCCGACATATAAAATACTTTGGCGCCCGGCTTCTCTTTTAAAAGCCTGTTGCCTATAGCGTGCAGAAGGTGGGTTTTGCCTAAACCCGGGGAGCTGAAGATTACAAAAGGATTATTTGTCCTATCCCCCATTTTCTTTACCACCGCTTCAGCCGCTTTATAGGCGAAACGGTTTGAAGGGCCTTCTATAAAACCTTCAAAATCAAAATAAGGGTTTAACATACTGTTAAAAGCTCTTACGGGTGTTTGTTTGTGGGATGCCTGCTCAGCTAAAATCTTTTGAACGGAAGATATACCAAGCTCATTATCTTCCTTAGCGGGCAATGTGTATTGTATTGAAAATTGTATTGGTACAAGTTCGGTTAAATGCTCTGTAATTTTTTGTTCATAACGTTCTTTTATGGTTTTAAGCCATACGTCATTTGGCAGCTCTATTGTAAATATACCATCTTGAAATGATATTATTTTCATAGGTTTAAGCCACATATCACAGATATCTTTGCCTAAAGAATTTTCCAGTTTTTCTAAAAGATTGGCCCAAATTTCGTTTATATTTAAGTTTTCCACCAAAACACCCTAACCCTGCTGAAAATTTTAAAAGAAGAAATACAGCTAAATAATACCACTTTAAAGCGTTATAGTCAAATATAAGCTTTGAATAGGGTATAAAAGGTATAACTAATCAAAAAAAGGGTATACATTTGAGTATATTAATATTATATACTTTTTGGTACAGGAGGTGTTTTTATGAAGACACTTAAGGGTACAAAAACAGAAGTAAACATACTTACAGCCTTTGCCGGGGAATCACAGGCGAGGAACAGGTATACGTTTTTTGCAAGCAAAGCTAAAAAGGACGGATATGTCCAAATAAGCAAGATATTTGAAGAAACAGCCGGGCAGGAAAAGGAACACGCTGAAAGATTATTTAAATTTTTAGAAGGCGGCGAAGTTGAAATTAAAGGGAAATATCCCGCCGGCGTAATAGGTACGACTGAGCAGAACCTCAAAGAAGCCGCAGACGGCGAAGACTATGAGTGGATGCATATGTACCCTGATTTTGCCAAAGTAGCCAGGGAAGAAGGTTTTGAGGAAGTAGCTTATTGTATGGAACATATAGCTATAGCGGAAAAGGGCCATAGCGAACGCTATAAAGCCTTCCGCGATAATATCCTTGACGGCACAGTATTTAAAAAGCCTGAAGTTATAATATGGCGCTGTTTAAACTGCGGCTATTTACACGAGGGTGAGAGCGCTCCGGAAATCTGTCCCGCTTGCGCGCATCCCCAAGCTTATTTTGAAGTCAAAGTTGATACTTGGTAAACTTTTATGCCCCGTACAGATATAACAATGGGCGGCAATCCCTTAACCTTAATCGGTGAGGGATTAGCCGCAGGGCAAAAGGCGCCTGATTTTACTTTGACGGATAATAAATTACAGCCTGTCTCCTTAAGCGATTTTAAGGGGAAGACTGTCATTTTATCTGTAGTTCCTTCCATTGATACGCCAACCTGCTCCATAGAAACGCACCGTTTTAATGCGGAAGCGGCTAAGCTGGATGACAATACAATAGTGCTTACCGTCAGTAAAGACCTGCCTTTCGCGCAGGCCCGCTGGTGCGCGGCGCAGGGTGTGGAAAAGGTGGTTATGCTTTCGGACTATAAATGTTCGGACTTTGGCAAAAATTACGGCGTTTTAATTGAAGGTTTAGGTTTACTTACAAGGGCAATTTATATAATAGACGCGCAGGGGATTGTGCGCTATGAACAATTTGTCAAAGAAGTATCAAAAGAACCTGACTATGAAGCTGTACTGAAAGCCGCAAAAGACGCGGCAAAAAAATAATTTACCTAGGGGGTAATTATGGCAGAGTTAAATAAAATATATAAATGCAATATATGCGGCAATATGGTGGAAGTGGTGCACGCAGGCGCAGGGGAACTTGTATGCTGCGGCGAGCCTATGCAGCTTTTGGTTGCAAACACTACGGAGGCTTCAACAGAGAAGCATATTCCCGTAATTGAAAAGGTGGAAGACGGCTATATAGTTAAAATAGGTTCTTTGCCGCATCCTATGGAAGAGAAACACTATATAGAGTTTATTGAAATTATGACGGCAGACGGCAAAGTAGGCCGCAAATACCTTAAACCGGGCGATAAGCCTGAAGCGCATTTTACCTGTAAGGCCGATATAGTTTGCGCAAGGGAATACTGCAATATCCACGGGTTGTGGAAAAAGGACAATAAATAAACATTTAACTTATCAAGGATTTTACAATGAAAGCAATAAAAGTAACGGAAAATATTTACTGGGTAGGCGCTATTGATTGGAATATAAGGGACTTTCACGGATATTCCACTAACAAAGGCACCACCTATAATGCATTTTTGATTTTGGGCAAGACGCCTGTGTTGATAGACACCGTCAAAAAAGAATTTTATGACGAGATGATGATGCGCATAAAAAGCATTATAGACCCTAAAGAAATTAAAATCATCGTATCAAACCACGCGGAAATGGACCACAGCGGCGGGCTGCCGCGCGCTATTGCGGAGCTTAAGCCCGAGCGCGTTTTAGCCTCCGTAATGGGCGTAAAGAACCTTAAGGCGCATTTTGGGGAGGATTTCCCCGCAGAAGTGGTAGCCAATGATTCTACGCTTGATTTGGGGGATGACAGCCTTACCTTTATTGAGTCGCGTATGCTGCACTGGCCCGATAGTATGATCTGCCTTTTAAATAAGGCCAATGTATTATTTTGCAATGATATTTTTGGTATGCACTATGCAAGCAGCCAGCGTTTTGACGATGAGGTTAAGGAAGAAGACTGGATATACCAGGCAAAAAAATACTATGCCAATATCATATTGCCTTACTCCAAAATAGTAACCGCGTTTTTAGGGCAGGTTACAAAGATGGGGATTTCCCCAAGAATCATCTGCCCCGACCACGGCCCTATTTGGAGGAGCGAGCCCGGTAAAATCATTAAGCTTTACTCTGAATTTGCGGCGCAGAAGAATAAAAAGAAAGCCCTTGTGGTTTATGACACAATGTGGGGCAGTACCGAAAAGATGGCCGCGGCTATTACCGACGGAATCTCAAGCACGGGCGTTGAAGTTAAGCAAATGTCCATGCACAGCAGCCACAGAAGCGATGTGGCTACCGAGCTTTTAGACAGCGCGGCCCTAGTATTTGGCACGCCTGTTTTAAATAGCGAGATTTTCCCCGCCATGGCCGACGTTATAACGTATCTCAAGGGCCTTAAGAAAGAAGGCCTTGTAGGGGCGGCTTTTGGCTCTTGCGGGTGGAACGGCGCGCCGATAGACAATATGCAAAAGACGATGGAGGAGATGAAGATAGAAATAATTTCCCCCGCGCTTAAAAGCATATTTGTCCCTACTGAGGAAAAGCTGCACGAATGTTTTGAGTTAGGTGTAAAGATAGGTAAAAAAGTTTTGGAGAAAGTCAATGATAGATAATAAAGCCCTGGCGGATATGTCTTATGGCTTATTTGTGGTATCCTCCGCCTGCGGGGAAAAGATAAACGCGCTTGTAGCTAACTCTGTCTTCCAGGTTACGGCCCAGCCGCCTAAAATAGCGGTTGCTTTGAACAAAAACGCGCTTACGCATGAGTATATAGAATGCAGCAAGAAGTTCTGCATTATGCCCATATCGCAGGGCGCGGATATGATGTTCGTAGGCAACTTTGGGTTTAGGACCGGCAGGAACTTTGATAAATTTGCCAATATAAAGTATAAAATGTCGCCTAACGGTTTACCCGTTGTGCTTGAACATACCTTGTGCTCTATTGAGGTGGAAGTATCACAGACCATAGATCTTGGTACGCATACGATGTTTATCGGCCCTATTATTGATACAGAAGTTTTAAGTGAAGGCAAACCCTTAACATATGATTATTATCAATGTGTTTTGAAAGGCAAAACGCCCGAAGGCGCGACAACCTTTAAAGGAAAATAATATTTAGGAGAATAACTATGAAATACGTTTGCAATGTTTGCGGTTATGTTTATGACGAAGACGCAGAAGGCACAAAGTGGGACGCTTTACCGGCCGACTATGTTTGCCCCGTTTGCGGTGTGGGTAAGGACCAGTTTACACAAGAAGCATAATTAAACTAAGCTGCAATTTAAAAGCCCCCGTTATTGCGGGGGCTTTTGTGTTAATATATTTTAAAAACTATTTTCTTATGATATGCGGGTTGTAGGTATCGCCGCCTATGCGTAAAGGTTTATTTTGGCGGACCAGCTGCGCCTCTTTTGCGTCTATGCTCTTTATTTCGGCTTCTATCGCTTCAGAAGGGCTAAATACTATAGGCTTAAACTGTGTTGATTTAAGGTCAAATTTGGCCAGCCAGTCTTTAAGTTGCAAAGGCGTATCAGCCAAAAAATTATCAAGGATAATTAAAGTAAAATCATCCCCTTTCTGCAATGCCAGCATTGCCGCGCGGTGATAGTCCCAAGCGGGGTATTCATTGCCGTTTTTGCTGAACTTTTCTTTCCCCTGCGCATTAAGCAAAACGGCTTTGGCTTTAGGTTTTGCTTCTATCTCAAAAACACGGACAATCTTCCAACCGTTAAAATCCGCATTATAGTAATTGCTGAAATCTTTACAGATAATATAAGTTAAAGCCGCGCATTCGCCGATGAGCGGGCGGTAAGTGTATGTATATAAACTGCCGCTGCGTTTATCCATAGCGTAAATATCCATTTGCTTATAGGTGGCTATTTTAAATTGTGCGGCTATTTTGTTTTTGGTAAAGATATCATTAAGTCTTAAAGGCAGCGTTTTATCCTGCGGCAAGTTTGAAGCAAAGCCGTAAAAGTTACCCTTAATGGCGGCGTTTAGTTTGGAGTGGAACTCGTTTACAGGCCGCGCTTTTTGGGCGTATTCATCAAGCTTTTTTGATAAATCAAAAAAAGGCTCGCTCTTAGTAAAAAAAGATGGATTCTTTTTCTCTTGCTGCGCAGGCAAAAGCTGCGCGGTTAAAGGCGCGCTTAATAAAACTGCTGTAAGCAAGACGGGTAATATCTTCATAATTAAAGTATAAAATTAAAACCGCAAAAAGAACAGAGCCAAAGGACCTATAAGAGGCCGAGGCCCTTTAAGAACGGTTTATTGTCCACTTTGCGTCCGAGGAAGTTTTCTACCAGCTTTTCCTCGTCATAACTGCCGCCGACGGCCAAAATCTGCTTGCGGAACTTTTTGCCGATTTCAGGATTAAATATACCGTGCTTTTCAAACTCGCTAAAAAAGTCCTGCGCGATAACTTCCGCCCATAAATAGCCGTAGTAGCCCGCGTCATATCCGCCCATAATATGGTCAAAGCTGGCTTGGGGATAAGTGTCTTTCGTCATCGGGATAAGGCGTATATTTTTGGAGTTTTTAGCCCACTCTTTTGTTGTATCAAGTTTGCCTGTTTTGGTATGGTATTTCATATCAATTTGCGCTAGGAAGTTTTGTCTTATGTAAAAATTGGCGGCAAAATGGTTCTTTGCGGCTATCATTTTATTGATGGTTTCATCGTCTAAAGGCTCGCCTGTTTTATAATGCTTTGAAATCTTTTTAAGCACCTGCGGATGCCAGGCCCAATTTTCAAGTATTTGTGAGGGTACCTCAACAAAATCGCGGCTTACCGCTGTGCCTGATACGGACTCGTACTTAGCTTCCGTCAGCACATTGTGCAGCACATGCCCGAACTCGTGGAAAAGCGTTTCAACCTCGTCGTGCTTTAACAGGGAAGGCATATCCTTTGAAGGCGGGTTAAGGTTAGCGACAATGGCGGTAAAAGGCTTTTGGTAAGAGCCGTCAATCTTTTCCTCGCCGCCGATTAGGTCAAAACACGCGGCGTGTTTGTACTTACCTTCGCGCGGATAAAGATCCATATAGATATAAGCTTTATCTGCATTGGTTTGGCTGTCAATAACTTTATAGGCTTTTACGTCAGGGTGCCAGACGGGGATATCAACCTGCTCAAACTTTACGCCAAATAAATTGCCAAAAATCCCAAGCATATTGTTGATGACGATATCCGTTTGGAAATACTCTTTAATTTGCTCCTGGTCTACGTCGTAAAATTCCTTTTTGTGCAAGTTTGTCCAGTAGCCTGTTTCCCACGCGGCAAGCGGCTTTTCTTTACGGCCGGTTTTGCTTTCTTTAAACTTGCGCAGCATTTCAAGCTCGGCCTTCGCGCGCGGTTTAAGCTGCTCTTCTAAGTCGGTAAGGAAGGCCATCACATTTTGCGGGTTTTTTGCCATGCGCGTATCAAGTCTGTTTTCCGCATGGTTTTTGTATCCCAGTATTTTGGCCGATTTTTGCCTTAGCTGTAAGCTGTCTTCCAAAAGGCCTATATTCTCTTTACCGCCGCGCCTGCCGTATTTATATTCAAGCTGTTTGCGCGCCGCGTCATTTTTAGCATTTAACATAAACGGTATATAGTCGGGATAATTTAAGGTAATAACATATTTGCCGTCTTTAGTTTTTTCTAATTTATTTTTATAGTCTTGGCCCATGCCTTCTAACTGTTCGTCGGTAACTTCAAGCGTGTCATGATACTCGCGCACATTTTTGGAAAAGCTGATGCTGTTTTGCGCTTTCTTTTTATTGAGTTCTTTAAATGTTTCAAGTTTATCGTCGGGCAGCATAAGGCCGCTTTTGCGAAATCCTATCATAGTGTCTTTAAGGATTTTAGCTTCCACTTCCCCAAGCTGCGGGTTGGTATCGGCATAATCTTTAAAGGCTTGGTAGATATCACGGCGGGTCGCAAGGTCAACCATATAAGGGGAGACTTCCTGCTCAAGCGCTAAAGCTGCGTCGCGCAATTCTTTATCAGGCGATACATAGGCTAAAAATCCGCTTTGGCCGGTAGCGTCTGCATATTTATCAAAGATAAGCCCATACTCAACAAAGGTGTTTTGGAAGGTGCGCTGCTCTTTAGGGATAGCGACGAATTTTGCCAAATCCTCCTCTAAAACCTTACGGGCCGCGGCCTCTTTTGTTTTAAGTTCTTCGGCATTATAATTGAAGTGTAAGACGCCTTGTTTGTTAAACATTGCAGATTGCATAGGTATTCCCCCTCCGTTGAGGCATTGCGCCATAAAAAATAATAGTAAAAACGAGTGCTTTATTTTCATAGTGTATTCTCTGTTTATTTGTTATAATATTTTATAAAATAAAAACCCTGCCTGTCAGGGCATTTTACTAAGAGAGGGTGTGAAAAAATGTACGAACCGTTTGTTCCGAAAGAGATTTTTCTCACAAAAGGTGTAGGCAGACATAAAGAAAAACTTGCAAGCTTTGAGGAAGCCTTGCGCGACGCTAAGATAGCTCCGTTTAACTTGGTGCCGGTGTCAAGTATCTTCCCCCCCAAATGCAAATTAGTATCAGTCAGCAAAGGCTTACAGAGCTTAAAACCCGGACAGGTTTTAAACTGCGTAATCAGCCGTAATACAAGCAATGAAAACAGGCGCTTAATTTCCGCGTCCGTCGGGCTTGCGATTCCTAAAGACAAAAATACACACGGTTATATTTCCGAGCACCACAGCTTTGGCGAAGCCGACCAGAAGGCAGGGGATTACTCCGAAGATTTGGCGGCAATGATGTTATCCACCACGCTGGGTATCGAATTTGATAACAATACCACATGGAATCAGAAAGAAGAAATCTGGAAAATGAGCGGCAAAATCGTAAAAACCACGAACATTACCCAGTCAGCAATTTGCGTTGACGGTATGTGGACCACCGTTGTAGCCGCAGCGGTATTTGTTAAATAGCAAAAGGATTTATGAGTAAGAAAAAACTAAAGCATTTCTTAGACGTTGAAGGCATTGAGCCTTGTATAGAAAACAGTAGTTTTATCGTAGTCCCCGTCCCGTATGAAAGAACAGTTTCATACGGGACCGGTACCGAAAAGGGCCCCCAAGCAATTATAGAGGCCTCCCCACAGGTTGAACTTTGGGACGAAGAAACCAAACAGGAAACCTGGAAAAAGGGCATTTGCACCTTGCCCGCCATTAACTGTAAAGGCAGTGAAGCGGTTGTTTTCAAACGCATTGAAAAAGAGGTTGAGAACATAATAAAGACTATTGATTCCTTCCCGATTTACCTCGGCGGAGAGCATTCAATATCACAAGCTTTAATTGCGCCTTATATCAGAAATTATAAAAACTTATCCGTACTGCATTTTGACGCGCACGCCGATTTGAGGGAATCCTACTTTGGCGATACGCGCAGCCACGCCTGTGCCGTGTATCCCGCTTCAAAACAAGTTAAGCTTGTACAAGTGGGTATAAGGTCAGTCGGTTCTGACGAAGTAGAGAACATCAACTGCGGTAATGTCAAAACATTTTTAATGCATGAGAATTTGGATATTAAAAAACTTATTCCCCAGGTATTAAAGAGTTTGACTGACACCGTTTATATGACGATAGACGTTGACGGTTTTGACCCTTCCGTAATCCCGGGTACAGGCACACCCCAGCCCGGCGGTTTTGGTTGGTACGAGGCTTTAGCCTTGTTTAAAGCTGTCATTGAAAGTAAAAAGATTGTGGCTATTGACGTGGTGGAAACCGCGCCGCAGAAGAACAATAATATTACTGAGATGAATGTCGCAAAACTTATTTACAGGCTTATGGGTTATCTGAGCGTAAAAAAATAAGCTTGCATTTTTTATAAGTATCCCCCCCTCTGTTTGTTTACACAGGGGGGTATTTTTATACAAATTTTATAAGATGACTTTTTGCTTTTTAAAATGCGGCTTTACCTTTTATGTTGTTTTTTGTTTTCTGATTTTTTGCGGCCTGCTTATTATTTTTTTAGCAGCATTTCTTTTTTAAAATTATTTTTTGGTTTTTTTGTCTGATACCCGCCTATTTTGGCCTAAAATAATGCTGTTTTGCACAAAAACGCCGCTAATTTTGGTTTTTGTTGCACCTGCGCACTATGCTTTTAAAATTTAAATAAATTAATTTTAGGGCCTGTTTTGGGCAAAAACAATTTTCTCCGACGAGGATTCTTCCTAAATATAAGCGGTTTTTCCCATTTTTATACTTTTGTCCGCCTTTTGCTCCATTTAGACCAAACGGAATATCAATTTTAATAATTTTTTGTTTTTTATGAAAACTTACTAAATTTGATAAAGTTAGCTTATCTAACAAAAGTTGCCACGTGGAAACTTTCTAATAACTTTGTAAAATAAAGCCCCCCAATTTAATTTGGAGGGCTTTCACTTTTTACAGATTTAGAACTTATAACATTTTGCTTCTTAATTTTTCTGCTAAGGTTTCAAGTTCTTCAATGGAATTATAGTGAACTATTAAAGAACCTTTAGCGGGATTGCTCCCGTATTTAAGCTCAACCTTTGTGCCCAATACTTCCTGAAGGGCTTGCTCAAAAGCGAGCGTATCGGGATTTTTATCCCTTTTAGCGGCTTCTTTGGGCTCTATTAAATCACGGGCGGCTTGCTCAGCCTGGCGCACGGACATTCTGGTCGCCAACATTTTTTTAAAAAGGATTTCCCTTTTCTGATTATCGGGCAGCATCAGCAAAGCCTTGCCGTGGCCTTCGGTAATCTCTCCTGACTGTATGGCGGCCTGCATAGTTTCATTTAAAGTCAAAAGACGCAGGGAGTTGGAAATCGCGGCTTTTGATTTGCCGCAATACTCTACTAAATCAGTTTGGGAAAGCATAAATTTTTGCATAAGGCTTCTGTATCCCAAGGCTGTTTCAATGGGGTTAAGGTCTTCCCTTTGGATATTTTCAATAAGAGCCAAGGCGCAAAGCTGCTTCTCGTCAAGCTTATGGTGGACGATGCAATCAATCTCCGTAAAACCCGCAAGCTTTGATGCTCTGAAGCGGCGCTCGCCAACGACTAATTCATATTTATCCAAACCCGTATCATACATTACCACCACAGGCTGCGTAAGCCCATGCTGCTTGATAGAGTTTGCAAGTTCTTGCAAGCTTTCATCATTAAAAGTTTTACGCGGCTGGTAACGGTTAGCTATTATTTGGTCTACACTTATTTTTTGTATACCGTTTGTTGTTGTGGGCGCGTTATTTACCGCCCCGTCTTGCGGGAGGGGGGTACCTCCTAAAAGCGCGTCTAAGCCCTTTCCTAATGCCTGTCTCATAGATTAATTATCCTCCAAAATCAAAGTTTGTCGTGGCAGATGCCGTCTGCTTAAAAGCCTGCAGGCTTTCAGGGTTTGCTCCGCGCCTTATCAGGAACTCTATCGCCAGTTCAATATAGGCTTTTGTCCCGCGGCAGGAAGGATCATACTCAAATATACTTTGGCCAAAGCTCGGCGCTTCAGCTAAACGGATATTCCTGGGGATGGGGGTTTTGTAAACCTTATCGCCATAGAATTTAGATATTTCATCCTTAACCTGGTTAGCAAGATTCATCCTTGCGTCAAACATAGTAAGTATGCCGCCGTCAATCTTAAGCTGCGGGCTTAAGAATTGGCGTACCTTCCCGGTTGTATTAATAAAGTGGGCAAGGCCTTCCATTGCATAGTATTCACACTGGATAGGGGTTATTACGCTGTCTGCGGCAACAAGAGCATTGATTGTCAAAAGGCTTAGGGAGGGGGGGCAATCAACAATTACGAAATCATACATTTTTTTGATTGGAGCCAAAGTTTCTTTTAATACCTTTTCCCTGCCTTGTACGCCAACAAGCTCTACTTCCGCGCCTGCAAGGTCTTTGCTGGCGGGTAAAACATCAAGCATTTCATTTGATGTCTGCCTAACCACATCTTTAAAAGCTGCTGTTTTTGTAAGCAGGTGGTATATTGATTTTTCCCCGTCTTTAACCACTACGCCTAAGCCAGAACCTGCATTGCTTTGCGGATCAAAATCCACAAGCAATACCTGTTGGCCAAGGCAGGCTAAAGCATAGGAAAGGTTGACTGCCGTCGTAGTTTTGCCTACGCCGCCCTTCTGGTTTGCTACGCAAATAGTTTCGCCCATAATATAAATTCTCCTATGTTAAATATTAAATTAAAAAGCGGATTAAAAGTCAACAGATTTGTGGTTCTATTCGGGATGCTCTTTGGTTTTCACGTAGAAACTCCTGCCCAATCTTTCGGTTTTATTTATTGAGTTTTCACATGGAAACTCAATTTCTAAAAAACAAGGATTTTAATCCATAAGTTTCTACGTGGAAACAAAATTAAGGGTTTCTGTTTGTAAATAATTTAGGCATTTAGGAAATCGCTTTCGGTTTCCACGTGGAAATTAATGGTCTGCCATTGGGTTCTGTTTCCATGTGGAAACTATACAAGCCCGCTATTATATAATAGGTTGCTTGCCGAGGGGGGAGAGACTATTTATCAACAAAAATATAATTGTTAGTTGTTTGTGGATATGTGATACACAGTATGTTGTTTTATTGCCCGGATTGCTACAGTGCTTGCTGCGGTGGCCTTCACCACCCCAGATACGCGGATTGGGTAAAAAGATAAAGCCCGCATAAAGCGGGCTTTAAAAAACTATATTAATATCAGGTATTAAAGGCGGCTTGGCAGGCGAGCGCTATTTAATCAATTTAATCCTGTTTAAAGGCCAATGTACAAACCAGGCTTTGCCTTTGATATTCTTTTCAGGCACAGGGCCCCAGAAGCGGGAGTCGCAGGAAAAGTCCCTGTTATCGCCCATTGCGAGATAAGAGCCTTCCGGCACGGTAACAGGCCCGAAATAATCGCGCAGATAAAGGCCAAAAAAGTCTTCAAGATTCCTGTTCTCCCAAAGCGTTTGATACTCTTCAGGCGTAGCGGGCATAGAAGATAGCTGCGGCCTGTCAAAATCGCCATAGACTTCATAGTCCTCAGCGGGCATAAGCTCGCCATTGATGAAGACTTGTTTATTCTTTACTTCTACAATATCGCCGGGCATGCCGATAACTCTTTTGACAAAATCCCTGCCATACTGTGGCGCGCCGCAGTTAACCTGCTCTTTACTCTCAGCGGGGAAGCGGAAGACGATAATATCGCCGCGCTTAATATCATTAAATTTTACAAGCCTTTTATCCATAAACGGCAGGCGGATGCCATAGGTAATTTTATTGACGAATAAATTATCGCCCTCAATCAAGGTATTGCGCATTGAGCCTGTAGGTATCTGGAAAGCCTGCATAAAAAAGAACATAGCAAAAGCGGCGAAGAAGGCCGCAAAGTATACGGTTTCTGCCCATTCCATATTAAAACCGTAAAGCTTCTCTTTAGTTTTTTGAGCAAATAATTTTACGGCTTTACGGCTCTGGTAAACGGCAAAGGCTATGGTGCCTGTCATAATAAGGGCAAAAGTTTTAGGGGATATCCCGCCCTCAATGCCATTGGTGGCCATAAAATTAAGCAGATAGTAAACCATACCGCCCGCAATAAGGGCAAAAAGGGTGTTCCACAAAACGAATGGCGTTTTTTTCTCAAAAACCTTTTTCTTGTTTAGGTAGCTTGACGCTTTTGCAAAAATGAAGGCGACAATGCCTATAATCAGTAATTTTTCTTCCATTATAATCCCATCCTTTTAACTATGCGGTAATTGTATCTTGAAAATCTAAATTTATTAAATTTATAGAAAAGATACCATAAAAAGGGTACTTTTTCTAAAAAAAGCTTTGCTTTAAACATAAAGCCCGTCCTTTTATCAAAAGGCAGTTTTATTTGTTCTTTGCCGCCTGCGGCCAACCATTGGCCATAAAAGCGCTGCCATTGTTTGAGGTAAAACCCGTTCCAAAATTTATATGGCCCCATAGCATGCAGTATTGCCGTCTCTTTAAGCCTTATATAAGAGGTTATAGGGTGGGCATTAAACTGTAGCGGTATTTCGCCGGGTACAATTTTAAAATGCTGCAACAGGATATTGAGGATACCCTGGTCAGGCCACTCAAGCTTGGCGGCGTGTTGTTTTGTTATCTTATAGCACTTGCTATAAATTTCGTCTTGGTTTTGTAAATCGTCGGTAATCAGCATTATGCCTGCATTGCGGTTGCGGGTTTTCAGATTATATCCGTCAATCTTGGCGGAAAAGTTAGCCGCAACAAGGTTATCATCATAGCAAAGCGCAAAGCCGTTTTTTGCTGTATCAAGCAGCGGTAAAAGCTCTTTAAGGATGATAATATCACTATCCAAATAAAGTACATTTTTATATTGTTTTAAGAGGGGAAACGCCTCATAGCGCGCGAAAGTAAGCTCACTATATCGGCCCAAAGTTTTAATTTGCACGGTATCAAACGGGAGGTGGAACTCCAGTATATTTACGGGCTGTATTTTAAGCAGCGCTTCCCTGTTTTGGGGGCTGATATTTTGGGTGTAAACAAAAAAATCAGCCATGGCGGCCAGTTTAGGGGCATTGGTTTTCAGCCCGATAATAACGCTTGCAAGCGCAAAAATATATTTATCATCGGCGGCAAGCATTATGGCCAAAGGTTTTTTCTTTGTTGTCATTTTGAAATTATAACAATTTTAATTGCAGCTCAGAAGTCTACCGAGAAGATTTTGCACTCATAAGGCTTTAAATCCAGCAAAATACCTTTCTTCTTAGCGTCGGCGGTATTCATATGTAAAGCCATGTCTGAAAACTCTTCCTTAATAAAAATCGTCTCCTGCGGCGGCACCTTGTCTACGGGCAGCAGGCACTGCACATGCGTGTCGCTATAGTTGACGGCAACTATCTTTATGGTTGAAAGCTGTGTCCATACCCAGCTTAAGATATTGCTGCAGGTTTCATCTTCTTCAATGACGGGACGGGTCTTCTTCATCACCCATTGCCCGCCGTGGAAGCACGGGTGGTTAACAATGGTTAATAGTTTGGAATAAAATTCAAACATCTCCTCATCTTTGTTGGAGAGTGATGGAATATACTGTATCGGCAATTTAGCCGGCAGGCCGTAAATTTGCTCAAAGGTAAAAAGCCTCGCGCCGGGTATGGTTGACACAACTACCGCCGCAGCTTTTGACTTTTCGCGCCCAAAGGCTTTTATAGGGGCCTCTTCGTCGTGATTTGATATAAAACGCGTTGATCGCATTTGGTATAAATGCTCAGCGGTTAAATGGCCCTGTATGTCCTGGGGGGATGATTTTAAAAGCCTGTCGTAGAGGATTTTATCATAAGTGTAATCAAACCCCATTTCCTGGACATCCCATTCAAGGCCCCAGTAAACTTCTGCCGTAAAGATAAAGAACGGATATTTTTCCTTAACTTTCCTGATAGCTGTGGGCCAAAATTCGTCGGCAGGCGCGTCAAATACGCAAACATCGCCCCAGAAATCGCGGAACACCTTATTTATCATCAGCATTACCATATCGCAGCGCAGCCCGTCGCACAGGGATGATACATGCATTAAAGTGTCCATTAAGTATTTACGCGTATCGGGGTTAAAATGGTTAAGCTGCACAGTGTCAGTCCATGGCGGGAAATGCGGGTCCCTCCCGTGGGCCAGCCAGTCGCCGTTCTCCGTCTTAAAATATAATGATTTATCTTCCGGTTCGCCTTTACTTTTTATGAATAAATCGGGATTGGACAGCGTAAGCGGATGGTCTTTAGCCAAGTGGTTTGCGGCAAAATCCAAAATAAGGATTACGCCAAACTCATTTAACTTCTCTTTAAATTTTAATAAGGCCGCGTCGCCGCCCAGCTTGGAGCTGACATTATATGAGTGGATAGAGTATTGCGAGCCTATAATATCTTCTTTTTTATAGTCGGGAAACACTTTTCCTATCTGCTCATTTATTGCGCGGTCGGCCCTTGCTATCTCGCGCGAGGCAGGGCTCTCTTCCCAAACGCCCATAAGCCACAAAGCGTCAAAACCGCTTTCTTTAATTGTAAAGAGATAGCTTTCAGGCACATTATCTAAAGTAAGATTATTTACCCCTATTTCATCGCCGATTTTTTTAAGCCAGCTGTGCGCGCTAATCTCTAATATATGAGGATTTGCTCTCATAAATTAACCCCTATAACATATATAATATATTTAAGTTATAGCACTTTAGAATTTAAAAGTCCAACATAAAATAAAGCGGGTTACAAAAGGTCTCAAAAAATCGTACAATAATTTTATGATAGAAAAGAAAGACCATATTTTAATAGCCGGCTTAGGTCTGGAATTTGCTCTAATCATGTGTATAGGTTTTTTTAGCGGCTATTATTTAGATAAAAAGTTTTCAAGCATGCCTGTTTATACGATACTGGGCAGCGCGCTGGCTTTTGCTTTGGGGTTGTACATAATAGTAAAATCGGCAAAATCAGCGGTAAATAAGGAAAATAAAAAATGATAGAAGAATTGTTAGCGCATCATATTTTGGACCACAGTTTTGGCATAAGCCTTTTCGGCGTATCGTTACCGATAACCTCCCACTCAATAATAATGATGGTACTCAGCATTATTTTAATAATAGCTTTGCCGCTTGTGGCGCGCGCAAAAGGCGGGCGTTTTAAGACATTGTTGGAAGGCTTTGTCGGCTTTGTTAAAGATGATATAGTAGTGCCCAACCTCGGCGAAGAAGAAGGCCGCAAATTTGTGCCCTTCTTTTGCACAATGCTTTTGTTTCTGCTTTTTGCAAACTACTTTGGCATGCTGCCCGGGGGGAGCGCAATAACGGGCAATATATCTGTAACGGCGGGTATGGCGCTTGTCAGCTTTTTGCTTATCACGGGATTAAGTATAAAGGAAAACGGCTTTGGCGGCTTCCTTAAAACCTTTGTTCCCGGCGGCGTGCCTAAATGGCTTATACCGCTTTTGTTCCCTTTGGAAATTATCAGCCTTTTAATCCGCACATTTGTATTGGCCGTCCGTCTTTTTGCCAATATGGCGGCGGGTCATATAGTTTTAATAGGGCTGTTTTCCTTCATCTTTTTGATGGGGGAGCGCAATATGGCCGCAGGCTTCGGTACCGCCGCGCCCGTATTGGGGATGACGCTTTTTGTTAGTATATTAGAGCTGCTTGTAGCGGCTATACAAGCTTATGTATTTACATTGCTTACCGCGATTTTTACGGGGCTGCAAATGCATTCGCACTAAAATATAAATAAGTATAAGTAAAGGAGATTATAATATGGAATTAGAAGTTCTTAAATATATCGCAGCAGGTTTAGGCGCAGGTTTATCAGTAATCGGCGCGGCAATCGGTATCGGCAAAATCGGGGCCGCAGCGCTTGAAGCAACGGGCCGCCAGCCGGAAGTCGCGGGCGTAGCCAGAATCACAATGATTATCGCGGCGGCTTTGATTGAAGGCGCGACGTTCTTTGCGCTGGTAATCTGCTTAATGATGGCATTATAATTCACCGTAGTAAAAGGAAAGTATGGACTCATTATTAAAACCCGATATCGGGCTGATGTTTTGGACGATAGTGAACTTCCTGATTTTGGCATTGTTGCTTGCCAAATTTGCATGGAAGCCGCTTATCAACGCGCTTGACGCAAGGGAAAAGCAAATCAAAGATGACGTATCCCGTGCGCAGCAAGCCCGTGCGGCAGCCGAGCAGGTAAAAACGGACCTGCAAAAGAAGTTAGATGATATCGCAAATGAAAGCGCAGCCAAAATAAAGGAAGCGCAAGCTTTGGGTGAAAAGCAAAAAGAATCAATACTTAATACCGCCAAAGAACAGGCGACGCAGTTAATCAAACAGGCGCGCGTGCAAATAGAGGCGGACACCCAAAAAGCGGTAGACGCTGTTAAGCAGGAGCTTGTAAACACGACCATGCTGGCCGTCAAAAAAGTAATCGGCAAAGACGCTGATGAAAAGACCTCGGCCGAAATGGTTGAAGATTTATTAAAGGATATCAAAGCTAAATGAAAAGCAATCTCTCCAGCCTTGCTAAAAGATATGCCGCCGCGTATTACGGGACGGCAAAAGATGCAAACGCAGCGGGCGTTCTTATAGAACAATACCGCCTTGCGCTTAAATCTTTAAGCGATGCTGCGCCGTATATAGATAACCCCGTTTTGCCTTTAAAGGTAAAAGACGAGATTATGGCAAAATGCCTTAAGGGCAATGCGGCGGAGCCTTTCCTTCGGCTTTTGGTACAGGCAAAAAGATTCCCTTTAAGGGATATTATTCTGCGCGAGCTGTGCCTCCTTTTGGACGCCGCAATGGGTATCAAGAGGGTAAAAATCACAGCAGCCGCGGAAATAAAAGATACAAAGAACCTGCAGGAAGCTTTAAGCAGATATTTTAACGGCAAAGCGGAGCTATCGGTAGAAATAGATAAAACTTTGCTTGCCGGTCTTATAGTAAGGCAGGGTGATTTACAGATAGACGGCAGCGCCTTAGGGCGTATTAACCGCCTGCAGGAAACTTTAACAGAAAGGTAGAAAATATGGGTATCAGACCTGATGAGATAACATCAATAATCAAAGAAAAAATAGAAAATTTTGTGCCTCAGGCTGCTATTGACGAAGTCGGCACCGTAATAAGCGTCGGCGACGGTATAGCAAGAATATATGGCCTTAACAATGCCGTGGTAAGCGAACTTTTGGAGTTTGAAAGCGGCGTTAAAGGCATGGCTTTAAACCTGGAATACGATAATATCGGCTGCGTTCTTATGGGGCCCGACACTCTTATTAAAGAGGGCGAGCGCGTCAAAAGAACAGGCCGCGTAATAAGTATCCCCGTTGGGGAAGCGATGCTTGGCCGCGTAGTGGATCCTTTAGGCAATCCGCTTGACGGCAAGGGCGCTATCGCCACAACGGAAGTACGCCCTATGGAAATCGTAGCCCCGGGCGTAGTTGAAAGGCAGCCTGTAAAGCAGCCTTTGCAAACGGGTATTAAAGCTATAGACGCAATGGTCCCAATCGGCAAAGGCCAAAGGGAACTTATTGTAGGGGACAGGCAAACAGGCAAAACGGCTATCGCCATTGACGCGATAATCAACCAAAAGCAGCTTGCAAAACCCGCAAAATGTATTTATGTAGCTATCGGCCAAAAGCAAAGCACGGTAGCCCAAATAGTGCAGACTTTGACGGAATACGGCGCAATGGATTATACTATTGTCGTCGCGGCTACCGCTTCAGACCCTGCCTCAATGCTATTTGCCGCGCCCTATTCGGGCTGTGCAATGGGCGAGTATTTTATGTGGAAAGGGGAGGACGTTTTAATTGTTTATGACGACCTTTCTAAACACGCGCAGGCATACCGCCAAATGTCGCTTTTGCTCAGGCGTCCCCCGGGCCGCGAGGCTTATCCGGGCGACGTTTTTTACCTCCACTCCAGGCTTTTGGAGAGGGCGTGTAAACTTAATGACGAACATGGCGCAGGCTCTTTAACGGCCCTGCCTATTATTGAAACGCAGGCTAACGATATTTCAGCTTATATTCCGACTAACGTAATCTCTATTACCGACGGCCAGATATATCTTGAAACAAGCCTTTTCCACGCGGGCGTCAAACCGGCTATTAACGTAGGTTTATCCGTATCAAGGGTAGGCGGCTCTGCGCAAAAGAAGGCTATGCGTTCTGTGGCGGGTACCTTAAGGATTGACCTTGCGCAATACCAGGAATTGGAATCTTTTGCGCAGTTTGGCTCTGAACTTGATAAAGAATCACAGTTCCAGCTTTCGCGCGGGCAAAGGATGAAAGAACTGCTTAAACAACCGCAGTACAGCCCTATGCCTGTTGAAGAGCAAATCCTTGTCCTTTTTGCGGGTACCAGGGGTTTTGTGGACCATATAGCGGTCAAAAACGTGTTGGCCTATCAAGACGATTTGCTGACATTCGTCCGTAGCAGCCACCCTGAAGTGCTCAAAAATATCGCGACTGAAAATAATCTTACCCCCGAACTGGAGAAACAGATTATCGCGGTACTTGAAGAATTTAAGCCTATATTTAAGGAGATAAAATAATATGACCCAACAAAAGAAATATCTTATAACGGGCGGCGCAGGTTTTATCGGCAGCAGCCTTGCTTTTGAATTACAAAATCAGGGCCACAAAGTAACAATTATTGATGATTTTTCTTCAGGCAATTTCAAAAACCTCATCGGTTTTAAAGGCGATGTCATCGCCGCCGATGTATTTGAATATATGCCCGAGCCCGGCTATTTTGACGCAATCTTCCACGAAGCGGCTATTACCGACACCGATGTCCACGACCAGAAGAAAATGATGGAAATGAACGTAGAAGCTTTTAAGAATGTGCTGCACTACGCGGCGGAAAATGAAATTAAAAGGGTAATCTACGCCTCTTCAGCAGGCACCTACGGCAATGGCGAATGCCCGATGAAGGTTGACCAGCCGCTTACGCCCGAGAACGTGTACGGCTTTTCTAAAGCTATTATGGATAATGTAGCGCGCGAGTTTGCGGCGGATAATAATGATATGACAATCGTCGGCTTAAGATATTTTAACGTCTATGGCCCGGGCGAGTACTATAAAGGCAAAACCGCCAGTATGGCCTACCAGCTTTATAACCAGATGAAAAAGGGCCTCAACCCCAGAATCTTTAAAATGGGCGAACAGGAAAGGGACTTCGTTTATATTAAGGACGTAGTCAAAGCCAATATGTGCGCGCTTAATAATGCAAAAGAAAGCGGCGTATACAATGTCGGCACGGGTTTACCGAGGAACTTCAATGATATCGTAAAATGCTTAAACGCGGGTTTAAACACCAGCCTTACGCCCGATTATATTGATAATCCTTTCCCGTTCTTCCAGATGAAGACACAGGCTGATATCTCACTTTCCACGGAAAAAATCGGCTATATCCCCGATTATACTTTAGAGCTTGGTATGTCCGATTACATTAAAGTATTGGAAGCCCGCAAGGTTAAATAAAATAATATGGAATCATTAAGGGATATTAGGCAGCAGATAAGGGCCATCAAATCAACGCAGCAGATAATGCTGACGATGAAGATGATATCCTCGGCCCGCATCAAAAAAGCGCAGCAGCTCATGGAGCAGGGGCGCCCTTTTGCCGAAAAAATGGCCGTAATGATAGACAATTTAAGGAAAGACATCCAAGATCCCGCAAGCGCCGTACATAACTCGCCCGCGTACAGGTTTTTTGACGAGGGAGGCGGGGACCCTAATGCCGTAAGCTTAATTTTAATTACGGCTGATAAAGGTTTATGCGGCGCGTTTAATGCTGTAGCTATAAGGCAGGCATTGCGTTGGATTAAGGATAATGAAGACAAGGAAAAATATGTTATAGCAATAGGCAAAAAGGGGCGTGATTTCCTGCGCCGCCTAAAAGTGTCTAAGCTGAATATAGTAAGCGAGCTTTTAGGGATATTCCCCAAAGTAACTTACGCGCATGCTACAATGATACAGGAAAAGCTAAACGAGCTTGTAGTTAAAAATAATATCAGCTCCGTGGATATTATTTACAATGACTTTAAGTCCATGGCTGCGCAGAACCTTATAAGCAAACGCTTCCTTCCGTTCAACTTTGAGGAGATTGAAGGGGAAGAAGACCTTTCCGATTTTGTTTTTGAGCCTGATATGATGCAGGTTTTCCTTACACTTTTACCGCGTTATGTAAGCGCGTCGCTGTACAGGTTTTTGCTTGAGTCCCAAGCGGCCGAGCTTGCCGCCAGGATGAACGCAATGGAAGCGGCGGGCAAAAACGCAGGGGAAATCGCTGACGGGCTTAGCATCAAATTAAATAAAGTAAGGCAAGCTACAATTACCAATGAAATCACGGAAATTGTAAGCGGCGCCCAAGCCTTAGAGAATTAGAGGACGAGTATGAATAAAGGTAAAGTCGTACAAATAATAGGGCCTGTGGTTGACGTACAGTTTGAAAGTGAAACACTGCCCGCAATCAACAATGCTTTAAACATTAAATTAAGCGAGAAGGAAACCTTAGTAGCGGAAGTCGCCCAACAGTTGGGCGATAATATCGTACGCGCGGTAGCTTTATCTTCCACGGACGGGCTTGCCCGCGGCGTGGAAGCCATAGACACAGGCGCGCCGCTTGAGGTACCCGTAGGGGAAGCGTGCCTCGGCCGCCTTATGAACGTGCTTGGCCAGCCGCAGGACCACCGCGGCCCTATCAAGACGGACCAGCATATGCCAATCCATAACCCGCCGCCCGCTTTAGACGAGCAGGTTACCACGCCGCAAATTTTTGAAACAGGTATCAAAGTTATAGACCTTATTGCGCCTTATATGAAGGGCGGCAAGGTAGGTTTGTTTGGCGGCGCAGGCGTCGGCAAAACGGTTATTATTATGGAACTTATTAATAACGTAGCGCGCCAGCACCACGGCAGCTCGGTCTTTGGCGGTGTAGGGGAAAGAAGCCGCGAAGGCAATGACCTTTGGCTGGAAATGCAGGAATCACAATTAGCCGATGGCAGTACCGTACTTGATAAAACAGTTTTAGTCTATGGCCAGATGAACGAACCCCCCGGCGCGCGTTCCAAAGTAGCATTAACCGCGCTTACGCAGGCGGAGTATTTTAGGGACAAAAAAGGCCAGGACGTCCTTTTATTCTTGGATAATATTTTCCGTTACGTGCTTGCCAACTCTGAAGTTTCCGCGCTTTTGGGCCGTATGCCTTCAGCGGTAGGCTATCAGCCTACGCTTAATACGGAAATCGGTGAATTGCAGGAACGTATTACGTCAACGAAAAAAGGTTCTATAACGTCAATCCAGGCGGTCTATGTACCCGCTGACGACTTGACTGACCCGGGCGTAGCCGCGACATTTACCCACTTAGACGCGACGACGGTTCTTTCCAGGCAGTTAGCCAGCTTGGGTATTTACCCTGCGGTTGACCCGCTTGAATCAACCTCACGCATTTTGGACGCAAGGATTATCGGCAAAGAGCATTATGAAGTCGCCCAGGGCGTACGCAAACTCTTGCAGAAATACAGGGACTTGCAGGACATCATCGCCATCTTAGGTATGGACGAACTTAGCGACGAAGATAAAACCACCGTCGCCCGCGCGCGCCGCGTGCAGAAGTTCCTTTCCCAGCCTTTCTTCGTGGCGGAGAAGTTCACGGGCCTTAACGGCAAATATGTAAAATTGGGTGATACAATTAAAAGCTTTAAAGGCATCTTGGCAGGCGAGTACGATGAAATCCCCGAGCAGGCTTTCTTTAACTGCGGCGGGATAGAAGACGTGCTTGCAAACTATGAAAAGATGAAGAGCAAAGCATAATCTTGCGCAGGTAAAAATATGGCAGAAAAGAAATTAAGACTTCAAATAATAACGCCGCAGAAACCCGTCCTTGATAAAGAGGTGGACTTTGTCGCATTGCCCGCCTACGAGGGCGAACTTGGCGTGCTACCGGGGCATATCCCGTATATAGCAAAGCTTAATTTCGGCGTATTGAGGTATAAAACTGACGGTAAGGAAGAAAGCTTTGCCGTTATGGGCGGTTTTGCGGAGATAGCGCACAATGTCGTAAGCGTGTTTGCCGAAGACGCAGCCTTAGCCGAAGAGATAGACGAGGAAGAAGCCAAACAGAAAGTGGCTGCGGCCAAAGCGTCTCTTACCAATAAAGACGCTGATATTGACCTTGCGCTTGCGGAGTTTGAGCTTAAAAAAGCTATCTTGCTTTTAAAAGTAAAAAAGCGTCCGTAAAAAAGTTTAGGACAAAAAAAGCCCCGCCTTTTAAGGCGGGGTTTTTTTGTGTTTCCTTATTTATATTGGGGACTTCATCCCCATACCCCGACCAGTTTTTGGCATTGCCCAAAAACTGGACAAAGGCTAGGCTCAGTAGAAGCATTACGCAAAGTTTTTTAAGGTTTTACCCGCAACTTGTAAATCGGCGCAAAAACAGTATGTAAAAACCTACGCCGATTTACTGCGGACAAACGGGTAAGTTAACATTCTAAAAAACATTGCTCCATAGACGCTTCTGATATCGCCCTTAAACGGCACATGCTCCCGTCATTGCGAAGTGCTTGCTGCACGGGCTTCTATTTTTTTTGTCGTCATTGCGAAGCCGCGTAGTGGCTGTGGCAATCCAGTTAATAAAGTAACCTTATTTTACTGGATCGCCACGTCGCGCAAAAACACGCTCCTCGCGATGACAGAAAAATAGCTAAACCCGTGAGCAACGGACCAAGCGCACACTACGCGCAGCTTAGTATCTCACGGCACACCAGCGGCGGTGCGCCGCCGCACAGGGGGTGCGCCTGCGCACTAGGGCCACGCAATGACTTCAAGCTGAACGCGCTTCTTTTTGGCGGCTGTCCTCAACTTCTCAATAATTTTATTATCTGGCAAGGAAGTGCCTTTAATGCGCTTAAGATTCCAGTAAACCTTAGTGCCTGCGGGCAAAGCGAGCAGCTTTTCGGCCATAGGTTCTACGCCTATAATAGTATCCGCGTCGTCAGTAAGCTCGGCAAAAGTGGGCACTTTTGTAGCGTCTTGGAATAAGCTGAAAGCCCAGTCCTGCCCATTATGCCAGGAATAAAGCTCATAACTGGCGGAAGTCTGTACAGTGGGGACGTCAGTCTGCGGATTAAGGCTGCTGACGCCAAAATTCATACCGGAGCAACCCGCAAAAACAATAATTGAACAAAGCAGAAACAGGAACCTCATTTAATCCTCCTCTTAATTGTACGCGGCATTACGGTAATTTTTTGCGCCAATTCTTTAGGCCAGGTATTAACCTGCCCTTTACTGTTAAGACAGACGAGCGAAGTCTCACCCTGCGTCGTCAGTTTACCGTCCTGGTTTGTTATCGTGTATTCAAATATCATCCTGACGGGTGAAAGCTCTACAACATTAGCTTTAACATCCAAAACATCGCCGTACTTAGCGGGATATTTATAAAAAATTTCCTGATGATTGACTACGAAAAAGCAATCCAGCTCCATAAGGCGGCTTATGGTCATACCCAGCTTTTCAAGCTCTTCGGTGCGCGCCTCTTCAAAAAAGTTAAGATAATTGGCATGGTAAACAACGCCGCCGCAGTCTGTGTCATAATAATAAATTTTACGTTTCATATTACTCCCCTATAATTTTAATAAGAATGCGCTTATTGCGCTGGCCGTCAAACTCGCCGTAAAAAACCTCTTCCCACGGCCCGAAATCCAGCCGCCCGCCCGTTACGGCGATAATGCATTCACGGCCCATAATGGTGCGTTTTAAATGCGCGTCGGCATTATCCTCGCCTGTCAGATTATGTTTGTATTTGGCGATATTATAAGGCGCAAGCTCTTCCACCCAGCTAAGAATATCGCTGTGCAGCCCGCGCTCATTATCATTAATAAAAATGCTGGAAGTTATGTGCATCGCATTGACGAGGCACAACCCCTCCTGTATGCCGCTTTTTTGTAAAGCGAAAGCCACCCTGTCGGTTATATTGACTATCTGGTAGCGCTTGTCAGTATTTAAAGTGATATATTCGGTATAAGATTTCATAGCGAATCCTTGTAATCAAAATAAGGTTTACCCTAAAAAATCATATCATTTTATGTTAAAATAGTGTTATGAAAAAACAGGACAAAAACCCGTATTTAATACCCCAAATAATGGGCGTGCTTCTTTTTGCGCTTTTAATAGCCTATCCGGTAACGCTGATGATGCGTAAAGCCGATAACCCAAGCGATTTTATTCCGGAAGCGAGCCTCAAATCCTTAGTTAATGAAAAGGCTGAAGTGGCGGAATTTAAACGCGTGCTGGACCCGCAGCTTCTATCCTCTGCCGGCGGCGGCGTTAAACAGAGCGAGAAATATACCAATCTGGGCGAAGCCATTTTAACGGTAAACATTTTAAACATTACCAAACTGACGGCGGACGATTTCAAAAAAATCGGCCAAACGCCGTGGAGCTTAATGAACACGGTTAAGGCCAATTTAAAAACGCCGCAGGTGTTTGATATTGTTTTCAGCAACAAAAACGTTGTGGCGGCCTTTATGGCGCGCCAAAGCGTGCAGGACTTGGGCGGGGACTATAATAAAATAGTCAAGATGGTTAAGAGCAATGATTATGCGATAGAGCGCTTCCTCAAAAACAATGTGGTGGAAACTGTGCTTGCAGACGCGGCTTTGCTTGATATTATAATGAACAGCAAGCTTATAGAGTCTTTATTGCAAACGCCTTCGGCGCAGTATTTTATCTCAAATCCGGGGCAGGCCGTGCAGCTTATAGAGGGCAATGCCAACCTAAAGCCGCTGTTGCAAAACGCGAACCTTAAAAAAGCATTGCTTGAAAACCCGAAGACGGCGCTTGCGGCCAAACGGATTTTCAAATAGCAATTAAATTATTTGCAAACCGATAAAGGATTTGATATAATTTTTATACAAGATTTATGCGGGCGTGGTTCAATGGTAGAACGCGACCTTGCCAAGGTTGAGACGAGGGTTCGATTCCCTTCGCCCGCTCCATTTAAAGCCTCTCTTTTTAGAGAGGCTTTTTTAATTATAGGGCGAAGCAAGCCAACTGCTTGGCTTGCGTAAGGAATCGAAAGGCGCAGCTTTATTTTTGTTTGACGAGCGTTAGCGAGGAAAGGCAAAAATAGCGAGCCGGGGTCGCGCAAAATTTCCGTCAGGAAATTTATGTGTGACGCGAAAACCCTTCGCCCGCTCCATATTAACAGCCCCACTCTAATGAGTGGGGCTTCTTCGTTTTTTGCGCTACCGCTGTGTTATTTCGTCGTTCGGATATAGCGTTTCGCTTCGCTCCTCTCCTTGATATACCTCTCTCCTTATGCCTTGCGGTAGCGCAAAATACTCGTAATATATTTATTTGCGGGGCTTTTAATTTTATGGGTGAGCAGGCAAACTGCGGGGGAGCAAGCCAACTGCTTGGCTTGCGTAAGGAATCGAAAGGCGCAGCTTTATTTTTGTTTGACGAGCGTTAGCGAGGAAAGGCAAAAATAGCGAGCCGGGGTCGCGCAAAATTTCCGTCAGGAAATTTATGTGTGACGCGAAAACCCTTCGCCCGCTCCATTTAAAAGGCTTCCCTAGAGGAATCCTTTTTTTATTTGCTATATGGAAATATGGAATAAATAAATTTAAGTTAGTATAGATAAACAAGACGATTTAGCAAAAGACTTTTAAGAATCTTATGAATCAGCAATGCCGCTGTTGTGTCCAATCATTTGTAGAAACTCTTCTTCGGTAAGTATTTTAACACCAAGTTTTTGCGCTTTTTCCAGTTTGCTGCCCGCATCGGCGCCAGCCACTACGGCATAGGTTTTTGCCGATACCGATGAGGACACCTTCGCGCCATTATCTTTAGCTAAAAGTTCGGCTTGCGCGCGCGTCATAGTCGGCAGTTCGCCTGTAAACACAAAGGTTTTACCTTCAAGCAATGCCGACTCTTTAGGCTTTGGGGCTTCAAATTGCAGGCCGTAATGTTTAAGCTTTTCAAGTTCTTCTTTAACCTCGTGGGATGCAAAAAACTCAACAATACTTTGCGCTATTATAGGGCCTATCTCATTCACTTTTTGTACTTCTTCAAAACTTGCATTTTGCAGATTCTCTACCGTTAAAAAGTTGGCGGCCAAAATCTCTGCCGTTTTGGAGCCTACGTGGTTGATTCCCAGGCTGAATATAAATTTAGCAAGCGGTCTTTTTTTACTGCGATCAATGGCGTTTAAAAGATTATCAGCCTTTTTATCGGCAAACAAATCAAGGGCCATCAAATCAAAAAGCGTAAGGCTGTAAATATCTGAAATCTTTTTTATCTGCCCGTTATCTACCAATTGCTCTATTGCAGATTCCCCAAGCCCGTCAATATCCATCGCCGCGCGCGAGGCAAAATGCTCTATATGCGCTTTAATTTGCGCGGGGCAGTTCGGGTTAATGCAGCGGTAGGCAACAGTATCGGGATCTTTAAAAACCTCGCTTTCGCAAACGGGGCAATGTGTTGGCGGCGCTACCGCTTTAGCAGCGTGATTTTGTGATATTACTTTAATGACTTTTGGTATAACTTCGCCCGCGCGCTCTATCAAAACCCTGTCGCCTTCACGCACGCCAAGGCGCGCGATTTCATCAAAATTATGTAATGTGGCCGATGATATTATAACGCCTGCGCAGGCGACGGGTTCAAGCTCGGCCACGGGCGTAATTACGCCTGTCCTGCCGACGGAAAAAATTATTTTTTTAACAATAGTTTCCGCCTGCTGCGCGGGATATTTAAAAGCCATTGCCCAGCGCGGGCTCTTTGCTGTAACGCCAAGCTTTTTTTGCAGCTCAAGGCTGTTAACTTTTACTACAAGCCCGTCAGCGTCATAAGGCAGATTATGCAAATCATTTTTAAAATCATTATAAAATTGTATTACGCTTTGTATGTCGCGGAAGGTCTTTCTTATATGTGGCACGGGCAAACCAAACTGCTCGCATTTATCTAAAAAACCCGTAAAAGTTTGCGCGCCAAAATTGTTTATGCCGATGGAATGCACGTAAAATTTTAACTTGCGCTGTGCTGTAATTTGCGGATTTTTTTGGCGTAAAGAACCTGCCGCAGCATTGCGGGTATTTGCAAAAACGGGCAGCTTTTGGGCGGCTTGTTTCTCATTAAGCGCGGCAAGGTCAGCCTTATCCATAAAAACTTCGCCGCGTATTTCAGCTATACCATTTACAAAATCTTTAAGTTCGTGCGGGATAGCGGGGATAGTCATCACATTTACGGTAATGTCTTCACCCGTCGCGCCGTCGCCGCGCGTCGCCGCGCGCATAAGCTTGGAATCGATGTAAGTTAAACTGCAGGATAGGCCGTCAATTTTAGTTTCAACGGCCATCTCAAAATCATTAACGCCCAGTATTTTGCAGCATCTTTCGTGCCAGTCAATAATATCCTGCTCGTTGTAGGAATTGTCTAAAGACATCATCGGCGCGCCATGCGCCACGGGCATAAAAATATTTAAAGCAGCCTGCCCTCCCACCTTTTTTGTGGGGGAGGAAGGGTCATCAAACTGCGGGTTTTCTTGCTCAAGTTTTTTAAGGCGTGCGTAAAGTTCGTCATACTCCTTGTCGGTAATTAAAGGATTGTCAAGGTTGTAGTAACGGTTATTGTGGCATCTGATAGCGTCTCTTAACTGTGCTATCTCCTGCTTTTTATCCATTTTTCCTTTCTTTCTTAATTTGGTCCAAAAGCCCGTTGATGAACTTGCCTGAGTTCTCCGTAGAATACTTTTTTGCAAGTTCAATAGCTTCGTCAATAATAGCGGGCACGGGCGCTTTGTCCTGGCTGAAGACCAACTCATAAGTAGCCATTCTTAAAATAGTTCTGTCCACGGCGGACATCCTTTCAAGGGACCAATTTTGGGCATTAGCGGTAACAATCTCGTCAATCTGTTTGATATTAGAGATAGTGCCCACGGCCAAATCTTTACAAAAGCTGAAAGCGTCCTGATCCAAATTTTCAAAGAAACCGTTAGCAAAAATAGCGGCTTCATCCGCGGAAAGTTTACCTGCGTCAAAATAATAAAGCGTTTGTAAGGCGTACTCTCTGGCCAGTCTTCTCTTGCTCATAAAAAGCTCCTCTAAAAATGATATAATAATTCTATCAAATTAGAGCGTGTTTATTAAGATTGACACAAAGCTTGTTTGATTGCTATAATTTAGTAGTCCCTTATTAAAGGGACAATTATCGTATAGAATAATGATAAAACAAAATAATAGCAGAAGCAGTAAGGATCTTTTAAGAAAGAACGAACATATCCGCGTACCGGAAGTCAGGTTAATAGACTCTGACGGTACAATGTTAGGCGTCGTGTCAACCCACGAAGCTTTAATGAAAGCGAGAGAACAAGAGCTTGACCTGGTGGAAATATCACCAACCGCCCAGCCTCCTGTCTGTAAGATATTAGAGTACACCAAATATCTTTACGAACAGGGTAAGAAACAGAAGGACGCTAAGAAAAAACAAAAAGCCGTAGTGATGAAAGAAATACGGTTTAAATCAAGAATAGCGCCTCACGATCTGGAAGTCAAGGTAAAGCAAATTGAAGGATTTCTTAAGAAGAAAGATATGGTCCGCGTATCCGTGGTGTTCTACGGTCGTGAAAACCAGCATAAAGACATCGGTTTCGCCATGTTAACAGAAATGAAAACCAAATTGGCGGCAATCAGCGATGTTGATGGCAACATACAAACGCAGGGCAACAGGGTTACAATAACCTTTGTTCCCAAAGCATAAAATATAGGATAGGAAATATGCCAAAGTTGAAAACACATAGCGGTGCTAAAAAGAGATTCAGAGTAACCGCCAACGGAAACTATAAAAATAGAAAAGCCGGCAGGAGGCACTTACTCGCCCCTGAAAAGGCCAGCATCAAAAGAGAAAGAAGAGAAAACGGTATCATTGCCGGTAACTCACCCGAAGGCAAGTTCTTAAAGGGCTTCCTTCCCAACAAATAAGGCGGTCAGATAAATGAGAATAAAATTTAGCGTCGCAAGACACGCAAGAAAGAAAAAAGTATTAAACAGAGCAAGCGGCTACTACGGGGATAAATCCCGCCGCTTAAGAATGGCAACCCAGCAGGTTGATAAATCTTTAGTCCACGCTTATACAGACAGAAAGGACAAAAAGAGCAACTACCGCTCGCTGTGGATTACCAGGATTAACGCCGCAGTAAGGGAAGAAGGTTTAAATTATTCCTCCTTTATCAATGGTTTAACCAAATCCAATATCACGCTTAACAGGAAGATGTTATCCGAGATGGCAATTAAAGATCCCGTCTCCTTCAAGCAGTTGGTGGATATCGCCAAAACGGCAACAGCAGTAGCTAAATAAGTTTAAGCAGTAAGAAAAAGGCCCCGTTTCTGTAAAGAAGCGGGGCCTTTTTTTGTGTTTTCCGCCAAGGCGAGAACGTGGCAGTCTGGTTGTTGCCATGTCATTGCGAACGGCGAACCGCCGCAGGTGTATCGTGAGATACTAAGCTGCGCATAGTAGAACTTCACCCGTTTTTCACGGGCTTTGGTGTTTAGCTGCCATTGCGAAGCTGCGTAGCAGCTGTGGCAATCCAGCTGTTGCCGTGTCATTGCGAACGAAGTGAAGCAATCCAGTTAATAAAGTAACCTTATTTAACTGGATCGCCGCGTCGCAAAAGAACTTGCTCCTCGCGATGACAACAAGAAAAGATTTCTGCCTATTCGCAAATTACGTCGCGACAAGAAAATATTTGTCTCGTCCGCGTGCCCGTGTGGCGAGCACTGTGGCAATCCAGCTGTTGCCGTGTCATTGCGAACGAAGTGAAGCAATCCAATCAATTAGGTAACTTTATTTAACTGGATTGCTTCGTCATTGCATTCCTCGCAATGACGACAAAAGTATTACACCCGTGCAGAACGGGCCAAGCAATGCCACGCGTAGCTTAGCATCTCACGATACAGGAGTGAGCTTCGCACAAAAGTGGCGAATGCCACCGTCCTATCCGCACGGCTCACACGGCGCAATGACGACAAAAGTATTACACCCGTGCTAAACGGGACAAGCAATGCCACGCGCAGCATAGTATCTCACGATACACCTGCGGCGGTTCGCCGCCAGTGCACAGCCAAATTATTTTGCAAAAGTGCGTCAGCTAAACAGAGCAATTGCTTTTTAGGGGTTAGGATATAGACATCACAATCTATGCGGAAGTACTTATCGCGCTCGCATTCTTTAAGTATTATTGCGCCTTGCGCCAAAAATTGTTGCGTAAATAATTTGGCTTTCTGCGCGGTGGCGCGCAGTATAGGGTCTTTGGCGGAAAGTTCAGGCGTATCAACGCCTTTAACGCGTACGGAGATATTGGCGCAAAACAAATCTATATCGCAAGGCAGCGAAACTTTAAATGTATCGCCGTCGTGGACATAGTGCAGGTGGACATCATAAAAATCGTGTTTAGGTTTTGCGTTTAGCGGCGCGGCAAGCAAAAAACATAAGGGCAATACTTTTATTATATTAAGCATTTTTTCGTCCCGATGTTTTTGGATGCAATAAAAAACGGCTGCTATTTGTGTGGCTAGAAACACACAAATAGACAGCCGCACCCTGTACCTAAGCACAAGGTTTCCATATCCTGATTTAACAGAATATGAAAACGGCCGCTATTTGCGCAGTTAGGATAACACAAATAGACAGCCGTGGCCCCCCGCCGAAGCGGGAGGGCTCTCGGCATATAGCTTCAGGCTCATGACTTCCTTCCACTATATACCTAAAACGACTGTTCTTGGCTTTTCCTAACTTTTGCTTTCGCAATAAGCCCCTTTTAAGGGCATCCAAAAACAGAAAAATTTATATTTTAGCCGTACAATGATGTTGATATATCTTATAAATATATCATATTTACGCCATTGTATAAAGTTAATTGATAGTGATTTGCCTAAGATATTTTGCGGGATATTTTTTGGCAAGCTCCGCATTATTTTGCGCCAGCTGTGCCAGTTCTATAACAAGTTTTATATTATGTTTTTGCAGCAGTTTTGCATCTTTAATTTCGCTGATTCCGCAGATAAACACTACGGGCTTTTTAAACTCTTTAGCCATCTTGCAAACGGCCAGCGGGGCTTTGCCGTAAAAGGTCTGCGCGTCTAATTTGCCTTCGCCCGTAATCACAAGGTCCGCCTTTTTTATGGCGGCGCGTAAATTGATTTTATCCAGTATAAATTTACTGCCGTCCAGCAGTGGGCCGCCCAAAAACCCATGCACGCCAGCGGCAATTGCGCCTGCCGCGCCGCAGCGCGGGCGGTTGATATCGCAGCCAAGAAATTTCTTCGTTATTTTTGCATAATTTTTAAGCGCGGCTTCCAATAAAACCACCTGCTTTTTTGTCGCGCCTTTTTGCGGCCCGTAAACTGCGGCCGATCCGTTTTTGCCAAGCAAAGGATTAGTTACATCGCTTAAACCCGTAAACTTAATGCCGCTTAAATTTGAAGGCCTTTCAATACTATATAAATTGCTTAAAGCGGCCGCGCCCTTGGGCAAAATTTTGCCGGCCTTGTCATAAAGTTTAAAACCCAAAGCCTGCGCCATACCCGCGCCGCCGTCATTGCAAGCCACGCCGCCTAAACCTATATAAAAATTGTTCGCGCCCTTTTTGATTGCGGCTTTTATCACTTGCCCTATGCCGTAGGAGCTTGCGCCCATTATGTCCAAATCCTGTTTTTTAAGCGCGCCCAAACCGCAAATTTTGGCAGTTTCTATAACACAGGTTTTGCCGTCGTGCAAAATAATAAAAGGCGCGCTTTTTTTGCGGCCTATAGCGTCTAAAGCTTTTGTGGTGTATTTTTTACTTTGGGGATATGCGGCGGCAAAAACGTCTAAAATGCCGTCCCCGCCGTCGGATACGGGGATAGAGCAAACGGTATGTTCTTTGAGATTTTTATTTAAGATTTTACAAAAACCGCCCGCGCTTAGTGAACCTTTAAAGTTGTTGGGCGCGAGCAGTATCCTCATAAATTTAGAAGAACCAGCTTACCTTAATCGTATTGACGAAGGCCAGCTTTGAGCTGCCCTCAAACTCTTTGCCTAAAGAGGAGTAAACACCCTTTGACTCAAAGCCTACATTAACGTCTTGTATAGAAATTTCCAGCCCTGCGCCCAAACTGCCTGAAAAGGAGGAGGAGGAAAGGCTCTGCGTCTTTTTATTTACGCTTGTTTCCTCATTAATGTCCACACTTAAGGAGCGGTAACCCGCCCCGCCTGTAAGGTACCAGCGCAGCTTGTCTTTAGGATTGATATAAAAATTGGCCAAAGCGTCAATCTGGTAAACCTGGCCCGTGGTTTTAAAGGTTTTATCGGCCACGGTGCTTGTGTCTTTAGCCAGCATGCCAAATGCCACGCCGCCGCCCAGCCATAACCTGTTAGAAAGCCTGCGCATATAAACAACGCCGAAATCCATATTAGTGCCGCTTAATTTTTGTTCTTTATTGCCGCCTAATGTTGTTAAGTCTATGGTGAGGTTAGACGTCAGCGCACCGGCGTGCACGGCAAAATAGTTTTTGGCGATATCTAATCTTTTAATCTGCTCAAGCGGTTTTTCCTTTTCTTCTTGCGGGTCAGGGTCTTCTTGGTCGTCCTCTTCCTCCACAACTGCTGCGCTTGCGGCGGCAGCCTGCTGGGCGATAGTAGGCTCTTGCGCCCTGTATTTAAAAATTTCCTGCTGCTCTATAACTTCAGGTTTTGAGGGGAAGACCTTCTCCAAATCTTCGTCAAAAGTAAGCCCGCCCGCGCTCTGGATGGAGCTGCCCGCAGCCGCTACGGCTGATGTGATTTCAGCCTTAGTTTCCTTTTCTTTATCTGCTGCAAGCGCGGCCTGTGTTTCAGCTTCCTTTTCCACTTTATTTTCTACAAACTTCTTTTGTTTTTCAGCTTCATCATAGTCATAAATTTCCATAGAAGCTATTTGGCTTACGTCTATATTTACTTTGCCGCTGTCTGTTTGCAGGGCCAAATTAAATTCGTCCATATCTAAAACGGAGCCCACAAATTCCCCGCCGCCTTTTAAAAGGACGCGGTGTAAATCGGGCATAATTTTTTCAATTTCCCTTTGGTTCAATGATATTGTGCCGTATGAGGTCTGGACATTAAGTACATACTCAGTCTGCCCGACAATGGAGCCATTGATTATAATCCCGTTTTTTAATTTGATGGCCTCTGCAAATCCGCTTGCGCAAAGAGAGATGAGTAGTAAGGATAAAAGTATTTTTTTCATAATAAAAGCCTTTGGTGGGGCGGTGTTTCAGGTAAGTGCGGCGGCGGCCGATAAACAGCCGCCGCCGTATAACAGTTACAATTTATTTATGTTCTACTGCGTGTTTGATTTTCTTTAATGTTTTGAGTATTCTGGAAAGGGTAATCATTAGCAATGCAAAAAAACCATAGTTAACGATTGCATATACGCTCAGTAATACCGCATCCATCTTAGGTACATCCTGGGTGATTGCGATATACCAAATCTGCCCGACGGCAAATAAGATATAAAGTACGGCCAGAACGCTGATAATTTTAAAGATAAGAGCCAAGCCCTTTAAACCCAGTATTTTATGTATACATTTGCATTTGGGTTTATTGCAGCAGGCTTCTTTCTCTTCCGTTGTTGTAACTTCTTTGATTTCTTCTGCCATAACATTCTCCTGTTTGAATTAAAAATTGCTCCCCGCTTCTTTCAGCAGCTCTTTAGCGTGGTTAAAACCCGCTGAAGCCGCGTCATTACTGCTACCTATCATTCTAGCAATTTCTTCTACTTTTTTTACATCTTTAACTTCACATACATTGACGCTTGTTCTCCCGCGCGCCTGCGTTTTAGTTACGCAGTAGTGCGCGTCCCCGTAAACAGCGGCCTGCGCCAGGTGCGTAACGCATAAAACCTGCCTGCCCAGGCTTACCTGCTTAAGTTTTGCCCCCACAAGCTTGCCAGTATGCCCGCTGATGCCTGTATCAATCTCGTCAAAAACCATAACGGGCGTGCCGCCCGCAAGTACTGTTTTTAAACCCAGCATCAGGCGTGAGGCCTCACCGCCGCTGGCGATATTCCTTAAAGGCTTTAGCGATTGGCCCGCATTTGAGGAAAATAAAAATTCAACCTCGTCCTGCCCGCGCGGCCCTAAAACCTGCGCTTTTTGGATATCCGCCTCAAAACGTACCGCGCCAAAACCGAGCGGCGCAATTTCCTGCACTACAAGCTTAGCCAGCTTTTTGGCGGCGGCCTGCCTTTTTGCGCTTAAAATATCTGCGGCCTCTATAAGTTTATTGTGTATTATTTCCAACTCTTTATGCAAGCGGGAAAGGTTTTCCTCGTTTGACTGCAAATTGTTTATATCGGCCTTAAGCTTTTGCTCAGTTGCAAAAACGTCGGCAAGCCCGGGCCCGTATTTCTGTTTAATTTTCCTCAAAACTTCCTGCCTGCCCAGGATATCGTCTAAGGCGGCCGGGTCTATATCTATATCTTCGCTGTAGGAGGCCAACCCCGCGGAGATATCTTCCACCACGGTTAAAGCGTTCTTAAGCTCGTTTGAAGATTGGGCCAACTGCGCGTCCTGCTGCGCCATATCTTCCAGCAGCCTGTCGGCTTTTGCTAAAAGCTCGGCCGCCGCGCCGTCCATCCCGCTTAATAATGCGTGCGCCTGCTCGGCATATTCTTTAAGCTTGCCCGCATTTTTAAGCTTAGGTAAAACAGCTTCAATTTCGGCGTCCTCATCGGGTTTTATGGCGGCCTTTTCAATTTCCCCAAGCTGGTATTCGTAGAGGGAGAGCATGCGCTCCTTTTCTTCACGCGACATTTTAGCCGCCGCTATTTTATTTTCCAGCGCGGCTTTTTGGGTAAAAATCTCCGTATACTTTGCAAGCTCACGCTGCGTTTGGGCAAAAGCGTCTAAAATAGCAAGGTGCTGCGCGGGCTTAAAAAGCGCCTGGTGCTCGTGCTGGCCGTGGAAGTCAACCAAATCCCCGCCGATATCAGCCAAAGCCGCCAAAGGCGCGTTTTTGCCGTTTATCCAAGCATGGTTTTTTGCACGGGCGTCCATTTCGCGTTTAAGGATAAACAATTGGCCCGTTATCTGGTATTTTGCGCGCAGCGCATCGCTTAAAGCGGCGGAGTTAAAGGCGGCTTCAACCGTCATTTTTTGCGCGCCCTCTTTTATGAGGCCGCTGTCCCCGCGCTCGCCTAACACAAAACCTAAAGCTTCTATTATTATGGATTTGCCCGCGCCTGTTTCGCCCGTAAATATATTGAGGCCTTCGCTTAAATTAAGTGAAAGTTTGTCTATGATTGCAAAGTTCTCTATTGAAATTTTAGTGAGCACTATCTGCTTCCCCACTTAAGTTTTGCGGTTAAAACTTTAAAAAAATTATAATCTGCCGGCATAATAATATGGGTATATTTTTTATTTTTTGTTATACGCACAATATCGCCCTGTTCTAAAGAGAAGTTAACCTGCCCGTCAACGCTTAAAGCAAATTTTGCATTACGTTTTGGGGAGGCCTGTACCTCCAAAATCTTATTAGCGGGCAGCACCAGCGGCCTTTGGTTTAAAGTATGCGGGCAGATAGGCGTAAGTAAAATAATATCTAAATCGGGATGGGAAATCGGCCCGCCTGCGGCCAAGCCGTAAGCGGTAGATCCCGTGGGGGTGGAAATTATTAGCCCGTCGCCGAAATAATCTTTTAAAGCCTGCCCGTCAAAGGAAGCGTTAAGATAGGCTGCCCTTGCTTCAGCCGTTTTTATAACGCAGTCATTTAATGCGGAATGCTTAAAAACGGTTTTACCGCCGCGCTTAACTTCAACGCGTAAAAGCATACGTTTTTGCTGAATGCATTTGCCTTTTAAAATATCGTCTAAAGCTGATAAAGATGTTTGTCCGTCTACGGAAGATAAAAACCCCAAATTGCCGCAGTTAACGCCCAATATCTTTACGCCCGCTTCCGCCGCGCTTCTGGCTGCGCGCAATATGGTGCCGTCTCCGCCTGCGCAAAGGATGATATCGGTGTGCTCTTTAAGCGCGCGGCCGTCCTGTGTATAATTGACGGCATAAAACTCATAGCCCGCTTTTTTAAGATATTTGGTAAGCGCGCCATAAGTTTTTTTGCTTGTCGGTTTCTCTTTATTAATATAAATAGCTGCCAGCATATGTCTTAATTTTAGCAAATAATACGCTTGCTTTTGCGGGTAAATAATATAGAATAATAATATGAAAATACTTCTAAAAAACATAGCAACAATTTTAGCCGCAGTTCTTCTTACCGCCAATGCCGCTTTCGCAGGGGAGTTGGCCTATATCGTCAAACAGGACGGGCGCAAAGTATTTCTTGATATATCGGAAAATAAAGTAAAGCCCAAGGCGGGCGCGAACTTCCGCGTAGTAACCTGGGGGGATGAGATTGTTAACCCCAAAACGGGTAAGTCATTAGGGCGCGAAGCCAAAAAAACTGTAACGGGCAAAATAACGCAGGTTGAGCCTATGTACGCAGTAGGTACGCTTGATACTAATGACTCCGTCGTAAATTTTGAGGCGGAGTTCCGCGCCATAGAGGAACCCATTAAAACGCATACCGCTTTCAGCAATGCAGGGCAAGAACCGCAGGTAAACCCGTCGGATAATATCTTACCGCTTTGGCAAAGTAAGCCGATAGAAGGCAAAGCGCGCGCGGTAGCCGCAGGCGATATTGACGGGGACGGCGCGTCAGAATTAATTTTGGGTTTTTTAGACGGTAATGAAATCAAGGCCTATAATCTGGAAGATAACAGCTTAAAAGAATTTACTTCCTTACAGGTAAACAAGCTGCGCCGCATAATTTCTTTAGACGCGGCCGACGTAAAAGGTACAGGTAAAGCGCAGGTTTTTGCAGTGGTTTATGATGAGGGCGCAGGCCGCTTAAGCACATATGTATACGAATTAAAAGGCAAAACCCTTGAGCAAACCGATACCATCAGCGGCGTTGCAAAAGGCATCGCGCCTTATAACGGCAAGCGTATAATGTACAGGCAGGATATCAGCTCCAACAAAAATAATTATTTTGCTTCCGCGCCCGCGCCGCTAACTTATAAGGATAATAAGTTTAGCAAAGGGGAAGCGGTAAAGGTATATAATTTTGAAAGTATATTCGGCTTTAATAAAGGCGACTTCAGGCACGACGGCCGGGATAATTATGTCTTTACCAAAGGCAAACAGCTGCGCATACAGTTTGACAAATATAAACATTTTATAGATTCCCCGCAGGATATTGATTTTGGGACAACGCCTAACCGTATATCTTTTGATAAAAGCATAGTGCGCTTCCCGATAAGCGTGGGGCTGTTTAAAGACGCGGAAGATAATACCTTTGTAGTCGGCGTGGAGAACCTCTCCAAATACGGTATGCTGGCCGATACCTTCGGCAGCTATGCCACAGCCAGGATGTACAATCTTAAATGGACGGGCAACAGCCTCGTAAAGTCGGTTTACGGCGATATAGAGGGCGTGGTGTATGATATCTTCCAGGGCGCGCTGGGCAATTACGGTAAAGTTTTTATTGTGCCCGCGGTAAGCAATGGCGGGATGACGAGCGTGGTTCTGTTTCCGGCCGCTGATTTGCTGTAGTTTTAAAGTTTAAAATTTGATACTCTATTAATAATTCATACTTCTTCCGGAGAAAATCGTAATGATGACAAATTGTGCAGAAAAAACCGAAATAGTAAACGTTTTAGATAAAGGCTTTGTAAAATTGGTGGATTTTATGGGCGGCGATGTAAGAGTAGTAAGCTCTGCCCGCGTAACCTTTGGCGGCCAGTCAAAAGGTGAGGAAAAGGATAAAGCGCTCATCAAATATCTTTTGGAACACGCGCACCATACGCCTTTTGAGCATTGCTACTTCCAGTTCCACATTAAGTGCCCTATTTTTGTAGCGCGCCAGTGGATGAGGCACCGCTGGGGCTCCTATAATGAAGTCAGCGCGCGCTATACCGAAGTTAAGGACGAATTTTATATACCTTCTGCGATGCGTGTGCAGGATAAACATAATAAGCAGGGCTCGCTCTCAAGTGAAAGCCTTGACCAAAAGGCGCTTATCGCGCAGTATGAGGCCAGCGTTGAGGCTTCTTATAATGCCTATACCAAACTTTTAGAAGCAGGCGTAGCGCGCGAAATGGCGCGCGGCATCTTGCCTGTCAGCCAGTACACGCAGTTTTATTGGAGCGTCAATGCACGCAGCCTTTTAAACTTTATTTCACTTAGGGCAGACGGCCACGCACAGTATGAAATCCGCGTATACGCAGACGCTATCGCACAAATTTTTAAAGAAAGGATGCCCTGGTCTTGGGAAGCTTTTGACAATATGCAAAAGAAGCTCCCCCTCGGCTCCGAATAATAAGATTGTTTTAGGAGATTAAAAATATGAAAGTCCTCGGTATGATTATGGCGGGGGGCAAGGGTGAGAGGCTGTATCCTTTGACGAAGGAACGCTCCAAGCCTGCGGTTCCCTTCGGCGGTAAATACAGAATTATTGACTTCGTGTTATCTAACTTTGTTAATTCCAATATATTTTCGTCTTATATATTAGTGCAGTATCTTTCGCAGTCATTAATAGAATATATGCGCACCACCTGGCCCGCAAGAGGCATCAGCCGCGACCACTTCTTAACAGTGGTGCCGCCTCAAATGCGTTTGGGGGAAATCTGGTACCGCGGCACGGCTGACGCTATACGCCAAAATATCAGCCTGATAAACGATTTTGATCCCGATTTGGTGGTAATCTTCGGCGCGGACCATATTTACAGAATGGATATCGCCAAGATGATAGACTTTCATATAAAAAATAAAGCTGATGTTACGGTAGCGGCAAATGTAGTTCCTGTAAAAGAGGCTTCCGCCTTCGGCGTAATGGCGGTGGACGATAATAACCGCATAGTAAGTTTTGATGAAAAGCCCTCCAGCCCGCGCCATATCCCCGGCAAACCTAAGGATGCCTATATCTCTATGGGCAATTATATTTTTGATAAAAATGTTTTAATTAAAATACTTAAACAGAAGTATTGTGATATCCCGTCATTAGATTTCGGCAAAAACATTATACCTGTAATCTTAAAAGAATACAGAACCTTCGCCTATGACTTCCCGTCAGAAAAGCTGCCCGGCGTGCAGCCTTATGAGGAGCAAGGCTACTGGCGCGACGTCGGTACTATTGAAGCTTACTGGCAGGCCAATATGGATTTGCTCGGCTCAAAACCCAGGCTTAACCTTAACAACCCGCTTTGGCCGATTAATACCTCTGTGCACAATACTCCGCCTACTTCATATATCGGCGGGGAGCTGTATAACTCCATGATGAGCAACGGCTGTATAATACATCCGCGTACAATCATCAAAAACAGCGTGCTGGCCAGCAATGTAACGGTTATGGAAGGCGCGGTGATTGAGAATAGTATCATTATGGATTCTTGTGTAATCGGTAAAAACTGCCATATCAAAAAAACGATTATAGACCGCTTTAATATTATACCCGAGCGTTCTAAAATCGGCTTAGATAAGGAGCACGATTCCCAGAACTATTTTATAGATCCCTCGGGGATAATTGTTATCCCGCGCGGCAAGACGAAATTTTTATAATTCTTTTTGGTTTATACTTTGTTGCCTCGTCAGTCGGATACGCGGGCTTTGCCCTTTTGTTGTATACCTCCCTCCTTGCGTCGCGTATAAACGCAAAAATAATGGGACGCTAGTGTTTATTGCTGCTTGCAAAGCTTGGTAATTTAGTTATTATAAAATAAAATTTTAAAATCTTTATGCAAATCAATGTCTTCTACAATATAAAAAACATCAGCCCGTACTATAAGGCGACAAGCGTCTATAAAAAACTTACGCTTGCGGCTCTTGGCCGCGCGGCCGCAAAGAAAGGGGAGGTCAATGTAATTATAGTTGACGGCAAAGAGATACTGCGTATAAATAAACAGTTTTTGAACCATAATTATATAACCGACGTTATATCATTTAATTATCCTTTTGACGGCGGCGCGGGCAGCCCGTTTGGCGATATCTTTGTGTGCCTGGATATGGCAAAAAAACAGGCTGAAGAGGAAGGCCACGGCGCAAAGCTTGAGCTTATGACGCTTATCGCCCACGGCGCATTACACCTTGTCGGCTGGGATGATAGTACGCCCGAGCTCAGAACAGAGATGAACAGCCGCGCGGGTAAAATAGCCGCTTCTTTTATCAAATAGGCCGTTGTTCCCACCTGACGGTAGGTCCTTATTCCCTTGTTTGCTTTATATAAAACAAATAAACTTTTAGTATGGGAAAAAGACTGAAATTATTTTTATTATTTATTACAACCTTATTGACTGCGGCCTCAGCCCGGCCGGCTTTGGTAAGGGAAGCCTTGCCCAAAGAGCTTACCCAAAAGATAGGGGCAAACTTGCAGGCGCAGTATAATAAAGAGTCTGTAAAAGAAGGTGTTCCTCCTTCTGCTTACGGGGAAGCGGTGGATGTTAAAAAAAGCTATGCCTGCCACTTTAATTTTAAGACCCAAAGTAAGCAGTTCTTTGTTTTAGACGCGCCTGAACTTAAAACAAAAATCCGCTTTGACGGCACAAACTATGATATCTTAATTACTCTGGATGATAAGAAAAACCTTGATATAAAAATAATGCCACAGCAGACTGTAGAAGACTATATTTTAACGGATGCTATCCCGCAAGGCAAACTTAGAGCCAAAGTAAGAGTGCGCCCTCATTCGGTATACAGTAATTTGCAGCTTTTATATTTGGATATAGAAGGCATTAGGCCCGCCACAAGGGATTTTGCTGAAGAGCGCATAAAACGTTCCTACCCTATAGGTATGATATACACGGATGTTTCTGAACTGATAAACAATCGTAATATGTCGCGCATTTTCAAAAATCCGCAAGTCTGATTTCTAAGGTAATATAAATAAAAAAGCCCCTGCTTTAAAGGGGCTTTTTTATGTCTGCTAAAACTGTTATTCGTAGGCTGCGTATTCTTCTTCCGTATAAGAAGCCTCGCCGCCTGAACCGTCGTCAATAACCTCTTCCGTGCCGTAAACGTCGGGCGTAAACCTTTTGGGCTTATTCCACAAGCGTTTTGTTTCTTTGTAGTCTACGAGCTTCGGGTCATCGGTCACGACCTGGTTATATTCGTCATACATATAGGTGCCTTTGTCTGGCATCACGCGGAAAATATAATCAGATTCCACCATAGGCGCAGTTGCGCGGCGTTCTCTTTGTGCGGCTATTTCTATCTCACGCTGCCTGTCAGCCTCGCTCTGGTAAATGGAAGCGGTTGAAGCCTCTTCATAAGGCGTCTCCGTATTTTGGCTGTGCTCTCTTTCAAGCTCTTTAAGCTGCTGGTTAAAGGACTTGCCTTTTGAGCTGCCGCCGTCTGTCCCATAGCAGGCGGTTAAAAAAACAGGTAAAACCATAAAGATTAAAAGTTTTTTCATTTTATTTTCCTCTCTGATGATATTACTATATTTTGCAGCAGGTTCGCCAGCGTTACGGGCCCTACTCCGCCCGGGACGGGTGAGATATCACAAATATCCTTAACATTATCAAAATCAACGTCCCCGCAGAAGACGCCGTCCTCATCCTGGTTAGTACCTACGTCAATTACAATACATCCGTCTTTAAGCAAGTCGGCTGTAACAAAGCGCGCGTGGCCCGCGGCGGATATAACGATATCCTGCTCGCGCAAAATCGCACCCAAATCCATCGTCTTGGTGTGGCATATCGTAACAGTTGCATTGCGGCACAAAAGCATCTGCGCCAAAGGTTTGCCCACGGTATTGCTTCGGCCTATAACGGCTACGCGCTTTCCTTCCAAATCTATTTTATGGTACTCAAGCAAATCCATAACAGCTAAAGGGCAACAAGGCACAAAGGTGTTAAGGTTTTTAATGTCCTGCCAAGTCTTACAGGCAAAAAGCCTGCCCATACTTATGGTGCCTGCGCCGTCAATATCCTGCGCGGGCATAATAAGCGGCGCAATGTCTAAATCGTTTAAAGCGGGCGGCAGCGGGCGCGGTATTAAAAGCGCGTCTATGCTTTCATCGCCTGCTATAGCGGCCAGCAGGCGGATAAATTCTTCAGGTTTTGTGTCAGTTGTAAGCTCAACGATATCAGCGCGAATATTAAGTTTGCGCGCGGCATTAACCTCTTTAGTAAGATATAAAAACCCCGCATAATCGCCTTGCCATGAAAGCCCTACAAGCCTTGGCGCGCGGCCAAGCTTTTCTGTTACCGTTTTGACTCTTTCAGGTAAAGATTCCTTAATTTTAGCGGCTAAAGTTTTGCCTTCAAGTATATTCATTAATTTAGATTTTATAAAATTTTGCCTTTAGTAAGTTGCATATTTTGGTACATAAGCAGGGAAAGTATAGTTTTAGCGTCTTTTATTTTACCCGTTTTAATCATTTTATAAGCCGTTTCAAGCGGGAAAAGCTTTACATTTAAAAACTCATCATCGTCGGGATTAGTCTTACCGCTCAGCAAATCAAGGGCTATATAAATATGCAGGACTTCGTTTGAAAAAGCACAACACGGGTGGAAGGTTATAAGCTTTTTAATGCTTTTTGCTTTATAGCCTGTTTCTTCGGCAAGTTCGGCTTTAGCGCAGGCTAAAGGCGTCTGCTTAGGCTTCATTTTGCCTGCGGGTATCTCCCACGTGACCATATGGACGGGGTAGCGGTACTGCTGCACCATAACCACATTATCGCCTATAATGGGCAAAACCGCTGCCGCGCCGGGGTGCACCATATATTCGCGCGTAACAGCCTTGCCGTTGATAAGACGTACGGTATCTAAATTAAAGCCTGTAACGCCGCGCCATACAGGTTTGGATTTTATCTTAGTTTCTGTTAATTTACTATAATGTTTAGACATAATGATATTCTAGCTTTTTAATTCAAAATTATCTTACAGGTTTAAAAAATGACGGAATTTGTCCACCTACACAATCACACGGAATACTCCCTCTTAGACGGCATGATACGCATAGCGGGCAAGGGGCCATCGGCTTTCCTCAAAAACCTTGCGGCAAGCGGCGCCAAAGCCATGGCTATGACAGACCACGGCAATATGTACGGCGCGCTGGAGTTCTATAAAAACGCGCGGGAAGTGGGCCTAAAGCCTATTGTGGGGTGCGAGTTTTATACTACCCCGTTTAAATACAATGTAATAGATAAAACCCAAAGTAAATATAACCATTTGACGGTGCTGTCAACCAATCTTGCCGGCTATAATAACCTGATGCAGCTGAACTCTGACGCGTGGGTAGACGGTTTTTACTACCATCCGCGTATAGATTTTGAGCTTTTAAGCAAACATAAAGAAGGCCTTATAGTCTTATCGGGCTGCCTTAAAGGGGAGCTTGCGCAAACCTGCCTTAACAGCGGCCTTGAAGCGGCTTGCGAGCTTGCGTGGCGTTATGAACAAATGCTCGGCAAAGGCAATTATTATATAGAGATTATGGACCATGGCATCCCTGAGGAACAAGCCGCCTTAAAAGTTCTTATGGAAGTCTCCAAAAAAACAGGCATCCCGCTTGTGGCCACTAATGACTGCCACTATGAAAGGCGTGATGACTGGCAGGCGCACGATATCCATATGTGCATAGCCATGGGCAAAACTTTGGACGACCCTAGCCGCCTCAAAATGACTACGCACGAGCTTTACTTTAAAACGCCTGATGAAATGGCAAAACTTTTTGACTATGTGCCCGAGGCAATAAAAAATACGCTTGAAGTGGCGGAAAAGTGTAACCTTGAGTTTAAGAAAGAAGGTTTTGTAATGCCTAACTTCGCTATCCCGCCCGAGTTTGCAGAACATAAAGATTACCTGCGCCACCTTTGTATAAAGGGCTTAAAAGGCAAGCTTAAATCTGACAAAATACCCGATGATTATATGCAAAGGCTGGATTATGAATTGCAAGTAATCTCCAGCATGGGTTTTGCGGTATACTTTTTGATAGTGGCGGACTTTATTGCCTACGCGCGCGCCAATGATATACCTGTGGGCCCCGGCAGGGGTTCGGGCGCGGGCTCAATCGTAGCGTACAGTATGGATATTACCAAGCTGGACCCTATAAAAAACAAACTCCTCTTTGAAAGATTTTTAAACCCCGACCGCGTAAGTATGCCTGACTTGGATATAGACTTCTCCGATTCCGGCCGCGAGCAGGTAATCAATTATATGCGCGATAAATACGGGCATAAGAACGTAGCGCAAATCATCACCTTTGGTACAATGAAGGCCAAACTGGCCTTAAGGGATACCGCGCGCGTTATGGGCTTTACTCCTACGGAAACAAACCGCCTTGTAAAATTTGTGCCTGACGACTTAAAAGCTACGGTAGCAGGCTCCATAGAACAAGTGCCTGAGATAAGATCAGAAATGGCTAAAGACCCTAAAGTCCGCCAGCTTTTTGACTTTGCGCAAAAAATAGAAGGCCTTAAAAGGCACACGGGCGTACACGCCGCCGGCATATTGGTAACCAGGGAAGAAATCACCAAATACGCGCCTTTAGCCAAAGGCTCGCGCGACGTAATTACAACACAGTTTGAGGGCAATACCCTCTCTGACTTAGGGCTTTTAAAAATAGACTTTTTAGGTTTAAGAACGCTTACGGTAATTGATAATGCGGTAAAGCTTGTCAAAAAGCTGCGCGGAATAGATATCAATATAGATAATATCCCTTTAAATGATAAAAAAACCTATGAGCTTTTGCAGGACGCGCAAACAGCCTGTATATTCCAATTAGAAAGCGGCGGCATGAAGGACCTTGTAAAACGCCTTCACCCAAGCGTGTTCAGTGATATTTCCGCGCTTGTGGCGCTATACCGCCCGGGCCCTATGCAAAGCGGTATGTTAGACAGCTTTGTAAACCGCAAAAACGGGACGGAGAAGGTAACCGTGGCGCACCCGCTTTTAGCGCCTATCCTGGAAGAAACTTACGGCACAATGATATATCAGGAACAGATTATGGAAATCTCCAAAAGCTTAAGCGGCTTTACCCCCGGTGAAGCCGATACCCTGCGCAAAGCTATGGGTAAAAAGAAGCTTGATGTTATGGAGAAGTTCCGCTCCAAATTTGTTGAAGGCGGTATGAAGAACGGCGTAAAAGAAGCCGTGGCCACCAAGCTTTTTGACCAAATGGCCAGCTTTGCCGAATACGGTTTTAATAAATCGCACTCCGTCGCATATGCTCTAGTGTCTTACCAGACGGCGTGGCTTAAAGCCAATTATCCCATAGAATTTATGTGCAGCGCGCTTACCAATGAAATCGGCCATAACGCTATAGGCTCGGCCGATAAAGAAAATAAAATAGTTACCTATCTGGAAGAAGCGCGCAAAATGGGTTTTGATATTTTGCCGCCTTCAGTACAGTATTCCGATATTGACTTCAGCGTTGAAAAGCAGCCTGAGGGCAAGGAAGCCATCCGCATCGGTTTAAGCGCAATCAAGAACGTCGGGGAAGAAGCGTGCAAAAGCATTACGGAAATCCGTAAAGAAGGCAAATATAAAAACCTTTTAGATTTTTGTGAGAGGATAAACCTCTACGCCGCAAATAAAAAGACATTAGAATCCTTTGCGATGGCGGGCGCTTTTGACGATTTATATGAAGGCGTGCCCGCCCTTGAAAGCCGCGCGCAGGCATTGTCTGATATAGAAGAAACAGTCGCCCACGCAATTAAAATCAAGCAGGAAAAGGAAGGCGCCGCCACAAGCCTGTTCGGGATGGATATTGTAGGGGTAACAGCGTCTGTAAAATTAAATTTAAAAAAGGCCGCGCCGCTTACTATGGCTGAGCTGCTGCAAAACGAGCGCGAAGTTTTAGGGCTTTATCTCTCGGGCCATCCGTTGGCAAAGTACGCCAAGTACCTGCCAAGGCTTGTAAGAAATAATATTACTGATATTAAAGATAAGCCGCAGCGCGGCACGGTGGAAATAGCCGCAATAGTAGCGCGCATCAAAAAACGCCAAACCAAAGCTAAAGAGAATTGGGCGCAGCTCTCTTTGGAAGATGAATACCAGTCAATTAACGCCAATGCTTTTAGCCGCGTGTGGGCGCAAATCGGCAATAAGGTGGAAATCAACCAAGCCGTCATAGTAACGGGCGATATCAGGGGCGACGAACTTTCTGCCAACCCTGAAATTATGGTAAGCAGCATAGAGCCCATAGTAAACAAGATAGCGCGTAAAGCCAGGCGTTTTATGATAGACGTCCCGCAAAATGCGACGGACGAACAGCTTATAAAACTCAATTCACTTCTAAACGCGGGCATTGGGGTAACGGAGGTTTTCCTTAAAGTAAAAGAGGGCGAGACAAAAAACCTTATCCGTATGACCAAGCGTATAACGCTTCACCCTGCGCTTACTAAGTATATAGAAGATAATTTTGGCGAAAGGGCCTGGGATTTTGACTGATTTTCCCGCCTTTAAATATCTCCGTCGTAGCCGCCAAAAAGCGGGCGGGTTTTAAAACGGCTGTTTTCCGACTGCGGAAAACGCTTGCATCCTCTCAAAATATTTATTAGACTTTTGGCATTGGGCTAAGGCCCTTATTCCAAGTAGGAGAATAACCATGGCAGAAAAAGTTCTTAAAGTAGGTGTGGAACGCGAAGACGGCTTTCTTTATTTCATTGATAAGGAAGGCGACGTTTCCAGAGTACAGATGGCTCGTGGCGGCAAGAAGGGCGGCAAAGCTAAAAAAGTAGCCAAAGCCGGCATTAAGAAAGAAAAAGGGTATCTCTATTTCTTAGACAAGAAAGGCGATATCTCCAGAGCCAAAATGGTTAACGCAAAATAAAAATTTTTGCATTAGACAAAGACCCCGCGTAATTGCGGGGTTTTTTATTGTAGTTAAATGCTGAATAATTTTTTGGAATTTGCAGTAGTTATAATATCAACTTGCTCTAGTGGAATGCCAAGCGCTCCGCCCAGGTACTGCGCAATTTCAGGTATATTTGAAGGATCATTACGCTTGCCGCGTTTAGTTTGCGGCGGCAAGTAAGGGCAATCTGTTTCAAGCACAAGATTATTTAAACCTATATATTTTATGGTTTGGCGTAAATCATCATTACGTTTATAGCTTATTATTCCGTTTACGCCGATTAATAAACCCATATCCAGCGCAAGTTTCGCGTCCTGCTTCCTGCCGCTGAAGCAGTGCAAAACTCCGCCGTTAAAGTTTGAGTTTTTAAGTATCGCAAACATATCGTCATAAGCTTTAAAATCGGTAAGGTCATTACTTTTACGGCAATGCAGCACAATAGGTTTTTTAATATCAGCGGCAAGCTCCATCATCTGCTCAAAAACATTTTGCTGCACTTTCTCGGGCGAGCCATCCTCCCCCGTCCACGCATAATCTAAACCTATTTCCCCGATACCGCGCATATCGCTTTGCGCTAAAACAGTTTTAAGCTCTTTGGCAAAATCATCATTATATACTTTTGCGTATATAGGGTGTACGCCTGCGGCGGCATATACTTTGCCCGCATATTGCTTGCATAAATCAAGGGCAGGCTGCCATTCCTGCGGCTCACAGGCTATTTCCACAAATTGGTTTACGCCTGCGTCAAAGGTTTTTTGTATTATTGCGGCTCTGTCTGAATCAAAAGCAGGGTCGTTAATATGTGCGTGTGAATCTATCATATATTATATTTTATCAAATATACTATTGCGGCGCCTGTGGGTTTTACTTTATGGCGACGGCCGTCGTAAAATAATTAAAACACATTAGTCTTCCGTCTTAGGCTACGTCCTCGGTACAATAGATTTTTAGCACTTGAAAATTATGATTGACAATTATAAAATTATTTTTTACAATAATAGCAGTCAGAGTTAAAGACTGCTAAAAATTATGAGAATACTAAAGCCTGAAATAGCAAAAGAGAGAGAAGAAAAGATACTCAGGATGATAGTCCAGGAGTTTGTGGAAAGCCGCAAGCCCGTAGGGTCTGAGCTTGTCGCGCAAAAAGGTTTGTCAGGCGTGTCCAGCGCGACTATCAGGAACATAATGAAAAAGCTGGAGGAGGAAGGCTTCCTCTACCAGCCGCACTCTTCGGGGGGCAGGATACCTACGGACAAGGCCTACCGCTTTTATGTTGATTATCTCTCAAAAATCCAAACTATAGCGGCCAAAGAGCGCCAGCGCATAGAAGAGGAATACAGAAGAAATACCGAGGAAATAAACCGCGTTATGGTGCAAACGTGTAAAATGCTCTCGGAGCTTTCTAATTCAGCGGGCTTTGTCTTTACTCAAAACGTCAAAGACCATATAGTGCAAAGGCTTGATTTTTTACCTTTGGGTATAAACACTCTTTTAGCCGTTTTAGTAACGGCGGAGGGCACGGTAAAACATTGGCCTGTAAGGGTAAATATTATTCTTGATCCTGCGCGGCTTATGGTTCTTAATAATTTCATCAATGAGCAAATATCGGGCCTTACCTTGCGCGATGCGCAAAGGGCGATGTGGGAATGCGCTTCCGTATCGTCGGGCGAGTTTGCCGATATCGCCGATCTTGCCGCCAATATCTTAAGGGAAATGGCTGGCGCGCAAAATAATGCGGAGCAGCTTTATATAGAAGGCATGAGCCAGCTTGTAGATGCCGCTACGCAGCAGGACTACAGCGAAATGGCGCAAATGCTGCGCGTTATAGAAGAGCGCGATAAATTTGCGGGCCTGCTTGGCGAAAAGATGAAACAAATTGAATTAAATAATAATAAAATAAACGTAAGCATAGGTGAAGAGAACCATTTAAGCGAGTTGCGCAACCTGAGCATCATCACTTCTGCTTATAAAGTGGGGGATAAAACTGTGGGGATATTAGGGATAGTCGGCCCTAAACACATGCATTATAACAGGATGATATCACTTGTAAACTTCATAGGGGAAATGCTGGGCACTACGATAGAGAATTGGCAAATCTCCCTTGAAAATAAAGAAGACTGATTATGACTAAGAAAAAAGATACGCACCCTAACGCGGGGGAAGAGGAGCAGCAGGCCGAGGCAATGCAAGCGGAGCAGGCTGCAGCTGTGGCGGACCAAGAAGAAGAGGCCGCAGGCAAACCTGAGGTTTGTTCCAAAGAGGAAGAATACTACAGGCAGCTTATCAGCCTTAAAGCTGATTTTGAAAATTACCGTAAAAGGGTAGAGCGTGAAAAGCCGCTCTTCATCAAATACGGTAAAGAGGAAGTGATACAGAAGTTCATTCCTCTCTATGAAACTTTGCTTAAGGCCAAAGCGGAACTTGGCAAAGAAGACGTAAGCGCAGAACATATAAAGCAAGGCCTCAAAATGATATTTGAGGAGTTTGGTAAAGTCTTTAAATCTGAAGGCGTTGAGGTGGTATCCTACAAAGGTAAACCATACGACCCGATGACGCAAGAAGCCATTACCACAGTGCCTTGCGACGATAAAGATGACGGCATGGTAGTTGAGGAGCTTTCCGGCGGGGTAATAGTAGACGGTAAAGTCCTGCGTCCGGCGCAAGTCATCGTGGGTAAAAAGAAAGAGCAAGAGTAAGTAATTTTTAAGGAGAAACAGAATTATGTCTAAAATTATAGGTATTGACTTAGGTACATCAAATACCGCCGCAGCGGTAATGGAAGGCGGCCGCCCGACGATTATCCCTTCAGCGGAAGGCAGCTCAGTCGGCGGGAAGGCTTTCCCTTCATATGTAGCTTTCACTAAAGACGGACAGCGCCTGGTAGGCGAACCTGCAAGAAGGCAGGCCATAGCCAACCCTGAAGGCACCGCCACCGCGTTTAAACGCAGAATGGGGGAAAACTATAAATACGATTTAAGGGGCCACGAGTTTACACCGCAGCAGCTTTCGGCCTTCGTCTTACAAAAAGTTAAAAAAGACGCGGAAGCTTTTTTGGGCCAGCCGGTAGAAAAAGCGGTAATTACGGTACCTGCATACTTTAATGATAACCAGCGCCAGGCAACCAAAGACGCGGGCAAAATCGCGGGTTTGGAGGTTGTCAGATTATTAAACGAGCCTACAGCCGCAGCTTTGGCCTATGGTATAGACAAGCTGGGCAAAGAACAGAAGATTCTTGTTTTTGACTTGGGCGGCGGTACCTTGGACGTAACAATTATGGAAATGGGAAAAGAGGGTACATTTGACGTCATCGCAACGGCGGGCGACACAAAGCTGGGCGGTACGGATATGGATAATGCCATAATCAACTGGATGCTTGAAGAATTTAAAAAATCCACGGGCATTGACCTTGCAAACGACAAACAGGCGGCCATGCGCTTAAAAGACGCTGCTGAAAAAGCTAAAATTGAGCTTTCCACCACAATGGAAACCGATATCAACCTGCCATTCTTAACGGCAGACGCAAGCGGCCCCAAGCATTTGGAACTGCGCCTCTCCAGGGCTAAACTTGACAGCCTTGTGCGCCCTATAGTTGACCGCTGCGGCGCTTCTATAGACAGAGCCATTACGGACTCAAAACTTTCAATGAACCAAATTGACAAAGTAATCATGGTTGGCGGACCTACGCGTATGCCTATCGTGCAGGATTATGTTGAAAAGCACGTCGGCAAAAAGATTGAAAGAGGTATTGACCCTATGGAATGCGTTGCCGACGGCGCGGCAATCCAGGCGGGCGTACTTACGGGCGAGGTAAAAGATATCCTTTTACTGGACGTAACACCGCTTTCACTGGGGCTTGAAACTTTAGGCGGCGTATTTACAAAGCTTATTGAAAGGAACACCACTATCCCCGTGCGCAAGACGCAGGTCTTCTCCACGGCGGCTGATAACCAGCCCGCGGTAACGGTAAACGTATTACAGGGTGAACGCCCCTTAGCCAAAGACAATGTGCCCTTGGGCCGCTTTGACTTAGACGGCATCCCGCCCGCGCCCAGAGGCGTACCGCAGATTGAGGTTACCTTTGACATTGACGCAAACGGCATTTTAAAAGTCTCCGCTAAAGATTTGGGCACCAATAAAGAGCAGCATATAACAATATCTGCCCCCAATAAACTTAGCGAGGATGAAGTCAACAACTTCGTCAAACAGGCGGAGAAGTTCGCTGAAGAAGACAAAAAAACCAAAGAACGTATTGAGGTCAAAAACGAGGCCGATTCCATCCTTTACCAGACGGAAAAGGCGCTTAAAGACCACGGCGACAAAATCCCGCAGGAAGAAAGACTTAAAATAGACCAGGCTTTAGGCGAACTCAGGGACGCAATTAAGTCTGAGGAAACCGACAGAATAAGAAAAGCTAAAGACGAAGCCCTCACGGCCAGCCAAAAACTTGGTGAGATTATCTATAAATCCCAGCAAGCACAGGCAGGCAGCGCGGCGGCAGGGGCACAAGCAGGCGGGCCCGCACCCGAGCAACCGCAGGAAAAGAAGGACGACGTGGTAGAAGCCGAGGTTGTAGACAATAAATAAATATAAGTAATAAGCCTCCCCGCGCGCAAAAAACGCGGGGAGGCGTTTTTTTTGCGCAGCCGTATTTGGTAAAATATATATAAGCCTTCACATTAAGCCCCGTAAAAAACAATCGGGTATAAACCTTTAGAATTTCTTTTTTAAAATAAAAATATATTTTAGAAGCTGATAGTGAAGAAATGTGTGGACGAGGTAAAAATAAATGGCAAAGCAGAAGCAGGACTATTATACAGTTTTAGGTGTGCAGAGAAATGTAACAGAAGTAGAGTTGAAAACAGCTTACCGCAAAATGGCGATGAAATACCATCCCGACCGCAACCCGGGCAATAATGAGGCTGAAGAAAAATTTAAAGAAGTTAATGAAGCTTTTGAAGTCTTATCAGACGCAAACAAACGCCAAGCCTATGACGCTTACGGCCACGACGGCGTAAACAATATGGGCGGTGGCTTCCACGGCGGATTTAGCGGCTTTGAAGATGTGTTCAGCTCTGTATTTGGCGATATGTTCGGCGGCAGTTTCGGCGGCGGCGGGCGCAGGCGCACAGCGCAGCGCGGCAATGATATAAAAGAGACCGCAACCCTTACCTTGGAAGAAGCCTTTACGGGAGTAGAGGAAACAATATCCTATACCCGCGTTGACAGATGCGAGGAATGCGACGGCACCGGCGCGCAAGCAGGCAGCGGGCGCAGAACATGCCCCACCTGCCGCGGCAGCGGCGTGGTGCAGTTCAGCCAGGGGTTTTTCTCCATGCGCCAGCCTTGCCCCGATTGTGGCGGGCAGGGCACTCTTATTGAAAAGCCGTGCAAACATTGCAGCGGCAGCGGGCGCGTAAAAGCCAAAAACAGTATGAAAGTAAAAATACCTGCAGGCGTGCGTGACGGGCTTATTTTAAGGGTTCCAAATGGCGGCGATATCGGTACCGATAACGGCGGTTACGGGGATTTATATATTGATATGCGCGTCAAAAAACACAAAATTTTCCAGCGCGACGGGGATGACCTTGTGATAGAAAAGTCAATCTCCTACCCCACCGCGGTTTTAGGCGGGCTTATCAAAACGCAGAATATAGAAAAGCAGGAAATATCTGTTGATATTCCGCATGGCTCCTTGCACGGCAGCGAGGTTATAATTGAAGGTAGCGGTATGCCAAAGCTTAACCGCGGCGGCAGGGGTAATTTAAGGGTTGTCCTTAATGTTGATATACCAAGAAAACTTACTCCTAAACAAAAGGAACTTATAACTGCGCTTGAGGAGGAGTTTGCAAAAGCCGGGCCTGAAAAGGGATTTTTTGACAAGCTTTTCAGCTAAGCTATAAAGTACAATATAAATATGCCCCAATTTTTAGCGGAAGTAAAAGAGCAATATTTTACGCTTAATAAAGACGAAGCGCGCCACTTAGGCGTGCTTCGCTTTAAGCAGGGCGCGGAAGTAAAATTGTTTGACGGGTTGGGGGAAAAATACCTCGGCAAATTGCAGGATATTAATAGTCACTCGGCAAGCGGTATAATAGTTTCTAAATTACCCGCCTGCGAGCCTTTAGTAAAAATACATCTTTATTTTTCGGTAATATCGCGCGCAGCGGCGGAGGAGCTTTTAGACGTTTGTACTCAGCTGGGCGTCAATTCCTTTACACCTGTGCTAAGCCAATATGCGGAAGCTGATTTCATCAAAAAACGGGCCACCAAGGCCGAGCGTTGGCAGCAAATAATTTTAAGCGCGTGTAAGCAGTCGGAACGCGCAACAATCCCGCAAATTTACGAACCCTTAAGTTTCGCGCAGGCTTTAAAAAATAATGCATTACCGTCAATTATCTGCTATGAGGACGAGTCAAAATTAAATATTTCCTCCGCACTTTTAAAACTTAATAATCCCAAAGAGCTGGCAATCTTTATCGGCCCTGAAGGCGGGTATTCACAGCAGGAAATAGCTTTAGCCAAATCCGCAGGCGCGCTTGCCGTAAGCTTAGGCTGTAATATCTTAAGAGCGCAGACGGCGGCTTGCGCAGCTGTAGCAAAGGTACTTTTATGATAGTTTATATCAAAACATTCGGCTGCCGCGTAAACCAGGTGGAAAGTGAATCTATATTAGAAGAACTTTTGCAGCTTGGCCACACCATTACACACGATTTTAAAGAGGCGCATCTCTGCATCCTTAATACCTGCACGGTAACACATAATGCAGATAAGGATGTGGAAAAATTTGCCTCCCAAATAACGCGGCACAACCCCGCTGCGCGCCTTATCCTGACGGGTTGCTACGCCGCTGCGCATGGGGAACGCATAAAAGAAAAATTCCCTAAAGCGCAAATTATATTTAAACTTAATATAGGCAAAGAACTTTTAGGTAAAGATATTGAGTGGACGGTCCGCGCACACGAAGGCCACTCGCGCGCTTTTATAAAGATACAGGATGGCTGTGATTGTTTTTGTTCTTACTGCATAATCCCTTATACCCGTTCGCAAAAAACATCAAAACCCAAGCGGATAGTGCTTAAGGAAATTGAGCAGCTTGTGGCCAATGGTTATCAAGAGATTGTTTTAACAGGCATAAATATCGGCAATTACCTTTGCCCTGAAACGGGGGCAAACCTGGCCAAACTTTTGCCTGAAGTTTTTAAGATTGAAGGCAATTTCCGCGTCCGTTTTTCTTCCATAGAACTTAATACCGTTACTGATGAACTTTTAGACGCCGCGCAAAACCCTAAGTTTTGCCACTATCTGCACTTGCCGCTGCAAAGCGGCTCAGACGCTGTGCTTAAAGATATGAACCGCCACTATACAACCGCGCAGTATTTTGAAAAAGTGCAGGATTTAAGAAGACGTTTTAGCAATCTGGGCCTTTACTGTGATATTATCGCAGGCTACCCTACGGAAACGCAGCAGCATTTTGAAGAAGCTTGTGCTTTTATTAAAAAAGTAAATTTTGCGGGAATGCACGTATTCAGCTACTCTGTGCGTCCAAATACGGTAGCGGGTAAATTGCCGCAACATACACCGCAAATAATTAAAGAGCGGGCCGATAAATTAAGGCAAATTGACGCGGAGTTAAGGCAGGCTTTTGCCGCCACACAAATAGGCGTGGAGCAGCAAGTCCTTGCGGAGGATTTTTCCCTAGATAAAGGTCTTTTAAGCGGTGTTTGCGGTAATTTCCAAAGGGTAATAATACCTGTGCAAAGCGGGCAAAAAGGGCTGGTAAGAGTTAAAATAACAGCTGCGGCCGACGGCCTCTGCACAGGCAAACTAAATTTGGTATAATTTATATATAAATTTAAGCAGTTCTTATTTGGTAGTTTAGATTCTACGGCAAGAGTAAAGGAAAAAATAATGGTAGCCAAAAAAAATCTGGGCGTGCTTATCCTCGCAGGAGGAAAAGGCACCAGGATGTACTCATCACTCCCTAAACCGCTGCACGCTGTGTGCGGTGAGCCAATACTTTCACACATCTTAAAAAAAGCGCAAAAACTTAAGGCCGAGGGCCTTTGCGTGCTTGTGGGCCATCAGGCGGATTTACTTAAAAAAACCGTGCAGGATAATCTTTCAAACTGGGGTATTAAAACACCGGTTGATTTTGCTTTGCAAACAGAGCTTACGGGCAGCGGCACAGCAGTAAAAAGCGCAATAGATTTTATACGTAAATTTAAAAATATTCTTATCTTGGCGGGTGACGCGCCTTTAATAGAAGCCGATACCTTATCAGCCATGAACAAAAGCCACAATAAAAGCGGCGCGGCCTGCACAGTCTTTACAATTTCTTTAGATAACCCTAAAGGCTATGGCCGTATAGTAAGGGACGCGGAGGGCGATTTTGTAAAAATTACAGAAGAGAGCGAGACAGACGCTAAAACCGCCCTTATAAAAGAAGTCAATTCAGGTATGTATATTTTTGACACGGCTAAACTTGAGGCTATGCTTAAACTTTTAAAACCGCAGGGCCCCAAAAAGGAATACTATTTAACTGATGTTTTGGGTTTCCTTAAATCCAAAGGCGATAAAGTCGCGGTATATCAGGCGGCCGATTATACGGAAGCTATGGGCATAAATTCCAAACGCCAGCTTGCCGAGGCCTCTGCAATTATGTGCGCCAAAACCAATAATAAACTTATGGACGCGGGCGTAACAATGATTAACCCGCAGGCGGCTTATATCGGGGCTGATGTCAAAATCGGCGCCGACACAATAATTTATCCGGATGTATTTATCAGCGGCAAAACGGTAATCGGTAAGGACTGCTTTATCGGCCCCGGGTGCTGGATAGAGAACTCAACCATAAAAGACGGCGCAACAATCAAAAGCGGGTGCTATATTGTAGATTCCCGCATTGACGCGCTTTGCCAGGTGGGCCCTTACGCGCACCTGCGCCCTGCGACGGTACTGAAAGAAGGCGCAAAAGTAGGCAATTATGTTGAGATAAAAAAATCAACAATAGGCAAAGGTTCCAAAGTGCCGCATCTTACATATATAGGGGATTGTGAGATGGGCTCTAAAGTCAATGTAGGGGCAGGCAGCATAACTTGTAATTACGACGGGGTAAACAAACACAAAACTATCATAAAAGATAATGTGTTTGTTGGTTCAAACACAAATTTTGTAGCGCCCGTAACAATAGGCGCAGGCGCGCGTATAGGCGCGGGTTCTACAATTACGCAAGATATACCGGCAGGCGATTTGGCGATAGCCAGGGCGCGGCAGGTAAATTTGAAAAATAAAAAAAGGGTGTCAAAAAATGATTTGTAATCAATGTGCTAGGGATTTAAAAATCTTTACCTGCAATGCGAACCGTCCTTTGGCGGAAAAGATAGCAAAGCACTTAGGTAAAGAGTTAGGCGCTTTACGCGTAGAGCGCTTTGCCGACGGCGAGGTTGATGTCCAAATACTTGAAAGCGTAAGGGGCGCGGATTGTTATATTATCCAGCCCACCTGTACCCCTGTTAATGAAAATCTTATGGAGCTTTTAGTCGCTATTGACGCTATGCGCCGTGCAAGCGCGGGCAAAATAACCGCGGTAATACCTTACTTCGGCTATGCGCGCGCGGACCGCAAAAGCAGCCCCCGCGTACCTATAACGGCGAAGCTTGTTTCTAATCTTATCACAATGGCCGGCGCAGACAGAATAATGGCGGTGGATTTGCACGCGGGCCAAATACAGGGTTTTTTTGATATTCCGGTAGACCATTTAAGGGCGCGCGGCGTATTTTTGGATTATTTCCTTAAAAACAGGCCCAATGATTTGGTGGTAGTATCGCCAGACGTAGGCGGCGTGGAGCGCGCGCGTAAGTTTGCGGCGCGTATGGACGCAGGCTTAGTCATCATTGATAAACGCCGTCCCAAAGCCAATGAAGCGGTGGTCTATAATATCATCGGTGATGTAAAAGACAAAACCGTTATCATCTTTGACGATATAGTGGACACCGCAGGCACGCTTACGGTGGTAGCAAATAAAGTTAAAGAAAACGGAGCAAAAAAGATTTATGCCGTCTGTACGCACGGCGTATTATCAAGGGACGGGATTGAAAAGGTAAACAATTCTTCAATAGAAAAGCTTTTCATAACCGATACGCTGCCCGAGGCCGCACGCCAAAAGAGCGATAAAATACAAGTGCTCAGCATAGCTTATTTGCTGGCGGACGCCATATTGCGCAACCATAACGGCAGCTCAATAAGCGAGATGTTTAAATAAGCGGATATAAAATATAGATAATTTAAAAGAAATGTCTGGAGGAAGTAACAAAATGAAAAAAATCAAAATAGAAGCCCAAGCCAGGGAAAAAGCAGGCGTAAAAGGCGAACTCTCAAAAATCAGAGCGCAAAAAAGAGTACCTGCAACCGTTTATGGCGCGGGCAAAGAGCCTGTAAGCATATCCTTTTCCGAAAAAGATTTAATTGCAGCCCAGAAGGCCGGCAGCAATGTAATCGTAGAAATTGTTTTGCCTGACAGCGCTGACCAAGCTATTATCAAAGAAGTACAGTACCACGTCGTAACCGATAATCCTATCCACGTTGACTTTCAGCGTATCTCAATGGACCATATGTTGGAAACGGTAGTGCCGGTAGTTTTAGTTGGCGAATGCGAATATGTTAAAACACATGGCGCGATTGTTGACCATTCTACACGCGAAGTCGCAATCAAATGTTTGCCTGCCGATATCCCGCACCATATTGAAGCTGACATCAGCCTCCTTTCTATGGATAAACACGTATCTGTTGCAGACCTTAAAGCCCCTAAAGGCGTAACATTTATTGACGATGCCGATAAGATGATTGTCCACGTCATTATCCCGAGGGACGAAGCCCCCGCTGAAGCCGCTCCCGCAGCCGATGCGGCAGCCCAGCCTGAACTTTCAGCCGCTAAAGGCAAGAAAGAAGAGGAAGGCGCAGCCCCTGCAAAGAAATAAGTTTTTATTTCCAAGCGTAAAAATACCCTCCGTTTTTAACGGGGGGTATTTTTTTGTATATAGATATTAATTATTACCGGCGCGTAAAAATAAGTTTTTGGAAATAAAAAAGGGGCGAACGAATGCCGCCCCTTAATGGAAGAAGGACTAAGTATCGGGTTACTCTTCCAGATCGTCGTCAGGCGGCGGGGGCGGCGGCATATAGCCTTCATGGAATCCGCGCGGCCCGTGGTTGAATTTGCGCGGCTCCTTACCGTCTTTACCGCAGTCGCACTTTTTATCATCTTTGGCGCATTTGCAGTCTTTGCCATCCTTACAATTTTTGTCCTTACAGCTTGCTTTGTCTTTAGGACCAAAAGCCTTGCCTTCAAGGATATTTTTAGTCATCTCGGCGACTTTTTTCTCCTTAAACTCCGGCTTTGATTCTTCAGCCAGGCGTTCCTGCGCTTTTGCAAGGCCTTGCTGTGCTTTTTCAAGGCGTTCCTTCATATGGGCAAGCCTTTTGTCATAAGAGGCGGCTATCTTTGATTTTATTTCATTTTCAATAGCGGCTTTCTTTTTAGTATTTTTTTCTTTATTATACTTTTGCAGCAGGGCGGATATTTCTTCATGATGTTTCTTCATCTCTTCCCTGTGGGCGCGCATCTCTTCTTTAGAAGGCCTATCCCCTTTGTCCGGCCTAAAGCCATCCATAGGCTGCGCGCTTGCTATACCGGCCAAAAGAAAGGCGGCAACGGCGGTAATTATCAGCTTGTTCATTTACTCCTCCTTATATTTCCCAAAGATCTTGTTGGGGATTGTTGATTTCATTTATATCACTTTCAAGCCGGGTAATACTGTCTTCCAGCTCAATATATTGGGCGGCGGCAATAAGCTGTGTGCGTGTGGAGTTGGCTTTTACCGCCGCTATTTTATAAGAGGTTAGGCCTATCGCAATAAATAAGACTAATAATGCGGTGGCAGGTATAAGCCTCTTAAAATTAAGTGTATTCCAAAAATTATTAATTGGGGCCGCAGTATTTAAAGGCGCATAGTTAACTGCGGGAGCAGGCTTTAAGGGCAGTATTGCGTTAATCGCTTTTGCGCTTTGCACTATATTTTGGCAATGCGGGCAGGCTGCTAAGTGCTTTTCAAAAGCATCCAGGCCTTCAGCCAGCTCGCCATAAGCGTAAAGTAAAGCTGCGTTTTCTGTTTCTTTGTTATGCTGCATATTGTTTCCCCAAAAAGTCCTGCAATTTTTTTATGCCCCTGTTCATCCTTGCAAGCACAGTGCCAAGCGGGCAGCCGGACATCTGCGCAATTTCCTTAAAGCTGAAATACTGCCTTAGTATTATTACTTCGCGCTGCTCTAAGGGCAGTTTTTCAAGCGCGTTTTGTAATTCCTGCATCCCCACATTAGATAAAGCGGCGGTAGAGGTTGTGTCCTCTGTAAGTACAGCGTCCTCTTCCAAGGGTAAAAATTTACCAAAACTGCGGTAATAATCCTTTATATTATTTGAGGCTATGGTAAATAACCAGGATTTAAGTTTACCTTCTTCCCTATACTTATTTTGGTTCTTCAAGGCCTTTAACATAGTGTCCTGGAAGATGTCCCAAGCCGCGCTTTCATCCCTGACAGTATAGAGGATATAGGAGAACAGCTTATCCCTGTAGGGCGCGGTCAACACTTCAAAGTCCTGCGTATCAAAACTGCTGTTCATTTTTACCCCTCAATAATATAACGCATAACTTGCGTTTTTTATTGCATATATTTTTTTTATTAAAAAAATCCGCTTTGCATAGCTTCGCAAAACGGATTATTAATTATGCTTAAACTTTTATTTAGCATTGCACTTATTCATCGCCTTATCTATGCCTTGCGTAACAATATCCTCAAGGGCGGTTGTTGCCGTTTCAAGCGCGGTTTTAAGCGCGGGTTGTTCTTGGGCGGTAAATTTGGATAATACAAAATCCTTGCCTTGGAAATAGTGCGGCCGCGGCCCAATACCCAACCTTAAGCGCGGTATATCCTGTGTGCCAAGTTGGGTGATGACGCTTTTCATCCCGTTTTGGCCGCCTGCCGATCCGCTTTTGCGCAGGCGTACGCTGCCAAGCGGCAGGTCCATATCGTCAAAAATTACCACTATATTTTGCGGCGGTATTTTATAAAAGCGCGCAAACGGGGATACCGCTTCGCCCGATAGATTCATATATGTCATCGGTTTAAGGATATAGACGGCCGTCCCGTTTATGCTGCCTTTGCCATATACGGCTTTGCCGCCTTGCCAGGCATTGTCAATATCAATATGATGCGCAGCGGCGAAAGCGTCGGCGGTAATAAAGCCCGCGTTATGGCGCGTGTTTTGGTATTCTTTACCGGGGTTGCCAAGCCCGACTATTAAAATTGTTTCCATATATATATTCTACTTTATTTATATTTGGCGTTGCGTCTAGAAAAACGGTTCGGCAGCGCATAAAAAACCCCCGATAGTGATATCGGGGGTTTTGTCCAAATAGATTGCTGCTTTGCAGTAATTCCAAAAATTAACGTTTGGAGAACTGGAAGCGCCTTCTGGCTTTGGGCTGGCCCGGTTTCTTCCTTTCAACCATTCTGGGGTCTCTGGTTAAGAAGCCTGCCTTCTTTAAAGCTTTCTTATTGTCTTCGCTTAAAACAGAAAGTGATCTTGAAATCGCGTGCCTGATAGCGCCCGCCTGGGAAGCTACGCCGCCGCCGTTAACCTTTACGGTAACGTCAAACTCTTTCTCTGCTTTAACTTCGGCCAAAGGGGATACAACAGTATCCTGATGCCTCGGGCAGCCGTTGAAATAAGCCTCAACGGTTTTTGTATTAATTGTGATAACGCCGGAACCCTTTACAAGCTTAGCCTGTGCGACTGAGGTTTTTCTTCTGCCGGTCTTGATTTGTTTGGTTTCTGTCATAAAATTCACCTATTATTTAGCAAGCCTGTCGGCGAAAGAATGTTCTTCAGTGTTGAAAATTCTAAGTCTTTTCATTCTTTTAGCGCGCAGTTTGTTATTATCTAACATGCGGAAAACAGCAAGTTCAATAACTTTAGCGGCGTCATTTTCCATCTGCCTTTTGAAGGGGACTTCTTTTGCGCCTTTAGCATAACCTGAGTGTGAGAAATAAACTTTCTCTTCAGCCTTATTGCCCGTTACTTTAACTTTGCTTGCATTGGTTACTACGACAAAATCACCACAATCCATATTAGGAGTGAAAGTCCTTTTGTGCTTACCCATAAGCCAAACAGCCATCTGCGTGGCGATTCTGCCTAAGGTTTTACCATTGGCGTCAATATGATGCCATTTTCTTGTTGCTTCTGCTTCCTGTACGGAAGGCAAGTATGTTTTGCTCATTATTTAACCTTTACTTCTGTTTATTATAGGATTTGACTCGGGTCCTACAAATCTGTAAAGCCGCGCAATGCGCGGCAAATAAAATCAAAAGGTATGGTTGGGATAGGATTCGAACCTATGTAGGGCAAGCCCGACGGTTTTACAGACCGTTGCTTTTGACCGCTCAGCCACCCAACCGTATCCGTAGTGTTAAGTACGGCATTACCTTAAAAATTGTTAAAGAATTTCATCTTACTATAGTTATTATACTATTTTTAACAGACGAAAAACCTGCCGCCGCTTATATAGCTGTAATAAGCAGCTAATAAATTATATCAAAAACACATTAAAACTTACAAGTATATTATAGGGGGCGCACAAAATTAATGCGCGCCCCTCTTTAAGCTTTTTATAAGGTTTTAAGTTTCGCTGCAAAATCCTGCCAGGGCAAAGCTTCGCCGCCGCCTTGGGCAAAATCAGGCTTGCCGCCGCCTTTGCCGTTGATTAAAGCAGCTATATTTTTAGCCAGCTCATTGGCTGCGGGGCCGCCCGCAAAACTTTTTACGACAAAGGATTTTTTGCCGTTGCCGTCTGTTGAGATAAGGATCACTTTACCTTTATTTTTATCCGCCATATTATCAGCCAGGTTACGCAGCTCTTTGATCTCTGTGTTTTCGGCGTTAAAAGCGGCCAGCTCTGCGCCGTCTTTAAGCTTTATATTTTCCTGCATACCGCTGTCCGCGCCGCTTAAGAGGCGGTGGCGCAATTGGGCTACTTCCTTTTTTAAATCGTGTTCTGATTTTATTAAGCTTTCCACTTTGGAAACAAGCTCCTGCGTAGAGGTATTAAGTATCTTGGAGCTTATTAAAGCGGCGTTAGCATTATCTTTTAGCAGTTCAATGCCGCTTAAGCCTGCAACGGCCTCAATCCTTCTGACCCCGGCTGAAACCGCACTCTCTTTAATAATGCGGATAACCATAATCTCGCCCGTACTCTTAATATGCGTGCCGCCGCAAAGTTCAAGGCTTGCGCGGTCGGATGGGCAGACAAAACCTTCTTTGCCGATGATTAAAAACCTTGCGGGGTCTGCATAAGTTTCCCCAAGCAGCACCGTCGCGCCAAGCGTTTTAGCGTCAGCCAGGGGGCGCGTCTGCGCCTCAACTTTAAGGTTACGGGCTATTATGTCATTTGCTACGCCCCAAACCGCTAAAAGTTGTTGCGGGGTGGGCGTGGCTGATATTGTATAGTCAAACCTCAATTTCTCAGGCGATACGAAGGAGCCCGCCTGATGTACCTCTTCGCCCAAAATCTTCCTTAAAGCGGCATTTAAAACGTGTACAGCGGTGTGGTTTGAAGCGGTTTTAAAACGCGCAACTTCATCAACTTTTAAAGTGATTTCATCGCCTTCTTTTAAGCTGCCTTTGCCTACGGCCACTTTATGCAGATAAAGCTTTTCAAGCGGTTTTTGCGTGTCTTTTACCGTCGCGCTGCCCGTGTGCGATTCCACTGTGCCCGTATCGCCCACCTGGCCGCCGCATTCGGCGTAGAAAGGCGTTATATCGGTAATTACATAGCCTTCGTGTTGCAGCTCGTTTACGGGCTGGTATTTACTGTCTAAAAGCGCGAGTATTTTGGCTTTTGCGCTCAAAGTATCATAACCTACAAACTTTGTTTCATTAAATTTACTTTCCAAAGTCTGTAAAATTAAAACTTTTTCTTTTTCAAATTCGTCAATATCAACCCTTGAAATTTCTTTAGCCTTTTCTTTAGCTTCAAAGAACTCTTTTTCATCAAGGTTTAAATTATTTTCCGCCAAAATTTCTTTTGTAAGCTCAAGCGGGAAGCCGTAAGTTTCATACAAATAGAAAGCTTCTTTGCCTGTTATTTTTGCGGGATTATTTTTAATTAAATCCTGTAACCTGGCCTCGCCTTCGGTAAGCGTTTTAAGGAAGGCCGTTTCTTCCGCTTTAATTGTATTGGATATATGTAAAGCGGTTGAAAGCAGCTCAGGGTAAATATCTTTATAAATACCAAGCACAGTGGGCACCAGCTCGTGCATAAAAGCTGTCTCGCGCCCCGCCAGTTTGCCATAGCGCACCGCGCGGCGGATAAGCCTTCTTAAAATATAGCCGCGCCCGTCATTTGCGGGCAAAATCCCCTCTGAAATCAGGAAGCAGGAGGAACGTATATGGTCCGCAATAATCCTTAAGGTAGAAACCTCAAGCTTAGTTTTGCCTTCAATGTTCAAAATCTTTTTTGCATGGCCGATTATCGGCGTAAACAAATCCGTATCAAACGGATTATCAACATTTTGCATAACCATACAAAGCCTTTCAAGGCCCATACCCGTATCAATATTTGCATGGGGCAGCGGGATGATAGAACCGTCTTCCTGCCTGTCAAACTGTGTAAAGACGAGGTTCCAAATCTCAACAAATCTGCCGCAGTTGCAGGCAATGCCGTTTTTGGAACATTCGGGGCAGGCGTTTTCTTCGCCGAAGTCATAATAAATCTCTGAGCAGGGGCCGCATGGTCCCGTGGGGCCCATAGTCCAAAAATTGTCTTTCTCGTCAAACTCGTAAATGCGCTCTTTGTCAACAAATTGGGCCCAGATATTATAAGCTTCTTCGTCGCGCTGCGCTATGCCGCCTTTGTAAATGCTGACGTATAAGCGTTCTTTATCAATTTTCAAAACATTTGTAAGATAGTCCCAGGCCCAGGTAATGGCTTGTTTCTTAAAATAATCACCGAAGGAGAAATTGCCCAACATCTCAAAAAAAGTTAAATGCCTTTTTGTAAAGCCGACATTATCTATATCGGTAGTCCTCAAACATTTTTGGGAGGTAACGGCATTCTTCAAATCTTTTTTAAGGCCGAGGTAATAGGGTTTAAACTGTACCATACCTGCGGAGGTAAAAAGAAGCGTGGGATCCCCATGGGGGATAAGGGAGCTGGATGGGACAATCGGCAGCCCGTGTTTATGGAAATAATTTAAAAAACTGTCTCTTACATTTTGGCTTTTCATATATAAAATATTATATCATAAACTTAATAGAGGAATTTTTGATGAAGAGGCTTATAATTATCAACCCCAAATCAGGTAAAGGCAAAGGCGCGGGGCAGCTTACGGCGGCCATTGCAAAATACCTGGGGGACGCTGTCGTAAAATTTACGGAATATAAAGGCCACGCCAAGGAGCTGGCGGCATGCGCTGTCAAGGACGGGTTTGATCAGGTAATCGCAGCAGGCGGGGACGGTACAATAAACGAAGTCGTGCAAAGCCTTGCCTTCAGCAATACCGCATTAGGCGTAATACCGCGTGGCAGCGGCAACGGGCTGGCCAGGGAGTTTGGTATGCCGCTTGACAATTTTGAAAAAGCCTGCAAAACTATATCCACAGCCGCGCCTTCGCCGTGTGATTTAGGCAAAGTAGACGGCGTATATTTTATAAACCTTGCCGGTATCGGGATAGAGGCTGATATCGCGCACAAATTTGACGAGCAGGGCAAAAGCGGCAGCCGCGGCAAATGGCCGTATTTTAAGATAGGCGCGCAGGAAATGGTATCCTACAAACCTTTAAGACTAACAGTTACCGCAGACGGGGAAACGTTTGAGGAGTCCCCGCTTACAATCGTTTTTGCTAATGGCAAACAATACGGCAGCGGTTTTAAAATAGCGCACGGAGCAAGTTTTAGCGACGGATATTTAGATATGGTAATTATCCCGCAGGCCAATATTTTAAAACTGGCCTTAGCTTTACCCAATTTTTTTAAAGAGCACGCAAGCCCTGTCAATGTAATAAAAACGCGCCGCGTCAAAAAAGCGCATATAGAGGCAAACGGCTCAAAAATCCTGTACCATATAGACGGGGAGCCGCAGCCTGCGGCAATGGCTTTAGATATTGAAATTTGTGAGGGCGCAATAAAGGCGCTTAAGATATAAAATAACTATGAAAAAACTTATCCTGCTGCTTGTAGTATTGTTACCCGCCGCGGCGTTAGCGGAATCGTTGGCTGCGCCTTGGGGGTTTATGTATGATGTGGAGGATACAAACAAAAACCTTCAGCCTTACCTTATGGAAAACCTTATCAGCGGCGAGCCGATAACATTTTGTATTGACGGTGTGTTTAGTGAGGAAAACGATACCCCTGAAATCCGCGCGGCCTTGCACAAAAATACGGCGCAGGATATACAAGACGGCTATGACTATTGGGTTAAAAGCGTCAAAAAAATTATAGAGGAATCAGGGCGCGCGCAAGAATTTAAAGCAATTATGCCGATGCTTTCAAGGCCTGTAAATATGAAAGAAGTAGAATGCAGGACTGTGTTTGAGGATTTCTATAAAAAATACTACAAAGGTTTGCGCGGCTGGGTTGACGATAACCAAGCAGTCATTGCGGAAAATGCGCCGGAAGAAAAAACAATAATAAAAAAGCTTAAAAAAGCTATGAGCAGGCAAAACCACGATATAACTTTTATTATTAATGATGAGCATATCGACGTGCCTCTGTCAGACGGGCGTACTACCGCCGCTTTTTTTACGCGCGGGGGTGATTGGCCCTCTTTTATATTTTGGACGCGTGCGCTGATATCTCCTCGTACTTTAGCGCATGAAATCGGCCACTCCTTGGGTTTTAAAGATCAGTATGAAGCCGCAAGGGAAATAACAAGCCACCCTGTCTACACAACAGGTTCTGAAGAAGAATCAATAATGAACAATGAGTCCGTAGGCATAACATGCGATGACGCGGACGGGTTTATCAATTTTTGGGATTTTACGCGCGGTGCAGGCAAATGCAGTTTAGGCGGGGAAGATGGCTGGGTAAGCCTTTGCCCTTCAAAGCTTTACCGCTACAAAAAATGCGTGCCGCAAAAGATTGAAGAACAGCAGCAGCAAAAGCAAGAACTTAAATACGCTGTAAAGCAAGAAGTAAGTAAGTTGCAAAAGGGAAAAATGAAGCGTTGACAGTCGGCGCAGCATATGGTTTAATTACCACACGGGGGAGTTTCCCGAGGGACAGACAAGGAGGAATTATGAAACTTAAGATAACAGCCAAGAACATCAAACTGACCGAAGCAATAAAAGATTTTGCTGAAACTAAAATCAGCAAATTAGATAAGTTTTTTGAAGCAAACGCCTGGGCCGAAGCGGTGCTTGCGGTAGATAAAAAAATCAACCAAAGGGCGGAGTTTACAGTACACTCCGGCAAGAAGAAATTTACCGGCAAAGCTATTGAAGGGGACCTTTATAAAGCAATAGACGCAGCCGTTATAAAGATAGAAGCCCAGGTCAGGAAGACCAAAGGTAAAGCGGTAGCAGGCAAAAAGACGCCTAAAGAAGATTTAGCGTCTTTCTACGGATCTGTGCTTGCGGCGCAAAATGACGTTAAATTTTCCGTCATTAAACAGGTTGAAGTAGAACCTATGAATCCGGAAGACGCAGCCTATGAAATGGAAAGGCTTGGCTATACTTTCTGGATGTTTCTTGACGAAGAATCCCGTCAAATCAACCTTATTTTTAAGAGATTAGACGGCACCTTCGGCTTAATTCAGCCTGTCAAAGCCAAATAAAGGATAGTCCCGTGCCGGAATTTGCCCGTATTATAACAGTCGCGCAATTGCTTGAGGCGAAGGAAGAAGAACTAAGCCTCAAGCTTTTGTGCGGCGGTGAAAACCTTGAAAGGGAAATCAATAAATCCAGCGTAAACCGCCCGGGCTTAGCGTTGGACGGGCATTTGGAAAACTTCCGCTCGGAAATCATACAAATCATCGGGCGCGGGGAGTACGCGTTTTGCGCGCGTATGCCATACCGCACATTAAAAGCCAATTTTAAAAAAATGTTAAAGACGGACACCGTACCCTGCGTAATAGTTACAGCGGGGATGAAGGTGCTTCCTGCGATTTTAAAAGCTTGTGAGGAAGAAGGCGTGCCGCTTATCTCCACCAGTATGGACACGGCGGGTTTTGTCTCCGAGCTTATAGCTTATTTGGACGATTGTATCTCGCCGCGCACGCATATGCACGGCGTTTTGGTAAAAGTGTCGGGATTGGGGGTGCTTATCCGCGGGGACGCGGGCATAGGCAAAAGCGAGTGCGCTTTAGAACTTTTAAAAAGGGGCCATATCCTTGTGGCCGATGACGTTGTAGAAATACAACGCCGCCGCGGCCAGCAGCTTATGGGTTCATGCCCGCCGATGCTGAGGCATTATATGGAAGTGCGCGGCCTGGGGATAATAGACGTAGAATTATTATTCGGCATAGGCTCTGCAATGGACAGCACGCAGGTTGAGATGGAAGTCAACCTCGTCGCGCCTACAGGGGCAATAGACCGCCTGGGCATAGAGCAGCAGAAGACAAATATCCTGGGGGTTGAAATCGGATCGCTTACAATACCGGTAACGCCCGGCAGGAACTTAGCCGTCTTAATAGAAGTAGCGGCGCTAAACCAGCGTTTAAAGGGGCAGGGTATAAGCTCAGCAAAAGAGTTTAATAAAAAACTGCTTGCGAGGATGAAAGGCAAAAGAAATGACTAACAGAAAACTTTTTATAATAACGGGTATATCGGGCGCGGGCAAAACGCAAGTCCTCAAAATTTTGGGGGATTTCGGGTTTTACTGCGTGGATAATTTACCCATTGCGCTTTTTAAAGATTTTGCCAAACATATCAAAACGCGCGAGAATATCCACGACGTGGCCGTCTGCGTTGATATAAGAGAAGGGGAGCGTATAAAAGATTTGCCTAAGGTAATAGAGGCCTTCCCCTCGGAGGGAGTAAAGCTCAAACTGCTTTTCCTGGACGCTTCCGACGAAGTTCTTATCCGCAGGTTTTCTGAAACAAAGCACAAACACCCGCTTGCCGAGCAGCTTTTAATAGCCATAGCCAAAGAGCGCGAGCTTTTGCAGCCGATAAAAGAAATCTCTGACGCCACAATAAAAACGAGCAATCTTACACTCGGCGAACTTAAAGAAAAGATATCCAAACTTTTGGAGATAACAAGCTCGCAGGAAATGAATATATCGGTAGTATCCTTCGGTTTTAAAAACGGTACGGTTATGGACGCAGATATAGTAATGGATGTGCGCTTTTTAGCCAATCCTTATTATGTGCCCGAGCTGCGCGAAAAAACGGGGCTGGATGCGGAGGTGGCGGACTTTATAAACAAAACGCCGCATTCAAAAAACTTCCTTAAAAAATTTACGGATTTTATTTTATTTTTAATTCCTAAATATATAAAGGAAGGCAAATCTTATTTAACGATTGCGATAGGCTGTACGGGGGGAAAACACCGCAGCGTATTTATGGCGCACCGCTTGTCGGAAAGCCTGCGCGCGAAGGGTTTTAAAGTTTCCGAGTATCACCGCGACGTTAAAATAGAAAAGAAGGAAGTATGGTAAAAATAATACTTGTTACACACGGGGATATGGCCCGTTCTTTAATTGATACAGCGGGTCAGATAATTTCTTTTGACCCTGCTGCGGTAGACGTTTTTACCGTTACGGGCAAGGTTAATTTTGACGAGCTGTCCGTAAGTATCAAAGATAAAATAGACCCGCAAGGCACTCTTATTTTAGTGGATACTTTTGGGGGTTCAAGCTGCAATGTCTGCGCTGCGCTGAGTTACGGCATGGATAATGTTGAAGTTTTGTGCGGCGTTAATCTTAATATGCTTATCGCAGCTTTAAACAACAGCGGCCGTTTAAGCGTAAAAGAGCTTGCGGCCAAAGTGCTGGAAGACGGCAAAAAAGCGGTAATAAACGCAACGGAAAAATTGAAATGAGTATAGCTTTTATAAGGGTAGATAACCGTTTGATCCACGGGCAGGTAGTGCAAAGCTGGCTTCCCTCCCTTTCTGTGGATGAAGTGGTTGTCATATCTGATAATGCGGCGGGCAGCGGGTTAATGTCAAAGATGTTAAGGATGGCATTGCCCTCGGGCTACGCTTTGCATATATTTAAACCTAAAGAGGCCGCAGTATATCTTGCGGGCGACAACGCCAAAAAGGTTTTTGTACTCTTGGAAGAATTTTCTTACCTTGGGGACTTAATAAATGGCGGCGTCATATTAGACAGCGTAAATATAGGCAATACAAAATTTGAAGAAGGCAAAAAAGAGTACCGCCAGGGCGTTTACCTGACGGTTGAAGACGAAGAATTGGCGCATAATCTTATAGAGCGGCATATTAAATTTGACGTCCGCGCCGTGCCGTCTTCCTTATCTGCGAGGTTGGTTTAATGCTTCAGCTTATTTTGATGTGCGCATTTCTTGCTCTTTTAGAACTGGATACCACGTATTTAGGGCAGTTCCTTTTTTCGCGCCCCATAGTAGTGGGCAGCATAGCGGGATACCTTACGGGGGATTTCTTTTTGGGCATACAGTTAGGCATATTTACGGAACTTATTTACCTTGACTTCATACCCATAGGCGGCATAGTGCCGCCAAGCGGCGCGGTAAGCGTATCTGTAGCAGTGCTTATGGCGCATTATTTCAGGATGGACGTTTACTTCGCTTTTTTTACGGGTATAGTGTGCGGGATTTTCTTCGGTATAATTGAAAAGCAAATCCGCAAATTGCGTTCAAGGCTTCTGCCTTTTGTTGAGCGCCAAATCATTGAAAATAAGCAAAGCGCGGGTTCTTTTATGATAGAAAGCCTAATCTTTGAATACCTTGCCGTTTTTGCATTTTTACTTGTGGCTACAACAATACTCGGGCCGGCTTTCGGGTTTATCAATGCTTATATACCCGAGAACCTGCACATAGCTTTTAAATTCTCATATTTTGTAGTGCCGTGGGTGGGTTTTGCCATACTTTTTATTTCTTTCAGCTCAAAGCCGAAGGCGGATTAAATGTTTAAAAAGAATATTTTTATAAGGAGTTTTATGCTGCAGGGCTTCTGGAATTACAGTAAATACCAGAACGTCGGCGTTTTGTTTATTTTCACGCACCGCCTGCGCGCGCTTTATAAAGATGATATGCGCTATAAACGCGCGGTTGTCCGCTATTTGGAAGCGTTTAACACCAATCCCGTTATGTGCCTTTACAGCGCAGGGGCGATGCTTAAACAGGAAGAAAAAATAGCCAAACTGCAAGATAAAGAAAGTATTTTGAGGGAAGAGCACGAGTGGCGCATCATCCGCTCCAGCACGGCAAATACGGCGGCCTCAATAGGGGACAGGCTATTTTGGGGCACATTAAAACCGCTGTCTCTGGTTTTATACTTTGTGATATTATCGTCCACGGAAATCCATGTGCTGGAAGATAATATAGTTGACCCTTCAATTTTAGGCAAAGTTATTTTTGCGCTTTTAGCCTCACTTTTACTTTATAATTTGCCTGCGCTTTTAGTGCGGCGCAAAGGTTACAGGGATAGTTATAACGGTACCGAGGACGATTTTTACGGCCTCATCAAACTTAACTGGAATAAGACCATAAGCTTCCTTAAAACCTTGGGGCAGGTGCTTACTGTTTTTATTATTTTTTACGGGCTTTATATCAGCTTCAGGAACCTTTCTATAGACGCGGATTCTATAACAAAAGTATTCCTTTTAATAGCATTCATTATATTAAGCGGCTTTATGCGTAAGTTGAATATGCCCAATATATTTTTATATATAATCGCTACGATAGTTTTCGGGATAGCGGCTTTTTTAGCTTAGGAGAAAGATGATTAAAGAAGACATAACAATAAAAAACCGCCTTGGAATACATGCCCGCCCTGCGGCAATGCTGGCGCAGGAGGCAGGCAAGTACAGGAGCGAGATTTTTATTACCAAAGAAGGCATGGAAGTAAACGCCAAAAGCATTATGGGCATTATGATGATAGCGGCCGAGCAAGGCAGCACAATAAGCCTTATGATAAACGGCAGCGATGAATCGGAAGCCTTAAAAGCTTTGCGCGTGGTTTTTGAAAAGATTTTTGAGGAAGATAAAAATATCTGATGATAACAATTAAAGGCATAGCGGCCAGCCCGGGTATATCCATAGGTCCCGCATTTGTGGTAACGCCCGACGAAGCCGTAATACAAAAAAAGAAAGTACCCCAGACGAACCTCGGCTGGGAGGTACGCCGCTACGCCGACGCGGTAAGCAAAACGCTGGACGATATAACAAAATCAGAATCTAAAGTGACAGAGCTGTTCGGGCCTGATTATGTCAAAATCCTTGACGCGCATAAAATGATACTTAAAGACCCTGTAATTACGCAAAGCGTGCCGCAGCGTATACTAAGGGACCACGTGTGCGCGGAATACGCTTTATCTGAAGCGGTGCAGGAAGTCTCCTCCAAATTTGAGATGTTAAAAGACGAAGTCTTCCGCGAACGTAAATTTGATATTGTGGACGTAGCTAAAAGGCTGGTAGAGAATCTGACCCAAAAAAAGCAAAATAAATTTTCAGGTATAAAAGAGCCTTCGGTGGTAATAGCGCACAATTTATTCCCGTCTGATACATTGCATCTTAAGGAAAAGAATGTCTTAGGCTTTGCCACTGATATCGGCGGCAAAACCAGCCATACCGCGCTTTTGGCGCAAAGTATGCAAATGCCTGCGGTTGTCGGGCTTTCGCGCGCGGCTGCGCAAATTAATAATGGCGACACAGTAATTTTAGACGGTGAAACAGGCCTGATAATCATTTGCCCCACGCCGGAAGTTTTAGCGCATTATAAAAAAGAACAGGGCAAAATAAACAGGGAAGACCTTTGCCTTAAAAATATCAGCGATTTACCTAATATTACCAAAGACGGGCACGCGGTAAACCTTTATGTTAACTATGATCCGCGCCGCGATTCTAAAGAGTGGGATATATTCCAGTCAGACGGCCTGGGTCTTTTGCGTACGGAATTTTTGTATATGGACAGGCCTTCTCCGCCTTCAGAGCAGGAGCAGTATATAATCTATAAAAAGTCAGCGCAGCGTTTTATTAAACGCCCTTTTACAATCCGCATAGCGGATTTGGGCGGGGACAAAATAACGGAGTTCGGTTTTGGCGTTAATGAGGACGAGGACAACCCGTTTATGGGTTGCCGCGGTATAAGATTATTCCTAAAATATCCCAACCTGTTTAAAACGCAGCTGGGGGCAATACTAAAAACAGCGGCCGATGTTGACGCTCACGTCAAAATAATGCTGCCTATGATATCATCGGTTGATGAAGTCTTGGCGGCAAAAAAGATTTACAATGAAGTTTTTGCGGAACTTTCCGCCAAAGGAATAAAGCCTAAAAATAAAATAGATTTAGGCGTGATGATAGAGGTGCCTTCCGCCGCGTTAACGATGGACGGAATCCTGCCGGAAGTAGATTTTGTTTCCATTGGGACTAATGATTTAATACAATATTTAATTGCGGTGGACAGGGTTAACCAGGAAGTCGCGCCGCTTTATGATCCTTATCATCCTGCGGTGCTTAGAACAATAAACTTTATTATCCAGTCCGCGCGTAAGAAGGGCAAACCGGTAAGCGTGTGCGGGGAAATGGCCTCAGATCCGGAGCTGGTGCCCTATTTGGTGGGCTTGGGCGTTGATATACTTTCGCTCTCGCCGAGGATGTTTTTAAGGATAAAAAATACTTTAAGGAATTTGAATTTCAAAGACTGCGCAAATTTAGCGCAGGCGGCAATTTTGTTGACAAGTTCAACGGAAATACGAAAGCTCAAAGAATACTATAAAACAGATGAAAAAAATTCGTAACTTCTCAATCGTAGCGCATATAGACCACGGCAAGACCACACTCTCAGACAGGATTTTGGAAGATACAGGCACAGTAGCCAAACGTAATATGCAGGCGCAGCTTTTAGACGGTATGGACCTTGAGCGCGAGCGCGGTATTACAATTAAAGCTAAAGCCGTGCGTATAAAATATAAAGATTATATTTTAAACCTTATTGATACCCCGGGCCATGTGGACTTTTCATATGAAGTCGCCCGCTCATTGCGCGCCTGTGAGGGCGTATTGTTATTGGTTGACGCAGCCCAGGGCGTGGAAGCCCAAACTGTCGCGCATGCGCATTTAGCGCAGCAGCTGGGGCTTAAGATTATACCTGTAATGAATAAGGTTGACCTTAGCCAGTCTGACGCGGATATCTCCGAAGAGCAAATCTGGGAAACTTTAAAAGACCCTATTTCCGCCGAGCGCGTAAGCGCCAAAACGGGGATGGGCGTTGACCATCTTTTAGAAAGAATTATAACCGATATCCCCGAACCTCAAGGGGATGTTAACGGCCGCTTGCGCGGGCTTGTTTTTGACTCTTTTTACGATCCGTTCCGCGGCGTTATTTTATATGTCCGCATAGTTGACGGGCAGGTAAAAGCGGGGCAAACTTTAAGGCTTATGGCGGCTGGGTTTTCCTCTAAGATAGAGGAAATCGGCGTCATGACGCCTAAAATGGAAAAGTGCCAAACTTTAAGCGCGGGGGAAGTCGGCTACGTAATAGCGGGTATCAAAGATATACACCAGGTACAGGTTGGCGATACGGTAACTTTGGCGGATAATCCTTCCGACGCTCCGCTTGAGGGATACACGGACGCAAAGCCCGTAGTATTTGCCAGCATTTTCCCTATTGAGTCCACGGAATACCCTTTGTTAAGAACAGCGCTTGAAAAACTTAATTTATCTGATTCTTCCTTCAGCTACCAAAGCGAAACATCCAAAGCATTAGGCTTTGGCTTCCGCCTGGGTTTCATGGGCCTTTTGCATATTGAAATCGTGAAAGAGAGATTAGAGAGGGAGTTCGGTTTATCACTTATCGCCACAAGCCCTAACGTAATATACCAGGTAAAATTTACGCCGCGCAAATCGCACCCGCAGGAGCTTTCCGCTCTTGCAGACGCAGGGGACGGCTATAAATGGATTGATAATCCGGCCAACTTCCCGCCTTACGGCGATATCATAGATATTAAAGAACCTACCATCCAAATAAGGATAGTTACTCCGATAGCATATATGGACGCGGTGATGACGCTGCTTAAAGAAAAGCGCGGCACATTTATCAGCCTTGAGAACCTGTCCTCACAAAGGGTGGTAATCAACTACTATATGCCTATGGCGGAAATGGTGATAGACTTTTATAATAAGCTTAAATCCGTCTCCAAGGGCTATGCCTCTTTTGATTATGAGATTGACGCATACCGTAGCGCAGACGTCGTGCTTATGGAAATTATGATACACGGTATGCCTGTTGACGCCCTATCGGTAATAACGCATAAAGAAAGGGCGGCGACGCGCGGCAGATTGCTCTGTGAAAAATTAAAAGAGCTTATAGGCCGCCAGCAGTTTGAGGTAGCGGTGCAGGCGCGCGTTAACGGCAAAATAATCGCAAGGGAAACAATCCCCGCTTTCCGTAAAGACGTTATCGCCAAATGTTACGGCGGCGATATAACGCGTAAGCGCAAATTGCTTGAAAAGCAAAAAGAAGGCAAAAGGCGCATGAAGAGTATCGGCAATGTAGATATCCCGCAGGAAGCCTTTGTCGCCATGCTAAAGATAGAAGAATAGTTTTGCGGTGTAAAAGGGCCCAGGGTATTTTTGGGCTCTTTGCTCCATGTAAAAAATGTATGTGTTTGTTAAAATATAATTAGCAGAGAATAAAAATAAATGCCTGAAGGAGGCTGTTTTCAGTATGAAAAAATTACTTACTTTAGTAATGCTTTTAGCTTTAGCGCCCTTAAGCAACGCACAGTTGCTTGAAACCAACTTGACAGACGCTAAATTTAAATGGGAAAGCCCGTCTAAAGATTTGCTTAATATGGAAGCGATTCTCAAGCAGTATGAGGAAAAGACATTAAAAACAATTTCACTTTCCAAAAAAGAATCACCGGAAGCCACCGCCTATACAGGCGAAGCGTGGTACCCTTTATGTGAACCGGCTGACCTTGAGCGCGTAAAAACTAAAGGCCTTGTAACGGAAAAGTATTTAGTCCCGCTCGGCTTTGAATTAAAGAATAATTACCAAATGGACGATGCGAAGTATTTCGGTATTTACTATGACGGCAGCTCAATGGCCAACCATGTTTTTATCCGCTTGGCCGATGATGTTGAAATTTATGCTTATGCTGATGTCAGCGTAGAACTTACGCGCGCTTCCAAATACTCCGTAAAATTGCACGAGCCTGAGTTTAAAACAGATGAACGCGGCTGGGGCTATTATGTGAACACAAAAATAACGGATGAGCAAAAACGCAAAGCGTCTTCCTCAACGGGTAAATATATGAGGCCCGACGGCAACAAAACCCCGGGCAATGATAATGGCCTTGAAAGGGAGCTTACTCTTGCCTATTCGCCCAAATACTATAAACTTGATATCGTATTTGGAGAGAGCAAAAAACTTTATGACTGCGCAACGCCTTCAATGTCGGCCCAAGGCATCAAATGCGGTATAGCGCCCGTGGAAGTTATGAAATACGGCAAACAGGTAATAGAGTTTTATTTAGTCCCTCAGCTTGAAGTTATGGCTAAAGATTTGAAGTTTGTCAAAGAAGCGCTTGACCAAGCGGCCGCAAAGAAATAAAAAGCTGTTAAACAATATTTTAAAGCCCGTGTATTTTTACACGGGCTTTTTGTTATATTATTTTGTAATATATAGTAAATTACGAGGGGGAGGTAGCTTATGTACGCAGGCTTTTGGAAGAGGGCCATTGCCTTTATTGCGGATATGATCCTTGTCGCGCTTATCTATGTTCCGTTCTATATCTATTTTGATGTCCAACCGGACGAGCTTTTCTTTTTTTTAGGGGTTCCGTTCTTAATTTCTGTTGTGTATTTTTCTTTGCTGGAAGCGTCACCCTTGCAGGCTACTTTCGGCAAAAAAATGCTGGGTGTAATAGTGGTGGACGAAAACGGCGCAAAACTTAACCTTAAAAAAGCTTTTTTACGTAATTTGGGTAAAGCTGTTTCTTATCTAACGCTAAACACAGGCTTTGCTTTAGCAGGCCTTACGGTAAACAAGCAGGCTTTGCACGATATAATGGCCAAATGCCTTGTAATAAATAAAGCGGCCAAAGGCATGTCGTTGGGGCCTTTGCCTGAAGTCCCTGTGCTAAACAAAATACTTATTTTAGGTGTTTTAGTTGCGGCGCAGGCAATAGCATTCTTTATATTGCATGGCAAATATACAACTATTGAAGAAATCTATGAACCTGATCCGGAAGGTTATGGCGTAAGTGACGGCCCTGTTTCCGTTGAAGAGGCGCTTACGCTTAAACCGGAGGAGATTACACTGCGCACCTTAAAAGCTATAAGCGAATCACAAAAGCGTTATAAAGCGCAGAACGGGGAGTATGCCGACGAGTTTGAAAAACTTGATGTTCCCTTTGACGACCCTGAAGGCAATAGCGGCAGGGGTAAAGACTCAATGCTTTTCGGGCAGGATTTCCGCCTTGGCAAGCGCAGCGCAATAGCTGTTAAGAGTAATGAAGACGGCTCAATAAAACATTTAATTACAGGCTGTTATGAAAGCAGCGATAAATGTTGTACAGGCGGCCCTGAAGGTTGCGGCCCATTTAAATTAAAGATTGTTGTTTCGCCCAGGGATTGCTGTTTGTCAACCATTAACACAGCCGCGCCCGCCCGCGCAGCAGCACAAGCAAACGCGCAGCAAATAATTGCGGAAGAAAGACAAACCGCCGCACAGGGCGCCGAGCAATACCAAACAATGCCCGCACCTGTCGCAAGGCCCGCGCCGCAAGGCGTAAACAAAGTGATAGCGGAAGAAAGACAAACAGCCGCGCAAGGGGCAGAACAATATCAAACATTGCCTGCGCCGCAAGCGGATAGTGATAGCGAATTCTAAATAAGAGTAAAATGATACCAATAAAAAATCCCGTGTTTTAAAACACGGGATTTTTGTAAGTAGGTCTAACCATTTAAAGAATAACCTGATATTTTTGGGGGATAAAAATCGGGTTGATAAAAACCATATAAGCAATCATCCTATACAGTTATACCAACCCGACACAACAATTGGAGCTTTCCTCCATACACTCTCCTGAACGCGCCGCAAACAAACATTCCTTGCGCGCATACTAACTTTAGCTCCATGCCGCTTTGCCGCTTCAGCACCCTATGGGGGATTTAACGCCTTGCAGCAAGGCTGCGTACGGCATTTCCCCAACAGCGCCGTAACACCTTGGGCACCTGCTAAAATCTTTTAAAGAACATTTAAAACAGGGGCAGCTTTCCTTATGTAGGAAACTGGAACTGTCTCTAACCGTGCAGAGGTCCAATGTGCTGCCCGTGTTGATATATTACGGGAATAGCAAAAAAAGTCAAGGCCTAATTTTTTATTATTCCACCGTCGTGTATATATTTGTAGCTATTGGGGCAATTTCGTGATACAATAAATAAAAAGGCCGCAAAGGGGTGTTGCTATGAATGCAGAAATAATAAAAGAATCAGCTTTTAACCGTATAGTAAACGGCAGGCAGGTGGCTTTAATCAATTTAACTAATGCGCGCGGCAGCAAGGTTCAGGTAACCAATTACGGCGCGCGCGTGGTGTCATTTTTGGTCAAGGACGGCGGCGGCGTTTTGCGCGATATAATCATAGGCCATAAAGATATTGACGGTTACCTCAATTCGCAGGAGCGTTATTTTAACGCCATTATAGGTCCCTATGCGGGCAGGATTGCGGCGGGTAAATTTAATCTTAACGGTAAGGAATACCGCCTTGATACCAATAACGGCGGCAATCATCTGCATGGCGGCGCGGCCGGTTTTAACGAGATTGTGTGGGAAGTCTTTTCGGTAGAGCCGCAAAAAATTAAACTGCGCCACTTTTTCAAAGGAGGGGCTACGGGCTATCCTGCGGATATAGAAGTAATCGTAAAGTATACGCTTACCGACGCCGATGAATTTGTTATAGACTATACGGCCCGCGCCGGGGGCGATACCCCGTTTAACCCCACCAACCATATGTTCTTTAATTTGGGGGAGCATTCGGGCAATGTCTTAAACCAAAGGCTTATGATAAACGCGGAAGAATACCTCCCGCTTGATGAAAACTCAATCCCGGCAGGCGCCTTTGCGCCGGTAAAAGATACTCCTTTTGATTTCAGGGTATTAAAAGAAATCGGCGCTGATATTTTGAAGGGGGACGCCCGGCTTAAGCAGGCCAAAGGCTATGACCACAGCTTCAAAATCCCAGCTTTTGACGGGCGCACGCTGCGCCACGCGGCCACGGTTTACGGCCCGCAGTACGGGCTTATGTTAAAAGTTTCCACTACGGAACCTTCAGTGCATTTTTACAGCGGCAACTATCTTTTGGGAAAAGATACGGGTAAATACGGGGCGAACTATAAACACTTTGGCGCATTTTGCCTTGAAACGCAGCACTATCCCGACAGCCCTAATAAACCGCAGTTTCCCTCGGCGGTAATTAAAGGCGGACAGCTTTTTACGTCGTCAACCGTGTATAAGGTTGAGGCAATTAAATAATGCTTGCAACAATATCGCAGGATTTAATATAATAATAAAACAAGAATAAATGGCGCGATGGCCAAGTGGTAAGGCGGCAGTCTGCAAAACTGCTATTCGCGGGTTCGATTCCCACTCGCGCCTCCATTTTTCAGTTATCTGCTATTGGATTATATACAATAGCGGTAGTTTTTTGTATAATAAACTATGTGCCTGTATGCGGGCGTAGTTCAATGGCAGAACCTCAGTTTTCCAAACTGATGGCGAGGGTTCGATTCCCTTCGCCCGCTTACAAGGGCGTAAGGACTTAAAGAACTTACGTAATATTTTTTTGCTGGGATAGCTCAGCTGGTAGAGCATCTCCATGGTAAGGAGAAGGTCGTGGGTTCAAATCCCATTCCCAGCTAAAAGTTTTAAATAAAACAAAGGAGATAGTAATATGGCTAAAGAGAAGTTTTCCAGAGTGAAACCTCACGTTAACGTCGGTACGATCGGTCACGTGGACCACGGTAAGACCACATTAACCGCCGCTTTAACCAAGGTTTTAGCCGGTGAAGGCAAATCAAAAGAAATGGCTTATGCCGATATCGCAAAAGGCGGTGTCGTACGTGATGCCAGCAAAATCGTAACAGTAGCAGTATCACACGTTGAATACGAATCAGACGCAAGGCACTATGCACACATTGACTGCCCGGGCCACGCTGACTACATTAAGAACATGATCACAGGCGCAGCCCAGATGGACGGCGCAATCTTGGTCGTTTCCGCAGTAGACGGCCCTATGCCCCAGACAAAAGAGCACGTTTTGCTCGCAAAGCAGGTTAACGTACCTAAACTCGTCGTATTCTTAAACAAAGTAGATTTAGTAGACGACGCCGAAATGTTAGACTTAGTTGAAATGGAAGTCCGCGAACTTCTTTCCAAATATGAGTTTGACGGCGACAATACCCCCGTCATCCGCGGTTCAGCCTTAAAAGCAATTGAAGGCAGCACGGACGATAACGGTATCCCCGCTATTAAGAAACTTCTTGAAGCTTTGGACACATGGATCCCCGAACCGAAGAGAGAAACCGACAAGCCTTTCCTTATGGCTGTTGAAGACGTCTTCTCAATCACCGGCCGCGGCACAGTAGCCACAGGCAGAATTGAACGCGGTATCATCAAAGTCGGCGACAACGTAGAAATCATTGGTTTTAGGGACACCTTAACCTCCGTTGCAACCGGTATTGAAATGTTCCGCAAATTATTAGACGAAGGTATGGCAGGCGATAACGTCGGTATCTTGTTACGCGGTATTGAAAAGAGCCAGGTAGAACGCGGCCAGGTATTGGCAGCTCCCAAATCAATCACCCCGCACAAGAAGTTCACGGGCCAGGTCTATATCTTGAAGAAAGACGAAGGCGGCCGCCATACACCTTTAACCCCGGGCTACAAACCCCAGTTCTACTTCAGAACGACGGACGTAACCGGCGAGTTAAGCTTTAAAGGCGACATGATTATGCCCGGCGACAATGCTGAAATTGAAGTAACCCTTATCACCCCCGTAGCAATGGAAGAAGGCGTAAGGTTTGCTATCCGCGAAGGCGGCAAAACAGTAGGCGCAGGCGTAGTAACCAAGATTATTGAGTAACAAACAAATTGCAAGCCGGCCCGTATAAAATGTTTAGCCTTAAGCTCCTTTAGTACGGGCGGCTGCAAAGTTTACTCATAAACTGCAGCAGAATTTAAGCCTATAGGGGTATTGATAATCAATATCCCTATAGGTATCTAAAACAAGGTATAAGAAAATGGCAACAGCAGAAAGAATGACTTTAGTATTGACCTGCAGCGAATGCAAAAGCAAAAACTATTATTTCGCCAGGGGCAAAAAGAAAGATTATAAAGTAGAATCTAACAAATTTTGCAAAAAATGCGGTAAAACTACTACTCATAAAGAGAGCAAAGCCTCTAAATAATCCCGAAGGGTAGTACATTTTAGATGGGAGTGTCGGTTAACTGGTAAACCACTGGTCTCCAAAACCAGGACTGAAGGTTCAAGTCCTTCCGCTCCTGCCAGATTTTAAAAAGAAGAGTATTTTATAATGAAAAAAGCAATAAACTTCCTTAGGGAAGCCCATATGGAGCTTAAAAAAAGCGTATGGCTTTCCAGAGCGCAAATGATACAATCCACGATATTTGTATTTGTGGTAGTAGGTATCGTTTCCGTATACATAAGCGGCATAGATTTTGTTTTATCTTCCGTGCTTAACAAAATAATCGGGAGCAGATAATGAACGAAGAAAACAACACCGCCTCTGTAGCGGACAATACTCCCGCGCAGGAAAAGGCTTGGTTTATCGTGCATACCCAAACAGGCCATGAGGACAAAGTAAAAGAAAAGATTTTAACTCAAATTAAAGTCCAAAACTTTGCCGACAGGGTATTTAATGTTTTGGTTCCTACTGAAGAAGTAGTAGAAGTAAAACAAAATAAACAAAGGCACAGCCAGCGCAAATTCTTCCCCAGCTATATTTTAGTTGAGATGATACTTACAAGCGAAACCTTTTGGTTCATCCGCAATATCACGGGCGTAACGGGCTTTTTAGGCGATCCGCACCCGGTCTCACTCCCGCAGGAAGAGATTGACGCTATAATGGAAAGAATCAACCAGTCCGAAGGCAAACCCAAACATGCGGTACAGTTCAGCCGCGGCGAGCAGGTACGCGTTACGGAAGGTCCGTTCAAGCACTTTGTGGGCGTGATAGAAGACGTCAACGAAGCCAAGAACAGATTAAAAGTAATGGTAACGGTATTTGACAGGGCCACCCCGGTGGAAGTAGATTACCTCCAGGTTGAGAAAATTAACTGATTTTGTAGTACCTTGCTTTTGCAAGGCAATTAAGGAGTAATAAAACAATGGCAAAAGAGAAAAAGATAAAAGGATACATTAAACTGCAAATTCCTGCAGGCGCTGCAAACCCTGCGCCACCCGTAGGTCCCGCATTGGGCCAGCACGGCGTGAACATCATGGAATTTTGCAAACAGTTTAATGCAAAAACCGCAAAGTTAGAGAAAGGCATAAAAATCCCGGTCGTCATTACAGTATATGAAGACAGGTCCTTCTCTTTCATCACAAAGATGCCGCCCATGGCAGTCCTTATCGTAAAGAAGCTCGGTTTACCGAAAGGTTCCGGCACACCGCATAAAGACAAAGTAGGCAAGCTTACGCAGAAACAGTGTGAAGAAATCGCAACTGAAAAGTTGCCCGATTTAAACACCAAAGATGTTAAGCAAGCCGCGGAAATGGTAAAAGGCACCGCCAGAAGCATGGGCGTAGATATCATCGGTTAAACCAAACCGTCGGTATAAAAAGGGAGGGCTTTTCAGCCCGTAAACCTAAAGGAGATATAGATGGGAAAAAGAATTGAATCCGCAAGGAAATCAGTAGAAGCAGGCAAACTCTATACGCTCAAAGAAGCCGTAACATTATCAAAAGATAATGCCAAAGCAAAATTTGACGAAACTATAGAATTGCATGTCCGCCTCGGCATAGACACCAAGAAGTCAGACCAGCAGGTCCGCACCATGGTAGTATTGCCGCACGGCACAGGCAAAACCAAAAAGATAGCGGTCATCACTAAAGGCGAAAAGGCAGTAGAAGCGCAGAAAGCAGGCGCGGATATCGTCGGCGGCGATGATATGATTGAAGAAATCGTAAAAGGCAAAATAGACTTTGATGTTTTAGTCTCCACGCCTGATGTGATGAAAGATCTCGCTAAAGCCGCTAAAGTATTAGGCCCCCGCGGCTTAATGCCTAACCCGAAAGCAGGCACGGTAACATTTGATATCGCGCAGGCTGTAAAGGAACTTAAAGCAGGCAGAATAGAGTTCAAAGCCGATACTTACGGCATCGTACACGTACCCGTAGGTAAAGCTTCTTTTGATGCAGAAAAATTATTTGAAAATGCCAAAGCAGTATTAGAAGTTATCAATAAAGTAAAGCCGACGACGTCTAAAGGCGTCTATGTAAGGACGGTCTCCGTCTCTTCAACGATGGGCCCCGGCTTACACATTGATACCTCTAAGTTAAACGCATAATAACTCTTTTGCTAAAAAGATAAAGGGCCCTCATAACGAGGGCCTTTTTTTATAAAGTTTATCGCTCTAAAGTGTTTGCATAGGACTAATTTATATACGTAAGTAGGACTTATGGCCGTGGTTAATAAAAAATAAGCTTACTATAATAAAAGTATAAAGCAGTATATTCTAAACAGGAGTAAGACTATGACTAAAAAGATTTTAAGCGTTTTCCTCATAGCAGCTTTGCTTATTCCCCAGGGCGCGTATGCGGCGGAGGGTGTGGTAAAAGAGGAATCTAAAACGCCAACAAATGCCGAAGCGCAAGTGGCGGTGAAAGACTATAGCAATATGCCGCTTTCAGAAGTAAAACAAGTGTTTCATATGGGCTTTCGTGATATAGACAGAGCAATTAGAACCCAAAATGATATAAATGAAATAGGCAATATCGTGCTGTTTCTGTTCAAGGCAGCAGGTGTACTTATTGTTTCAGCAGGTGTTTTGGGGGCCGGGGCATGTGGTATTGGAGCGAGTGTAGATGCAATAAAGAAAAAATATAATGCCCCAACAACTAAGAACCTTAAAGAGGTATTAGCCGCAGCTGAAAAATTTGAGAACAAATTTATTGATATCTTTGGTGACTGGGTGCATAGTGAGGCAGATGCAGATATACTAACAACACGCAAGCTTGTAAGGAAAATGAGAGCGGTTGAAAGAGCAAAAATAGCGGAAGAAAAAGCCTTTGCCCGCACAGGTGTATATAGTGCAGAAGCGGCGGAAAGAACTAAAAAAGCAATTGCAGCGGCAGAAAAAACTATAGAGAAATTAAATAAAGTTTCATTTCGTCCTGAGGGTTATCTTACCAGAGTACACAGAAAGTTCCTTTCAACCTGCTCGGCGCATTTAAAAGGCAAAGGCGGAGCTGTAGGCGCCGTACTTGTTGCGGTAAGCGCAATTGGCGTGCTTACAATGTCATCGGTAGAAAGTCAGGCAAGCATGGTCTCCAATAAGCGCTTAGTAGTAGAAAATATTTTGGAAGATTCATATCAAAACAGGCCTGAATTATTTGGATATGAGGTATTTCTTTTAAAAGAAAAGTTTGGCGAGCAGCTTGTCTCCTCCGTGCTGTATGAGAAAAGGACAAGATATATGCCGCTCTTAGAAGAGCATCTTGAACTGATTAAACTGCCTGTCGTACAAGAACTAGCTAAAGAGCTTATGGACAAACAGATTGAATATGAGCTCTCAGTAGATTTAAATGATTTAGAGGGTTTAAATAAATTCGGTACGCTTAAAGAGAAAACACAAATCCCGCTTATGAACTAACTTAAGATATCAAATGAAAAAACCCCCGCTTGAACGTTGAACGGGGGTTTTTGTATTAAAATAGATAACTGTTAAATCTTAATTGCTAAAAGCGCCTAATCTCTCTTAATATCAATCTCAAACTTACCGTCGCTCATCTGGGTCCAGCCGTTTGATATGGCAAGCTTTGCCAAATCCCTTCTCCGGTCGCCGGAGGCGGTAATTACAAAGAACTTTCCTGCTTCCACCAAACCGTTTGAGGTATTATTAAAAGTAAATTCAAACTTCCAGCCTACGGAGCCAAATGTCCCATCACTTATATTAGCTTTGCAGGCATATTCTAAAATATCGGTTGCGGGTGTAAACTTAATCTCGCATAAAGAATCGTTCTTTACTGCCCTTATAGGGCTTCCTTCTGAAACATCACTCTCCGGCGTAAACACATTGGTGATAGATACAGGCAGCTTCCTAAATGTAGTAGGATATCCGCCGCGCTGGGCATAATAAAGCACAAGGCCTTTTTGTACGTCCATCAAAAGCGGCAAATGCGTTGCAATCCTTGTCTTTTCCACCGCCCTCATATAATTGGGTATGGCAATACCGGAAAGTATAGCGATAATAAGCACAGTAACCAAAATTTCCAGTAAAGTGAACCCCTTTTTATTGTTATAATTTTTCATTTTATTATCCTCTTTAATTATTTTAAATTGCTTTATTGTCTATATTATAAATAATTATGTGCTATAAAGCGGCGTATAGTTTTTTAATTTCCGGATATGTTTTTTTAAAAGCTTCAACCACTTCGGGGTCAAAGTCTATACCGGCATTTTCAACTATAAATTGATAGGACTTATCAGGCCCCCACGACTGTTTATAAACCCTGCGCATACAAAGCGCGTCAAATACGTCAGCTACTGCAAGTATCCTGGCCTCAAGCGGTATTTCATCGCCTTTAAGGCCTGCAGGGTAACCTTTGCCGTTAAACTTTTCGTGATGATGCATGCTCATAATACATGCCGTCTGTAAAATTTTTGATTTTGCGTCGGCCAAAATTTTGCCGCCATAGGCAGCGTGCTCTTTCATTATTGTAAATTCCTCTGTTGTAAGCTTGCCCGGTTTAAGTAAAATATGGTCAGGTATAGCTACTTTGCCTATATCGTGTAAAAGGCTGGCGTTTTTTATTGTATCGGTTTCTTTTTGTGAAAGGCCAAGCTGCTTGGCCAGCATCTCACAAACACGGCTTATATTTTCCAAATGTATTTTAGTGTCGTGCTGGTCTCGGTATTCCGCGGTGATAGCCAGCCTGTAAATAGTTTCAAGGTTTGAAAGGCGGACTTCCTCATACAATGCGGCAATTTCTATATTACCGCTTGCCAGGCTGGCCAGGAGTGTCAGCAGGCCTTCGTCCTTTTTATCAAAAGGTGTATTATTCTTTTTATTACTAAGCTGGAAGACGCCTATAACCTCCCCGTCCTTATTTTTCAACGGTACGGCCAAAATAGCTTTTGTTTTTACGCCGAGCAAAGAGTCCAAATCTCTGGAAAACCCATCCACCGCATCGGTATCAGGTATGTTTATGCTTTTGCCTGTGGAACAAACTTTAGCGGCTATGCTATGTCCATTTAAAGGCAAATGCGCCTCTATATATTTAAGGCCCTTGCCGCTTGCTATTTTGGACCAAAGCTCCTGCTGCTTATTGTCTTTAAGGAAAATAAAGCAACGCCGCGCGCCGATTATATTAGTTATCTGCGTGGCGATGAGCGAGAGCAAATCATCAAGATTGTTCTGCGCGGAAAGGTGCTTTCCAAACTCAATAAGCATATTAAGTTTTTCTTCAGAGTGGATAGTTTTTTTAGCGTCAGTCATCATAAATAATCGCGGCCAGTTCCGTTATATGCAAAACCTTTATTGCGTTTTCTTTTTTAAGCAGTTTTTTAATATACCGCCAATCTGCGCCGTCTATGGTAACCAGAATATCGGGCGCGTCTTTCTTAATTTGCTTTTTAACAAAAGCGCGTATTTTCTTATGCTGCGCGCTATGTCCGTAAGCGGCCAGGCCTAAAGCGGGCAGCTGCTCTTTGTTAAACTCTATCAAAAAATCATTACGTCCACAATTAAGCTTTTTAATTATATTTTCCGTCTCGCCATTTTGCGGATTAAAAATAAAATTTGGCAGCAGCGTAATTCTTTTATTTTTAAATTGCGCTGCCTCTTTAGCATCTTTGAGTATATCTGTTATAAAGCGTATATCAACCCCGTCAAACTCCTTTGAATTTTTAAGCAAGCGGTAAATTGTGATGCTGTCTGTTATTAAAGGTATATTTTGTCCTTTTGCGGTTAAATCAAACTCAGCCTTAATTTTCCGCAATAAATTTCCAATAGCCGGCAAAGTATTATATGCCGCGTTATAAGGCAGTAAAAGCGCGGTTTTAAGGACGGCCGCCTCCCCGGTATTATCCTGAATAATCTTAAGCGCGGCCTTTAAATTTTTGACTGTAAAAACGTCAGGCGCAAATACAGCTTGCGGCTTGGCAACAGCGGGCAATTTTACGCCGCGTGTTTTTAATGCAAAAAATAAATTGTGGCTGGCCGTAAAAAATTTTAAGGATAATGAGGGCCTTTCCATATCATAACAGCGCAATATTTCGCGCATATGCAAAGCCGTCGGCACAGCGGCGGAACATAAACTTGTGCACCGTCCGCATTGCAGGCAGGTTGTAACGCACGGCAGGATAATTTTTTTATCTGCGTACAATTTTATTTTATTTTCAAAAATAAGCCTTAATAATTGGTTGCGGCCTCTTGGGCTGCGCGTCTCCTGCTTATTGATTTGGTAACTTAAGCAGATGCGCGCGCACGCGCCGCAGCGGTTACAGGATACGCTGCTTTCATATAAATCTAAGCCGCTGTGTAAGCGTTTTTTGCTCTCGCCGAAAATTTCTATATGCGGGTAATAATTTTCTGTCATATTAATTGCCGTAAATGAACGGGTTAAAGATATTGTCTTTATCAAAAATATTTTTAATTTTTGTATTTAAAGTATCAGGCTCAAAAAACCTGAAAGTCTTTTGTTTTATTTTATGCGGCTTTTCGGCAAACACTCTTAATGTAATTTGTGTTATCAAGCCCAGCGCGCCGCAGCTTCCGTGCAATAATTTTATTATTTCATATCCCGCCGCATTCTTAACAAACTTTCCGCCTGCGTTTATTATTGTCCCGTTTGGCAAAATAAATTGTATGGCGGTAATATAGTCTTCAAAACAGTCAAAACTTTTAGCAGCGTACGCGCCGCCCAAAGTTCCTTTGCCGGAGGGAAAAGGCAAAAATAAATTTTGTTTTGCCAGGGCTTCTTCCAGCTCTTTTAAAGGTATCGCCGCCTGCGCGGTAACGGTAAAGTTTTGCGCGTCAACTTCAATAATTTTATTTAAAGCGGTAATATCCAAAGCTTTTTTATTTTTAAATTTGCTTTGCAGGCCCGCGATAATTACGGGCTCTTTTTTGGAATAGGCATTCTTAATTTTTGCCGCGGTATTTTCTATCTCTTTATTTACAGTTATAACCGTGGCGCTTTGCGTCGCTACCGGTAAAACCTTATCGGGGTTGGAAAGGTTTAAAGGGTCAAAACTTTTTTTGATTTCTTTAAACAGTTTGATTGTATTTTCCTCATACATCAAACCCATGGCGGCGCGCTTTTCAATGCCTACGCCATGTTCTCCGCTTATAGTGCCGCCGTTTTTTACTACGGCTGCATTAATTTCCTTAACAGCTTTTTTGACGAGTGAAACTTCAAATAAATTGCGTTCGTCCAAAATGATATTAGGGTGTATATTGCCGTCGCCCGCGTGGAAAACCATCCCCGCGCGCAGCGCATATTTATCCAGTATCGCGCGTATATCTTCTATAGCTTGCGGCAGGTTAACGCGCGGCACAGTGCCGTCAAGCGCGGCAACTGCTGGGGCCAGCGCGCTTAATGCGCTGCAGGCATTACGGCGGCGGGCCCAAAGCTTCTCTTTTTGTATTTCATCATCGGCCGCGATAGTATTTAAAGCATTGTTTTGCAGGCAGATATACAGTACGGATTCTTTTTCCTTATTTAAATCCTTGCCGTCCATCTCTACTATTAATACAGCCTGCGTTCCTTTGGGCAAATCTGTTTTTGTGGCTTCTATTGTGGTTTTGTCCATAGCCTCAAGCGCACAGGGTATAATGCCTGCGGCGATTATTTGCGTTACGGCCTTCATCGTATCATTTAAACTTTTAAAACAGGCCAATACGGTTTTTGTTTTTTGAGGTTTTGGTAAAATTTTAACCCAAAGTTTTGTGATAATGCCCAAAGTCGCTTCCGAGTGGACCAAAAGCGGCAATAAAGAGGGCCCGTCCTTTTCACGCTCAAGCAGGCAGGTCTCGCCGTCAGGCAAAACTATTTGCGCTTTTATTATATTAGCTAAAGTCGCGCCGTATTTTAATGTTTTGGGTCCGCCCGCATTTAAAGCGGCGTTTCCGCCGATAGTAGTAAAAGCCATGCTGGCAGGATCGGGCGCGTAAAAGAAGCCAAGCGGCTCAAGCTCATCTTGCAAATGTTTATTTATAACGCCGGGCTCAACAATGGCAAAGCCTTCTTGTGTGTTTACTTCCAAAATCTTATCAAGCGGGGCCATATTAAGTATGCAGCCGCCTTTGATGGGGACGCACGCGCCGCAGTGGTTAGTGGCGCTCATCCTCGGCAAAAAGGGGATATTAAAACGGTTTAATACTTTTATAATTTGCGGCAAAGTATCGGCTTTATTTATTGTTAATACGGCATAAGGCAGTGTTTTTGCGCTGCTGCAGTCATAAGCGTTTAGGGATAAAGAGACGGCGTCATCAGCCACATTTCCCGCGCCGAGAATGCGTACAAGATATTTTTTAGCTTTAAGGAATTTAAGATTCTTTTTCACAATTCTACTATTATTATAGTATTTACATTTGTATAATAAAACTAATATCGTTATGAGAGCAAATAATCCGCGTACACTAATAGCTGTCGGCGACGCACACGGCGAGTACCATTCATTGGCCGCTGTGCTTATCAGTGCGGGCCTTATGGATCCTGACCTTAATTGGACAGGCGGCAAAACTGTGCTTTTGCAAATAGGCGATATTTTGGACCGCGGCTTAAACCCGCTTGAGATTGACCGCCTTTTAGACGTCCTTCTCCCCCAAGCCAAAGCGGCGGGCGGCGATATTATCCGCATAGTTGGCAACCACGAGCTGGAGATACTGCGTAAAAACTATTTTATAACTTCGCTTCCGCGCTTCCAGGTGGAGGATTTCCGCAAAAAACTTATCTCCGGCATAGAAAGCGGCAAATGGCAGGCGGCCTACAGCAATAAAGGTTTTTTATTTACGCACGCGGGCGTTTGCGACAGCCTGTACGCCGTGCTAAAACAGCCTTTGGGGGAAGTTAAAATAACTGCGCCCAAAATGGCTAAGGAAATTAACCGCATTTTTGTTGAATCGGTAATTTCCAACCATTATTCGCACCCGATATTTAATGTAAGTTTTATGCGCGGCGGGGGGGATAGATACGGCGGCATATTCTGGGAAGATTTTAATTCTCTTTTAGACAATTATATGCTTTGCCCGTTCAGGCAAATAATCGGCCACACGGTAACCGGTAAAATAGTGATGACGGCCGACGGCAAATTAATAGGTATAGACGTAGGTATGAAGAAGGTGTTTGAAGGCAATTTTGAATATCTTAAACTAAGCGGTAAAAGAAGCATAAAAATTTGCGGGGTGGGGTAAATGACTGACGATAAAAATACTCAGGAAAACTTTTTAAAACTAATCAATATAATGCGCACGCTGCGCGCGCCCGAAGGCTGTAAGTGGGATAGGGCGCAAACGCATGAAAGCCTTATCAAGAATTTGCAGGAAGAGTCGCAGGAAGTCATCTGCGCAATAAATAATAAGGACGATGAAAATTTGCAGGAAGAGCTGGGCGATCTCCTTTTACAGGTAATGTTCCACACGGCAATCGCGGCGGAACAAAACCGCTTTGATATCGGGGATGTTATAGACGGCCTAAACCAAAAGCTTACGCGCCGCCACCCGCATGTATTTGGGGACGCCAAAGCCGCCACGCCCGAGGAAGCGCTTGCGCAATGGCGTGAAATCAAAAAACAGGAAAAGGCGCTCAAACTAAAAAAACAACAAGCAAAACAGCAGGGGAAATAATGTTCAAAAAAACAATTCTCGCCGCATTTTTATTTACAGCGGCCTTACCGCTCTTTGCGCAGGATTATGCAAAAAGCCCGTTTTATACAGAGGCAGGCTTAAACGAACTTTCGTTTTTCGGCGGCGTCTCCGTCAGCAAAACGCAGCGTGATTTTGATAATAAATCTGTGGAGTACGGCGGCAGCGGTTTTACATACGGCCTTACCGCATTAACCTATCTTAACCGTTATTTAGCGGCGGGTTTTGACTTTGCTTATTCCGATAACGGCTACGGCGCGGCGCAAGATATTAACGGCAACCGCTACAGGGTTTCTACGGCGCATTATACGCCGCTTATTTTAGGCAAAATCCATTTATTGCCGCGCAGCCCGTTTACGCTTTATGTGCCTTTGGGGATAGGGGCCGATATAGTAAGACTGGGGTTTGATGAAAGCGGTAAAGAGTTTACAAAAAATACGCAGGGCGGCATATCTTTTATGGCAGGTTTAGGGGCGGAGCTGGAGACGGGAAACGGCACCTTCTTTGCCATTGAAGGCCGCTATTATTATACCGATTTTATGGGGACGGACAGTAATGGCGTAACCTCACTTAAATACTATAATATACTCTTTAAAACAGGTATGCGCTTTGACGCCTCTTTCCTGATGTAAGTTTTTAAGCTGCAAAAAAAGCCCCGTTTTTTTAACGGGGCTTTTTGTTTATATTTCAGCTAATTCTTTAAGATCTTTTTTGGTTTGTTTCCAATCCTCTTTAGCTTGTTTCTTTGCGGCTTTTGAGTTTTCTTTAGCCTGCTTTTGTGAGTCCTTGGCCTGTGTTTTAGCCTTTTCTAATTTAGCTTTAGCGTCGGCTTTTGCCTTTTCCTGCTTGGCTTTATTTTCGGCTTTAGATTTTTGTGAAGCAGCCTCATTCTCCTTCTTAGCTTTAGCTGCGTCTTCTTTGGCTTTAGCTATTTTAGCTTTAGCGTCAGTCTTAGCCTGTGCCGCGTCTTTTTTAGCTTTGCTTACATTAGCCTTGCCTTCAGCCTTTTTTGCTGTGGCGTCTTTTTTGGCTTTCGCTACAGAATTTTTAACGGCAGCCTTGTTTTCGGCAGCCGCTTTTTTGGCGCATTCATTTTTACAGGCATAGTCTGTAACAGCGCAATCGCAGGTGGCGGCAAAAGCCGCAGCGGCGAAAAATAATGATATAACTGCTATACTGATTTTCCTCATACTCCCTCCGTAATTTATAACTAAAAACTATTCTATTATACCGCCGCCCAAAAGTAAATCGCCCTCATAAAAAACGGCGCTTTGCCCTGCGGTGATTGACATTTGCGGCTGCTCAAAAACTACCTTAACCTTATTGCCGTCCAAGGGATAAACAGTTGCCGCTGCCTCTTTATGCTGCTGGCGTATTTTAACTGCGGCCTTAATCGGGCCGGCCGGCTTAGCTATTGATATCCAGTTTACGTCTTTGGCAATAAGCGTATCACTAAACAAATCTTCTTTATATCCCGCCACAATCTGATTATTTTCGGGCGATATTTTTATTACATAAAGCGGTTTATCCGTGCCGCCGCCTGTAAGGCCTTTGCGCTTGCCGATAGTATAATTCCAAATCCCGTTATGTTTGCCTATTACTTTGCCGTTCTTATCTACAATATTGCCGATAGTATTAGGCGCGCCGATAAGCTTTGAATAATCGCCGCAAAAAAAGTCCTGGCTGTCGTGCTTGTCGGCGACTGGCAAATTATTATCGCGCGCTATTTGGCGGGCCTGCTCTTTAGTCATATCACCTAAAGGGAAGATTGTTTTTGAAAGTTGTTCCTGCGATAAACGGTAAAGGAAGTAAGTTTGGTCCTTTTTGATATCAGCGGCTTTTTTTAATTGGTATCTTTTAGTTTTTTCGTCATAACAGCTGCGGATATAATGGCCTGTGGCAAAAAAATCATAATCAAAACCCTCGCGTCTTGCTGCGGCGGGCAGTATCCCAAACTTTATTATGCTGTTGCACATAACGCAGGGATTCGGCGTCCTGCCGTTAAGATATTCATTGCGGAAATAAGATAAAACCGCAGCGGAAAATTCCTGACTGCAATCTAAAATTTTAAAGTTTATGCCTATCGCATCGGCGATTTTTTTAAGCTCCGGCCCCGCGTCAACAGGGCGCAGGCAGGATGCTATTGTGATGTCATCAGGCAGCGGCAGGTCGTCATTCCATACCTTCATATTAACGCCCGTAACGTCAAAGCCCTGCTGCTTTAGCAGGAAGGCCGTCGTGCAGGAGTCCACGCCCCCGCTTAAACCTACGATAACTTTTTTCATTAAAAATATTTTAGCATTTTAAAACTTTTTCCAACATTCCCATAACAATTTGCGGGCTCAGGTTTTTAATACACAAAGCATTGCCATTTTTGCAAGTATCGCTATCGCACCCGAAGCAATCCAACCCCGGCGCCTTTGCTAAAAGGTGTTTCGGGTTCGCAGCGGGATGCCAAACTTCTTGGTTGGTAATTGTTTGCAGTGTTACAGTGGGTATATCTAAAGCTATGGCCAGATGCTTTGTGCCCGTGCAGGTTGTTACAGCGGCTTTTGCATTGGCTAAAACGCAAATTAATTCTTGCAAATCATCAGTTAAAACTGTTTGTATGTCTATATTTTTAAGCGCAGCCGACTGTTTGATTTGCAGCGGCAACTGCGCCTCGCTTCCTGTGTACGGGATGCAAACCTCCAAACCATATTTATGTTTTATAAGCGCAGCCAAATCGGCCCAATAATCGGGCAGCCACTTTTTCAGATTGGAGGAAGCATTAGGCACAAAAACAATAAAATCTTTATTTTGCAGCTGTGGCGCAGCCTGCGCGAAAATGTCATTACTGTTTGGCGGCAGCGGCAGCTCCATCGGCGGCAGGTTTTTAAAATCTATATCAATTATGTCTTTGAGGAAGGCGATATACCTGTGCGGCGTATATTTTTGCGTTATCTTATGATAATCAAAACGCATATTATAAACCAGCTTATGGTACAGCTTTTCTTTGTGGAGGAAGTACCCGCGTATCCTTGTTTTTGCGCCGCTTAAGAGGGTAAATAAAGCTGTTTCTTCAGTAGGATATAAATCAATAACCAAATCATAATGCGTTTTAATAATGTGGAGGATAATTTTTAATATATCCTTTCTTTTATAGATTAGCAGATTATTGATATTCTTATTATATTTTAACGTCGTTGCAGCGGGCTCTTTGGCCAGGAAGTCAATCCGGGCGTTTGGGTAAGTATCGCGCAGCAGCTTAAGCATTGGGGCGGCGCAAACGGTATCGCCTATTTTCTTTTTAAGAATTATTAAAACCTTATTATATTTTTGCATAGAAAGCACCTGTTCATCGTTTTTTGTAACGAAACAAAGAACCGCACTTTTTATGCGTATGGCAAAATGCGCTTTTTTAGTTCCGTTAGGCTTACCTTGTGGGCAAACACTCCATATGCCTGGCATATGGTCCTAAAAAATACGTTATGGGCAGGGGCAATAAAAAACGGCGGTATATCAGCCTAACGGAGTGCCAATATAACCGCCGCCGCGTGCAATAAAATTGCATGCGGAAAGCGATTATTTTAGTTACGTTAGGATTTTCTTTTGGAAAATACTCTATACACGTTTCGTATAGCCCTAAAATAACCAAATTAAAAATTAAAGTTTATGATAATAGTTTTTTATCTGTCTCCTTAACAAATTGATATAAATTTATTATAATAAATATGAAGCTTAAACGCTTTGAACAAAAAAAGCACGGCGCAATGCACATAGTAAGTATGTTGCATTGGCTATTTTCCGCTTTTTTTGATAAAATAAAATTATGTATTCAATCATAGAAACAGGTGGAAAACAATACTGGGTAACCCCCGGTCAAAATCTGAAGGTTGAAAGGCTTGAAGCAGAAGTCGGCGCCGTAGTGGAATTAAAATCACTGTGGGCCAATAATGCTGAAGCTACCTCATCAGATGCCAAAGCGGCCAAAGCCGCCAAGGTCACCGCTGAAGTCGTAAGACATTTACGCGGTCGCAAGATTATTGTATTTAAGAAGAGACCTAAAAAAGGTTATGAAAGAACCCAGGGTCACAGGCAGAATCTTACCGAAATCAAGATTAAAGAAATAGTCTTATAACCACGGAAGGTGAATAACAATGGCACATACAAAAGCACAAGGCTCTTCATCTAACGGTAGAGACAGTCACGGTCAAAGATTAGGCGTTAAAAGGTACGGCTCACAGTTCGTAAACGCGGGCGAAATCATACTTAAACAACGCGGTACAAAAATCCTGCCGGGCAATAATGTTTCTAGAGCAAGCGACGACAGCTTGTTTGCAAGAGTTTCAGGCATTGTAACATTTGAATGGGCAAAGAAAGGCAAACAGCAAGTCTCAGTCTATCCTCAGGAAGAAGCCAAAAAATAATAAATAGTTTTTGAGCTAAAAAAAGGCCCCTCTTTTGAGGGGTCTTTTTTATATAATATAAATATGCAATCAAATAATTTTTTAGACAGAGTAAAAATCTACGTCAAAGCCGGTAAAGGCGGGGACGGATGCCTCTCTTTCAGAAGGGAGAAGTTCATAGAATTCGGCGGCCCAAACGGCGGTAACGGCGGTAAGGGCGGGGACGTAATATTAAAGGCGGAACCTAACTTAACCACCTTGCAGGAGCTCGCGTATAATCCGCATATAGAGGCGGGCAACGGCGGGCGAGGTACGCCCAACAATTGTACGGGGGAGGACTCTTTTGACAAAGTAATCCTTGTCCCCTTAGGCACCGTCGTCAAAAAGGACGGCGTATTGATTGCAGATTTAACTGAGGCAGGCCAAACGGCAATCGTCGCAAAAGGCGGGCGCGGCGGGCGCGGTAATTTAAGTTTTAAATCGCACAGCAACACCGCTCCGCGTATAGCGGAAATCGGCCAGCCCGGGGACGAAGTAACCCTAATCCTTGAGCTTAAAGTGCTGGCTGACGTCGGGCTGCTCGGCTTTCCCAACGCGGGCAAGAGCACATTTTTATCGGCGGTATCAGCCGCCCGCCCCAAAATCGCGGATTATCCTTTCACAACTTTAAACCCTAATTTAGGTATAGCAACATATAAAGGCAAAAGCTTTGTGGTGGCAGATATCCCCGGCATCATAGAAGGCGCAAGCGACGGTAAGGGCTTGGGACACCAGTTCCTTAAACACATAGAGCGCACGCGTATCCTTTTACATATGGTTGACCCACAGGGCTTTGACGGGCTTGACGCAGTAAAATCCGTCAAGGTTATAGAGAATGAGTTAAAACAGTTTTCTAAAGACTTATATAAAAAGCCGCGTATAATCATCATCAATAAATCTGATATTGAAGGCGCGGAAGATACCTTTAAAAAGATAGAAAAAAAATACCCTAAATTTAAAGTATTTTTAATTTCTGCGGCGACGGGCAGTGGCATAAATAAAGTTTTAGACGAAGTCATAAAAGTCCTTTCCGCCACGCCGGTAAAAGTGGAAGCCCCCGTGGAAAAACCTAAAGCCGTATTGCACACAGTGGAGCCGCTTTTCAAAATCAATAAACTTGAAGACGGCCGCGTGCAAATCACAGGCAAAAAGGTGGAAGATTTTATTTTGATGACTAACTTCGCCCAGCCCGAAGCGGTTGACCGATTAAGAAATACATTTAAAAAAATCGGCCTGGAAAAGGCGCTCTTAAAAGAGGGTGTTGAAACAGGTACCGTAATCGTAGCTTGCGGGCGCGAGTTTGAGTGGAACGGATCTATTGACGAGGAAGTCTCCAACCTGCCCGATAGGATTGGCGGCTACTCCGTCAGGGATACAAAAGCGCAAAGGCTTGCCAAGCGTAAAGCCAGAAGGGAGAAGAAGTACGGCCCGGAGAATTTATGAGCATCTTTGAAGCGGGTATGCTGATATGCTTTGGCGTCAGCTGGCCCTTTGCCATCCGTAAGACGATAAAAAGTAAAAGTGTTGAGGGCGTAAGCCTGCTGTTTTTAAGCCTTGTTTTTGTGGGGTATATGCTAGGCATAACACATAAATATCTTTATAATAATGATTATGTTATGTTCCTTTATATATATAATGCAATACTTGTGATGTGGCAAATGATACTTTACTTTATGTACGAAAAGAGCGCGAAGCGCACTCCTGTGTCGTGAGTATCTAAACTGCACGTGGCCCTGCAGCAAGCGCGCGCAAAGCCTCATTCCTTTTGTAAAACAAAAAGCCCTCTCGTTTGAGAGGGCTTTTCCATATCTATACCTTATATATATACCTATTATATATATAAAGGAAAAACTATTGTGTAATTTCCCGTACAGCCTGCCACTTCTTATTAAATATCTTCCTTAATATATATGTATTGATGCAAATAAAGGGGCTTAGCAGCAATGTCTTATAAATGGTTTTGCGGCTTATCTTTTCTCTTTTAGCAGGGTCAAGCAAGTTCTTTGCGCCGGCTAAAATCAGTAAAGTATCCAGGCACCATAAAGCGGGCAATGTAACGGCAATGCGGGAAGGGAGCCTCCAAAAAGGTATTTTCTCTACAAAGTCAGGCGTTACCTGTATATTATCAAGCCCGAAGTTAATCCACTTATATATAATAGGGCGCACCTTCTTGTAATTCTTTTTATCCAGGAAATCCTGTGGCATTAAATCATTCTTTGTGATATCGCTCATCGGCAAATATATCCTGCCTATTGCAATATCGGCGGGCATATCCCTTAATATATTAACTATCTGTAAAGCTTTCCCGATAGAGTCCGCCTGGGCAACAAAACCTTCGTCATCGCTGCCGTCTAAAAGCAGCTTCGCCCAAAATACCCCGGGCTGGCCGCCCATATAGTCGCAGTATCTTTCGGTATCGTCGGCGGTAACCATAGCCTTTAAAAGCCCGCTCTCCGTAGATGGAAAGAAAGATAAGTCCCACTCCATCCCAAAGCAAACGGAATGCACAACATCCAGTGTTATTTTTTTATGATAGTCGCTTAGAGCATTAAAAGCGTTAATGCATAAAGATATATTTTCCATCAATACTCTTTCATTAATATATGTAGAGGAATCTTGGGGTATCAATTCTTTAAGCTTTAAAATCTGTTGCGGGTCCTGCTTATCTATTATATAAGGAAACGCGCGTATGAGATCTATCCTGTCCTTTTGCGGAATGATATCAGTATCTGCAATAGTATCAGCAATGCGGCATAAAAGATAGGCGCAATAAAACGGGGGGCGAATTTTTGCGGGTAAAATTTTTGCGCTTAAATATAAAGAGCGCGCGTTGTTTTTAAGTAAGTTATCAAGCATATAATAACTGTATAATTTTTTATAAATATTGTAAAATATAATAAAGCAGGAGTTAATTCCCCGACGGTAAAAACAGGGGTTGACAAATAATAAAAATTTCTGCTATACTATTTACATACTAAAAGTAACGGTCAGTTACTTATAAAAAAGGTAGTACAAAGCAAGCCTTTTTAAAATAGTTAAAAAAGGCCTTGACAATTTTACGTTTGTTTGCTATACTATAAAGGTAGCGAGTTTTTAAGAACTAAGAGTCACGAAAAATTACAGTTGACAAGTTTTAAAACAAATGCTACAATAATTAAGCAGCAAAAAACAAAAGGCTTTTTTAAACGCTAAAAGCAATCTTTAAAAAAGCGCTTGACAAACAAAAGCAAATATGCTTTAATAAAAGAGTAGTCAAGAAACACGATCTTTAATTAGTTAAGTTAACAGTTTTAAAAAGTAAATTTTAAAAAGTAGTTGACAAAGCAAAGTAAAAATGCTTTAATATAAATGTAGTCGCTTAAACCTGAAGTTGAAGTAAGGGTAAGATGAGTCTTTAGAATAAAAGGCTTGACAAACACAAAACAATTTTATATTATTATCCTATCAGCCTAAAAACGGCTCTTAGGAAACAAGACAAAATTTCCAATTTGTTTCTCGGAAGAGAAAACAAACGAGGGAATTTCGCTCTCTGAAAATTTGATCGCAAATGTGCGAATGGACAACTTGAAACGGAAGACATAAGCCTTCGGGTATATGTTAACTAATCAAGATGACATTCTAACTAATGCTTATATATAATGTATAAGAACCAAGTTAATTCAATAGAGTAAGTAAAAAAATAATTAAGAGTCAATAGTCAACAAGTCTTCGTTAGCGATTGCGAATCTTTGTGCAGGCAACTGTATAAAGGTTTTCAATTTTAATGGAGAGTTTGATCCTGGCTCAGAGTTAACGCTGGCTGCGTGCATAACACATGCAAGTCGAACGGGGATTATTAGTGTAGCAATACATTGGTAATTCTAGTGGCAGACGGGTGAGTAATACATAGGAAATCCACCTCAGAGTGGGGAATAACTGATTGAAAGATTAGCTAATACCCCATAATATAAGGGAGCGGCATCGTTTCCTTCTTAAAGGTTTTTCGCTTTGAGACGATCCTATGTTCTATCAGCTAGTTGGTAGGGTAACGGCCTACCAAGGCAACGACGGATAGCCGGCCTGAAAGGGCGACCGGCCACAGGGGCACTGAGATACGGGCCCCACTCCTACGGGAGGCAGCAGTGGGGAATTTTGGACAATGGACGAAAGTCTGATCCAGCAACGCAGCGTGAAGGACGAAGGTTTTCGGATTGTAAACTTCTTTTGCAGGGGAAGAAAAAAATGACGGTACCCTGTGAATAAGCCACGGCTAACTACGTGCCAGCAGCCGCGGTAAGACGTAGGTGGCAAGCGTTACTCGGAATTACTAGGCGTAAAGAGTTTGTAGGCGGAAGCTTAAGTCTGTTGTGCAATCTCCGGGCCCAACCCGGAAACTGCAACAGAAACTAAGTTTCTTGAGTGAGGCAGAGGAAGACGGAATTCCTGGTGTAGCAGTGAAATGCGTAGATATCAGGAGGAACACCGGTGGCGAAGGCGGTCTTCTGGGCCTTTACTGACGCTAAAGAACGAAAGCTAGGGGAGCAAACGGGATTAGATACCCCGGTAGTCCTAGCCGTAAACGATGATAACTAGTTGTAGGAGGTATCGACCCCTTCTGTGACGACGCTAACGCATTAAGTTATCCGCCTGGGGAGTACGGCCGCAAGGTTAAAACTCAAAGGAATTGACGGGGGCCCGCACAAGCGGTGGATTATGTGGTTTAATTCGACGCTACGCGAAGAACCTTACCTGGGCTCGAACGACTGGTAGTACCTTTTTTGAAAGAGAAAGGGATCCGCAAGGAAGCCAGCCGAGGTGCTGCATGGTTGTCGTCAGCTCGTGTCGTGAGATGTTGGGTTAAGTCCCGCAACGAGCGCAACCCCTATTCTGTGTTGCTTGCTTAGCAAGTTCTCTCAGAAGACTGCCACGGACAACGTGGAGGAAGGCGGGGATGACGTCAAATCATCATGGCCTTTATGTCCAGGGCTACACACGTAATACAATGGTATAGACAGAGGGCAGCAATATCGTGAGATGGAGCAAATCCTTAAACTATACCTCAGTTCGGATTGAAGGCTGAAATTTGCCTTCATGAAGCTGGAATCGCTAGTAATCGCAGATCAGCACGCTGCGGTGAATACGTTCCCGGGCCTTGTACACACCGCCCGTCACACCACGAAAGTTAATTACAACAGAAGTATCAGGGTCATCCTGGTCCTAAGTTGCGATTAGTAATTGGGGTGAAGTCGTAACAAGGTAGCCGTACCGGAAGGTGCGGCTGGATCACCTCCTTTATATTTTTCTTCTTCGGAAGGAAGATAGAGGTCGATCATCAAGAATAGGGATACTATAAAAAGTATCGTCTGTTTCAAGTTGGCCACTCGCACATTTAACATAAAATAAGAGAAGGCTGAAGTTATAGCCTGCATGACTTTAATTAGCATGGGCTCATAGCTCAGCTGGTCAGAGCGCACGCTTGATAAGCGTGAGGTCGGTGGTTCGATCCCACCTGGGCCCACCAACATAGTCAGCACTAAGGGGCTGTAGCTCAGTTGGGAGAGCGCCTGCTTTGCAAGCAGGAGGTCGTCGGTTCGATCCCGATCAGCTCCAAATATTAAATGTGAATACATTGCGACAAATTTTTTAGATCTTTGAAAACTAGATTCGTATAATCACTCTATCCGATGTGAGACTCATGTAGAAGCAATCGGGTATGAAATTATAGATTAGAAAGACCAAGCGTTTTTGAAATGTATCCGCGATGTGGCGGATATACTACAAAACACACACAATTAAATCGAGAACATAGAAGTCACAAGAAGTAAAAAAGAAGTACTAACAAACAAGATTAACAATGCGTAAGATTATATTCGCGGTATCTCTTGACGGGGATGCCGGATTAAAGAATATGGTCAAGCTACAAAGGTGTATGGTGAATGCCTTGGTGTCAGAAGCCGAAGAAAGACGTGATAAGCTGCGAAAAGTCTCGGGGAGGAGCAAATATCCTATGATCCGGGAATGTCTGAATGGGGCAACCCCTATATATGAAAATATATAGACAGTAAGAGGAAGGTAGGGCCTTCGGGCCTTAAGGTACTCTTATATGAGGCAACCTAGGGAAGTGAAACATCTCAGTACCTAGAGGAAAAGAAATCAAAAGAGATTCCCAAAGTAGTGGCGAGCGAAATGGGAAATAGTCTAAACCGACTCCCGCACTATATTTATTGGAAAGTGAATATAGTGCGTGGGTCGGGGTTGTAGGGCTCATCCGGTTTAGAACCGATAAGTTACCAAATATTAAGTTAGCAGAATAGTCTGGAAAGTCTAACCACAGCGGGTGACAGTCCCGTATGCGAAAACCTAATATCTTATGATGAGTACCTGAGTACTACTGGGCACGTGCAATCCGGTAGGAATCTGGGGAGACCACTCTCCAAGACTAAATACTTTCTGGCAACCGATAGTGAACCAGTACCGCGAGGGAAAGGCGAAAAGAACCCGTAACCGGGAGTGAAATAGAACCTGAAACCGTACATCTACAAGCTGTCATAGCGCTATGCCGCAGCAATGCGGAATGCGCAATGGCGTGCCTGTTGAAGAATGATCCAGCGAGTTAATGGGCCGAGCAAGGTTAAGGACTGAAGAGGTCCGGAGCCGTAGTGAAAGCGAGCATGAAATATGCGATTAGTTCGTTCCATTAGACCCGAAGCCAAGTGATCTAACCCTGTCCAGGATGAAGCTTGCGTAACAGCGAGTGAAGGTCCGGAGTGTTGAACGTTGAAAAGTTCCTACATGAGGTGGGGTTAGGGGTGAAAGGCCAATCGAACTTGGTGATAGCTGGTTCTCCTCGAAATAGCTTTAGGGCTAGCGTCGTAATTTAACATGTGGGGGTAGAGCACTGGTTGATTTAGGGGAAGCGACCCTTCTTCCGATGTCAGTCAAACTCCGAATACCATGTGGCACATTACGGCAGTCAGTTCGTGAGGGATAAGCTTCACGTGCAAAAGGGAAACAGCCCAGACCGTCAATTTAGGTCCCAAAATATATACTAAGTGGTAAAGGATGTGGATTTACTTAAACAGCTAGGAGGTTGGCTTAGAAGCAGCCATCCTTTGAAGAGTGCGTAATAGCTCACTAGTCGAGTGAATCTGCGCCGAAGATGACTCGGGGCTAAGTATATTACCGAAATTACGGGTTGTAAGATGATTCGTCATTTTACAGCGGTAGAGGAGCGTTATTAACGCAGCGAAGGTATACCGAAAGGAGTGCTGGAGCGTTAATAAGTGAGAATGCTGGAATGAGTAGCGATAAGGGAAGTGAGAATCTTCCCCACCGAAAATCTAAGGATTCCTAGAGCAATGTTCGTCAGCTCAGGGTTAGTCGGTCCTAAGCTCAGGCCGAAAGGCGTAGGCGAAAGGGCATCCGGTTAATATTCCGGAACTATGTCAGATGCGTCATCACTCAGGGAGGGACGCAGGAAGGTAAACCAGCCGGTCATAGGATGTACCGGTGAAAGGCCGTAGATAGACTTGATAGGCAAATCCGTCAGGTCGTTTAAGTCGAAAGCTGAGACGAGTTTGCAGCAATGCAGATGAAGTGGTTCAACTACACTGCCAAGAAAATCTTCATGGGGAGTGTCTGATGTAACCGTACCGTAAACCGACACAGGTGGATGGGTAGAAAATACTAAGGTGCGCGAGATAACCATCGTTAAGGAACTAGGCAAACTAGCTCCGTAACTTCGGAAGAAGGAGTACCCCGGTAGGGTGTAGCAATACATCTGAAAGGGTCGCAGTGAAATGGGCTTCGTGACTGTTTAACAAAAACTTAGGGCTCTGCTGAAATCACAAGATGATGTATAGGGCCTGATGCCTGCCCGGTGCCGGAAGGTCAAGGGGAAGGGTTAGCCGCAAGGCGAAGCTCCGAACTTAAGCCCCGGTAAACGGCGGCGGTAACTATAACCGTCCTAAGGTAGCGAAATTCCTTGTCGGGTAAGTTCCGACCTGCACGAATGGCATAACAAAGAAGCCGCTGTCTCAACGATGGGCTCGGCGAAATTGTGGTGCAAGTGAAGACGCTTGCTGCATGCAACAAGACGAAAAGACCCTATGGAGCTTTACTGTAACTTGTCATTGGATTACGGTTTTCAATACGTAGCATAGCTGGGAGCCTTTGAAACATCCCTTGAGGGGGGTGCGGAGGCAAAAGTGAAATACCAGCTTTTGAGGATTGTGATTCTAACTTATACCCGTGAATCCGGGTTGAGGACATTGGCAGGCGGGCAGTTTGACTGGGGCGGTCGCCTCCTAAAGAGTAACGGAGGCGTTCAAAGATTCTCTCAGAGTGTATAGAAATCACTCAACGAGCGCAAAGGTAGAAGAGAGTTTGACTGCGAGGACGACGGTCCGAGCAGGTGCGAAAGCAGGACTTAGTGATCCGGTGGTCCCTCGTGGGAGGGCCATCGCTCAACGGATAAAAGCTACCCTGGGGATAACAGGCTGATCGGGCCCAAGAGTTCACATCGACGGCTCGGTTTGGCACCTCGATGTCGGCTCATCACATCCTCCCGCTGAAGCAGGTGGGAAGGGTTGGACTGTTCGTCCATTAAAGTGGTACGTGAGCTGGGTTCAGTACGTCGTGAGACAGTACGGTCTCTATCTGTTGTATGCGTAGGAAACTTGAGAGGAGTTGTCCATAGTACGAGAGGGCCTGGATGAACGAACCTCCTGTATCTCAGTTGTCGTGCCAACGGCATAGCTGATTAGCGGTGTTCGGTAGGGATAAGTGCTGAAAGCATATAAGCACGAAACCCGCCTCAAGATAAGGTTTCCCTGGACTTTATGTCCCTTAAGACCCCCGGAAGACTACCGGGTTGATAGGCAGAGTGTGTAAGCACAGTAATGTGTTCAGCTAATCTGTACTAATAGGTCGCGAGGCTTGGCCGTATTCTTTAATCCAGAATATAGTGCGGTAACAAACCGCGCTTACGCAAAAATAAGTGTGTTGCAAAAACACTTGGTCATCTAATTGAAAACGAATCTATTTTCATTCTTACCAAAGCGGGCGGAAACGTCCCTGAGGGTGGGCCGGTAAGGCTTTAACCTTCTAAATAAAGGGGTAGGAATGAGACTGATGTTTATTCCGAAGAGGAAACACCCGTTCCCATTCCGAACACGGCAGTTAAGCTCTTCAGGGTCGATGGTATTAACACCCAATTCGGTGTTGTGAGAGTAGATCGATGTCAGTCTCATTGCTACCCTTTTATATTTGTAGAAATGCAGTAATAAAAGCAAGCAGTAAAATAAAGTTCTAAAAAAGCAGCGATAATTTGTAAAACTGATTAACCCCGCCAAAAGCGGGGTTTTTTTATTGTTTCTGTTAAAAAACCTCTAGCCTAGCCGAGGGATATTTATTTTGTATAAAAAATAGATTATTAAATATATCAACTAGTTAATAGTGGCAAATGTCTTGCTTATTAAGCTGTTTAAACCAAGGGTTTTGTGTAAGCAGATGATTTATATACTCTATAATACTATGGCTCTAAAGGTTTTTCGCTATTTGTTCTAATTAAAGTGCTATAATTATTGATATAAAATCTATAAAGCATACTAATGGGATATCTATGCCTCAAAATGATTTACCTAAAATGCAGGCCTTATTTAAAAACTCTAAGTTTATTGAACTTACAACTATTAATCTTGAAGGCTATCCTGAGACAAGGGCAATGCTTAATTTGGCTAATAAAGATATCTGCCCACACCTCCAAAATTATTATGAAGCAAAAGATAATATGCTAAAAGAGATTTGGTTTACCACTAATTTGTCTTCTATGAAAACTAAGCAGATTGTTGCCAACCCGAAGGCGGCGGTCTATTTTTTTATTCCGGAGGGTTTTGGCGGCGTCCTTTTAATCGGGGAGGCGCAGATTATTACAGAGCAAAAAATTAGGGATATGTTTTGGCATGATACATGGAAAATGTACTACTCAAAAGGCAGTACTGATGAGGATTATGCAATCATAAAATTTATTGCGCAAAATTATAAATTCTATGACGGTAACCTTGCCGTTACACAAGGCAATTTGTAGTTTTAAACCGGAGCTTATATGAGGAAATCTTTAAAAACGCTAACTAAAATTATTTTATTTCTGGTTTACTTTGTATTGTTGAACAAATTACTTGCCCTTTTTCTCACTGCTTTTATGAGTAAGCAGATGAGCGCTTTTATGGGAGTATTAACCCTGGTTTTTATGGCGGTTAATATAGTTTATCTCGCACCGTATCTAAGCTCAATAACAACCAAAAAAATATTTAAAGAACCTTTAAAGAAAGAGGAAGTTTCTTCCCCCAAAACTCCCCAAAAACCCACAAAGGCAAATGCTTTAAATATCGTGCTGTCTATCGCCATCTCTTTCTTTGTTCTCTATGGAATCCCTTACTTAATAATGAGTAATTGTTCGGGGTGGAACGCGGGCAGCGGGCATGTAACAAGTTGTCTTATAGATTTTCCGCTGCTTAGGGATATGGCGGATAGGCTTCATATGCTTGTAATGGTGGGTGCAATGACGGTAGTTCCATTGATTATATATTTGCTATTATCCGTTCGCGCTACAAAGTATGTTTATGATTGGCTTAATGCCAGGGCCGTTCAAGAAGGGGATACTATTGCTGCGCCCGCTCAGGCAGCGCATAAAGTTGAGGAACAAAATAAAAATACTTTGGCGCTAAGCGACGATATTGTAAACGCGCTTTTAAATCAAGATATTGATTTTGTGAAGTCTTTTTTTACAAAGAATCCCGGTATGATAAATTATGTTTATTATGATACAAATAGTACGCCGCTTATATTGGCCACACTCTCAGGGAACAATCAAATAGTAGATTTCTTACTTACAATAGCAAACATAGATATTAAGTATAAAAATAAATATTCCCAAACCGCGTTAATGCTTGCGCAGGAACGTGGTTTTAAAGATATTGAATTATCTCTAACTCAATATCAAGGCTAATATCGGCGTAAAGTAAATAATAGGGTTAGATGAAATTACGTAACTATCCGCATAACCCTTTTTTCTTCTTTACTTTTGTTTTTAAAAAGTCATATACTGAAGGTATAAAGAAGTCCATCTTAAGCAAGGGGGTAGCATATGGGTTGCGGATGTGGCGGCGGCGGAAAGCCTAAAAAATAAATTTGTATTGAAGGCCCTTATCAAAAAATAGGGGCCTTCTTTTTTATTAATACAGCTTTGTAAGAAGTATAATATAAGTATGAAAGGACAAAGCTTTTTAAATACACTTAGTTTAACGCCTCTGCAAATAACAAAATTATTGGATTTCTCCTCCGCGCTTAAGGCCGCTAAACTTGCGGGCAAAGAGAGGCAATACCTTAAAGGTAAAAATATCGTTTTAGTTTTTGAGAAGGACTCCACTCGCACGCGCTGCGCTTTTGAGGCTGTAGCTTTTGACCAGGGCGCAAATATAACATATATCGGCCCTAATACTTCGCATATATCTAGTAAGGAAAGCATAAAAGATACCGCGCGCGTTTTAGGTAGTTTTTATGACGCTATAGCCTACCGCGGTTACGGGCAGGATATTGTTGAGCAACTTGCAAAGTATAGCGGCATACCTGTTTTTAATGCGCTTACAAATGAGCTGCACCCAACCCAGTCATTAGCCGATGTTCTTACTATGCGCGAACAATGTCCCAAGCCATTAAACCGCCAAGCTTTATGCTTTATCGGGCACGGTAATAATAATGTGGCAAACTCCCTTTTAATAATCTGCGCAAAACTGGGGGTGGACTTCCGTATCGCCTGCCCTAAAATCTATAATCCTGATGAGTCTTTATTAAATACCTGTAAAGCTATTGCGGCGGGCACAGGCGGTAAAATAACAGTTACGGACAGCCCCGCAGCAGGGGTTTTGGATTGCGATTTTATTTATACGGACGTCTGGCTTTCTATGGGCGAGCCTGCAGATATTATTAAGGAAAGAATAGCGAGCCTCCTTCCATATCGCGTTACCGCGCAGCTTATGGCGGCGGCTGGAAACCCGCAGGTAAAATTCCTGCATTGCCTGCCCGCCATACATAATAAGGAGACGGATTTCGGCAAACAAATCTATGCTAAATACGGCCTTGACTGTATGGAAGTTACGGATGAAGTTTTTGAGAGTTGCGCCTCCGTAGTTTTTGAGCAAGCCGCCAACAGATTGCATACAATTAAAGCTGTTATGGCAGCCTCGTTAAAGGGGGCTTGATGTCAAAAAATATAGTTAACTTCCTTATAACAAATATTTTGTTGTCCATTATAATTTGGTTTATAATCAAATTTATGTTTTAAGGCTTAAATAATATGAACGCCAATAATATAATCCCGCTGACGCAAGGGATAAAATACGCAGGCTCCAAACTAAAACTTTTACCATATATTTTAGATATGATAAAGCCACTTGGGGTATCATCTGTTCTGGATGGCTTTAGCGGCTCAACGCGCGTAAGTCAGGCGCTTGCCCAAAGCGGGTATACCGTTACAGCCAACGATATCGCGCCATGGTCTAAAGTGTTTGGCGGCTGCTACTTAAAATCCGCTAAGCCCGATGCCTTCTACCAAAAATATCTTGATATACTTAACGGGTTGGAAGGCAAAGCGGGCTGGTTTTCCGCCAACTATGGCGGCGAACCGGGGGAAACTAAAAAGCCTTTCCAAATAAAAAATATGCTTAGGCTTGACGCTATACGCCCCGCTATAGACGGCTTTAATCTGGCAGAGCAGGATAAGGCGGTGCTTTTAGCCTCGCTTATCCTGGCTTTAGATAAAGTGGATAGTACGCTGGGGCATTTTTCCTCTTACCTTAATAAATGGTCGGCGCGCTCTTACGGGGATTTAAAACTTGTTTTACCGCAAAGGTTCAAGCATAAAGGCGGGCACGAAGTTTCTTGTAAAGATATCTTTGATGTCGTGGGCGCAGACAGCTGGGACTTAGCTTATTTTGATCCGCCTTACGGCTCCAATAACGCTAAAATGCCGCCCAGTCGCGTACGTTATAATGCCTACTACCATTTTTGGACAAGCGTGATAAATAATGATGAGCCCAAACTCTTCGGCCGAGCGTGCCGCCGAGAGGACAGCCGCGACAATGCCCGCTATAATCCTTTTGAGGATTATAAAGGCGACGCCAATGGCAGCTTTGCAATGCAAGCCGTGGGCAAACTACTAAAGCAAACCAATGCGCGCTATATACTGCTTTCCTATAGTTCGGGCGGGCGGGCGACGTGGCAGGAGCTGCAAGCGGTAATAAGCCAAAACGGGCGGCTCATAAAAACAATGCAAATTGATTATAAACAAAATGTTATGGCGCTAATGCAAAGCACGGGTAAGTGGCTGCAGGATAATCCCGCGCCGCATAAAGAATACCTGTTGCTTATGGAAAAAGATATCTAATAAGCCGAACAGCTTTCTATTTACAAATCCGGCCTTAAATTGGTACAATATATACAAGCTTGCGGATAAAACGTTATGAGTAAAGAACTTGTAAAAGGCAAGCTTAATTGATAAAATAAATTTATAGGCAGTTTAAATTAAGATTTTTTGATACGCTTTAGACCTCCCGAATTTAAGTTCGGGGGAAGGGTCTTTAGTCGTCTTTTTCCGTCGTAAAATTAAGGTTATTTTAAACGGGAGCGGGCGTTAAAAAGTATCATAAAAAAAGTAAAAAAATGAACCTGACAAAAGAACAAAAAGTAGAAAGGTCTCAAAAACTCGCAGAAGAAATCAAGCAGTCTGCCGGTATATTCTTTACAGCATACCAGGGCTTAAAGTTCACGGAACTTGCTGATTTGAGGAAGAATCTTTCCGATGCTAAATGCAAATTTAGAATTGAAAGGAACTCTATCTTAGATCACGCCTTAAAGGATGCGGGTGTAGTTATAAGCGATGAAAGCCTGTTAAAAGGCCCCACCGCGGTAGCTATACTTAAAGAAGACGGCGACGTCGCGATGTCAGCCAAAGGGTTGGCAGAGTTCTCTAAGAAGATTGAGGCTTTTAAAATCAGGGCAGGTTATACCGATGGCCAGTGGTACAGCGAAGCGCAGGTTAAACAACTTGCAACGCTGGGCAGCAAGGAAGATAATATCTCCATGTTTGCCGGTGCATTATACAATGCAGTCGCCCAGGGCGCCCAGGTATTACAAGCTCCGATCAGAGACTTGGCTTACGTGCTTAAAGCTGTTGAAGACAGCAAAAAATAAGTACAGCATAAGTCAAACCCGCCCAAGAGCGGTAGTAGCCCCGTTATAAAGCGGCGTATGCAAATACAAAGCAAGGGATAAATGTACGGGCTTTAACAAGGTTAAAGCAGAAGGCAGCTACTCTAGAATAATAAGGAATAAATAACAATGGCAAAATTAACAAAAGACGAAATACTCAACGCAATCGCTGAGATGACAGTACTTGAGCTTTCCGAGCTCGTAAAAGCAGTAGAAGAAAAATTTGGCGTTAAAGCCGCCGCGCCCGCAGTAGCAGTAGCAGCCGCTCCTGCCGCAGCCGCAGCCGCTGAAGAAAAGACAGAATTTAACGTAGTGTTAGCCTCTGTTGACGCAGCCAAGAAAATCGGCGTAATCAAAGTCGTCCGCGAAATCACGGGCTTAGGCTTAAAAGAAGCCAAAGACCTCGTTGAAGGCGCCCCTAAATCCGTAAAAGAAAACGTTGCTAAAGCTGAAGCTGAAGAACTCAAAAAGAAAATCACGGAAGCCGGCGGCGTAGTTGAACTTAAATAAGTAACAAATTGTCATTTAGTCCCTGCCCGTTTTATGCGGGCGGGGGCTTGTGTGCCTGAGGCACATTAAATTTACCGTAGGAACCTGGAAAAAAATGAAACAAATAAATTTCGGCAAAATTATTACAAAGCTGCCCCTTCCCGATTTGCTTGATATGCAGAGGCAGTCTTTCACAGATTTTTTACAATTAGACACGGAACCGTCCAAGAGGGAATTAAAGGGCTTGCAGGCCGCGTTTGAGGACGTCTTCCCCATTGAAGCGCCCGACGGCAGCATGAAGCTTGACTTCGTAAAATACGAGTTATGCGCGCCCAAATACAACACCCCCGCGGAAGCGACCGTCAAAGACGGCACCTTCTCCGCGCCGCTTAAAGCTTTTTTAAGGCTTTTTATCAAACAGAAAAACGGTTCTTTAAAAGAAGTTAAAGAAGAGGATATCACACTTTGCGAATTGCCTTTGATGACAGAGGCGGGCTGCTTCGTATTTAACGGAGCGGAGCGCGTCGTCGTAAGCCAGCTTCACAGATCACCAGGTATCATATTTGAAGATGACGAAGAGAAAAAGCAATCAACCCTCGGTAAAAAACTTTATGTAGCGCGCATCATCCCTTACAGGGGCGCGTGGATTGAATTCCAGTTTGACTTAGCTAACGTCCTTTGGGTAAGGATTGACAGGAAGAAAAAGGTTCTTGCGACAACATTCCTCAGGGCTTGCGGCCTTGAGACTAACGCCGAAATTTTGCAGACCTTCTATCCTTGCGAAGACGTTGCGGTAAAATTACAGGATATTGATAATCTTATCGGCCGCTATGCGGCGGAAGATATCGTTGATCCCGCGACGGGCGAAGTCATCTGGAACTTAGATGACAAGGCCGCCACGCCTATTGACGATAAAACATTTAAAGTCTTAGTAGACAAAAAAGTAAAAAGCGTAAAGGTGCTTTCAGGCAACCCGCGCCAGGATAACCCTGCGATACTTGCCACCTTGGAAGCCAAAAAAGAAGAAGCCAAAACCTCAAAAGAAGCGCAGTTTGAAATCTATAAACGCTTAAGAGGGCAGGACTTCATCGTTAAGGAACAGGCCGAACAATTTTTAGACAGCCTTATCTTTAACAATATTAAACGCTATGATTTAAGCTATGTGGGCCGCTTCAAAATTAATAAGAAGTTTGGGCCTTTCTTTGCGGCATTGTCAAAAATGAAATTCAAAAAATTTGCGACGCCCGCCGATAAGAGAAGAACACTCGCGCCTGAAGACATTATAGCTACCGTACAGTACCTCCTCGCCTTAAACGCAGGGGAAGAATATATCGCTGAAAGGTACGGCGCGGATATAGATTTTAAACTTGACGATATTGACCACTTGGGCAATAGGCGCGTACGCGGCATCGGCGAACTTTTAGAGAACCAGATCCGCGTCGGCTTATCACAGATGGCCAAAACCGCAAGGGACAGAATGAACAAAGAAGCTTCCACGCAAAAGCCCACGCCGCGCGCCTTAGTAAACGCGCAGCCTGTGGCCGCTATTATAAGGAAGTTCTTCGGCACTTCGCAGCTTTCCCAGTTTATGGACCAGATTAACCCGCTTTCAGAGTTAACGCATAAACGCCGCCTCTCCGCATTGGGCCCCGGCGGTCTTAACAGGAAGAGAGCAGGCTTTGAAGTCCGCGACGTTCACCACACACACTACGGCCGCTTGTGCCCGATTGAGACGCCTGAAGGCCCGAACATCGGTCTTATCACGTCCTTAGCTTGCTATTCCAAAGTAAACAAATACGGTTTATTGGAATCCCCGTTCAGGAAAGTTGAAAGCGGTAAAGTAACCGATAAGGTGGACTACCTTACGGCAGATATAGAAGACGATTATATGGTAGCGCAATCCAATACGCCCATAACCAGCAATAAGCTGTCTGCGGACCAGGTTGCCTGCCGCTTAAGATCAGACTATCCTATCGTTAACCCTTCAGAGGTTGACTATATGGATATTTCACCTTTACAGGTAATTTCAGTATCAGCAGCTTTGATACCTTTCCTTGAGCACGACGACGCAAACCGCGCCTTGATGGGTTGTAACATGCAACGCCAGGCTGTGCCTTTGCTCAGGACGGAGGCCCCACTTGTGGGTACAGGTATTGAAGACGCCGTAGCAAGGGACTCAGGTTCCTCAATTAAGTCAAGGCAGGCGGGCACGGTATTATTTGCCTCAGCCGACCTTATTGCCTTAGAACCCGCAAACGGCGGTAAGCTTGATATCTATGAACTTACCAAATACAAACGTTCCAACCAGGATACCTGCGTTAACCACAAGCCGCTTGTAAAAGCAGGCGATAAAGTTAAAGCGGGCCAGGTCTTAGTAGACGGTCCTTCAATGGATGACGGCATTTTAGCTTTAGGCCGCAACCTCCTCGTAGGCTTTATGAGCTGGGAAGGTTATAACTATGAAGACGCTATCCTGCTTTCAAGCAGGCTGGTAAAAGAAGACATTTTAACATCAGTACACTTGCACGAATTTTCAACCGACGCCCGCAACACCAAACTGGGCGCGGAAGAAATCACGCGTGATATTCCCAATATCGGTACGGAAGCTTTATCACACTTAGACGACGACGGCATCATCATACCTTCAACGGTTGTGGGGCCCGGCGACATCTTAGTGGGTAAAGTAACGCCGAAGGGCGAGCAGCAGCTTACGCCTGAAGAAAGATTGCTTAAAGTAATCTTCGGTAAAAAGGCTGACGATGTAGTGGACGCTTCCTTAAGAGTACCCCCGGGCACAACGGGCAAAGTAATCGGTACGCGCGTTTTCGTGCGCAAGGAAAAGCTTACCAAGGCCGAGGAAAAGGCTAAAATTAAAGCGCTTGACGCAGAATACGCAAGGAACCTTGAAACCTTAAGGGAACAGAAGAGGCGCGCGCTTGAAGGCATTAAAGAAACGGTAAGCAAAGCGGCCGACCTTAAGAAAGAGGAAGAAAGAATCTCCAACCTCTATAGGGTATTTGAGAAAAGGCTCGCAGAAAATTTTGAAAGGGAAAAGCAGTTCTCCTCCCAAGGCGATGAACTTGCGGTAACGGTAAATAAATCAGTAAAAGTATTTATCGCCAGCAAGCGCAAAGTCCAGGTGGGTGATAAGCTTTCCGGCCGCCACGGTAACAAGGGTATCGTTGCCAGGATATTGCCGGAAGAAGATATGCCTTTCCTGCCGGACGGCACACCGCTTGACGTGGTATTATCCCCGTTAGGTATCCCGTCCCGTATGAACGTAGGCCAATTATTTGAAACGATGCTCGGCTGGGCGGCGCACCATTTAAACATCAATACCGCCACGCCTGTGTTTGACGGCCCTACAGAACAAGAAGTAGTAGGCGAAATCAGAAAAGCCAAACAGGCTTTAATGGACAAAGGCGTACCTGAAAAGTACTTGCCCGACGACTACTGCCGCATCACGCTTTTTGACGGCAGAACGGGCGAACCTTTCGCAGAAAAAGTAACCATCGGTTATATGTATATCATGAAACTGATCCACTTGGTGGAAGATAAAGTCCACTCCCGCTCCACGGGCCCTTACAGCTTAATTACGCGCCAGCCTTTAGGCGGTAAAGCGCAATTCGGCGGACAGAGGTTCGGTGAAATGGAAGTCTGGGCTATTGAAGGTTACGGCGCCACCTATACATTGCAGGAATTCCTGACAGTTAAGTCAGACGACTTCGTCGGCAGAACAAAAATGTATGAGTCTATAGTAAAAGGAGAGCTGCCTACACAGCCCGGCGTGCCGGAGTCATTTAAAGTATTAGTAAAAGAACTCCAGGCATTGGGCGTAAGCGTAGAGCTTCTTAAAGAGCATAAAGACGAAAAGCCCGAAGCTGCCGAGGCAAAAGATGAGAAGGCAGCGTCCAAATAGTGGAGATAAAAATGTTCGACGACATAAACACAACAAAAAAAACAAATAAATTAAGCGAACTCAACTTTTTTGATTTTGACGCTATAAAACTTGGCATTGCCAGCCCTGAGCAGATAATGTCATGGTCAAGCGGTGAAGTAAAGAAACCTGAAACCATTAATTACAGAACCTTAAAGCCCGAGCGAGACGGCTTGTTCTGTGAGAGGATATTCGGCCCTACCAAGGACTATGAATGCTCTTGCGGCAAATACCGCTGGGTAAAGTTTAAAGGTATGCAGTGCGACAGATGCGGCGTAGAAATAACCGAATCTAAAGTCCGTCGTGAAAAGATGGGCCATATTGAGCTTGCCGTGCCTGTTGCCCACGTCTGGTTTTTGAGGAAGACTCCCAGCCGTATCGGTATCCTTTTGGATATGCGCACGACTGACCTTGAAAGGATAGTGTACTATGCCAGCTATGTAGTCTTGGAAGACGCCATTGACTCTGTAACAGGCAGGACCGACTTTAAGAAAGGCGATTTACTTACCGACGCGCAAGTGCGCGAAGCGCGCAAGAAACACGGTTCCAAACTCCGTGTTGGCATCGGCGCGCCCGCCATTAAAGATTTGCTTGCAAGCATTGACTTTGTAAAAGAAATCCCTGCATTGCACGTACAGCTTAAAGATACGCAAAGCGAGCTTGAGCGCACGAAACTTATCCGCCGTATTAAAACGATGGAAGAGTTTAAAGAAAGCGGTAACAGGCCCGAGTGGATGATTATGTCCGTACTTCCCGTCATACCGCCTGATTTGAGGCCTTTGGTACCGCTTGACGGTGGCCGTTTTGCCGCTTCTGACTTAAACGATTTATACAGAAGAATCATCAACCGCAATAACCGCTTGAAACATATTGAATCCTTAAGAGCGCCTGAAGTAATGATTTACAATGAAAAGCGCCTCTTACAGGAAGCGGTAGACGCCTTAATTGAAAACGGCGCACGCGGTAAATTTTTTATTGGTGCGGGCGGCAGGCCTTTGAAATCCTTATCAGACGTTATTAAGGGTAAACACGGCCGCTTCCGCCAAAACCTGCTCGGTAAAAGGGTTGACTATTCAGGCCGCTCGGTAATCGTAGTAGGCCCTAACCTCAAACTGCACCAGTGCGGTTTGCCCAAGCTTATGGCTTTGGAACTTTTTAAACCTTTCATCGTCGGCGAACTTATGAAGAAAGAAGGTATTACTCTTAAGGCCGCAAAAAAGATGCTTGAAAGGGTGCGCCCTGAAATCTGGGACATTTTAGAAAAGGTTACAAAGAACCACCCCGTACTCTTAAACCGCGCCCCTACTCTTCACAGATTGGGCGTACAGGCTTTTGAGCCGGTGTTGATTGAAGGTAAAGCCATACAGCTGCACCCGCTTACCTGCGCGGCGTTTAACGCTGACTTTGACGGTGACCAAATGGCCGTCCACGTACCTCTTACCTTAGAGGCGCAGATTGAAGCGCGCACGCTTATGCTTGCAACCAATAATATTTTATCACCCGCCAGCGGCAGGCCTATCGCCGCGCCTTCACACGATATGGTTTTGGGTATTAACTTCTTAACCAAAATCAAAGAAGGCGATAAGGGTGAAGGCTCCGTATTTGCCGATGGTGAAGATGCGGTAATTGCGCTTGAATACGGCAAAATTTCCCTGCACGCAAAAATTAAAGTACAGGGCATTACGGATTTAAGCAAAGATGAATTTACGACAGCCGGCCGCATAATTTTTAACAGGATTATGCCAAAAGGCTGGAAGTACCTTAATAAAGATATCGGCAAGAAAGAGCTTGCCTCTATCGTAAGCGAATGCTATAAGAGCGAGCAGTACGGCAGATATGAAACCGTACAGCTTTTAGACAGAATTATGTCTACAGGTTATAAATACGCGACAAAGTCGGGTTTATCAATCTCAATCGCTGACATGATAGTTCCCGAAGCCAAGGAAAAGAAAGTAGCCGAAGCCAAAAAGCAGGTAAAATCTATCCAGAAACAGGCTGAGCAGGGCGTCATTACAGAAGGTGAAAGGTACAATAAAGTTATTGATATCTGGACAAGGGTTACAGACGAAGTCGCAGAAGAACTCTTTAAAGAAATGGGCAATGTTGAAAAACAAAAAGTCCAGGACGGGAAACAGAAATTTAACTCTGTATTCCTTATGGCAAACTCCGGCGCGAGGGGTTCCAGACAGCAAGTCCGCCAATTGGCGGGTATGCGCGGTTTGATGGCTAAACCGCAAAAGAAGCTGACGGGCGGCCAGGGCGAAATTATTGAAAGCCCTATTACCGCGAACTTCCGCGAAGGTTTGTCAGTTTTGGAATACTTTATTTCAACTCACGGCGGACGTAAAGGTTTATCCGATACCGCTTTGAAAACAGCCGACGCCGGTTACCTTACGCGCCGCTTGGTTGACGTAGGCCATAACTTAGTAATTATGGGCGACGATTGCGGTACCTCAGACGGCGTACTCTTAAAATCCTTAATGAGCGGTGAAGAAGTAATTGAAAAGCTCTCTGAAAGGGTTTTAGGCCGCTGCGCTTTGGAAGATATCACCGTAAAAGACGGCGATAAAGAAATTACATTTATTAAGAAAGGCGATATCATTAATGCCGAGCAGGCCGCTTTAATTGATAAGTATGAGATAGAGACAGTCCGTGTCCGCTCCGTACTTACCTGCGGTTTATCAAACGGCATTTGCGCAAAATGTTACGGTACAAGCTTAGCCACAGGCCAGCTTGCCAGAACGGGTGATACCGTAGGCATCATAGCCGCACAGTCCATCGGCGAACCGGGTACGCAGCTTACACTTCGTACGTTCCACATCGGTGGTGCGGCGTCGCGTGTACTTAGCCGCTCACAGGCAGTAGCTGAAATTAACGGCAAAGTAACATTCCATGATATTAAGACCATTGAAGACAGATTTGAGAATAAAATTTGTCTTTCCAGAAACGGCTCTATGTTTGTAGAGGCTGAAAATGGTACAATAAAAGAATATAAGATACAGTACGGCGCAAGAGTGCTGGTATCAGATAAAGAAACGGTAAAGAAAGATACCGTTATGGCAGAGTGGGATCCGCACTCATTGCCTGTTATCGCGGAAATTGATGGCGACATCAAACTTATTGACGTGCAGGAAGGTATTACCCTGCAGGAAGAACGCAACAAAGTAACAGGTATTATTGAGCGTAAGATTACCGCCAGCAAAGTAGGCCGCAAAAACCCGCGTGTAGTAATTGAGGGTAAAAAAGGTAAGTTCACTTACCCGCTGCCTATAGATACTATTTTGTTGGTAGAATCCGGAGAGGAAGTACAGGCGGGCGATGTTTTAGCAAAGATTGCTAAAGAGTCCGGCGGTACAAAGGATATTACGGGCGGTCTGCCCAGAATCGCGGAGCTTTTTGAAGCCCGCCGCCCCAAGAACCCTGCCATCATAGCAGAATTTGCAGGTGTGATCAGACTTGAAACATCGCCGAAGGGATTAATAGAGGTGGTCCTTAGGAATGATGAAATTAACAAGGAAGTCCATTACAGCATTCCCCAGGGTAAGCATTTGGTTGTTTACGAGGGCGATAATGTAGCAGTGGGCGAAGCTTTAACAGACGGCGCCATTGACCCTCACGACGTGCTAAGAGTGAAGGGTATTAAGGAAGTGCAGGAGTTCCTGCTTAACGCAATTCAGGAAGTTTACCGTTTACAAGGCGTTACAATAAACGATAAACACATTGAAGTCATCGTAAGGCAGATGTTAGGTAATATCCGCGTGCAGGACGCAGGCGATACGAGCTTCCTTAAAGGCGAAATCGTCAACAAAGCGGTATTTGACAGGGAAAACAAGAAGATAGAAGCCAAAGGTAAAAAAGGCGCGCAGGGCGAAACGATACTTTTAGGTATCAGCAAAGCGTCATTAGCGTCAGAGTCCTTTATATCAGCGGCCAGCTTCCAGGAGACGACGAAAGTCCTCACGGACGCTGCAATAAAAGGCCAGGTTGACAGGCTTGAAGGTTTAAAAGAGAACGTCATCGTAGGCCACCTGATACCTGCCGGTACCGGTATATCAGCAAAGCAAATCAAAGAAGAATTTGAAGAGAGAAGCACCAAAACAGGAGAAGAGAAATAAATGCCGACAGTAAACCAATTAATTAAACACGGTAGATCCAAAACGGAATATAGGACAAAATCCCCCGCTTTGGTATCCTGCCCCCAAAGAAGAGGGGTATGTACCCGTGTATATACAACAACCCCTAAGAAGCCGAACTCAGCTTTAAGAAAGGTTGCACGTGTAAAGTTGACCTCCAAAATGGAAGTTACCGCATACATCCCGGGCGTAGGCCATAACTTGCAGGAACACAGCATCGTATTAGTACGCGGCGGCCGTGTAAAAGACTTGCCGGGTGTAAGATATCACATCATCCGCGGCGCATTAGACGCCTCAGGTGTAGAGAACAGAAAGCAGGGCCGTTCACTTTACGGTGTAAAACGCCCTAAAGCAGGTAAATAGGAGATCAACATAATATGCCAAGAAAAGGTTTAAGACCCAGAGACAGAAGGGATCTGCCCCAGGCGGACTTTAAATATAACTCCGTATTAATGGCCAGATTCATTAACAAAATTAATTTTGCAGGAAAGAGATCCACCGCTGAAAAGATTGTCTTTGACGCAATGGATATCATCAAGGAAAAGACAAAATCCGATCCTTTGGAAATTTTCAATAAATGTATTGAGACCGTCCGCCCGTTACTTGAAGTAAAAGCAAGGCGTATCGGCGGCGCGACATACCAGGTACCTGTGGAAGTAAAACCTATCCGCAGCACCTCGGTTGCGATGAGATGGCTTTTAACTGCCGCCCAGTCAAGAAAGGGCAGACCTATGTGTGAAAAGCTGGCTGAAGAAATTATTTTGGGTTCAAAGAAAGAAGGCTCCGCCTTTAAAAAGAGAGAAGACACCCATAAAATGGCTGAAGCCAACAGAGCTTTTGCTCACTTTAAATGGTAAGCAGGGTTAGCTAAATGGCAGAGATACTTAATTATCCTTTAGAAAAAATCAGAAACATCGGTATTATCGCTCACATTGACGCAGGTAAGACCACGACTACGGAACGTATCCTTTTTTATACGGGCCGCACCCATAAAATCGGCGAGACGCACGACGGCGCGTCCGTAACCGACTGGATGGAGCAGGAAAGGGAAAGAGGTATTACAATTACCTCTGCCGCCGTATACTGCAAGTGGAAAGATTGCCAGTTCAACATCATTGACACCCCGGGACACGTAGACTTCACAGCCGAAGTAGAACGTTCCTTAAGGGTTCTTGACGGCGCAGTGTGCTGCTTTGACGGCGTGCAGGGCGTTGAGCCCCAGTCTGAAACCGTATGGCGCCAGGCTGACAAGTACCATGTACCCCGATTAGCTTATGTCAACAAGATGGACAGAGTGGGCGCAAACTTCCCCAAAGCGGCCAAGTCCATCGTTGAAAAATTGGGCGGCAATGCCTGCCCGATACAAATCCCTATCGGTTTAGAGTCTGAGTTTATCGGCCTTATAGACTTAGTGGAAATGAAATCATATATTTGGGACGGCGACTATGTAGGCGCACCGTTTACCGTTGGCGATATTCCGGCTGAGTATAAAGAAGAAGCCGAAGCCGCCCACGCGCATATGATTGAAAAGATTGCAGATTTTGATGATACTATTATGGAACGCTACTTAAATGGGGAGACAAACTTCTCCGTTGAAGAAATCCGCTCCGCGATAAGAAAAGGCACCTTAACGGGTAAATTCTTCCCCGTATTGTGCGGTTCATCATACAAAAACAAAGGCGTGCAGCCTTTGCTTGACGCAGTAGGTTATTATTTACCTTCACCTTTAGACATCCCGCCGGTAAAGGGCACCAACCCCGACACGGGCGAGGAAGTTGAAAGGAGACATTCTGAAAAAGATCCGTTCTGCGCTTTACTCTTCAAAATCCAGACGGACCCTTATGTCGGCAAATTATCCTTTTTCAGGATATACTCCGGTAAATTAGACGCAGGTGATACGGTTTTGTTCCCCTCTAAGAACTCAGAGGAACGCGTAGGCCGTATTATGCGTATGCACGCGGATAAGAGGGAAGAAGTCAAATCCTTAAAAGCAGGCGATATCGCCGCTACAGTAGCTTTAAAGAACGCTTCTGTGGGCCAGACTTTCTGCTCCCCCGATAATCCTATTTTACTTGAAAGCATCACCTTCCCCGAGCCGGTAATCTCTATCGCCGTGGAACCGAAATCTAAAGACGATTCTGAAAAGATGTCTACAGCCTTGTCCCGCTTAGCGGAAGAAGACCAGACATTCAGAGTCAGAACAGACGAAGAAACCGGCCAGACCATCATCTCCGGTATGGGTGAGCTTCACTTAGACATCATCGTAGACAGAATGAAACGCGAATTCAATGTACAAGCCAATGTCGGCGCGCCGCAGGTGGCCTACAGGGAAACGATTACCAAGGTTGTTGAACAGGAAAGCAAGTTCATCAGGCAGTCCGGCGGTAAAGGCCAGTACGGCCACGTATACCTCAGGCTTGAACCGCAGCCCGTGGGCAAAGGTTTTGAGTTTGTAAACGAAATTACACAGGGCCGCATTCCCAAAGAGTATATCCCCGCAATTGAAAAGGGTGTACGCGAAGCTTTGGATACCGGCGCGCTGGCGGGCTTCCCGTTGGTTGATGTTAAAGTCGCTGTGTATGACGGTTCATTCCACGAGGTAGACTCCTCCGAAATGGCATTTAAGATTGCAGCATCTATCGGTCTTAAAGAAGGCGCAAAGAAAGCCGCCCCTGTATTGCTTGAACCTATCATGAAGGTTGAAGTAGTAACACCTGAAGCTAACATGGGTGATATTATGGGTGACTTAAGCTCCCGCCGCGCTAAAATCGGTGAAATGGGTGAAAGAGGCAATGCCAAATTCATTAAAGCCCAGGTGCCGCTTGCGGAGATGTTCGGCTATGCTACAACAGTAAGGTCCTTATCACAGGGCAGGGCGTCCTTTACAATGGAACCCAGCCACTATGAAGAAGTGCCCGGCAATGTCGCAAAAGCCGTTATTGAAAAGAAGACTGCCGCACCGGCCAAGTAAGCAAATTATAAGTAATATAAAAGCCCCGCATAACAGCGGGGCTTTTCTGTTATAACAGTGGGACTAATGACCCAACGGAATTTAGGACTAAAGACTCTACTTTTTTGCTACAGCATTTCATAAAATATTAATAAGCAACTAAGGAGAATCAAGCGATGAAATGCATCAAAAAAGTTATAACAACATTTTTAGCAATACAACTTACCTGCGGTAATATTTTGTTTGCAAACCCCATGCCGCAAAATAAAATTTCTAAACAGGAAATACAGGCCGAAATCAGCAAAACTAAAGAAATGACGATTAATATCTCACCCGCCGCTGCGGCTGTTATCGTGGCAGGATTGGGCGCGGCCGGTTATTTGGTATATAAAGCGGGCCATTTTATAGGTGATGTAAGAGGTTTCGGGCGCGGTTATGTCAACGGCCAGTTTACTGCGGCGGCACACTATGAGCAGGACCTTGTTTCAGCAAAGAAACAATACCGCGAAGCCGTAAGGCTTATAGAAAAGAATGCGGACAATGCCATCGCTGCGGCAAGGATTGCAGATAAAGACGCAATTAAAGCGGCCAATAAAGTCGGTTTTGAAGCAGGTTATAAAAGGGGGATAAGCGCCGGCTCAACGCGTACATACCAATATATCAACGGCGATTTACCCAGGCCAAACAGCCTCATAACCAAGATGCTTGAGGAGCGCGCAGGGGAGAACTTCTCCGAAGAACTTACAAAATCTTTGACTAAGCTTGCCTCGGACATACAGGGCAAGGATGAGCTTTCCGGTATGATGCGCAAGGTAAATGGCGAGATTAACGGCTTTAAAATCATTTGGTCTAAAAACGGGCGTGAAGGCCTCGCTGTTGTAATTGAAAATAATGTCAATGAAATGCTAAGGCTTTCCAAAAAATCGCCGCAATATATCCAAAGAATAGTAAAACAAATGGCGGAGGAGACTCTTTCCCAAATTAAAGGCAAAGGCGGCATTTTGGGTTTGGTGCTTGTAGCGGGTTTGGGCGCGGCAACCTTTATGTCCTGCAGTAATGAGGAGCAGGCCGGGGTTATAAGTAATAAGAGGGCGGCTGCGGAAAAGGCTATCTTGCATACCTTTGAAAACGCGCCTGAATTATTGGCGGCCCAGGTATTTGTCACATCGGAGATGTATGGGGATACGCTTGTTGCGGGTATCGTCTATGAACACAGTGATGACTTGTGGCCTGTCCTTTTAGACCAGCTTAAAGCAATGCAAAGCGATGAAGTGCGCGGCTTTTTAGCCGATGTAATGGCGCAGCAGGCTGATATGGCGGAAAAAGCGGCCCAAGCCAAGCAGGAAGAGCAGTTAAAGAAAGATTTGCAGGATGATTCTTTTATGGAAAATCTTTCCAAATCGTTCCAAAGCAGCCCTGCCTGGAGAAGATAGTTTTTTAAGCTTAAAAATGGTAAAATATAACTAATAAAAGATTTGTTAAACGGCCCCGTTTGTTCGGGGCTGTTGTATGTTTAAAACAGCTTGCACACAGAGTGCGCAAATTGGTATAATAATGAAGTATAGTATATCGCATCAGGGGACGTGCCCTTGCATTTATGGTCTAACAAGTTAAAAAGTAGAGGCCATTAAGGGGTGTTGTCTCTCTGTTTTATGCGTTTATAAGCGCAATGTTTAAGTAATAGTTTTCAGACGGTAAATTTTGAAAATAACACACTAAGCGCGAGCAGTTAAAAAGATATATTTAAAATAAAACACTCAGGAAAAAAACAATGGCAGAAAAAACAGAAAAGAAAGCAGCAAAGTTAAGCGGACAGGAAAGAATCCGCATTAAACTTCGCTCTTATGACTACAGGATGTTGGATAATTCAGTTTCAAGAATAGTAGATACTGCTAGGAAAACCGGCGCAATAGTAGCAGGCCCGGTACTTTTACCCGTAAAGATAAAGAAGTACACAGTCTTGCGTTCACCGCATACGGATAAAAAATCAAGAGAGCAGTTTGAAATGCGTATCCACAAAAGATTAATAGATCTTAAGAGCCCTACCCCCAAGACGGTTGACGAACTTATGAAGTTAGACCTCCCCGCGGGCGTAGACGTGGCAATAAAAAGCAATTAATACCAAAAAGTATTAGTTGGGTGCAGAAAACACAAGAACTCTGCGCTTGTTAAAAACAAGGTGGCGCAGTAAACATAAAAGTTTATGATGCGGCCATAAAAAGGAAAGGAAATGTCAGAAGAAATTAAGCAAGAAGCTGCAACGGCGACAGCCGAGACGGCAGCAAAAAAAGCGCCTGCAACCCTCCGCTTCGTATTAGGCGAAAAATTAGGGATGACCCAGGTGTTTGATAATAAAGGCAATCTTCATGCGGTATCTGTTGTAAAAGCAGGCCCTTGCAAAATTGTAAGAGTCAGAACACAGGAAAAAGACGGCTACACAGCCGTAGCCTTAGGTTTTGGCGACAAAAAAGAAAGCAGGCTTAACAAACCCGATGCCGGGTATTTCACCAAGTTAGGCGTTGCTCCCGTAAAGCACATTAAAGAATGCAGAGTGTCCGATATTAACGGCTTTGAAGTAGGCCAAGTGATAGATTTGGACGCTATTTTTAAAGAAGGTGATTATGTTGATGTGCAGGGTAAGATGAAAGGCCGCGGTTTTGCCGGTGCGATGAAACGCCATGGTTTTGCCGGTCAGCCTGCATCACACGGTGCTTCCGACAGGGAAAGAGCCCCGGGCGGTTTAGCCTCCAGAAGATCTTTAGGTAAAGTATTGTCCGGCCAGAGAATGGCAGGCCACTACGGTGCCACAACCACCACAATCTCAAAGATAGAAGTTGCAAAAGTTGACGCGGTAAACAACCTTATTTTCTTAAAAGGTTCAGTGCCCGGTGCAAAGGGTACGATAGTGTCTGTTTTGGAAACTTCCAAACCGAAAAAACACGTAGTGGAAGCGCAGGTACAGAAGATTTCTGCATCTAAAGCCGCTAACACCAAGAAGAAATAGGAAGGCCACAAATGGAAACTAAACTTTTAAATATCCAAGGCAAAGAACAAGGCACGGTAGCCTTGCCCGAAGCTTTCTTCGGCAAGAAACCCAGCGCCACTTTGCTTCACGAAGTAATTACAGCCTTTTTATCAAACCAGAGATCCGGTACTGCGGACGTTAAAACCCGCTCAGAAGTTTCAGGTACAGGTAAAAAACCCTGGAAGCAGAAAGGCACAGGCCGTGCAAGACACGGTAGCATGAGATCCCCTATTTGGCGCCACGGCGGCGTAGCCTTCGGGCCTACCCCCAGGTCATTTAGAATTGATCTCCCCGCCGCTAAGAGAAAACTCGGTTTAGCGCATGCTTTATCTTCAAAATTCATTTCCGACAGCATAATCGTTGTAGATAATTTTGATATTAAAGAGCCTAAAACCAAACTCGTAGCCGGTGCGCTTAAAACCTTAGATGCAGGTAAAAAACCCTTAATAGTAAGCTCAAGAGACACTACGCTTAACACAGCGGCGCGCAATATCGCCGGCGTTGCGCAGATGGTTCCTTCTGACTTAAACGCATATGTGGTTTTAAACTGCAGCAAGATCATTTTTACAAAGGAAGCTCTTGAGAAGCTTGGTAAATAAGGGAGAATAAAATGACGAAAATATACGAAACAATCAGAAAACCTCTCTTAACAGAAAAAAGCTTAATCTTAAGAGATACCGAAAACTGCTATTGCTTCGTCGTTGAAAAAACGGCGACAAAGTATGATATCCGCGACGCGGTAGAGTCAATCTTCAACGTAACAGTTGAAAAGGTTGCCACAATCCCGATGCGCGGTAAAGTAAAAAGGATGGGGCGCTTTGCCGGTAAAAGGCCGGACTTGAAGAAAGCCCTCGTTACATTAAAGAAAGGCGATAAAATAGATACGGTTGAAACCGCATCTAAGTAACGCAAAGGAGAAAGTTACATAATATGCCTATAAAGACATTCAGACCGTATACTCCTTCCAGGAGAACCATTACGGTAGCAGACTTTTCCGAAATCACCTCAACCAAGCCTGAAAAGAGCTTGACCAAAGGTTTAAGGAAAAGCGGCGGTAGAAACAATACCGGTATGATTATGGTACGCCACATAGGCGGCGGCCATAAGCAGTTATACAGAAAAATTGATTTTAAGAGGGAAAAATACGGCGTTCCCGCAAAAGTCGTCTCCGTTGAGTACGACCCGAACAGAAGCGCGCGCATCTGCCTCTTAAATTACGCCGACGGCGAGAAACGTTATATGATCCAGCCGATCGGTTTAAATGTAGGTGATACAGTAATGTCAGGCCCTAAAGCAGAGATTAAAGTGGGTAACTGCCTTCCGTTAAAAAACATTCCCGAAGGTACTTTTATCCATGCTATTGAGCTTAAAGTCGGAAAAGGCGCACAGTTAGCAAGGTCCGCCGGTTCACAAGCTCAGATTATGGCCAAAGACGGCGGCTATGTGCACATTAAGATGCCGTCAGGCGAAATAAGACTTATCCCGCAGGATTGCTGCGCGACAATAGGGCAAGTCGGCAATACGGAACACAATGCAGTTGTTATCGGTAATGCCGGCAGGAACAGACATCGCGGTATCAGACCCACCGTACGCGGTAACGCTATGAACGCTGTTGACCATCCTATGGGTGGCGGTAGAGGCCACTCCAAAGGCGGAAACATCCCCAGATCACCCTGGAACCAGATGAGCCGCGGTCTTAAGACCAGATCCCCGAAAACCTGGGATTGGATGATTGTCAGAGACAGAAGAAAAGCTAAAACAGGAGCAAACTAGAGTATGGGAAGATCAACTAAAAAAGGACCTTTTGTAGATCATAACTTACTTGAAAAAGTAGAAGCTATGAGCCCTACGGAGAAAAAGCCCATCAAGACATGGGCAAGAGCATGCACTATTGTTCCTGCGTTTGTGGGACAAACATTCTTAGTACATAACGGCAGGAAGTTTCTGTCAGTATATATTTCAGAAAGAATGATAGGGCACAAACTTGGCGAATTCGCGTTCACCAGGACATTTAAAGGCCACGGCGGTATGACTAAAGAGTCTAAGGCCTTAAAATAACGGATAAGAGGATTTGATAATGGAAGCTTGTTCAAAAGCTAAATTTCAAAGGTACGGCAGCAGGAAAGTAAGTTTCTTGTTGGACTTAGTACGCAGCAAAAACGTTAAATCAGCGGAAGATATAATAAACTTCAGCGGTTTAAGATGCAGCGATATGGTCCGCAAGGCAATCCACTCCGCGGCCGCTAACCTTCAGGTAAAATCCGGCAAGCAGTTGGATTTTAGCAAGATTTATGTTAAAGAGGCTTATGCAAACATAGGCCCTATGAAGCACTTGAAAAGGATACAACCCGGCCCCCAGGGCAGAGCGATGCCTTATAAGAAGAGTGTTTGTCATTTGACGGTAGTCGTCAGTGATGAGAAAAAGGGAGGGCAGAAATAATGGGTCATAAGATACATCCCAAGGGCCTGAGGCTCGGTTATACGCAAGACTGGCAGTCCCGCTGGTTTGCGCCGAAAAATATGCCGGCCCTTATTATGGAAGATTTCCAAATCAGGCAAATTATTGAGAACAGGTTCGTCTTAGCGGCGGTAAGCTCCGTCGGTATTGAACGCGCCGGTTCATTCTTAAGAATTAATATCCACACCGCAAGGCCGGGCGTAGTAATCGGCAAAAAAGGCGCAGATATTGAACAGTTAAGGAAGGATCTTGAAGCATTAACATCAAGCAAAACATTTGTTAATGTTATTGAGATTAAGAACCCCGAAACCGATGCAAAGCTTGTTGCGCAGTCAATAGCATTTCAGATAGAAAAACGCGCCCACTACGGCGCGGCTATGAAGAAAGCCATTGAAAAAGCATTATCAGGCAAAGCTTTAGGTATTAAGATTATGGTCAGCGGCCGCTTAGGCGGCGCGGAAATCGCCCGCACCGAGTGGAAGCGTGAAGGCCGCGTGCCTTTGCATACACTGTGCGCCGATATTGACTATGGCACATATGAAGCCAATACCATAAGCGGTAAAATCGGTATCAAGGTATGGATTTTCAAGAAAACCCATTTTGCCAAATCCCCTAAAGAGATTTTAAACGATCTCAGAAAGAACAGGGAAGTACAGGAAGGCTTATCGCCCGAAAGCGCGGTAGAAGCATCCCCTGTAACGACTGAAGTAACGCCCAAAGTGGTTGTGAAAAGAAAACCGGTCGCCAAAAAAGTTACAGCCCCTAAAGCTGACGAAAATAAATAAGGAGGGGATGAACTATGTTAATGCCTAAAAGAGTTAAATATCGCAAACCGCATTCTGCTCCCCGTATTAAAGGTAAAGCAAAGAGGGGTGCGGAAGTATCCTTCGGCGAATTTGGTTTAAAAGCCTTAGAACCTAAATGGGTAACCGCAAGGCAGATTGAAGCTGCCCGTATTACACTTTCAAGGTTTATCAGAAAGAAAGGTAAAATGTGGACAAGAGTCTTCCCGGACAAAGCTATTACCAAACACCCGGCTGAAACCAGGATGGGTAAAGGTAAAGGCGCGCCAGACCATTGGGTATGCGTCGTGAAACCGGGCCGCATTTTGTTTGAAATTGAAGGAACCGGCCTGGAAGAAACTAAACAGGCTTTCCGTCTTGCAACAGACAAATTGCCTATCAAAACCAAATTGGTAGTAAGAAGGTAATTTTTATGAAAGCAAAAGACAAAGAAATACTTAAAAAGAAAAACGCGGCGGAACTTCAGGATCTGCTCGCAAAAGCAAAAGAGAAGCAGTTTAACCTTCTTTTTAAACACAGCACAACTCCGCTATCCAACCCGTTGGAAATTAGAGTTGTCAGACGCGAAATAGCCTTGCTCAACACATTAATCGCTGAGAAAAGGCTCTCCAAATAAGAGGATTTATAAATGGAAAACACAGTAAATCGCGCAGAAAGGAAAGTGATGGTCGGTAAAGTAGTCTCCGATAAGATGAACAAAACCCGCACCGTTGAAGTGGAAACCACAAAAAAACATTCCTTTTACGGTAAAATTATCAGAACCTCCAAGTGCTATCATGCCCACGATGAAGGCAATGAAAGCAAAATTGGCGACAAAGTAGAAATTATGGCCACAAGGCCTTTGTCCAAATTGAAAAGATGGCGTATTTCCCAGATAGTGGAAAAGGCGCAGGGTTAAACGGAGATAAGAGAATATGATTCAGTTAAGAAGCATTCTTAATGTCGCCGACAATTCCGGCGCAAGAAAAGTCCAGTGTTTCAAAGTCCGCGGCGGCCATCACAGAGACATTGCCTCTTTAGGCGATGTAATTATGTGCTCCGTTAAGGACGCAATCCCCACCGGCAACGTAAAGAAAGGCGATGTAGTACGCGCCGTAGTGGTAAGAGTAGCAAGGGAAAAACGCCGCAAAGACGGTTCCTATATCCGCTTTGATGATAACGCAGTATGCCTTATCAACGAAAACGGCGAACCTAAAGGCACACGCGTTTTCGGCCCTGTAGCAAGAGAACTTAGGGAAAAGAACTTCCTTAAAATTATCTCGCTGGCGCCGGAGGTAATATAACTATGAAACTTAAAAAGAACGATAAAGTTATTATCTTAGCCGGTAAAGATAAAGGCAAGACAGGCGAGATCAGAGAAATTATCCCGTCAAAGAACAAAGTTTTGGTAACGGGTATCAATGTGGTATCCAAAGCTGTAAAGCCTAACCAGAACAGCAAAGGCGGCATCCAGAAACAGGAAGCCCCGATAGACGCTTCAAACGTTGCGGTAGTATGCTCCAAATGCAAAAAAGCTATGACGCCCAAATTCAAAGAAGAAAACGGCGTAAAAAGCAGAGTTTGCCGCAAATGTAATGAAGTGATCATATAATCCGGCAGGTAAAGATAAAATGTCTGATAAAAAAGAAACTAAGAAAGCAGTAACGAATTATCAACCCAGGATGAAAACTCTCTATACGGAGAAAGTGCTTCCTGCTATTATGAAGGAACTTAAATTGAAGAGCCCCATGGCCGCCCCGAAATTAGAAAAGATTGTAATTAATATCGGCGTAGCCGACGCCAAAGAAGATATAAAATTCTTAGATATGGCGAGGGAAGGCTTAACCGCTATTACCGGCCAGCTGGCGCAGGTAAGAAGGGCAAAAAAATCCATCTCTAACTTCAAACTCAGAGAAGGTATGCCCATCGGCGTAAGAGTAACCTTAAGAGGCGCAAAGATGTTTGATTTCTTAGACAGATTTGTAAACATCGTTTCACCGCGCATCAGGGACTTCCAGGGCTTCAACGACAAATGTTTCGACGGGAGAGGCAATCTCAATATCGGTTTAAAAGAACACTATGTGTTCCCCGAAATTGATGTAGAAAAATCTCCCAAAGCGCATGGTATGAACATCAGCTTTGTAACAACCGCCAAGGACGATGCAGACGGTAAAGTATTGATGGACTTCATGGGTTTCCCCTTCAGAAAAGGGACTAAATAAAGGAGAGCAACTAGACTATGGCTACAAAAGCATGGGTTGCGAAAATGGCAAAGCCGCAAAAATTTGCAGTAAGGTATCATAACAGATGCCAAATCTGCGGCAGAGCAAGAAGCTACTATAGGGACTTTGGTCTTTGCAGGATTTGCTTCAGAAAAATGGCCCATCAGGGACTTATTCCTGGTGTAAAAAAATCAAGCTGGTAACAGGAGGAAGCCACAAGCGGATTTAACTCTGCGCCCGCGAGGGAATAATTTTGGCAGAAAGTAATTTCGCTGTGCTTACAAAATATGGATCCAATAGCAGATTTCTTAACAAGAATAAGAAACGCAAATATGAAGAGAAAGGAAAAAGTAGATATTCCGTTCTCCAAAATCAAAACAGAAATCGCCCGCGTCCTTAAAGAGGAAGGCTATATATCTAACTATAAAGCCATTCATAATGAGACCAAAGGCGGTTTTGTCAGAGTATTTTTGAAATATACTGATAAGAACGGAAGCGTCATCCAGGGCTTGAAGAGAGTTTCCCGCCCGGGCAGAAGGGTTTACAGCGGCTGCGCTGATATCCCCACGGTACGCGGTGCGTTTGGCACCTCAATACTTTCAACTTCCAAAGGCATCATGACAGATGAAAAAGCCAAGACCGAAAAGGTCGGCGGCGAAGTACTCTGCCAGATCTGGTAATGTATAGGAGATAAAAAATGAGCAAAATAGGTAAAAAACCGATACAGATACCCGCCAAAGTTAAAGTTGAAGTAAAAGGTACTTCATTAAAAGCAACAGGCCCTTTAGGGACTATGGCTTATACTTTACCTGAAGGCATTACCGCCAATATAGATGGCGCGGTATTGACCTTCACCGCCGATGCAAAAAGGTTTGATGATCTTAAAGCTCTTTACGGTACGACCAGAGCCAGAGTCGCCAACATCGTAGCCGGCGTTGAGACGCCTTTTACCAAAGTGCTTGAAATTAACGGTTTAGGTTATAAAGCAGTGGTACAGGGCAATAAACTTAATTTAGAGTTGGGTTTCTCCCATCCGGTAATTTTAGATATACCTGCAGGCATAACGGTTATTGCTGACACAAAAAGCCCCATCGTGGAAATAAAGGGCAGCGATATCGTAGCAGTAGGCAGCTTCGCGGCAAAGATCAAAAAGATCAGACCGCCCGAACCCTACAAAGGCAGCGGTATTAAATATCAGGGTGAACATATCACCAGAAAAGCCGGTAAAGCTGCTGGAGGCAAATAATTATGGCAACTAAACAGGAAAGATATCAGTTCAGGAAAGAAAGAACCAGAAAGAAACTGCTTGCCGCAGGTTTGAGCAGGCCCAGACTTTCCGTCTACAGAAGCTTACAGTACCTTTATGCCTCCGTCATTGATGACGCGCACGGCAAGGTAGTGGTAAGCGCCACGACAGCAGGCAAAGAGCTTGAGGGCAAATTTAAAGCCTCGGGCAAAAGCATTGAAGCTGCAACGGCATTAGGTGAGCTTATCGCCAAGAAAGCTATTGAAAAAGGCATAAGCGAAGTCTGTTTTGACAGAGGCGCAAGAGTCTATCACGGCAGAGTGAAAGCGCTTGCAGATTCAGCCCGCAAAAACGGCTTAAAATTTTAACAAGGGTGGATTAAATGTTAAATAAAGAAACGCCAAAGAGCGAAAATAAGAAAGAAGCGAAAGGTCAGAAGACCGAGTTTCAACTCCGTCCCAAAGCAGAAGGTACGACCACTGTAATCCAGGTAGCCCGCACCGCCAAAGTAGTAAAAGGCGGTAAAAGGTTTGGGTTTAGGGCACTCGTAGTAATCGGCGACGGTAACGGTAAAGTCGGCGTAGCAATCGGCAAAGCAAATCAGGTACAGCTTGCCGTAGCCAAGGCGGAAGCCCATGCCAGAAGACATACCGTTAAGTTCCCGATAGTAAACGATACTATACCTCATGAAATCATTGGTAAATTCGGCGCCTCATCCGTATGGATGAAGCCTGCCGCCCCCGGTACCGGCGTTATCGCCGGCGCGGGCGTAAGGCTTGTTTTGGAAGCCGCCGGCATTAAGAACGTGCTTTCAAAGAGCTTAGGCAGCTGCAATGCATGCAACTTAGTTTATGCGACAATGGAAGCATTAAGCCAGCTTAAGAGCAAAGACAGCGTGATGACCTCCCGCGGTAAAGCTGCCACGGCAGCCGCCGCAGAAGTCAAGACCGAGGCCGCCCCTGCCGCCGAAACGGCAGCTGCATAAGGAATAGGAGATAAAAAAATGGTAAATCTTAGTACACTTTTTCCTAAACACGGTTCAAAAAAGCCCAAAAGAAGATTGGGCTTCGGCGTAGGCTCAGGCTTAGGCCGCTCTGCCGGTAAAGGTATGAAGGGCCAGTCCTCCAGATCAGGCAACACCCGCAGAGAAAGCAAAGAAGGCGGACAGATGCCTTTGGTCAGGAGAATCCCGAAAAGCGGTTTTTCCAATGCCTCATTTGCGACCAGGAGCGAGTTTGTAAACCTCGGTTCTATTGAAAAAGCATTTAAAGCCGGCGAAGAAGTAACGCCCGAACTTTTAAAGAAGAAAAATCTTGTCAACAAGATAGCTCACGTAAAAGTTTTGGCTAACGGCACGCTTACAAAAGCGGTAAAAGTTACCGCGCATGCCTTCTCCGCCACCGCTAAAGCCGCTATTGAAAAAGCAGGCGGCAGCGTTATCGTAATAGAAAAAAAGGCTAAATAATGGATAACAATCCCTTAGCAAACATTTGGCAGTCACCCGAACTTAGGAAAAGGATTATTTTTGTAATAGTCGCCTTAGCCATTTATCGGGTGGCTTCTATTGTGCCAATACCGGGCATTAACGGGGAGGCGATAGCCTCCTTCTTCCAGCAGCACCAAGGCGGGATGTTAGGGTTTTTAGACATCTTCTCCGGCGGTGCATTGGGCAGGTTCTCTGTCCTCGCGCTGGGTATTATGCCTTATATTAACGCGTCAATCATCATGGGTTTGATAAAGGGCGCGCATATCTTCCCTGCTTTGGATAAACTCAGCAAGGAAGGGGAATACGGCCGCAGAAAAGAAAACCAGATAACCCGCGTTTTCGGGTTAGTGCTGGCTTTGCTGCAGGGGTTTGGTTTAACTATAGCGATTACAAAGATGTCCGCACCGGGCGGTTTGGCGATAGTCATTGATCCTTCGTGGTCATTTGTACTTACCACCACTCTTACCTTAGCCGCAGGCACAATGTTTATAATGTGGCTGGGCGAATTGATGACTGAAAAGGGTATCGGCAACGGTATCTCACTCATCATCTTTGCGGGTATCGTTGAACGTCTGCCATCAGCCGTGTACACTTTAATAGAGCTTGTACGCAGCGATGAAATGCAGCTTGTAACCGCCTTAGCTATTTTGGCAGCTGTTGTAGTAATTATGGGTTTAGTCGTCTGGGTGGAAACCGCCCAGAGGCAGATACCCGTGCAGTATGCCAAAAGGATGGTCGGCAACAAGATGTACGGCGGTCAGAGCAGCTATCTTCCTTTGAAGATAGACCAATCAGGCGTTATAGCCGTAATCTTTGCGATGTCCGTTCTTGCTATGCCTCTTACGGTCGCCCAGTTTACGCCCGAGTCCCATTGGGCTCAGTTAGTTATGGACTGGATGGGCCGCGGTCATATTACATATATGTTGATTTATGTCGCCTTAATCATCTTCTTCTGTTATTTCTATAACTCTATGACTTTTAACCCTAAAGACATGGCGGAAAATATGAAGAAATGGGGCGGCTTTATCCCCGGTATCAGGCCCGGTGAACCTACCCAGCATTATATTGAATGGGTAATGAACAGGATCACCCTAAGCGGCGCAATCTTCGTAGCAGCGATTGCCGTTTTACCTGACTTCTTAAGGATTAAATTTAATGTACCTTTCTACTTTGGCGGCACCGCGCTGCTCATCGTAGTCGGCGTTGCCTTAGACACCGTCGGCCAGGTACAAGCCCACTTACTTGCGCACAATTATCAGCCCTTGATGAAAGGGAAAGGGATAAAGGGGCGCTGGTTTAACGTAGGCGAGTAGTTTGCTTCGGCTTTTAGTGTCTTTTTTGTTTTTTTGGTCCTTCGGATACTAAGCGCTTCGCGCTGAATAATTGTATACCTTGTCCCAAATAAAACAAAAAATACATCTGAAATCCTCGCAAACATTAAAAGTTGCTTAGATGTTTTCAAAAATCTTCGTAACTAAGAAAGTTGCTTAGTTTTTTGTTTCAAAAATCTTTGTAACTAAAGCAGTTTTGATTATGTGCCGGTTCCGTTTTTTATTAAACGGGGCCGGCGCGAATCTGCGTAATAGCAGTATCGGGAATATTGTTATGAATTTGATTTTGCTCGGTTATCCCGGGGCGGGAAAGGGCACACAGGCTAATTTGTTGACAGAGAAATATGGCTTCCACCATATTTCAACGGGTGATTTAATCCGCAATGAAATAGCCGCCAAAACGCCGCTGGGGTTAGAAGTAGAAGCAGAAATTCAGAAAGGCAATCTGGTTTCTGACAGTATGATATTAGATATTCTTATCAATACTATCAAAGACCTTAAAGGGGATATCATCTTTGACGGCTTCCCCAGGACAATATCCCAAGCCGAAGCTTTGGACAAATATCTGGCTTTGCATAATATGAAGATAGACGCCGTTATACTTTTAAAACTTTCTGAAGAGGAAGTGCTTAAAAGGTTAACATCAAGGCGCATCTGCAAAAAATGCGGGGCTATATATAATATCCATTCGCCGGACTATACGGGCCGCTGCACAAAATGCGGCGGGGAACTGTATACGAGGGAGGATGACACTTTACAAAGCGCAAAGCACAGGCTTGAAGTATTCCATAAAGAAACACAGCCTTTACTGGATTATTATAAAGCAAGGCCCTGTTTCAAAGAAGTTGACGGCAGCTGTTCTGTTGAAGAAGTGTTTGCCTCAATTTCGCGTGCATTAGGATTAATAAAATGATAGAATTAAAAGGTAGTGCAGAAATTGAAAAAATGCGCGCAGCAGGAAAGATAGTTTCTAAGGTCTTAAAGACCATGCAGTCTGAGGCGAAGGCGGGCGTAAGCACGCTTGAGCTTGATAAGATTGCGGAAGAAATTATAAGGAGCTGCGGCGCGGTTCCGTCGTTTCTGGGATATGGCGGTTTCCCCGGGAGTATATGCGCATCGGTAAACGATGAGGTTGTACACGGGATACCTTCGGATTTCAGGATTTTAAGGGAAGGCGATATAGTCGGTATAGACGTAGGCGCTTACTTGGACGGTTTTCATGCAGATGCAGCGCTCACCATACCTGTAGGTAAAGTTTCGGGCGATACGCAAAGGCTTCTTAGCACGACTAAAAAGTCTTTACACAAAGCGATAGAGCTTATAAAGCCGGGGATAAGGCTGGGTTTAATATCCCATACGGTGGAAACTTATGCTACAGCAGGCGGGCTCGGTATAGTCAGGGACTACTGCGGCCATGGAGTCGGACGCAGATTACACGAGGATCCGTGCATACCCAACTTTGGGGATAAGGACAAAGGTCCGATACTCAAAGCGGGGATGGTACTCGCGATAGAGCCGATGCTCAACCTAGGTGGGGATGACGTAGAAGTTTTAGACGATAATTGGACTGTAGTTACAAGTGACGGCAGTTATTCGGCACACTTTGAACATACGGTGGCCGTAACGGAAAGCGGCCATATAATACTTACCGAGTAGGTAAGCGTTTATGGCGCCCGCGGCAGATAAATAACGGAGACGTAATGAGCGATAAAATAGAAGTGGAAGGTAAAGTACTTGAAGCCCTGCCAAACGCAATGTTTAAAGTAGAAATAACAGGCGGAAAGGTGATTTTGGGCATCATCTCAGGTAAAATGAGGATGTTCCATATCAGGATACTGCCGGGCGACAAAGTCAAATTAGAGCTTTCCCCTTACGACTTAACCAAGGGTAGAATAATCTACCGGGAGAAATAGATGAAAGTTAGAGCAAGTGTCAAAAAGATATGTCAGAAATGTCAAATCGTTAAGAGAAACGGCGTGGTTCGCGTGGTCTGCAAAGTCGCGAAGCATAAACAACGCCAAGGTTAATTAGAGGAGTTTTAATAGAATATGGCAAGAATCGCAGGTATAGATTTACCGAAAAATAAAAGAATAGATATAGCTTTACAGTATGTCTATGGTATCGGCCCAAAAGTAGCTGCTGAAATAATCGCAAAAGTAAGCGGGCAGATTGAACCCTCCGTCAGGGTTAAAGATTTAACCGAACAACAGGCCGGTTTGCTTAACACCATTTTACAGAAAGAATATAAAGTGGAAGGTGAATTAAGAAGGGAAATCTCCCAAAACATCCACAGGCTTATTGAAGTTGGTTCCTACAGGGGCAACAGGCACAGACGCAACTTGCCGGCCCGCGGACAGAGAACCAAGACCAACAGCAGAACCAGACGCGGCCGCAGAAAGACAGTGGGCGCTAAGGTAAAAGCAGGCTAAGATACAAAAAATTTAATACTCAGGTATAAAAACAATGGCAGAAGAAATTAAACAAGAAACAACAGCAGCAGCGAACACCGCTGGCGCGAAAAAGAAAAAAGCAACTAAGGCACCCGCCCACGGCGTAGTGCACATAAGCTGCACATTTAACAACACCATAGTAACCGTTACCGACGATAAGGGCGGTACAATTACATGGTCCACCTCAGGCTCTCACGGGTTTAAAGGCACAAAGAAAGGCACCCCGTTTGCCGCGCAGATAACCTGCAATAAAGTAGGCGAAAAGGCCGTATCAATGGGCATGAAAGAAGTTTCCGTTAAGGTATGCGGCCCGGGCCAGGGCAGGGAAACCGCAATAAGGGCTTTGCAGCAAGCAGGGCTTACGGTTACCTCAATTAAAGACGTAACCCCCATTCCGCACAACGGATGCAGACCGCCTAAAGCCAGGAGAGTATAGTAATATGTCAAGATACACAGGACCCAGCTGCAAGAAATGCAGAAAATTAGCTTCCAAATTATTTTTAAAAGGGACCAAATGCTATAGCAATTGTGTTATGGACAAGTTGGCCTCAGTCAAAAAAGGCAGAGGCGGCCCCAGAAAGCCTAAGCTTTCAGAATACGGCGTACGTTTATATGAAAAGCAGAAAGCCCGCTTTGTGTCCGGCATGACGGAAACCCCGTTTGCCAACCTTTTTGCCAAAGCCGCAAAAGCTGAAGGGCAGACAGGCGACGCCTTCCTCAGATACTTGGAAACAAGGCTTGATAACCTCGTCAAGAGAGCAGGCTTTGCAACCGCTATGCGCACAGCAAGGCAAATCGTATTACACGGCCACATTAAAGTAAACGATAAAGTGGTAACCATCCCCTCTTACGCGGTAAAAATCGGAGACAAGATAACCGTAGATCCCAAATTTGCCGAAGGCGTTGTGGTAAAACAGGGTATGGAAGAAACGGAAAAGCGTTCACTGCGCCCGAGCTTCCTGCAATATGACGCAGATAAGCATACGGTCACTTTACTCAGATGGCCCGATAGAGGCGAAAGCAGCTACCCCGTCAACGACCAACTTATCGTTGAACACTATTCCAAATAATTTGGAGGAAAAATGGCCTTTGAAATTTTAGTTTTACCTAAAAACATACAAGTGGTAGAAGACACCGCAACTTACGGCAAGTTCATCGCAGAACCTTATGAATCAGGCTTTGGGCATACAGTCGGTAATTCCTTAAGAAGGATTATGCTCGCCGGTTTAGAAGGCGCCGCGGTAACGGCGGTAAGAGTAGAAGGCGCTACACATGAGTTCAGCACAATTCCCAATTTAAGGGAAGACGTAATACAGATTCTCCTTAACCTCAAAAAGCTCAGAGTTAAGCTTAGCGGTAAGAACAGGGAATATGTCTCTTTAATCGCTGATAAAGCAGGCGCAGTAACGGCCAAAAGCATTAAAGAAGTTGACGGTGTTGAAATCATTAACAAAGACTTGGTTATAGCCAATATTGAAGCCGGCGGCGAGCTCAGAATGGATATTGAGATCTCCAAAGGTAAAGGCTATAGCGAAGATTCGTCAAAAGGCGCGCGCCCGGCGGGTTTTATGCCGATAGACGCCATCTTCACCCCCATATTAAAAGTTCATTATGACGTTGAACCTGCCCGCGTCGGCCAGAAGACCGACTATGACAGGCTCATCATAGAGATCACGACCGACGGTACTTTAGAACCTAAGAAAGCCCTTCACAAAGCGGCTATAAAGTTACAGGAAGCCTTAAAAATCTTTACGATTGAAGGCGAAGAGGTGATAGAAGAAGTCGTAGAAAGCCCTGTGGCCGAAGCAGTAGTAACGGTGGAAGGCAATGACGAAGTCTTAGATCAGTCTGTAGATTTTATAGAACTTTCATCAAGGTCCGTAAACTGTTTGAAGTCTGAAGGCATCAAAACCGTCAGGGACTTAGTGGCCAAAACTGAAAACGAACTTAAAATGGTCAAAAACTTCGGGACCAGATCACTGGAAGAAGTTAAAGCGAAACTTGCCGATATGAATTTAAGCCTCGGCATGAACAAATAAGGAGTAAGATTTAGCTATGATAAAGAATACGGGATACCGCAAACTCGGTAAAACGACCTCTCACAGAAAAGCCATGTTATCTAATATGGCGACGAGCATCGTTTTACACGAAGAAGTAAAAACCACATTGCCCAAAGCCAAAGAAGTAAGGCGCGAAGTAGAAGGCCTTATAACCTTAGCCAAAGCAGGCGACAACCTTGCCCTTAAAAATGCAGTTGCCGATAAAGTGGCATATAAGAAGCTCGTAGAAGTCCTTGCGGAAAGATATGCAGCCAGGAACGGCGGCTATACAAGGATTTACAGAGCCGGCATCAGAAAAGGCGATAATGCTGAAGTAGCGATAATTAAATTGGTGGATTAAATGGTAATCGACTATTTAGGCGGTTTACTTTCTAATGATTTAGGGATGGACTTGGGCACGGCCAATTGTCTTATATATGTAAAAGACAAGGGTATCGTGCTCAGGGAGCCCTCAGTCGTAGCATTAGACAGGGATACCGGTGAAGTCAAAGCAGTCGGCAGCAAAGCCAAGCAGATGCTGGGCAGAACGCCCGCTAACATTATAGCAGTGCGCCCGCTTAAAAACGGCGTAATTGCAGATTTTGAAGTTACCCAGGAGATGATAAGGTATTTCATCCGCAGCGTGCACAGCCGCAAAAGCTTGCTTCGCCCGCGTATTGTAATTGGAATACCTTCCGACATCACAGGCGTTGAACGCCGCGCGGTGGAAGACGCCGCAAAGCAGGCAGGCGCCAGGGAAGTTTACCTTATTGAAGAGCCAATGGCCTCGGCCATGGGTGCGGACTTGCCCATTACCGAACCGCACGCCAGCATGATAGTTGATATCGGCGGCGGCACAACGGAAGTAGCAGTAATTTCCTTAGGCGGGATGGTAGTGGCAAAGTCCATAGATATAGCAGGCGATGAGATTACCGACTGCATTATCCAGTACTTCAGGAAGAAATACAACCTTATCATCGGCGAAACAACGGCAGAAGACGTAAAGATAAATATAGGCTCGGTCTATCCTCTTGAGGAGGAGAAGACCATGGAAGTCAAAGGAAGGGACCAGACCCAAGGCCTGCCCCGCACGATGACTGTTACCTCGGAGGAAATCCGCCAGGCGCTTTTGGAACCCGTAAGGGCTATAGTGGAACTTGTCAAAAGCACATTGGAAGAAACCCCGCCCGAACTGGCTGCGGACCTTGTTGACCGCGGTTTAGTGGTGGCAGGCGGCGGCTCACTTCTTCGCGGTATGACGGAGCTTATAAAGAAGGAGACAGACATCCCCGTCCACAGGGCTGCCGATCCTTTAAGCTGCGTTGCGCTGGGAACAGGCAAGTATTTGGAATTTCTTTCAGAAGGCAAGTTTAAGAAGTTCCTGTAATTAATACATCTGTTTTATAAAGCGGGTATAGCCTTTATAAGGTTGTACCCGCTTTCTTATTTTAAGGGTTTAAATGGAAAAGAAAAGGAAAAAACAAAACAGTTATGAAACGCGCCTGTCAAAGCTTATGCCGTGCATTTTTGCGGGCATAGCTTTGCTGATTATACTGCTGCCTTTAGAGCGGCCGGTAAAATCTTTGCGTTCTCTGCTTTCCTATATTTTCATCCCGCAAATCCGCGCGGCGCACAGCCTTACGCAATACCTTGAAGGCGTAAGCGATACTGTAAGCACATTGCTTGTCGCGCATAATGAAAATTTACAAATTAAAGATGAGATAGAGCTGCTCAAAATAAGCGGCGCGCAAATGGACGCTTTGGAACAGGAAAACGCGCGGCTTACAGAGGCCTTAAAACTTTCCAAACAGATGAAATGGAAAGGCATTTGGGCTAAGACGGCATACCGTGAACCTGCACGCCATAGCGCAATTATCATTGATAAAGGATCTGACGACGGGATTGAGCTTCGCGCTCCTGTTATAGGCGTACAGGGCGGGCAAGTCGGGCTGGTGGGTAAGGTGATTGAAGTTACTTCAAACACCGCTAAGGTTTTATTATCGGCGGATGAAGATTTTTCCGTTGCGGCGTATCTTTCGCAAAGCGGTTTGGAAGGCCTATGCGCGGGGGACGGTAAAGGCGGACTAAATATTAAATATATACCGCTGGAAGCTCAAGTAAAAGAGGGTGATAAAGTTTATACCGGCGCGTCAAGCGCAATCTTCCCCGACGGGATATTAATCGGTACTGTTTCAGAGGTAAAAGATAATGCGGAGGCGGGATCCACGCCAACCTTTCTTTTGCCCAAAGTAGCGCCTGTTTTTGATACGGGCAAAGTGAAAGAAGTTTTTGTAATGCCGTCTTTAAAATAAGGATTTTTATGCTAAAGCTTTTAAATATATTTATAATCTTTGTATTTGCTACCATTTGCCATTGGCTGGCATTGGAAGCTTTTGCGCGTTTTGATATTAATGTTGGCATTATGGCGGCTTTTACAATAATTGTAGCCAGCCTTATGCCTAAGTTTTACGGCTATTTATACGGCTTTGTAAGCGGTTTGTTTTTGGATTTTTTCGGTACTGCAATGTTTGGCGGTTACGCTCTGGTTTTTACGGCGTTGGTATACATTTTTTATACTCTGGATGATAAGATAGATTTTAAAGACATTGGCCCGCAGCTTGCCATACCGTTTGGTCTTAATATAATGACGGTATTGCTATACGGGCTGGTAAGCAAAATCTTTACGGGAGAGTTTATTTGGCAGGGTTTTTACAGCCTTGTTTTAGGCTCGGTAATAACCGCGCTGCTTTTGCCCGTGCTTTATCAGCTGACTGTGCGCCTTTTCCTTTTTGATTTTTCTAAAAGCGGCGACGGCAAAACCCAAAACTTATTATAGGGATTATGAGGAGTAAACAATTTTTTGATGTAAAGAGGCTCAAAATACTTTTGCTGCTGGCCTATATATCTGGCGCGGTAATAGCTTTGCGTCTTATTGATATACAACTGATTTCACACAAGCGCTATACTATGGCGGCTGAGCAAAACCGTACGCAAATCCTTTACCAAACCGCGCCCCGCGGGCGAATAATAGCCTCAGACGGTAAGGTGCTGGCTGGCAACCAGGCGGCTTTCTCCTTATACTACCTCCCGGGCGGGGAAAAGCCGACGGACGAGTATATGGCTGATTTCAGCGCTGAAATTGCAAACCGCTTAGGTGAGCAGCAGCAGACAGTCTTAACGCAGCTAAAACGTGCGATAAAGAGCGGGAAGGCCACGGCTATAGCTAAAAATTTATCGCCTCAAAAAATATTTTCTTTTTCGGAGTTGCAGGTCTATTATTCCGGTATGTATTTGCTTGAGGAGACTAAACGCTATTATCCTTCAGGCGCATTTGCCTCGCATCTTTTAGGATATATGGGTACTATGGATAACAGATCGTGGAAAAGCAGGGATACCGATTTGGACTACCGCCTTAACTCGCGTATCGGCAAAAGCGGCATAGAAAAGCGTTACGAAACCGACTTAAAAGGCCGCGACGGCGGGTTATTGCTTGAGGTGGACCATATCGGCCGCGCCAAACGTAAAATAAGGGATAATGAGTGGAAAGCGGGCTCCGATATATACACAACAATCAATTATGATGTGCAGAAAGCAGCCGAGGACGGCCTTAAAAATTCCATAACAGGGCGCGGCGCGGTAGTTGCTTTAAATCCGCAAAACGGGGCTGTTTTGGCCTTAGCTTCCGCTCCTGATTTTGACCCGAATATCTTTGTCCCCTACAGTGATATGGACACCAACCGCGCCAAAATATCTATACCTGAATATAATTTGGCAATACAGGGCATGTACCCGCCTGCGTCTACCTTTAAAGTGATAACTGCGCTTGCCGCTATTGAAACAAACCGCCTCAACCCCAAAGACAGCGTGCATTGCCACGGCAAAACCTATATGAACGGCAGGGAATTTAAGTGCTGGAAGACGCACGGCCCCGATATAGATTTTATGGCGGCTATGGCGAACTCCTGCGACATATATTTTTATGAGCTTGGTACTAAAGTCGGCGCGTCTCATATAGAAAAAATAGAAAGGCTGTTCCGCTTCGGCCGCCAGACGGGTATTGATTTACCTAATGAAAAGTCAGGCAATATATACGGGCCGACAAAACGCGCAAGAAATAAAACTTATTGGTTCGGCGGCGATACGCTTAACCTCTCAATCGGGCAGGGTGAGCTTTTGCTCACGCCGATACAAATGGCTGTTTTTGCTTCAACGCTTGCCAATAAAGGCAAAATCTACAGGCCGTATTATGTGGAAAAAATTGTAGACGCAAACGGTAAAGAAACTTTTAAAGCGCAGGCGGAAGTTATATCGGAAGTCAAACTGAAAAACGGCGCTTTTGATCTTATTCACACCGCGCTTAAAGGCGTAGTGGACGACGCTACAGGCCGCGCCGCGCGAGTCAAAGGCATTGACGTATACGGCAAAACTGGCACCGCGCAAAACCCGCACGGGGACGACCACGGCTGGTTTATGGCTTTTGCGGGTAAAGATAATAAAGAGCCTGATTTCGCCGTAGCGGTTTTTGTGGAGTTCGGCAAAGGCGGCGCTGCGGCAGCGGCTCCGATAGCGCGTAAAATAATATCGGCGTACTATGACAGCCTAGACAAAAAGGAACAGGATAATTATGTTCAGTAAATTTTCAAATGACCAAACGATAAAACGCCGCAAATTGGATATGATTATAGCCGTTTGCGTGGCTTTGCTTACGGCTGTAGGGTTTATGATAGTTATATCAGCCGTAAACGGCTTAAGTTATGGAGCGGCTGTAATACGTACGCAATACATAGCTTTGCCTGTAGCGGTGGGGGCATTTATCTTCGGGTGGTTGTTTAACTATCAGATTTATAATGAGCAGTATAAATCACTATACGGTTTCATTATCGCTTTGCTGGCGGCGGTGCTTATATTTGGCGTGGTACAAAGGGGCTCTAACTCGTGGTTTAAGCTGGGTATCATATCAATACAACCTGCGGAAATTTGCCGTATAGCCACAATACTTGTGGCATCAGCCTTCCTTGTTCGTAACTACCAAAGCATAAAGGAGCTGCGTATCCTTATTTGGTTTGGCGCGCTTTTATTACCTATTTATGCGCTTATTATGTTGCAGCCTGATTTTTCATCAATAGTAGTAACCTCGCCCGCTTTGCTGGTATTATTGTTCGCAGCGGGGGTAAATATCTTCTACTTCATCCTGCTGTTTTTATTTGTGGCGGTGGCGGGCGTCTTCCCGATTATATGGACTTTTATTGTCTTAAATCCGTCTTTGGTTGACAGCAGTTTCTTATTACAAATACTCGGCCGCTTATCAACAAGCTGGGCGTATATGGCGGGTTTTTGCGCGCTTATTATTTTTTGCAGCTGGAGCTTGCAAAAAATTTTAAAGCAGTTCAGAATAAACTTGCCTTTAATTTTATTTTTCCTTATGGCGGCGGCTGTTATAGCGGGTTTCTTCAGCGGTTTATTTGTAGATAAGCAGATGAAGCCTTACCAAAGGAAAAGGGTTGAAGCTTTTTTGGCCCCGCAGTCTGATCCTAAGGGCGCAAGCTATAATGTTTTACAGGCGCAAATAGCTATGGGTTCGGGCGGAGTATTGGGGAAGGGCTTTTTCTCGGGTACGCAGTCGCGCCTGGGTTTTGTGCCGGAGCGGCACACAGATTTCATTTTAGCCGTGCTGGGGGAGGAAACAGGCCTTATGGGCACCCTTGGCGTACTTGGCCTTTATATCTTACTTTTATGGCGTACGCTTTTTATAGCGACGCGTTCAAGTGATTTATACGGGTATATGGTATGCTGTGGAATATTTGGTATATTTTTAACATATATGTTAGTGAACTTCGGTATGCTTATAGGTATAATGCCTGTGGCTGGTATACCTTTGCCGTTTATTTCTTACGGCGGCTCAAACCTGGTAGCCAGTATGTGGGCATTTGGGATAGTGGAGTCCGTATACAGGCGCAGGCTGACGATAAGCTAAAAATGCTATGATAGAAAAAGAAGAGATTTTTAAATACAGGTTAAAATTAAGCAATAGTGATGCTAAGTTGATACATCACGAAGTAAGGCGCAGTATAAAAAACGCGCTGCTTGGCAGCGGTTTAAAATACGCGCAAAATAAAACGTGGCCGAGGATGTTCTTCGGGCCGTCGTTTGCCGAGGTGTTTAAAACAAAGTGTGAATTTGTTGATATATGCCTCACGCAAAAAACAAGTGTTGAAGATATAAAGCAAAAATTATCGGACGTATTGCCTGATATTTTTAAGGTGGAAGAGATAAGAGCGATGCCCAATGCATTTAGCTCGGTTGAGAAGTTGGCCGCCTATGCCGCGTATCATATTAAAGGAGTCCGCTTAAGTGACGCGGAAATCCGCAAAAACATTAAAGCAGGTATAAACCTTGTGCATCCCAACGGTATGCGCGAGACAGTAGATATAAGCCCGATTATAAAAGATATAAAACGGGTGAGTGAAAATGAAATTGAAATAATAATACCCGTAGCCGCAGCGGTGGGAAGTATAAGCCTTAAGCAGGCGTTTATGATGTTGCTTGGCTTGGATGTTGACCTAAACGGCGCGGAAATTGTACGCAGCGCATTGCTATGGCAAGACAGCCTGGGCAATTTGCAAATTGTGTAACAGGAGCAGCAGTAATGACAATGAAAAAACTTTCAGATAATCCAAGAGTAGAAGTGCTGGTTAATACCTCATTTGAGGAAACCAGAATCGCCATCCTTGAAGATGGCCGCCTTGCCGAGTTGATGTGGGAGCGCAGAGGCGCTTTAAACATCGTCGGCAATATCTATAAAGCCGTGGTGGAAAATGTATTGCCCGGCATTTCAAGCGCATTTGTTAATATCGGTTATGAGAAGAATGCATATCTTTATATTTCCGACGTTATAGAAGGCGATAAGAAGCCTATAGACAAAATTCTCTACAAAGGCCAGGAGATTATGGTCCAGGTAGTAAAAGACGCCATAGGTACCAAAGGCATGAAGGTTACTATGGACGTAACTTTGCCGGGGCGTTATCTTGTGCTTACGCCTAACCAGCGTTTTGTGGGCGTGTCAAAAAATATAGAGGATGACAGCCGCCGCGAAAAGCTTAATGTAATGATGGAAAAATTGGCGGAAAAGTATTTAGACGGCATGGGCTGCATCGTCCGCACCGAGGCGGAAGACGCTACGGAAGAAGAGCTTGAGAAAGAGGTAAAGTACCTCTACCGCCAATGGAAGACGATTATCACCAAATTTGAGAAGGCGCCCTCGCCCTCAATGTTGCACGAGGATATGAACAGCGTTTTGCAGGTATCAAGGGATATACTTTCCGACAATGTACAAGTATATATGCTTGATAATAAAAAAGATTTTGAGAATGTTACTGATTTTGTTTCCAAAATCTCTCCCGAGCTTAAGGACCGCATAAAACTCTATAAAGCCAAAACGCCTATTTTTGAGGCCTTTAATATAGAGCCCGAGATAGAAAACCTGCGCCGCATCAAATTGCCTTTGGAAAACGGCGGCAGCATCATCATTCAGGAAGCGGAATCCCTTTGCGCTATAGACGTCAATACAGGTAAATTTACGGGCAGCAAATCACAGGAAGAAACCGTAACGCAAACCAATATCGAAGCCGCTTATGAAATCGCGCACCAGCTGCGCCTTCGTAATATCGGCGGTATTATAGTCATAGACTTTATTGATATGAAAAAGGCCTCCAACCGCCATAAAGTGGTTGACGCTTTAAACGATGCGGTTAAGAGGGACAGGGCAAAAATCAGAATCCTGCCGATAACTCGTTTAGGTTTGGTTGAAATGACTCGCGAGCGCAAAAAAGAAAGCACAGGCAGCCTTATTACCGAGGAATGCCCGCAGTGCCATGGCAGCGGCCGCGTATTATCAGCCGAGAGCATGCGCATCAAAGTTCAGAGGGAGATTTATGACCTTACCCAAGGCCGCCCCGGCGGTAGTTTAAGGCTTGTATTACATCCTTCTTTGGCTGAGTTTATTAAACAAAAACAAAGCATAATTGAGCAAAATATCCACCGCTCCATCAAAATACAGTCAGACCCGCAACTCTCGTGGGAAGATTACAAGATTGTTTTGGAGTAGTTCTAATCCTAATATAAAAAGGTTATTTAATCACAAACGGCCCGTCTTTACGGGCCGTTTGTATTGTGTTTCCCCTTGAAAATCGGCCAAAATTAATGCATTATATATGTAACGCAAAATCAGTACACACCGTTGCCGTGGGCAGGTGTGATTTTGCGCATATATTTTCACATCATTTAAGGGGATGCACTCGGTTTAAGTATAAACAGTACAAGGGAACCGTTGCATATAAAAATTATGCCAAATAAAAGTAGAAAGGGTTTCACCCTGACGGAGCTTCTGGTCGTCGTGATAGTTATGGGTGTTTTAAGCGCCATCGCTGTGCCTTTATATAAAAGGACGATTGACCGCAGCAGCGCCAGCGACGCAATACACGTGTTAGAGACAGTAGCGGCGAAGCAGGAAGCTATGTGGGTAGAGACGGGGCGATACGCGCCTAATTTCTCGCAGTTAAACGCGCCGG
>CAYQAU010000002.1:0-179039 GCA_964415545.1 uncultured Elusimicrobium sp.
TCGGCGAAATAGACAAGATAGGCGAGTTTCGTTTTTAGCGGACAGTACTAAAAAAAATTTATAGATAGACAATATAATTATTGGCACAGAAATTGAGTAGTTATGGTTTTACACCATAACTACTTTTTTTTAGTATTATCCGCTATAAACAAAAAAATATTTTTTATGAAAAAATTAGTATATCTATTAATAGCACTACCATATTTTGCAATGGCACACAACATAAACAAAACAACAGTTTCGCATCTCGACACAAAAAAATATATGGGATTGTGGTACGAGATAGCAAGATATGACACGTGGTTTCAAAAAGGATTAAGCAACTGCACTGCATATTATACACTCAAAGACAATGGAAAGATTGAGGTACTAAACACTGGCTACAAAGACAACGGACAAATTAAAACAGCAAAAGGCAAAGCCAAACTTACGAAAGAGGAAGGAAAACTAAAAGTATCTTTCTTTCTATTTTTCTATGGAGATTATTGGATATTGGATATAGAGCCATTGGAATACTCGTGGGTAGTTGTGGGTAGCAAAAGCGATAAGTATTTGTGGATAATGGCACGAAAACCTTATTTAGAGCCACAAATACTCAAAGAAATTATGCACAATCTCGAACAAAGAGGATATAACACAAATAATTTATTATTTAGTAACAGCCCTGCGTTTTGAAACATAAACAAATATTCCAAAAATTATAACGGCAAAAACAATTCCTACTATATTGCCGATATAAGGTTGGAGAGCAAGACCACCAGATACGTGGGGAGCTACCATAAAATACGAAACACAAATATAGGTCATAAACGTCGCTGGAACAGACATTATAAAATGAGATTTGCCTTGCATAAACAAATACATAGAGATAGTCCACATAAAGATTGTTGCAAGAATTTGGTTGAACAAACCCACATATCTCCACAAAATTCCAAATTCGATATTACATAGCAAAAAAGCAAGTGTAAACAATGGTAAGACTATATAAATTCGATTTCTCATAGGTAACTGGTCTATTTTGAGAGCATCTGCAATGATTAGTCTTAGGCTTCGGAAAGCAGTATCACCAGAAGTGATTGGACAAGCAACCACGCCTATAATTGCCACCGCTGCTCCAACTTTCCCCAGCCAAGAGCTACAAATTTTGTTGACAACAACGGCAGGACTCATTCCAGAATTATTCAAACCTTCTGGACCATCAAAAAATGCCATTGCAGCAGTTGCCCAAATAATTGCAACAATACCCTCTGCCACCATCGCACCAAAGAAACAAGGTCTGCCATATTTTTCGTCAGTCAAACAACGAGCCATCAATGGAGATTGTGTGGCGTGAAAACCAGATATAGCACCACAAGAAATAACTATAAAAAGCATTGGAAGAGCAATATTTACATCGGGATTTCTATGAAAGTTTCGGAAAGATTCGGGAGTGAGTTCAATCATATTTATAGTTCCATTAGCTCCATTTATCAAAAGATAAACCATAATAGCAAAAGCCATAAACAACAACACTCCACCAAAGAAAGGATATATTTTGCCAATGATTTTGTCGATTGGTAGTAATGTTGCCAAAATATAATACACAAAAATGACATAAAGCCAAATATATTTGCTAAATCCTGTCAGATTTGCCATCAAGTCGGCAGGGGCAGAAATAAAAGACGCACCTACTGGCACAAGCAAAATAAACAAGAAAACAACCATTATAAATTTAAAATTCTTGCCTAAGTATTTTGCAACTATATCGGGGATACTCATACCATTATCTCGGATAGATATCATACCCGAAAAATAATCGTGTACCGAACCCATAAATATACAACCAAGTACTATCCAAACATAACTAATTGGCCCATAAGCGGCACCAAGTATCGCTCCAAATATAGGCCCTAAACCTGCAATATTAAGAAACTGAATTGTAAAAATTCGCCACGGTTTCATAGGGATATAATCCACACCATCTGCAAGACGAATTGCGGGAGTTTGGATTTTGGAAGAAGCTCCAAAAACTTTTTCTATAAATTTTCCATATAAAAAATAACCTAAAATCAAGGCTAAAATAGATATTACAAGCGTATACATAGTTATGTGTGGGTTAATTTGCTATCACAAAACTATACTATATTTTCTGTATATCAAAACAAATTGTCAAAACTAATAACAAAAAACAAATTTTAATATCTTTTTTGCCACCCAATTAAATATCATACTGTGTGTAAATTAATATTTTTATAGTTCATTACAATATTACAACTCACTGCGAATTTAGGAATATTGGCGAATTATTAGTAAGTATAATTATAAAAAACTTTAAATATAATATTGTATTTAAAGTTTTTTTCATTATATTTGTTGAGTTTAAATTTCACTATTAAAAACAGATAAAACCATTATAGATATGAGAATAAAATTATCATTGTCACCTAATACTACAACTGTTGGATTTGATTATCAACAAAAACTTATTGGTGTAGTTCACAAATGGCTTGGCACGAATAGTATTCACGACAACATCTCTTTGTATTGTTTCTCGTCATTATTCAATGGCAAAATAGGCAAAAATGGATACGAATTTCATAACGGAGCAATTTGGATATTATCATTCTATGATTGCCAATACATAAATCAAATAATCAAAAATATTTTTAAAGACGCTACCGTATTAAACGGTATGAGCGTTACAGATATTGATATTCTTGAAGATATAAAATTTGATTATGGGGATTATCATAGATTTAGTCTACTAAGTCCAATTTTTATCAAACGAAGGCTACAAGATGGGAATGTGAAATTTTACCTTTTTGATAATGAAGAAAGCAATAAATTAATGGTAGAAACACTAAAACATAAGATGCAAATAGCTGGACTCGAAGAAGACGAATCTCTTGATATTAAATTTGATTTAGATTACCAAGCTAAAAAAACAAAACTTGTAACTATCCACAACATCAAAAACAAGTGCAATATGTGCCCAGTATTGATTAAAGGGAAACCAGAAACTATTTCTTTTGCATACGATGTAGGTATCGGGAATTTAACTGGTTCGGGTTTTGGAGTAATTGAATATTAAAAATAAAAAAATAACTATGTACTATATTGTAAAATATTCTTCTCAATTTGGATTCATCAAACCGTGGACTGCGGTACGTGATGGCTTAACATATAGCCAACAATTTTTATCTCCTTCAACAATAGAGGGTATCGAAAAAAAATTGTTTCCAGAACTTTTAAACTCAAAAGGAATTCACAAAATCAAAGCATACAAATTGAATTACGACGGCATAGATACTCAGCAAGAAGCAACTCAGGTTCGTGGCATAAAACAAGACAAAAAAACTAAAACATACAGCAGGGAAACAAGTATTATCAAAAGAGGAATTTTACTCAATCCTGTGCTAAAATTAGCTTTTGAGAATATTGATAACGCACGAATTGCTGCAAAACAGCATATATGTATGTGTCGTAACGAAGATATATTATTACCAGAACCAGAAATCATAGAAATGTCGGAAGAAGATTTTGATAAGCTCAATGGTTTTGAACTAAAATTTTCACAAACAGAAGAAGCATTTATGGTAGGTTTTAATAGATATGATGACGGCAAGCCTATGTATGGTGAAATATCTGCTAAATTTGAATAACAATTTGGACTAATATAATGGATACAAATACAATACTTGCAAAAAGCGAAAAACACGGTGCAGAATCCTTATATTCTCATTTAAAGAATGTTAGAGATGTAGTTGTGGCTCTTGCCAAACACCTTGGATTTGACACAGAAACGTGTTCAAACGGAGCGTTATTACACGATATTGGCAAAGCAAGTTTTGTATTTCAAAAAACATTAAAAAAAGATTTTGTCCGCAAACCTAATTTTGTGTTTAGACACGAGATAGCTTCGTTGTTTTTCATATCATTATTGCCACCAAACCAAAGAGATAGTGTAATAGAAATGATAGTTTCACACCACAAGTCCGCCAAAGATGATTTCAGAAACAAAGGACTTTTGGATTTGGAAGATAACACAAAAAATTGTTTTGAACTACACTACAAAGATTTTGAACTTTGGAGCAAAGGAGCATTGGAGATATTAGAAAAATTCGGAATAGCAACTCACGAAATAAACAAAAATGAGGCTTACGAGAATTATTGTTACTGCGTTGAGTATTGCAGAAAAATAAAAAATGGATATTCGAGTTACAAAGGAATTTTAATGGCAGCCGATCATTTTGCCTCTGCACTTAGCGAGGAGTCGGTAGATATATCAAAAGGATTGTTTGTGAAACCTGATTGCACTTTCTATAACAGACAAAACAAGCTATATCCATTGTCTATGATTAGTGCCACTGACACAAGAAAGCACACAATAGTAACTGCCCCAACTGGTGCGGGAAAAACAGATTTTTTGATTAAAAGATGCAGCGGAAGGATTTTCTATACCCTACCCTATCAAGCATCTATTAACTCAATGTACGAAAGAATAAAATCTGATTTATCTAACACAAACGCACAAATTAGGGTATTACACTCTGCATCAAGCCTAAAAATAGATACTAACAATAATATTGAGGAAGAAATACTACAAAAATATATCGGAGCATCTATAAAAGTTCTAACTCCTCATCAATTAGCATCTTTGGCTTTGGGAACAAAAGGCTATGAATCTGTTATTTTGGACTTATTGGACTGTGATGTGATACTGGACGAAATTCACACCTATGGGGAGGTAACACAAGCATTAGTTTTGAAAATCATTGAAATACTAATTGCAATAGGTTGCAGAATACATATTGGAACTGCAACAATGCCAACTACTCTATACAATAGAATTATTGAACTTTTGGGAGGAAGCAAAAACGTGTACGAGATAAGATTGCAAGAAAATGTTTTGGACTCATTCAATAGACATATAATTCACAAATTACCAGACTGCGAAAGAGTAAACTCCATTATTAAAGATGCAATTTGTGAAAACAAAAAAATACTGTTAGTTTGTAATAGGGTCAAAGATTCTCAAGGGTTATTTAAAGAATTAGACGAGATATTTCCTGCAACAAACAAAATGCTTATCCACAGCAGATTTAAAAGAGGAAATCGTATTGAATTAGAAACAAAACTAAAACAAGAGTTTGACAACTCAAACTCTGCGTGTATCGTGGTAGCTACACAAGTAGTAGAAGTAAGTTTGGATATAAGTTTTGATATAATGATTACACAATGTGCTCCTCTCGATGCAATGATTCAACGTTTTGGGAGAATAAATAGGAAAAGAAACAATAATACAATAGGCAAATACAAAGATATTTATGTAGTTGCTCCACCAACAAAAAGTAACGACGCAAAGCCCTATTCTTTGGATATACTAAACAAAAGTTTTGAGGTATTACCAGACAACGAACTGTTGCCCGAAAAAGAACTACAAAACAAATTAGACGAGGTATATAGCAATAGTGATTTTTTGGAAATGGATTCGGCTTTTGTATATACAGAAGGAAGATGGAAAATAAAAAAACTTTGCCATAGGCAGAAAGCTGTATTGGTAGATTTGCTTGATATAAACTCGGCTGTATGTATTCTCGAAAGCAATGTAGAAGAATACAAAACCGCAGACTATAAAAAAAGAATATTACTTGAAATACCCGTTAGCTATCCATCAATAGCCTATAAGAATATGCAACAGCTCACAATCGGACAAAATCCGTTTGTTGTACCAGATAGGTCGTATTCGCAAAAAATAGGACTTGAAATAGATTTAATTAATAAAGAAAACTTTAAAACATTTGAAATATTATGATGACATCTGTAATTGGGAAGAAATTCTTAAAACTATATAACTCAAAGTGTAATACAAATTATAGTGCAGAAGATTTTTTTCTAAATGTATTTTATCCTATGTTTTTTGGGAAGAATAAATATATGATGACAGCAGGGAACTCGCCCTTGGAGAACCCTAAAATAAGTTGGAAAGATATTATTCTTGGCAAAAACAACAAAGCGTATGACACTTTGGAAGAAAAGGAAGAAAGATTAAAAAAATTATTAGAAAAAATAAATACGGGCGTTCCAGACGCAAGTACCGCAGTAGGTTATCCTGTAAAAGATATTTTTGGGAAGACATCTGGTCAAGTATCAAATATAGACTACATCACAAGTAGCGAAGATATATATATGTCGTGGGTAGGAGCAGCACTTGGAATTGGCATAAAGAATAAAAGGTTTTTGGTTAATGATGTTGATTTTCGGGTAGGAGCAGCACTTGGAATTGGCATAAAGGGAGGTGTGTCTATACTATTTGAAGAAGAACAAATATTATGGGATATATTTGAAGGTTGGGGTTTTTATCGCAAAATGTTGGAAGAGACTAATCTGTTAAAAGGCAACCAAATAGACACGTGGAATGGACAATGGTTATCACACAAATATAGTGATGATTTTGATGAGGAATATCCTATGGATAATTTTTTTCCAATGAACACACAAAAAGAAATCTTTGAGATTAACACACAAAATTGGACTCAAATAATATACGGTATTTCAAGACTAAAACTGCCTAACAGATTAGTAGGTTATGTTTATAGCGTTGGGCAAACAAATACTACATTAGGTTTTTTGCCTTTTGATTTGGCAGAAATTAGACGACCATTTGATTTGTATCTTAAATTCTTTGGAGAAGAAGATTTTCAGGTTGTTAAGTCGCTATATGGCAACGACAAAAGTTTTATGAATTTGTGCCAATTAGGGATTATTGGAGTAAAAGCCCTTAGACCAAAAGGTTTGAAACAATATTTCGAAAATGGGGAAATACCAAAATACAGCGATAATAAAGACAAAATAATTATTAATAATACTTACTTAATTTGGTTAATGGCTATGTTGAACAATCAAGACCTATGGGATAAATCCCAGTTATTTGCAAAAACTCTATGCGAGTTTGCTTCGCAAAACAAAAAAGCAAAAACAGACAAATCTAACTCTGTAAATGAGTTATTAAAATCTAAAAATAAAATTACTTTCATTGATTCTCTAACAAAAATTGTTCAAGAAACAGAAAATACAGAAATTATGACAGAGATGGCTATGTTGATTAATTTAATGCCAAATGATAACGTTCCTTATTTCTTGACTTTACTACGTTTCCAATATGCAATTCAAAATAAATAATATTAAAACTATGAAAACATCAACTATTTACCTAAGAGTGTTAAAACACGCTGAACACACTGTTTTTTGTGTAGCAGAAGGACAAAAAACTTACTGGGACCCTTGCTTCAACAAACCCGTAGCCTATTCGAGTGGACAACAAGTAAAACGCTCAACGCTACAAGCTGTGTGCGATTATTTGAACATAAATATGGCTCCTATTACATTTAATTATGAGGTTGCCAAAAATGAATTGAAAAATATGGAACCTTGGTCTCCTTGCGACCCAACTTATATCGACCAATTATTGGGAGGTTGGATGAGAGCTGGCGACGGCATTACAAAGAAAAGAAGAAGTCCATTTTCTATTTCTGCAATGCGTCCACTTCACCCTTTATTGGCAAATGTATCTTCCGAAAATCTAACATTTGACAGAAGCGACAGACCAGATTATCACCCTATAAATGTGCGTTCTGCTGGAAAACTTTTGTCGGAAGATGAAATTGAGGATTTTTTGACTAAAAACAATAGAGCGTTAGGCAGAAGAAATTGGATACCAGGCAACCAAAGAACATCAGGACTTTTTGTGTTTGATGTTGCTATCGACCTAAGAACACTTTTTTGTGTTTCGTTAAACCAACACGAACCAGAGATATCGAAAGAAATGATTGAAAAACTCAGAGGAGAAGGCTGGGTTGAATCAAAAAATACATTTGGAGCGTGTATGGTTTTGCCAAAAGAGAAACGAGATGCAGTTATTCCAGCAATAGCAAAAGCACTACTTAATTGGAGAATTACATCTAATCAAGCTCGCACATTCAGTTTAATGGAAACATTAGCAGTAGCAATAAGCGACGATGCAAGCACTATCGCAGGAGCTATTAGAGCAAAACTAATAGATGACGGAGAAAAACCAAAAGCAAAACCTTATTTAGATGCAACTGCTGGTGCAGATTTGTATGTAACACTTCCTGCTGCATCGTATATTATTACAGAAATAGAAAGTTCAACTGCTCTGAAAGATGCAGAAAAACAGTTAGTTGATATTATGATGGCATTTGATTATGAAAATCAAATAGAATAATATTCTGGGCTTCCGTTCGCTTAGATAGAAACTCGACTGTCTTTGACTATTTTAAATGACAAATACGAAATAGACAAGATAGGCGAGTTTCGTTTTTAGCGAACATTTGTAATTTACTATTTTTAAAATTCTCTCTGAAAAGTTCTTTGAAATAATAGTTTTAAAATTTTAATTAAAAATTATTGTTGTCTGGTAAAAATTTTAAAAATATTTTTTCCAAGCCCCTTACAAATTAAAACATTGTAATACATTGTTGTTTAACATATTACGATTATTTTTAAAATTTTTACTGGACAGCAATAACCTAATATATAAGAGAATCGGGAGTATGTTAGGAACTTGGAAAACTTTGAAAACTTCGGAAAGATAAAAATTTCATCACAGATATTTTTTAATTAAACTTCCTAACAAAAAAATTAGTCGATAAACAACAAAAAAATAAAAAACAAATAGCAAAAACCACTAATAAGCCATTTATCCATTGATTACCAACAATATAAACAAGTCGTCGATACCCCCACATTTTCAGGCTATCACACTCCGACTAAACAAATCCCATTTTTCACCTCTTTTTAAGCTCAACATTCCAATATTTTCGCTACATTTGCACAACCAAATCAACGGCTTTTAATCGAACCATCTGGAATTGAAATCTTACTTTGTCGATAAGGTCAGCAAAAGCATATTGCTTTTAATCGAACCATCTGGAATTGAAATAAGTCAATGACAATACTTTCTGTACTTTCTATACTTTCTTTTAATCGAACCATCTGGAATTGAAATGCGGAGATAGATGAATATGTAGATGCAAATCTTGTTCTTTTAATCGAACCATCTGGAATTGAAATAAAAAATGGAAGTAATTGGAATTTATCATCAAGATTACTTTTAATCGAACCATCTGGAATTGAAATGTTTTACCATTATCCAAAATTCATTGACCCTAGAACTTTTAATCGAACCATCTGGAATTGAAATGGTACTCATTTTGTGCTATTTCAACTTCACATTTTTCTTTTAATCGAACCATCTGGAATTGAAATCTATACATTGCAAGTATCAAAAGAAAGGTAAACGACTTTTAATCGAACCATCTGGAATTGAAATTTTGCAAGTGTAAACGGTAGGCATAAGTAAATACTACTTTTAATCGAACCATCTGGAATTGAAATTTGTCTTCTCCGTAAAATTTATGAAATGTTTTAAGCCTTTTAATCGAACCATCTGGAATTGAAATTAAAATTTACGAAATGTTTTGAGCGTTACGCCTTTCTTTTAATCGAACCATCTGGAATTGAAATAACTCACCAAACACAGAAACCCAATCAATTTGAGACTTTTAATCGAACCATCTGGAATTGAAATACTGATATGTTAACCGTGGGTGGATGGGTGACGACTTTTAATCGAACCATCTGGAATTGAAATCAAAATCAAAATACAGATATGAATATTGAAGAATTTCTTTTAATCGAACCATCTGGAATTGAAATAATGTAAGAAATTGTTGCGTTGCATCTTCTAATATTTCTTTTAATCGAACCATCTGGAATTGAAATTCAATGCAATGCTGATTGGTATTGGTCGAGTATTGACTTTTAATCGAACCATCTGGAATTGAAATTTGTTTGGATTGCGATTTGCTTAGCTAATTCAAATTCTTTTAATCGAACCATCTGGAATTGAAATTGCTAAAACTAAATTCTATTGATAAAACAGTATTGGCTTTTAATCGAACCATCTGGAATTGAAATGCAGTTCAAGCCCTAAGCAACGAGGAAAAAATGGCACTTTTAATCGAACCATCTGGAATTGAAATTCCTCCTTAACAACTATCTCATAAAGATGTTGTTTCCTTTTAATCGAACCATCTGGAATTGAAATTATAACTATTCAGTTTGAAAAAAAATAACTATTCAGACTTTTAATCGAACCATCTGGAATTGAAATCGAAAATTTTATGCAACACGTTCGAGAGGGCGAAAGCTTTTAATCGAACCATCTGGAATTGAAATCTGAGGCGAATTTTAATGAATGCGAAAAAAGCGAAACCTTTTAATCGAACCATCTGGAATTGAAATCTATCATTAGCGATTGGAGGATTATTAAGATTGTTGCTTTTAATCGAACCATCTGGAATTGAAATGAGGTTGTTGCACCACTTTCTAAATTAAAATCAATACTTTTAATCGAACCATCTGGAATTGAAATTAGGTTTATATGCTTGTGGAGCTTCATCTATTGTGCTTTTAATCGAACCATCTGGAATTGAAATTTGTACATATTCGGGTTTTCAGCTAAGAAAATAAGACTTTTAATCGAACCATCTGGAATTGAAATTTGAATTAGCACACCACGCAAAAAATATAGATAGCACTTTTAATCGAACCATCTGGAATTGAAATTTTTTGCTGTAATGAGTGCGTTTGATTATAATAAACTTTTAATCGAACCATCTGGAATTGAAATCACGAAAGGGGAAGCCTTGCAAGTTATTAAAAGCTACTTTTAATCGAACCATCTGGAATTGAAATATTTCCTCAGCGATTCGGTAAGGGTCAGCACCTTGTCTTTTAATCGAACCATCTGGAATTGAAATTAGATTTTTTTTATTTTCTATGAGCAAACATAAATACTTTTAATCGAACCATCTGGAATTGAAATTAATTAGTGATTTGCATTGCTCGCTTTCTTCAAACTTTTAATCGAACCATCTGGAATTGAAATTTTAAACCGATTGTTGATAATGTATTTGACCGAGAACTTTTAATCGAACCATCTGGAATTGAAATTTAATACTCAATGCATTGCAAGGATTTTTTTCTTTTAATCGAACCATCTGGAATTGAAATGATTGACAACCAAAGACTTGACGACTTACAACGCTTGCTTTTAATCGAACCATCTGGAATTGAAATAACGATTACGGCTACTTTTATGCACGTGCTGAAGTCTTTTAATCGAACCATCTGGAATTGAAATTTATGAAAAACTTAATTATCATTGCAGACAGCGAGAAACTTTTAATCGAACCATCTGGAATTGAAATAGAGTAATAACGTATCAAAAGCCGAATTAAATAGACTTTTAATCGAACCATCTGGAATTGAAATTTCGCCTATTAGCTGAAATTAAACTAAATGCCATATCCTTTTAATCGAACCATCTGGAATTGAAATTTCGTATGCACGAGCATTTCGATAAATTTTATAGCTCTTTTAATCGAACCATCTGAAATTGAAATTGTTTTTTAAGTTCGTCGAGCGAGGTTACTGTTTTAGCTTTTAATCGAACCATCTGGAATTGAAATAATACAGGTACTAAGACTAATCTAAGATTAAGACACTTTTAATCGAACCATCTGGAATTGAAATGATTGGGCAGTAGCATTTCTTTCGACATTGTTTGGTCTTTTAATCGAACCATCTGGAATTAAAATTGAACAAAGAAGATTCGTTCTTAGTAATTAAAGAAAAGATAAGTGGCAATTTCTTTTCACCATATACAGGATACAGAATGCTTTACTCTTGACAAAATAAAAAACCCTAAGAAAATGCGGTGAGTCAGTAAGCAAACTGATACGACTTATATTTCTTAGGGCTGGAACGAGGGACGTATAACAAATGTCAGTGACGCTCCCCTCGCAATGCAAACATACAAATTATTTTATATGTACCAAACAAAAACGGAATTAAAATGAATATTAATGATTTTTGTAAAGAGATAGAAAAGCAAGTTTATGATTTTGATAAACTTGCAAGAAAGGTGTTGCCTATAAAGGTAGGGGCATTTGCAAAACAGCATTTTCAAGATAATTTTAGAAAAGTGGATTTGTTGATGATGGACTAACTATTTAGCAAAAAGCAAAATGACAATACTCAAAATTTGCAAACTTTTAATCGAACCATCTGGAATTGAAATGAGGATATAAAAAAAATAGAGATGGATTTAGAAAGCACCCTTCAACGGCAAGCTGACATAACAGACATCTAAAAACCATCTCTATTTTGTAAATATATAAAACATTTCATTAAAAACAAATTAATTATAAGAAAATGAATATCAACGACTTTGGAAAATGAGATTCAAGCCTATGCGGAAAAATTTATCTTTCATAAATCGCACAAGTTCCTAATAAATTCGTATCTATTAGTTTATTTTTCATATATAAGGTAGCATTCTGACGTACGACAAGAGAGCAACAGTGAAATAGATAAAATAGGCGTGTTTCGTTTTTAGTGGATAGTAATAATAGATTATGAATTTCTGTGATTTAGCTGAAAAATAAAAGGACTAAACTCGAATAGTATTCGATTTAGTCCTTTTTTGTCGTAAACGCCTGATTTACAGGCTTAGTTGTGGAGCTGGAGAGAGTCGAACTCTCGTCCAAACAAGGAACCCGAAGGCTTTCTACATGTTTATTTCTTGCTTAATTTTCGGGGTAATACAAGAGGAAGAACAACCCTAAATAAAACCCTTAGGCTATTAATTTCGGTCGGACGTATAGCCATTGCCAAACCTATCTCTATGAGTTGATACCCTATAACCACCACCCAAAGAGAAGGAGTGATGGGAGGATAATCGTTCTGCTACCGCCTTGGGCAACAGAATTAAGCAATTTTACTCTGTAAAATTAAGCAGCGATTGCATAGCTATTATTGCCATTTGAATTGTTGAGTGTTGATATTTACGAGCCACCACACAATGCTCGACATGCTTACAATCAGCTTCTACCTGCTGTCAAAACCGGTCAGCCCCTTGCTGTAATTGCACTGCAAAGATAGTACAAATTTGCAGAATCACAAAATTTTGAAATATTTAAACATTATATTCTAATAATCTTGCCAGTATAGAACGCTTCAAAATGCTGTTTCATTGTGTCAGACAAAATATTCAAAGCAACACTTTCGGTGCAATGCCCAGTGTGAAGGATAATATTTGGGTACAAAGACAAAATATTTTGAGCTATTTGGGTGATTTCCTCCGAAGTTTCAAAATCCCCATTTGGGAGATGACAGCCACCAACATAAGCCACAACAGATTTTTTGTCTATGCCACGAGTGGTACTTTGCAAAGTGTTCAAAACGCCTTTGTGCGAACAAGAAGAAATAACTACAAAACCAGATGGAGTATGGATTCGAAGGGCTATCTCGTGATTAAAATCGTCATTACAAACATTTTGGGCAGTAGATTTAAAAAGTGTTTTGTTTGCAACAGGACAAGCATATTGTATTGAAATTTCACTAACTAAATCTATCCCACTTACTATTTGACAGTCGTTTTCTACCAAAATAAATCTATCTAAGTGTTTTGAGAACACCTCTTCACGAAAACCAATTTCTCGCATTTCTACCCTACGAGAAGAAAAATATTTATTTCCAAAAATATGCTTTGAAACATAAATTTTAGCCTTAGAATTAACCTCCAAAAATTTGTACGCTCCACCAGTATGGTCGTTGTGAGCGTGAGTCAAAATCAAGTAGTCCACAGCACTCAAATCAACACCAAGCGACTGTGCGTTTTCGTAAAATTTTGCAGAAGCCCCAGTATCTACAAGCCATTTAGACCCACAGTACTCAAAAAACATACTTAGTCCGTGTTCGTTGCATAATTTTTGATTATTACAAGGTAAATTATTGTCAATAAGAATTGTTATTTCCATTTTTAGCAGATTTTGGTGGATATTGTGTATTTTTGATAGTTTTATTAAATACAAATATACGAAAAAAATTCGGCTAAATTTTAATAATCAATTAAATTTAACTAATTTTGCAAACGTAAAAAATCGTAAAAAGATTTACAAATGGAAGAACTAATAAAAGAAAGAGTTGGAGAAGAATATGAGCACGGTTTTGTTACTGAGCTTGAAATTGAAGAATTTCCCAAAGGTCTTTCAGAAAATATTGTAAGATTAATTTCGGAGCGTAAGGGAGAACCCCAATGGCTTTTGGAATATCGTCTTAGTGCATATAAGCATTGGTTGTCAATGGAAATGCCCGATTGGGCACATCTAAATATCCCTGAGATAGATTATCAAGATTTGTATTATTACGCAGCACCCAAAAAGAAAAAAGAATTGCAAAGTATGGACGAAGTTGATCCAGAAATACGTGATACTTTTGACAAATTGGGAATTCCGTTGGAGGAGCAAAAAGCTCTTTCGGGGATTGCCGTAGATGCAGTTATTGACTCTGTTTCGGTAAAAACTACTTTTCAATCTACACTTAGAGAAAAAGGAATTATTTTCTGTTCGTTCTCGGAGGCAGTCAAAGAACACCCAGAATTAGTCAAAAAATATTTGGGCAAGGTTGTACCACCAACAGATAATTATTTTGCTGCTCTGAACAGTGCAGTTTTCTCTGACGGGTCGTTTTGTTATATTCCAAAGGGCGTTCGTTGTCCTATGGAACTATCTACATATTTTAGGATTAACGCAGCTAACACAGGTCAGTTTGAGCGTACATTAATCGTTGCTGACGAAGGAGCGTATGTAAGTTATTTGGAGGGTTGTACCGCTCCAATTCGTGACGAGAACCAATTACACGCTGCTATCGTAGAAATTATAACCGAAAAAGACGCAGAGGTAAAATACTCTACTGTACAAAACTGGTATCCCGGAGATAAGAATGGCGTAGGAGGTATTTATAACTTTGTAACAAAGCGTGGTTTGCTTAGGGGCGACAACTCAAAACTTTCGTGGACTCAGGTAGAAACGGGTTCGGCTATTACTTGGAAATATCCGAGTTGTGTATTGAAAGGGGACAACACAACTGCCGAATTTTATTCGGTGGCTTTGACTAACAATTACCAACAAGCCGACACAGGAACTAAAATGATTCACGTTGGCAAAAACTCTACAAGTCGCATTGTTTCTAAGGGTATTTCGGCAGGTTTCAGCCAAAATTCATACAGAGGTTTAGTGAAAATAACACCTAATGCAAGTGGTTCAAAAAATCACTCACAGTGCGATTCGTTATTGATTGGCAACAAATGTGGAGCACATACATTCCCTTATGCAGAGGTTATGAACACCTCTTCGATAATGGAACACGAAGCAACAACTTCAAAAATCGGTGAAGACCAATTATTCTACTGCAACCAACGAGGGATACCGACAGAAGATGCTGTTGGACTAATAGTTAATGGTTACGCTCGTGAGGTATTGAACCAACTTCCATTGGAATTTGCTTCGGAAGCCAACAAACTTCTTTCTATATCGTTAGAAGGCAGTGTTGGTTAATATTTTTAAAAATAAAAAATTACAGATATGATTGAAATCAAAAATCTTCACGCAAGAGTCGAGGACAAAGAAATTTTGAAAGGAATTAATCTTACTATAAAAGCAGGTGAAGTTCACGCTATAATGGGGCCTAATGGTTCTGGTAAAAGCACTTTGGCAAGTGTTTTGGCAGGTAACGAGAAATTTACTGTAACCGAAGGTGAAGTAAATTTTGAGGGAAAAGACCTTTTGAGTATGTCAATCGAAGACAGAGCAAAAGAGGGTTTATTCTTGGGCTTTCAGTATCCAGTAGAGATTGAGGGCGTAAGTATGGCAAACTTTATGAAAACTGCAATCAACGAAAAACGCAAATATCAGGGCGAAAAGCCTATGACTTCGGGCGAGTTCTTGAAAATGATGAGAGAAAAAGCCAAAATAGTTGAGCTTGACAGCAAACTTATTAGCCGTAGTGTTAATAGCGGCTTTTCGGGTGGCGAGAAAAAACGTAACGAAATATTCCAGATGGCAATGTTGGAGCCAAAATTAGCATTCTTGGACGAAACAGATAGTGGTTTGGATATTGATGCACTGAGAATTGTTGCAACTGGGGTTTCTAAACTTAAAAGACCAGACAGTGCAACAGTAGTAATCACTCACTACCAGCGTTTGTTGGACTATATTGTTCCAGACTTTGTTCACGTGCTATACAAGGGTCGTATCATTTATTCTGGCACAAAAGAATTGGCTCTAAAACTTGAAGAACAAGGTTACGATTGGTTAATTAAGGATTATAACAATGAGTAATATAAAAGAATTGATAGGAGATATAGAAAGACCTATTAGTGTGTTTTCTCAGCAAAACATCTCTTGGGATAATCTTTCAGATTTGCCTACAACAAAAAATGAAAATTACCAAAAGATTGATATAAAATCTATCTTTGAAAAATCTTTTGCGACAAGCAAACTGAATTTTGAAAACTCAGTATATGATAACTCAAAAGACGGTGTTGTTGTAATGGATATTGTTAGTTTTGCAAAACAACACAAAGATATTTTAGATAAATATTTGTTTGGAACTACATCACAAAATGCCGTAGAGGAAGCTCGTGGAACAAAATTCCGTAACCGTTCCTCTCACCGCAGCACAGTCGTAGATTTAAACACTTTGTTTGTGTCTTGTGGCACAGTAGTTTATGTTCCAAAAAACACATCTTCAAAAGAGCATATCAAAATCAATATTAAGAATAGTGATATAACACTTGGAAGAAGAGATTTAATTATAGTCGAAGATTTTTCTAAGGCAAATATTTTGGTTTCTTACGAATCGCAACACACGCTTTTGAACAGAGTGTGCGAGGTGTATTTGGGAGAATCTTCAAAACTCGAACTTGTGGAAGAGCTATTGTCATCTACTTCCAAAAACACAATATCATCGACTATTGTCGAACAAAAGAAAGCAAGTGAGTTTGTACATTTTTCGATAAATTCAACGTCTTCGGTTTTGCGTAGCAACATAAAAATAAATATGCAGGGCGAAGGGGCAGATTGCAAATTATTTGGAGCAAATTTGGCAAAAGATAATTCCACAATCAGTACAAATACAGTAGTTGAGCATTTGGTAGCAAACTGTACAAGTGATGAACATTACAAAAACATTTCTGCTGACAACGCTGTTTGTGATTTTGCAGGAACTATATTTGTTAATGATGATGCTCAAAAAACTTCGGCACTTCAACGTAACGACAATATAATTTTGAGCAATAGTGCAAAAGCATACACAAAACCTCAACTTGAAATATATGCCGACGATGTAAAATGTAACCACGGTTCTACTGTGGGTCAGCTTAACGAATTGGCAATGTTCTATATGATGCAACGTGGTATATCACAAATTGAAGCAAAAAAATTACTTTTGACAGGTTTCTTGAATGATATTTTGATGAGAATATCCGATGAAAATATACGTGAAGAAATTTCTGAAAAAATGAACAATGCTGTACTTACAGCAGAATAACAAAAGATATGTTTGATATTAATAAAGTCCGTGGCGAGTTTCCTATTTTGGAACGTATGGTTGATGCCAAACGAAAATTAATTTATTTGGATAGTGGTGCTACAAGCCAAAAACCAAATAGGGTAATTGAAAAAATAGAATCGTTATATAAAATAAACAACTCTAATATTCACCGAGGAGTACACAAACTTAGTCAAGAATGTACAGAAATGTACGAGTCTGCTCGTGAGATTGTTAGAGAATTTATTTCGGCAAAACATACTCGTGAAATTGTTTTTACTTCGGGTGCAACTGCCTCAATTAATCTTGTGGCAATGACTTGGGGCGAACAAAACATTCATAGTGGCGACGAGATTGTAGTTTCAGAAATGGAACATCACTCTAATATTGTTCCTTGGCAAATGCTTTGTCAGAGAAAAGGAGCAAAACTAAGAATGTTGCCTTTTGACGAAAACGGAGATATCAAATATAGCGAATTAGACAATCTAATTTGTGCTAAAACAAAACTTGTGTGCATAACACAAGCTTCAAACGTGCTTGGAACTATGCCAGATTTGGCTTTGGTGATTGGAAAAGCTCACGCAGTAGGTGCAAAAGTTATGGTGGACGGCTGTCAAGGAATTGTTCACAGTGTAACCAATGTTCAAGACTTGGACTGTGATTTTTACGCATTTTCGGGACACAAACTATATGCCCCTACTGGTATTGGGGTACTATATGGCAAAGAAGAACTGTTGGAGGCTATGCCACCGTTTATGGGAGGTGGAGATATGGTCGCAACCGTATCTTTCGAAAAAACCACTTATGCTGTACTACCTTTGAAATTTGAGGCAGGTACATCTAACTATATTGGAGCTATTGCACTTGGCGAGGCAATTAAATTCATAAAAGAAATTGGTGTGGAAGAAATTCACAATCACGAAAAGGAATTGTTGGAATATGCCACACAAGAAATGAGCAAGATTGAGGGTATAAAAATATACGGAACATCAAAAACAAAATGTAGTATAATAGCTTTCAATATTGAAGGTATTCACCCTTTGGATTTGGGAATGATTTTGGACAAATTGGGAATTGCTATACGCACTGGTACTCATTGTGCAGAACCGACTGCCCAACATTGGGGAATAAAAGCTACTGCAAGAGCTTCTTTTGCAATGTACAACACTCTCAGTGAGATTGATGCACTTGTAAAAGGAATAAATCAAGCAATAATGATGTTAAAATAATTATGGCTATTTTGATGATGGTCATAACGTAGCGTACTGGCGTACGTGAAGCAGAGCATCGGTGAAATAGACAAGATAGGCGAGTTTCGTTTTTAGCAGACAACAATATAAAATAATAAAATATGTTTATAGTTATAGAAGGTCTTGACGGTGCAGGTAAGTCTACACAAGTCAATCTAATCAAAGAGCAATTTGCAAAACAAGGTATAGAAACAGAATATCTACACTTTCCTCGTTTTGATGCACCAGTGTATGGTGAATTAATAGCAAAGTTTTTGAGAGGGGAATTGGGAGCATTGGATAGCGTAAGTCCATATCTTGTGGCTTTGATATACGCAGGAGATAGGCAAGAGGCTTCTAATACTATAAAAAAATGGTTGGCAGACGGCAAAGCTGTGATTGTAGATAGATATGTGTACTCTAATATAGCATATCAATGTGCAAAATGTGCATCACAACAAGACAGCGATATTCTGAGAGATTGGATTTTTGATTTGGAATACAAACAAAACCAAATAATCAAACCAGATATGACTTTGTTTTTGGACGTACCATTTGATTTTACAAAAAAGAAACTTACAGAAGAAAGAACTGGTGATGATAGAGATTATTTGAATGGTAAAAAAGATATACACGAAGCATCATTGAGTTTTCAAGAAAAAGTAAGATTAGTGTATAAAGCACAAGAGGGTAAAGACTCTACTTTCAAAATAATTGATTGCAGTACAAGTGAAGGTGGAATGTTGCCACCAGAAGATATTTTCAAAAAAATTCATTCTGCTATTTTTTAATGGATATTCTAATAAACAATCCTTTATTTAAGGGAATAAATCCCGAAACTCTGCAAAAAGATTTAGCAGAGATAGAAACTCATATCCGTAATTATTCCAAAGGCGATATACTTGCCATACAAGGAGATGTTTGTAACAGACTAATAATTTTGCTAAAAGGCAGTGTACGTGGCGAAATGTTGGACTACTCAGGAAGATTTATAAAAATAGAAGATATTTATGCTCCACGAGCATTAGCTCCATTATTTTTGTTTGGAACAGACAATCATTTTCCCGTAGAAGTTACTGCAAACGAAGACACAAAAGTACTCGAAATATCAAAAGACAATGTATTGAAGTTATTTGTCAAAAATCAGATATTCCTCGAAAACTATATGAATATGTCTGCAAATTATGCTCGAACATTAGCAGATAAATTGTTTTTTATGTCGTTCAAAACTATTCGACAAAAATTAGCAACATACATACTTAGACTTTCTAAAACACAACAAAACAAAGCAATAGTAATGGGACTTTCACACCAAGAATTAGCTACTTATTTTGGAGTGTCAAGACCATCTCTATCACGAGAACTCTCTCGTATGCAAGAAGATGGCATAATTGTTGTAGAAAATAAAAACGTAACTATAACAAACAATCAAGAGTTGATTAATCTTACTCGATAAGCAAAAAAAAGATACACAAAACACAGGTTTGTAACAAATGTTACAAACCTGTGTTTTCTATATTGCGTACTTTTGCAATATAAAACAAAGTGTTTAAACTATTTAAAAAAAGGAGTCATTATGAGTATGTTCTGTTTTCAATGTCAAGAAACTGCCAAAGGCAGTGGTTGTACAGTAAAAGGTGTGTGCGGCAAAACACCAGAGGTGTCAAATCTACAAGATTTATTGTTGTTTGTAGTGCGTGGAGTTTCGGTATATAACACTGCATTACACAAACAAGGCAAAGCATCTGAAATTGCAGATAAATTTGTGTTTGATGCACTGTTTACAACAATTACAAATGCAAACTTTGACGAAAAAGCAATTATAAATAAAATCAAAAAAGGTCTTGAACTAAAAAAAGAACTTAGCAAGAACGTTGAACTACAACACACGCCAGATGAGTGTAGCTGGTATGGCGAGGAGGCAGAGTTCGAAGAAAAGGCAAAAGAAGTTGGAGTTTTGCGTACGCCAAACGAGGATATTCGTTCGCTTAAAGAATTAATTCATTACGGGATTAAAGGTATGGCAGCTTATGTCGAACACGCCTATAATTTGGACGCAAACGACAGAGAGTTGAGCGTATTTATGCAACACTCACTTTCGGAACTATGCCGAGAAGATATTACAATGGACGAATTGGTGGCACTAACACTAAAAACTGGCGAATATGGCGTGAAAGCTATGGCACAGTTGGACAGTGCAAATACCAGCCATTTTGGTAACCCAGAGATTTCACAAGTAAGTATTGGTGTAAGAAATAATCCTGCAATACTTATCAGCGGACACGATTTGAGAGATTTGGAAGAATTGTTACAACAAACTGAGGGTAGTGGAATTGATATTTATACTCATAGCGAGATGTTGCCAGCTCACTACTATCCGCAACTAAAAAAATATAGCCATTTGGCAGGCAATTATGGGAATGCGTGGTGGCGACAAAAAGAAGAGTTTGAGAGTTTTAATGGCCCGATACTTTTCACTACAAACTGTATTGTTCCTCCATTGGAAAAAGCAAATTACATAGATAGAATATACACTACAAATGCAGCTGGTTTGGGTGGTGCTACACATATTGCAGACCGTGAGGAAGGCAAACAAAAAGATTTCTCACAAATAATTGAACACGCTAAAAAATGTAAAGCTCCAACTCCTATCGAAGAAGGAAATATTATTGGAGGTTTTGCTCACGCACAAACATTGGCTTTGGCAGACAAAGTGATTGATGCTGTAAAAAGTGGAGCAATATCAAAATTCTTTGTGATGGCAGGTTGTGATGCACGTATGAAAAGCCGTGAATACTATACACATTTTGCAGAAAGACTACCAAAAGATACTGTTATTTTGACAGCAGGTTGTGCAAAATACCGTTACAATAAACTACCATTGGGAGATATTAATGGTATTCCGAGAGTTTTGGACGCTGGCCAGTGTAACGACAGCTATTCGTTGGTGGTAATAGCAATGAAACTACAAGAGGCATTTGGGCTGAAAGATATTAACGATTTGCCAATAGTCTATAACATTGCGTGGTACGAACAGAAAGCCGTAATTGTACTACTGGCATTACTGTCGCTTGGAGTCAAAAAAATCCATTTAGGGCCAACTCTTCCAGCATTCTTATCGCCAAACGTAACAAGTATGCTTGTGGAGAACTTCGGAATTGGTGGTATTAGCACAGTTGATGAAGATATAGTAAAATTCTTAGCATAAATAAAACAAAAAGTAGTTTGATGAAACGTGTTTCATCAAACTACTTTTTGTTATAACAGATTTCGTTTTTAGCGAACAGGACTTATTTTTGACCTATTGGATCAAAACCTTGACCATAAACACCTATTGCAGCAGACTGCGAGATAAACGCATTTTTATCTATATCTTTGACAATTTTGAAAACTCTATTAGACTCGTTTTTACGACACATAATAGTAATAATCTTAACTGGCTGTTTTGAGTACCAACCTTGACCATCAATAACAGTTACACCACGATTAAGTTCGTGCTGCACAACATCAGATATTTGTTCGTATTCCTTAGAAAATATAAAGAACTGTACAGATTGACGAACACCATTAATAACTACGTCGATTGTGTTTGTCATAACAAAAGTAACAATGTAACCATAGATAACTTTTTCCAAACTACCATAAGGCAACAAGATTGCAGAAGTAATAACAACAATATCACATATTAAAAGAGCTTTGCCCAAAGAAATACTACGGTATTTGTTTACAATTTTTGCAAGAATATCTGTGCCACCCGAACTGCCAAAATTGATAAACACTAATCCCATACCAATACCAGAGATAATACCTCCGATAATAGTGGACATAAATGGGTCGAAAATTGGAAAAGCAGTAAACATTGAGTTGTAAATATCTTTGAAAGGTATCCACAACCACATTGTTAAACACAAAACGCCATAGATTGAACGAATAGAAAATTTCCAACCTAAGATTTTGACAGACAAGACCAAAAGCACTGAATTAAGGATAAAGAAAGTAGCCGAAACGGGAAAACCTCCACCTATCGAAACCATTCCTAAACTACCAAAAAAACTACTCATACCTTCGGACAAAAGTCCTTGTGTACCATACATCACAATGGTTGCAATACCAGTTGCACCACCACCTGCTACTTCGTGTGGGAAGAAAAAGAAGTTCCAAGAAAGAGCATAAAGCAAAAGTCCAAATGCTATCATAAAATATTCTTTCAATTCACGAAAAAGCATTGTTTTTGTTGTTTTCATATACTGATTATTTTATTTATTTTTTAGTATTTTATGCAAAACTCAATTTGCTGTGCAAAAGTACAACATTTTAGTTCGATTACATCATTTTTCGCTAAAAAAATTATCCTAAAACAGTATAATGAATAAATTAATCTATGATTTAAGGAAATGTAATTATAAAACAGAAAAAAGGTTGGTTTCTTTTTAGAAACCAACCTAATTGTATTTTAAGAAAAAATAAGTTTGTTAGTCGTTGCCACGAGCAAAGCCAAGATAATAAATCAAAGTAGCAAGTGCAGAAATTGCAGCTACAAGATAAGTACGTGCAGCCCAAGTTAAAGCCTCTTGTGCCTGAGAGTATTCTATTCCGTCCACGGTGCGAGTATCACGCAACCACGCCAAAGCTCTTTGTGAAGCATTGTACTCCACTGGCAAAGTGATAACACTGAACAACAATACCATAGAAAACATTGCTATGCCCAACCAAAATAGCATTGGGAAAGATTCTATTGTAAAAATACCTATCAACAACAAAATTTGAGCCCAAGTAGAAGAAAAACTAACAACTGGCACAAGTGCTGAACGCATTTTAAGTGGAGCATACCCCACTTTGTGTTGAACTGCGTGTCCACATTCGTGTGCAGCAACTGCGGCAGCCGATACCGAACGACTATCATATACTCTCTCACTCAAATTCACAGTTTTAGTTTGAGGGTTATAGTGGTCTGTTAATTGTCCTTGTGTACTTATTACTTTTACATCATATATTCCATTGTCGTGAAGCATTTTTTCGGCAACTTCTCTACCAGTTAGTCCACGAGCAAACATAACTTTTGAGTACTTTGAGAAAACCGATTTCAATCTTAATTGAACAAGCATACCAATCACGCCAACGGCAATGATTAGTAAAAATCCATCATTTATAACCATATATTTAGATTAATATTTTACAAAAAAACGTTGATTAGTAGGTAAATATTGTATTACTATCCCCTAAACGTATAGAACGCATTGCCTTGTTGTTTTGGCATTACTTCTATGTCATTGATATTCACGTGGTCTGGCAAAGTAACCAACCATTTCATAATATCTGCAATATCTTCGCCAGTTAGTGGAGCTACATTTGTATAAACTCCTTCGGCACGAGCATCATCTCCGTGAAAACGTACGTTTGAGAACTCAGTTTTGACCATTCCAGGACGTATCTCCGAAACTTTTATACCGTGTTTAAGTAAATCTATACGCATTGACTGCGAAAGAGCGTGCATAGCGTGTTTTGAGGCACAATACACTCCCCCATTTTCATAAACTTGAACACCTGCAATACTTCCCATATTTATGATATGTCCAGAATTGTTTTTGACCATAATTGGGCTTACCAAACGTGTAATATTAAGTACTCCTTTAATGTTTGTGTCTATCATTCTGTCCCAATCCTCAAAATCACCTTCTTGGATATGCTCCAATCCAGAGGCAAGTCCTGCGTTGTTTATAAGCAAATAAATATTTTTCCAATCCTCAGACAAAGAATTAAAACTCTCTTCGGTAGCTTGTCTATCACGAATATCAAAGTTTAAAGTTTTGATTTGAATATCGAATTTTTGTTGAATATTTTTCGCTACGTTTTCCAAACGCTCTGCTCGACGACCTGTCAAAATAAGATTAAATCCAAGTTCTGCCATTTTTGATGCAGCCGCCTCTCCTATTCCAGATGTTGCACCAGTAATTAAAGCTATTTTTTTCATTTTTTAAGTTGTTTGATAATTTTCATATTTGTTTACGAGAATACAAATATAATATTTTTTAATAAATAAAAAGAAATATTTTCAGTTTTGCAAAAAATAGGGTAACTTTGTGCAATGAGCAAATTCAAATTAGGATACAAAATAGCTAAAAAACTTAGCAATGGGAATAAATCTAAGCAGGTAAAAATATCTGTTAGAGTTGCCATTGTTTCTGTTGCAATAAGCATTGCAGTAATGATTATTTCATCGTCTATTGTATTAGGTTTTCGCAATACTATTTCCGAGAAACTATTTGATTTTTCGGCTGATTTTCAAATAGTTGAAGCTTCTAACTATAATCTTTCAAAAACTAAACATATTGAAGTTTCAAAGACCGAAGATACTGCAATTTCTGCTCTCGAATGTGTCAAAACAAGTTCGAGGTTTGTGATAAAATCTGCAATTTGTCGCAACGGACAAAACATCAAAGGCATAGCTATGAAAGGAATTGACTGTGATTTTGACTGGCAAAGATTTTATAAATATATTGTGGAAGGCGAAACATTAGACACCGAAGGCAGAAGAAAAAAGAATGTTTTGATTTCGCAAAAACTTGCTGACGACCTAAATCTATCAATAGGCGACAAACTCCAAGTATATTATATTGAAGAATCCTCACGACGTGATATTTTCAAAATTAGCGGACTGTATTCAAGCTCTATACCAGAGATTGACAATAATATTATATATGTGGATATTAGGGATTTGCAAAGGGTAAACGGCTGGAATGAAAACCAAATTTCGGGCTATGATATATTCATAAACGAGGGTTTTGATAAAGAATCTGCAAAAGATGAGATTTCAAAAACACTATATACTTTTGATAAATCAAATATCAAAACAAAAACTGTGGTAGATACTCGTAGCACTTACGAATATTTGTTTGGTTGGTTGGATTTGTTGCGAACCAACGAACTTGTAATAATAATCATAATGATGATAGTATCAGTGTTTAATGTGGTGTCTATGATGCTTATTATGCTACTTCAAAAAACATCTATGATTGGAATTTTGAAAAGTTTGGGAATGCAGAATTTTACTATAAAAACTATATTTGTGTTTATGGGTATGCGTTCGCTGTTTTATGGACTTATAATCGGAAATATATTCGGCGTAACGCTATGTTTACTACAAAAGAATTTCAATCTAATAAGTTTAAACTTAGATAGTTATATGCTCAAAAACGTTCCAATATATTTAAGTTTTGAAAAACTAATATTGGTAAATGTACTGCTAATAACAACACTAATTATATCTCAATTACTCGCTACAATTTTAATTTCGAAAATAGAGCCATACAAAGCTATTAAATATGAAAAAAGATAAAGAAATAGTAAGAGCAATGTTTGATAGCATTGCACCAAAATATGATTTTTTGAACCATTTTTTGTCTTTGGGCATTGACAAAGGGTGGAGGAATAAGGTTGCTAAAATGGTGAAAGCAACAAATGCTCAAAAAGTTATTGATGTTGCAACTGGAACAGGTGATTTGGCAATTTCGATAGCAAAACACTGCGGAGATTGCAAAATAACTGGCGTAGATATGTCGCCAATGATGCTCGATATTGCAAAACAAAAAATTCAAAAACTATCACTACAAGACACTATAAATGTGAGCGTAGAGGACGCTTTGCAAATGAGTTTTGAGGACAATAGTTTTGATGCACTAACTATCTCGTTTGGGGTGCGTAATTTTGAAAATTTGGACAAGGGACTTAGCGAACTAAGACGAGTTCTAAAACCAAACGGAGATATTTTTATTATGGAAGTATCTACTCCAAATGGAATTTTGGCAGCTCCATATATGTTTTATTTCAAAACCGTACTTCCAGCTATTGGGCGTATGGTATCTGCCGACCACGTGGCATATTCTTATCTGTCAAAAACAGTGATAGAGTTTCCAAGTGGCAAAGATTTTGTGGAAATTATGCAAAAAAATGGGTTTCACAACATCAAATTCAAACGCTTGACTCAGGGAATAGCTACAATTTATTACGCAAAAAAATAGACGTAAAATGAAAAGAATTTTAATTTGTATTGTTTGTGTTTTATGTTTTGCTTCGTGCGTAAAGTTAGATGCAATAAAAGTAACCGAAAACAAAATACAAAACATAAGTTTTGATAGTTTAGGAGCGATTAATTTGACTATTGCCCCAAGGATTTTCAATACAAACAAGGATATTAAGGTGTTGTCTTGTGAGTTTGATTTGTATAGTGATAAACAAAAAATAGCAAAAGCCCGTCTTACAGAAAGTTTTGTAATTCGCAATGGAGAAGAAACAACACAAGTTCCAATAAGAATAAATCTCGCAGGAGGTTTAAACGGATATTTGGAACTAATACGAACTATCTCCTCCTCCGTAGATTCTATTTATGCAAGGGGATTTGTTGTTGTAAAAGTTGGAATGTTTAAGAAAAAGATAAAAATTCAAGATATTAGACTTAGAGACATACCAATCATTAATGAGCTTGTAAAGGGAATTTCAGAAAACTCTATTTTCTGAAATATAAAACTTAAAAAAAATTTTAAACCTTGACACTAATGAATATTTATTTAACTTTGTAAAAATTAATTTTGTATGAAAAAATATTTTTTATTTGTAATTGCTACTATATTCTGTGCTTTTTCTTATGCACAAGAAATTAAAAATTCATCTACTCTTCTGAAAGAATTAGAAAAACCTGATTCTGCAACTGGTGCAAAAGTAGTTGCTATAAACCACGTTCCAATAGATTTAATTGGCAAAGAACAATTTGTAGATGGGTATAGGATTAGAATATTTTTTGACAACTCGCAACAAGCCAGAACAGAGTGCGATGAAGAACAAAAAAGATATTTGGAACTTTATCCAAATGATAATACTTATATAGATTATCAAGCTCCATATTTCAAACTTACGGTTGGGGATTTCGTAAACCACGAAGAGGCTCAAATAAAATGGCACAAAGTTGTGGTGGATTTCAAAACAGCTTTTATTGTAAAAGAAAAAATTGATATAAACCTATTTAAACACCAACCCAAAATAGACAGTCTGCTACTGCCAAAATTGGACAGTTTGGAGAACATTAAAAAACTTGAATAAATATGAACAACGTAAAAGACCCATTTAAAGGATTAAAAGAATTCTTGAAAGGTCGTTTCAGACTTGACGAGGACAACGCTTCGGAAATTGAGGTAAGAGAAAGAATTGAAGCAGGGGTTATTTTTAGGGGAGTAAACCTTTGGGTATTGATATTTGCAACTATGGTTGCATCTATCGGTTTGAATATGAACTCAACAGCCGTAATTATTGGTGCAATGTTGATTTCTCCTCTTATGGGACCAATTATGGGTATGGGAGTATCTGTTGCAATACGAGATTTTGCACTGCTAAAACGCTCAGTCAAGAACTTTACGTTTATGGTGCTTGTGAGTATCGCAACATCTACTTTGTATTTTTATATAAGCCCAATGACTGTTACTCAAAGCGAGTTATTGGCACGAACTCAACCAACTACTTGGGACGTTTTAATAGCGTTTTTTGGTGGTTTGGCAGGTATTGTTGCCCAAACACGTAAGGACAGAACAAGTACAGTTATTCCAGGTGTTGCCATTGCTACTGCCCTTATGCCACCTTTATGTACAGCAGGTTTTGGACTTGCAACAGGACAGTTGAATTATTTTGCAGGAGCATTCTATTTGTTTATTATCAATGCTGTATTTATTGGACTTGCATCTACACTAATAATCAACTATTTGCACTACCATAAAGTACAATCGGAAGACCCAGCACGAGATAAAAAAGTTAAACGTATGATGGCTTTTATTATATTTGTAACTATTGTTCCGAGTGTGTTTATTGGCTATGAGTTGGTACGCAAAACTATGTTTGAAGAAAATACAAAACGATTTATTGAAGCCTCTTTCAAGTTCGAAGATTCTCAGGTTGTGAACTACAAAACTGAATACAACCCACGTTCGGACGAAAAAAGTGTAATTCGTGTATTTATGATTGGTAATCCCATAAGCAAAGATGTAATTTCGGCAATAAGCACACAAATGGGTAATTATTATTTGACAAATACTAATTTGGAAGTCAAGCAAGACAACGAGGCAAAAGACGAGTCGTCGTCTTATATCAACACCAATTTTGAAGAACTTATCACCGAGAAAAATCAAAAAATCAAAGAATTAGAAGAAAGAACCAAAAAAGCCGAAGAAGAAAAACTTCCAAGTTCAGATATTTCAAGAGAATTATCGGCATTTTTTGATACTGACTATGAAATGGCAATAGGCAAAAACATATTACACGATAGTAATGGTATAACAACAGATACAGTTGTAGTGTGTTATGTTGGTTGTGAGAGTAACAAAATACCCGAAAACGACAAAACAAAAATAGTTAATTGGTTGAAAGTCAGAACCAACAACAAAAATGTAAAACTACTTTTTGACTAAGACTTATGATTTTTTATTCTAACTGCAAAATAAATATTGGACTTAATGTAGAAAGCCGTCAAGAGGACGGTTATCACACAATTTCGACTATATTTTATCCCGTAAAAGGACTAAACGATGCAATAGAGATATTGCCTACACAAGGAGAAACTGTATTCAGTAGCACAGGTATTGAGGTGGATTGTATCCCAGTGGACAATCTTTGCCTTAGAGCATACAGATGTATTGCATCAAGACACAACATACCAAATGTAAAAATCCATTTACATAAGAATATCCCTACTGGGGCAGGTTTGGGCGGAGGTTCGGCAAATGCTGCCACTATTCTCAAAGCCCTAAACCAAATGTTTGAATTAGGACTATCAAACTCTACTTTGATTAGTTACGCAAACGAACTTGGCAGTGATGTAGCATTTTTTATCGAAAACCGTCCTATGATTGGCGAAGGTCGTGGAGGCGAACTATCGGAGATAGATTTGGACTTGTCAGGCTATTGGCTTAGTATCGTTAAACCAAATTGCTCAATGTCCACACGTGAGGCTTACTCACTTATCAAACCCTACAAAGCAGATTTTTCGTTTAGAGATATTTCTAAATTAGACCTAAAACAGTGGCAAGAAAAAGTAATCAATGATTTTGAAAAACCTATTTTTGCTCACTTGCCAATCTTGCAAGAAATCAAAGACAGTTTGATTAACTGTGGAGGAGATTATGTAGCAATGTCGGGTTCAGGTTCATCTATTTATGCTATTTCAAAAGATGAAATAAATTTGGAGTGTTTTGAAGGTAAATATTTCTGCCACAAAGAAAAGATTATCTAATATTTTAGTATAATATAACATTTTTTCAGAAAAAAATCTTATCTTTGCTATCATCAAATAGTTTAATTTATGAACAAGGATTTTTCTGAAACAAGCATATTAATACCATTCTTGAACATACTACCTTTCGCTGTTGTTATATGCAATAGGGACGGTAGTGTTATGTATTATAACGAAAATTTCACACGAACACTTCCTTTCCAATCAAGCTCACTTCTCGAAGAAACAGAAGATTGTAGCCAACTAAAAATACAAAACCTGTTGTGGGACGAGCTATCAAAAGAACTTAGTGATATTGAAAATATGACAAGTGGAGAGATGCTCAGCAGATGTACTATCAGAGAAATAGAATATCTACCAAGTGTGTATTTTTTGAACGATGGGGAGCAATTTGTGATAATGCTCAGAAATTGTTGCGACAAGGATTTGATAAAAGAGGAATTAGTAGAAAGATTTGAGGCAGTGATATACGAAAACCACTCTATGGTGCAACAAATATCACATATACTTGGCGAAACAAGTGTAAAAAGAATTAAAATGCTAAATTCATTCATAAAAGCACTTAGATAACAATGGCAAGTGTCGAATACTCAATCAAACAAAGATACTGTAAAAGAAACCGAATTAGTGGAGATGTTTTTTCGTTTATCAAAACTGATTCATCGGCTTCTTTCAAGGCTGTGTTGTGTGATGGTATGGGACACGGGATTAAAGCAAATATTTTGGCAAACTTGACTCTGCCACTTATTGCAAACACTGATTTTAACAAAGACTCGCTAAAAGAACTAACAAAAAACATTTTGGAAATTCAGCCTACGTGTGCAATTCGCAAAATGAACCACTGCACATATACATTGGCAAGTTATGATGACACAAAGCACGAGCTTTTTATAATCAATTATGACAATCCTCAACCACTAATATTTTTTGATGGTGAAATTGCAAAAAACATATCTTGGCAATCGGTAGAAAACCCATTTTATGGCAAAAGACCACGAAACATTACATTCACTACAATACATTTGCTACAAGAAATATCTGTACTTATGTGTAGCGACGGAGTTACACAAAGTGGCGTTGGAAATATTTTCCCTTTTGGCTGGGGATTACGTAGAGTATCAAGTTTTGTAATGCCGTTTTTTGCAGAAAAATTACTCCCTCACGAGATTGCTACAAAAGTAGTAGCAAAAGCCATTGAATACGAAAAAGACTACACTCACGATGATGTGAGCTGTTGCGTGATAACAATAAAAAAATAACAATAAGAAAACAAATGAAAAAGAAAATTATTTTAAGTGCAGTATTAGCTATTGTTTTGGCGTTCGGTTGCAAGAACCAAGAACAACAACAAACACAAGCTCCTGCTCCTGAACTTAAAGTACTTACTTTAAGCCCTGAAAACATTTACATTGCAAAGCAGTATCCAGCGGATATTATTGGTAAAAACTTCGTAAATGTAGTTCCAAAAATCAACGGTTACGTTGAGAAAATAGTGGCAAAAGAAGGTGCAAAAGTCAAAAAAGGCGAAGTTATTGTAAAAATTTCGGAAGACAACTACCGTCAAGCCTACACAGCTGCAAAAGCAAATGTAGAAGTAGCAACTGCAAACGTCGAAAATGCACGTTTGGACGTTGAGCGTACACAGTCTCTTTACGACAACAAAATTGTTAGTGAATTTGACCTTAAAAATTCTAAAAACAATTTAGCACTTCGTGAAGCTCAATTACTTCAAGCACAAGCCGATGTGCAAAATGCAAAAATCAATTTGGATTATACAAATATCACAAGTCCAATAGACGGTGTGATTGGCACTATCAACTGCTATGTTGGAACTCTTGTTTCGCCTAACACTCCAACTCCTATCACAACAGTTTCGGACAACAATCATATGTATGCATATTTTGCATAAATATCATTTGTATCAGTAGTGAAGTTATAAGCAAATGGGTTTTGTGAATTAATTTCATTTTTTGCCTTAATATAAGCTTTAAAAACTTTATTCCTACTTACCCCTGAATCTATAAAGTTTTTGATAAACAATATCTCTATTAAATCCCAAAAGGACAATAAGATATCTTCCTCATCTTTATATGTTCGTTTAATTAGGTATTTATTTACCCAGTTAGAGAGAGTTGGATATTTAATACAGGTTATTTTAGAAACCTCAGAAAGTGAATATATTCCACTATTTTTAAACATTATTCTCCCCCTAATGATGTTTCTTTTTTATATATTATATATATTTTTGAAAATTATTAATATGGGAGAAGAACTAGAGCTAAGAACAACTGAGGTAAACAAATATGTTGAAATAAGCCTAATTATAATGATCGTAATTTATTATACTAATTATACTCTTTTCTTATAGTAAATATAATCTATAGTAATTATCAAGCAATTATGGGCAGCTGATTGAAAATAGAAGAAGATTCAAAAAAATATAAAAACATTTATTTGGAGATGGAATATTTCTATTGCCATTACTTAGCCATTATATAACATCTAAAAATAAAATATTTATTCTTCGTCAAAGTAGGATAAGTTTATTTCTATTGATAATTTTACTGACGTAAAATTTCTGTGGGCCCGGGCTCGCGGTTTTTACCTTGCGCTTTACCGCGAAACAAAAACATCGCTGCGCCTTTCTCGTCCGACGCAAAGCCAAGCAGAGAGGCTCTGCGCCCCGCAGTTGGCTTTGCTTTAGGCCCAAACAAAAAGCCCCCGTTTGGGGGCTTTAAATCTTGGGCCGAATAGGACTCAGCCTCCGATAATTTTACTGACGTAAAATTTCTGCGGGCCCGGGCTCGCGGTTTTTGCCTTGCGCTTTACCGCGCAAACAAAAACATCGCTGCGCCTTTCTCGTCCTAACGCAGGCAAAGCAGAGAGGCTCTGCGCCCCGCAGTTTGCCTGCTCTCGTCCCACAAAAGAATAAACCCCTGCAAAAGCAGGGGTTCAAAATGGTGGGCCGAATAGGACTCGAACCTACAACCTTCCGCGTGTAAGGCGGACGCTCTAACCAGTTGAGCTATCAGCCCCTAAAATCAGGGCGTTATTAAGTTTACCTCAATAACTATATAGAAATTTTAACAAAAATTAAAAGCTTTGTCTATCAGTTTATCTCTTTATCCCTTTTGCTCCTTCCAGCTCAAGCAATTTTGTTTTTATATCAAGGCCGCCGCCATAGCCTGTAAGGCTGCCGTCGGCTCCCACAACCCTGTGGCATGGTATGATAACAGCTATCGGGTTACGGTTATTTGCCATTCCCACCGCCCTAAAACCCTTTGGGCATTGTGCTGCTATTGCAATATCTTTATAACTGGCTGTTTTGCCGTAAGGTATTTTTAGCAGGCAGGCCCATACCTTCTTTTGAAATCCCGTCCCCTTAGGGTTTAAAGGCAAATCAAAAGCTTTGCGTTTGCCTTCAAAATACTCCGCAAGCTGTTTTACCGCTTTAAGGTTAAGCGGCGTTTGTTTAAACTGTGCGTTTTGGGGCTCCTTAAACTCTACCGCCGTGATGGCCTGCCCGTCATCGGCAATAAATAAATCAAAGGCGGGCGCTTTAAATTTTATGAAGTTTATCATTTATTAATATCCTCTAATATGGCGTAGATTTGCTGCGGCGTATCAGCCACATATTTCGCGCCGTTTTTAAGCAGGAAGTCCTTTTGCCTGAACCCCCAGCTTACGCTTATGCACGGCAGGCCCGCGTTTTGCGCGGTTTGGATATCAACCTCAGAATCACCTATATAGACGGCGGTTGCGGGCGCGCTGTTAAGTTTTTTAAGTACGGCAAATACGCTGTCGGGCGCGGGCTTTTTGCGTACGCTTTGCGATTCCCCCGCCGCGGCAAGGATATAATTTTTAAAGAAAATCTCATTAAGCTCCTGCACCGCCCCGTCTATCTTATTGGATACTATGGCCTGCTTAAACCCCTTTGTTTTAAATGTTTTAAGCATATCAATAATACCGTCGTAAGGTTTTGTTTTATTGTGCATATTGGCGGTATAGTGTTTGGTAAAAACTTCCAAAATCTGCTTAAACTGCGGGTTATTTTGGCCGCAGGGGACGGAAAGCTCCACCAGTTTTTTTATTCCGTTACCCAATGCTTTTGCCGTTTCCCCAACGGTTTTTTGCGGCAGGTTAAAGATTTTTAGGGCAAAGTTAATACTCTCCGTCAAATCTTCAATAGTGTTTAAAAGCGTGCCGTCTAAATCATATATAATTGTATTTATCATAAATAAATTATAATAAATATAGTAAGGATGTCTTAAGGGGGTAATATGAAAGTTCTTTTAATTAACGGCAGCCCGCACCAAAACGGGTGCACCTTTACAGCTTTAAGCGAGGTCGCTTCCGCCTTAAAAAATAATGGGGTTGAGACGGATTTCTTCCACATCGGTACAAAAGCCATTTACGGATGTACTGCCTGCGGCAGCTGCCGCAAAACGGGCAAATGTATTTTTGCCGATGACGGCGTGAACCATTGCGCTTTTTTGGCTAAAGAGTGCGATGGCTTAATTGTCGGTTCCCCCGTCTATTATGCGGGGCCTAATGGCGCGCTTTGCGCGTTTTTGGACAGGCTGTTCTTCTCCACGGCGGGCAGCGGCGCTTTTACCCGTAAACCCGCGGCCTGCGTTTTAAGTTGCAGGCGCGGCGGCGCAAGCGCGGCTTTTGACCGTTTAAACAAATACTTTACGATATCGCAGATGCCTGTCGTCTCATCCCAATACTGGAATGCCGTGCACGGCACAAAACCGCAGGATGTTAAGCAGGACCTTGAAGGCTTGCAGATTATGCGTACTTTGGGTAATAATATGGCGTGGCTTTTAAAGTCAATTAAAGAAGGCAAAGCGCCTTTGCCTGAGGCGGAACCCAGGATTGCGACAAACTTTATAAGATAAGTTTATTTGGTTTAATTCCTTAAAGGCCCTTGTCTTGTTTGGCAAGCGCCTTTAATTTATGCGCTGCAGCTAGGAATTGCGGCATATCAAAACCGTTAACCTTATTATTGCTTTTGGTTTGTACGGCGGGCATTATTGTTATGGTATCTTTACCTTTCGCGGCGTATTTTATGCTGTCAACAGGCGTGTTTGCTATTAAGTCCAGCACTTTTTTACCATGCGCGCAGGCAATATGTACGGGCGCGCTGTCTACCGATATTAAAATATCGCAGGCGCCCAAATAGGCGGACAAATCTTTTATTGTTTTTGTCGGAGGAAGCAAATTAACATTTCTTTTGTTTATTTGTTTTATAATTTCTTTTATGCCGCTATGAGAGGGCGGCTGCACGCAGTATATTTCTACAGAACTATCCGCTGATAAGTTTTCCAGTATAGCGGCGGCTTCCTCTTTAGTGAAAGCGCGCCTGGAGCCTGCTATATTAAAAATTATATTTACTTTTTTAGAATCAAAATAATTTTTGGCTTTTTGCAGGTTTTTGGGGTCTGAAAAGACCTCCGTCTCTTTACTTTGCGGTATTATTCCAAATGGTTTGAGGAAGGCTAAATTTTCTTCTGTAATATGTTGCAGCAAATCGGGCACTATATGGGTATAAAGCGGCAATTCCTTCGTCGTCAGGCCGTATTTGGGGCGCTGCTCCCTTGTAATTGCGGCTTTGGGGTTCAGTAATTTTAAAAATAAAAGTGAATAGGTATTTATGGAGTTGCCTATTTCTAAATAGACGTCAATTTTATTCCTTAATTTTAACGCGGTTAAGATATTGGCAAACTTATTATGTTTATGTTCTATAAAGAAGTCTATATAAGGATTATCTTGTAATATAATGCCATTTTGCCTGACGGCTAAAAAATAGATTTTGGCTTGCGGCATATTTTGTTTAAGGTTGCGAAGCAGCGGCGTCAGCAAAACAAAATCCCCAATACCCTGGCTGCGCGGGTAAATAAAAATACTGCGGGATTTAGTAATATCAAAATGCCTGCTTTTTCTAGCGCTTAATAATTTAAGGAAAAATTTTTTCATATATTTTTTATTATAAACTTTTCAAATACTTTGCAAAGTAGTCGCGGCGTCTTAAAAGTTTTTGCGGCAAAGTAATAATTTTGTAAAACAAACTTTGTTTGCGGCGCGAATAAAGTATCATCGCATTATTGGCAAGTTTATGGATTTTAAGCAGGTTAAAAAAGCTTTTTAAATCGCACTCTTGCCTGAACTTACTGCAACTGAAGTTAAAATAATTGCTTTTGCCATTGTTTACCGCATTTAAAAAGTATATATCTTCAAGTTTTTTATTGCCTTGCGCAAAATCACAAAAGTATTGCAGCCAGTTTAGTATTTGCTGGATTGTAACTGCCGTTTTTTCGTCATTAGTATCCTGCCCGCTATGACGGCGGTAGAAGATATAGTTCCTGTCAAAAAGTATTGCGCTTTTGCCTTTAGCGGCGCATTCTATAAGCAAAGACCAATCCATAATTTTGCCGAATTTTTGCCTTAATGCGGCTATATCGGTTTGTTTATAGACCTCCCCCCTGATTATGCTCCCGGACCATATGGGCGACGGCTTATCCCAAAAGCTTAAGGCAAACTCCGCCTGGGATTTGATTAAATAGTATTTCTTGCTCAAGGCTTGCGGGCGCCGGTAAGCTTGCGGTAAATCATTATCATCAAAAGTCTGATACCTTGAACTTACAACTACAAGGCCTTCATTGGCATTAATTACTTTTAAAGCTGTTTCCAGGTAAGCGGGGTGCAAAAGGTCGTCATCGTGCAGCGTAAGTATATAGGGTTTTTTTATGAGCTCCTGCATTTTAAGGAAGTTGGCATTAGGTACTGATAAACTTGTGCGGATATAATTTATTGACGGGAAATCCGCCATCATTCTTTGCGTGTCGTCATTATCGGAATTATCAAATACATAAAAATCAAAACCCTGCGCAGTTTGTTTTTGCAGGCTTATAAGCGATTGCTTAAGCATTTCAGGGCGGTTGCGCGTCATTACAAAAACCTGGATGTCTTTAGTCGTAAACATTGTCTGATTATCCCCTTATTTTTTGCTTGCCAAAGGTAAATATACGCTTGCAAAAATGTTGACTGGCAGGCGTGATATTTTGGGCAGCGCGTAGAAATTATATTTTAAGGCTGTTTTAAACATAAAATACTTGAATTTAAATAAAATATTTTTATCTTTAAATAAATCTTTAGGTAAAGATAAATAGAATGGGCGGGCAAGCGCAAAAAACTCAATAAGCCGGGGCTTTGTAAGGTTTTTAAGGCCGCCGTTGCCTACCCCTTCGCCGCCGCAAATCATAGTTAAAAGGCGGTACTCCCACTCCTGCGCAAGTTCTTGGTAGAGGCCCTTTTCTTTTAGCAGTGCGCGCATAAGCGCAAAATTATTAAAAAAGCTTTTGGGGGCAACTTCGCCTTTTGTATTGCTGATTGATGTCGGCACATAGCGGTAGTACCATAGTAAGTCCCTTATTTGCGCATAACGGTTTGCTAAGATAAAGCATGTACTGATAAAGGCCACGTCCTCAAAAGGCGCGTTTTCGGGAAATCTTAAATTATTGCCGTTTATAAGTTCCGTTTTAAAAATTTTACGCCACGCGCAGCCCAGGTTGCCGCCCGTTTTAAGCATATTTGTACGGCCGTCTTTTTGCCTGTCTAAAATAAACGGCGGCTCTTTTGCGGAGTTGTTAGGAGTAGGGCAAGAGCCGTCTTCTTTAACTAAATATGTCTCAGCCCCTGCCATATCGGCATTATTATTTATTGCCGCGTCATAAAGTTTTTGGCACATATCAGGGGCCACGAAGTCATCGCTGTCCACAAAGATTATATATTGGCCCTGTGCGTGTTTTAGGCCCTCATTACGCGCGCCGCCCGCTGCGCCGCCCTTAAGATAAAATGTTTTAAAATAAGGATATTTTTGTATATATTCCTCTATTATAACGGCGGAGTTATCGGGCGATGCATTGTTGATTAGCAGGACTTCAATATCCTTAAAAGTCTGCGCGGCAAGGCTGTCTAAGCATTGTCTTAAATACTTTTCCACATTATATACGGGTACAATTATGGATATTGCGGGCTTTTTATCGTTCATTTATTTTATCCGTTATTTGTTTGATACTAAAGTTCTCAAAATCGCCTGCTGCCGTAAAAATAAAGCAGTTTTTGCTAAGGGGCGACCATTTGCTTATATTTAATTTATCTTCACTGTAAATTGCATATAAAGGCTTATCAAACGCACAGGCGGCGTGTACTATGGAAGTATCCGGCGTTATTACCGCATCGGCCAAATTTAATAAAGCTAAAGAGCCATGCAGCCCGTATTGCCGCAGCTGCTGCGGCGCTGTAAATATATTTGCCTGTAGTTCTTTAGATTGGGTAAACTTAACCAAAGCCTGCGCCTCGCCGATAAGTATAATATTGGCGTCTTGCAGCTCTTTTGCCGAAAACTCAACCTGCTCAAAACTTAAGCAGCGGCGGCGGCTTGCCGCAAAAGGGTTAAGTATTATATTCTTTTTACCGACAGGCAATGTTTTGAAGAATTTTGCCGCCGCCTGCTTTGCGCACGGGTTGATGAAAATATCATAGCGGGTATTAAAATCATAATCTTTTTTAGGCAATAGCCGCAGCTCTTTAAATACCGCGCGGTGCAGCTCGGTAATATGCATGGAATCAAAATCTACGTCGGCTTTAAGATTGTAGAGCCCATATCCCGCTTTATTAAAGCCCAATGCAAATTTGGGGTTTATAATGCGCAGCAAAAGCAGGCTTTCTATTGTCGGTTCTCTGTCCATATCAATATAAAAATCGTACTTTTCTTTACGCAGTTTAAGGCCCAGCTTTATTATTGCGGGCCAGGTGCGTTTGTAAATATAAATATCTTTTATATTACGGTTATTTTCTATTACCGCTTTGGCTTTGGGGCCTGTTATTACACCGATATCGGCCTTCGGCAAAAGGTCCTTCATAGTGCGAAACGCGCAGGTGCTTACTATCATATCGCCTATTTTATCGTCGTGGCGCAGGTAAAGTATTTTTGATGCGTTTTTTATTGATGAGGGCGTAAAACGGTTTTTATTCTTTTTGTCAAAAAGTAATTTGCCCAGCTTGGTTTTTAGCCCGCGCAACCAAATATTTTTTTGGCGGTTTAATGCTCTGAAATCCATTTTATCTGCCCCCCAATATCTTATAGAGTTTTGATATCCCGTCTTTATATGATGTAAATTTAAAATCAGGCAATTCCTGCAACAGCGTTTTATTGCTGCCCGTATATTCCTTTGCCAAACCGCTTTGCGCGATGTTTATAGGGCTTTTTACAGATGAAATTTCATTAACAATTTGCGCCGCTTCAAGTATTTCTATGCTTTGGCTTGGCGTAAGGTTGATATGTTTGGCTTTTGGGGCTTTATTAATAAAGGCTTCCGCTATTTGGCAAAAGTCCTCTATATAAAGATAGCTGAAGCGCACGTTTTGGCGCATACTTATAGGCTGCCCCGCCAAATTTTGGCGGATTGCGTAGCTGATAAACCTTCGCTCTGCTTCCCCTTTGCCGTAAAGCCCGAAGATGCGCAGGTTAAAGATATTGGGATGCTTTTCAATCTCGCTCGCGATAGCCTGCTTTGCCTGGCCGTAAAGGTCCGCAGGTTTGCGCAGGCGCCATTGGCTTTCTTCTACGTTTTTGATGTCTGCGCTTTTGTCATATTCCGCGCCCGAACCAAAGCTTAGCATAATGGAATCTTTTGGCAGGTTTTTTGCCAGATTATTAAAAATCTTCATATTACGCGGCAGTATATCGGCGGGGATATTTGATGGATCGGCAATCCCGTAAAAGCCGCAATGCACTACTGCGTCAAAATGATTGTTTTTGAAAAGTTCATATACAGCGCAAGTATCTTCAAAATCAAAATCGCGGCTGCGCGGCGCGGTTATTATGTGGCCTTTTTGTAGGAAGTATTCTTTAAGGTTTCCGCCCGCAAACCCGCCTGAACCTGTAAGTAAGATTGTTTTGTTTGCCGTCATTTATCAAAATCCTGTAACACCGTTTTTACGCGCCAGCTTTTGGTATAGGGCTGCTGCTCAATAACAGCCGCGTAATCTTTGGAATTTAGCGGCTTTTCCTCCTGCGCTTTAACGTGCATGGCGGTATATGGCGGCAAAAGCTCAATTACCTGCCAGCGGATGAAATTATAACTTTCCGCCGGGAAGGTGACTCCCCCCGCTTTTTGCTCCGTCATAATTTTGGCTATTTGCGGGCCTGATTGCGGCGCGGTTTGCTTGTCATAATAATATGAAGTCTGCCAGCCGTTTTTGGCAAAGGCGGCCATTTCCTCGGACTGTAAGGCTGATTCTATAATAACTTTATTTTTAAGGTTTAAAGTTTTATCAAGCGCGTTTAGTCCCTCTATAACAGCGGGTATATTTTCCGCTGTAAGGCCGTCTGTTTTTAACAGGACTTTTTTAAAGCGGTTAAAGGGTATTTCCTCTACAGATTTTGTAAGGCCGCTTTGCGCGTTTGCGGTAATTTGCGCCGCTTCAAAACCCGCGCCAAAAGCTTTTTGCAGGCAGGCTGCGCTGTTACAAGCCGCCGCAAATTTTGCGGGATATTTTTGGTTGAGATAGTCCAAATTTGCCTGCTCTATAAGTTTTGGGTCATCGGTAATTTTAAGCGGCTCTCCGCCGATAGGCATAGTAACGGCATTATCGGGCGTGATGGAGTAACGCTTATCAGACAAATCAAATTTGCTTTGGCGCAAATCGCTTTCCGTATTTGTCAGGCCCAATATAAGATCAAAAAGTAAATCAAGCGTAAAAACCTTATTTTTATTTTGCTTGAGTAAAGCCGTTTTTTGCGGGTAACGCTCCGTAAATTGCGGGGACAAACCTAAAACCAAAGGAATGCGCAGCATTTCAAAATTAATGTTTTGTACGTCTGTGGCGGGCGGGGTTTTAAGGGTTGCGCCACGGTCTGATACATAAACAAAGTTTACTTTATCATCAGCCGCTTTTTGCGCCATATTATAGATTTGCTGTATTATGCCGTCGCTGTTAAGGCGCGTTGCGTCATAAGTGTTGGTGGCGGCGGCTTCCCCTTTAAACGGATTATTAAAGTTTGAAGGCAGGCTTTGGGCATATGGCGCGCGCGAGCCTGCAAGATTGACCACTATAAAATTATTGGCGTTTTTATCAAGCTTAAGCAATGCGTCTTTGATATAAGGCAAAAGCATATTATCCTTACCCGCGGCCCCGTAATCAAGGAATTTTACATTTTTTGAATTTTGCGCCAATGCCGTAAGCGGGTTGCCGTCAAAGCTGTATTTCGGGCGGTTACTGAACCAGTAAGTATTAAAACCCGCCGCGTTTAGCGCTTCTGTAACAGCAGGCGCGGATTTATCGGCTTCTTGGTATTGGTTGTTTGAAGTCAGCGCGGCCATTAAAGCAGGCGCGGCTTCGGTTGAGGAGCTGTAGGCATTATTGAAGAAAATAAAATTACCGTCCTGCGTTTTGCTTTTAAGCCACGGCGTGGTGTCACGCAGGTAGCCATAGGCGCTTAAATTATCCCTGGCGGCCGAGCCGTCTATGATAAGCAGGTATGTCTCCCCCTGTTCCTTCTTTTCCGCCTTAAATCCATTATTGGCGGCGCGCAGCGCGCTGTATTTGGCTGCGTCGGCCACGGTTTCTTTATACTCATTGTAAGAAGCGGAAATATTTTTAAGTACGCCATCGGCCATATGATTATTAATATGATAAGCAAAAAGAGCCGTTAAAATTATATAGAACAATATGATAAGCGGGCGGGATTCTTCCTTCTCCCTAAAAGCCGCTTTTAGTATGCGCGCAAAAAGCCATACGCCGATAATCGGCGCTACAAAGAGCACAAAAATATCCCAGGCGGAGAATATAGTAAAAATAAATTCACCCGCGCTTTCAATACTGTTTTGAAGTATGGCATTGATGTCATTTGCGCTTAGGGACGTGATGTCTAACTTAGCAAAATACAAGCCTGCAAAGGTTATTAGCCAAAAGAAGCAAAAGACAAAGGCATAGGCTGCCCAGTTAAAGAATAATGAAACAGGCGCGCTTAAGCGGTGCAGCCCTTTGAGGAACAATGTAATTAATAGTATAGCCGCATAGCCTAAAGCAAGTTCGGCCCAATTTGGGGATACCGCATAATCTAATACAAATACCGTAAATGTAAGAAATAATATGCATGGCATAATGCTTTGCAATCCGCCGCGCGCTGCTGCCCACGCGCCTATAAGCAATATAAGCAGTACAGGCAAAAAACCCGCAGTGGTACAACAGGCAATGACTGCCAGCGACATTATGAAAAGGAAAAAATAACTGAAGCGCTCCTGTGTGATTTTGGAAAAAGGCACCGCAAAAAGCATCATAAAAGACAAAACCAGCATAAGCCCATAGTTGATTATGTCGTATACTAACGAAGGATGGCCTGCTGCCAGATGTGAAAACAATAAAAGCAGGCCGCCTGTAATAAGTAAAAAACTGTAACCTATTAAACCGAATGCCGCTTTGGCGGCTCTTTTAATTCTGGGGCGCATATAGGGCATATTAAAAATTAATCCTCTCTTTTTCCACTACCATCGGGCGTTTTAAAACTTGTGTGAGTATGGTGCCTATATATTCCCCCAAAATACCGATAAAGAACAGCTGTACCGATGCAAAGAAGAATATGCTTATAAGTATAGGCGCGGTACCCATAGGGAATTTATTCCACCACATAAGTTTTAATACGAGGTATAATACCGCTAGCAAAAAGCTTAATAATGAAAGGCCGAACCCGCATAACACGGCCAGCCTTAAAGGTATTTTGCTGTGGTTGGTGATACCTATCATCGCGCAGTCGTACAATGTATAAAAATTGTTTTTTGTGATGCCGCGTTTGCGCAGCGGCTGTTCAAAGGGTATCAGGGCTTTGGGGTAACCTAAATCGCAAGCGATGCCGCGTAAGTAGGGGTAGCGGTCTTCCACTTTACGAAATTGCGCCAGCACATCTTTGTCATAAAGCCCAAAACCCGTGCAGTGCTGTACAAGCGGCGCGCCGCTGTCATTAATAAACCCTAAAATTTTATAGTAAATAGTGCGTAACAAGTGAAATAATTTGCTTTCTTTACTGTTAATTTTTTGCGCAAAGACTATTTTGAACCCTTTTTCCCATTGTTCTATAAATTGGGGGATAAGTTCGGGCGGGTCCTGCAAATCCGACGCCATAAAGATTGCCGCGTCCCCATCAGCCTGTGTAAGGCCATAGAACGGGCTGGAAAGGTGGCCGAAGTTACGCGCGTTTAAAATGATTTTTACACGCTTGTCTTTTGCCGCCAAATCACGCATTATCTGTGCGGTATTATCCGTGGATGAATTATCAAGAAACAGGAAATCCCACTCGTACTTATCTTTATAATTATCTGTTACCTGCAGCAGCTTTTCGTATAAAAGCGGCAGGTTATCCTGCTCGTTAAAACAGCTGGAGACTATGGTTATCTTCTTCATAATAAATCCTTGTTAAATACAAAACGCTTTAACATAATAAAAGAAAGCGCCGCCACCGGTAAAACCGCCAGCGCGCCCGCCAAATATACGCCCGCCCCCAAAAGCGAGCAAAATTTTATAAGCGTTATATTAGTAAGATATGTAATTATATAAACGCCTAAAAACTTAAACAGCAGCCCGTTATCCCCGTTTTTAAAGACGAGCAGGCCCGTAGTCTTAAAATTAAATAATACCCCGAGTACGGTTGATAAAAAGACCGCCGCCGTATAGTGCAGCCCCAGCCATACAAAAAAAGCAAAGAGCCCGTACCCAAATAAAGTATTAAGCCCCCCCACCAGCAGGAACTTAATGAACAATATATTTTTTTGCGCCAGATTTTTTATCTTTTCCATTTTACCTGACGGCGGCAAAAAACAGGGCGTTGCTTCCGTCTAAAAAATTGTAACATAAATAGAGGCGGATTTAAAGTAAACGTATAGGGGAATGGCTTTATGGTAAAAGAAGCGGCGCAAATAATCAAAAACTCAAAATTTTTAACGGCTTTTACGGGCGCGGGCGTATCGGTGGAAAGCGGCATCCCGCCCTTTCGCGGCGCGGGCGGTTTATGGGAGAAGTATGACCCTAAGTATATAGAAATTAACTTCTTCTACTCCAATCCTGAAGAATCGTGGCGGGAGATGAAGAAAATCTTTTTTAGTTCTATGGAAGCCGCCTCCCCCAACAAGGCCCACCTTGTTCTGGCGGATTTAGAGAAAAGCGGCCTGCTTAAAGGCATTATTACCCAAAATATAGATAACCTTCACCAAAAGGCGGGCAGTAAAAATGTGCAGGAGTTCCACGGCACAATCAATTATTTAACCTGCCAAAGCTGTGCTAAGCGATATCCTGCGCAGGGTTTTGATTTAACTAAACTGCCCCCGCGCTGCGCCTGCGGCGGCATACTTAAGCCTGATTTCGTTTTTTACGGCGAGGGCATAAACCCTGCGGTATATGAGGAATCTTTCAAACTTGCCGAGCAAAGCGATGTTATGCTTGTTGTAGGGACTTCAGGTGAAGTTATGCCCGCCTGCCATTTGCCTGTTTTGGCCAAACGTAACGGCGCAAAAATTATAGAAGTTAATACGCTGCCCTCAGCCTATACCGACGCGGTGAGCGATTATTATTTTGAGCGGGAAGCAGGCTCCTTTTTTGCCGAGCTGGAAGAAGAACTAAAGAGGCTTTAAACGAATGTTTTAAGGTTTAGCAGTTGCTTTCTTTACCGTTTTTTGCCCTTCATCGCTTTTCTTTAGGATTTCATTATAAACATCTGTCCTTATAAGCAGCATAAGCTCAAATTCATGCTCAACAAAAGCGTTTTTCCATTTGCCGCCGCGGCGTATTATACGCTCCAAATTACGCTTTTCTCGTCGGGTAGTAGTGTCCCCCCCCCCCCCGAAGGAATTCGCCGATATGGCGCTGTTTGCATTATTTAAAGAGGCTTGCTGCTTTTCAAGCTCCTCAAGCCTTTGAAAGATATTTGGGTGTTGCTCTTCAATCTTATTTTTATCTGTATAAAATTCTTTTTGATAGCTTAGCGCAACGGTATATTTGTTTTGTGCAATAAGGTCCGTAATATAATTTTTAAGCGCGCGCTGGCCTGATGGCTTTTTGTTACGGAAAAGGCCTTCGTGCAGGGTTTCACTTTGTTCGGAAAATTTTAAAAATACAATTTCCTTAGGCAAATCTGTTTTAAGCTGTTCAAGGGTTTCTAAGGCTTGGGAGTCGGGCGCAACATCGTGATATAAAGTTATGTATTGGTTATAGGGCTGTCTTTCCAGTAAATCATAAAATACCTGGTTATTATTGAATGCGAGTATTTTATCGTCCTTAGTCGTATAGATATTTGTTTGTTTATAGATTTCCTCGTACATTTCCTTTTCCTGCGCGGATATGCGAATGCCTTTAAGTTTGGGTATATGGCTGTAGCTGTAATCCCCGTTGATGACAGAAAGGTTAACCCAGCCGTGGAACAGGCACGGGGTTTGCAGCTTCATCAACAGCCCGAAAAATATAATAACAGACATTAGTGTATAAATAATGCTGTTTTTTAAAAACTTGCCGTATATATTAAACGCCAGCAAAAATGCCGCTGCAAAACCTGCGATATAAAAGAAGCCTATCGGATAAGCCCAGGACATCATATGCACATAAGCCGAGGATATAAATAATAAACCTACCGCAAGCATTTTGGCATTGGCGGATAATAATTTTTTACTGAGCAAAGCCTTAATAATCTGATAAATACAAAGGAAGAATAAGACATAGAGGAGTATGGTTATTATTTGGTTCATCCGCAGGTGCGCCGTTTCGTGGATAAGCCTTTCGGGATGACGGTAGAAAGATATCCTTGCAGTTAAATAAGCGGCTAGATATATGCCTGCAAAAGCTGCGCCGCCCCAAAGTAAAAAGAGGCCTGTATTTTTATTTTGCGGTATGGATTCTTGCGTAAAATTGATTTTCCTTAAATAAGATACAGCCCAAAAACAGAAGACGGCTATAGCAGCTAAAGCTACGGGCCAAACAAATTCAAATAATAAAAGTATTTCAAACGGCCTTGCAAAGATATCGCCTATATTGCCTTTTGCCGCCACGCCGCCGAAAATATTGCTTATATAATATGGCAGCGCGCCTTTACAGATAAGCGGCAAAAGCAGTATCGCCAAAGAAACCATTGACGCGGCAAACATTATAAAAAACGGTTTAAAAATACTTTTTATGCCAAAATGCTTCCATACAATAAAAAGCATAACGGCTACTGCGGCCATTATATTTATGGGCCCGTCGGTCTGCTTTGTGAGGAAGGAAAGCGTAAACACCACACCCAGCCATATAAAAAGTTTATTTGATGTTTTTGCAAATTTTTCTATATAATCCGTTTGCCTGATTATCAGGATAATCATCATATACATAAAAATAACGCGCAGGCCGTTATAGGACATCATACCGTTATCGTAAATTAGAGTGATAAATATTATCTGCGCCAATGTTGCGCATACAGCCGATATTTTGAAGGAAAAGAACTTCGTCATTATATGGTAAAGCATCAGGCCCGCGCCAAGCTTTAATAGCAGCCCCGCGATATGGAAAACTATAAAATTATCACCAAAAATATATTGGATTGCCGTCCAAAGATAGAGGAACAGGGGCGGCATAAGGAAAAAGAAGTCTTTATAGGGCGTCATCCCGTTGATTATATTGCGCGCGTAGATATTGTACCAGCCGTCCTGCAAATTAATGCCGTTATTGACAAGAAACGCCGCCCCCAGCAAGGTTGTTAAGGCGACAAACAGCGCGCCGTATAAATAATCTTTATTTTTTCGGATTGCAGATAGTAATTTTTTTATTAATACCATATTTCATTTACTCCGTTATGCTTTTGGGCGTCATAAACGTCTTTCCTTACGAGCAAGCGCATATTATGCGATACCGGTATTTTAGGGTTTAGCACTATAATATATAAACCATCATCAACAAATTCATCAAACATTTCCAATATTTCACGCTGGGCTGAACGCTTGCCGTTACGGAACAGCGTCTCGTGTATATTTATTACTTCTTCCCCCATATAGTCGTATAGTATGATTTTAGGCGGATTGTTTTTTATAATTTCCTTATCTTTTCGCGCCCAATCATCGGGGCATACGTCAAACCAGTTTACTACGGTGTTTGTCATCGCTTTGCGTTGCGAAAGCGTATAAAATATAGGGATTTGGGAAAAGACAAATATTTTATCATCCCCATCAGTATATTTTTGTATTGCGGGGACAATGGTTTGTATAATCTGCTTCTTCTTTTTTGACGTATAAATCCCTTTGAGGTATTTATTGTCTATGGTGTATTTTGATTCGGTAATGCTGTCCCCGCCCAGGCCGTGCCAGTCGTATATATTTTGGGCTTTTTCTTTCGCAAAATATCCGCAGGGCAGTATAAAAAGAATAATCAAAACTGCATTAAGCAGGAATTTATGGCCTGAGTATTTTGAAAGTATATAACCCAAAATCAAGCCCGTAAATAAATATGTGCCGTAGCTGGCCGCCGCGTAAGAAGTGCCTATGCCCCATATAAGAGCGAAGGAGAAGGCAAGTATCACAAAGCGCGGGTATAGTTTTTTGCCGTATCTGTCATTTATTGCCGCCAATTTATTTTTAAAAATACCTGCGGCAGCTATTATCAATATAAGCAGCGCGTTTAATACAACCGATAATGTAACAAACAGCACTTCCCTAAACAGCGGCTTGCCAAATTTTACTTGCGCAAAAAAAGCTAGCAATACGCAAATTACCGCAGCGGCAAATATGACGCATAAAGAAGGTTCCTTATTCAAAATTTTAAACAGCTCTTTAAAAGGGGCCGATAACTTGCCTAAAACAGCGGGCGCCTTGTATTGTTTTATACGGGCGTAAAGCCTGCTTGCAAAAGCAGACTTGTTAAAAACGTTTAAAATTTGAGGCAGAAAAGCAATAAGCCCCAATGCAAATGACGCGCCGACAACGCGGTTTAAAGGGAAGTCCAAATGCCCCATCCAGCCAAACAGGATTACAAGCAGGCTGCCTTTTGAAGACGCTGCGGAAAAGAAGACCTGCTGTATAAATTGGTTTAATGCGTCATTTCTTATTAACCAACCCGCCAGCACGGCAAAAACAAAAGCCGAACCCGCAACATAAGGTATTGCAATGCGCAATGCCTGCCTAAACCCGCCCCTGCAAAGCGCGATAAAACAGGCCGCAGCAATAGGCAGCGCCATAGTAAACATACCGCTGTTTTGCCTGGTTAAAAAAGCAAGCGCAGCCAAAATACCCGCCAATATCCCATAAACGGCAAATGCTTTGCCCTGCGTGAAATTATTGACTGATTTTACCAGCAGCCACGCCCCTGCCGTAGCAAGCATTATATAAAACGGGTAATAATCATAAGACATAAAGACTATTGACGCGGAAAATAAAACCATTGTAAACATCGTGGAGACAGCGGCGGTTTTATTATTAAAAAATTGTTTGTAAAGCAGGAATGTAAATTGGGAGATAAGCACTATATTTACAAGCCCCAAAATACGCAGGTAAATCAGGCTTTCCCCGAAGATGCTTATAAAGCATTTTACAAACAGCGGGTATACAGGCGGCAGTACAAAAGGGATATCCCTGTATAATACAAGGCCGTCAGATAAATTTTGGGCTAAGAAAGTATACCAGCCTTCAGAAAACGGAAAGAACCTGTTAAAGAAACATAAATTGTATATCAGCGTAAACAGCGATACAATAAATAACGCGCTTTTGGTTGAGGTCCCGGATTTTTGCTCGCGAACAGAAAGGATATCAAGCAGTTTATTTAACATTTAGTTTCCATTATCCGTTTATTTGGGATGGGTCATGTTTTTGCGCATTTCTTCTTCCGCCAAAAATGGCGCCATCTCGTGAAGCGCGGGCGATACCATGCGCCCGTCAGGCAGGCGTTTGGAGACGGTTTTCGGCGTATAAGGCTGCATAGGGTCAAGCAGCACTTCAATTACAACAGGGCCTTTTACCGCCATAATTTGTTTAAGCTTGTTCTTAAGCTCTTTATGGTTAGTTATTCTAAAAGTTTTTAAGCCGTAAGCCTGCGCTATTTTTACCGTATCGGGGCAGGAAACGCCGCTCTTAGGATCGCTGCCGACAAGGCGGCCGTTAAAAAACGCGGTTTGCGTATGTTTGATGCTGAGGTATCCCTCATTATTAAAAACAAAAAGTTTTATAGGCAAATTATAGTGCTTTATTGTTTGCAGTTCCTGGATATTCATTTGAAGCCCGCCGTCCCCGTGTACGCAGACGACATTATCAACTTTTGGCGCAAAGCACGCGCCTATAGCCGCGCCGATTCCGTAACCCATGGTGGAAAACCCGCCGTTTGTAAAAGCTTTTTGCCCTTTCTTATTTTTAAAGGCTGTGGTAAAAGAATAAAAAGCTGCGCCTTGATCGGCCGTTATTATATCATCGGCGGAGACATAGTCTGAAAGCACGTCAAAAAAATGATATGAATTCACATAATCTTTAACTTGCTTTTGCTCTTTTGAAACCTGCGGATAATCGGCCCTGTACTGCTGCACGCGCTTTACCCAATAATCAGACGGATAAGCGTATTTAGCTTTTTTAAGGTATTTATGCAGCTTAGGTATAAACTCTTTAAAATCCGCATTAACCGCAAGGTGCGGCTTTATGTGGCAATGTTTGATTTGGGCGGGGTCAACGTCAACCAAAACTATTTTGGCGTTTTTGCCGAAGAGGGCCGTCTCATATCCCGTTACAACAAAAGGCAAGTGCGTGCCTGTAACTAAAATAAGGTCGGCGTTTTGTACGGCCAAATTTGCCGCGCGCTGCCCGTTTATGCCAACCCTGCCCGCAAGCAGCGGGTGCGCGTCCCAAATAATATCAAAGCCGTTTTTGGCTGTGGCTACCGGGATTTGGAACTCTTCCGCCAAAGCTAAAAATTCCTTTTGGATTTTGGCCTGTGCAATACCGCCGCCGGCTAAAAATATCGGGCGTTTGGCTTTTTTAAGAAGCGCGGCTATTTTATCAAGTTTTAAATTTGTCTTTTTCACTTTAGGCGGTGTAAAGCCTTTAAGTTTTTTAGGGTCAATTTGCGCCTGCTGCACATCTAATGGTATATCAAGCCACACCGGGCCCGGGCGGCCGTTTTTGGCCAGCCAGATTGCTTTTTCAAGATGATATTTTATTTCTTCCGCTTTAAGCACAATAGCGGCATATTTTGTTATTGATTTTACTATGGAGACTATATCCCCCTCCTGCGTACCGTTTTGGCGCAGGCCGCTGCCGCCTATTAAAAATGATGACTTTACCTGCCCCGATATCCCTATTACGGGTATTGAATCCTGCCAGGAGCATGCTATCCCCGTTACCGCGTTTGTGCCCGCAGGCCCTGTTGACACTAAAAGCGCGCCTATGCCGTCGTTGACCCTTGCGCAACCTTCCGCCGCAAGCGCGCAGGCTTGCTCGTGATGATTACAAATATGCTGTATTTTGGGGTGTATGCCCAGCGCGTCGTCTAAATACATAACGCCGCCGCCTGAAACCATAAAAATGTTCCTTACCCCCTCCTTTGCCAGTGTGTTCATTACATAGTCGCTTAATCTCATATTTTTGCCTCTTTATCGGTATTGAGTAAATCGTGGTAAAACATTTCGTGCGAAGTCGGCGTAATAATAGCAAAAGGTATTTTATTTGCCTCCAGATATTTGCCAAGCCTTTCAAGATCTTTTGACAGCTTTTCATAGGCGCACATACGGTCCTTTTTTTCCTGCGGGGTTTTTAGTTCGCGGTAGAAAAGTTCAACAATTTCGCCGCCTGTTCCAAAACCGTCTAAACCCGCGGCGTATATTTCCTTAGCGCCCATTTGGGCCGCGCTGAGCAGGCCCGCCATCATACCGTTTATGCCGGCAAGGCAGTATGTCTCCCCGTCAAAAAGCGGCGCATTAACATCGCATACCTGCTTAATATCAAAATACATTACAGGGTTTTTTGTATTGGTTTTTACAAGTTCCCTGCCAAAGAAGGATGGTACTATCACCGTACTGTCTTTATATATATCGGGCGCGTTTTTAAGGAATCTTTTGCGCCCCGCAAAAACGTGGTATTTCGGGTTATATCCGCCGCATACGGCATTTGTTGCTATGATGAGGCAATTTTCCCTGCGGGCAAAGTCAAGTATCTCTTTTTGCTTTTGCGTAACAGAAGGCCCGCTGCCCAGCACCAGTACCTTTTTACCTTTTAATATATTTTTAAACTCGGGCGCGCCTTGTGTGAAGGCGTCTGCCTCGGGCATAATATTTATTTGGTGTTTGAAGGAACTGTCGTCATATTTGACGAACTTATCTTCAAGCACGGCGCTTAGCTCTTTATCATTAAAAGAGATTGAGCAATGCTTCTTCACCAATTCAGCCGCAGTCCAGACTTCATTTACGGTAAAAAGATCCTTTTTAAACAGGCTGTCAATATAATACGGGTGTACGTTTTTGATTCCGCCTATTAAAGATTCCAGGCGGTAACCCCACTGCGTATTTTTTTTAAGGTCAAGATAAAAGCGGTTTACCACGTCTATATAAGCCACGGGGTTATACTTCGTCCTGCCTGTTTTTGAAAGGTAGGCCGTCCAGATTTCAATAGGCAAATTGCCCGAGCCGCGCCCCATACCGTATATTGAAGCGTCAACCATATAGGCCCCGCTTTCAATAGCTTTAAGGGAGTTGGCAAACGCAAGCTGCAAGTTGTTGTGGGAGTGAAAGCCAATCCGCTTAAACCCTAAACCTTTTAGTTTGTTTATGTAAAATACGATATCATCAGGCACAAATGAGCCAAAGCTGTCGGCAAAATTAAGCGATTGCAGTATTTCTTTATGCGGCCATTGTTCAATGATTTTAAAGTGTTCGTCCTGAAACTCCGATATAACCATAAGGTTTAAAAAGACTTCATAGCCCAAATCTTTAAGTTTCTTACAGTCGCTTAAAGCCTTTTCTATCTCGTAAGGATAGGTGGCGACGCGCACGGCTTTAACGGGCGTGTTTTCAGGTTTGCAAGGTTTGAAATCAGCGACGTCTGATTTACCCGCGTCTATCATAACAGTAAGTTTGCAGTTCTCTTTAGTGTCAAACAAGGCGGATAAATGCCCGTCATCACATTTTGCAAATGCGCCCCACTCGGGTTTTACTTTATTGAAACGGTATCCGACTTCAAAATAATCCACGCCGCATTTTACCGCCGCGTAGTAAGAGGCGCGGACACAGCTGTCATCAAAATTCCAGCCGTTTAAGTGACCTCCGTCCCTTATTGTACAATCTAAAGTTTTAAAAGTCATATAGTCAGAACCTCCGCTTCAGTTAAAGAACTTACCGTGTAAGGTGAATGTTCTTTAAGCTGCTCCCCGGTAATTTGGCCCGTAGCTGTTAATATACTGCCCTTTAGTCCGCCGTTTTTTGCCATATCGCTGTCCATAGGCGCGTCCCCGACTGTTATGGCATATTGCTTTTCCACGCCCAGCTTACCTAATGCTTGCAAGGCCGGTATGCCTGTGCGTTTATGGTCTTGGCAGTCTTCCCTGCCAAGCACAAGGTCAAAATACTCATCAATGCCTAAGTGTTCAAGAATCTGTTTTGTGTTTTCACGCGAGTCAGATGTTATTACAGCTGTTTTTGCGCCCGCCCGCTTTAATGCCGCAAAAAGTTCTTTAGCGCCATCAAGCAATTTTATGTATTGGTAAATCTCTTTTTGGAATAATATATTTTCCGCGTCAAAAATTGCCGTCATTTCTTCTATAGAAACTTTTTGCCCGTAGTCTTGCATCTTAGCGCATAAAGCTTCTACAACTTCGGCCCTGGGCAATAAGGCCACAGGGCCCTGATTCATAAGCTTGCGCGCTTTATAATCCCAGCCAAAGGCCCTGCATATTCCGTCAAACTCCCCCTTCGGCAGATTATATTTGGCTATTATTGCCGCGCTGCGCCTTTCTATAATACGGCCCCAGTAGGTATGTACGTCAATAAAAGTGCCGTCTTTATCAAATAGGACAGCCCTTATATCACATATTTCCCAACCGTTTGCTTTTATATTAATCATCGCCCATATATTTTAAAGAATCATCAACAAGCTTTTTGGCGATAACCAAAGCTTTGTTAAACGCTTCTTTATTTGTTAAAAAATCTTCCCTGTCCAGATACTCACGCACTATTTTGCGAGCATATGAACCTATAGCCACGCCGTGCGCGCTGATGCCGCATTGTTTTGCAAGCTCTGTGCTTTTGGAGTTTGTTCCGCCTGAAAGTAAAATGAATACGGGTAAGTCTTCGTCTTGGAAAATCTCCGCCGTGGCTACTGTTTGAAGGGTGGTTTTATAATCGTCTTTACCGCCGCTCATAGGCGCGCCGTCAGCCTGGATTATGGTCGTATCATCTTGCCTAACCTGCAGCATACGCTTTACTCTTTTAAGCAGCTTTTCATTGCCCAGTTTGGAACGGTCTATACAAATGCTTAAGATGCCGTCAAAGCAGGAGTTAATATCAGCCCACTTTTCATCTACCTCTGCCTCGTTCTCGCCCAGCGCGTGCAGTTCAATGCAATCTAAGCCTTTTGCGACCAAAGGCGGCAGCACTTCTTTAAGATTTTTGCTTTCCGATACAAAACCTATCGCTTTTGCGGGACATACCTGCGCGCACTTGCCGCAGCCTATGCAGGTTATTGTATTTACGGAAGCTTTGCCGTTAGTAACTTTTATGGCGTTTTGAAGGCATACGCTTTCACATTTTTTACAGCCTATGCACAAGGAAGGCTCAACAGAAGCTTTGCTGACGTGCGGATCACCTTTGATGCCAACGCTTACGCAAAGGCAAAATCGGTCCTGCTCCGCTTTGGGGAAGGAATAATTTAAACCCTTTTTTGCCGCGTCTACAATCTCGGGTTTTGCGCAAAGGTCAAAAAAATTACAACCCGCGCGGGAATATAAGGCTACAAGTTTTTCAACTTCGGCTGCGTTTTCATTGCCTGCGCCGCAGACGAGCTTAAAACATTTTTTATTGCTAAGTATATTCTTTAATTGTTTTGATATCATATTACTTTGCTTTTTCTTTAATAAATTTGCCAAAGGTTTCTATAACATAATCTATATTTTCCTGCGTAATACCGGGCCAGACGCCTATCCAGAAACTGCTGTTCATTACGGTATCTGTATTTGGTAAAAGCGCGTATTCTTTATCGGTTAAATCGCGGGAGTTTAAGAGGCCGCTATTGCCTATCCTTAAGGAGATATCATCCTCCGTAAAGCAAGGCTGCCTTAAGATATTGCCCGCAAAAAGCTGGCGCGTGCCGATATTATTATCTTCAAGGTATTTACAAAGCTCTATTTTATTAAAGCCCGCATCGTCTTTGACGGTTATTAAAAGGCCGAACCAGCTCGGGTCCGCGCCGTTTTCCCACGAGGGCAGCAAAAAATACTTTTCAAACTGTTTAAGCCCCATGAAAAGTTTGGTAAAGTTCTCGCGCCTTTTGGCGATAAAACCATCCAGCTTTTTAAGCTGCGCCAAAGCGCAGGCCGCCTGCCAGTCCGTAATTTTAAGGTTATAGCCCAGGTGTGAGTAAGTATACTTATGGTCGTAGCCAAAGGGCAGTTTGCCCAGCTGCATATTAAAGCGGTGTTTGCAGGTATTATCTTTACCGGGCGGGCACCAGCAGTCCCTGCCCCAGTCGCGCACGGACATTAAGATGCGGTATAGGTTTGTGTCATCGGTAATAACAGCGCCGCCCTCCCCCATTGTGATATGGTGCGCAGGGTAAAAGCTGAATGTCCCTATATGCCCGTAAGTACCCGTAAATTTACCGTTGAATTTCGCGCCCAGCGCGTCGCAATTATCTTCAATAAGCCAAAGATTATGCTTTTTGCAGAATTCCATTACCTTTTCCACATTAAAAGGATTGCCAAGCGTATGCGCCACAAATACGGCTTTGGTTTTATCTGATAAAGCGGCCTCAAGCTGCTCGGGCAGGATATTATGCGTGTTTACGTCCACATCAATAAATACCGGGATAAGCCCGTTCTGGATTATCGGGGCCACAGTTGTGGGAAAACCCGCCGCTACGGTAATAACTTCATCACCCCTCTTTATGCGCCTCTCGCCCAGTTTATGTGAGGTTAAAGTCGTTAAAGCCACAAGATTGGCTGATGAGCCGCTGTTTACCGTAAGCGCGTGCTTTGAGCCCATATATTTAGCAAAGTCCTTCTCAAAACTGTCATTAAAGCGGCCTGTTGTAAGCCACATATCTAAGGTGGCGTCAATCATATTATCAAGCTCTTCGGTACCCAAAATCTTACCGCTTGCGGGTATATATTTGCGCGCCTGCTTTTTTGCCTGCGATTTGTAGTATTTATGAGCTAAAACTTTGATTGATTTTCTGATTAGATTTTCCATAACTTTTCACTATAATCCTGTATTTGTTGTATTGTCAGCGCCGCTGCGTCTTTGCCTTCGTAGAAGGCTTTGTACCACCGCGCTGTAATTTTTACGGCGGTATCAAAATTGTATACGGGCTGCCAGTTAAGCTGCGTTTTGGCTTTAGTGATATCTAAATGCAGCAACTTAGCCTCGTGTAATTTATTATCGGCCTGCACCTCATATGTACCCGCGCCCCAGGCGGAGGTAAAGGTTTTTACAAGGTCTTCCACCGTTTTGATGTCTGCCGGGTTAGGGCCTATATTCCATGCGCTGTCGTACTTCCCTTTATTTTCATACATATTTTTGGCGATAAGCATATAGGCAAACAAAGGTTCCATTACATGCTGCCAAGGCCTTATGGCTTTGGGGCTGCGAAGAACTATCGGTTTGTTGTCTTTGACGGCCAATGCGCAATCGGGAACTATCCTGTCTTTAGCCCAGTCCCCGCCGCCGATAACATTACCTGCGCGGCAGGTAGCCATTTCTATACCTTCATTTTTTAAAAAGGAATTGCGGTACGACGCGCACAAAAGCTCCATCATACCTTTGCTTGCGGAATACGGGTCAAACCCGCCCATAGGGTCGTCCTCCCTATATGCGCGGCCGGTTTCATTGTTTTGGTAGCATTTATCGCTGGTGATGCAGACGGCGGATTTTACGCTTCCGCATTTCCTTATTGCTTCTAAAAGGTTTGCCGTGCCCATTATATTAGTTTCAAAGGTAAGTTTAGGCTCCGCATAGGAAAGCCTTACCAAAGGCTGCGCCGCAAGGTGGAACACTATTTGCGGCTTAAAATCATTAAGCTCTTTATTTAGTTTTTCCCCGTCCCTTAAATCTGCAATAACGCTTTGCATTTTGTCTTTAAGATTAAGGATATTGTATAGCGCGGGCTCTGTATTCGGTTCAAGCGCATAGCCCTTAACTTCCGCGCCCATAAGCGCGAGGATTTGCGCCAGCCACGCGCCCTTAAAACCCGTATGGCCCGTTATAAAAACCTTTTTACCTTTATAGAAGTTATGCATCAGGCTTTATCTCCCCACACCTTCCAGGGCGCCTTATTTTCCTGCCAAAGTTCTTCAAGCACCTGCTTGTCGCGCAATGCGTCCATAGGCTTCCAAAAGCCATAGTGTTTGTAAGCCACAAGCTGGCCGTCTTTTGCAAGGTTCTCAAGCGGCGCGCGTTCCCAGATGATATCATTGCCTTCAGGTATATAATCTATTACCTTAGGGTCAAGCACGAAAAAGCCGCCGTTTATCCAGCTGCCGTCCCCGCGCGGCTTTTCAACAAAAGAGCCTATTTTACCCTCAGGCCCTATGCTGAGCGCCCCAAAACGGCCTTCAGGCTGAACGGTTGTTACCGTGGCAAGTTTACCGTGTTTTTGGTGGAATTCAACCAGTTGGGCTATATTAACGTCGCTCACGCCGTCGCCGTAGGTAAGCATAAAAGGCTCATTACCTATATATTTTTTTGCTTTTTTGATGCGCGCGCCCGTCATTGTATGCAGGCCTGTGTCAAGCAGGGTTATTTTCCAGGGTTCGGCCCTGTGGTTTAGGGTTTCTATGGTGTTGGAGCAAAGGTCTATCTTCAAATCGCAGCTGTGGAGGAAGTAGTCGGCAAAGTATTCTTTTATTACATAACTTTTATAACCCATCAGGATTATGAAGTCATTAAAACCGTAATGAGAATAGGTTTTCATTATATGCCATAGTATCGGCTTTTCCCCTATACCTATCATCGGCTTTGGCTTGAGATGGCTTTCCTCTGATATTCTTGTCCCCATTCCGCCGGCTAAAATGACCACTTTCATATTCGCGCTCCCATTATAATTTAATAATAATATATAACAATTATACTTTATTGTACAAATACCGTACGTTTTAGAACTTTAATATACATAAAAAATCCGACCGGCAGGCATATTATAAGCCCTGCGGCGATAGCGTTTAAGCCTATTATATCAAGGAATGAGCCCTCAATATATGATATGAAGGCCAAAGAACCCCAAGATACTAATGTTACAAGGCTGCCGATAGTCGTCCTGTCTTTTGAATCAGGGAAGATTTTGGGTATGAAAATAAGCATAAGCATACCGTAAATCCTGTCCGTCATTGCAAACAGGGCGATTAGGGTTATCGTCAAGCCTATCCCCATTTTACCCCATATAAAGGCGCTAAATAGCAAAGCGTTTAGCGTTATGGAGATATAAAAAAGTTTTTTGGAGCCTATCTTCATAATGAAGGGCACCACAAAGTTTATCAGCGTTTCGCAAATCCCTATTATGATAAGCGGGCGCGCCAGCTCCAAAGTGGTTAAATGGTAATTTTTGATGAACCATATGCCCAGCATAGAATAAAACCCGAAGTAGCAAATACGGTTAATGAACATAGCCGCAAAAAAAGCTTTAAGATTAGGGGTTTTAAACGCCGCTTTATAGCTGGCCGTAAGGGCTTTTAAAGTAAAGCTGTTTTGCGGCCTGTTATCGGCGGGCAGCGTAATAAAAAAGCTTGCGCAAAAAATGATAAGTAAAACGCCCGCGCCTGCAAAAGCTGCGCTCCACCCCGTGTATTTGCTTGCATACATTACAAGCGGTACGCCTGCGGCCACGGCCATAGGGCGCGCGGCGGTAAGTACGGTTATCATAGGCGTATAGAACCTTTTATCTATACTTTCATAAGCCAGCCACCACATTATTGTGCTTACAAAACCCGCGCCTAAACCGAAGAAGAAGCGGTAAACCAAAGCTGCGGTGAAAGACTCTGTACCAACAAATAAGCCCAGCGGGGCAATCATTAAAAGCGCGCTTAAAATAAGCATTTTGGGGGCTTTAATTGTTTTAAGCAGCTGCGGCCCTATGAAAAGGCCCGCCATTATACCCAAAGTACAATAGCTGATGAACCAAAGTATCTTTTCCCTCTGCACATTAAAAATGCCTTCAAGCACAGCAACCATTGGCGATATCGCATGGTCCACCGTGCTGAAGGCAAAAACTATTATGAAGGCCGATATTACAAGCGTCCAGCCTTTAACTAAGGTATTGCTTTGCATTATTTTTGCGCCGTAACAGTTGCTATAAGGCTGTTTTTATTGGCGATTTTGAGTATATTAAAACCTGCTTTTAAAAGGTAATTTGTCATGCGGGCGATATCAGTTGGGAGTTCCTTTTCAAGCGTGGTAAAAAAGGCTTCGCGCATCATTTCCCATTTTTGCGCCCCGTAAAACAGCGCGGCTTCCTTCTCCACCAAAGCGCGGCGGGAGGTTTTTGTATTGATGTCAAACATAGTTATCATATCTTCAATAATAAAGATGCCTCCAGGTTTTAGCCAGTTAAAAACTTTTGCGCATAAAACTTCTTTTTGCTCTTCCGTCAAATGGTGTATGGCCTTGCGTATGGAAATTTTTGTAAAGCTTTGTGCGGGTAAATCCAAATCTTCAAAAGAGGAGGCTATAACTTCCGTATTGGGGAACGCAGCCAGTTTTTGGCGCGTAACTTCAAGCTGGGTTGGCGAAAGGTCAACCCCTGTGGCCCTGGCTGTTTTTGCTGCCGCGATTGAAAGGAAAGTCCCGTCCCCGCAGCCTAAATCTAAGACGCTGTCATCTTTTTTAAAATCAAATAAAGCGGCGTATGCAAGCATCTCCTCATTATTTACAAGGTTCTTGTTGTACCACTCCGGTAGCGCGGAGTCCTTCCAGTCCGTTTTTGTCCCGTCGTTTTGCATAGCCGTCTCCTTCAATATTTCTAATATTATAGCAATTTATGGTTTAAGGTTTTCCCTATAATTTTCCCTATAAAATGAGGTGAATATTTAATATAATAAATTGTATATATAAACGAAGACTAAATTAAGAGGGTGGCGATATGTGTGATAAAGATACTTTTTTTGTACCCGGCTGCTTAGGCACCTGCTGGTACGGTAAATACCATTATATGGAGCCTTTTACCGGCTGCGAGAATGACTGCGTATATTGCTACGCTAAAGGCCGTAATATTATCAAGAAGCTTTTAAAGGAATATAATACCGCTTTTGAGCATCCCGTCATCGGCTGCCCGCAGGATGAAGCCTTGGCCAAAATGAAGGCTGAGATTGACGCCGACCCTAAAATCCACACAATTAAACTTTCGCGCTTTACGGACATTTTCAGCAAAAGTTTTGTTGAAAACGGTTATTCCTATAAAGTGCTTAAACTTTTGGTTGACCACCCGCAAATTAAAAGGATTATCATTACAACCAAAGGCATACCCGATAAACGTATTTTGGATTTAATAAAGAATAATCCCAATAAATTTTCCTATAACGCCGCCGCTAAGCCTGAGGCAAGCATATGTATGGAAGTCGGCGCGCCCTCGGTTGACGCCAGGCTTGAGGCCGCGGCTGAAGTCTCTAAATGCGGCGCTTTGACCACTATCCATATGGACCCTATTATCGTGGGTATTGAAGATACTGAAGAACTTTTAAAACCTTTTTTAGCCAAGCTCAAAAAGTACGGTTTAAACAGGGTTATGTTCTCCTTCCTGCTTTATGACAAGGATATTAAAGCCAATATTATCAAAGCTTACGGGGAAGATTTTTTTAATAAAATGAAGCCTAATTACCAGGACGAAGTACGCCAAATCCTGCCCAACCAGGAAGATACGACAACCTGCGCTTTAAAGCACGAGGTTAAACTGGCAAGCATAAAACGCATAGCGGCATTGCTTAAAGATGGCGGTTTTGAATTTGTGGTATGCGGCTTAAAATCATCTGACAAGGACGATATTGTAGACGTAAAATGCAACTGCCCCGTCTGCGACGGTAAGTTCTATGCCTGATAAAATATGGGTTTTAAACTTTGACGATTTTGTCCACAAAGAAGTTGCAACAGATTCTTTGCGCAACTACTCGCTTAAATATATACAGATCTTAAAGGATAATGATATCTGTATAGTTTCCCCCATCACAAAGCGCGATGACGCATTTGTTGATTATATGGCGCGCATCAAGAAGCTTAAACGCAAAGACTGGATGATAGTCCCAAAACCTTATGACGAGCAAAAGTCCTTCGTCCAAGCGCTTACCGAAGATAAGGAGATGATTAAAAAAATCAAATCACTATGCGCGCAAGGTATGGTGATGATACCGCTTATCTATACAAAAGAGTTTTCAAAACTAAGCAAGATGTGCGACAATAAGCTTTTAAATAACAGCATTGCCGTGCAGGACGCAAATAATAAACTTGTATTTAAAAAACTTTGTAAGGAATTTGGCATAAAAACGATACAGCCTGTGTATGAGCGCGGCTCAAACAGGAAGTCGCGCGTGCTTTCCTTTATTAATTTTGACGAAAAGTATATGCTTCGCCGCCCTGTATCAGCCGGCGGCTGCGGAAACACCACAGGCAAGCTTATAGATTTGCTTAAGCTGATGAAGAATTACTATAAAGACGGGCATTTCTATATAGAAAAATTCAGGGATATTTACCGCTCCTTAGGCTCGCTTTGCGTGCTTAAGGACGACGGCGCGCACTATATAGGTATAGACTGCCAGCTAATCCATAAAGAGGCGTGGGAAGGCTGTGAATACCCTTTTACAAAGATTGATAAAGAGATTTTAAAGAAGATTGAAACTAATACTCTTAAACTGGCGGAGTATTATTATAATAAAGGAGTACGGGGCCAGATTAACTTTGACTGGGCTGTTATTATTAAGGACGGCGGTTTAAGGCTGCGCGCTTTGGAGTGTAATTCCCGCTACAATGGTTTTGGTTTGTGTTTGAGGCTGGCTTCAACGGTATTTGGTATAAGTAAGGAGGAACTGCACTTTTATTTGGATACAAGTATCTCCTTCAGTAAAAAATTGACTACCGAAAAGATTATTGATATCATTGAGGCCATAAACAGGAAGCTTCCTTTCAGGGGCGGCATCGTGCTTACCTGCGACGTCAGGGAAGGCCGTGCGGGGTTCTGCTTTATTGCGACAAGTAATAAAAATGTGGCGGAGCTTAGGAAGTACTTCCGTAAGTACATTTTGGAGGGAAATTAAAATGAAAAAATTGTTACTTGTATTAGCGTTTTTACCCGTATTAGCTAATGCGCAGGTTAAAAACCTGCCTTTAACGGGTTTACAAACGCCTGAAAGCGTAAAAATTAATAATGAAAAGTTATATGTATCTAACCTTGGTAATCCCGACGCGCCTGCCGACGGATTTATCATCAAGGCCGATACCGACGGCAAAAACCAAAAAACCTTGCTTAAAGGGCAGCTTGACAGCCCCAAAGGATTTGCTTTTTTAACCGGCGGCATTGTACTTATTGCGGACCAGGTTAATAGCGGCAAAACTGCGGGCAATTTGGTTTTGGCCGATCTTGATAATGACAAGATAATTGCCAAAACGACTGTTGCTGATTCTAAATTCTTAAATGACGTAGCCTATATCGGCGGTAATAAATTTATGGTTACCGATACCGGCGCGGGCAAAATTTATGAAGTTACGGTAAATGAGGGCGCAAAGAGCGTCTCCTACAAATTATTTAATGATAAAACTGTGGGGCCAAACGGCATAGTCTTTGACGAAGACGGGCAAAGGTTGTTTGTTGCGGGCTCTACCTTCGGCGGGGACGCCAAGGGCGGCCAGGTTTATAAGATTGACTTAAAGACCAAAGAGATGAAGAATATCCTTAAAATAGACCAACTCGGCACGGGGGCCTTAGACGGGATTTATTATGACGATAACTTTGGCACGCTTTATGTTTCAGATTGGGGTAAAGGCGATGGTAACTCCGTCATCTTTGAGCTTAATCCGATACCTTACGGCAGCTATATAGTTACGGAAACCTATAAACCCGGTTTTACCGACGTTGCCGATTTTGATATTTATAAGGACGTTATTTATGCGCCCGAGTTTACCAAAAATAAGGTAAGCACAGTGGCTTTGGGCGAAAGCCTGGTGGCCAAATCCGCAAAAGAGGCTAAGGAAAAGGGCATAGCCGCACCTGCTATACCTGAAGTGGATACCGCACGCAAAGATGGTTTTGGGGCTGGCAAATGGCCCAAAATACTGCTTGCGGCTTTTGCTTTAGTCGGCGTAATCATAGCGGCCGGAAAAATGACTAAATAAGAATTAAAGTTTTAAAATTTAAAACCCCCTGTTTTTGCAGGGGGTTTTTGCGCGCTTAAGCTTAAAGATATTTATTTAATGCTTTCGTTTGACGTCTGGCAATGTACGCAGTATCTGGCGAAAGGCAGGGCCTCAATCCTCTTTTTGGGGATAGGGCGTCTGCAGTATTCGCAGGTGCCGTAAATGCCTTTGCTGATGCGGCGCAAGGCGGCCTCAATCTGGTCCAAAAGCGCCTGGGCATTGCCTGTAAGTTCAAATAGGACTTCTTTATCAAGGCTTTGGGAGGCGATATCAGCGTCGTCGCCGACTTCGGCCTCAGGCATTTCGGTTTCCTTTTTGGATTTAATCCTGGCCAAAACGTCTTCCCTCATTTTAAGTAAAAGATGTTCAATATCTTTAAGCTCTTTTGATGTTAATGCTTCTGATGAAGCAGCTGCTTTCTTTTTTATCGGCATATTAACCTTCCTTATAAAATAAAAAAAACGGGTTTGCCGTTTATTAGTTATAAACAATAACAAAATATCACAAACTAATCAAGTAGGCTGCAGTTTTTGTACTTCAGCCTGCTAAATTAGTGCAAAACTCTTTCTGCATTCCTAATTAAGGTTGCTTTGTTTTATTGGGCGTTCGTGTCATTGCCTGTGCGAGCTGCACAGGCAAGCACCATAGCTATCCAGTAAATAAAGTATTCTTTCTTTTTTGCTTCATAAGTTTTTGCTCATGTTTCGCATAAATTATAAAAACAGCTTCCGTTTTGACAACTCGCAAAATACCTGCTCGGACAAGTCAAAACATAGGATACGCTGTTTTTAGAATTTATAGACGCTCAGAAGTCGCAAATAACTTATGAAGCGGGGTGATTCTACGACACAGAGAAACATAGACGCTTCTGATGTCGCCATTAAACAGCAAACGGCTGGATTGCCACAGTTGCTGCGCAACTTCGCAATGACAAGAAGAACAAGGCTTTTTGGTTGCTGTGTCATTGTGAGGAATGCAATGACGAAGCAATCCAATTAATTAATTTTCCTTATTTATATTGGGGATATATCAATAACAAAAAGTTTGCCCGCCGTTGCCGGCGGGCAAATTCAGAACGCTTCGGGGGGTAAAATCGAAGAGTTCTGTGGGGATAAATTAGAAATGAATGCACCTATACGAATACTATAAATACATATTAGCGTTTCATAAGCAAAAAATCAAGTATATTTTTAATATTAATTTGTTAAAATGAATATGTACATCAATTTCATATTACATGTGAATGGAGATTTTATGAAGAAACTTTTAACGGCAGTTTGTATGTTTTGCGCCGCTGTCCCCTTAATTGCGCAAGATTCTGAAACAGCTTTACACCCCTATGCCCATATGCTTGGCGGTGATTCGGAAAAGGCTAAAACCAAACAATATACTTATCTTTATGACACCTCTTTAATCCGCGCCATTAAAACCAAAGATATTGACCGCGTTACTATGCTGCTTTACGCAAATGTTGACACAAATCAGAAGAACGACGAAGGTTTTACCCCCCTCGTCATCGCTGCGGAAGACGCGCCTTATGATATCGTCAATATGATGTTACAGCGCAATGCCAAAGTAAATTTACAGAGTAAAAATAATATAACGCCTTTGATGTCGGCCGCAGGCGCAGGCAGGGCCGATATCGCCAAATTATTGCTTGAGTACGGCGCAGACCCTACAATGAAGGACGACCTTGGTATGACAGCCCTTTTACACGCTGCCAAAACAGGTAATGCCGAAACCGTAGCGGTAATAGCCGCCGTAACCAAAAATGATATCAAAGCTAAAGACAACAGCGGCACAAACGCTATGATTTACGCCGCGCAGAAAAAGGATATAGACACCATTAAATCGTTAATCAAATATGGCGGGGACATCAATACAAAAAGCCCTTTAGGCTATACTCCGCTTATGATTGTTACCGACCAAAATGACCTGCTGCGTGTAAAAGACCTTTTAGCTCTTAATGCCAAAACCGAAGAAAAGGATAATACAGGCCGCACCGCGCTTATGCACGCCGTACAAGGCGGGTTTGAGCCTATAGTAACGCAGCTTTTGCTTAGCAACGCCAATATAGAAACAAGGGATTTTGTAGGTACTACACCCGCGATTTTAGCCGCTAAAGAAGGCAATAATAAGCTGCTTAAAACGCTTATCAAACAGGGTGCGGACGCTAATGCGGCCGATAAATTCGGGCGCACGGCGCTTGTTTGGGGCGTTGAAAATACGGATTACCCGATAATCAATACCGCTTTAAACGCCAATAATGTTGACGTAAACGTAACTTTTGGGGAAGAAGAAACCATCCCCCTTATGGCTGCGGCAAAAAATAAGGATTACCGCACGGTTGTCTCCTTAGTAAAAAGCGGCTCAAGGATTAATCCTGTAGACACAAAGGGCAATAATGCTTTATTCTATTCCGTTAAGGCAAATGATACAAAGACTGCGGGCTTCCTCGTCAAAAACGGCGCGGACGCCGGCATAAGAAATGCCGATAATGAGAATATGACGGAAGTCGCCCGCGCAAATGACAACAGCAAACTTGCGGGTATTTTAGCTACCGCCGGCCCTGTGGCAGATGAGCCTGTAGCCTCTACGCAAATGGCTTATGAATCAGAAGAAGAGTTTTTTGGGCGCATTGACAATATAGATGAGTATATCTCCTCCCTTGAAATGCAGCTCCAAGACGCTAAGAAAGAAAAGGCCAGAAGGGAAGCCGTAAACTAGGCAATACTAAAGTTTTAGGAGCCAAACCCGCTATTTTTTAGCGGGTTTGCTCATTTATATGGTATAATAAAAATGTTAGGAGAACCTTACTTTAAAATATTATGACAACATTCAGTAAAAAAAATTTAACAGAATTAAGAAGGGATATACCCGTCAAAGTCTGCGAGGTGGCGCACGCTGATAAAAAGATAAAGCACCGTTTGCACGCTATGGGTATATATAAGGGCAGTACTGTTTTGCGTAAAAACAATACGCTGCCTGTGCTGCTGGAAGTAGCGGGCGCGGAAGTAGCTTTAGGCAAAGAGTTTGCGGAAAGTATTTTTGTTGAAACGCCGCAGAAAACGATTTTCCTTTTAGGCAATCCCAATGTGGGCAAGAGCACCATTTTTTCCCGTCTTACAGGCGTAAAAACCTACAGTTCCAATTACCCCGGCACCACCGTTAATTTGCTTAACGGGGAGGCCCTGTTCTACAAAACGCCTTATACTATTTATGATATGCCCGGCGTCTACAGCCTTGAAGAGGCTTGTAATGACGGCAATGCCTCCTGCCGCATCCTTAAGAATGCGCCTTATGATATCGCCATACATGTGGTTGACGCTAACCATTTGGAGCGCAATCTCTTTTTTGCGATGGATACCATATCGCTTGGCAAGCCGACTGTTATCCTGCTTAATAAAAATGATATGGCTCGCAAAAAGGGTATTGAGATTGACTCTCATAAACTTTCCCATATGTTAGGCGTGCCTGTAATCCCGTGCAGCGGTTTAACAGGAGAGGGCTTTAGAAAGCTGCAAGTTATTATGCATAGGATAGAACACGGCAAGGTACAGTTCCACCACGCCGCCGTGCCTACCGATACCGAGGAGAAGTGGAAGCTTATCGGCCGCATAAGCCGTGAAGCGCAAAAGATTACGCACCGCCACCCCTCTGTCCTGGAAGTGCTTGAAGACGCAGCTACCGCGCCCGTTACGGGTTTGCCGATAGCTTTGCTTGTGATGATAGCGGCCTTCAGCTTCATCGTATTTACGGGCAATCACATAATTGATTTGCTTACGCCTTTGTATGAAAATTATTATTTACCCTTTGTGCAAAATATGTTTTCCTTCACTAAAGACACTATAGTGTGGACGCTGCTTTTCGGCACGTCAGGCGGCGCGGCGGAGGGCTTTGGGCTTTTGTCTGAAGGCGTAAAAGTAGCCTTAATTGACGTTTTGTCTTTTGTGGTAGTCTTCTACGGCGTATTGGAATTTATGGGCGATTTGGGATATCTGCCGCGTATGGCGGTTGTGTTAGATAAATTCCTCCACAAAATAGGTTTGCACGGCTATAGCGCAATACCGGTTATGCTTGGGCTGGGTTGTAAAGTGCCTGCCATAATGGGAGTAAGAACGCTTGAAACCAGACGCCAAAAAATCATCGCGCTGACGCTTATCCTTATTATGGCGCCGTGTATATCGCAAACGGCTATGATGTTCAGCGTTGTGGGGCCCCACGGGTTTAGGTACCTTGTGCTTATTTTTGCGGTGCTGGCCATAACGGGTATAGCGGCAGGCGCGCTTTTAAACCGCGTGATGGAGGGCGATACCACAGATATTTTTATGGAAGTGCCCGAATGGCAAATCCCCAAATTTGTTCCCTTTGTAAAAAAACTTATTAACAGGACAAAGGAATATCTTAAAGAGGCTGTACCGCTTATTTTGGCGGGTATCCTTTTAATATCAATTATGGACGCCACGGGGATGACGACGCTTATCGGCAAGTTATTTTACTATCCCGTACATTATCTTATGGGTTTGCCAAGCGAAGTCGCGCCCGTTATCAGCCTGGGGTTTTTTAGGAAAGACGTTTCAATAGCCTTGCTTATTCCATATAATTTGGATCCTAAGCAGCTGGTAATAGCCTGCGTATTTATGGCAGCTTATCTGCCTTGCGTGGCTTCTTTATTTGTTCTTATAAAAGAAAGCGGGTTTAAGGACGCTATGAAGATTTGCGCGCTTACCCTGGGCTCCTCCCTATTGGTGGCGACATTGCTTAACTGGATTTTATAGTTTTGCTTTAACAAAAAAGAACCGCCGCTCTTAGTTTGGGCGGCGGTTTTTGTATGGCTTTTAATTATAATCTGCTTACTGTTTTTTAGCTATTGCTGCTCGTATGCCAAACAGAGCAAGGGCCTCGGCCGCTTTAAGGCTGGCGGGGTTGCTTGCAAGGCCTTGTATCCAGGCTGCGAAATCCGCCATGGTATTAAAGTCAATGGCTTGGTTAAGATAGCTTAACAGCGCTTCAAGCAGCAGCACGGAGGCTGCTATATAAGTTTTTTTGCCTTTTAAAAAATCCCTTATTTTAATTAAAAAATTTATGAGTTTTTGCGGCACTATTGTTTTTAGTATATTTTCCAACATTTTATTATTATTCTCCTTTATGTGGCCTTAGCCACTTTGTTTTATTTATTTAAAAGTAAGGCTTTAATTTCTTTTAAATCATTGGATATAAGCTGCGTTTGGCTTTCTATTTTTTGTTGTTTATAGTTAAGGCCGGTTACTGCTTCCTCAAGTTTATCTATCCTTTTTGGCGTGGTGATGGTTGAAGATAGCCATAAAGAAAAAGAAACTAAAGCGCCCAGTATAAAAAATAAGTTTCTTAACAAATTTGATATCTGGTTGATATCGGGCGGTTTATTATTGATTTCATTTACACAGGTTTGCATTGTTGTTATACCTCGGTGAGATCCAGGCGCATAGTCCAGTTTGTAAGGTCGGTTTCAAGGCCTTCAACGCGCATTGTACGACAAAGTTTTGAAGGATAATTGATATTGACGATATCATCCAGCTCAATCTGCGGCAGGAATTTGGTTATGATTACTCCAGTCTTTTTAGCGCTGCTTATTTTGGAGTAGACCTCAGGCGCAACAGCGCGCGCGATATTGGAATTTTGCGCAGGCAATAAATTGCCTGAAGAGAGGCGCAGCTCCTTTATGCCGTATTTATCAATAAGGTTTGGGCGGCTTTCATTTTTTGTATTTGAGTCTACCGTCCTGGAATAGGGGCCGTAATTAACGGTAACGCGGTTATAGAGCCGCTCTGTATTATCGCTTATGCTTTCTATTTCCAGGATATCGTTTGTGCCGATACTATATAAAGGCTGCCCGCTGCTGCGCGGGCGGAAGAGGAACTTACCCTCAGTATCATATCCTATCTGAAAACCTGTCATTTGCGCGATTTCCTGCAATACGGAGTAACAGCTTGCGCCTTGCATATTAATTACTGCAATTAAAATGCCTGTGGAGTCAGCGCTGACGCTCCAATTATTTAAAACAGGTGCCTGAGTTTGCGCCACATCTGACACCAAACTGCATTTTAGTTGAAGGTATCTGTCAGATGTATTTGGCGTTTGGCCGTCTGCTATAGTTTGCCATTCGCCCCAGTCAGCCTCCTGCGTATTGCGGCTACGGTATGCGGTGGAGGCCGATGCAGCGGCGGGTATTGTTATATCAGAAGTAAAGCTATTCCAGCTTGTAAGGTTTACACCGCCATCTATTTGCGGGCTGTAATAATCACCGTTGGGGCATATTGTGCCTGTACCGGTGGCTATTAAAGGGCTATCTCTAAAGTCCTCTATCCTGTTAGGGATTGAGATTTGCATCACAGGCCCTTGGTAGATAGAAGTTGTATATCTTAAACTATTACCCATAAGCGCTTTTGCTGTCCAGTTCTCGTTCGGATAATCGGCAATTTTGGTCCAGACGTAAAAGTTGCCGTCGTAATCGCGCGTTATTCTGTAGCGCACTTTTTCAAACATATTGGTGGAAAATTGCACTATAGCTTCCCCAAACTGGATTACAGTATAATTTTCCATATGATACAGACCGATGATAAAGTATTTGTTATGCTTCTGCTGGCAGACTACATAACTTTGTAATGTTGTAAGGTTTGTTGTAGTGCTGGTAAGGTGGTACCAGGTGCGTTCATTTTGGTCGTCAATTACGCGGACGGTATTCTCCCACGTCCCAAAAGCGTGCGTACCGGGCCTAAACGCCTGGAACTGCCCGTTGAAGGTATAGTTATTATGAAGGATTTCTATTGCGTCGCAGCTAAATTCCTTAAAGTAGATTCCGGGGGCTTGTTGTATTATCTCCCATTCGCCTTTAAACTTTTCGGGGAAGGTGTCGCTAAGCTGCACAGCGGTGCCTGCGTCGTTTTGTTTTATATCCCTGAATGTACCCTCATCAAAAGATTGGATGAACGGCTGTGAGAACAGGTTTTCAACTGTTTCGCTGGAGGAAAAGTTCATCTCCCTTATATCTGTATCGGCAGCTTCTGTAAGGTTTGCTATTTGGGTTGCTATCCAGTCGGCCGATTTATCGGTGTACCAGTAACGCACATCAGCCCGGCACGACTGGGTTGCCGATAAAGGACGGCTTAAAATAATTTTTGCCGGACCTTTAGTATTATTAAGGTTTTCTATTTTATAATCTCTTTCGGCTTTTAGCAGCCTTGCATTTGAAAAATCATTTTCCGTATTACCGCGCCATATATCAATTATTTGTCCTGCCGTATTTTGGTTTGTATATAAAACAGATAAATCCTCAGTATCTTTAATAAGGACCTCCTGCTCCGATTTTATTGATATATCTTCAGCAGAAAAGTTTTTAAGAAGAGCAATCTCCCCGCTTAGCTGCAGCGTAAGCGTTTTTTGCGATTGGTCGTAAATAGGAGTGTTTAAGGCAAAACCGCGGAAGATTTTGATATATTGCCTGCCTTGCGGCGTATTGCTGCCGCCGTAAAAATCTACGCGCGCCCCATAAAGCGTCTGCAGGTTTTCCTCAGGCAAATCTGGGCCTAGCGCGTTGTCATAATTGGATATTGTTATTGAGGCGGCGGCGCTGTTCCAGATGCCGTAACCTTCATTATCAAGTTTCCATTTTATCGGGCTGATTTCCAGGATTTTTGCGCTGATTTCTATAGGCGTATCAAAAATATATTTGCTTTGAGCTTCTGACCAGATACGCTTTGAAAGCTCCACCTTTTTAATATACTGCGGGTTTTGGCTGTTAATGACTTTTTTTAGGCTGTCGCTTAATATTTTCATAATTTACCTCTCCAAAAGTTGACAGTCAAGCGTGTAAAGGCGCGTGCGCCTGTCAAAGGTTTCAGACGGTTGGCTTTTGCTTGTAACTTGATAGCAAAAATCTTCATCATATTCCCCGTAGAAAATATAGGTTAGGAAGGTGTATTTTTCATGGTATTTAAGGAAGGCGTCCCTTAATGGCTTTTTTAGGTTTTCTATCCTGAGATTGCAGCCGAATTTAGTCAGCTCGTGCCATTTAACTATATTGCCGTTAGCCAGATAGTGATACCCTTCCCTGGTATAATCATTGCGAGTAAGAGTTGTTAAGGCCTCCGATAAAACAAGTAAAGATTTACAGAGTATCGCTATACCTTCTTTAACATCACTTTGCGGGTTATGGACTGTAATTTGCAGATTGTTTACCGGCATCAGGTTTTGCTCCAATCTTATTATAAGGGAACTTTTTGTATTGCCTGAGACTTCGCCCAGCAGTAAGGATTGCCCCTCTACAGTGGTTGCTATTTTTATATTTGTCCCGTCAGTCTCTTTTAGGATAAGCGTATCAAGGGATACGCTTTGGGTAAAGGTTATATCGGTGGTTCTTATACGGTTTATGGCGTCAAAATCATAGCTGCATTGCGTTGTTCCTTCTTCAAGTATATTTGGAGTTAAAATTTCTATAGGTTTTAGTAATGTCATAGTGCGCTTTCCCCGCTTTTTTGTTTGCCGATTTTATAGCTTATTTTTGCCTGCTCCACCGCCCATACTACACCGCGGCGCGCGGCGGATGATATTTCCTCACATAATTTTTTTGCGTCTACTGCCCCAAGCGGCTGCGCAGCTGCGTTTTGTATGCTTACAGGCGTATTGATTGTTATGTTTATATTGCTCCCCGTAGCGCCGCCTGTGCTTTGCAAGTCATTTGCCTGTGCTGTGTTTAAGGACGGCGCGCGGTTTGTTTTTATTGCTTCTACCAACTCGGGCGGGATTACATATTCCCCCGCGTGTAAAAGGTAAGGCCCCGTTTGGCCGATTGGGCCGCCGCTTCGCCTGCTGCCTAATAGGCCGCCCAAAAAACCGCCCGCGCCGCCGAAAAGGCTTGAAAGCCCGCTCATCGCCAGGCTTGATACCATGCTTGAAAGGGCGCTTGTAAAGGAGGTTTTTATATTCTCACACATACTTTTGCCCAAAGATTCAAGGTTTAGAAATTTGCCCGAAGTAAAATTAAAGAAGCCCGCCATACTGTTTTGGCTTTTGCTTGTCATTGACGATACCGATTGCGAAAAGCTTTGGCTCCAGGCGGAATTGCGGGTATTTATATCCCTGAAATAATTATTAAATTCCGCATTGCTTTTACTAAGGCGCCTATCCGCATCTTCAAAACCTTTGGGATCAAAGATGCTGGAAAGTTCTATAAAAAAATTACCTGCGCTTTCACTCATTTGCTTATTCCTATATCAGATAAAGATATTTCCGCGGGCTCCGTTTTTGCTGCATTTACGGAGGAGGCCTTGCGGCAGGCCCATATCAGCCATTTTATGCTGTGGGCGAGGATATATTCCGTGCTATATCCGTAGTAAGATGCGGTAAAACTTATGGCACTTGAAAGCGCATCTATTTGTAGAGACCCTTCAGTGCCGTCTTGAAATTTAAGATTATCTCTTCAAAATTGTTCAGGCGTCCTATTTCTTTTACCAGCAGGCTGACTTCCTGTAGACTTATTTTGTCTTCAATATTATTAACGTCTTTAATTTGCCCGTCGGTAAGGACATTAAGTATTTCTTTTAATTTATTGGTGCCGGCCAATTCAAAAATTTTGGCTATTACCGTTTGGGCGCCGTCTTCCTCTACGCTGCTTAGTATTTCCCTGTGCAACTGCCCCAAGATGCGCCCAAGTTCAATAGACTGTTTTAATGTAAAAGGTTTTAATGCGCACTGCCTGCCAAGTATATTTATTTGCGATGAAACGGGACAAAGTATATCTAAATCCGTCATATAAAAAACTCCTTATATTTTAAATTTGCCTGCGGGTTTATTGCCGTAATGCGGGGCGCGCCCGCAGGCTTTGCGCTGCTTTTAAAGTGATGTGCCGTCATCTATTTTGCCAAAGCGCTGGGTTATAGCTTTTGAGGTATCTGACAGTACGTCAAATTCTATTTCTACCAGCGTTTCCCCGTCGCATTTGTAGGTTTGGACGGTTTTTCCCGTCGGGCGGCATTTCCAGAATGTATATCGGCGCGCGTCCACTCCTGTGCCGAGCACGTTTACAAAAAGCGTTTTTATCGGCGTATTGCCTTTATGGCCGAAGCTGAAGGTCTTTGCGCTTGAAGCTGCGCTGTAGCCAAAAGCCATGGCGATATTTGAGAGTGAGGCTTCCGCGAGTGAAACCTTTATTTTTAAAGATTCATCCGTCGTAACTTTATCTATTATTCCAAGTACTTGGTCTACTTTAATATCGTAAGAAGTCTCATTGTGTTCTATTATGACGCCGCCTTTGATATAACCTAAATCCGTTGCGGCTGATTCCTGGGAGTTATAATCCCCTATCTTTACTGTGCTGCTGTGATTCATTCCTATTACTATATTTTTGGGTGTTCCCATATTATTTATTTCTCCTTAAATTTGCTTAAATTTCATTGAAAAATTGACGGCCCTTACGTGGCGTCCCAATTCGTCCACATAATCGCTGCCGCCTGTTTTGCGGGTGTAATAGATGTGGTATTTTTGGGACTCTATATCGGCGTCAGGGCAGTCCAGAAGCGAGGTCAAAATATAGCTGCATTCAATGACGTCTGCAAAATTATCGGCCGTTATTATGAAGGTGCATCCTTCCTCGCTTGAAATTTCATCCACCCTGCCGCCCGCGTTGGAAGAACGGTAAACTATGTACGGCGTTTTGGCCGACATGCGGGCGTAGTTCGGGTATATTTTACTGTCCCCCGCTTTAGCCTTTAAAAAAGCTTTAAGCGTCGGGGACTCTAAAAGATAATTGTAAATGTCGTTTAATATCAATCTAACCTCCACATATTTTTAAGCCTGCTTTTTACCGCGTTTTTGAATTTATGAAGCGTCGGTAATAAAAACGGGCGCGGTTTAATATAGGCGCTGCCGTATTCAAGATATTGCGCGTAAGGCGTATTGCGCACGCCTGCTTTTATCTGCACGCTGTTGGCCGAAGTTTTAAACTCCGTAAACACATTATCCCTAAGCTGCCCGCTTTCTGTTCTTGGCGGCTCCCCCGCTTGTGAGCGGATTGTTTGGCCCCCTATAACTTCTACCGGAACGCTTAGTATTTCCTTAAGGTGGGCGTTCATATCAGCGGCGGTATTTACAAGCGCGGCTTGGTGTTGTTTTGAGAGTTCAAAAACTTTTTGTTTTAAGCTTTCCGCATTTAAGAAGTTTTGACATGGTTTAAGTGAAATCACAGGCTGTACCTCTCAAGATAGACGCAGAGGTATTTACCCTCCCCGCCCATATCAATGCATCCTGCCGCATTATAGATATTGCCGTCAATAATAATGCGGATTTTTGATATATCAAAAGCCCTGCTGTTCATATAAAGCGCGTGTGTGGCTTTTTGGTATTCTTTATCACCGTGTATACGTTCCGAGGCGTCGCGGTTTCTCAAGCGGCAGGCTATGTTTTCGTACAGCGTTTCCCAGCTGCGTATTTGCTCGCCCGTAAACTCATCCTGGGTTTGGGTTTCCTGCTCTATTGTACACAGGTGTTTTAGAAGTTGCGCAAAACTCATAGGCCTGCTTTCCTGTAACATTCAAGCAGCGTTTGAACTTGCAGCGGCAACGGTTGCGCGTCATAGTAGGCGGCGCTGTAATCGCCCAAACTTTCGCTTTTAAGGCCGTTTGAGTCTTGCAGGGCAAGTATGCCCGCTATCCATTGCCAAATAGCCATTTGGATGTTTTTAGGCACGCTTGCGCTGTTTTGCGCTATACCTGCGCTATAGCTTATGAGCACCGCGCCATTCCAAAATGATGGCTTTTTAAGGATTCCGTTTTGCTTGTCTATTTTAAGCGTGGCCAGTGGGATTTTCTCGCCGTTTTGCAGGACTGCTGTTATTTGGTTTACAGGGTACTGGGCCAGTTGCAGGTATTTACTGCGGGAGGCTTCCGCGTCGTGCGGCTCCTCCGTGATATCGCGCTGAACTATGTAGCGGTTGATATAACTTTCCGCTGCTTGGGTGCAGGATTCTATAAGGACTTCAAGAAGATCGTCGCGGCTTGTATCCTGCGCGGGGATTTTAAGATATGTTTTTAGGGCCTCCAGCGTTGTGGCGGCCTGTGTGGATAATGACATAATTTGCTTGCTCCTTTTATGCGGCGGCTTAATTAAAAGCCGCCGCTGTGGCTTGTGGTTTATTTGAACAACAGGTAGCTGAAGGCATTGCCGAACGTTACGTCTATAGAGAGCGCCTGGGTAAAGCGCATCCAGGTTTGGTCCGTCATAAATGCCGATTCAAGAGTGGAGCCGGTGGAGTTCCAGGAAGAAGCGTCCTGTGAAACTTTAAGCATCATTTTTTCCCTGGGGGAGATGATGAGGTTCCTGTTAAACCTGCCGAAGAAAGCAAAAGTCTTATCCCCGCCTGTCAGCGCGCTTGCGCTTGTGGCTGCGTTGGGGATTTGGGAGCACAGTACATAAGGCGTATTCCAGATTGTAGCCGGATTGCCCATGCTGGGCGGCGCCCAGATATATTTGCCTGAGGTGTCTTTAAGCTTGATAAGTTTGTTTAAGCCCGCTTTTGAAAGGACAAGTACGCCGTCTTTTGATTGCGCGTCGGAAAGGCTGAAGATAAGGTTTGCAATATCGTCAAAAGTTACGGCAGAGCCTGCCATAGAAACAGTATTTACCCCGCTTGTATTTAAGATGCCGGTAAAAGGATCGGAAGAGCCGCCGACTAAGGCTACTCTTTCAATTTCAAGAGCCATAGCTTCGGCTACAAGTTCTGCCAGGAACTGGGTTAAGTTTACTGCGCTGTCCCTTAAAAGCTCGTCGGAACATTTAACTACGGTCGCAAGCACTTTGGCCGTCTGCTCAATTTGGCCGAAAGTCGGGTTGCTTATGGGTTTTGTCGCGCCTTCCGCTACCCAGCCTACCTGCAGGTTGGTTAACTGTTTGGGGATTTGGCGTTTCCAGGAAGTCATAGGCAGGATATTTGCGATTTGCATAATAGGGCTGCTTTCAGCCATAATACGCACTACCTGGGAGGAAAACTCCGTCGGCACCAAGTATCCGCCGCCCGTTGAGCCTGTTGAGCCTTCAGATAAAACGGCTTTTTCATTTTGTACGAAGGAGTGTCTGTCTTTAATTGCGGTTAAATAGTTGCGCATATTGCCGAATTTGCGGCCGTATTCGCTTGTCCACGCCGTCTCGGGTTTATTGCGGCCCGAGTTACAAAACTGCGCAAATTTTTCCAAAATCCCTTCAGTTGAGTCTGGCAATACAGCTTTACTCTGTATTTCCGCCTGGGGGTGCGCCTTCTTTACAATATCTTCTATAAGTTTTTCAGCTTTATCTTTGGTAAGGCAGGATTCTATTTTGCTGTCTAAAGTTTTGCGTAATTCTTTTATGGAGGTCATTAATTCGTCCATTAGGTTTTGCTCCTGTTTGGAGGAAAGGTATGACGTTTTTTTAGAAAAAATAACCGTCAAACCTTTGCCGGTTTGACGACTCTCCCTAGAACTGATACAAATGTATCAAATTTGTATCATATTGTCAAACAAAATAAAACCCCGCTTTTTTGTTTGCGGGGTTTTGTTTTTACTTTTATATTTGTTTTGCTAAAAGTCAGAACGGGCGCGGTGCGTTAATAGCGCGGTCCAACTGTTCAGCCTTTTTATAGGACTGTGTGTTCTTTGCAAAGTTGGCTTTTACCGCCTTTGCTACCTGTGCCGTGCCGATAGAAACTAAGCCTTTTCCATTTGCTTTTACAACGGCTTCAAGGACGTATAAGCCTTCAATATCGGTTTTTACATAGCCGTATTTGACGAGCTGCACAATCTCATGCCATTTGGAAGTTTTGATAAAGTTATCAAGCACTTTCTTTTTGGAAGCGTCAATAGTAGCGGCTGCAGCGGCTTCTTTTTCGGTTTTTGCTTCGGCTGCTTTCTGTTCGGCGGCGAGCTTTTCCCCTAAAGAGTAACCGAACTCAACCATTCTCATTTCTTTGCCGTAGACGCCTGCAAACGGGTTGGAAGTCTTTTTCTGCTTAGAGGCAACCGTTGTTTTTGTTTGGGCGGGCTTTTTGTCGGCGTTTTTGTTGGAGATTACTTCAACTAAAGCCTGTAAAGCTTCCGCATTTTTAGGGGATACGATGCCCTGCGCATTGGCGGACGCGCCGCCGATGATACATATTGTTAAAGCTAATGTGATATTTTTTATTTTCATTATTATTTATTCTCCGCTTATTTTACTTGTGTTTTCGCATTTTTTAAGTGAGCAAACGGTTTGGGGTTTGACTGGAAACATTTTGCCTCAATATCTTTTGCAAACTGATAGACATAATTATCTTTGGAGGCGGTTTCCCCCACGATAAAATTTTGTGCGGTATCTAATGTGCCTTCAATATTAAAGCCGTGCCGGAGTACAGTTTCGCGCAAGATAAAGTATTTTATCGCAGGAAGTTCCTTAAGGTTGGGATTGACGGTGGAAACATATTTAAGCACTTTTTGGGTATCGTTTTGTTTGATAAGGTTTGCGTAAAATTGTTTTGCGTCATCAGAGACAGAAAGCATTGCCGCTTCCGCTTTTTGGTACATAGTCAGTTGTTGCTGCTTATGCTCTTTAGCGGACTCTTTAGCCTTTTTGTCATTGATATAGTTTTCTACATTCTTCTCCCAGTTTTCTTTGTTTTTGCCCGGGTAGATTTCAGGGTTATATCTGTTATGCAGGTCAAGAAGGAATGCTGTTTCAGGGTCAAATTTTTCCGCTTGCTTTTTGCCTTGCGCAAATGCGGGGATTGACGCTGTAACACAAATTGCTACGATTGCCAATATAATCTTTTTCATTTTATTTTTTCTCCTGTCATTTTTTTTGTTATATAAATTATCCCATTTAAGCAAGTAACACTCAAGTATCTTTGGACCTACTTGAGGGTAATATTAGACCTATTTGTGCGAAGCGCACTCCTGCGTGCGAAGCGCACTCCTGTGTGGGAGGCGTGCCCCGTGTGGGAGGCGCACTTTTGGTGCGGACGAGACGTTTATTTACTTGCCGCCAAACAAATTGCGGGTAGACACACGTGCCTGCCTATCAGTCCAGATAGCGGTTATCGTAATTAAGCTTCGCGGCTTTTGAGCCAAACTCGGGGTAGTAATAGCCATTGCCCTTCTTCTCTTTAAGCTTAAGCGTTTTTAAGATGCGCTCAAAGTCTTCAAGTTCATCCATATCGGCTACGTTCATATGCTCAAAGTCTATTAAGGTAATTTTGAGTTTGCCCTGCGGCGTCCTGCTAAGGTGCAGGTTATGCCAGACGTCAGTATGGTAAAAACCGTTGCGGTTTAAGTCGGCATAAAATTCTACAACCTGCTTCCACTCTTTTTGGTTGATGGGTTGGTTATTAAGCAGCTGTAAAGCATTAGAGCCTTTTTTTGCATTAAGGTCAACAATCGTAAAGCCTGAGATATCTACCCGCTGTGTTATAAACGGCGTTGTTGTGCGCTTTTTAACATCACGTACGCTTGTGTATATTTTGTCAAAATCGCGTTGGAGCTGCGGTTTTAAGGATGCGGGAATGGCGTCGGTACCCTCACTTATTATTTTGGGGTATTCAATTTCAATCAAATTATATTTTTCAATCAGATTATTATCTTTGATAATTTTATCTATTTGTTTTGTTCTTTCAAGCTCACTCCTGCTGCCGTATTTAAAGTAGGAGGTTATTTCCCCTTGCGAGTTACGGATTTCCCATACGGCCCTTTCAAAACTTTCATGCGATTTAACGTGTTTGAGCGATGCCACGTCAAGCTTTTGAGCGCCCTTTGCCGCTTTTGTCGCGCTTAGCGCTTCTGCGGCTGTTCTGTCATACTTTAGATTTTTAAGGCTGCTTGTCAGCGCTTTTTGCTTTACTGCGGTTGCAAGGCGCCCTGTTTTAAAGATTGGCGTAACAAGCATGAAGGCGGCGTCGCCCGCCGCGAAATCTATGGCTATGGGCAGCGCAGTTTTGTAAAAGTTAGTGTTTTCCTGTATCCGGCGGGAATTAATGGCGCTTAAAAGTTTTGCGTCCTGGTAAGCGCGCTTGCCGGAGTTTAAGATATTATCAGAGGCGATTTTGCCTATCATTTTATCGCCGAAGAAAGCGTTCGTTGAAATACTGTGCCAGTTCTTTACTATCTCCCCTTCCGCGCTGCGGAAAGAAACGTCAGAATAATAGAAAGGTTTTTCAAACTCAAACAGGTCATTACTTATTTGCGCAAGGCTTTTGTTTAGGGCTTCCGCCGCAAAAGATGATGCGAGCTCATCTAAAACCTGCTGCCTGCTCGGTATTTTGCCGTATGCGTCCAGCCTTTCAATAAGCGTGCCCGGGGAGATATATTCAAACATACTTAAGCTGTTTGTTACATCGTCCCACTTAGCTTTTGTGGTATTGGCCAAAATTGTATAGAGCGAGCTTACTTGCCCGTAAAATGACGGGTTGACCTGCGCCGCTTTATTATAGAACTCCTGCGCGGGCGGGATTTGCTCGGTTATTACATTAATCAAATTTTGCTTGCTGAGGCCCGCAGGCAATTCTTGGGAGCTGAGGCTGTTTTCAAGGTATTTCCTTACGTCAGCCGCGGGGACTTTCTCTACCTGCAAAGGCGCAAGCGTTTTCCTTATAAAACCATTGGCCTGCGCGGTGTAGGATTTGACGAAAGACTCAATATCCGCCATACGTTTGTAGAATACGGAAGGGTTATACCGGGCGATGGTAAAATCATAGTTTTTGTATGGCTCAAACATAAAAGCGTCATTGTTGGCGACATATTTTTTATATTCATTGTAGAGCTTTTTTTCACTGCGTATTTTTTCCGCATAATCCCCAATCTGGATATAGAAAGACGCCATATAAAAAGCATTGTGCCAGATATCCCCCGCCTTAGGCATTGGGATGCTTTTTGCCACATTTACGCGGCGCGGATTTAAAGTGATTTCCTTAACGGTTTGCGCCGCTAAGGCATTGACATCGGGCGCGGCTTGATTGTTTAGGGATTCATAGGTATCTTTTAGAGATTGTTTAAAAAGCTCGCCTTTTACATTATAGGGCGGCAGCGCGGGGATGACATCTTCCCAAAAAGTGCGCGGATAGCTGTAGAAGGCCACGGCATTATAGCGCGCGCGGTATGTTTTGACGTCCTGCATCGCCGCTTTGGCTTTGTTTTGGTAGAAGGTATTTACCAGCAGTTGCGGGTTGATTTGCGGCATCTCACGCTGTGAAGGCGCGCGAAACGGCTGGGCAAATGCCGCCGTGAATGAATTAAGTAATAAAACGGCTGAAAGTAAACAGGTTAGTATTCTCATATTTATATTATATAGTTATGACAGCAAATCCTCAAGATACTTTAGCCCTATATTAATAATAACTTTGGACCTAAGCGGATATAATTAAAAATGATAATAAGTTGATCTGTGCGGGCGGGACGCCGGGTTAGTTGCTAATCTACAAATTGTGAAAAGACGGAAGTGTGATTGCAATGATGGCAAAGACTGGATTGCCACAGTGCTTGCCGCACGGGCACGCGCACAACACGCTAATCTACTTGCCTCAACGCAATTTGCGAAAAGACGGAAGTACGCTTCGCAATGACGACAAAAAGTAAAAGCCTGTGAGAAGCGGGCGAAGTTATACTGAGCGCAGCTTAGTATCTCACGGCGCAGGAGTGCGCTTCGCACACAGGAGTGCGCTTCGCACAAAAAGCCCCCGTGTTAGCGGGGGCTTTATAGTTTACTTAACGTATATTTTCCTGGCTTTATATTTGTTGTGGAACAACTTTTCAGCCTTTTCGCCCAGCGGCTCGCCTATAAACTCTTTATAGACTTTCTGTACCGCAGGGTTGTGGTGCGAGCAGCGCAGCTTCATAGAAGAATCCTCTTTATAAAGCCCTTTAGCGCGCTCTTTGCGGCGTTCGTCCGTTACGCCGTAAGGCTGGCCGCCGCCGCCTACGCAACCGCCGTCGCAGGCCATAACTTCTATAAAGTGGTAAGGCGGTTCTTTGCCTTCCTCTTTAGCTTTTTGTACCTGCTTCATAAGCGTATCAACATTGCCAAGCCCGTGCGCTATAGCTACTTTTACCTTGGCTCCGCCAACTTCTACCGTGGCTTCTTTGATGCCTTTTAAGCCGCGTACTTTTTTGAAGTCAAGTTTTTGCGCGTCTTTACCTGTGATAAGGTAATGCGCAGTCCTTAAAGCTGCTTCCATTACGCCGCCAGTCGCGCCAAATATCGTGGCTGCGCCGGTATAATCGGCAAGTATATCGTCGCCCTTTCTTTCTTCAAGTTTCTTGAAGTCCAGGCCCGACTGCTTTATCATACGCGCGAGTTCCCTCGTGGTGATAGAGACGTCTATATCCTGGTAACCTGACGCCGACATATCTTCGCTGCGGCTGATTTCGTATTTCTTTGCCGTGCAGGGCATAATGGAGACCATATAGATTTTTGAAGGGTCTATATTATGTTTTTGCGCATAGTAGGTTTTTGCCAGCACGCCGATAAACTCGTGCGGCGATTTTGCCGTGGAGAAGTTATCAAGCATCGTGGGGTGGAACTTTTCCAGAAAGTCTACCCACGCGGGGCAGCAGCTTGTGATAAGCGGTAAGTGCCCGCCTTTGGTAAAGCGTTCCTTGAACTCGGACGCTTCTTCCATAATCGTCATATCCGCGCCTGTGTTTGTGTCAAAAACCGCGTCAAACCCAAGGTCGTACAAAGCCGCGATAAGCTTGCCTGTAACATTTGCGCCCGGCGGGTAGCCAAACGCTTCCCCGATAGCCACGCGTACCGCAGGCGCAATTTGCGCTATGCAGTATTTATCTTTATCCATTATCGCTTCCCAGACTTTATGGGTTTCATCGTGTTCTACGATTGCGCCGACGGGGCAATGGTTGGAACATTGCCCGCATTTAACGCAAGGGGATTCGTTTAAAGTGATTTCCCCCGCCGCGGCAAACTGGGTGTTGATGCCGCGCTTTACAAATGAAAGCGCCCAGACATTCTGCTTCTGCTGGCAGACTTCCACGCAGCGGCCGCATAAAATACATTTTGTGCCGTCTATATCTATTGTTTTGGTGGAGATATCTTCCTTCTGCGGGTGGCGGTGTACGATATTGGGGAAGTAGTCCTTCCTTATACCAAAATCCGCGCACAGCGCCTGCAGCTCGCAATTTTGGTTGCGCGCGCAGGTTAAGCAGTCGTGCGGGTGGTTGGACATTATAAGCTCCAGCACTGTACGCCTGACCGATACGATTTCAGGATCGTGCGTCGTAATCTCCATATTATCCGTTACCGTGGTTGAGCACGCGCGCACCATTTTGTTCATACCTTTTACTTTTACTATGCAGATGCCGCAGCCCGAGCTGGCTTCCAAATCAGGATGTTTACATAATACAGGTATGTTTACATTGACTTTGCGGGCCGCTTCAAGAATGGACGTGCCTTCTTTTACTTTTACTTCTTTACCGTTGATGATAGCTTTAATCATAATAATTAGCCCTTCCTTACCGCGTTGAATTTACACACTGCGAAACATTGGCCGCACTTAATACATTTAAGCTGGTCAATAGTATGGCGCGAACGCGGCTCGCCCGTAATGGCCGAGACGGGGCACGCCCTCTTACACGCGCCGCAGCCGATACAGTTTGTACCGTCTATACCATAGGCAAGCAGCTTGCTGCATTTGCCCGTGGGGCAGCGTTTGTGTTTTATGTGTTCGTCATATTCCTCGCGGAAGAATTTAAGCGTTGAAAGTATCGGGTTAGGCGCTGTTTGCCCTAAGCCGCAGAGCGAGGCCTTTTTCATCGCAGTCGCTATTTTTTCAAGTTTTTCCACGTCGTCGGGTTTTGCGTCGCCGCTGGTTATTCTTTCTAAAATATCAAGCATTTGGTAGCCGCCGATTCTGCACGGCGCGCATTTGCCGCAGGATTCGTCAACGCAAAATTCAAGATAGAATTTCGCGATGTCTACCATACAGTCCGTCTCGTCCATAACAATAAGGCCGCCGGAACCCATAATTGAGCCGATTTCCTGCAAAGATTCATAGGTGATAGGCATATCAAAATGGTCTTTATCAATCACGCCGCCGCTTGGGCCGCCGGTTTGTACGGCTTTTACTTCCTCGCCCCTGATAGGGCCGCCGCCGATGTCGTAGACCACTTCCCTTACCGTTATGCCCATAGGCACTTCAATAAGGCCGCTGTTTTTGCTTTTGCCCGTCATCGCAAATACTTTAGTGCCCGTTGATTTGCCGCTGCCTAATGTAGAATACCACGCGCCGCCCTTTGTCATAATATAAGGGACGTTTGCTAAAGTTTCTACGTTATTAATGGCCGTAGGTTTGCCCCATAAGCCTTTTGTAGCGGGGAACGGTGGTTTGGGCGTCGGCGTGCCGCGCCTGCCTTCTATTGAGGCGATTAAAGCTGTTTCTTCACCGCAGACGAATGCGCCCGCGCCGTAGCGGATTTCAAGGTCATAGCTGAATTTGCTGCCCAAAATGTTTTTGCCCAACAGGCCCATTTGGTAGCAGGCTTCTATACCTTCTTTTACCCTTTCTATGGCAAGCGGGTATTCCGCGCGGATATAAAACAGGCCTTTGCTCGCGCCAATTGTAAAACCTGCAATAATCATACCTTCAATTACAGAGTGCGGGTTGCCTTCTAAGAGCGAACGGTCCATATAGGCCCCCGGGTCGCCCTCGTCGCCGTTACAAATCATATATTTTTGTTTGCTCTTCGGGTCGCGCGTAAGCTTCCATTTAAGCCAGACGGGGAACCCGCCGCCGCCGCGGCCCCTTAAACCGCTGGATTTCATTTCCTCTATAACGCCTTCAGGGCCCACTTCAAGCGCTTTTGCAAGCCCCTGGTAGCCGCCGTGGCCGATATATTCAGTTATGTCTTCCGGGTTGATTTTACCGCAGTCCGCCAATAAGACGCGGTGCTGCTTTTTGTAGAAGGGGATGTCGTTTAAAGTTTCACAGTGGCCGCCGTCTACGGGGTTTAGGTATAAGAGCCTGTCTATCACCTGTCCGTTTAAGACGGTTTTATCTATGATTTCAGCTACGTCGGCGGCTTTTACTTTGGTATAAAAAATTTCGCCCACGCTCACTAAGGGGCCCTGCGCGCAAAAGCCCTGGCAGCCGCTTTTTGAGATATAGGTTGTGCCCTCGCGGCATTCGTCGGTGATTTCCACACAAAATTCCATACCGCGTTTACGGTATTCTTCTTTAAAAGCTTCGTATACGTCGTGAGAACCGCTGGCTAAGCAGCCTGTGCCGCCGCAGATTACTATCCTTTGTTTGAGTTTGCTGTAATTGGACTTGAAGTCTTTTTGTATTTTATCTATTTTCTTATTAGACATTTTGCTCGTCCCCTTTTGTAACTTCACGCAAGATTGCTTTGACGTCGGCAGGTTTTACCTGGCCGTATATTTTGCCGTTAATTGAGATTACGGGAGCCAGCCCGCAACAACCGATACACCTTAAAGCCGCTACAGAGTAACGGCCGTCGGAGGAGGCTTCCCCCTCTTTTACGCCTGTAAGGTTTTTGAGTTCTTTGAGCAAATCCGGCGCACCTTTAAGATAGCACGCCGTGCCCGTGCACACTGATATTTGATACTTTGCGGGCGGCGTTAATTTAAAGAAATGGTAGAAAGTAAGCACTTCATATATTTTGGCAAGCTGTATCCCCGTTAAGCGCGAGAGTTCCATCGCCGCTTCCCTGGGCACATAGCCGCATTCATCTTGTATGGAATGCAACATCATTATGAGGCTGCCCTCAATGCTTTTCCATTTATCTACTATAGCTTGCAGATTACAACATTTTATATCGGACATTTGTTGTATGACCTCCGTTGTATTATCGGTAATTATCTTTTTTTATCTCTTTTTTGTTCCACCGTTATCGGGAAAGGCACTTCCCCAAGCGGCGTATCAAAGTATATCTTACCCGCAATCTTATAGGTAAGGGCTATGCTGTTTGTGGTTACCAGGCCCGCTATATTCTTGCCCACCGTATTAAACGGCAGCTCAAGCGTGGCTTTGGCGATATCGGTATTGCCCGGCATTATTTCATATGAGCCGAACTTGATTTCGCTCACATTCTCGCCGTTGATGTACAGCTTGCCTTCAAATCTGTTCATTTTGACTTCTTTGGTTTTACTTAAATTTGTTACCGCAAGCGCCACTTGCAAAGTTACGCTGCTTAACCCGAAATCCTTTGCTTCCGCGCCGATTAAATCATATTTACAGTTGATTGCGTCCTCGGCTGCTTCTTTTGCCGACTTCTCTATGCTGCTGCATGAGACAAAACAAAATGCCGCTAATGCGACGAGTAAAAGTTTTTTCATCCTAATCTCCTTTTATTTTATATTATATATTATATTACATAAACTCTAACGGGAGATTTATTATGAATTCTTTTAAAGATGAAATTTTTGAAAGATTTGCCAAATATGTTGCCGTAGAATCCGGCAGCGATGACAAATCGGAAAGCTTTCCCACTACAGAAACCCAACGTGAGTTCGCTAAAACAGTTATGCAGGATATGCATGATATCGGCCTTGAAGATATAGATTTGGATAAAAACGCGTATCTTACCGCTACTATACCCGCCACAAAAGGCGTAAAAGCCCCTGTAATCGGTTTTTTGGCTCATATGGATACTTACCCCGGCGGGACAATAGGCCGCACCGTTGTTCCCCTTCTTCATAAAAATTATGACGGCGGCGATATTAAACTGACCGAAGATATTATTATAGGCCCTAAAACCACGCCCGTTTTATCAAGCTGTATAGGACACGATATTGTTACGGCTTCAGGCGATACTTTACTCGGCGCTGATGATAAGGCCGGTATTGCTATTATTATGACTTTTGCCAACTATCTTATTAAAAATCCGCAGATTAAGCACGGTAAAATAAGGATAGCTTTTACGCCTGATGAGGAGGTCGGTAAAGGGCCAGATAAATTTGACGTAAAGAAGTTCGGCGCGGATTTTGCGTATACGCTTGACGGGGAAATCGGCGAAGGGATTGTGGATGAGAATTTTAACGCCGCCTCCGTTACCATTACCGTAAAAGGCGTTTTATCGCACCCGGGCTTTGCAAAAGATATTATGCAAAACCCCGTAAGAATTATGGCCGACATTATTAATGCCTGGCCCGAAAACAGGCTGCCCGAGACTACTTGCGACAGGGAAGGTTTTTTGTGCTTCCTTGAAAGTAAAGCTGATTTTGAGACGGCTACGGCTAATGCCATGGTAAGGGATTTTGACGCTGAAAACCTTAAAAAATCCGTGGACTTAATTACCAAAATAGTTGAGGAGAAGCAGGCCAAGTACCCGACTGCAAAGATTACGCTTAGTACCAAGTACTCCTATAAGAATATGAAGGCGATGGTTGAAAAGCGCCCCGAGGTTTGCGAGCTTGCAAAAAAAGCTTTTGCTAAAAACGGTCTTAATCCCGACGGTAAGCCCATACGCGGCGGCACTGACGGCGCAAGGCTTTCTTTTATGGGTTTAATTACGCCTAATTTGGACGCAGGCTACTGCAATCCGCATGGCAGGCACGAATGGGCCAGCCTTGACGCTATGGCAAAAGTAACTGCCGCTTTGGTTACTATTGCCGAGGAAGCTGTAAAAGAAAAATAGAAGTTTTACTATTCATAAAATAACCCCCCGATAAAAATATACCGGGGGGTTTTTATATTTGGAATAACTTACTTCTTTGCGGCAGGCCTGCGTTTAATCTTAGGCGTAGGCGCTGCAGGCGCGGCAGGCGTTGGGGCCGCCGCTGTTACCGCAGGCTGCGCGGGCTGCTGTTGGGCGGCGGGCGCTTCCTCTTTAGCGGGTGCTTGCAAGATATTGTTGGACTCTGAAGTCGTCGGTACTAAGATGCTGTTATCCTTGTCATAGCTGAACCTGTAGGTTAAGCTGTAGCCTTCATTATTTGGCGGCAGCTTGACTACGATTGAGTAGTAGTTCTGGTCAACAGTTTGGTCCGCGCTCCACTCAATTTGCGGCGCCTGGTTGGCGTGCGTGCTGACAATCTTTTCAAACAAGGTGCGGCCTTCAGGCAGCATATAGTTTTGGACTTTATCTAAAATCTCCTGCTGCTGCGCTTTCTTTTCTTCTTCAGCTTCCTGCACTGCGCTTAAAGTTGCCTGGTCTATGATAGCGGCTTCTTTAGCTTTACGCGCTTCTGCCTCTTTATCGCCAAACACCTTTGTTATGATGGCGTGCGCAGGGCTGAATTTGCTGGGGATAATCTTCATCGTTGCAAGTAATGCTACAAATAAGATTAAGATGAAAAGCAATACCATTAAGGCGGAGAACATTTTTACAAACTTAAGTACGATTGACGATCCGCCAAGCTCCGCTATCGCCTCATCAATATTCGGCGCGGCTTCTTCCCCGTTGGCGCCAAGGGACTGCATATCTTCCCCCGCGCCTGCGACCATAGGGACAGTTTTGATAGCGGCAGGCTTAATGCGCCTTACGCTGCGGACTTCCTGCTGGCTGTTTTCAGGAGCTGATTTTAAATCCATTATGCCTGCCTGCTGCGCGGGCGCAACGGCTTGCGATATTTGGTCCTGGACGGGTGCGTCCCCGTAAATTTCAGGATTAGCCACCTGCGGCGGTACATAGTCTGAAATTATTGCAGTAGGCTGGTCAAGGAAGACTTCCTCAATACTGCTTGTAAATGTTTTGAGGAACTGGTCCTCGTCTATGTTTTGGTTTTCAGCCATAGGCTGCAATGCGGGGCCGCGGCCTGTCAGTTCGTCTAAGGCAGAGACTTCTTGCCCGTCCTGCTGCACGGGCTGTTGTTCATTTTCATTATTGGCTTGTTCAATAAGATAAGCGGCGGCTTCTTCTTCCTTTTGCTCTTTTTGCGCCTCGTGTTCCTGCATTTCCTGTTTGTCGGCCGCAAATTCTTCTAAGACGGATTTTTCTTCTATGCTTTCGGTCTTCTCTATGTTAAGGACGTCGTATTCTTCCGCAGCGGGCTGCGCTTCTGTTTCAATTTCAACAGGCGCTTCTTCTATCGGGGTTTCCTCTACAGGCTGTTCTTGCTCTAAAGTTTGCTCTTCAACAGCTTGTTCTTGGCCGTAACGTTTGGTATTGTCAATAACGTGCAAGCCCTCTACGCCGCCTAAAGAGGCTGCGGCTTCATCGGTTTCTTCAAATACATTTATTTGCTCTTCAACATTATCGGCAAGGATTTCCACAGGTTGCTCTTCTTCCTGCGCGGGCTGTTCTTCAACAGCGGGAATATCTTCAATAATTTGTTCCTGCTCTGCGGTTTCTTCAACTGTAGGCGCGTCTTGCGCGGGTTCTTCTTCTGCTATTACTTCCTCTACAGGCTGTAATTGCTCCACAGGGGTTTCTTCCGCAGGCGTTTGCTCTATTACAGGCTCATCGGCGGGTATTTCTTCAACCGCAGGGATGTCTTCTATAATATCTTCTTCAATTTTTTCTTCCGGGATTATTTCCTCAACAGGCTGCTCTTCTTGTACTAATGAGGAGCGGTCAGTATCATTGATGTCTGTGCTGACTTCTTGGGCCTCGGGCACTTCTAAAGGGATGTCTTCTATGATTTCCTCAACAGCTTCTTCGGTTTTTGCTTCAGCTTCGCTTTGCGCCGGTTCGTCTTCAATAAGGTTTTCTGACGGGATATCATCGTCATGATGTTCTGTTTCTACGGGCACAGGGGTTTGCTCCTCCTCACCTGTTACTAAGGGGATGCCGTCGTCTTCATTGGCGGGCGCTTTTTCCTCATCCGTGTTTTTGCGCGCAAGGTCTATAATTTCATCATTTTTTTGCGCGGGCTTTTTGTCGCGCTTTGTAAAAGTGGTTTTTATTGCTTCCTGCAAAAAGTCATCATTCTCTACCTGCACGCCTGCGTCTACGGTAGGGACTTCAAGGATTTTACTTAATTTGTTTTCGTCATTAACATCGTCTAATAAAGGGATATCGTCTTCTTTAACATCAAGGCTTTGCGGCTGGGAAACAAGTTCGCTTTCAGTATCGCCAGATGTAAAATCTTCCGTCGGGATATCTTGGATTTCTTCCTCCGCAAAATCTTCTTTTACGGGTTCGGGCTCTTCCTGTGAAGGTATCTCTTCTTCAATTACAGGCTCTTGGGGTATAGAGGGCTGCTCGTAGACTTCCTGCAAAGGGTCTTTATATTCTTCCACTTCAGGGCGGGTGTAATTCTCTACGGGCGGCAGTGTAAATGAGGACGCGCTTAATGAGAAAAGCTTATCCTTTATTTCCTGCAATTCTTTGGAAAGATTATCAATTTTTTCTATAAGCACCGCTTCACGCTCCGACGCGTTTGCAGCAGGCGTTGGCGCGGGCTGGCCGTATTGCACAGGGTAAGGGGATTGTTCAAAATAAGGTTGGGGCTGCGGCGGATAGGCCGGCTGCTGTATTTGCGGTTCAAGCAGTACGCGCGCCGGCAGCCATTCCTGCGTTTGGCCGGGGGCTAAGACTTCCGGACAGATAAGCGTTTCCCTCGTAAAACCGATTATTGACGGCAATTCTTCCCTGGAAAAGGGGCGTTCCAACACACTATTATTAATATAAACCCAATATCTCATTTTTCCCTCTGTAATTATTTATAATTTTCCCTTCCAACAGTTTACCAAAAACAACCGCTTTTAACAATACGCTACTGCTGCAGCATATTGATGACGCGGCGCGCCGCGTCCTTATGGTCTTTGCTGCTTTGGTAGAACCTTTCATAACCCGTTATTACTTCCCCTATTGAAACAGGGTTTTTTATTGCTTTGCATATAGCGTCTGCGCTTTCCTCGGGGTAGCCGGCCTGCAAAAGGTCCAGCGAGAGCGCCGCGCAAGGCGTGCTTATTTTGCCGTTAAGTTCCTCCACAAGTATACTTAAGGCATAGCAATGTTTGGCCGCGTCCTGCTTCCAAAATGTATAGGCGCCCAGCCTCTGGCGGATAAAGGAAAGGACCTCCTCCTTACTCTTTGTGCCCATATAAAGCCCGATGGCTTCCCGCTCAAGCGTGTCGGCTGTGCGCTCAAGTTTGTTTTCCTTCCTGAAGGACGCTTGCAAAAGCCCGTCCTTTAATGGAAGTTTTTTAAGCAAAATTTTGATTGCGATATCAGCGTTTTCCCCCGCTTCTTTATTATGCGGCAGGCTGTGCAGTATCTGGTCAAATAAGGCTGATATATCTTCTACCGTAGAATCAGGGTAGAATTGTTGTGTAAGCTCGTCCTCGCGCCCCGCAAAATGTTTTATAAGCGAGAGCTGGCGCATATAAAGGATTTTGTTGCGCTTTTCCTGCGCCAGTTTTTGCGCGTCATTTAAAGCTTCTAAGCTTGCGTCTAACATCACATTGACGCATAGGCCGAGGTTTTCCTCAGGGTTATCAAGGTATGGCAGGCGTTGTAAAAGCGTTTTGAAGGTATGGGCGACTTCCTCTATACTTTTAAGCCCCGTATATTTAAGCGTTAGCGTTAGTATATCTTCCCCGAGTATCGGGTAGCCCAATGCTTTTGAAAGCTGTGTTGCGGTTTGCGCTTCCTCCTGCGATATTTGCCAAAGCATTATTTTTGCCGCAAGCATATGGTTAAGTTTTACGCCGTCAGGATTGTGCGGGCTTAACAGTTGCAGCAGTTTTTCGTATTGCTCCTCAAAATTTGATACTCCGCTTTGGCGGTATACTGAAAGCAGGTCCAGGCAAAGGCCGCGGCTGATGAGTTTATCATCGGCGAGCGAGCTTATATAATCACTGTTTTCCCGCACCAGCTCCCCGCAGCGGTTTTTGGTGTTTTGCGCTTTATCTAAAAGCGTATCTATTATTTTTGAATAATCCGCTTTTGCGGGCGTGCCGTCAGGTGAAGGGATGTCGGTAAGCAGGTCGCACTCTTCCTCAAAAAGCGTTTGGGAACCTAAAGAGGCATAATTTTCCAAAAGAAGGTTTTTGTAGCTTTCATCCAAAGCAAGCTCGCCGCAGATATCTTCTATAGCTTTTACGGATTTAAGCACGTTTATGTGGCGCGCCGCAGCAGATTTGGAGATTTGCAGCAAAAGCACTTTTATAAGCAAGTCGTCTGCATTTATATCCGCAGGGATATTTAAGCTTTGTTTAAGCTCATCAGCCGCTTTTTGCAGCTCCTGCTGCGTCTCAAAGCTGCCATAGTGGTAAAGCTGCTCCAAACAGTATGGCGAGGCGGAGGCAAAAACCTCCGCAAAAGGGTGCAAAGCATCTTGTATGGTATATTGCTGTTTAGTCTGTGTCTGCATAGCTATACGCGCGGGCGCGTCCTCGGAAAAAATTGGCGTTTATATTTACCAATATATCAAAATTTGGAGAGGAAATTAAGTTCTTCCTCCAAAAAGTTCTTAAACTCCGCGTTTTTTATGTACGGAAGGTTTGCTTTTATATTCTCGCGGCAGCACGCTATCGCCGCTTTTAACAGATGTTTGCCGCACTCTGTATCTGACTTGATTACAGGCGCAATTTTTGGCTCAAAATCTTGCAGCTTTTCTAAGACCTGCAGTATTTTGCGCGCTGTGTCTACAGGGACTTTTGCCGCTTCTTCCAAGGCTTCCTGCAATAATACGGGGCGTTCTACGCTAGTTTTTGGCAGTTTGCGCGCGCGGATTACGTTCTCGTACGCTTTAGCGTCCCTTGCGCTTAAGTCCTGCAATTCTTCTTTATAATTTAGAAGGATATCAAGCTCCGCGTTCAGCGTTTTGCCGGTTTCACTTAAAGGATCCGTTTTTATTGTTACGCTTACCGCCATCATTATAAGCGCGCAGCCCAGCGCGCCAGTTGCACCCGCTACGCTGCCGCCGCCCGGCGTGGCGTTAGAAGAGGCTACCGCGTCTATAAATGCGTTTGAACCGTTTTGCCAGCTTATGTTTATCATATTTTGCCTGACTCCAAGTCCTCATACTTTTTGATGCGGAACATTTTTAAACGTTGCTCGTCTATCCCCGTGCGGCTGAAGAATACGTGCTCAATAGGGCTTGCGGGCATTATATAGGAGCCCTTTTCCACCCCTTTAGGGTCCGCTTCCTCACCGAGCCAGACTAAAAATAAATTGACGTCTGAAAAATCTTTTGTATCAAGCTCCGCCGCAGCGCGCAAGATGCGGTATTCATCGCCCATTGCGCCTTCCGTTACTACCGCGCTGTGGTAACCGTTTTCCTTGGCGGCGGTGATGTCTATATGCGTATCGCCGATTACAAAGACCTCGGAGGGTTCAAAATTGTGTTTGAAATGCTTTGAGGCGTTTTTTACAGCCGCCTGTAAAAGAGCGGGCCTTTCTGTGGCTTCCCAGCCAAAACCGCCTGTCGGGAAATACTGCCAAAAACCGGCGGGCGCAAGCTTTATTTTTGCGGCTTCGTCTATATTGCCCGTCGCTAAAGCCAGCTTTATATTTTTGTTGGCGCGCAAGGTTTTGAGAAAGCTTTCCACCCCTGTCAGAGGTTTATACTTTTTGGCTTTTACCTGGGAGGCAACTTCAGCGGGAAGGAGTTTCAGGTATTCTTCTTTTAAGGCTTCCATCTGTTTTGCCGTCGCCTTCTTTTTAAATGTGTTTTGGTACATATACGCCATATTATGCTTATCGGACTTGCCGACAAGGTTATTGATGTCATATACGGGTAATTTACCGAATAAGGTTTTAAAAGCCTTTTCCAGCGATTTGACGCCGCTTGCGCCTGTGTTTAAGAGGGTTCCGTCTAAGTCAAATAGCACTAATTTCATTTTTCTTATTTCCTTTTTTAATTATACTTGTTACCGTGTAAGCGCCCATAAGCGCCAATATCAAACCTGTTATTTGCATCATATTAATTTTATCAAGGCCCGCGATAACCGAAAAGATATACGTCAATACGGGATAGGATAAAATGACCGCCGTGGCCTTAGATAAATCCATATTGCGTATCGCCCTGTACCATAAGGCATTGCCGATGCCGTAGTTGATGAGGCCCATATAGAAAATTATGCCCAATGTAGGCCAGGAGAAAGAGAACTTCATCGGAATAAAAAATACGAGTACAGCCGTGAGGGGTATCGTCCAGAAAAACCCGAACAGCGCCCTGCCCGCCGAGATAAAATTAGGCTGCAAATCCGCCGGTAATTTTTTTGCCGCTATATGCGATACCTGGAACATCCACACGGTAGCGATTACAATTAAATCACCTTTAAGGTGGACTGAAAAGCCTTCGCTGAAAAGTATTAAAGCTACGCCTGTTACCACCATTAAGGTGCCGAAAATCTGCATTGCCGTAGGGCGTTCTTTAAGGAAGATTGCCGTCAAAATAAGTGAATATACGACTTCCACCTGGTTTAAGATTGCCGCATTGCCCGGCGTTGTATAGTTTAAGGCGATTAAAATAAGCAAAAACGGCAATGCCGTGCCAAACAGCCCCACGACTAAGAGGTTTTTGAAGACCTTTTTATCTAAAAAACGGCGCCACATATTATTGCGCGTAAGCCATGGCGTATAATAAAGCACCGTTATCAATGTGCCGAAAAGCAGTATCAGCGAAGGCGATACATAGCCTGTTGCAAATTTGCCGACAATAGGGTAAATTGCCGTTACAAATAAAGAGGCCCAAAGGGCCTGTAAAGGGGCGATAGTCATATATTAAAATTATACTATTTTGGGAGCTTTTTTTGATTGGTTTTTAAGGCGTATTTTAAAGTTTTGAGCGGCCGCGCGTCATCTGTAATTTGAAATCTAAAGAGGTTTCCCCGCCGCGCGGGAAGGCGCGCAGGATTGTCTTTTTATTATTCCACGGCCATTTATTTATGCCTTTTGCCGTGCTGAAGTCAAACAGGTAGCCCGCGTCAAATACCAGCGGGCGGATGCGCTTATCAAAACCGCCCGCACCAAAAGGATAGGCAAAGGCTGTTACAGGGCGGGAGAGCTTTTCCTCAAGCATAGTTTTGCTTTCGGTAAGTTCCGCCAGGGCCGAGGCTGTTGAAAGGCTGCGCAGGCGGCTGTGCGTAAGCGTGTGCGAGCCAAAACTTACAAGCCCGCTTGCCTGCATTTCAAGGACTTGCGCCCAATTTAAAAATTTTTCCTTTACGCCGATATCATTGTAGGTAAGGAAGATAGAGGCTTTGGCGTTTTTTTCTTTAAGTATGGGGAAGGCATTGGTGTAATTGTTTAAGTATCCGTCGTCAAGAGTAATAAGCGCAGGTTTTTTGGGCGCGGCTTGTTTGCCTTGGTATATTGCCGTTAAATCCTCAAAGTTGATAAGCGTAAAGCCCGCTGCTTTTAAGGCGTCAATTTGCTTTGCAAAGGTTTGCGGGTCTATATAGAAAGCGGCTTCTTTTGTGTCGGGGTTTGGCGCGGCCTCTATATTGTGGTACATTAAAGCAAGCATACCTTTGCGCGGCAGCCACCACCAGGTATAACGTAAAGAAAAACCTAAAAACGCCGCTAAAAATATGCCTGCAATTATATAAACCATTTATTTATCCTTTTTTTGGTAAAGACTCCAAAGTTTGGCGTATTTTATAGTCGGATAATATGACGAGAACAATGACCACAAAAAGCCTTGCATCCCGTCTAAAAAACCAAGCTTTAAGACATAAAATTTAAGGAAGTCCAAAGGTTGGCGCAGCAAATTATAAAAGTGGAACTTTTTGCCATTATTATACATACTTTGCGCGCCCAGCGTAGTATATCTGTTTAACTTTTCAAAATAATGTGCGATATCACGGTAGGGGATATGGTTATAATTATTTTTGAGCTTTTGCACTTTGCCGTCGGCTACCATTATTTCGTGCACGAGGCCGCCCTCAAAACGCGCTTTTGACCTTTGGGCCATGCGTTCCTTATATTGGCGTCCCAAGCTGCTGTGCTTCATTTTACGGCCAAGGAAAGTGTTTGAGTTGGGCAATAGGATAAGGGCTGCGTCCGACGTTTTTATGGCCTCAGCGATTTCTTTTTTTAAAGGTTCTTCCATTTGCTCGTCCGCGTCCATATTTATTACCCATTTGCAGGTGCACTGCTCCAGCGCAAATTGTTTTTGCTTGGTAAAGGATTCCAGCTCCCGCTGAAATGTTTTTGCCCCGTATTCCTGCGCTATTTTTAAGGTATTATCGGTTGAAAAACCGTCAACCAGTATAACTTCATCGGCAAAGCCTTTGAGGCTGGCCAGGCAGGCGGGCAAGGTTTTTTCTTCATTTTTAGCTATTATAAATACTGAGATATCGTTTTTCATATTTTATATTTTTATACGGGGATAGTATTTTCAAAAGCAATAATAATTTCCGCGACTTCGCTGGCGGATTTGGCTTTTAAAATATGTTCCCTTACTATTTTTGTTGAGGATATTGCCGCAAGTTCCGCCAAAATTTGTAATTGTGAGGCAGGGTCTTTAAACGGCGTTAAAATTAAAAAGATTATTTTTACCGGCGGTTGCGCAGCGTCAAAAACTATGCCCTTTTTACTAACGCCCACAGCAACCATCGGCGCGCTTAATGACGCCACGCGCGCATGCGGGAAAGCCACGCCTTTTGTCAGGGCGCAGGACATAATTTTTTCCCTGTTATAAATGAACTCCCGCGCCTGCTCCTTGGCAAAGACGGGGCGTTGCTTGTACATGGCGTCTAAAAGCTCGTCAAAAGCCCGGTATTTGCCTTCCGCTTTTAGGTTGACTATGGAGGCCGCAGGCATAAAAACCTGGCTTAATTGCAAGGTTGTAGGTTTATCGTATTCGTCCCTGATTTCCCCCACAAGTTCCTCTAGCACGTCCTCTAATGTAACAAGGCCGACAACCGCGCCCTTGGCGTTCCTTACCACTGCCTGGTGGTTGCGGTTGGTTTGGAACTCCCTTAATGCGGCTTCAACGGGTGTGTTTTCGTCCAATGAAAGCAGGGTGTAGGTATACTTTTCTTCTATAGGCTGGTCATTATGTTCGCTTAGCGCGTCTAAGGACATTTCTTTGATTAATACATACTCTTTAGCGTCATCTAAAGTATTGGTGTAGAGCGGGTAACGCGAGAAACGGCGCTGCTTGATGATGGCAAAATTCTCCCCCCAGGTATTGGCCTTTTTTAAGGCGGAGATTTTGGCCAGCGGCGTCATAATTTCTTTTACCTGGACTTGCTCAAAATCAAATAAATTTTCAAACATCATCAGGCGGCGCAGCGAGAATTTACCGCCCTCCTGCGATTTGGAGAACATAATACGCAGCTCTTCCTGTGAGAGCGGGGCCTCCTCCTCGTGCGGGTTGATGCCGAACAGCTCCAGCGTTTTATAGGCTATGCTTACCAAAATCTTACGGAAAACTTTTGTTATTTTATAGAAAATATGCAGCGGGATGATTACCCATTCTAAACTTTTTTCGGGGTATTTAATTGAAAAAAGTTTTGGCACCTGTTCACCAAAAATTACGTGCAGAGACGTTATGATAAAAAATGATAGTGTAAATGAAATTATATGCAACAGGGTTGAAGGTATAAACGGCGCGAGCGAAGGCAGAGCCCATTGCAATAATTTGCCTACGGAAGGCTCACCCACCCAGCCAAGCGCAAGGCTTGTCATCGTAATGGCGATTTGGATTGAGGAAAGATAATTATCTATTTGCTCGTGCGCCTGAAGCGACAGCTTTGCTTTATAACTGCCTTTTGCCGCGAGTTCCATAAGGCGCGTGCGGCGGACTTTGACCAAAGAAAACTCCCCCAATACAAAGAAGGCGTTTAGGAGGATGATAAATAATGCTAAGGCGATGAATAACAACGTGGTAATCATATTCTATATTATACTATACTGACTTGTTTTTTATAAGGTGCGATTTTTTGGCAAGGAAACTGCTTTGAGCGGGTTGACGCGGTGCCCGTGCGGCAAGCACTGTGGCAATCCACGTCAATTGGGTAACTTTATTTTACTGGATCGCCACGTCGCGAAACAGAACGCTCCTCGCGATGACAACAAAAAGCTGAATCCGTGCAAAACGGGCCAAGCACACACTGTGCGCAGCCTAGAATCTCACGACACGCCCGTGCGGCAAGCACTTCCGTCTTTCTCGTCCCCACGCAAGCAAAGAAGCGAGGGGGTGCGCCTTCGCACTGGCTTGCTCCCTGTAATAAAAAAAGGATATATCCAAAGATATATCCTTTTAAATTTTGTATGCGCAGGGGGGGACTCGAACCCCCAAGCCGATGGCATGCGCCCCTCAAACGCACGCGTATACCAATTCCGCCACCTGCGCGTATACTTCAAATCTTTGCAGCCCTCAAAAATGACTACTTAAAAATTATACTACATATTATAAAAAAAATAAAGCCCGTTTTGACACAGGCTTTATTTTAAATTATTTACTCCCCCCCGCCTTACAATATCCCTTGGAACATCGGGCTTTGTTTGAGGTTTGCTAAATCCTGCGGATTTAACAGGGATTTGAGTTCGTCAGTCTTTGTATCGTCATCATCGTCCGATGCAAACGCTTTTGCGATTGTAAGGGCGGCTTCACGCGCCTCGGGGCTGTTAAAGTCCTCAACCTGCTCGCGGAAAAGGTTGTTTAACTTTTTGTCCTCCGATATAATGCCCGCTACAAGCTTTTCATTAGCGGGATTAGTCGCCGCAAGTTCCGCAACTGATATTATGAACATATCCGTTTTATTATCGGCAAAGTTATTGAGTACTTTTGCCATTGCCGCACGGTTATTGCTTATAAGTTTTTGGTCTGCCTGGCCGTCTATATATGCGCTTATTAGCACCGTTGTCCCGACAATCAGGCCTATGGCTATTGCAGCTCTGCTTCCTTGGCTCCTCTTAATCATCTTCCTGGCGGATTTTACTGCTTGTTTATAGTTAGTGGAGGAAGGCATCTTCGCGATATCGGTTAAAGCTTCCTCTGCGGTTTTTGAGGCTTCTGTATAAGTGGTAAAGCCTATTCTGCGCCTCGGTTTAGCGTCTGCAATGGCTTCAGCTCCTTCAAGTATTGTGTTCAAGCCTTCAGTGTTGGCGTTTATTACCTGTGCGTGGTTGTTTAAAGCTTCGCCTATATTCTCAAGGCCTTGCGCTATTGCCTCAACATTCTTACTGTTGCCTGTAACCCGCTTTGATATCTGCGCGGTGGTTTTCTTAAATGTTGCAGCAAGATTATTCAAAGAGGCGGAGACCTCACGCTGTTCGGCGATAAATTTATTAACCTTTTTATTCACTTTGTTGACTCTGTAATAAAGATATCCCGCGTAAGAGGCAGATGCCGCCGTCGTTACTCCAAAAGCCCAGGCTACTTTATTGCTTAGTTTTACGCTGTCTTGTATTGCGTGCAGGGCCAAAAGGATTTCTTGCTTAGAAAGATCATCCGCAGGTTTCTCCTGCGCGAAGACCGATGCGGGCAGCGCCAGTTGCACTGCCAGTAAGGCTGCTAACACTTGCTTTATCATAGGTACATCCTCCACATAGTTGATGCATTTGAGACTCTTATTCTAAGAAAAATTTTCTAAGATTTAAAGGGAATTTAGACCTATCCTCTTTTAGGTATAAAGGCCCAGCAATAGGACTATTTTGGGGATTCTTCAGACGTAACTTCTTACAAATATTTGCCTTTTTATATTTTTAGACAATAAAAAAAAGGGCCCATAGCAATAGGCCCTTTAAGGTTAGTTTTAAACGGTTTTACTTCGTTGCAGGCTGTGCGGGTACGGCAGGTTGCTGGACGGCGGGCAAATTTGCCACGCTGTCAACCACTGATGACATACCGCGTTTTGATACGTTTACGGTAAGGAAAATAGAAGTAAACATAATAAATAACGCTACGCCTGCTGTGAATTTTGTGATGAATGTCGTCGCTGTAGGGCCGGCAAACACACTGTCGCTGTTAGAGCTGCCGAATATGCCCGCCGCAGAACCTTTGCCGCTCTGCATCAGGATTAACATTATCAGTAAAATACAAGCTATGAAGTGTAAAACCAAAACTAATGTGTACATTTATTTCTCCTTATTTTTTGAGTAAAGCCGTGATGCCCGGTAATTCTTTACCTTCTACAAATTCCATGCTCGCGCCGCCGCCCGTTGATGCGTGGGAAACTTTGCTCGTGGAAATTTTGGCTTTTTTAAGAACGTTTAAGCTGTCGCCGCCGCCGATAATCGTGATTACCCCTTTGTCTGTAAGTTTGACTAAGGTTTCCGCTATCGCAAAGCTGCCTGCGGCATATGACGCCATTTCAAATACGCCCACGGGGCCGTTCCAGAATATGGTTTTGCATTGTGAGAGTTCGTCCTCAAAAAGCTTTATCGTTTTGGGGCCGATGTCTAAGCCCATATAGCCTTCAGGAATATCTACGCCTTCTGTTGTGATTGTAGGTATGCCGTCGGCAAATTCTTTGGCGCAAACGTGGTCAATAGGTAAAAGAATCTTTACGTTCTTTTCTTTCGCTGTAGCCATAATGGTTTTGGCTTCTTCTACTTTATCTGCTTCCAAAAGTGAGCTGCCTACATTGTGGCCCATGGCCTTAATGAAGGTATAAGCCATACCGCCGCCGATAACCAAAACATTTACTTTGCTTAAAAGATTATTTAAAACCATAATCTTATCAGATACTTTGGCGCCGCCGATTATGGCCGCAAACGGGCGGGCAGGGTTTTCTAATGCGCCGCCTAAAAATTCTACTTCTTTCTGGATAAGGTAGCCCGCCGCAGACGGTAAAAATTCCGTTATTGCACTGGTTGAAGCATGGGCGCGGTGCACGGTGCCAAAGGCGTCCTGCACGAAGTATTGGCCCAAAGAGGCTAACTGTTTTGCAAATTCTTTGTCGTTCTTTTCTTCTTCAGGGTGGAAGCGCAGGTTTTCAAGGAGTACGATTTCCCCGTTCTTTGCCGCAGCTACCGCTTCTAAGGCTTTGGGGCCGATGCAGTCTTGCGCAAAGTGTACTTTTGTGCCCATAATCTTTTCTACTTCAGGGGCGACAGGGGCCAGTGAAAACTCCGGCGCTACTTTGCCTTTGGGGCGGCCTAAATGGGAAATTAATACTACTTTGCAGTTATTCTGCAAAAGATATTTTATTGTTTTTTCCGTCGCGGTAATGCGTTTGGGATTATCTACTTTGCCGTCTTTTAAAGGGACATTATAGTCTACACGCACTACTACTGTTTTATCTTTTAAATCTACATCCTGCATTTTTACGATATCATTGAGATTCATACTGTTTTTTACCCCGTAAAAAATTTAAAAATTTGAAAAAGGCGGCCCTTTTAAAAGGCCGCCTTTTAAAATAAACTATTATTTATTTACTTTGGCCATATAGGCTACTAAGTCAAGAACCTTGTTTGAATAACCGATTTCGTTATCATACCAGGAAATGACTTTTACGAAAGTATCCGTCAATGCGATACCTGCTTTTGCGTCAAAAATTGACGTGAGCGGGCAGCCGAGGAAGTCTGATGAGACCACTGCGTCTTCCGTATAACCTAATACGCCTTTAAGTTCGCCTTCTGAAGCGTCTTTCATAGCTTTGCAGATTTCTTCATAGGTGGCGGGTTTGGCAAGGTTTACCGTAAGGTCAACGACTGAGACGTCCAATGTAGGAACGCGCATTGACATACCGGTTAATTTGCCGTTAAGTTCGGGAATTACTTTACCTACGGCTTTGGCTGCGCCCGTAGATGAAGGGATAATGTTGGCTGATGCCGCACGGCCGCCGCGCCAGTCTTTCATAGAAGGACCGTCAACGGTCTTCTGTGTGGCGGTGGTGGAGTGAACGGTGGTCATTAAACCGTCGGTAATACCCCATTTGTCATTTAAAACTTTGGCTAAAGGAGCTAAGCAGTTTGTTGTGCAAGAAGCGTTAGATACGAACTTGGTGCCCGGGACGTATGTCTTCTCGTTTACGCCGACTACGAACATAGGCGTTTTGTCCTTTGAAGGAGCTGACATTACCACATATTCGGCGCCTGCTGCGATATGCGCGGCCGCCTTTTCTTCCGTAAGGAATAAACCGGTGGATTCTACTATGTATTTTGCGCCTACTTCATTCCATTTAAGGTTGGCGGGATCTTTTTCTGCCGTTACGCGGATTGCTTTACCGTTTACGATAAGTTTGCTGTTAGCTACGTCAGCTTCAATGGTGCCGTCAAACCTGCCGTGCATTGTATCGTATTTGAGCATATATGCTAAATAGTCTACAGGGGCAAGGTCGTTAATTGCTACGACTTCAATATCATCACGTTTTACTGCGGCTCTGAAAACAAAGCGGCCAATGCGGCCAAAGCCGTTAATACCTACTTTAATTGACATATAATAATATCCTCCTGGGAATATACTTCTTGATTTCCATTATATTGTACTATTTTTGAGGCGATAGTTAAATAGTATAGCCAAATTAGAAAGTAAATATCCCCGCAGTTCGTACGGGGATATTTACTAAGGTCAATAAAACGTATTATTTTTGAATAGAAAACACGTCAGCCGTAGACGCTACTTTCTTTTTGATGCGCTTCCAGCCTTCAGGGTCGGCCTTGGAGACGACTTCCTCAATAGCAGAGTAGGACACATTGCTTAATTCCTTAAATTTGCGGCTTCTGGTTGCGTCTACTTTTTGCTTATAGTCCCCTGTATTAAAGGCTATGATAAATTCCATATTATTGGGGGCAAGCACAAACAGAGGGTCCCCCGACTGCGCTTCCGCATTAAAAAAGCCAAATTCTACTTTTATGCATTTTGTATCGGTGCAGTATTCTGCCACATCCCTTTCAACCGCTTCGCGGATACCGAAGGTCGGGCTCCTGCGGCTGGTAATAAATTTAAGATTCTTAAAGTTGCCCGCGCTTGATTTTGCGTCTTTAGGGATATAGATATTGGCTTTAGGCAGTTTTGCGTACTTTTCTTTAAGTACTTTATTTTTTGCGATATTAATTAAGATGATATCACCCTTTTGTATGGGGCTGACTTTCTGCCCGTCAAGCTTAAAGTTCTTTGCTGTTCTAAACTTTTCATAGTAAGCGGCAATTTCATCAAAAAAGCCTGCGTCCCTCTTCTCATAAACGGGAAAGCTGAAGCAATAGGAAGAACCTATTAACCAGTTTTCATCAATAAGGACAAAAGAGCATTTCCTGGAATCGTCAATAGGGTGTTTTACTTCCCCTTGGCCTTCGCCTGTAATAGTTTCAAAAGTTTCATCAAGCTCTATTTTGTATTTTAATGTCCTTACCGAATTTTCAGACGAACCTGTTGAAGGATAGGTTTTTGGCGTTGCCGCTTCATCAAGCTTTGAAGCAAGGTTATCCATAGCTTCATTATTGACAGAAATATTTTGCAAATCATTTGCAAAGGCCGCTGCGCCAACAAAGCACAATGCCGAGAAAAAGGCTATCTTTTTAATCATTTATAATCTCCTGTTTTATCACCTTATTAATTTAAGTATATTTTTTATTATCACGGCAGGCAAGTGCATTTAGCTCCATAATGCCATAGGCCGTTTGTCCTATATCAGCATAATCTAAAATAGGGATAAAGTAAAAATCCCCCCGCGTTCACAGGGGGATTTTTTGTTGCTGAATTATTAGCTTTTACTCGTATTTATAATAAGATTTGACAATCGTAATTTTGTTTACGGTTTTCTTTTTGACGCTTTCGTAAGATTGCGGCGTTTTTTCCTTTATTACTTTCAGGATTTCTTTTATATCGTCCTGTGTGATTAATTTAAAGATGCGGCTTTTTCTGTCTTTGCCGTCAGTATAGTTTTGCGCCGAGTTGAAGCCGACTAAAAATTCCATATTATTATCAAGCTTAGTAAAAAGGGGATCGCCAGATTGTGCGTCGGTATGCCAAAAGCTGTATTTTACGCTTATGCAGCCTGTTGACGAGCAAAGGTTGATAGGCTGCCTTTCCTGAACTTCCTTTACCCCAAATACCAAGCTTGTGCGGTTAACAAAAAACTTAAGGCCCGTATAATCGGACAATTTGATGTTTTTACCCGTTACAAGGATATTGGCTTTAGGCAGTGTCCGCAAAGCATAAGATAAATTGCCCTTTGCGTAAAGCAGGTATTGGCCTTTGGCCGGGATTACTTCAACAGCATAGGCTTTGCCGTCTATAGTTACTTTTGTATTTTCCATCCATCTGTTTAAAACCTTGCAGGTTTTAAACTCCGGCGGGCAACTTGCACCCTGATAGTACTCCCCCTCAACCGTCATATCGGAAACCATGCAGGTTTTTGAGGCTAGAAGCCACTCATTATCTATTATCACGGCAGGGCATTCTTTATGAGAAGTAAGAGGGTAGCCGTTTTCAATTTCGGTTTTTGCCGTAAAGGTAAACCATACCACAGCTTTTTTGCTGGCGTCTGTTGAAGGGAATTTTTGCTCGGCTTCATCTTTATCTTTTGCTTCGGTTAAGGCCGCGGCGACATTTGCCGTCATAGTTTCATCAAGCTCCAGGGCGTATGACGCACCGCAGAAGATTGTAAAGGCAAGTATTGTTGTTAAAAATTTCTTCATTATATCCCCTCTGTAAGTAAATTTAAGTATGTGTATTATTATAAAGTATATTTTTTATCCTTTTGTGCGGCAAGGGAATTTGGCTCTATAACGAGCTGGGCCTTTGTGCCTATACTTTGGGAATATTTTTTTGTTATTATATATAAAGAAGTAATTATAATTTTCAGTTATTGTTGGGAGTATATCTGACGGATATGCTGCGCTTGCAAAAATGCAGGCACACTCTAAACCAAAAATAATTGCTGTATTACCCTGCCCTTAAAAGCAGGGAGGCAGCGGTTATACGGGTTATTAGAGTGGCTCGGTTAACTTGCTGCCTTTTTTTTAACCATGCCGCTTTGATAATGCCGTGGTTTGCGTTTGTATACTCCCCAAAGGAGCTTTATGACAAACCAAACCACAGCAATACATATCTGCCTGGCCGGCGATAATAATTATGCCAAATATATGGGCATGGCTATTTTCTCCATCCTTACCGGCGCAGCCCCTGAAGACAGACTGGTATTCCACATACTTGATAATAATATAAAGCCGCAAAGCCGCGCGGAAATTGAAAGCCTTAAAACGCTTAAGGATTTTACAATAAATTGCCTGCCTGTTAATCCCGATACTTTTAAGCACTGCCATTTTGACCCTAAAACAATTAGCGTTACAACTTATGCGCGCTTCCTTATCCCAAATCTTATTAAAGAGGATAAGGTTATATACCTTGACTGTGATATCTTTGTCCGTAAATCCCTTGCGCCGCTTTATGGGATAGATATAACCAATTATTATATGGCAGGCGTTACCGATTACGGTATAAAACCGCAATATTTGAAAAGGAAATTTAAGGACGCTATCCCCCCTACCTTTTACCTTAATGCGGGCGTATTGCTTATAAATAACCATATGTGGCGCACATATAATATAGGCGATGAGCTGTTTAAATATGCGGGCGATAACTCCGAACATTTACAGTTTGCCGATCAGGATTGCCTTAATTATCTTTTATCCAAGAAGTTCAAAACCATAAACCCAGCCTGGAATGTTATGGACCTTGCTTATGATCCTAAAAGATACCTTGGTAAAATTAATGAAAAGGAGCTTTTGTCCGCTTGTAGAGACCCTTTTATAAGGCATAGTAAACCGTGGCGCAAAAACAGTTTTACAGAAGGCAGGCAAGAATACCTTGCCCTTATGGCAAAATCGCCGTGGGCGCGATATATGCCTAAGGATGATAAAAGGTGGATTGCATTATTAAAGCTTAGCGCACGTTATTTGTGGCGCCATCCCCTTTGTTTTTTGCAGCCTGTATTTTATTTGAGATGCGCAAAGCGCGGGTTTTTAAGGACGGTCAGTAACTGATGAGGGGGCTTAAAATAATATTTGTTACAGACCGTTTGGCTCCATGCGGCGGCGTGGAGACGCGCCTTTATAACTATTGCCTGCGCCTTACCCGCAAAGGATGTAAAATTTTTATACTTGCAAGGAGTAATGATTACAGCCCATTACGGCAATTTACAACAGGCGTACTGCCAAAAAACAGGTTGCTGGCGACGGTTTACCTTTCCATATTATGCCGTGTCCTGGGTATTGATATTGTGGAGATGCATATTAAAGGCCGCCCTTGTTACAAGCCATGGTTTTGCCGCGCAAAACTTGGTATTGTTATTCATAATAAGACTACGCGCGCAACCCGCAGGTTTTGCTGCAAGGGGTTTGATTATAGTTTTGTGTGCTCTGCCCCTTTAAAAAATAAACTGATGCTGCCCGGGCATTTTAATATCTTGCCTAACGGTATTTCCACTCTTTGCGCGCGCTATAAATTTTGCAGGCAAAAACGCGCCGTACTTATTACTCGTATCGGGGCGGACAGGCTTCCATCCATAAAAAGTTTTATAGAGTTTTGCCTTTCAGTAAAGACGCCGTTTGATATTATCGGGGATTTTGATAAAGATATTATCCGTATGCTTATTGCTCAATATAAGCTGCCGCGCGCTGCGTTTAAAGGACAAAAGGATACTGTTAAATACCTGGCGGAAAATGCGGAAAAATACCTTTTTGCCGGCGGCCTGGGCCAGGTTGTGCTGGAGGCAGGCGCGCTTGGAATGCCGTGTTTTATTGCCAGTTTGCAGGGTTTAAGCAAAAGTTTTTTTGCCTCATCTGATAATTATAAAAAATTGGCCGAAGTTAATTTTTCCCCCTCTGTTATAACCCAGCCGCGTTTTTTAAGCGATATGCTTATGCTTCAAAGTGATTTTAATGATATAGCGGCGGGCAAAATTGAACGTTTTGAAATATCTTCTCTCATAAAAAAATATAATAATTTGGATGATATTTTCAGCTTTTACTATAATATAATCACAAACAAAAACTCCCCGTCTTAAAACAGGGAGTTTTTTAATCTGTTTGCGTTTGGGGCTTACATCATCCCGCCCATTCCGCCCATCGGCATGCCGCCGCCGTGCGCGTGGCCGCAGGAGTCTTTAGGTTCCGGTTTATCGGCCACTAAAGCTTCCGTCAATAATACCGTGCCCGCGATAGAGGCTGCGTTTTCAATCGCCGTCCTGACTACTTTTGCAGGGTCTACTACGCCTGCTTTAAGCAAGTCTTCGTAGGTATCGGTTTCGGCGTTAAAGCCTTCATTGCCTTTTAAGGATAATACTTTATCAACCACCACAGAGCCGTCTAAGCCGCTGTTTAAGGCGATTTGTCTTAAAGGAGCCGTTAAAGATTTTTTGACGATATTAATACCCGTTTGGATATCTTCGTTATTATCTTTAAGGTTATTTAAGGCGTTCTCGCATCTTACCAAAGCTACGCCGCCGCCGGGGACTAAGCCTTCTTCCACTGCTGCGCGCGTTGCGTTTTTGGCGTCTTCCACTTTAGCTTTTTTGGCTTTAAGCTCGGTCTCTGTTGCCGCGCCTACATTTATTACAGCTACGCCGCCGCCGAGTTTGGCTAATCTTTCCTGCAATTTTTCTTTATCATAATCGGAGCTTGAAAGTTCAATCTGCTTCCTGATTTGCGCGACTCTTTCTTCCACAGCTTTTTTATCGCCCGCGCCGTTGACGATTGTTGTGCTTTCTTTGTCTACAATTACTCTTTTTGCGTGGCCAAGCATTTCAGGCGTTGCGGTATCAAGTTTAAGGCCGCGTTCTTCGGAGATAACTTCCCCGCCTGTTAAGATTGCTATATCAGCCAGCATTTCTTTGCGCCTGTCGCCAAAGCCCGGGGCTTTTACCGCACAGCCTTTTAAGGTGCCGCGTAAGCGGTTGACGACTAAAGTTGCTAAGGCTTCGCCTTCAACGTCTTCGGCGATGATGAGGAAGTTCCTGCCGCTTTGTACAATCTTTTCAAGTAAGGGTAAAAGCTCGCTCATCGCGGAGATTTTTTTGTCCGTAATAATGATTGCGCAGTCTTCAAGCACGCACTCCATCCTTTCAGAATCGGTTACGAAGTACGGGGAGATATAGCCCCTGTCAAACTGCATACCTTCCACTACGTCTAATGTGGTATCGGCCGTTTTGCCTTCTTCTACCGTGATTACGCCTTCGTGGCCTACTTTGTCCATAGCTTCGGCAATTAAATCGCCGATAACTTTATCATTGGCTGATATGGTGGCTATTTGCGCTTTTTCCTGTTTGGTTTCAACAGGCTTTTGCATTTTTTTAAGCTCTTCTTTGACTATTGCGACGGCCTTTTCAATACCCTTCTTTACTAATGTAGGGTTTGCGCCAGCCGTAATGTTTTTGATGCCTTCCATAAGCATTGAATTTGCAAGTACGGTTGCTGTTGTGGTGCCGTCGCCTGCGATATCATTGGTCTTGGAGGCGACTTCGCGGATAAGCTGCGCGCCCATATTTTCAAATTTATCTTCAAGCTCAATATCTTTTGCTATCGTTACGCCGTCATCTATGATTAATGGCGCGCCAAACTTTTTTTCCAATACAACGCTTCTGCCCTTGGGGCCTAAGGTTACTTTTACGGCATTGGCTACTTTTTCAATGCCTGATTTCATTTTGCTTCTTGCTTCGTCAGAATATACTATTTGCTTTGCCATATTAAATACTATCCCCCGTTAATTAACCTAAAATACCAAAAATATCGTCCTGATGCATAATAAGGTATTTTTCATCTTCTATTTTAAGCTCGGTGCCCGAGTATTTTCCGTAAATTACCGTATCGCCCACTTTTACGTCCATAGGCAATCTGTCCCCCTTCTTGTTTAATGCGCCGGGGCCTGCGGCTACTACCGTTCCTTCCATAGGCTTTTCTTTGGCGCTGTCAGGTATGATTATACCCCCCTTTATTACTTCCTTGGGCTCAATAGGTTTTACGATAACCCTGTCCCCAAGCGGTTTAATCTTAATCTTGTCCATTAGTATTGCATCCTCCTGATAATTAATAATAGTTATGAGTCGCTTAAAAATTGGCAGCATCGCTGCCTCAGTGCTAATTTAGCATATATGCACTTAATTGTCAATATCGCATTGTGTTTGCTAATTTTAAATTATTTGAACAGACCCATTATTTTTTTGAAGAAAGGTTGTTTTACTTTAGGGATAATTTTAACGACGGCGCACGATACATTATCCTTGCCGTCCGCATTAGCCGATACCTTTACGATATTTTGGCAGATTTTGCCGGCGGATAAAGCTTCATCCGCCATAATTTTGCCTATATCATTATCTGATATACCTTTGTTCACACCGTCGGAGCAAAGCATATAGACATCCCCCACCTGCGGGTTAAGGGGAAAGGTGTCGCATTTAATATCTTTCCTTAAACCTAAAGCTTTGGTAAGCACGTTTTGGATGCGCGACTTTTCGGCCTCTTCTTTAGTCATAAGGCCGCGGGCCACCTGCTCCATTACATAGGAATGGTCCCTTGATACCTGGCTTAAAACGCCGCCGCGCATAAGGTAGATGCGGCTGTCGCCGATATGGACTGCGGCGGAGTTATGGTCATCCTGAAAATAGACCGCGCTTAAGGTCGTGCCCATACCGCGCCTTTTATAATTTTCCGTAGAAAGAGTGTAAATCCTTATATTTGCCACTGATGAGGCATAGGCCAGCGTGCGCTGCACGGCAGGCAGCTGCGGCTCAAAATCTTTGGGGATGGCAAGCCTTTTTGTCATGACGTCATACATAGTCTGCCTAAGTATTGATACCGCTAAGTTACTGGCGACTTCCCCCGCATTATGCCCGCCCATACCGTCTGCAACGGCTGCAAGCCTGAGCTCAGGCGCTATTATTACGCTGTCTTCATTCTTCTCCCTTATTTTACCGATATCGGTATAGGAAGCCAGTTCTATATCAAATTCCATCTTTCCTCTCTCGTTACTAGCACAGATATTATAAATGAAAAGATGCCGTATACTATCAGCAATACTATAGCCATAAACGCTAAGTTATCGTTTTTGTAGGTATAGGCCAGTTTTTCAAAAGGTTCGCGCAATGCAAAACCCCATACCTGGTTTTCCACCAGTTGCGCTGTTTTTGTTTTATTGTTAAGCTGTGTGGCAAGCGTTTTGATAAGGAGTTCACGTTTCTCCTTAGGCGATAAAGGCGGCGCCTTTACCACAGGCTTTTCTTCCTTCTCTGTTTGCGCGTTTGCCGCCGCCGCTTGCGCGGGCTGCTCGGGCTTTATTTCCGCCTCGGGCGCGGTTTGGCTTGCAGCAGGTTCAGGCGTTACATCCTCCTCATACTGCGCAGGCTGTTCATCGGCCTTGGTAAGTACGTTTACCTGTACCGCCGTTTGTATATATTCCCTTACAATAGGCAACATTGCCGTAGGAGCCTGCGGCTCAAGCTCGGCCTCGGGCGCGGCAGGGGTTTCAACCTCCGCTTTGGGGAGGTGCGCCTCTGTATAATTTTCTATTTGTTTTAAGGTGTAATATGTATTGCCGCTTGCCTGGTATGTCCAAATAGCGGCGCAGCCTATTACAAATAAGGAGACTGCCGCAAAGCGGTATATAAAACTACCCCTCATAAATACTGATACGCAGGTAGCCGCTACTAAACCCAGTGCAGCATAGGACAAAGAGGCTGTAAGCGCACCTGTTACAAAGAACGCGGGCTGCGTAAACATATAGACGCACATAAAACCTAATATGAACAATACTACCGATATAAAGCGCGCCATAAGCGGGAAGTAGTCGGAATCATCTATATTAATAGCCAGTGCCGCAAAGAATATCGCGTAGACAGGCAGAGAGTTGCGGGCAAAAAAATCAAACCCTGTTGACTGCGGGTCCACAAACCCGAACAGTGCCGCAGCATATGAACATAATGCGATAATCAGTACTGTAACTACAGATTTGCGTATAACGTCAAAAAATGACATCGCTACAGTAAATATGATAAATACGAACGCTACCGAGACAAGTATCATATTTTGCGATACAAATTCCGTATTCATAAAAGGCGTCGTTAAGGCTTTGCTTAAAGGCAGGCCTGTTACTTTTAAAGCTTCAGAGGCCAGCGCGCCTAATCTCATAAACAAGGCTGAAGCCCCGCTCATCATAAAAGCCGCAAGCAAAGTATACAAAAAGCCTTTTATAAGGAATTTGTTTTTTTGCACTTTAAGCGCTTTTGTAGGGTCAATATCAGCGGGCGCGGCAGCGGCCGTAAACTGTTTACGGCGTTGCTCTATGAACTTTTGCGTAAAGGTTTTATCAGGCTCATTACCCGAAACAACTTTTGTTTTTGAATCTTTTTCCGCTGCAAAGCCGCCTTCGGAACGCGAGCCTAAGCTCACTACGTCAACGGAAGGCTTTGTGGTGGAAGGCGATACGCCCTCAACATTCATATTAAACCTGTTATTTGCGTTTTGCGCCGCGGGTTTTGCCACGGGCGAGGCGCCAAGCTCCCTTAAATTGACTTTAAGGCCGACTTCCTCTGTAATATTTACGCCACCCGTTACTTTTAACTGGTCGTCAGCGCGCATCTTTTTAAAATAGTTGAGTGTATCTGTTGCGGTTTGGAACCTGTCGTCAGGGTTTTTGCTCATAAGTTTACTTACCGCCAAACCAAGCCACGCAGGTATATTTTTGCGTAGCGCAAGCACATCGGGCACAGGTTCATTGATATGCTTTTGGATGATGTCCATTGAGTTTTTGCCCGTAAAAGGGTATTTTGCCGTTAAGACATAATATAGACTTGCGCCGACGGAATATAAGTCCGCCCTGGTATCTATAGGACGGCCCAAAGCCTGTTCGGGCGAAAGGAAATAGGCCGTGCCCGCAAGCTCCGTAGTTTTGGTATTTCCCTTATCTTTATCAACTTTTTTAGCGATGCCAAAGTCTACTATCTTAGGTTCAAGCTTTTTATTGATAAGGATGTTTGAAGGTTTTATATCACGGTGGATAATGCCTTTTTGGTGCGCAGCTTCAAGGCCTTGCAGGATGCCGATAAAAGTTTCAATGATGAATGAGACAGGCAAATTAGGGCGTTTGCGTACTATGGCGGATAAACTTTCACCCTCAATAAAGGACATTACGATAAAATAGAAACCTTTTTCCCTGCCGACATTGTAAACAAAAACGATGTTGGGGTGATCAATTTCCGCTATAGCGCGGGCTTCGGTAAGGAACAGGCCGACTGCTTTTTTATCTTCTGAAAGCGCGGGGCTTAAGATTTTGACGCATACTATCCTGTCTAAAGCTTTATGTTTAGCTTTAAATACCGTGCCCATCCCGCCTTCGCTGACTTTCTCCAAAATTATACAGCCTGAGATTTCCTGCCCTATTAGGGTTTCCTCAGGTTTTTTATATACTTTTGCAGTAGTCTTTGTTGTTTGCCGCACGCTTGGCTGCAATTGGTCTACCATTTAAATCACCCCTGTATTTTATCTTTATACTTTTATTTATTATCTGCTAAATACTTTGTCATTTGAGCAAACAGCTGCTTGATTTCCTGTATCTTTTCCACAGGCAGGCGTATGCCTTTTTTAGTCCAACCTTTATAGGATTCGTCTTCCTGCCACTGGCGCAGGTCAAGCCCTTTGGAGTTCATAAACGTGCTTACCCTGCATATTATTGAGAGCCCCTGCTTTTTGGCGTATTTGCCCAATTCTATATCTACTATCTCCTTAGGGTCATCGGGCAGGGAAGCTATTGCCGCAGATATTTTGCCAACCATTTCAGGCGATAAGGTTATACCGGCTTTTGTCGGGCCGCTATAGCCGTCGCTGTTAAGATATTTGCGGACTGATACATATTTATGCCCTTTAAAGGAGTCCACGGTAAATTTTATTTCATTACCGTCTTCTATTTTAATATTGCCGATTTCGGCTAAGACTTCAAAAGTTGATTCTGCCATAATTATGTACGCTCCTTATTTTTTCTTTTTGAATATGCCCAGCACGTCTTTAACCGTTTTTACCGTGGTGTCGGAAACTCCTTTAACCACGCTGCCCGCCCCGCTGGCCGTACCTTTTACCACATTGCCGGGTATATTAATTATTGAAGTTACGGAAGACACTACGTCAAGCTTGTATGAAGGATCGCTTAATGTCCCGCCTACTTTTATAACTACAGGCTTAAACCCGCTTGCGCCTACTTTGCCTAAATGGCTTTCTATCTTCATATCCAGCTTCTCATTTACAAGGTTAACCGTGCCCGAGGCTTTTACCGTAGTAAGGTCTGAATCAATTTCAGACTTATCTATATTAACTATACCGTTGTTTAATGTGTATGCGCCCTCTATTAATGAGTAGGTAATTTTATTATTGCCTAAAGAGAATTTATCCAGCTGCAATACTTTAAAGGCGTTTTGAACTATGCGCACGGAAGTCAGTAAAAGTTTTAAGACTACGGAGCTTTGCATAAGTTTATCTATATCCCTTATCTCCCCGTTTGTGGTGGAGAAGGAAAGAACGCCCGTCGTCCTATCCATTTTATTATCAAAGTTCTTTAAGTCCGCTTTAAGGATAATTTTATCCGTGCTGAAGATATTATTTTCCACCCTGTCTATGCTGATATCCGCCTTGATATCCATAGGCATACTGCGCGGCGTTTCCTTTACTGTTTGCGCGGGTTTTTGCTCTTCCGTCTTTTTAGGCTCCTGTTTTTTTGCTTCTTCAGGCGCGGGTTTAAATAAGGCGTCAAAATTTATATCGTCCAAAGTAAATTTGGCCAGGTGGAAGAAAAAGTCTATATCAAGCTTCTTAGGCAGCTGTTTGTAGGCTACGGATGTCTCAAAAGCCGAGCCCATAAACAAACCTTTTATAAGGTTTGTGCGGATGTCGCTTAAGCTGTTTATCATCAGCGTACCGGTGATATTTTTGACTTCCTTGCCTTCAAAAGACGCGCCGATATCATTAAACTTGATTTCGCCTTTTACTGCGGGCATTGCCTGCCCCTTTACGCTGTTTGCCGTGATAGAGCCGTCAATGCCGCCTTTTAAGTTGAAAGCCGCCAGCATCTCTTTGGCGATTTGTGAAATCTCGCTTAAAGAGACGGCTATCCTGGTTTTGGCATTATATACCAAGTCAGGTTTGGAATAGTTTACCATACCGTCCGTAATTATATAGGATTTGCCGACGGTGGCTTTTATATTGTTTATCTTTGTAAAGCCGCCTTGTATATCGCTTAATGTATTAAACGATAAATTGATTTCAGGCAAGGCAAAGGGCGGTAAGTCTGAAGCGAACTCAGAAAGTAAATTATTATCTATCCCTTTTAAGCTGCCGCTTAAAACGCATGCGGGATTATCAAAATTATTTATGCTGCCTTTAAGCTGTATTTTGGCCGTCTTATAGCTTACCGTAAAATCATCTATATTTACAACCGCGTCTTTAAATACCATATTAGCCACGTTTGCCGTACCTTTTAAGGAAAGGTTAACGGGGCTTATAGTCATTGCCGGCATTACAATATCGGTGGTAAGGGAGACGGCGTATTTAAAGGTGTTTGTGAAGTCAAAATCATTTACCGTTACATTTAAATGGCGTACTGTATAGGAGCTGCCTGCGCCCTCATCTTTATATACAACAGAGGCGTTTTTAAGGTAAACAATATCGGCCATAAGGTCTAAGGTATCGGAGGTTTGCTCTTTTATCTTTTCCTCTTTAGCGGGAGCTGCGGCGCCCATGCTTAAAAAATCGTCAAAATTGAATTTGCCGTTTTTGTATTTGATGACATTTGCCGTAAAATCTTCCAACCCCAGCGTTTTTATCCTTATCTTCTTTTCAAGCAATGCGTCAAAATCAACTTTGACGACAAGCTTCTCGGCGGAGACAAAGGTGCCCTCTTTAAAGGAGGAAACCTCTGACATCGCAAAATCGTTTATCGTTACGCCGATAAGGTTTAAGGAGAAATCTTTATAATTAATTTCCCTGTTAAAGTTAGCTTTTACATATTCCTGCGCCATAGATTTTATCTTGGCGGGCGGGAACATTATCCTGAGCGTTATCAGGCCCCCGATGATAAGCAGCACAAAAAGCGCAAAGAGTATCATCAAAATTTTAATCAGTTTCTTCATTTTAGTACCTTCTTATTAATTTTTACGTCTTGTTTGTGTTTATGGCTTTTTTTGAAAAGCCTGTAGGCGTCAACATCCGCCTTTATTTTATTTAGAACAAAAACTAAAAATACAAGGTCATCGCCAAAGCCGAATGCCGAGAAAAAAAGCTCCGGCATAAAGTCTATCGGTAAGACAAAATATATAAGGAAAAGCATCGTCCATACCATACTGCGCTTGGGCAGCGGGTAGCGGCCGCGTAAGGAGGCCCATATCATCGCTATCGTATCCCTTAAATACCCCCATAATTCTATCGGGTTTATTATGATGCGCTTGGGGTTGTTTTGCTTTTCCTGTTCTTCCATAAATTACCTATTTAAGAGGTTTTTTAAGTAAAGGCGCTTTTTGGGCCCTTTGTACCAGAGCGTTTGCCGCGTCTATACGGCTTTCTCTTATGCCTGTTGTGGCTTCATTTATATTGATTGCATAATCGCCTATCTTTTCAAAGCTCGTCAATATATCGGCGTAAAGCGTAATTGAGATTGGGGAGACATTCCTATCGGCCGCCTGGTAATCCCTCATACTCTTTTCGTCGCGGAAGCTGTGGCGCATATCGTTAAGCTCGCGCTCGCGCTGCAGAGCCTGGCCCATTACTAAAGGGGTATCAAGCTCCTCTGAAAGTATGGTAAGGCGCGTCTCTTTTACAATCTTTTTGACTTTAAGCGCTATAATTTCAAGCTTTTGCATATCTTCGGGCGTAAAGTCCTTGCCGGCCTGCGCTTTCCTTAATAATATAGCTATTCTTTGCCCGTGGTCGCACATCTTTTCAAGGTGGTTGCTGATATCAATGATTGTTAATACTTCGTTTATGGTGTCGCGCGAAAGATGGTCGTGCATCATTTTAGTAAGGTAATCATTAATTTTAAACTCAAGCACGTCGCTTGCCTTTTCGGCGGAGAGGACTTCGTCTATATTCCTGTCAAATAATTTAGGCTCGTCCGTCTTTATTGCGTGCAGGTTTTTGGAGACTACCGTCTCAACCAAGCCTGCCATGCGGTCAACCTCTTTCCACGCCGCGCTTATTGAAAGTTGCGGCGTCGCCATTAAACCCATATTAAGGTAAACCAAATCTGTTTGCTTTTCCTCGCTCTTTTTTACAGGCATAAGGAACATTATTACCTTTTCAAAACTCTTTATAAAAACAAGCATTACCGTCGTATTAATCACGTTAAATGTGGTGTGGAACGCCGCCAAGTGTATTGGTATGCTTGTAAGTAAAACTTCAGGCGAATTACCTACCGTAGAACCCGGTACAATTTCGTCAACCAAACTAAGCAAAGGGTGGAATAAAATTATTGCCCAGCATACGCCTATTACGTTAAACATCAAGTGGCCCAGCGCAGCACGTTTGGCCGTCCTGGTAGTGCCGATAGCGGCTATATTGGCGGTGATTGTGGTGCCGATGTTTTCACCCAATACCAAAGCTGCTGCTGTAGGGTAATCAATAAGGCCTTTGGCCGCACATGTTAATGTTACAGCCATTACCGCGCTTGAGGATTGGAAGATAACCGTTAAAACCGTGCCTACCCCCACTACGCCCAGCAGGGAGAAGATTGTATCAGGCCTGAATTTTGTTATCCAATCTATAGTGGTTGAGGAGGTCTGTATATCAGGTATGCCGTCTTTAATTAAGGATAAGCCCAGGAACAAAAGACCAAAGCCCAGAGCTGCTTCCCCCAGCCTGCGGACTATTGGCCACTTTTGGATGAATTGCGAAAAGAAGCCGATACCTATCATAGGCAATGCAAAAAGAGTTATCTGCACTTTAAAACCGAGTAAGCTGATAATCCACGCCGTGGTTGTTGTGCCGATATTGGCCCCGAAAATAACGCCTAAAGACTGGCTTAAAGTAAGCAGCCCCGCGCTTGCAAAACCGACGACCATAACCGTAGTCGCGGAGGAGGACTGTATGATAGACGTCGCCGCTACGCCGGAAAGCATAGCCGTAAATCTGTTATTAGTCGCGCCCGATATAATTTTGCGCAAGCGGTTGCCCGCAGCTTTTTGCAAGCCCTCGCTCATCATTTTTATACCGAGTAAAAATACACCAAGACCGCCCAGCAAGTTCAAAGCCAAAAGAAAACTGTTCATTAAGGGATTTCTCCTTTATTAATATCTTCTTACAAGTATATTATATAATAATAATATAAATATTGAGAAGTTTACGGAGATTATTATGGACTTTATAAATTCCCTGCTGGCTGCCGCGGCCGCCAAAGGCAAAAAAGCTTTGAGCGAGGTTGACTGCTATAAAATTTTTAACTATATGGGTTTAGACGTTCCGGCCCACGCTGTTTTAGCGCGCGGCGCAAATATAGCGGAGGCTTTGGCAAAGTTTAAGGGCGGTAAAGTTGTTATAAAAATAGTCTCCGACACTATTTTGCACAAAACCGAAAGCGGCGGCGTAAAAATTTGTTTGAAAGAGGACGCGCCCGCTGTTTTTAAGCAGATGCAGGATGCATTCCCTCAAGCGGATACTTTTATGGCCGTGGAGTTTATGGAGTACCCCCCCTTTGCTCTGGGGCGCGAGATACTGCTTGGCGCGCGTTATGATAAGGCTTTCGGGCCTGTAATATCACTTGGCACAGGCGGTACGGACGCTGAAAATATAGCCCAAAACCTTAAAAACGGTACATCTATAATATCCGCCAAAGACGCGGATTTTAAAAAATTTACAGAAGAATCTTTTATCTGGCGTTATGCCGGCGGCGCAGCGCGCGGTTCAAAACAGAACGTGAGCCTTGAAAACCTTACAAAATGGGTTGAGAAGCTGGCCGCGCTTATGCTTCACTTTACCGCCCCCCAAAGCCCTTTTATTATAGAGGAGCTGGAAATTAATCCTTTAGTAACTATCGGCGGCAAGGCCTATGCCTTAGACGGCGTTTTAAGATTTAAAACTAATGACGAAGCGGCTTTGCGCCCTGAGCCCACCGCCAAAGCCATAGAAGCTTTGCTTGAACCTAAAACAGTAGGCGTAGTAGGCGTGAGCGAAACTAAGATGAATATGGGCCGCATCATCCTTAATAATGTAATACAGGCGGGATTTGATATAAATAAATTATTTATCATTAAACCTGCGGCCGATAAAATTGACGGCGTAAAATGTTATGCAAGCTGCAAAGATTTGCCTGAAACTGTTGATATGCTTGTTGTTACCGTACCCGCCGCCGCCGCTTTAGACGCTGTAAAAGACGCCGCTTTAAGCGGTAAGGTTAACGGCCTTGTGCTTATAACGGGCGGAATAGGTGAGAAAGAGGGCAGCGCAAAAGCTAAAGAGGCTCTTGATGCCATAATAGCCGAAGGTAAAAAGATTAACCCTGATTTTGCGGTTAACGGCAGTAATTCGCTGGGCATAGTTTCAAATCCCTCAAAAGTAAATACATTATTTATACCTAAAAATAAGCTGACGCCGCCTTTAGGCGGCAATAAAAACTTTGCGCCCTGCGCTTTTATCAGCCAAAGCGGCGCTTTTGTCATTTCCGCATTAGGCAAAATGCCCGAGGTCAAGCCCGAGTATTGCGTTATGACGGGTAACCAAAACGATATCACCGTGGCGGACTATGTAAAATATCTCGCTCAGGGCGATAAGGTTAAAGTGATAATGGTTTACAGCGAAGGCCTCAAAGCGGGCGATGGCATAAAGATGAAAGAAGCAATAAAAGCTGCCAAGGCCAATGGCAAGAATATCGTTATTTATGCGGCGGGCAGGACGCCTGTAGGACAAAAAGCGGTTATGGGGCACACAGCCTCAATTGCAGGCGATTTTTTGACCATTAAGCAGATTTTTGAACGGGCAGGGGCGCTTGTAGCCTCCACTTTTGCGGAGTTTGAGCTTTTAACGCGCGCTGCGCTTGCTCTTACCGATACGCCGCCCGCTAATAATAATGTATTTATGATAAGCAATGCGGGTTTTGAAACAAGCGGTATGGCCGATAATATTTTGCGTGGCGGGCCTGTTAAAGCCGCCGCGCCCTCCCCCGCTTTAAAAGAAAAACTGCAAGCCGTTTTAGCTAAGTATAAGCTGGATACTATTGTAGACGTAAGGAACCCGTTTGATATTACCCCTATGTGCCCAGACGCCGCCGCTTTAGAAATTACGCGCGCCGCCGCCCAAAGCGGCGAGTACGGCAGCATAATCTTTGCGACTATACCTTTAAGCCCCGTCTTAAAATCACTTAAAGAAGAAGACCCGCAGATTATGCCCGCATTAGCGGCTATATCAAAAGAGTATAAGACGCCTGTTTGCGTGTCCGTATCGGCGGGCGCGGCTTTTGACTATTACCGCCAAACCGCCACAGATGCAGGCCTTTGCGTGTTTTTGGAAGCTGATACCGCAGTACGTATACTAACTAAATTCATTCCATAATACAAAGTCAGCCGCCGGCTACTTTATTTTTGGAAGGGAGTTATCATTTATGGCCGATACTCTGGCATAATTTTCCATTTTATTGCGGTCATAATTGATAATATAGTCTGTATTAAGGAAGTACACCGTAAGGGCCGTGATAGGGAAAAACGCCACCAGCCCGTTAGAGATTACCGTAAACGGCAGTAAAGCCGTATCGGGATTTAAATTGAATATATTTATAGCTATAGCAAAAGGTATCGCTATAAAACTTTGCGCCACCAAAGATAAAGCCCATGTTAAAGCGGCAATAATAATTACATATATAATAAGCTTGGCAAAATGCGCTTTAACTATTTTTGAGCTGTATATAAAAACCTGCCCCGGGCCCTTTTTACGAAGTACAGCCACGCGCGTAAAAAATATGCTTGTAACGGAAAATGCTATCGCGAATAATACGCAAAATAACCATACTATACCCACTAAAATTTTTAATATGAGCGGCAGGTTAAAAAAAGCTACAGGCAAAAGCGGCACAAGTGTAAACAAGCCCAATATGCAGAAAAACACAAAACAGCACAGTACATAACGCGGCAGGCAGGTTATAGAGGAGATGACTGCGCTTAGTATGCCGCGCTTGGCGGGGTTGGAAAAGCTTTCATTAATCAAATAGCTTAAAATAGCATTGTATATAAACAATACAAAGAAGCAGGTTGATATAAACATCACAAAAGGCTGTGAGGCAAAGACGGAAAAAGCCGCAGCTATGTCTTCAGGCGAGGCGCCCGTCTGCGCAAGTTTTGCGGCTGCTTCCAAAAACTCCTTCATTGACGGATTAACCGCCGCTACAAGAAATAATGCGGGCACAAAATAAAAAATTAATATAAACGGAAATGTCTTAATATAAGTAATGGCGGAAGCCGCTATTAATGACGGTATTGATAAAAGTTTTTTTGTTATGTCCATATATTATTCCCCTCCCTCAGGTTTATAGATGCTCGGTAAACCGTGGTTGTTATTTTTTATCCTTGTGGTTATATCAAGCGTAGGCATTTTGCCGTCTTCCTGAGGCTGTAACTTTAAATCTTTTTTTATCGCCCCGATAGGCGCGGTCGGATATTCGTCTATCCTTTGTACTATTTTTTGAGGCTCGGCTTTGGGCGCATCAGGCGTGTCATCATGTATCTCTATCGGTTCAAAATTGCGCAGCACTTCTTCCCTCGTCCTTGATTGCTGCGGATTGGCAAACTTTTCGGTATCACTCGCGGTGGGGATATTGACTTCCTTTACATTATTAAACATTTCGGTAAACTCAGGGTCTTTACCCGTATCTAAAGGTGTGCCGCCGATAATAAGGTCCTCTTCAGCTGCGTCTTTCTTCTCCGTTTCATCCAGCTCAAGGTTATTAAATAATACCGTATTGGCCACAATCTGATATACAGCCGTAAAGCCGATAAGCACGTAACCTAAAACCGCAAAAATAGCGATACTTTTAAACAAAGGGAACAACGCCATTAAAAACATTTGCGGGCTTACTTTATAGACCTCAACCAAAGCCGCTATATTAAAGCCGTTTACAATAAAGAATATAGCCGCCAAGATACCGATAAGCGCGCCCATTATTACCATTTGTATCAATGCAAACATAAGTATGCGCCCAAAGGTTTGCCACCAGCGGTCTTTAACAAGGTAATAGCTGTATGTAAAGCATTGCAGTATGCCTGCGTCCCTTAAAAATATTGCTTGCGGGAAAAACATTATATATACCATTGCCGTCATTGAAACAATGAAAAGTAATAATAAATAAGGCATCATCAGCAGCGGATTATCTGTTAAAAATAATGGCAATCTTAAAACGGTAAAAGCCAATACTATAATAATAACGGCGGCTATAAGTTTTAAAAAGCTTTTTACGGATATGCTTTCCAGCGCGTTAAAAACAGAGGGTTTTATGCCGCAAATAATATCATCTGCAATAGGTATAAAAGTAATGAAAAGAAGGTTTAAAACAAATAGTAATACCGGAAATGAGAAAAGAAAAAGCATCATCAGCAGGGCTATAGGAACATAACGTAAGAGCAGTAAAAACAAAATAATAGCGGCCAAAATGAAAAGGAGCATAAGCCCGATTATTTTAAGATATGGTATAAAGATACGAAGCCAAACCTGCAAAGAAAGCGTAATTAAGGAAGAAAGGTTAAGTTCCTTTTTTTTGATATCCGCAATAGGCATAGATTAAACCTCTTAATATATAAAACCGCTAGTTAGATTATACAATTAAATTATCCTAAATTTTGTAAAATATTTCCATGTCAAACGAGCAAGAAATTATAAAAAAACTTTCAGATACTATTTTAAATACTGATAACCCGCTGCGCCTGCCTTTTGCCCGCGCGGAGTTTTTTCCCAAAAAGGAACTGATAATAAATGCGTTTAGCACGATAAAGAAAATCCTTTTTGTCCATACCGCTAAAATATTGGGTAAGAACCTTGAACAAGAGCAAAAGCTGCTTAGCGCGTCTTTAGAGGCCGCTATGCGGGATTTGCGCCGCGAAATCAAAAATACCTTTTGCCTGCTTTGTAAGGACGGCAAAGATTGCGCCGCCTGCGAGCTTAAAGCCCGTAAAATTACCGATGAATTTTTGGAGTATTTACCGCAGCTGCAGCAGCTTGCTTTTACCGATATTACCGCCGCTTATAATGGGGACCCTGCGGCAAAAAATAATTTTGAAGTTCTTTTGTGTTACCCCGGCCCGGAGGCGGTTTGTTACCAGCGTATGGCGCATTTCTTTTACAAAAACGGCGTGGGCCTCATAGCGCGTATGCTGACAGAACACGCCCACAGTATTACGGGGATAGATATACACCCGGGGGCAAAAATAGGGCCTTACTTTTTTATTGACCACGGGACAGGCGTCGTCATCGGCGAAACTGCGACAATTGGCAAAAATGTCAAACTTTACCAAGGCGTAACTTTAGGCGCGCGCAGCTTCCCTTTAGACGAGAACGGCAACCCCCAAAAAGGCATTAAACGCCACCCTGATGTTGAGGACAATGTAACAATATACGCAGGCGCTACTATTTTAGGTGATATAAAAATAGGCGCAGGCTCGGTAATAGCGGCCAATACGTGGATTACCGCCGACGTGCCGCCAAATACGCATTGCAAATAAGGATGATTATGAGATATATTGCCGCGCTGCTTTCTTTCACTCTTCTGTTAAACGGCTGTATAACTACAAACAGCAAAAAGCATTCAAGGGAAATGTCTCAGATAGAAAGCCACGTGGTGGAGCCCGCTTCCGTTTTTGCTAAAAATAATAAGCTTTATATAAAATATCTCTTTGAGGGATCTGAAGTCTATTTCGCCGCTGATTTACCGCAGAATAAACAGAAAGGGATAGAAAAATTTTCCATATTAAACCTAAACCCCGTAAAAGCTGATAAAGACGACATCGCCCCCCCTGTGGAGGATATTGTGTATGTGCAAGAAGGTTTGGATATACTTTTACAACAGGTTATACTCGCCCAAGTGCCTAAGGAGAAGAACACAGGCTTGGTTATCTTAATCCAGGAATATGAAACCGTACTTTATAAAGACGCACAGGGCAATCCGCAGATGACATCCTTAGACAAAGCGCCCAAAGATATAGAGTTGCTGGGCGGGATGGACGCAAAGGCTTTTAACGACCTGGTTTTGGAAGAGTTTAAAAAAGAGCTCACAAAGGCCAATATCAACAGGACAAAATTTCTGTTTAAACTTACAAAGCTGCCATTGCAGCCTTATTTCTATTTTGACACGGCAAATAACTATTCCGCCACCGTGCAGATACCTGAGTATTATGAGTTAAAGAAACAGATGTCCGATTTAGGGTTTTCCCTAACCTTCATTTATTCTTTTTTTATCAGGAGCCATTTTTTTGCAATAATAAACGCGCCATTTACCAGTGTGCACAGGCTGTTTTCTCTGGCTAAAAACTCGCTTTACAGCGGGATGTCCCCCCTGTTGGTTGACTTAAAGGAAGTCCCGCCACTCAACACAACCGCGCCTTTTATGGATTTAAAGCAATTTAATGATTACCTTAATATATATATTTCAAAAGAGGTTTATAAGGCTGATGTCGGCCTGCTTATTGACGGGGATGAATTCTTTTCCCACTTTATGCTTAATGCGTCAAGGGCAAAGCAGTCCATATTTATAAGGTTATATATCTTTGCGGCGGACGCGTATTCAATTAAGATTGCCGATATGCTTAAAGAAAAATCAAATGAAGGCGTTGAGGTAAGGGTTTTGCTTGATGAGCTGAACTCACTGCTCAATTTTAAAAAGACGCCCGAGCTGGCCGTAAGCAAAGATTTTACCATACAGGATATACCCGATTATCTTGAAAAGAAATCCAAAGTATCCGTGCGCACGCGCCCCAATACCTGGGCCACTTTTGACCACAGCAAAGTTATTATGATAGACAGGGAACTTGCCTATACCGGCGGTATGAATTTTGGCGAAGAATACCGCTACCTTTGGCATGATATGATGATAAGCCTGCGCGGGCCTGTGGTAGGGCGTTTGGTTAAGAATTTTTATGAGTCCTGGTCTTTTGCGGGCATCGGCGGGGATTTTGCGGCGGCTTACCGTATGATATTCAGCAAGGCCGAGCGCGCCGTTAACGCCGAAAAACCCGGTATGATTAATGTGCGCCTGCTTTACACAAAACCCGATGAAGCCCAGATTTTTAAAGCCCAGCTTGAGGCCATAAAAAGGGCAAACCGCCGTATTTATATAGAGAACGCCTATTTCTCCGACGACAGGATTGTAGACGCGCTTATCAAAGCGCGCGGGCGCGGCGTTGACGTACGCGTTATCCTGCCCGGGGAAAATGATATTACCATAATGCACAAGAACAACATGGCCATGGCAAATATACTTTACCGCAATGGAATAAAAGTATATTTTTACCAGGGGATGAGCCACGTCAAAGCCGCGCTTTATGATAACTGGGCGGTGGTAGGATCGGCCAATTTTGATAAGATGAGCCTGTTTGTAAACAAGGAAATGAGCGTAGCTATTGACGACCAAAAGTTTGTGGACGAACTTGAGTCGCGCCTTTTTGAAAATGATTTCGCCAACAGCGAACTTATGCAGCAGGAAATACAAATGGACTTTAATTACCATATCATCGGCGCGCTTACAAACCAGCTTTAAACGCCGCCGCGGCATATTGAAAATGATATACTATTAATATATGCAGCAAGCCATAAACAGCAGTGTAAGCAAGTCAGCCAATCCCTTTAAAGCAAGGACGATTTCCCAATTACTTATAAAGTTTTCCGCGCCCGCTATGGCGGGTATGTTTGTTAACGCTTTTTATAATATTATATCGCGCGTTTATATCGGCAATGAAGTCGGCGCTTTGGGCATCGCGGGCATAAGTATTATCTTCCCCCTCGGGCTTTTGTTTATGGCCTTCAGTATGCTTGTAGGCGTGGGCGCAAATGCTTTGTTTTCCATAAGATTGGGCGAGAAGCGTTATGACGCGGCCTCCCTCATCCTGGGTAATGCTTTTATCTATTTGCTTATAGTTTCCGCAATTATTACCACAGCCTGCTGGTTTTATTTGGACCCTATATTGGTATTCCTGGGTTCTACGCCTGATATCCTGCCTTATGCAAGGGAATATGCAAGGCCTGTTTTGATAGGGTACTTTTTCTTTTCAATCAGTATCGGCCTAAATTATTTTATACGCTCAAGCGGTAACCCTAAGACGGCTATGGGCACCCAGCTTATAGGCGCGCTTATAAATATAATTTTTGCGCCGCTTTTTATCTTCACATTTAATCTTGGTATGACGGGCGCGGCCCTGGCGGTTGTTTTGGGTCAAATAATTTCTTTTATATGGATAATGATTTTCTTTTTAAGGAAATCAAACCCGTTCCGGTTAAGGTTTAAGTATTTTAAGCTTAATAAGTATATTATTAAGGATAGTATGAAGGTGGGCTTTGCGCAGTTTGTCTTCCAGCTTTCAGGCGGCGCGCTTAATACTATTTTAAACCATTCTTTGATTATCTACGGCGGCGATTTGGCTGTATCGGCCATAGGTATAGTAATCAGCGTAAATACGATTATTGTTATGCCTATTATCGGCATAAGCCAAGGCGCGCAGCCTTTGGTAGGTTATAACTACGGCGCGCGGAAGTACAAAACCTCAATCCAAACCCTTAAAATGGCTATGCGCTGGGGCGTTGTTATTACTACCATAGGTTTTATTGTGGTGGAGCTTTTTGCCCGCCCCATTGTAAGCATTTTTAACAGTACAGACAGCAATCTTATAGATATGTCTGCTTATGCTTTAAGGATATTTAATCTGATGCTGCCCATAATTTCTATACCTATACTTTCAACAAGCTTCTTCCAGGCGATTAATAAGCCTATGAAGGCCGCCCTTTTAAGCCTTTCCCGCCAGATACTTATTCTTATACCTTTGGTAATTATATTGCCTTTATTCTTTGGCCTTAACGGCGTATTATTTGCGCCGCCTGTATCGGATTTACTTGCAACAATCTTAAGCATTGTGCTTATCCACAGATATTTTAAAAAACATAAGCAAACTTTGTTCCGCTTCCGCAAAACACCACAGAAAAATAAAACAATTTAATTTATCTTAAAGACCAGGTTGCTTCGTCATTGCATTCCCCTCAATGACAATCAAAAAAACAAAAAACCCGTGCAAGACGGGCTTTAGAATGTATCAAACGCAGTTTAGTATCTCACGGCACAAGTGGCGAATGCCACCGTCCCATCCGCATTGGGAGTGCGCCATCGCACCTAATACCCGTAGACGACGGTACAGGTTTTAGTCCAAAGAACATACCAAGTGGTATCCCTGTCTACCAGCAAAACGGTTTTAAGCCCGCCGTTTTGGGCTGCCGCCACTACGCTTTGGCTGCCGTCAATGGAGAGGAACCCGAACAAATCCGTCTCACAGGCAATGCCCTTCTTCATACTGTCTATCTGCGTAAAATCCACCTGCGGGATAAAATTGAGGTTAGATGCAGGCGTCTGCCTGTATATACACCCGCTAAAAAATAATACGCCCGCCAAAACCAATGAACCTAATAATAATTTCCCTTTCATAACCGCCCCCTTTTAAAAAACTTATCCCTATTATATATGTATTTATAATTATTTGCACAAGGATAAAGGGTTATTAGATATAAAAAGCTCCAATCAACCGTACAAGATATTTTGTTTACGTCGGGTTATAATTTTTAAAAAGTATTGTAAAAATAAAAACTAAAATGTATAATAGATACATAAGTATCCAATTAAAGTTTTAGTTAACTTAAAAAAAGAGGACGTTATGGCAGAGAAAAAACAAGTACAGCAGCAGGACGACAAAGCTGCTTTAAAAAACCTTGACGAAGTAGTAAACAGAGTTAAAGCTGCCCAAAAAATCTATTCCGCTTTTGACCAAAAGCAAGTGGACAAGATTTTCCAGGCAGCCGCTATTGCAGCAGCAAGAGCGCGCATCAGCTTATCCAAACTCGCCGTTGAAGAGACGGGTATGGGGGTTATGGAAGATAAGGTTATCAAAAACCATTTCGCGGCAGAGTACATATATAATAACTATAAAGATACTAAAACCTGCGGCGTTATAAGTGATGATGACTCCTTCGGTTACAAACAAATTGCGGAGCCTATCGGCCTCATCGCGGGCGTAGTACCCACGACTAACCCGACTTCAACCGCCATTTTTAAATCCTTGCTCGCGCTTAAGACGAGGAACGGTATCGTATTTTCCCCGCATCCGCGCGCAAAAAAGTGCACCATTGCAGCCGCTAAAATTGTTTTAGACGCCGCTGTGGAAGCAGGCGCGCCAAAAGACATCATCGGCTGGGTGGAGAACCCGACAATGGCCATGAGCGACGCGCTTATGCATCACCCGGGCATTAACCTTATTTTAGCTACTGGCGGCCCCGGTATGGTTAGAGCGGCATACAGCTCGGGCAAGCCGGCAATCGGCGTCGGCGCGGGCAATACGCCTGTGGTGATTGACGCTACAGCCAATATTAAGATGGCTGTAAGCTCCGTAATTATGAGCAAAACCTTTGATAACGGCGTTATTTGCGCAAGCGAACAATCCGTAATCGTTGAAGCTCCTATTTATGAAGAAGTAAAGAAAGAGTTTATTGAACGCGGCTGCCACTTCCTTTCTAAAAAAGAAAAAGAAGCGGTAGGCAAACTTATTATGCCTGACGGCCATAAGCTTAATGCTGATATCGTCGGCCAAAGCGCTTATAAAATCGCCAATATGGCGGGTATTAAAGTTGCGCCTGAAACAAAGGTTTTAATTGCCGAATGCAGCGTTGTGGGCGATGAGGAAATTTTCTCCCACGAAAAGCTTTCCCCGATACTCGGTTTCTTTAAAGCGCCGAATTTTGAGGACGCAGTAAACACCGCTGAAGCTTTAATTGAGCTTGGCGGCGCGGGCCATACCTCCGTACTTTATACGGATGAAGCCAACCAGGAACATGTTGATATCTTCCAAAAAGTTATGCACACGGGCAGGACATTGGTTAATATGCCGTCCTCCCAGGGTGCTATTGGCGACGTTTATAACTTTAAACTCGCGCCTTCTCTGACTTTGGGCTGCGGTTCATGGGGCGGCAACTCCGTCAGCGAAAATATAGGAGTAAAACATCTTATGAACATTAAATCAGTAGCGCAAAGGCGTGAAAATATGCTCTGGTACAAAGTGCCCAGGAAGATATATTTTAAACGCGGCGCATTAAAGCTTGCCTTGGAAGAGTTAAAAGGCAAACAGCGCGCGCTTATCGTTACAGATAAGTTTATGGAGCAATTCGGCTTCGTCGCGCAGGTAAGCGAAGTATTGGAAAACCTGGGCGTGGCTATCCGCGTATTTAGCGGCGTAAAGCCCGATCCCGATCTTTCCAATATCAATGCCGCTTTAAAGATTACAGATTCATTCCAGCCTGATTTGATTATCGCTTTGGGCGGCGGTTCGCCTATGGACGCGGCTAAAATGGTTTGGCTGCTATATGAAAACCCCGACCTTAAGTTTGAAGATATCGCCACCAGGTTTATGGATATCAGAAAGCGCATTTACCACTTGCCTGATTTGGGCAAAAAGGCCACAATGGTTGCCATACCCACAACATCGGGTACAGGCTCAGAAGTTACGCCTTTTACCATTATTACCGACGAAAGGACCAATACCAAATACGCCATTACGGACTATGCTTTAACCCCTGATATGGCTATTGTTGACCCTGAATTTGTAATGAATATGCCTAAATCTTTAACCGCTTTCTCCGGTTTAGACGTTATGGTCCACGCCATTGAGGCTTATACCTCCGTCTTCTCAACCAACTTCACGGAAGGCCAGGCTTTGGAAGCGACAAGATTAGTCTTTAAATATCTTAAGCATTCCTATGATGAAGGCGCAAAGAACCCCAACGCAAGGGAAAAGATGCACTATGCCGCTACGATAGCGGGTATGGCTTTTGCTAACGCGTTCTTGGGTTTATGCCACTCTATGGCGCACAAGCTGGGCGGTATTTTCCACGTCCCGCACGGCCTTGCAAACGCCTTGCTTATCAGCTATGTCATAGAGTTTAACGCAACTGATAAACCGACGAAACAGGGCCTCTTGCCCCAATACAAATATCCTTTTGTAAAGGGCCGCTACGGCAAAATTGCGGACTTTTTGGGCTTCTCCAAACCGGAAGATTCCAAAGACGAAAAAGTACGCAAACTTGTTTTGGCTATTGAACAGCTTAAAAAGGATTTGGGCATCCCTAAATCCATACAGGAAGCCGGCGTAAACGAAGCGGAGTTCCTTGCAAAGATTGACGAAGTGTCAGAATTGGCCTTTGACGACCAGTGCACAGGCGGCAACGCAAGGTATCCGTTGGTATCGGAAATTAAGGAAATCTTCCTTAAAGCCTACTACGGCAAGCCTTTAAACTCAAGCAAGTAAAACCTAAACTAATTATAACTGCCGCCGCCTAAAAACGGCGGCAGTCTATATGCAGGGAACACTAACTATGCAATGTAATAAGCAGGCCGTAAAGAGAATGCCTTTATATTTCAGACTGTTCAACAGGATGTTAGGGTATGGGCGCGAGTATATATCATCGGCCCTGATAGCTAAGGAAACAGGCTTAAGCCAAATCCTCATCAAAAAGGATTTGCTTATGGTAAGCGCGCCCGGTAAAACCAAGCTGGGCTACCATATTAAGGGTACGATAAACGCTATAGCCGATTTTTTGGGCTGGGGCGCAAAAAAAGACGTTTTACTGGTAGGTTATGGCAAACTGGGCGCGGCCCTTTTCCATTATGAGGGGTTTAAGAAGCACGGTTTTAATATCGTGGCGGCTTTTGACAGTGATACAAATAAAGTAAAAACCGAAAATAAAGATAATTTGTACCATATTGAAAATTTGTCCGCCTATTTACAGAAATACAGATTATCGCTGGCTATTATAACAGTGCCGGCGCCGGCCGCGCAGGGCGTGGCTGATACTTTAGTTGCAGGCGGTATACAGGCGATTTGGAACTTTTCCCCCGCCGACATCAAAACCCCGCCTGAAGTTATTGTACAAAATGAAGACTTGAGCGTAGGTTTGGCCCTGCTGTCATCAACGCTCAAAAATTGATAAAATATTAATATATTATGACAAACAAAAACAGAAACTACTCAGAACATTTCAAAATGGAAGTACTGGAAGAAATTTCCCGTATGTTCTATAACGGTACTTTGGAAAAAGAAATTAACCGTATGCCTTTTAATATTATCCCCAAAGGCCGGGAAGCGGCTTTCAGATGCTGCGTTTATAAAGAACGCGCTATCCTTAAATTGCGCGCTTTGGCGGCTTTCGGGTACTCGGTAAACGAAGTTGATGAAGCTTTAAATATCAATGATTATGTAGGCCAGAATTTGCCCCAGTTTGACCATACCAGCACCAAACTTTTGACTGTGCTGGAATCGGCCTGCAAAGCCTGCGTTAAAAGCAGGTATATGGTGTCTGAAATTTGCCAGGGCTGCCTTTCCCGCAAATGCACGACGGAATGCCCGTTTGGCGCGATTTCCGTCAGGAAGGAAAAGGACAGCTTAAAAGCACATATTGATACCGACCTTTGCAAAAGCTGCGGTAAATGTAAAGAGGCCTGCCCCTATGGCGCGATTGTGAAAGTGAGCGTTCCTTGTGAAGACGCCTGCCCCGTATCAGCCATTAAAAAGACTGAAAAGGGCATTGCGGTTATTGACCACAGCCTTTGCATCAGCTGCGGCAAATGCCTTAAGACCTGCCCCTTCGGCGCGATTATGGAACGCAGCCAGATTTTAGACGTGCTTAAACTTACCAAAACGGGTGAAAAAATTGTAGCGATGTTAGCGCCTTCTATCGCGGGCCAGTTTGGCGTGAGTATGGGCAAACTTAAAACCGCTGTAAAAGAATTAGGGTTTAGCGATGTTTGCGAAGTCGCTATCGGCGCGGATATCACCGCCAAAAACGAAGCGGCCGAGTTTAAGGAAAGAGTCATTGAAGGCGGACAGCCTTTTATGACGACCTCCTGCTGTCACGCCTATGTGCGTATGGTTAAAAAACACGTGCCCGAGCTTATGCCTTATGTATCGCATACCGCTACGCCTATGCATTATACGGCTGAACTCCTTAAAAAGCAGGACCCTGATATTATTACAGTATTTGTGGGCCCCTGTTTATCCAAACGCAAAGAAGCGCAGGAAGATAAGTTTGTTGATTATGTCATCAGCTTTGAAGAGCTTAAGGCTATGATTAACGGCAAGGATATTGACCTTGAAAACTGTAAGGACGAGGCTTTTGACTCCGGCGTTACCAAAGAGGCTTTGACCTTCGGCGTACGCGGCGGCGTTACTAATACCGTAAAGCGTTTTGCAGGCGATGCCGCCCCCAAAATCAAGGAAGAACTTATTACAGGTATTGATAAAAAGACCATATTTAAGCTTAAAGCTTATTCCAAAGGCGTTTGTAATGCCAATTTGGTTGAGGTTATGTGCTGCAACGGCGGATGCGTCGGCGGGTGCAATACCGTCAATAATATCAAGACCGCGGCCGACAATGTGGATAAGTATTCCAAAGAAAGCGGCTCCTAACCTGACGGGCGCGGACGGTGTGCCCAAACGCACCCCTGTGCCTTAAAAGAGCTAAGCCGCGCAAATACAATCAAAAAGTATTAAATAAAGAAACTGCCTGAGTAAAATTCAGGCAGTTTTTTTATTATCAAAAAGGTTACAGGCAGCAATTTGCGGGCCCAATCCCTTGGATTGCCTCTTCAATATGCGGCATAAGATCCGCCTTCTTCCCATACAGGCAAACAGTATCTTTAGCATAACATATCGTTAAAGTATTGTATTTGTCCTTGCTGTGCACGCTTGCGCCATATGGTAAAAGAGTGTAGATATAACCCTCATACTCGGCGGTATTGCCTTTTATATCAAAAACGGGGATATTGAGTAAAGCAAAATCCTCTATATAGGCGCCTTTAGGCTGCGCGGCTTTTATTTGCCGCAGGATTTGTAATGCGATATCCGCCTTTTTATCCTGCGCTTTTAAAAAGTATGATTTGCCGATAAACATAGCCCCGACAATCGCCCCGAATATAATTATAAAAGGCATAAAGCCGCCTGCTATCGCAAAGATAATTTTTAAGGCTGAAGTTTTTGGCAAAAGCGGTAAATCGTTTATATCGGCATTTTTAGAAATAACCAAACATCCGCTTATTTTATCATGCAAAGCCTGGCGTTTTTGTGTAAAACCCGCCATTATAAAGCCTGCGTTTAAAGTGAGGATAGAAAAAAGTTTGCACGCATTCCTGAAAAAAATACGTAAAAGCCCCGCTTTTGCGCCGTGTAAATTTACGACTTTAATACCTAAAGAAAGTTTACCGGGCGTTGCTTGCAGTTTAGAGGACTCAAACAATACCCAATATAAAAAAACAGAGATAAAAAAGATTATATAGAACAATACTACGGGATGTTTTACAGTGCGGAACAGGCCTGCAAAACTAAGCCCTGCATTAATGGTGGCGGCAATAGCAGCCGCAATAAAAATATCAACCAGGAAAGCCCTCAACCTTACCCAAAAACCGCCGTACATAGCAGCCTCCTTTTTTTATTATTATAATAAATTTCAGGTTAAGAATATATTTTAGACCTGCGGGATATTAATTGATATAATAAGTTAAATTAATTTTGAGAGGTTAAAATATGGCTACCCAAGTCCTAAAAAACACTATGCTTAAAGATAATACAAAAAAAGCTTTTTTATTGCAGGCTCTCTTACTTTCCGCAGCAGTAGCTTTGCCCGCTGTTTGCCATATGTTAGGTTTAAACGGCCGCGCTTTACTGCCTATGCACTACCCCGTCCTTTTAGCAGGCTTGGTTTACGGGCCGCGCGCGGGATTGGTGCTTGGTTTGGCAAGCGTTTGGTTAAGCAATGGCTTAACAGGTATGCCGCCTATGTCTGTAATGCCTATTATGATGGTTGAACTGGGTATCTATGGTTTTGTGGCGGGCCTTTGCAGGCAAGGCGGGCTTGGTATGCTGGTGTCTTTACTTACCGCTTTAGCTTCGGGCAAATTGGCCTATTTATTTTTAGCTTATTTTATGATGCGCGGCACAGGGTTTAACGCCCTTTCCGCAGGCGCCTTAAGCGTTGTTGTGCAGATATTGGTTATACCCGTGCTGGCCAATTTATGGATAAAGAAACTTCAGTAAAATTTTTTGACGAGATTGCGCCCCGCTGGGACTCCCTTGAAAAGCCCGCCTACAAGGCGCGCATACCCGCGCAGCTTAAGAAAACGGGTATCACGCAGGGCGATAAGGTTTTAGACGCAGCTTGCGGCACAGGCATACTCTACCCTTTACTTAATGAAGCCAAGGCGGAGGTTTTATCGCTTGATATATCGGGCGGAATGCTGGCCGAGCTCAAAAAAAAGCACCCGCAGGCAAAGACCGTTCAAGCTGATTTTATCGCCGCGCTATTGCCGAGCAAACACTTTGATAAAGTATTGATTTTTAATGCCTTCCCCCACTTTGAAGATAAGCCCTCTGTTTTTGCAAAAGCGGCGCAAATACTTAAGCCCAACGGGTATTTATATATATTCCACAGTTTGACGAGGGAGGAGCTTAATTCCGTCCACGCCAAACAAAATGATACACAGGGCGACGCTATCCCGCCCGATATGGAAATGTTTAATTATTATAAGGACGCGGGTTTTGAGCATATCAGGGCCGATGACAGCGAAAGCGGCTACTTTTCCTGCGGGCGTTTGCGTTAAATATAAAGGAAACATATGTTAAAGCAGCGTATATTTGAGGCTTTGGCCGATAATAATTATATAGAGAATGAGGCCTTTGAAAACGAGCGCCTTGAGCACATAAGCCTTGTAAAGCTGGAGTTTGAGTCAGTCAAATTTACAAGCTGTAAATTTGAGTGCTGCGACTTTACGAAGGCCACCTTGTTTAACTGCCAATTTAATAATTGCGACTTTTCAAACTGCATCTTTATTGACAGCTACTTAAAAGGCGTCAAAATACAAGACTGCAAGGGCAATGGCGCGGACTTCAGCGCTTGCCTTATCAAAGAAAGCCTTATTGCGGAAAGTTTATTTTCCTATGCAAATTTTTCCAAATCATCAATAACGGCGTGCCGTATGGAAAACACATCGTTTAAAGAGGCGTTTTTCTCTGAAGCAAAACTTAAAAAAGTCATCTTAAATAAAGTGGATTTTACAGGCGCGGACTTTTTTAAAACCCCGCTTAAGGATATTGACCTTTCCGCCTGCGAAATACAGGGTATTATGCTTTCAGATACCTTTAAAGAATTATACGGTGCAAAGATAGGCCCGCTTCAAGCGGCGGATTTGGCTTACCTTTTAGGCGTTAAGATAGTTTGACGCTGGGCCCTTTTGCTGTTTGAGCATAGGTCCTAAGGCCTTTGATGTAAAAATTAATTTCTTGTATTATATATTTAACTGTAGTATATAGGAGTATATATTGGAGGATTTCTATGTTTCTTAATAAATTTAAACAAGTAACAGCTTTGGCTTTAAGCTTAAGTTTGCTTATGCCTTCAGGCTTATTTGCGCAGGAAAATACAAAAAAGATGACTAAGGCTGAGGTAAACCAAATTATGAACCAAGCCTCAATTCTCGGTAATCTTGATGATGGCGATATATGGCTGGGGTTAGGTCTTATTGCGTCTATAGGCGCAAACCTTGCCCTTCAAAAGAAAAATTTGAAGGCAACCAGAGCGGCAAATGACTATAAAGTAAAATATGAAAATATGACCACAACCCGTAATGAGATTTTTGATGAACTCCTGGAAAGTGAAAAGACCAATAAAAATTTGCGCGCGCAAATTAAGTCTTATAAAAAATTGGAGGTAAGGGAAAGAGAACTTTTAAAAGAATTATCCGACGCAAGAGCAAAAATACCATCACAAGCAACTTTAGATAAAGTATCCCACCTCGGCGAGTATCAGGCCAGAATTGCCAGCCTTGAAAGAGAACTTGCGGAAACACAGGATAAAGTTATAAAGACCCGCGGCTTTATCTACGAATCCGCTGAACTGAAGGCTATACATAACCAAATTGTGGAAGATTTAATTAAAGAAGGTAAAGTAGCGCAAAGCAAATTGGCCTCAAATGCCAGAATCATATCCGCGCAGGACGATGTCACAAGAGCTATTTTAAAAGTTAATACCAATATGGAAAGGTTTGAAGCCTCCGCCGTAGGCGCGCAGGCTGACGACGCAGCAAAAACAGCTTTAAAAGCAATTGAACAATTAAAAGCCCTTAAAGTGCCTAATGCCACTACCAAACAAATGGTAAATGATTTTATTAACTCCGCCACCAAACGCCTTAAAGGCAAAGGCGGGGCGGCAGGCGCGGTTTTAGTGATGATTGGCGGTACGGCGGCGATGTTAATGACCTCTGCCGACGCCAGCGCGCAGGTTATATCAAATAACCGCATAGCAGTGGAAAAAATGCTTAATAAAGCTTATGCGGATGAGCCGCAAATGCTCCCTTTACAAGCGGCCATTTTAAGCCAAAAGTACGGCAGCAATTTAGTTAGCGGCGTTATTTATGAGAACCAAGATGCATATATCCCGATTATAGAAGAGCAAATAGAAATTTCAAAGTTGCCCGCCGTTCAGAATTATATGAAAGAACTTAAAGACAGCAAGCAGCAGTTTGCGGCGGAAGCCAGCTTTTTTAATTGGGGCGCAGCAAATTTTAAAAATACTGAAAAGCCTGTACAAATACCTTACAGATAAATAATTTTTCCCCCCGCCTGAGCTTTAAAACTTTCGCGGGGGTATATATTTAAAGGAGAGTTTATGTTTTTTAACAGATTAAAACAGGCAACAGCTTTAGCCTTATGTTTAAGTTTGGTTACGCCTTCAGGCTTATTTGCACAAAATACAGGCAAAAGCCGCGCGGATGTTAAGCAGACATTACAAAAAGCCGCTTTAGTGGAAGACTTTTCAAGCCCCGAAGCAATAATACTATATTTGGTTACCGCAGGGCTTATTACAGGCAATATCCTTAATGGAAGGGTTAACCGCCTTCAGGCTAAAGAAATCTTGCGTTTGGAAGATTTATTGGAGCAGAGCAATACAACAATCAAATCCCGCGAGAAGCAAAGCGCCGATTTGCTTAATGTAATAAAAGAAGATGAAGCTATGGAAAAAGCTTTAAAATCCAGGCTTTCAAAAGCTGATAAGGGCGGCGTAAAAAATACCTCCATCGTTGACGACTTAGATAAAGCAATACAGGCTAATGAGGCCGCAGGCAATAAACTGCTGGCAAATGCAAGGCAGGAATTAGCCGTCAGCGAATCCCTGCGCAAAGATTTAACTATGGAATTACAGGCCGCCGAGGGTATTACATCCGAATTAAGACAAGAGTTGAAAACCAATAAAGCGGCAAGTGAAAAGGTTATCGCGGAATTAAAACATAAATTGGCGGTTAAAGAAACCGCTACCGCAAACTTAAGGCAGCAATTAAAATATAATGATAAGATTATTGAAAATTTAAGGAAGCAGGTGATGGCGGCAAGTTCAGAGGCTGTAACCCACAATACCCCGCACGGCCGTATGACGATTAGAACATCTTACCCCCAAATTGTTGCGGAATTAAGGGAAGAAGTGCAAACCCAAAAAGCTACTATCACAAATTTGAGATCTGAAGTTACTGCTGCAAACAGCGAAATAAGGGCTGCAACATCCAAAGAGTTAAATGCTGTATCCAATCAAATTATTGAAGATTTGATTGCGGAAGGTAAGGCGCAGCGCGGCAGCTCCGCAAGAATCATAGCGGCGCAAGACGACGCCACAAGAACCATTTTAAAGCTTAATACCCAAATGGAAAGGGTTGAGGCGGCAGCAGCAGGCGCACAGGCTGACGACGCAATAAAAGCGGCATTTAAAACCATTGAACAATTAAAAGCCATTAAGGTACCTAATGCTACGACAGAAAAAATGGTGAAAGATTTTATTAACTCAGCCACAAGACGCCTTAAAGGCAAAGGCGGGGCGGCAGGCGCGGTTTTAGTGATGGTTGGCGGTACGGCTGCGATGTTAATGACCTCTGCCGACGCTAATGCGCAAGTTGTTTCCAATAACCGCATCGCGGTGGAAAAAGCATTAGCTGATTCTTATAAAAACAACCCTGAGCTTTTTACGGCCAATGCCGTAGCTTTAACAAGGAATTATGGCGATAATTTAGTAAGTTCTATAATATATGAAAACCAGGCCACCTACTTACCCGTATTGGAAACCCAGGTTAAAGTGGCTAAGATTCCGGAAGTCATACAATATGTTAAAAATTTAAACGAAAAGCAAACAACCGTAAACTTTGCCAATGATATGCTGAATTGGCAAAAAACGCCAAAAGCTAATACGGAAAATATAAAAGTTCCGTTCAGGCCTTTAGATTAAAAAATATAACAGACATAAAAAACCCGCTTTTAAGGCGGGTTTTTTTATCTGTTTGCAAATTGCTTTACGGCAAGTAATTAACCGTCCCGTCCGCACAAGGGGTGCGCGTCGCATATTTTGAGTTTATACGAGGCGCAAGGAAAGATTATTTTTCTTTCTTTTCGCAAATTATTTTATACAGCAAGTAGGCAAGCGTCCCGTCCGCACCAAAAGTGGACTTCGCATATTTTGAGTTTATACGAGGCGCAAGGAAGAAGGTATACCCAGCGGGGCGAGTAGCCCCATGTATCCGACTGACGAAGCAACAAAGTATAAACTCAAAAGGCTATTCCCACTCTATCGTGGCGGGTGGCTTGGAGGTTATATCATAAACTATCCTGTTTACGCCTTTAACCTCATTGACAATACGGTTAGACACCTTTTCTAAAACATCATATGGTATGCGCGCCCAATCTGACGTCATACCGTCTACGGATGTTACGGCGCGTATGGCTACCGTGTGGCAATAGGTACGGCCGTCCCCCATCACACCGACGGACTGTATATCGGGCAATACCGTAAAATACTGCCAAATGCTGCCGGTTAAGCCGTTCTTTTTGATTTCATCGCGCAGCACAGCGTCGCTATCGCGTATTATCTTAAGTTTTTCTTCAGTAATTTCACCAAGGCAGCGCACGGCAAGGCCCGGGCCCGGGAAAGGCTGGCGGTTAACAATATCAGCAGGCAGTCCAAGCTCAAGGCCGACTTGGCGGACCTCGTCCTTAAACAAAAGCCTTAAAGGCTCTATGAGGCCAAGCTTCATATCTTTTGGCAGGCCGCCAACATTATGGTGGCTCTTTATCAAAGCGGCATTGCCCAGCCCGCTTTCAATGATATCGGCGTAGATAGTGCCCTGCAACAAAAAGTCAATATGGCCAAGTTTTTTTGCTTCCTCATCAAAAACCGCAATAAATTCGCGGCCTATTATTTTACGCTTTTCCTCAGGATCGCTGACGCCTTTAAGGGCGTTTAAAAAACGGTCCTTAGCGTTTACGCGGATTAAATTAAGATTAAATTTGGTTTTAAAGGCCGCTTCAATAGCGTCGCCCTCGTCCTTACGCATAAGCCCGTGGTCCACAAAAACGCAAACGAGGTCATTAGCTATCGCCTTATGCACCAGCATAGCCGCGACAGAGGAATCCACCCCCCCGCTAAATGCGCAAAGCACCTTTTTGCCCGCCGCTTTTTGCCGTATGATATCAACCTGTTCGTGGACAAAATTGTTCATAGTCCAAGCGCCTTTACACCCGCAGATATCGTATAGGAAGTTCTTTAACAAACGCTTGCCAAACGGCGTATGTTCCACCTCGGGGTGGAATTGCAGGCAGTAAATGTTTTTAGCCGCATTTTCCATAACCGCCACGGGGCAGGTATCGGTGCTTGCTGTAAGCTCAAAACCTTGGGGCAGTTCTTCAATCCTGTCGGTATGGCTCATCCAGCAGACTTCTTTATCCTTAATATTTCTGAGGATTTTACTTTCCTTTAATATATTAAGTTTTATTTTGCCGTACTCCCTAAACTCGGGCGATACCACTTGCCCGCCCAAAGTATGCGCCGTAAGCTGTGCGCCGTAACATATGCCCAGTATGGGGATATTAAGCTCAAAAACTTCTTTTGGAAGTTTTGGGGCGCCCTCTTCATAAACGCTGGCGGGGCCGCCCGTAAAAATTATACCTTTCGGTTTTTTGGTTTTTAATGTTTCAGCCAATTTATTAAAGGGCACAATCTCGCTGTAGACATTGGCCTCCCTCACGCGGCGGGCGATAAGCTGGTTATACTGGCCGCCAAAATCTGCAATAATTATAAGTTCTTCCATTAAATCTCACTCTTAGTATAATTGGATTCTTCTTTCGTGATGAAGATATCGTGCGGATGGCTTTCCAAAAGCCCCGCATTTGTTATTTTGACGAACTTAGTTTTTGTTTTAAGTTCCTCTATATTCTTTACGCCGCAATAGCCCATACCCGCGCGCAAGCCGCCGATGAGCTGGTATACTATGTCCTCCAGCGGGCCCCTGTAGGGTACGCGGCCTTCAACGCCTTCGGGCACAAGTTTTTTGGCTTCGCTTTGGAAGTATCTGTCCTTACTGCCTGCGGCCATGGCCGCGCTGGAACCCATACCGCGGTATGTCTTAAAACTGCGGCCGTTATAGATTATGTTTTCCCCCGGGGATTCCTGCGTACCCGCAAAAAGCGAGCCCAGCATACAAACATTCGCGCCTGCGGCTATAGCCTTTGTGATATCGCCCGAAAATTTTATCCCCCCGTCGGCAATAACAGGTATACCGTGCTTTTGGGCTACTTTTGCGCAATCGTAAATGGCGGTTACCTGCGGCATCCCTATCCCCGCTACGACGCGCGTAGTGCAAATAGCGCCCGGGCCTATACCCACTTTGATAGCGTCAACGCCTGTTTTTATAAGGTCCTGCGCGGCTTTGGCGGTGGCTATATTGCCCGCTATAAACTGCGCTTTGGGGAAGGCTTTGCGCAAAGCTTTTATTGATTCTAATACTCCGTGTGAATGGCCGTGGGCGGTATCTATTACAAGTACGTCGGCCCCTGCCGCTAAAAGCAGTTTAGCGCGCGACTGCATATCTTTTGTTACGCCGATAGCCGCGCCAACAAGCAGGCGGCCCAAAGAGTCTTTTGCCGCATTGGGGTGGCTGACGGCCTTCTCTATATCCTTTATGGTAATAAGGCCTTTTAAAAAACCGTCCTTATCAATAAGCGGCAGTTTTTCTATGCGCTTTTCTTTCAAAATCTCTTTTGCTTTTTTAAGTGATGTTCCTTCAAGCGCGGTTACAAGGCCTTTTGACGTCATAACTTCGCTTACGGATTTTGTCATATCAGTTTCAAACCTTAAATCCCTGTTTGTTACTATGCCGATAAGCTTTTTATTATCATCAACTATAGGTACGCCCGATATATGGTAGCGGGCCATAAGAGCATCGGCCTCTTTTATAGAGGCGTCGGGCTTAAGGCAAAACGGGTCTTTAATTACGCCGTGGTCGCTGCGTTTTACGGTTTCCACTTCGGCGGCCTGTTCCTCGGCGGTCATATTCTTATGTATTATGCCTATGCCGCCGCAGCGCGCTATGGCTATGGCCAGGCGGGCTTCGGTAACGGTATCCATACCCGCGCTCATCAGCGGGATATTAAGATTAATCTTTTTTGTAAGCTTGGTTTTGGTATCAACCATATTGGGAAGAACTTGCGAGTGCTGCGGGATAAGCAATACATCATCAAATGTAAGGCCTTCTTTAGAGAATTTTTCGTCCATTGAACATCCTCCACAGTGTATGTGCGCCATAAAACGAGGGGGTGCGCCGTCGCACATTTATCTTTTTTTTATTATATCATTTAGTAAGCCTTGACGTCCTAGGACTTATGGCCCTTGCGGGCGTGGGACTTTAGACTCTGTCGTAAAAACGCTTCTGATGTTATGATATTATTAACAAGTAAAGTTTTCACAGGGGAGATACACCATGAATTTAATTGAATTCTTATCTAAAAAAGTCTTGCCTACGGCATTGGCTTTCATCTTACTTTTTACGACGAATATGCAGGCCCTGGCGCAAGCCGCGCCGCAAAGGTTTACGCGTCAGTATAAAGACCCCAAAACTCTTACTGCCGTACAGGATAATACGCGCGTTGTAATGCCCGTAAATTTACAGGATATCAAAAAGAAGCAAATAGATTCCGCCGTGAAAATGCAAGCCGCATACGCCAAACAGCTTGAAGAGGAGCGCAAAACTTCCTCCGACTTAAAAACAGCATATAAATATAATGAGTATGATAAGACGGGCTATTTAAAAGCGGGCCAATGGGCAAGCAAGAGAAGAGACGGCGGCGAAAAGAACACAGGCTTCTTCGGCGAAATAGTATTACAGGGCGGCAAACACCGCGGCAAAGTAATAACCGAAGCCACAATCATAATTAAAAGGAATGGGAAGGAAGCGGAAGTCCCCCTGCTTAACCCGTTTATTAATAACAGAGATTTAGAGGTTTTACGCTACGGTAATATAAATGAAAGGCTTGTAAAACAGGCTGAGCTTTGGCTTTCCAACTGCGAAAAGCAGAACCGCAGCCCTTTTGCCATTGAAGGTGAAATAAGAAAATACGGCCAATGGGCTTATAATGATTTACAGAATATGCTGCAAGTATCCTTCGCTGATAAGCAGCGCAAAAACGCAATAGCCGCGCGCATCAAGAAAGGCGAGAAGAACCCCTACTTCTTCGGTGAGCAATATACGGAATGGAACAAGATAGAGCAGGAAGTAAAAAAAGAACAGGAAACCGAGCAGCGCAAAAAGGCTGTAATGGCGGCAAATCCCCTTTTTACCGAGAAGGATGCGGCAAAACAAGTCCAAATAACTGATGAAGAATACTCCAGCAACAAGAATCAGATAGATAGGGAATTAATGCAGAGCTTAAGGGCAAAGATAGCGCAAAGGCAGAAGGCGCAGCCCGTGCGTGTGCCTTATGCGGCCCCGAGTGAGGATTTGTCAATAGCGGAAGCCTTAAGCAAGGGCATAATAACACAGCAGGAAATAGAGCAGACGCATGAAAATGTTGTTAATAAATATATCGGCAAAAACATACAAGATAAATTTAATAAATACTTAACATATGAAAGTAATCACAATACAGCAAACCTCGGAGTATTGGGCAGTATAGGCAAACGTTTTAATTATTTTTGGATGCATATACAAAACAATTCAATAATAGGTAAGGCAAGTTTATGGTTAGGCGCGGGGCTTGAAGGCCTTGTAACTTGGAAGGACCCTTCAAAGTTATACCAAAACTATTACCAAGCCAACCAAAAATACCTTGATTATTATAATATGGGCACCAAGTTCAGCTTTGTGGACGAAATTGCGCTTACCACAGGCACATTCGCAAGTGATGCGGCCGTGTTCCAGGGTTTAGGCAAGGCGGCTACGGCTGTGCTGCCGCAGGTAACTACAAGCTCCGCCTTGGCGACGCAAATAATAGTACCCAGCGCAAAAACAGGTTTAGTTTTAGCTTCATATGACGGGCTTAACAGCTTTGGCAATACTTTAGGTTATAAAGATTTAAACGATTTTAATGCGATTGACTGGAAGCGTATCTCCTATGATTCAGGGCGCGGGTTTTTCTCCGGCGCAGTGGTGGGCCAGTACGGACGCTTAATCGGCGGCGTTAATTTAACGCCCGGGCTTATGCCGCAGCCGATGTCCCTCGTCTTAAAGAACGGCGCGAGGAATGTTGCTTTAGGGATGAGTGAGGGCGCGGTCTTCTCAATATCAGGCACGACATATGACCAGCTTAACGGCATGTGGCTGCCTAAAACAGGTTCGCCCGACTATATCGGCGGCAATCCCAATGCTTTTGCAGAGATGACGCCCACCGTATTATTTAAAGACATGATTAAGTTCTACTTTGCAATAAAGCTGCCCGGCAGCGTTATGTTTGATAATACGCCTACTTATAAGACGCCAAAAACCAATGGGCCCGTTACCCCCACCCGCACATTACAGGAAAGGGCAAGTGATATCGCGGCCTCAAAAGCTAAAAGATGGGCGGAGGCTGATTTAAAAGCCGCACGCATGGCATCGCGCCATAAAGCTGATATTAAAATATCTGATGAACCTGTCTCCTACGATAAAAACAGCGACTGGCTGCTTACTAGCGCTGACGGTACGCAGCAGGTATTCCGCCCGGGCGCAAACCCAAGAACAGGCACTTTACAACCCATATTGCCTGCTGAAAACGCAGTTACCCAAAATGTAAAAACATTTACCGCTACTATAGGTGAAGGCTCAGGCGGTTCAGGCGGCGGCGCAGCCCAAGCATCATCTGCCCCCGCAGTTAATGCCCAAACGGCAACAGCCGGCCGCACAGCCGATATTAAACCTTTAGATATCAGCGTAGCAGAGCAGGCTGCTGCGCCCAAAAACACTTTTGCCGATAGAATTAAGAGCAAATTAGGCGGCCTTGCATGGCGTTCTAAAGTTCTTACCATGGCTTTATCTGTACCTGTAGGAACAACAGCGGTTATGACGGCCCCGCTTTTAGAAAGCGCGCCTTCCGCTATATATGCGCAGGCTCCCGCGCAGGCAAATATGGCAAGGACGACGGCTTCCTCTAATGCGTCGGCCTCATCCCAATACGCCACCACGGCTGACCTTTATACTAAAGCGCCCGCAGCAAAGACAGGCGCGGCCAATAACGGCGGCACAAATTATAAGATTAATCTGCCCCTCTTCTCCGCAGTACGCGACGGATGGGACCTTGGCGGGGGCGGCGGCTCAGGCAGCGGGAGTTTTAAGGGCCTTGGCGGCGATTTAACGCCGTACAGCAGGCACCAGCTCGCTTTATATGACTTAGGCTTAGGCGCAAAACCCGAGTGGTTTAATAAATATACGCCATCGGCCATAATCCCCACCGTACAGCAAAAACAGAATACGGCCGCAACTGTAAGTGCGGAGCAAACTTTACCTGCCGTAACATCAACAGCATTGCCTGAAAACTGGCAGTTGCTTGAACAAGGCCGGACATTAGAAAATACAGCGGAGCAGCAGCTTGTCGCGGAAGTGCGCCAGGAGCCTGCCTTTGAAAATACCGCTAATATTACAGATGTCGGGCAAATGGATCCTGTCTCCTCCGCCACATTCTTTGGCGGTATGTTGCTTGCTAAGATAAAGAATCTTTCTTTTACCGATAATATCGCCACTACATTACGCAATAAAACAAAAGCGAATAAATTTGCAAAAGAAGTATTTACAAAAAAAGCGCCTTTGCCTTCACAGCTTAAGGCGATAGCCGCAAGCAATGCCGATGACGCTTACAGAGCCCATGCAATATATCTTATTTATCGCGGCGGTTTCCTTAACCATGCGGTAAAGGCTTTGCCTGAATCGGCAAAGATTCTCGTAACAAGTGAAGAGGGATTATTAAGGCTTTATGAAGCGCGTATGTTTGACGACGCTTTAAAACAGGTGCAGGATGTTAATGTCCCCATCCAAAACAGAATAAGCAAGGCGGAAAGGGCGGAAATTGAAAGGCTTAAAGAAGTCTCCAATAACCTTAATGAAGAGGTTACCGCCGCTATCGCAGACTGGGGCACAGGCGTTACCTTGTTTGAGACACCCGCTACCAACAAGAAGCTTATCACAGAATCTTCCAGAAGCGCGAAGTATGTTGAAGATAACGTATCTCAAGGCAACGTACATAAAAACTATACTTATTATGAAAATAATATACCCGTATATTACAGGGATAAAGACGGCGATATAAGCAATGCGCCCAGAATACTGCTTTCTTACTCGCAGATATCGGCTTTCAGCACCTTCCTTTCCAAGTTAGGCCTGGCTACAAAAAAAGGTATCAAGATACCTCGCGGCCTTGTGCTGGTATTAGACGAAGAAGGCAAATTTAAACTTGTAATGCCGCGCGGCAATCTGGATATTGTGGAGAACAACCCCGTCGCCAAAAAGATTGTTTTAGACGGCAAGGAAACTAACAGAATGGCGGTTGACGCGGAGTTTACGTCCTCTGATTTAATTGAAATCGCCGCATTGTTGGAAAAGGATGACAATATAGCATTTGAAATTGATTTGAACAGGCCCGACTCATTTAAAATCTTCCTGGCTTTCCACGCTCTGTTTATCGGTAATGACGCGGGCAATACCCTTACAGGCCAATTTAAAGGCTATGCCGAAAAGGCAGGCGGTAACGCGGCTGTCAACGGTATGGGCGGCGTCGGTTATTTGACCCCGTTTATCGGCGGCGCAGCGATGAAGCTTATCAATAAGGTGGGCCATGTACGCTCCATATTAACCGTATACGGCGCGGTGCTGGCGGCTTTGGCTTACTCTTCATTCTACGTAGGCATCAACGGTTTTTACAGTTTCCCCCAAGATCCCGCCGTTATGGACTGGATTAATTTGGGTATCCCCACAACGCTTATGGTTTTGGGCGGCAGTATTTTAAATACATCGGTATCAACATTACTTAATATTTATAAAGACCCCGTAGCCAGAACAACGGCGCATTTACAGTATGCCAATAATAAAAACTATTCCCGCCTGGGCGTAGCGGCTATTACGGGCCTTGCGCTTGTAAGTAATTTAGGTTTGAACTGGTCAATAGTGGTACCCGCGGCAATGGGCTTGCTTGCCGTTGCGGGCGCGCTGCTTTTTAATACAAGGATTTATGACCAGCATAAAGCCCAAAACGCTAAAAACAAAGACACAGCTTTAAACGGCCAAGCCAAAGCGCCTGAACTTACGCCTGAACAAAAGGCCGAAAAGGCTGAGGTTGACGAATTTGTAAAAGAAGCGTCAAAAGGCTTCCAAACCACATATAAACAAGAGCTTAACCAAAGGCATGAGATGAAGGATATCTCCCGCCGCGTAAGCAAGCTTTACGCCAGCTACGCCGCCAGCTTGATGATAGTAACGCAGGTACTTAAAATGGCGGCTGATGAAGCGGTACACAGCGATGTAGGCCAATATATGGCCCTTGCATTGCTCACTGCGACGGCATTGCCGATAGCTCTTACTTATGCATATAAGAAGGTGGCGGGTAAAGAAACCGCGATAGGCGAGAACCTTAAAAAGTATCTCGGGCCGGAGTTATTCTTTATCACAACGCTTGCGACGATGTTCTTTGCTTCAGACGGTAAGGGGCTTGGTATGGCTTTTACGACGCTGTGCTTGCTTACCACCACAATGATGAGGGTGTTTAGCACGGAACTTATTAAATCTAAGAAAGCGACGGACGACCAGCTTTCCGGCCTTTCCATACCGCTTATAGCGGCGATGACCACGGCTTTGGTTTTTGCGCCCGCTACGGGCCCATGGGCCATAGGCTCGCTGGCGGCGGCATTGTTGCTGTACGCAGGCACTGCGGTGCCGGGGCAGTTGGATTCCGCCAGGATGCAAAACTTTATTACAGCTGTATATAAAGAAAAGAAAGAGAACCTTAAAAACCAAAACCTTGACCCTAAGGAATATAAGAAGCAGGATGCTGCGCTTAAAGCGGAAGAGAAGTTTATGGCCAGCAAAGGCGCGGCCAAATACTCTTACCTTAACGGCGCGGGTATCATCGGTATCTTAGTTGCCGTAGGCGCGGCTTTTGTACTGCAAGATTTGGCAAACGCGGGCGCGGCCGCCGAGCAAATGGTAAATAATCCTACATGGCAGCAGGTTATCTTAGATAAGATATCCGCCGTAACGGGCCATAGTTTGGAAGATTCCTCCTTCTCCTTTAGCAGGCTGATACTTGCCTACTCCGCATTGGTTGCCTGGTGGATGGTAAAACAGAACTGGCACCTTACAAAAGCGGGCATAGGCCTGTTTAAGAAGCAGCAGATAAACCAAGAGCGTATTGAGCAAGGAAAAGTAACGGCTAAAGACTTTGATATTAACGCAAAGAATGCCGCGATAAAAATGTCTGTACTTGATAAAGAAATCAAGGATATTAACGGCATAGTATTCAGCAATGGCAAGAGCTCGGAAACCAAGATGACGGAAATCTTAAATAAACTCTTTGCCATAAACAACAGGTTAACAGCCGTGGCTGAGGTATTGGGCAATGACGCGCTTAAGAAATCCTTTGAACAGCTTAAGTTTGTAACGAGCAACTTAGGCGGTATGGTACAGAATAATGACATATCAAAATCCTACCATGCCCAATATGAAAAGCTTGTCGCTGCGCTGGCATCGGGCACGCCGCAATACCTTGAAGAAGGTATTTATAAAGAGCCTGCCTCGCTTTCCAGCTATGAAAAGGGCTTAATCTATATGCGCGAGCTTGAGCATTATGCCGACGATATTGCAAGCTATGACGTCAATGCCGACGCTTATCAAAAGTTCTCCAACTATTACACCAAAGCGGTGCAGGAGCTTACGCAATACGCGCAGGATAATCCTTTTGATTCCGAACGCGTTAACCAGCAAATCCGCAAATTAAGACGTATCGGCGGCAAAATGTCTAAAGTGGACCATAGCAAGAATACGATAGTCCCCGAGCAAGACGTCAAAATGTTGCAGGAAACAATAAAGCTGTTCAGATAGTTTTAGTAAAAAAGAAAAGAACCACCGTCAAAAAGCGGTGGTTCTTTTTTTTATTTATGCTTAACGCGGAAGCACAATTCCAAACCCGTGATAAAGCTTTTATACTTTCTCTATACTAAGGTTAGACGCTCACGATAAATGTGGCGAATGCCACCGTCCCGTCCGCAGCAGGGGTATGCTTTCGCACTGGGAGTGCGCCTTCGCACTTTCCGTCTATTCGCAATTTGTGGAACAGCAAGTAAATAACCGTCCCGTCCGCAGCAGGGGTGCGCCTTCGCACTGGGAGTGCGCCTTCGCACTAGTAGGGCATCATTTGCAAAGGCAAATTGGAGAAGTATACCAATGCGCCGATACTGGCCAACACAAAAAGCATAAGCGGGATATTGATATTACTTTCAATCCTAAACAACCGGTTAATAATCAATATCCAAAGCGGTGAAGTAAGCGCAAGCAAATTGAGATACCCGGGGTTTGGGATAGTCATCATCGCAAACCCCTTTGATCCCATAAGCCCGATACTTGAAATAACTATAGAAAGTCCGCCCATTATATTCCTGCGGTCAAAGACCTTATCCTCCTGCGCGGATTTATCTTTCTGGAACAAAAAGCCGATAAGATTAGATATACCGCCCACCGCGCCTATCATAAACATATAGTAAACTACGCCTGTTTCAAAGGAAATATCACGATATATATATTTAGTATTTATCGTCATACAGGCAAGCACAATAACCGCAGGCCACATAAAGCGGAACAAATCCTTAGTAAGCTTGCTGCCGATAAGCAAAAGATAACCCGTTATACAGCAGGCAAGCGATACTAATATTGAAATAAAGTCCCGCGGGTCATTCCAAAGCTCTCTAAGGCGCGTAATGTCCAAAGCCCACCAGGAAAATATGCTGATTACTATAGCAAATACCGTTATAAGCGCGGTAGAACCTGCGCCGTAACGCGCAGATGCGGAAAATAATTTAAAGTCATAAAACCCCACCATAAACCCCTGCAATACAGCAAGCGCAAAAAACAATATTCCGGGCGGCTCCTGCACCACAGGTATCAGCGGCAAAGCTATTAAAGCCGAGCCTATGCCGCGCCAAGCGCCAAGCAGATAAGGATTCATCTTAAAATGCTGGTTAATAAAAATTACTATACTGTTAAATAAGGAGTATAGTATCCCCCCCATAATCCAATCCATACATTTGCCCCCGTTTTACTTAGCAGAAATTAACTATTTTATATTACTTTTTTATTTGTAGGTCAATCTTTTTTTGATATACTTGTTTTATTAGAGGAGGAAAACTAAACTCATGAAAAAATTTACCTTAATTTTAACAACTTTATTTATTGCTTTGCCGCTTATGGCCCAAAACAGCAATGTCTATATGACGCAGGATAAAAACAATAGCCCTGTAGTGGTAAAATCTATGGATGATTTTGGCAAATTACTATCCAAACAAGGCAAAGACGGATATCTTACGCCAAACCTGTACCCTATGGGCAATGATAAATATATATTTTGGTTTACCCCGCAAAACTGGCAGTTTGAAAGAGAAGGGGCCTCATTCTCATATGGCACAGGGGATGAGCTGTTTACTGTTTCCATACTGCTTGCCGAGAAGGAAAGCGATAAAATTAAGGCTGTAAATGAGCTTGGGGATGATTTTACTCTCTTGTCCCAAACGCCGCTTACTATTGATAATAAACAACTTATTTTATTGCAGTATAGCGACCCTGAGGACAAAGCGCTCTCCATTGATGTTTACACGCTTTCCTATAATGGTATCGGCATAATTGTAAATGCCGATTACCCCGTAAACCAAATAAGTAAAAATACAAAAATTATACAGGATATTATCAGGAGCGTGGGGACTCTGATTATATCTGACAAAGCTGTAAAAGCAAAAACTCAGGCAGACAAATCAGCTTTGGGAGAAGTTCAAATATCGGAGCCTGACGTCAAAGATATGGTTACGGTGGAGTTCCCCGCAGGCAAAAGATTATTTACCACGCAAGTAAGCGCGCAAACGGAAATTACGCCTGAAAAGAACCGCATTTACTTTGACTGCGGCCGGGAAGAAGACTGCCGCCTTTACCTGCAAAAAATGCCTGAAGCCGTGGAGGAAACCTTTCTGTCCAAGCAAAATAAATTTTATAAAGGCAAAATCAAAAAGATATCGGACTCCTCCACTACCTACGGACGCCTTAAAGTACGCACCGTAAAAAATACTATTGAGGGCCAAACGCTCTATAATTACTTTTTTACTAATGGCGGCAAATTTGTATTAGTATTAAAAACCAATAAGGCGGATGAGCGCCACGCTATACAAACGGCGCGCGCCATCTTAGAAAATGCGCGCCTTAAAGATAATATACAGACGAAGAAATAAAGACTTTTAAACCTAAAAATAAATATCCCCCGGTTCTATCTCGGGGGATATTTTCATCTGCTTAAGTTTATTTTATTTATTGTAAGGAAGCAAAGATTCCGAATATATTGCGGAAACAATTTCCTTTGTGCCTTCATTTGGAGCCATACTCAAAAGCAAACCGAGCGAGGGCGTTGTAAAGGCAAGCTCCGTCATTTTAGCTACATCCTGCTGCCCAAAACCTTCATCCTGGAGTTTTGAAGTCGCGCCGACGGAGAACAGCCAGCTTTCAACCGCATTGGCGGCTTTTTGAGCTTGGTCAGGCTGGCCCGTAAGTTCAGGCGCGATAGGCTTTAAGATTGAGGCTAAAGTCTGCGATTTTTCTTTATAGATATACTTTACAACCGCAGGCAAAAGCATAGCTAAACCCAGGCCGTGCGTAAGCTTAGGGTTAACCGCGCTGAGCGGATGCTCTAAGGCGTGGGTATAGTGCAAAAGCCCGTTATCAAAGCTGATGCCCGCTATTAAAGCGGCATAAGCCAGGAAGTAGCGCGCCTCAAGATTATGCGCGTCTTTTAAGGCCACGGGCAGGTAGCGCGCAACCAAATCTACCACGGAAATCGCCAAATCAATAGAGTAAGGCGAAGCGGCTTTGGTCGTAGCGGCCTCCACAACGTGGTTTACCGCGTCAATAGATACATAACGCGTTTGGTCGGGCGCAAGGTTGGCCATAAGCGCAGGGTCGTCTATAGAATACATAGGGTAGATGCAGTCATAGGCGATTGCGGGCTTAAAGTCCTTTTCAAGGATTGTTACCACCGCAAAGCGGTTAGCTTCAGAGCCTGTGCCGTGCGTAAGGTTAATGGCGATAATCGGCGCGGCTTTATCGGGCATGAAGGTAAACTCGTAGAGTTCCTCAGCCGTTTTATCTTTATATTCCATTAAAACAGCCGCGCTTTTGCCTGCGTCTATTGCAGAGCCGCCGCCGATAGCAAGCACGGCCTTCGCGCCAAAATCATTAGCCATTTTTGCCGCAGCGTTTACCTGATGTGTATCAGGGTTTGGCGTTACGCCGTCATAATGTACAAATGTTATGCCGTTAGCGTCAAAAGCTTTAAGCACATAGTCCCAGGCGCCTGTCTTTTTATACGCGCCTTTACCTGTTACCACTAATACTTTATCTAATCCCTTGGCCTTCATATCTTTGGCGATATCAGCTATTTTAGCAATAGCGCCTACCCCGAAGTAAACCAAAGTGCGGGACCTTATTTCCTTAACTTCATTTATGTTAATATCTTTTTCCCACATACTGCCCTCCTTGTATACGTCTTCTCTTATATTATATATCAGTTTAAAGCGTTTGATGTATAAATAAAGTACAATTAAGTATAACCCTAAAGGAGGGATAATGGAATTACAAGAAGAAATTTTACAGGATTTAAAAGATATCAAGGAGCAACTTGCCAAAATATCTGCAATGCTTGAGGCCAAACCTAAAGAGTCAAATGGGGGCGATGCGCCGCAAGTAATCAAAGCATATCCCTACGACAGGCCACGCCGCAGCTTTGGCGACAGAAAACCCTTTGGTGATAGAAAGCCGTTCGGCGACAGGAAAAGCTTTGGCGATAAACCGCGCTTTGGCGGGGGCGATAGAAAGCCCAGCTTTAGCGACGGCCCGCGCAAACCGCGCTTCAGCGATGGTAAGAAAGGCGGCGGCTTTTTTAAAAAGAGATTTAAATAATTAATCCGCTAAAAAAACAGCCCGTAAAAAATACGGGCTGTTTTTTGTGCTTAAAAATATTAAAACATTTGCAGGCTTGCGGCCATCACGGCCATCCCGCCGATAACGCCCCATATAACATGGTGCGGGCTGCCGTGCTCGTGCGCCGTCGGCAAAAGCTCGTCAAGCGATATATAAACCATTATCCCCGCCACCAAAGCAAATAATACGCCGAAAGCCGCCCCCTTTAAAAGAGTGCTGAAAACCAAATAACCCAATATCGCACCCACAGGTTCCGCCATGCCTGAAAGCGTACTATACCAAAAGGCTTTGCTCCTGCTGCCTGTGGAATGGTAAATAGGCAAGGCTACGGAAATACCCTCAGGTATATTATGTATAGCCACCGCAGCCGCAATGGATATACCTAAAGCAGGGCTTTGCATCGCGCCCATAAAAGTGGCAAGGCCTTCAGGGAAGTTATGTATAGCCAGCGCCAAAGCCGTAAAAATGCCGACGCGTTTAATTTTGTTGGCGGCGGAGAGGGATTCCTCCTCCAAATGGTGCTCTGGCAACAGCGAGTCAATAAGGCCCGCTATTGCTATACCCGCAAAAAAGCAGCCTATAGCCAGCCAGCCGCCGTAATTTTGGCCAAATATCTGCGTAAGGGAGATATTTGCCTGCGGCAAAATTTCCATAAAGGAAATATAAATCATTACACCTGCCGAGAAACCAAGCCCGACAGCCAATGCTACAAAATTATCTTTCCTTATAAAAAAAGCCAGCAGGCCGCCTATACTTGTGGCCGCCCCGGCAAGAAAACTTAAAAGCAAAGCTGTCAGCACAATGCTGTCCATATATCATCCCCTGATTTATTTGATAGGCAAAACGCAGCCGTATAATACGGCAAAAAAGTGCATAATGGTGGCAACAAGCACAAAAATATGCCAGATGCCGTGATAAAACTCTTTATCCTTACGTATATAGAAATAGACGCCGGCCGAGTAAAGCAAACCGCCGATAACAAGAAAGATTAACCCTGCTTTTGGCACAGTCATAATAAGCGGCTTTACGGCAAAAACCACAAGCCAGCCCATTACGAGATATACAGCGACAGAGATTTTTTTTATCTTTTCGGCAAAAAATATTTTTGCCGTTATGCCTAACAGCGCCATGGCCCAAATAACACAAAACATCCCCCAGCCGATAGCGCCGCGGATGTTGACAAGTAAAAACGGAGTATAAGTACCCGCGATAAGCAGATAGATGGAAGAATGGTCCAGCACCTTTAATTTTGATTTTGCTTTTTCGTTACGCGCGACGTGGTAAAGCGTTGAGGCGCAATAAAGTATTATCATACTTGCGCAAAAAATGGAGACGGAAACTATCTTAACAGGTTCCCCGCTTAAAGCGGCCAGCGTTATAAGGCAGCCCGACCCCAAGGACACAATGATAGTGCCAATCCAATGTGTGAGGGAGTGCATAAGCTCCTCCCGCTGTGTGTATCCTTTACTTGTAAAAAATTTTTTAATGATGCCCATGAGTATATTCTATTATTTTATGGTATTTTGTGTGTGCTTTTTGTTTAATCGGTTTTACATCACTACTAACAGATTACCGCCTACATCCAATAATACGCCCGCTCCCTGTACATTTGTCACGGTGTCACGGGGACGACCTCATTGACATAACTCTGCGTAATTTTTCCCTATTTACATCTAGCATAACTGCTAATTTCCGCAAACTTAAGCCACTTCTTTCCTTTGTTTCACGCACAATCTCAAACAATAAATCGTTATTATCTAACAAATACTTTTTATCTATTATTTTATATCTTTTTAATAGTTCTTCTAAAATTATGGCTGCATCTTCATAGTCATTGTCATCATGCTCTATCCATTTCATAAAAATATGGTTATTCATAATAGTAACTATGTTCCTAGGTGTTATATCATAATATTTTTTTGCCTCTTTGAAATCTATTATCCCATTTCCTGTCAGATAATTTATATAACTTGAATACGTATAGTCTTTTGCTTCCTTAACGAGTTTTGCTTTAACAGGATTATTTTGTATATATGCAATACAGTTAAGCAAATGCTTGATATTCTTTACTACTTCGCTTTTATATCTTCCCCTAAAAACATATCCCACTCTTTTTTTTATACGATTATAATACTTTGCATAATCAGAATTTACAGAGCTCATAAATAATGGTAATTTTTCTATGTTCTTTATTTTTACAAGTAGATGAGCGTGATTACCCATCACACAAAAAGCAAGTAATTGAACATTAAAGAATTCTTTATACTTTGCAACAGATGATAAATAATATCCTTTAAATTCATCTGCAGGGAATATGTATTCCTTCCCTATTCCCTGTACCATGAGGTGGAAATATTCCCCCTCCAACTCCCTTCTAGCTATTCTTGACATATTTAGATTCTAGATTAGATTAATCCATGTGTCAATGAGGTCGTCCCCTTGACAGAGCTAATATATGTTCCGCTTACCGAGTCAGAGACAGTAGAATATTATTCTTTATAAAAGGATTCAAGATGGGTTAACTTCAATCCATTTTGTAGCTCTATATCCCCCGTACCAGTTCTTTTTTCTTTAAAATATTTTTCACCCACTTCTGGATCTATTGCTCTATAGAATCCACCATTAGGTAAATAGTTATAAAAACCTCTTGTTTCAAAAGCTAACCAAAAATCCTTGTCCCCATATGTTGCTGTTCTTCCTAATAGCCATAATTTGTCGAAGGGCAAATATTCTATATAATCCATTTCTTTTTGTTTTTTAGGTTTTTTAGGATAAAAAAGAGAGTATCGAACAGATAATATATATCCCTCTTCGTCTTTTCGTAGATATAAATTAGCTGTCTCCTTAAATTTCTGACAAGCAACCTCGCTCAAACAAAGATATTCTACACTATTTGACCTATTCTTTACTATCATTTTTCCTATATAAGTTATTGTCTTAGGGTTGAAATAGTCAACACGAGAAGAAATATCCATTTTTTCTAAAAAAACTATGTGATATATTTTTGTCTCTTTTTTCATATGAGCGTTAGCGCAAGATAGGATACAAAAAGTTAAAACAATAAGTGAAAATAATTTTTTCATAATGTCTCCTATTTATTTTTTTAATTTGGAACCATTTATTATGCTTTGATATTTTTCCATCATAGCTCCACTATAAAATCCAGATTTTTCCCTTATCCTATCATTATAATTATCTGGAGATGGAAGATTCGTCGTTTGTTGCAATACTCTTTCCTCTGCGGTAGTTGCCGTTTTTTTAGCATCAGACATATGTCCTATAACCTCATGTGCAGAGGTATTTGTCACCTCAACGCTATTATTATAAAAAGGGTGATTAGTGTTTACTGTGACAGTATTATTGCCATTATGTTGCGCAACTGTTGAATCTCTTAGAGTTTCAAACTTTGTTATTGTCTTAGACAACTTAGCCGCTTGAGCCATAATATTATTGTTCAGTGTCCAGTACTCTTGAATCTCTTTATTTGTTGCTGTGCCACTATCTATTTTAGCTTTTAATTCATAATATTTTGGTGTTCCCGGATACTCTTTACTTCCCTCTATTCCAGCAATTATATATGCTGCCGTAATTACCATATTTTCTTTTTCCTTAGCTAGAGTTTTAGAAAGCGTTATCATTTTTTCCAATTCTGCTTTTCTTTTTATACTCTTTATATCAGTTGAGCTTGATAGTGAGTCTAACTCCGTTATCTTACTATTCATGTAATTATCCAACTCTTTTTGAGTCATTTTAGATACAGGTTTTTGCAAAAGGCCTAGGTCATAATATTCTTCTATATCTTTCGCTGTTAGCTTGCGACCTATTTCTTTCTCATATTCTTTTATTGCCTTCTTATTCTCTTTTGATATTTCTTTATCAAGCTCTTTCGACACCTTTTTGGCAGTCTTATTTGTTGTTTCCCTTTGCGTTATAAATGCCATTGCCTGAGCATCTGCAAATTCCCCAGATGAAACCCCTTCTTTATTTAAGAGTTGCGCAACCGCATCCGATACTACCTCCCCTAACTTTATTGCACCCTTTGCTATTTGCTCCGCTACAATCAATGTCCCTTTTGCGGTCTCTTCAACAATCTTTTTGGCGATTTTGTGGTCTATTGTTACAGAGTAATCTGATGCGCCTGTTATTTGGTCCCTTGTTACCTCTTGAGCTTTATCCACGTCACGGTTTAGCCCTTCTAATTCCTCGGAAGTCGCATCTTCCCCTGCTATTATTATAGCACCATCTCCCACTGTCGCTCTAGTTTCTTGCTCCTTCTCGCTCCCTTTGCTTACTACGCTTATTGTGGTGCTACCGTCAGGGTGCAATGTACTATCCGCAGGGTCTTTTATATTGCCTGCCGCGTTAGTTCCGTTTTTATTGCCCACAGGCACTACATTGCCCGCGCCATCCGTATACGTACTATTACCGCCTATCGTAAAGTTAGTTTGCAGCCCAAAGCCGCTCTCGTAACTATTACTGTAGTCGTGGATGTCCTCGTACGTTAATTTATTCGTTTTTAAGGTTAGGTTGCCGCCGTCTATGCCTTCCTGCATTATATTAGCTATCACAGCGCCTTTTATGTGTGTTGTATCTGCCGTAATATCAACACTGTTGGTACCCACGATTGTAGTTTGATTATTTACCCACGCGGAGTCACTCTCACCTCTGGACTGGTTATACCCGCCGCTTATACCGTAGGCATTTGTCGTAGTTTTAGTTAGATCGCTGCCCGCTATTTGCCCAGAACCGCCACCGCTAAAACTTATCCCGCCATTAAACCCATTGCTGCTATTGTTGGAGTGATGCTCATCCTGCAAGCTGGCTACTAAAAGCTTGCCCCCTACATCCAGCGAGACATCCGCCCCTTGGATATTAGCCCCTTTTACCGTAGTATCTGCGCCACTACTTATTTTTATCGCACCATCACCTGTTACTGTTTGGCTGTTGCTCCACCACAAATCACTCGCGCTGCCTTTGCTGTTGCTTTGCCCGTAACCGATACTTAAAGACCCGCCGCTGTTTACTCCCATGTTAATGTTTTCATTACTACTTGATGTGCGTTCTTTATATGTGTTTGCCGCCGCTTCTATCGTTACATTACCACCTGCTGTGTAGTTTATATCCCCGCCGCCTGTTAGCCCGCTTTCACCAAGCTCCCCGCTTAACACGCTGCTGCCAACCTGGTTTATATCCTTCCTGGCATTTAAACTTATATTGCCGCCTGATAATAGCAGGCTGCCCTGATTGCTTATTTGTGTGCTGTCAAAGCTGCTTTTATTTATCTCCGCCGATAGCCCCGCGTCAAACTGCACCCCTGTACCAAATGTGCTTAAACCGCTGCCTGCTGCCCCGGCTATCGCAAAACCTGCCGCCGCTGTTTCCATGGCAAGGTTTGCGCTTGCCATTACTATATTTTCTTTCGCATCGTCTAATGCCTGTTGGCTGGCACGGCCCTCATCAAACATTTTTTTGATTTCTTGGTACTTTTGTTCGGCATGGTGCAAATCTTCTGTTGCGTCTGCTACCGCCTTTACCGCCAAACCTGTGTTTACATACGCATTGCTTGCACCTGCTGTAAGTGAGACATCCTTTTCCTCATGCTCTTTACGCACCGTGGATTTTAGCTCCTGCGCTGTTATATTTATGTTTTCCGCTGTTATGTCTATTGAATCTGTGGCATTAACCTCACTACCCTTTATATTGACGTCACTGCCTGCATCTATATTCAACTTGCCGCCAATGTTTAGGCTGGAGGCACGCGCTGTTTCATTATATGTTTCTGTTATATCGGTTGTTTCATTATAAAGGCTTACGTCCAAAATTTCATAACGCCCGGTGTTAGCCGCGTTTTTTAGTTTATCTACGTCCGGCACCCCTGCCAATAATGCCGTTTTAAACAGGTCTTTTACCATACCCTCCAAGTTTAAACTGCGCTCCCAGTGTTCCTCGTAATGATACGTTGAGTCAACACCAGCAAGCAAGTTGAAGTTACCGCCTGTGGTTATATTGCCATCCCCTTTTGCGCCCACATCACTGGCGTATACCGTCGTGCCGCCGCCGCTGCTAAGCTTTAGGTTTTCGCCAGAAAACACTACGCTTTTACTTTGCGTCGTTATGCTGTCGTAAGTCATATCTTTACTGCTTTCCAGCCCGTAAAATCTTGACTTTTCCTGCTTATCTAATGTCGCGTAAAAATCCTGCCCAGCCAAGATATTTATGTCATTTGCCGCGTTGATTTCTATGCCGCCTTTATCCCCGCCCAGCACGCTTGCAAGCAGGTTTACATCGCTTGCGCTTGTGATTGTTAATTTACCGCTTGCGGCGACTTCACTGCCTACTTGCTTTATACTATCAACCGCTTTGGTTTTGCTCTTTTTGCCCGTTGCCGCATTGCCGCCACGCGATTGTTGCTGCATATGGTAAGTGTCTTCCACGCTCAATATATCCACACGGCCGCCGCTTAACCCGATATCACCCTGCGCGTTAAGCCCGCTGCCGCTTACAAGCAGGGTTTCCGCCGCAGTCATTTCCAAATTGCCGCCAGCTCCCACAAAACTGCCGATATTCGTTTTGCTGCTTTCCTCATAACTTACATATTTGCTTTTGGCGGCGGATTCGTTTTCAAGCACCTGCGTTAGTATATTGATATTTTTTGCGCTTAAAGCCGCGTCCTGCTGCGCGCTTATTATCCCCGCTTTTGATGTGATATCACCATCCGCTTTTATCTTTAAATTGCCCCCGCTTGTTATTTGCCCGCTATCACCAAGCCAACTGTCTTTATAATAGAAGTCCGAGCCTTTTTCCCCCATTTCCACCGTATTTAATTTAGTTGTGTTTTCTATATCCCCGCCCGCGCTTATATCAAGGCTATTCTTCGCCGTTATTGTACCGCTTAGATTGCTTATATTTTCCTGCGCGGCTATAAGCGTTTGCGTACCCGCTATTAAACCGCTGTTTTTAAGCTCCTTGATATTTACTATCAGCTTATCGCCCTCTATACGGCTGTAGGGGCTATCGGCATAGCCGTCTATATAACCTTTTGGCAGGTACAGCACAGGCCCGTATACTGTTTGCCCCTCGTACTCCTTCTCCACATACCAGATTATCGGGTCCTTTAAAGCGGCTATTTGGGTATCACTTAAAGCTTTGCCAAATTCCAAACCGTAATTTTGGTATGCGCTTAAGGCATTGTCGTAAAGGCGCGTCATTTGGGTGTTCATATCGGGTGCGTCGCTAAAAAGGTATGTATTGCCCGTAAGCTTTAGGATTGAGGCAGCAATAAGCTGCTGCTCGTAAACAGCGTCCCCAAGCCATTTGACCGCGTTTTTATCGCTATCCAAACCCGCTATATTATACGCCGCGCCATTGTAGTCAAAGCGGCCGTCCCCGTTTGCATGCTTTTGCCCGTTGGATATACCCATAAGCGCGGCAAAATAATCCGCGCCCACAAAATCCTGCGCGCTAAGGAAGCGGTTATTGGTTACAAAAAGGTAAGAACTGTTAACATCATCCTTTTTGAACATCCCGCCCGCGCCAAAATCCGTCAGCGTGATAGGGTCAAACACCCCGCTTTGCTGTGCCTGCTCTAAAAGCCCGTTATTTGGGCTGTTTGACCACGCAATATCGTTTTGGCCCTCCTGCGCGGCATCAACCAAAACGCTGCCTGTTGCATTTATTGTAACCGCCGCCCCTTTAATTACCGCAGGCGTGAGCGAGCGCACAAGGCTTTGGAAAGGCTGGTACCAATAGTCATTACGCACGCTGTATTTGCTGCGCATTCCAACCTTTACCTTATAGTGCTTCCACATATAATTGAGTAAAGTTACCTCAAAACTTGTACGCGTATTTGTTAGATTATCAGCGTTTATCAAAATATTTTGCTGCGCGCTTATTATGCTGCTGTTATTTAAAATATCACCGCTGTTAAGTTCAATATCACGCGCTAAAATGCGGCCCTGCCCCACAGCCGCCAATGTGGGGCTTGCAACTTCATAACTATGCAAAACTACCGAGCCCATAGACGGCTGTATGCCTGTAGGTACCCAATACGTCGTATAACAGATTTGCTTTGAAGGGTCGCAATTATCTATACTAAGGTTTTTTATATCCTGCGCGTTTAAGGTTATTTTGCCGTTTTGCGCCTGCACCAAACCCGCGTTATTAATAAAAGCTGCGGCGCGCGCGCCCGTTAATCCTTTAATTAAAATATCGCCATTGCCGTATATACTGCCTGTGTTTGTGATGATGCCGTCGCTGTTAATACCCAAAGCGGCGCCGCCGTATATGCTGCCGCTGTTATCAAGATGGGCAACGGCATTGGCCTCAAGATTATCCTGCGCGAGTATCCTGCCCGCATTATTGATGCTTTGGGCGTTAATTGTGATATTATTATAGGCTGCGATTTCCCCCAAATTATCAAGAGCGGCGGTATTAAGGTTTATATCCCCGTAGGATATAATGCCGCTTTGCGCGCTTTGCGGTACGTCTATAGTAAAACTTTGCGAGTCAATATTAATATTTTTGCCCGCCTGCGCCATATCTTTGTTGCGCACGCTTTGGGCTTGGATATTAATATCTGCAGCCGCTTTAAGCGTATCATACTCCGCAAGAGAGCCCGCGCTCAAATTAATATCCGCCTTAGAATAAGCTTCAGCAATATCGGCTTGCGCGGCGGCGGTAAGGTTGATATCGCTTTCCGCTTTCGCGTTTTTAACTTTTATATCGCCTTGCGAGCTTATTGTAATGCCGCTTAAATCCGCCATCAGATCGCCCTGCGTATTTACGCCAAAGCCGCGCTCTGTGGCAATGATATTGATTGTGCCCGCCCGCATTGCGCCTAAAAGGCCCGCGTCTATAGCGAATTCCCCGCCTATAACATTGGCGGCGGGTTTTGAGGTTATGCGGTTATCCGCGTAATAATATCTGTCGCTGCCTGTAAGAAGGTTTAAATCTTTGGCAAAGATATTGCCGTTAACTTCCATAAAACGCGATACAAGATTAAGGCTGTCTGCGTCCTGCGCGTCTATCCCCAAGGCAGAGTGTACGGAACTGTTTTGCGCGTTAACGGTTATTTTGCCACTGTTATCTAAGGAGAAGCTTTGCAGCTCCCCGTTAATTATATTGCTGCGGCCCGTAACAAGCGTAAGCTTTGCAGTATTTATAAAGCCCGCGCCCGAAGCCGTAATGCCATTAGGGTTAGCTATGATAAGCTGCGCTTTTTGCCCTGCGATTTCGCTGTAACCATTGAGGGCGGTAGGCATCACGCCGGAAATTTCATTTAAAATAATCTGCGCTTCCCTGCCCGCCTGCATAAGGTAAGGGTTGCCCAGCACATAGCCGCCGAGTTTGGTTAAAACTCCGTTTTTCTTAGAATTATTAATAATAAGATTATCAGGGCCGACATTATATTCTTTATAACGGTTATGCGATACGCCTGAAGCGGAAGGCGCGGCTATATTAATTACGGGCGTATTGTTCTGCGCGCTTTTAAGGACGGCGGTAACCGTCGTGCCGTCAGGCAAAACCTGTGCGGGCAGCGGCGCAGCTATAAGCACAAAGCAGAGGAGCAGGGATATTATTTTGTTTATCTTCTTCATTTATCCACCTCTAAAAAAACGCTATATTAAAACCTAAGTTAAAATAAAAGATACTGCCTTCTTTATCTACCCCTTTAGGCGCGTATAAGGCCCGGGCGTAAGTAATGCCGCCGTAAAGGTATTTGGAGGAAAGCCCAATCTTTGCGCCCGCGCCCGCTAAGCTGCCGTCATAGTTAAGCAGGCTTTGGCGAACATAACCGTAATCTATAAAAGCGGCTGCGTAAAGATAGCCCAATGCGCTGTTTATATATGGGTTTTGGGAATGTAAAAAAGCGTAAAAAGGTAATTTAACCTCATTGCGCGCATACAGGCCGCTATCGCCAAACAAGCTGATATCCCTAAAGCCGCGCACGCTGCTTTCCCCGCCGATAAGAAGCTGCTGGGAGGAATACAAATTATCCGCGCTGTATTGCGCCGTAAGTGAAAGGCTGTAGGTTAACGGCCCAAAAAACCTGTAATAATCCCCGTTAAAATTAAGGGAAGTAAACTCCGCCTCGCTAAATCCTGCGGGCTTGTTTTTGTCATCCTCCGCGCCGAAAACCGGCAATCCGCGCTTTAAACTTAACCTGGTAAACAGGCTGCTTAACTGCCCGTAATATACATAATTGACATATGCCGCGCCCGCCGCCAGCAAACGGCTGGAGGAGGAGATATAAGTATCAGCTATATAATTTTTAGTTTCATAAACACCAAGCTGCAAACCCGCGTAAAGTTTATATTTTTGGCCGCGGCTGATAAGATAGTCTAAACTTATATCATTATTGTAGGAATAGCCGTCAGTAGTAAAATCCTGTACGTCGCCCTTAACGGTGGCAAGATATTTGGAATAGGAGAAGTTATCGCTTAAAGTAAAGCGGCCCAAAGGCACAAAAAACGCCGCGCTTAAAAGGTCAGAGTATTTTTTGTCCCTGTTTACTCCTAAAGAGGTGGTGTAGGAGGCGTAAAGATTCTCATTAAAAGCTAAAATATCGTCTTGGGCAAGGCTCAGACGGCCTTTATAGCGGCCCGTACTGTCCTGCCCTGAATTATCATAATTTAGCCCTAACTGCGTTTTCCCCTGCGGATTATTGATAATATAGATATCGGAAAAGCCGTAGTCATCGGCGGGGCGCACTTCCATAACGGCATTATTGGATGATAGTTTGTTTATCTGTTCTATACCCTGCTCTATATCGCGCAAATTAAGCGTTTTTGATTCTTTTAACGGAAATGCGCTAAACAGCCGCGTCTTAGCGCGCGCGCCCTCTTTGACGGGGCAATCCTTACACGGCGTTAAATAGAATTTATTTATTTTACCCTCTGAAATTATTATGCCTAAAACGCCGTTTGAAGCTTCATTAAAATTAAAATATATCCTTGCCGTTATATAACCTTTTTTGACATAAAGCTTTTGTATTGCGCTTTGCAGTTCCTGCATTTGCGCCGCGTCCATGCATTCTTTAAGGTACGGGCGCGCGGTTTTGGCTATTATTTTTTGGCCCAGCTTTTTATTACCGCTTATTTTAAGTTGTTTAACCTTAAGGCAACCGCCTTTAATATCTTGCGGGGTTTGTTGGTCTGTGACGGGCGCAGCCTCCTTTTCCCGCGCGTTTTTAAGTTGATCAAGCTCTCTTTGCCTTTGCAAATCCTGCGCGTCCTGCAACTGGCGGCGCTGGATAAGCTGCTGTTGGTAAGCGACATCGGCAGGCGTTACGGCAAAAGCCTGCAAAGTAAAAGCCAGAGGCAGTAAAAAAGCTATAAATCTTTTCATCAGAAATAAGACCTTATCCCTATATTAAAATTGCCCTGCGCCGCTTTAGCGGCAAATTTAAAGCCCGCGCCTGCGTAAAGAGAAAGCAGCTCGCTAAAGCGTTTTTGGAGGCCTAAATTAACCTCCCCAAATGTTTTTACGTCTGCGGCCTCTATCTCATAATCCTGCCCGAATACCGTCAAATTTGAAGAAGGCTCATATAAAACCCGCCTTAATGCGATATCCCCGTAAAAATCAATTTTACCGTACTGCGCAAAACCTATGCCCACGCGCGCATAAGCGGCAAAAACATTATCATTATTAAATTTAAGGTTTAAGGAATCCGCGCCGTTTTCAGTTATATTTTGCCTGTTAATATATCTGCCGCGCAGGGCGGCAAAAGGCCTTATTTTGCCAAAATTAACGCCTTGCTCAATATCTAAATTTAAACCGTAAGCTTTGCCGCGCGATTTTGCACTGCGGTTAAGGAAAGATAAATCCCTCTCAAAATTTATGTCATTATAAACTAATGCAAAGACGCCTTTAAAATCCCAAAGCGCGCCAATTGACGTAAGATATGCGCCGAGCATATATTCATCGCCTTCAGCTTTTTCCGTTTTATTGTGTTTTAGGGTATGGCGCGCGTAAGCGGCAAAATAACCGAGGTTAAAAGAATCATTATAATAACTGTCCAACCCTATATTTACGCCATTGGTAAGGCTTGTCATCTCAGCGGAATTTTCATTTTCCCCCGTGCGGCCGTAATAATTGATTGATTCAAACCAAATATTATCCTGTATAGTATTTCGCGAGTCAGGCTGTTTATAAAGGCGCATATAAGTATTGTTTACGACGGAATCAAAAGCCGTGGAATTAAAAGCGTTGGCGTAAATAAAGCCGCCGCTTTGGTTAAGCAGCGCGGCTTTGTTTGAAGAATCCTCAACCGTATTTAAAAATGTTTCAAAATCTGTATCCGGCGCGGCTGAAGCGCGGTCAACCGCTGCGGCAAAAGCGCGCTGGGCGGTATTTTGCGCGCCGTTTGTGCGAAAGTCAGATAAAAGACGCGTAATTGCCACCTTAAGTATCCCGCCATCGTAAAAGGCCGTTGCCGATAAACGCCTGTTATTTGCTACAGTTACATCGTCAAAAACCCCGTTTATTATGCCCGCGCTTAAAAGGTCAAAACTTTGCGGCGCGGCAAAAATACCGTTTGCATAAATATCAAGCGCGGCCCCGCTTTGTATATTAAGGCTGCCCGCCGATATTGTATCGGATTGCCCCTCCCGCACGGTAAAATCCGCCGTTGCGCCGCTTTGGATGTTAAGCGCGCCGGTTATGTTAAGGGCTTCATTTTCCTGTACGCTAAAACTACCTGCTGCCGTTATATCCCCGTTAAATGTGCCTGCCGCAATAAAGGCCGCGCCTGCGCCCACTATAGTATTACCGTTTAAATTGCCGTTATAGATTAGCAGCCCCTCCTGTGCGTTTAATGTGCCGATAGTATTATTGCCCTGCATTAAAAGCGCGCCCGCGCCGCTTTTTATAACAGTATCAGCGGAGGAGGTTACTATATTCCTGTCAAAGTACCCGTTAAAATCCTGCTTAAAATTAAGGGTGGAGGCGCCGCCCATATTAATATCGCCGCGTATTGAGCGGGTATCGCCCTCAAGCGTACCTGCGGTTATATTAATGCCGCCTGTAAAGATATTTGCCGCCGTTAAAACCAGAGTGCCCGCCCCGTTTTTATTTAATGTGCCGTCCCCGTACAAAATACCGTTTAAGGTAATATCCGTGCCTGCCTGAACGTCAAAGGCGGAAGTTGCGCCGTCCAAATAGATATTACGCTCTAAAACAAGATTGGCGTTATTTTTGAGCGCGCCGCCTGTCAGCGCAAAGATGCCGCCGCCTAAAGCGTCTTCACTATCAATAATAATGCCGCCGCCTGATACCTGCGTACCGCCGCTATGTGTATTAGCGGTATTAAGATATAAATCCCCGCCGCCTGTTTTGACGAAGGATGTACCGCTTAAAGAACCTGAAGTAAAAGTTTTGCCGTCAGCTACAGATATATAGTTTACGCCTGTGCCTAAAGCAAGGCCGTTTAGCGTAAAATTATCCGCCGCCATAAAAGTACCGCCGCTTATAGTTAAGGAAGAATTGCCCAAAGCCGCCGCTTTAGCAACCGCTAATGTTCCGCCGTTTTTTATTATAGTTTCACCGCTGAAGGTATTATCTGAAGCTATAAAAAGCGCGGAAGAGCCCTCAACCCCCAAAATACCTGCGCCGCTTATAACGCCATTATAAACGCCTGAGGACTGCTGCTTAAAAGTAAGTGAAACGCCGCCGCCCATAGCGATATCTGAGGCAAGTGAAAGGCTGTCCCCCGTAAGCGCGCCCGCATTAAGCGAAATACCGCCGCTTATTATTGTGCCTTGCAAGGTAAGATTGCCCACGCCGTTTTTAACTAAAATACCATTGCCTGTTATGGAGCCTGTAAAAAGGCCGTCGGCATCCTGGTCAAACTTAACTTGCGCGTGATTGGCGATATTGCCGCTTAGGCTTGCGCCAGTGCCTGATAATATGCCGCCGTCAACCTGTACGCCGCCTGTATTTTGGGATGCGGCCGTAAATTTAAGCTCGCCATCGCCCGTCTTAACTAAAGTTTGCGCGCCTGTAACGGCGGCGTTTAAGGTAAGCGTTTTACCGTCAGCTATATTTAAGGCGGAACCTGCCGCCGCGATATCTATATTCCTGCCAAGCGCGGTCGTTTCCGTAAAAGCCAAAACGCCCCCGCCTAGTACCAGCGGCGCGGAACCTACGCCCAGCAAATTGCCGTCCGCCGCGCTTAAAACGCCTTCATTTATATAGACGCCGCCCGTGAAGGAAGAGGCGTCCCCACCCAGTATAAGGCTGCCCGCGCCGTTTTTGACAAACGCGCCGCCGCCGCTTAAATTAATGTTTTCCCCAAAAGTTAAGGTATTGCCGCTTGAAATGTCAAAACCCTCGGTTTGGGAGGAACCCGCAATAATAATATCCTGCGCTGATATGCCTAAAGTTAAATTGCCGCTGACGGTAAGCGAGCCTCCGTCTAATGTAAGGCCGCCCTGTAAAGACTGCGCAGATGATATATCAACCGAGCCCGCGCTTATAATGGTATCTGCGCTATTTTGGCCGTTTAATACGAGTGCGCCGCCGCCGCTTTTTATTAATGTGCCGCCGCTGACGGAGCCGCTAAAAACGCCGTCGGAGTTTTGCTCAAAAAGCAAAGATGATTCCTGCGCCAAAACCGCCGCGCCCTGAAAGGAGGCCGAGGACGCGCTTACATCCCCCTCATTTACATTAAGCGCGCCGCTGTAGGCATTTGAAGTATTTAAAGCCAAAACGCCTGCGCCCTCTTTATTTAAAACCGCGCCGTTTAGGGAACCGCTGATAGCCAGCGTAGAATCCTGCCCGTTAACATTAAAAGTGCCATTATCCGTAACGGTATTATTTGAAAGGTCAATATCGCCTGAAGCCTGCAAAATGCCTTTTAAGCCAAGCTCAAAATTGCCCGCAGGGGTATTAGGCGCGTCAAATATAAGCGCGCCTTCTTCTATATTAAGATTATTATTTATGGTTGCGCCGCCCTGTATGATAACAGAGCCCGCGCCTGTTTTGCTAAGCGTATCGCCCGAAAGAGCGGATGTTTGATAATAAGGCGCGGCAGAATTATTATCACAAACGATATTGCCTGCGCCGTCATCTGTGCAAAGCGCAAAAGAGGACATAGGCGTTTTTATACAAATAAAGAACGCCGCTAAAAAGACTCCGCATTTAAACATTCTTTTATGAATCAAAATCGGTTCCTTTTAAGACAATAAAAAACAAATTATTAATTAGAATTGGGGAGCAGTGCGAGAAGCTTTATAAATTCATTTTTGCATAATTCGGATAATATGTCAAATACAAACAGCGGTCTTTGGCGCATTTAGGATAAATAAGTTAAAATAGTTGGAAGGAGGATGACTATGGAAATCCTACAACAAAAAAAGAATATAGCCCTTGTAGCGCACGATAATAAAAAGAAGGATATTTTAGAGTGGGCGCTTTTTAATAAAGGTTCGCTCTCTAAGCATAGCCTTTTTGCTACGGGCACCACAGGCACGCTTTTAGAAGATGTACTGGGCATACCTGTTTGCCGTTTTAAAAGCGGGCCATTCGGCGGGGACCAGCAAATAGGCGCCGCTATCTCCGAAGGCCGCATAGATATACTTATCTTCTTTTGGGATCCGCTTAACCAGCTGCCGCATGATCCTGATATAAAGGCCCTGCTGCGCCTTGCCGCGGTATGGAATATACCCGTGGCCTGTAACCGCGCAACGGCGGACTTTTTAATATCATCCCCCTTATTTAATAAGGAGTATGAGAAAGTGCTGCCCGACTATTCCGACTACTTAGACAGATTTAAAAAGTAGGCCTGCGCTTTTGTAACAAAAACTGTTTCCTATACAAAAAATACCCTCCGTTGAGAGGGTATTTTTTAATTCTTAAAACTTATATTAAAACTTATTTGGCAAGGTTCATTACTTCTGCGCCAAAGGCTTCAATTTCCGCGCCGAGCTGCGGTGATCTTGAAGATATTACGCAAGCTTCAGTATAGGCAAAGCTTGAGGGAATAACCTTTGTGCCAAAACCTGTGCTGACGGGCTGGTCAATTTCTTTTGCAAGTTTTACCATTTTTTCTTTAGGCAATACTTTTTTAGCGTCATTCCAGGAATCCATAATGCCCGTTACGGCCTGTAACAGATAGTTGGCATTGTATGATTTTAAATTGCCTGCTACTCTTTTAAAATTTTCCAAAGAGCCAAGGACAAATTCTTCTTCTTTCGTCATGCCCGCTTTTGCAGCGGCGGCTTTTACTTCTTCGCCGAAAGCTTCTAACTCTTGCGCAAACTTAGGAGAGCGGGAAGCGATGACGCATGATTCCATATTAATAAAATCGCTCATTACAAATTGGGAGTTGCTGTAGCCTGTAGGAATAGGAGCGTTAATAATAGCTGCGATATTAGCTAAACCTGCTGCTTTTTCGGTTTTCTTAGCGTCGTTCCAAGCGTCCATAACATTGGCAATACCTTGGAAGATAAAACCCGTATTATATTCTTTAGAAGAAAGAATTTTAACTAAATTTTCATATTCGCCCAAAACTTTTACCGTTTTAAATCCAGTCTTAACAGGAAGACTGGAGAGCGTAGCCTGCTTTTCCTTTTGGACATTAATCTTTTGGCCAACTTTATCAGCCTCTTTAAGATTTTCATCACTCAAAACAGACCCGCCCGCAAAAAGCCCCGTAGTAAAAAGACCCATTACCGCTAAAGCTATTAACTTTTTCATAAACTCTCCTTTTTATGTTAAAAACTTCTTAATTAAATTCTATGTATTTACCGCATTGATAACAAGGGTTTTAAGGCCCAAAAATACTATGGGACCAAATTGCCCGTTAAGCAAACAACCGGCCCAGCAATACTATAAGCCCCGCGCTTAAAAGTGAGATAAATACCGACGATATAACCCCAAGCCACACGGGCTTCATACCCACCTTGCGCATTGCCGAAAAGCTTGTCTCCAGCCCGAGGGCCGCCATTGCAGCCGTCATAAGGTAATTATCAGCTTGAATCATAATATCGGCAGCCTGTTTGCCCAGTATATTAAAGGAATTAAAAATTATTACGCCTAAAAACATAAGGACAAACCACGGTACTGAAATCTTTTTGATATCAAACTTAGCACCCGCCGTGGCGCGCACCGCCGCGAAGGAAAGCCACAAAGTAACGGGTATAATAAAAAGTACGCGGGTAAGCTTTACTATAGTGGCTGAAAGGCCCGCTTCTTCCGACACGGCAAAACCAGCCGCTACAACTTGCGCGACCTCGTGTATAGAAAGCCCCGCCCACATACCGTAAAAGGCATATGACATATTAAAAAGCTTAAACATAATCGGGTAAAGCAGCATAAATAAAGTGCCGAAGATGGTTACCACCCCGATAGCAAAGGCTACATCCTCCTCCTTCGTATGCGGGCTTACCGCGTCCACCGCGATAACCGCAGAAGCCCCGCAGACTGAGCTGCCCGCGCCGATTAAAAGCGCAAGCCCCTTTGCAACGCCGATTTTTTTGCCTATATAATAAGTAAAAAGCATTGTTGCGGTGCTGACAAATAAAATAAGCAGCGTGGCTTGCAGGCCAAGCTCCCCCACATCGGCCAAATTAAGCTTAAAGCCCAAAAGTATGATTGCAAGGCGCAAAACTTTTTTTGAGCAAAACTTTACGCCCTCGCGCATAGGGCGGCGCACGCCAAGCGTATTTTTGATCAGCATACCAATCAAAATAGCCAAAATTATAGGGCTTAAGGAAAATTGTTTAATTAAAGGGACATCCGCTATCAGGTAAGCGTTTACGGTTACTGCGGCGGCCAAAAAGATACCGCTTATATATTTTTTCATATATAAGATTTTAACATTTTTTTAGACGGGCGGCAATTTTATAAAACTATATTGCAGGCTGCTCTAAACCACCTGATTTAAGGGCTATCTGCTCTAGCATAAAAACCATCTTTTCTATTACGGGGTTGCCCTCTAAGTCATAGTGCCCGGCGATGACTTTCGGGTTAGTATAAGCTATCTTTACCGCGCCGGCCCCGTCTTCCCAGATAAGTATTTTAAGCGGCAGCTCTATGGCAACAGCCTGGTTTTGCTGCATAAGAAGCGTCCCGGCCTTTGGCGAGCCAAAAACCAGCACCGTAGTAGGGCGTAAGGTAAGGCCGGCCTCTTGCGCATTTTTGGCGTGGTCAAACTCCGCAAAAAGCGGCACTTGCATCTCATTTAAAACATCTTTAGCGCGTTTTACCGTTTCAGCCGCGCCGTAGTTACTGGTAAAGTAAATCAGTTCGTGTGCTTTCTTCTCCATCTTATTCCCCCATTGTACATAAGTAAACATACCCGCAATAAAAACAATAATAATAATGATATAAATTCTGTTGGACATAAGCCCCCCTTTCTACCAATCTATCATATTATCGGCAATTAAAAAACCCCGCGTTAAAAGCGGGGTTTTAAATATGTTCAACAGCCTTTAAACATTGGCTTTTTTGACGAGGTATGCCTCCGATATAGACATAATGCCCAAAAATATCAGGAACACGCTTATATATACCATTATAAACAATGCGCCCAGCACAGGGTAATAGATAATCAGGCACGAAAGTATAAAACCTAAAATGCCCGTTATAAGCAAAACGCCCCAGTTTTTAAAACCAAGCTTTTTGACGGAAAAGGCGGAAGCTATCCTGGAAATACTTGTAAACATAGCCCAGAAGCCTACCACAAAAGGCAAAGCCATCGCCGTAGGGATAATATTAAACAGCAGGAATATGCCGATAATAGTATCTAATATGCCTGATAAAAGGACCCAGCCGCGTTCCTCCTGCGTATTGCCGACAAAAGCCGCCAGCTGTAAGAGCCCCGTGCATAAAATAGCTATGCCCAAAATTACGGCCAGGCTTGCGATAGTAATGCCCGGGTATGCCAAAACAACTATGCCGGCAATCAAAAACACTATACCGGCGCAAACAAGCCAAAGGCTTGATTTTGTACTCATCATCATAATTAACCCCCACCTTTATTACTTCTTTTATTTTAAAAACAATACTGCTTAACCCCAACCCCATTCTAACACTTTTAATAATAAAAAGATACATATTATTAATTAGAATTTCAATACCTTATTTTTCTATCTCTGCAACAAAAAAAGGGCCCTGTGAAAGGGCCCTTAAATTTTTATTATTTACTTATTTTGAAGCTTTTTGTTTATCGCACATGGCGTTCCAAGCTTTTATACGCTGCGCCTGCTGCATACCGGGGGCCCAGTATTTATTCTTAAATTTAGTATAGCAAGCCCTATGCATTTGCAAGGAACATTTATAAGCGGGGTTAGGGTTTTTCTTCCCTTTGGGCGTGCCGGGCAAATTAGGCGGCGGAACAAGGCTTCCTTCATAAACTTTTTCCCCGCAGACGGGGCAGACGGGGACAGAGTCAACTGCCGCTTGGTGTTCCTGTTCCCTGCGGGCTATATCTTCCTGTATTTGTGCGGCGGCGCGGGCGTCTTTGGTTAAAACGGATTGAACTTCTTGGCGAACTCTCTTTAAATGCGCAGGTTCCGCGCCTGAGTAGCCGCTTGCGGCAAATTTAAGCTGCGCGGCGTGTTCCTGCGGAGTAATTTTGACGGCTACGCTGTTAAGATACATTACATTGCGGCCTTCGCACAAAGAGGCCCAGCCGTAAACTTTACGTTCGGATTTAGATTTGTTGTCATAAAAATCCATAAGGTTGATAAGGCCCTCGGCATCGTCGCAGGTAAGGTTTGGCGCGTCATTAAGGATGGACTTAATTGAGTTTAAGTCCTCTATCCCCTCTAAGGTATAAGATTTGCTTAAAGCATTTTTTTGAGCGCTGCTTAATGGATATTGGTCCCCCAAGCCTAAAGAGTGGCCAAGCTCATGCGTAATGGTATGCTTAAAATCGTATTGGCTAAGCACGCTTCTCAAACTGGGGTTTGCCCTAAGGGTAGCGGCGTACCTTTCATCATCAATCAGATTAACAAGGCAGTTTTCCTTATCATTTACACACTCGGGGATATAATAAATATCTATACTTTTGCGTTCCGCATTGGACGCCGTGCCCGCCGCATTAGCGTTAAGTAATGTTTTAAGTTCGTCATTAACCTCAAACATTAAGCGTAAATCTATATATTTATTGTCATAGCCGTACTGAGCGCAGTTCTTTGAATTGCCGTATTTATCAGGCGTATTTACAAAGGTAATAAGGTCTGCGGGCTTTTTGTAAGCTATGAGGAGGTTTAAGGTATCATAAAACTCGCTGCTGCGGCCGCTTTTGGTAATGGTATTAACGGCATTTGTAAGATGCGCATTATAAGCATCAGCTATTAAGGTTGTGGCATTATAATATTGGGCCCTCACCAAAGCGGGTTTTGCCTGCGCTTTCTTAACTTCGCGGTAGTACCTGGGAGAGGCGGGCGCCCTCTTGCCTTTGGCGGCCAGTTCTCTTTTGATTTCAGCTATCTTTTCAGGCGTGCTTTCTTCATAGTAAGTCTGTATAAAATCAACACAAGCCCTGGCTTTGCCGCCATTGACAAGATTATAAGCAAAAAACGGCACTATATCCTTGCCTTTCGCCTGGTTTTCAACATCGTCTAAAAATACCCACGCGCAAAGCGGCGCGGAAGTAAAAAATACGGAAATAATAAAAATGAAGAATTTTCTTATCATTTGCTGTCCCCTTTATACCTGCAATATTTATTATCTTATATCTTTAGCCCGCGACATACAAGGGTTTTACGACCTAAAGCCGCCTGGGCCATACGGCCTAAATATTTATATAGCGTCTTTAGGGCTTTCGCCCGCGCCGCCCTGCGCTTTAAGCGGTTTTGGATATGCGTGGTTTTGGGGATACTTTTCCAACACATTTCTATAGTTTTGGAAAAACGCGGGGTATACAGGGGCCAGCATATTCCTTAGAGGCTCATCAAAAATTATTTTCTTTATTGTAGCCGTGAAGAACTTTCTTATATTATCTATACGCAGGAAGACGCCAAAATCCTGATCGGCCGTCATCGCCGTTGCTATACCGACTATTTTATCTTCCGCGTACCCGTAGCTTAACGGGCCGCCGCTGCCGCCAAAAGTAATATTGCCTATCGTAGTCAGGTAGGATAATCTGCTATAAGAATCAAACCAAAAATAGTCATACATTTTTACTTTTGAAGCAGTAAAAGCCGCCGGAACCCCCTGCTTACCTGAAAAACCGTGATGCAGCAGCATCTCATTATCTTGCGGATGTTTTAAGGCCAGCTTAAAAGGTTTGCGCCCGCGCAGATAATCACTATTTACCATAATTACCGCAATATCGCTGTTACCGCGCTCAAACAAACTGTTTAGAACAGTCCCCTCGGTAAGATTGCCGTAAGCGTCTTCCACCATAACTACTTTATCCGATTTTACTACGTGCCCCGCCGTCAGTATTAAATCCAGCCCCCTGTGCTTTACATAGGAACCGCTGCCGCTGCTGCCGCCCTTCAATTTTATTTTGAATACTGATTTCCCATAGTCCCCAAACAAATTATCCGCGCCGCTTGCCGCTTTATATTTTTCCGTTACAGATGCAAGCGCAGTTTGCCGCTGCGTTAAAACTGCGTTAAAATTTGTAAGCCCGGGGCTATCAGCATAGGCGGCGGGCCTCGGCATTTGCTTTACCGCCGCAGGCGGCAGGGCTTTTATATTTTTGCTTATTTCAGGGATATTAATGCTTTGGGATACAGATAATTTGGCGGCCTTTGCCTCAACTGAAACTGTGCTTGCCACAAGCAGCTTCCCGCGCGCTGCGTTTTGAGCTGCAAGCTCATTAAAAACCTTATAATTTGTTTTTGTAACAGCCAAGGCCGCAGGCATATTATGGGAAGCTTTTTTGCCCGCATTAAAAAAACTGCCCAAAGATTCAAACAGTTTGCCACTGTTTTTAATGATACCCTTTGCTAAAAGGCCGCTTATAAATACATTTGCGGCAGATTGGGCGGGCCTTTCTTTAAAATTAAACAGCGCGCCTAAAAGCGATTCTATTTCATCTTCATTGCCTTCAAAAGCGATAGCGGACTCAAAACCCTCATCAGTTAATATATGTATTGGGGACTTACCTTTATACCCCGTAAGCAGCGCATATGTGCGGCCCAGCTCGTTCTTAAGCGCGGCCTTAACCTCCTGATTTACGCTGCCGTCATAATTTAAAGAAAAATACAGGTTGCTAAGCTTAGCTGCCATATATTTTTTAAGCGCGGGCAAATCTTTTAAAGCAGGCGGCGGGGCCATCAAAAGTTTAGCTAAAGCGATATCCCTGTGGGCTGAAACGATATAGTCTGAAGCGACAGGCAACCCGGAAATATGGCTGAATGTTTCATACCACCGCGCTTCATCTTGGCAAGTTTCCGAATAAAGGCGTATTAAAAAAGAAAGGTAGAAAGGCTCTTTATAGTTTGCAAAGCCTAAAGAAACGCCGCCGAAGGTATTGATATTTTTTATTCCCGAAATATCATCCAAAACCGCAGGCCTTTGCGCAAAAGTATATTCCCTAAACGGCTTTTTAGATTTAAAACCTGTCCGCGCTCCCTCCAAAAAACCATCCTTATGGCCATAAGCGTCTTTAACAAGATGGTAGGCGCCGTCAATAATTTCCAATGGCGCAAAAGGGTCAACATATCCGCCGGCGGCCACTTGTTTTTGAGTGTAATTTGCGGCGGCGGCATTTAAAATATCTGTGAAATACGGCCTCATCCCCTTTTTAAGAAGCATGGGGGCGGCGTATTGAATAAAAAATATTTTATCCTCCTCTAAAACAATCCTGCTGTTGAGGAAAGCCTCGATATCCCTGTAATCTATTCTGTAATTGCCCGCATCAGATGATAAAAAAAATAAGGAAACAGCCGCTTTTTGAGGATTGCAGTTTTTAAAATCGCGTTTTTTTATACAGGTTTCATACTCATTTATATAGACTTCCAAAATTCCCCGGTAATCGTTTTCGTCATTTAATGCGGCAAAATTATATATTTTGGGCAATACGATATTATAGACCACATCAGCCGTATCGCCATTTGTTTTTGATATTAAAATTAAATCCCCAAGCCGCCTTTGCGCCATTACTGAAAAGCGGGCCTTGCCCTGCTTATTATCCAAATCATAAGAGGCCAATGCCTGCGCAAGTTGCGATAGCGGCGAGTTATCAGATAATTCAAATAATAGGGGTTTTACATCTATGCGCGTATTATCCGCAGCGGAATTATAGACTTTTTGAAGGGCTTTATCTAATTTAAGTAAATTAGGGTCCCCCTCGTTAAAAGCGCCGATGTTTTGGCAAAAACCGCGCCCGCATAGCAGGCATAGTAATAATATGGAGTTAATTGTTGTTAAAATTATTCTATTCATAATAAATCTTAAATAAATTTTATAGGTTTGATGGAATAAGAACAAGGAGCAAAAGTCCCACGTAAAAGATAAATTAGTCCTATATTAAACAATTAAGCGGCCCACATTAGCTTTGAATAATATAGGCCAAAAAGGCAATTTGCGCCTGGGCCTTTATGCCCTTGCCGCATATATTGTAATACTATATTATTTAAATATGGATAAGACTACTTTGAAGAAGCTCATTTCATCGGCGTTAAGCATCATCATACTGCAAACACAGGTTTTTGCACAAGTTTCCCTGCCGCTTTTTGACAAAGAAAGGGCAGAGCAAATCCAAAACAATTTAATCTTTTCAACTTTCTACAATACGCTGCCGCCGTCGGCGTTTGCGGCCCCCCAGCTGTACAATGCTTATAAATCCGCGCTCGTGAGTGAATACTTTGAAATGCAAAAAGCGCAGGCCGCTGTAAAGAAAGCTTATAAATATAATGCAGACAGAGCACTTTATACAGAACCGCAAGCAAGCGGCCTTATCTGCATAGATCAACAATGTTTTAGCCCTTCAGTCTTTAACCGCGCAATGCTGCGCCTTATTATAGACCAAGCCACCGGCGCAGACGAGGAAAATAAAAAATTCAAAAATAATATGGAAATTATGACGGCCTATACGCGCAATGCTTTTTATGCGCTGCAATCACACGGCGCGCACCCCGCTGATATCCCCGCCGCTTCAGACTATTTTACCCAAATTCTCAAAGCCGCCCCGCAGCTTTGTGATAATGATACTTACCTTGCAGATATAATGCCGGGCCTTGCAAACGCCGACGACAGAACCAATGCCGGGAAAGGTAAAGATGCCCGCCGTACAGCCTGCCAAAGCGCGGCTTATGCTATGCTTGCCTTGCCGCTTTTGGATGTTACGCCCGCGCAAGCATCTTCAAATGTACAGCTTGTTTACAAAACGCTCAATAAAACTTACCGTGAAGATTACGGCATATTAATCCTGACTCACGCCGTGCCTTCCCTCATGGCTTTTAATACGCAGGAAGCTTATGAGTATTTGGAAAAATTCTTACTTAAAGACAGCTTGGCCGACGGCCTGCAAAAAGGCAGCGTGTGGCAAGTTCTGGGTAAGGTTTTGGATATAATTTCAATAAAAGCCTGGGTGGATAAATTTACCGATACCAATAATATGCTGCGCGGCCGCGGCGGCAGGTTTTTAAACAATGCAGGCCCGCAGTTCCAGTATATTGACGAAGAAGCCGCAAAGCAAATGGGCTATAAGGATTGGCAGATAAACAATGTCCAAAACGGAGCCATAGGCTACAATCTGCCCTACCGTACAGTTTGGGAAGATATAGGCTTTACTTTAGCTTCAAGCAATGTGCCGCAGGCAAACAGTATAGCGCGCAAGGCTGTAGCGGCCTATACGCTGGCTTTAAGGCAAAGCGGCAATGCTTATAATGCAGTGCATACACCTTTGGTTTTGGGCGCGCTTTCAACGGGCAAAGTACAGGGTTTTGACACAGGCTTTGCCGTAAAGAACCTATATAATCTTGACTGGTGGGATTTAAATGAGGGCACGCAACGCCGCATTAATAACCAAATGGTAAAAGTTGCCGCCAAATACGGCCTTACTTTGCGGGAGAAAACTTTAGACGAAACCAAAAAAATCCGCGCCGCGCGTAATGAGCGCATAGCAAACCTGGCCGTCTGGGCTGATATGCTGGCAGGCGCGGTATTTGCCACTATGCTTATAAGTTCGCTGCCCGCAATAATAAAAAATACAGGCAATTTTGTAAGCAATGCAAGCCGTCTCCGCACAATAAGCAAAGCGGGCAAGACAAACCTTTTAAAAACAGTAAGCTCCAATATAAAAAATACCCCAAAGGCAAATCCCGCGCCCGTAAAACCTTTGCCCAAAGCGCAGGTAATATCACAAAAACCTGTAGCGCAAACTACGGCACAGCCAAAATTAAGCGCGGTGGATTTTGTGGAAGTAAAAAATGCCAACGGAACAAAAGACCTTGTCCATAAATGGACTTTGCAGCAACAGCTTTCTAACGCCAAAACCGCCAATTATACAACGCAGATAGGCGGGGCGGGCGGCGGCGGGGCAAATGCCGCGCCAACTATAAAAACCGTAAAAAACAGTCCCGCTATTGCAGGCTATCACGGGCCCGCAAAGCCTTATGTACAAAAGGCGGCCCCAGCGGTAAAAAATATATCAGACTGGCAAATGTTTAAAGTAAACGCAAAGGTTTCCCTGGAACAATTTTTGACCAATGCCCGCAGCTTTCTTAAAACAGGCATAAAACGCCCCGATATGGTTATTACAGGCGGCGCGCTGCCGCTTGGCACAACAGTACAGCTGGCCGCCCCTATGGCCGTGCACGCGCCTGTACCGCAAAGTTTTAGTTCCGCCGCAAGTATGTTTGTTAATGCAAAAAATACAACTGCGCCGGCACAAAGTATTAATACCCTAAAAACTGCGCAGGCGGCAAAGGTTGCCGCGCCTTTTAAAACCGCCCCGTTTATGCTAAATATAATGGCTATGCCGCAAATAACGGGCATATTAAACCAATGGCACGGCGGCAAAAGCGCATCATTTAAATTAAATGGCGCGGGTTCTTCCCCCGCCGGGTATTTGGGGCCTGCGGCATCACTTAAACCTGCGGTAAATTTTATGGAGGGAGTAATTGAAAGCTCCGTCAATGAAACAATAAAAAGCGTGGATGCTTACCTGTTCTACAGGAACCACAATAAACCCACAAATATGCCTTATGAATTTTACGCGCAAAGCATCAATAAAGCTTATGAACTTATATCAGTAAACAGTAAGCTGGTATCAACAGGTTTTGCCGCGCAGCAGAAGCAGAAGCTTGACGATTTATACGCCAGGCTCTCGCCTGAAGTCGCCATGATGCAGCTGCTTTCCAAAGCGCCCGTAAAAGAAGCGCCTGCGCCCGAATATGTAAGCAATTTAGATATTCTGCTTAATAAGCGCTATATTATAATTGACGATGGCGGCAGGGACGATATATATAAAGCCCTCACAAGCTACAGCAATGATATCTATTTCGCAAAAACGGTTTCTGATGTAATATCCTATATCAAGGGGCATAAGCGGGCTGATATCGTGGTGCTGACAGACCTCCTTTTAGCTAATACCCACGGCCTTAAAGTTATGGAAGAGGTTAAGGAAATTGATAAAACCATCCCCGTAATAACTATAGGCAAGCAAACGCAGGGTGAGATTGATTTGCTTAAAACAATCGGTTTTGACGGCGGCATACCCTCGGCTGAGGTTGATTTTACCGCGGCGGCTTTAGCAAATATATTAGCTGAAAACGAGCCTGCCCGCCAAGCCGCCCCGCAAGGGCAAAACGCTAATATCTTAAACGGAAAGCACTTCTTAATCATAGACGACAGCCCGCGCCCTGAAGTTATCGCCGCGTTGAAACCTTATAGCGATAATATAGTTTTTACCCATCAGGCGCAAAGAATTCTAAATTATGTTAACGACAATCCCGACGCTGATATAGTATTGCTGAGCGACTTCTTTTTAAAAGGCACAAACGGCTATACTTTAATGCTTAAAGTGCATGAAATTAATCCGTCCATACCTGTTATAACCATAGGGGCGCAAAGGGCAAAGGATATTACAGGCATGGCGGCCTATGGCTTTGCGGGGGCAATACCTACGCACGATACGCCTTTTACGGCGCAGATTTTAAGTGAAATTTTAATGGCGGAACAAAACAAAAGGATAGAGGCTCAGTCGGTATATACTATGGATAATATATTATTCCAGTTTAAAGATATAGTATACGGCAACTTTGTTGATTTGCTGCAGTTCCTGTATCAAAAAGCGCAGGAAAATAACTTAAAAGCGCCATTCCTTACAGTGCTGTACAGAACCTTAAGCGAGATTAAGCTAAACGGCTTGGGCGGCAAAAACTTCTCCGCCGCGTTTTGGAGCAGGTGGGACAAAGAGGCTGTAAGACTGGAGCGTGAAACAGGGCAAAAAATACCTATAAGCCCATCATCATTGCCCGGCGCAAAAAAATAGCGACCCCGCGCCGCTAAGCCAAAAGTATTTTGAATAAAAAAAAGAAGACTTTAAAAAACTGATTGTTTTTAAAGTCTTCTTTCAATTCAACTTACAAACTTATTTGTTGCAAGGTGATACCAATTCGCTGATAGAGAGTACGCCCAATAAATAATCATTGGTACAAACTTTCTGGCCGCCGATTGTACCGCGGGTGCCCATGCAACCTACAAATAAAGCACACGCAACGAGAAGTAACGCTAATTTTTTCATATTAGTTCCTTTTTATAGAATATAGAAAACCTGCTGCGTATAAATTATATACGCAACAGGTAATCCTTTAATAATAATATCTTTTTATAAAAAGTGATGTCAATATAATAAATCCCGGCCCATATAAAAAACAGGGCCCGCATAATTGCTATAATCTAAATAAAGATAAATAGAAAAGAGAGGCAAAAAATGTACACCAATTTTAATCCGTGGCACCATGTTTCGCCCGGCGACAAAGAAACATTGCCCGATATTGTAAACGGTATCATTGAGATACCCAAAGGCACCCGCGCCAAGTATGAGCTTGATAAAGAAAGCGGCTTATTACGGTTAGACCGTGTGCTTTATTCCTCGGTATACTATCCCGCTAACTACGGTTTTATACCCAGGACCTACGGCGCAGACAAGGACCCTTTGGATATACTTATCCTTTCCCAAGCGGAAGTTGTGCCGCTGTGCATTGTGCCCGCGCGCATCATCGGCGTTATGAGGATGCTTGACGCAGGCGAGGCGGACGACAAAATAATCGCCGTCGCGCAAGGCGATCCCAATGTGAGCCATTACACAAATATTGAAGAGTTGCCCGACCATTTGGTATCTGAAACAATGAGCTTTTTTGAAGACTATAAAAAGCTGGAAAATAAGACGGTGGTTGTAGAAAAAATCTTTGATAAAAAAACGGCCATCAGGATTTTACAGGAAGCCTTTGTTGCTTATGAAGAAAAATATGTAAACTACAGCAACTTTTCCAAATGCTGTGAAAAGTAAGTATTAAATCCATATATATTACAGGCCCCTTATTAAAGAGGGGCCTGTTTTTGTACAAAATTATTAAACCGCAAAATGTTTAAGATTCTATATCTTTACTGCGGATAACCGTTTGGGCGCCCCAATCAAAAAGCTCTTTTTTACCTTGCAGGCTTTTAGCCTCTTTATCAAACTTCAGGCGGGCTATATAATAGATATTGGGGTTATTATTAAAAGCGCCGTCAACTTCCGTCTTAAACTCCGCCGCGTCAGAAACAACCGCTATTAAAACAGTTTGACCGCCAATATCTGCCTGGCAAACATAAGAAGCCGCTTTAGCCGCTGTTGAACGCCCGACGGGTTGCGCCTCGCGATACTCAAAGTTGCAGGCCTTAAAAGGCTCAGTGTCATTATCAGGGGGCAGGAGTGAGAGATAATCGCTAAAAACCTTAAGCATTTGTTCTTGGTTAAATGGTTGGGGCTTTTGCGGAGCGTCAGAACAGGCGCAAAAAAGCAAAACAGCCGTTAAAACAAACAGAATCTTTTTCATAATTTCTCCTGATACTTTGTAAATTAATATTATAT
>CAYQAU010000003.1:0-31628 GCA_964415545.1 uncultured Elusimicrobium sp.
AAAAGGGCTATGCCCGCAAGATAAAAACCCCCGGCTACGCCGGGGGATATTTATTTTACTGTTTAATTTCAAAAATAGTTATAATAAATATATGGAAGAACACGGAATAGACCCACTTAACGAGTATTTTAAAAATATCAGCGCCCTCGTCAAGCAAATTGACAGAAAAGAGGAAGCTGCGCTTTGGCAAAAAGCTAAAAAAGGCAACCGCGACGCTAAAGACAAACTTGCGCAGATGCATTTAAGGCTTGTTGTGCCGACGGCAAAGCGCTTCCAGCGTTACGGCGTAGAGCTTATGGACCTTATTGAAGAAGGCAACCTCGGGCTTTTACAGGCTATAGAAAAATTTGACCCGTCTAAAGGTTACCGTTTCTCCACCTATGCTATCCATTGGATAGAGCAATATATCCGCCGCGCCGTTGAAGAACAATGCGGCACAATCAAAATCCCTTCTCACGCATGGGATAATTTAAGGGCGTGGGGTAAAACGTGGGAGCTGTTAAAAGCCAAACTGGGCCGTGAGCCGAGCTTGCAGGAAATGGCTGCAAAGATGCAGATTTCCGCCCGCCAGGTGCGCTCTATATTAGATACTTTAAGCGCGGCTTACAGCGTGGACTCGCTCTCAGGCTCTTTAAATGAGGAAGATGATTCCACTCTTGAAGACACCCTTACCGATTACGGTAAAGGCAACCCTGACGACCTTGTAAGCAGCGCAGCATACAATAAAGAACTACTGACGATTTTAGATGAAATCCCCGCCCGCGATAAAGAAATCCTTATCATGCGCTTTGGCATAAATACGGAGAACCCGCTTACGCTTTCAGATATCTCGCGCAAGCTTGGTATTTCGCGCGAGCGCGTGCGCCAGATTGAAGAGCGCGCCGTGCGCACCGTGCGCAAACGCGCGCAACAGCTTGGTTTGCTTGAAGCCAGGGAAAAAACGCATACCACCCAAAAAATCCACGCGGGTATGGAGCTTAAAACCAAAAAGAATATTTTGGGGGAAACGATAGCTACCGACGATATTTCAAAACTTATCAAAAAGAGCAAAAGCCAAAAAGCGGGGCCTGTAAAACCCGCCGCAAAGAAGGCCGCGCCTAAGAAAGCGGAGCCTGCAAAAGCGGAGCCTGTGGCGCCTGCAAAATCCGCTCCCAAAGTTATAAAAACTAATGTTAAGGCGCCTAAGGCGCAACCTGCGGCAAAAGCAAAAAAGAAATAATACCGCCTGTAATCCTAAAATCAGCGATAGACTTTAGGGCGGCAAAAGTAGTATAATTTGTATTGTAGTTTTAGAACATAAACATTTATGCGCCTGTAGCTCAACTGGAAGAGCAGATCCGTCCTAAGGATAAGGTTGTAGGTTCGATTCCTATCGGGCGCGCCATTTACGACGATAAACCCACTATTTTTTAGTGGGCTTTTTATTTTCTTATTTTTTTAATTTTTGGGCATTATCAGACGGCAACGCCATACAAAAGTAAATAACGGTAAGTAACGCTCAATATTTAAGTCATAGTTTATGTCATAGTCTTTGCCTGACAAATGTGGCGCAAAACTTATAAATCACTTTTTATTTAAAAAATCTTTTTTATGTTCTGCTTATAGCGGTTAAATTAATTATTTAAGCAAACAAAAAGCCTGCTTTTACAGCAGGCTTTTTGTAGCAAAGAACTTTTCCCTTATTAAAACTTAACGCCGAGTTTAAGCATCAAATTAACATTGCTTAAGTATTTCGTTTCATTATCAAACTTTTCTTTATCAATCCAAAACCCGTTATAGCGCGCTTCAAAGCCTAAGATGAAGATATCGTTTAAATCCGTCTCCACCCCTAAGCCCGCGTAGAAGGAGGGTTTTGTTGAGGTTCTATGGGCTTTGCCTGAATCAACTTGCACGCCAAATGCATCGTATTCAATGCCTTCCAGATTAAGAGTATATCTTGCAAAGCCGACGCCGAAGGGTAGGTAAAGCCTTGTTTTAGCCGCAGGCGCAAAATTTACTTTGCCTGCCAACATAAACTGATAGATATCAGAGGAAGATTTTTGCTCCTCTTTCCCTACTCCGATTATGGATATAGACTGCTCCGCGTCGCTGTAGTTTTGGCCGTTAAATTCAATGCCTAAACCAAATGCCGGTGCGATATAGTGCATAATCTGTATGCCGTAAGCGCCCGCAGCTGAACCATACTCCAATTTTTCACCGTTAATAAGGCCGTCTGTCTTATATTCGCTTGCAGGTACTGCTACGCCGCCTAAAAGCGAAAGATGGGTCATCCCCTTGTCTATACCTTGGTCAATCCCCGCAATTGCAGGAGATATTAACAAAATCATACAGGCTATACTCACTATTTTCTTTATCATCATTTTCTCCTATACTTATTACTTAAAATCAGTTTTTGCCGCTGCCCATAAGATTCATAAGCTGGATAAATAAGTTAATGATATCAAGGTATATGTTTATGGCGAAGGAAAGCGCGGTGTTCCAGGTATTGGCGTCCACTATATTTTTAAGCTTGGCCAAGCGGTTAAAGTCATATAATAAATAACCTGTAAATATCAACACTCCGCCCGCTGATATAATGCGCTGCAATCCGCTTTTTATCCTTACAAATATTCCTATTATTGAAACGATAACTAAAATAATAAGCGCAATAAATAAAAACTTGCCTAACCCGCTAAAGTCAATGCCGCTGTATGTGGCGATAAGTCCTGTAAGCAATGTTGTGGCCGCGGTAATAAGCAAGGCTTTTTGGGCGGTATCGGCATCGCGCACAAAGTATATGCTTAATGTTGCGCCGCTGCTTAAAGTAAATATGGCCATTGTTATCATATTAATGGGCGATTTGTTTGCCGTAAACATAAGTACGACAAAGGCTATAATGTTTACTATTATGGCCGTCCATAAAGTCCTGCTTACGGCGGCCGCGTCGTTAAACTGTAATGCTTTGCGTATTTTTGATGCGGCAAGCATACTGCCTGCGTAAGCAAAGCACAATGATACTGCAAGTATTGCGAATGTTTTTGAAGCTAATGTTTCAAACATAGTTGCTCCCCCTGTGTATAATAGTATTATTATAAATAATTTTAGGCTGATTATACAGCAAATAATATCCTATGTAATGCTATTTCCCAAGCTCGGCTGCTGCCTGCGCAGCGCCATTTAGCAAAGCTATATTATAGGCTGTTTGCCCTAAAGCGTTTTTTATATTTTTATTTGCGCCGTTTTGAAGCAAAATTTCCATAAGCTGTGTATCATTTTGCTGCGCAGCTTTCATCAGCGGCGTATAGCAGGCCTCTTTATCTGTGCAAAACAGCCCGTCTGTAGCGTATAAATTTGGGTTTGCCCCATTTGAAAGGAACAGCTTTACACTTTCGGCATTTTGCTCCTGTACAGCATAAAATAAAGGTGGGGCATAACCTGCAGGCCCGTTAACATCAGCTTTATTTTTAAGCAGCAGTTTAATTATATTTATATTTTGGTTTTTGGCGGCTTCAGTCAGCGGTGTGATATCGCCGTTTGCTAAATTGACATCAGCGCCTTTTGATAATAAATACTCTGTGCCTTCTATATCATTATCCCTGACTGCAAAAAGCAGTGGCGTTAAGCTTTCGTTGTTATTTGGGCCGTTTATGTCTGCACCTGCGTCAACCAGTATTTGCATTATTGGATAGTTTTTGTCCATTACGGCGTAACTTAAGGCATTATATGTTTCATCACAATAGGAGTTTGCGCTTGCCCCTTTTCCAAGCAGTAGTTTAACTGTATCTTGCTTATCTGCTTTTACAGCCTCGCAGAGTAAGGAAGAAAAAGCTAAATCATCAGGTAAGGTATAATTTGAAAACGATATATTTGGCACAAGGCCGTCTGCTATTAATTGGGAAACTTTTTGATTATCACCGGCCCTTACAGCCTCAACTGCGGACAGTAATTCCACTGCTGCCGCATCAGGCTTTTGATCTGTTTGATTAGGCTCTATAATGTCGGCGATTTGTGCTATTTCCATTGGCGGCAAGTCGGCGGTTTGGGCTTCCTGCGCGGTATTATCGGGGCTGCCGCAAGCGACAAGTAAAACCAGAAACGTAACTGTAAAAGGTAAAATTTTATTCATACTACTATTATGCATATTTTTTGCCGCAATGGATAATCCTAATGAGTGGCGCGCGCCTTTGCCCTTCTAACGCAAGCCAAGCAGAGAGCCTCTGCGCCCCGCAGTTGGCTTGCTCCCCATCAACCATAAACAAAAAAGCCACTGCGTTAAGCAGCGGCTTTATATGGCTTCCGGGCTAGGACTCGAACCTAAAACCTCTCCTCCAAAGGGAGATGTGTTACCATTACACCACCCGGAAATGTTAATCTACTATCAAATTATCATTACGTTTTTTTTATTTGTCTGACACTACCTCACAAGCTTCAGGCGTATCGGGGCCGTCATCAGGCAAATCCTTGTTACAGGCGTTCGGGTTTTTTGTAAGCTCCTCATGATAAGCCTTAATAATTTCGTCTTCCAAATATTTCCTGAACTCCTGATTAATCGGATGTACCATATCTTTATGGGACCCGTCAGGCAACTTTCTGGACGGCATACAAAGAAATACCCCTTTTGTACCGTCTACAATTTTCATATTCCTAACTACAAAGGAATCATCAAAAGTAACGCTTGCAAACGCCTTTAGGCGCTCCTCACCCATTAGATGAATCCTGATTTCCGTGATCTTCATACTTAGTCCTCCAAAAATGCGTTAAGAAAACAGCACGGTTTTTATCCTTGCTGATTTCCGTTACGATTCTTTCTCCCATTGATTTGTCTTGAACCAGGGCAAAAACGCATGAACCTGATCCTGACATCAAAACCCCTTCCGCCTTCAAGTTAACAAATTCTGCTTTTAACGCAGCTACGGGTTCTAGGAAGGGAAGAACGCAATCCTCCAGCTTGTTGTAAACGCATGGAGCCCACTCTTTAAGAGGACCACCTCTTTCTATTACTCTTATAATTTTATTAAGGCTGGAGGCGTTTGTCAACTGTTTTTGCCCGTCTATATTCCCTAAGCGTTCATAGGCTTCCTTTGTTGATGAGGGCACACCGGGCCACGCTACAACTATATAAGGCGATATTATATTAGCTTTTATCGGCGTAAGTTTATCGCCGATACCCGTAGCTGCGCTAAATGTATTATCATGTAAAAAAAACGGTACGTCCGCGCCCAGTTTGGCGGCTATGGCATTAAGGTCTTTCATCCTTTTTGCATTAGTTTCTATATTAAAAATTTTGCATAAAGACATTATAACCGCCGCCGCATCTGATGAGCCTCCTCCCAAACCTGCGCCTAAAGGGACGTTCTTTTCAAGCCTTATATTGCATTGGGCCTGTATATTGAAGTATTCAAAAAAAGATTTTGCGGCTTTGTACACTAAATTAGATTTGTCGGCTTTAAGCTTATCGCCAAACGGGCCGCGCACTTTAAGCTCTATGGAAGTTTTATCTGCCTTTTGGGCGGAAATTTTAATATCGTCGCCAATACCTATTTTGGCGAAAAGCGTTTCAATCTCGTGGTATCCGTTGGGAAGTTTTGATTTTACATCTAAAAAAAGATTTATTTTTGCGGGTGCGAAAACTGAAATTTCTGTATTCATAAAATCCCCTTATGGCAGGTTTTTGGTATAACACTATTTTACTAGAAACATTGTACAAAAAATCTTGCACAAAAAAGCGGGTATTTTGATTATGTTGACAACTGTTTTTTAATCATATATCCTTTTGTAACAGAAGTACTATTTAACCGAGGGGTGATTTATGAGCGAGATACATCTTACAGATGCGAACTTCGCAAAGGAAGTTCTTGAATATAAAGGAGTAGCCTTAGTAGATTTTTGGGCGCCTTGGTGTGGCCCGTGCAGGATGCTGGGCCCCGTTATTGAGGAGCTTGCCTCAGAGTATGAGGGCAAAGCAAAAATCTGCAAAATAAATACTGATGACGCCGCTGAAAAGAGCGCAGAGTACAGGATAACATCCATACCCACCATCATCATATTTAAAGACGGCAAACCGCAGGCGCAGATGTCGGGCCTTCAAAGCAAAGAAGAACTTAAAAGGCAGATTGACGCTCTTTTATAAACTATATTTTAAAACCCCGCTTAACGGCGGGGTTTTAATATTGGCCACTATTTCATTTTCACTTAAAATAATTGACTGCTCTGTTTAAAGTTTTATAAGATAATTTTATCAGCTTGAGCCGCGCAAGATTTCATACGCGGTAAATAATCCGAAAATTGAGGTTGTTTCCTTTTGGTCCTTTGGGCCGTTTTACCCCTTATAATTTTATGCAATCTGAAAATATCTATATTATAGATGCGCATGGTTTCCTGCATAGGAACTACCACGCCTTACCTAAACTTACCACTTCTAAAGGAGAGGAAGTAGGCGCCCTTTACGGCTTTGTAAACTGGCTGATAAAATTTTTAAAAGAATATAAGCCGCAATATGTGGCTGTATGCTTTGACTCCAAAGGGCCGACAAATCGCCACTTGGCCTATGCTGATTATAAAGCAAACCGCCCGCCTACGGATGAAGCTTTGGTGCGCCAGCTCCAAATAGCGCGCGAGCTTGTAGAAAGTTTGGGCCTTAAAGTTGTAGCGCGCCAAGGCGCTGAAGCCGATGACCTTATGGCGACAATAACGGAAGATGCTCTTAAAGAAAAATTTAGCGTACTTTTAATTACGGCCGATAAAGATTCCTACCAGTTGCTTAATGACGAAGTCAAAATATGGAGCGGCATCCTTAAAGAAAAACCTAAAGATAAAAGTATCTGCCAAAATAAATTTGGCGTTCCATGCAGCCGCTTAACCGATTTCCTTGCTATAGTGGGCGATAGTTCCGATAATGTGCCGGGTATAAGGGGAGTGGGCCCAAAAACAGCGGCGGAACTTATAAATAAATACGGTACGCTTGAAGATATTATTAAAGAAGCGGAGCAGGATCCATCCCCAATAAAACCGGCGGTAGTCAAGAAAATTTTAGATGATAAAAAAAATGCCCTGCTTTCCAAACAACTTGTTATTCTAGACAGGGACCTCCCTCTGGGCCTTAAAATGAAAGATTTTAAAATAGTTGCCCCGCAGCGCGATGCTGTTTTGGCCTTAACCGCTCGCTTTGAGTTTAAGAACCTTAACTCTTTACTTGAAGCCCCTATAGTTGCGCCCGCCGCGCCAAAAGCGCCCGTGCAGGGTGATTTATTTGATTTTGCGGAAATGGAGCAACCGCAAGCGGCTACGCCTGCGCCCGAGGGTATCTTAAAAGAGCTGGCCTTGGAGGAAGTTTTAGATGCCGCGCCAAAAGCGGGCCGTATATTTTTATATACGGAAGAAGAATTCCTCTGTGCAGCCACATCGGGCGAAGCTTATTCTTTTACCGCGCTTGAAAGTATAGACGGGCAGCTTGCGGCCAAAATAGCAGAGATTGTAAGCGACGGCAAAATTTTAAAGTTTGGGCACGACATAAAATTTACATTACGTAATTTATCTTATGAGCCGCAAAACGGCAAATTTATTAATTGTTTTGATATCGCTTTGGCTAAGTATTGTATAGACCCTGCGGCGGAGTTCAGCTTAACGGGTATCCTTGCTCTAAACGCGGGCGTGATGATAAGCCCGCTTTGGACGCTTAAGCAGAGAATGGAACAATACGCAAAAAATATCTGGGATTTAAAAGAGAATATGGAAGACGCTTTAAAATCCAATAACCAGTATGAAGTTTTTGACGAAATGGAAATACCTTTGATGAGCGTCCTTCTTGATATGGAAGATAATGGCATTATGGTTGATACTGCTTGGCTTAAAACGCTTGATATTTTGCTTACTAAAGAAATGCAGACGCAGCAGCAGGAAATCAACAGCCTTGCAGGTGGTAATGAAGTTAATGTAAATTCCCCAAAACAGCTGGGCGTATTGCTTTTTGAGCAGCTTAAACTGCCTTATGCGCGCAAAACCAAGACGGGATATTCCACAGATGAAGAAGTCCTGACCTCTCTGCTTAAAATACATCCGATAGCGCAAAGCATTTTAAAATACCGTGAAAGCGCAAAACTTAAAAGTACCTATGTTGACAGCCTTTTGGCTTTAGCCAATCCGCAAACGCACCGCGTGCACACCAATTTTAACCAGACGGGTACGGTAACGGGCAGGCTTTCAAGCTTTAGCCCAAATTTGCAAAATATACCCGTGCGTACGGATAAAGGGCGCCTTATAAGGCAGGCGTTTATTGCGGGGGAAGGCAATGTCCTTTTGTCGGTGGACTATTCCCAGATAGATTTAAGGGTTTTGGCGCATGAGTCAGGCGACGAAACTTTAATCAATGCCTTTAAGCACAGCGCCGATATCCATACTCAAACCGCCGCTGAAGTTTTTGGCGTTACACCATCACAGGTTACTAAGGAGCAGCGCAGCAGCGCAAAGGCGATAAACTTCGGCATAGTTTACGGCCAGGGGCCTATGGCTTTGGCACAAAGTTTAAACATAAGTATGCGCGAGGCTAAAGAATATATAGACGCGTATTTCGCGCGTTACGGCAGCGTTAAGGAGTGGATTAACCAAACCGCGCAAAACGCGCGCAAAGCTGGTTATGTAAAAACCCTATTCGGGCACATACGCTACCTGCCGGAGTTTGAGACGACCTCTGCCCAGCTTAACAGCTTTGCAAACAGGGCCTCCGTAAATACCGTTGTGCAAGGCGGTTCATCAGATATTATCAAAAAAGCTATGCTTGATATTTACGCCGCGCCGCTTGCGGAGGATACAAAACTGCTTTTGCAAGTGCACGACGAACTTATATTTGAAGTACCTAAAGAAAAACTTAAAACTTTTGCGGCTTTTGTAATAGATAAAATGCAAAACGCCGTAAAGCTTAAAGTGCCGCTTGTGGCCGACGCTAAAGCAGGCAAAAACTGGAGTGAGATGCACCAGCTGTGATTACTATGGATTTTAAGAAAGAAAATAAAATTGTACTGGGTTTAACAGGTTCTATCGCTTCAGGCAAAAGCACGGCGGACGATATCTTCCGTACCTTGGGAGCATGCGTTATATGCAGTGATTCTTTGGCAAAGAAACACTATACCTTGCTTGAAGATAAAATAACGGCGTATTTTGCGGCGGCTGACAAAAAAGAAATAGCGGCAAAGATATTTAAAAACCCCGTACAGAAAAAATGGCTGGAAGATATATTGCACCCGCCCGTATTAAAAGAAGCTCAGGAAATCATAAATACCTGTACGCAAAAGATAGTAGTTTTTGATATACCACTGCTTTTTGAATGCGGTTTTGAATCCGCTTTTGACCTTACGCTTTGCGTATATACCGATTATGATTTACGTAAAAAACGCGCATTACACAATTTTACTTTGCAGGATTTTATGCAAAGAGATAATAACCAAATACCTTTAGAGCAAAAGGCGCAACGCGCCGACATTGTGTTTTACAATAATAATACCTACAGGGATTTGGAAGAAAAAATAAAGAAGTTTTATAATACATTAAACAATCAATCAAGAGGATAATATGGAAAAAGAAGTAAAGCCGAAGGAAACGGCAAAAAGAACTTATACCCGCAAGACCGCAGCTTCCAAAACAGCCAAAGCGGCCAAGACAATAAAAGAAGCGGATGTAAAAGAAGCGGCGGCAGCGCCCGCCGTAGCGGAAACAATGCCTGAAGTCAAGGCGCAAGCACCTGTTGCGCAAACAGTTCTCGCGCATGGTGCAGTTGAACAGACAAAAGCTGAGTCTGTAGCGCAGCCTGCTGTTGCTGGTGAGACTGCACCCACAGCTGTTTCAACGCCTTCACAGCAGCAACCGGCCCCTGCGCCGCGGCCTTCCAATGGCAGGAGCGGATATTCCAGGCAGCAAAACGGGCAGCCATATAATCCTAATTACCGCCAGAACAATCATCAAAACGGTAATAATAACTATCAAAACGGCAATAATAATGCGCCGCGCGCCAACGGCGGTAAGCCTATGGATGCAAGGGCATTGTCAAAATTAAGCATTGAAGAACTTACAAAACTTGCAGTCAACTACCATGTTGAAGATACATCAGGCTTAAGAAAGCAGCAGCTTATAGGTAAAATTATAGCAGTGCAGGCAAAGCAGAACGGATCGGTCTACGGCGGCGGCGTTTTGGAGATTTTGCCCGACGGTTTCGGCTTCTTAAGATCGGAAGAGAATAACTATTTATCAGGCGCGGAAGATATTTATGTATCACCTTCGCAAATCAAAAGGTTCGGTTTAAGGAAAGGCGATAAAATTGAAGGCTTAATCCGCCCGCCCAAAGAGGGGGAAAGATTTTTTGCGATGCTGCAGGTCCAAAAAGTTAATGACGAAGACGCAGACCAAATTTATAACCGCCCTCTGTTTGAAAACTTAACGCCTCTTCACCCCAACAGCCGTTTTGTTTTAGAAGTTGATAAAAAAGATTTAACGCAAAGGGTAATTGACCTTATGGCGCCTGTAGGTAAGGGCCAGCGCGCGCTTATTGTGGCTGCGCCTAAAACGGGTAAAACGGTAATGCTGCAAAGTATTGCAAATTCTTTGACGACGAACCATAAAGACATTGAACTTTTAGTTCTTTTAATTGACGAACGCCCTGAAGAAGTTACCGATATGAGCCGTAATGTAAAAGGGGAGGTTATAGCCTCCACCTTTGACGAGCCTGCCGAGCGCCACGTACAGGTGGCGGAAATGGTGCTTGAAAAGGCTAAACGCGGGGTTGAACACGGTAAGGACGTCGTAATACTTTTAGACTCCATCACCCGCCTTGCCCGCGCGTATAATACGGTAACGCCCGCAAGCGGCCGCGTGCTTACAGGCGGTTTGGAAGCCACATCATTGCAACGCCCTAAACGCTTTTTCGGCGCGGCAAGGAACATAGAAGAAGGCGGTTCTTTAACGATTATCGCTACCGCGCTTGTTGAAACAGGCAGCAGGATGGACGAAATCATATTTGAAGAATTTAAAGGTACGGGCAACTGTGAAATCTATTTAGACAGAAAACTTGCCGACAGGCGTACCTTCCCCGCTATTGATATTAATAAAACTTCAACGCGTAAAGAAGATTTATTGCTTAGCGAAGATGAGCTTAATAAATCGTGGATATTGCGTAAGGTGATATCGCCTTTAAGCTCTATAGACGCGATGAATTTGCTGCTTGAAAAGTTGTCTTCAACTAAGTCTAACAAGGACTTTTTAAAGCAAATGGAAGTAAGCAGCTTTTAGTTTAAACGCCCCGTTTTATATGTATTTTAAGGCGGGGCGCATTTTGTATTTGGCATAGTAATGCGAAAATGCTGAAATTTTGTTATAATATAAGAGAATTAATTTTCTGAGGTAATATAAATGAAAGACAAAATACACCCTAAGTACGACGTAGTAGAAGTGGTTTGCGCCTGTGGCGCCAAGTTTGAAACCCGCTCTACGATGAAAGCTGTAAAATTGGATATCTGCTCCTCATGCCACCCGTTTTTTACCGGCAAGCAGAAAATGCTTGATACCGAAGGCCGCGTAGAGAAATTCAACAAGAAATTTGCTTCCACCGAAGGTAAGATGGTAACAAGGAAACCTAAAACCGAAGTTAAGGCTAAGATTCTGGCGAAAGCCCCCGTAGCCAAAAAAGTTGTTTTAACAACCGCTCCGGTAAAGAAAGAAGCTTCCAAAAAAGCAGCTAAGACAGAAGATAAAAAAGCCGCTAAGTAGCTTTAAAAACCAGTAACAGGCAGCCCCTCGTAATAGGAGGGGCTGCCTGTTTTGCAATTCACTAAACAGCTTTATGCGGGGCAGTTCCCGTTAATCTGTAAATCCCCTGATGCGGCGGTAATAAAAATGGAAATGGATACAAGTAAATTTAAAAAAGAATTTGATGAAATTGAAAAGGAGTTAGCGCAGGGCAATGTTGCCCCTGACGATTTTAAAGAGAAGACAAAAAGGCACGCTTTTTTGCGCCCTATAGTAGAAAAGATATCCGAGCTTGAAAGCGTTGAAAGCGCAATCAAGCAGGCGCGCGAGATTATTGCCGACGGCTCCGATAAAGAAATGTGTGAGCTCGCCGCCGAGGAATTAAGCGAAATAGAGAATAAACCCTCCGATATCATTAAAGAACTGCGTGTGCTTATTATCCCGCCTGATCCTAATGACTCCAAGAACATTTACCTTGAAATCCGCCCCGGCGCAGGTGGCGATGAGTCGGCCATTTTTGCGGCCGAGCTTTTACGCGTTTACCAGCATTTTGCCGTAAACCGCGGTTGGAAGGCTGAAGTTCTTGAGTATACGCCTACAGGTTTAAAAGGCTGTAAATACGCCAGTATGTTTATCAAAGGGGACGCCGCTTACTCTTGGTTAAGGGACGAGGCGGGAACCCACCGCGTACAGCGTGTGCCTGATACGGAAACTTCAGGCCGCGTGCATACATCAACGGTAACGGTAGCTATTATGCCGGAGGCGGAGGATATTGACATCCAAATCAATCCCGCCGATATTGAGATGGAAACCTGCCGCGCAGGTGGCGCGGGCGGCCAAAACGTAAATAAGGTTGAGACGGCAGTGCGCCTTATCCATAAACCGACAGGCGTTGTAGTAAGCTGCAGGGAAGAGCGTTCCCAGGGCGCCAACCGTGAAAAGGCTATGCGTATGTTAAAATCCAAACTGTACCAAATGGAAGAGGAAAAGCGTAATAAAGAGATTTATGACTCACGCAAATCGCAGGTGGGCACGGGCGACAGATCGGAAAAAATACGCACATACAACTTCCCGCAATCGCGTGTAACGGATCACCGCCTTAACGAAAACTTTCATAATATAACAGAGATTATGGAAGGCAATATAGAAAACATTCTTGAACTTTTAAGGAAATTAAGGGTTGAAGAAAAACTTAAAAATCTTTCAATCTAGGCCACGGTATGATAACTATTAAACAACTTGTAGATACAGGAATAAACAAGCTTAAAGCGGCAGGCATTGACGAGGCTGACGCGCATGGCGAGCTTATAGCGGCTTTTGTGCTAAATAAAAGCAGGACTTTTATACGCGCTTTCGGCCAGAATATTATTTTTGAGAAAGAGGAAAAACTTTTCAATAAAATAGTTGATGAAAAGCTGCTCGGCCGCCCGCTGGCCCATATCATCGGGGAGGCGGAGTTTTTAGGCCGTATTTTTACTATCAGCCCCACCGTCCTTATCCCGAGGCCCGAGACTGAGGAACTTGTGCAGCAGGCGGTAAAAAACCTTGCTATAAAACAACCTGCCAATATATTGGATTTATGTACGGGATCGGGATGCATCGGCATAAGCTTGGCATTTTTATTTCACAATGCAAAGGTAATATCTGCCGATATTTCCCGTAAAGCGCTGGAAGTAGCCCAAAAGAATGCGGAAAACCTTAATGTAAAAAAACGTATGGAATTTGTGCAAAGTGATTTGTTTGCAGATATCAGCGGCAGTTTTGATTTTATAATTTCCAACCCGCCTTATATCCCTACCGACGTTATAACCACGCTTTCACCTGAAGTCCGCTGCGAGCCCTCGCTCGCTTTGGACGGCGGGGAAGACGGCCTGCAAATAATCCGCAGGATAGTGGAAGCCGCGCCCAAATACCTTAATCCCAATGGGATGCTCGCGCTTGAAATAGGCTGCGGACAGGTGGAAAAAGTGGTAAAATTTTTTAAAAGCAAAAATTGGCGCACGCCCTCAACGGGCAAAGATATGGCGGGTATAGAAAGGTTTGTATTTGCCGTCAGGAAATAGGAGATTTTAAATGGACCAGTTTATCATTAAGGGCGGCGTAAAACTTAAAGGCGAAGTCTCTGTAAGCGGCGGTAAAAACGCGGCCTTGCCTATACTGTTTGCTACGCTGCTGACAGACGAGCCTTGCATCATCAACCGCGTGCCGGACTTGCGTGATATCCGCACCACAATAAAAATTTTAGAAGAGCTCGGTAAAAATGTGGAGTACGATGCGGGCACGCTTACGGTAACAAAAAAAAGGAAGATGAAGACAGAAGTCTCCTACGATTTAGTTAAGCAAATGCGCGCAAGCTTTTGGGCTGCGGGCCCGCTGCTTGCAAGGTTTAAAAAAGCTGTTATACCTTTGCCGGGCGGCTGCGCTATCGGCGTACGCCCTGTTGACATCCACTTAAAGGGCTTTCAAAAATTCGGCGCCAAAGGCGATAATAAGCAGGGCAATATCGTAGTAAAAGCAAAGGAATTAAAGCCCGCAAAAATTATTTTAAGCTTCCCAAGTGTGGGGGCGACGCACAATCTTATAATGTGCGCCACATTAATAAAAGGCAAAACGGTTTTGGAGAATGTTGCAAGGGAACCTGAAGTCAATGACCTTATTACCGCGCTTAAGAGTATGGGCGCAAATATCAGGAAGGATGAAGACAGCCGTATAATTATAGAGGGTGTTGAAAAACTTTCAGGTATGAACCATACCGTTATGCCCGACAGGGTTGAGACAGGCACCATTTTACTTGCGGCTGCTGCAACGTGCGGTAATGTAAAAGTTACCGAATGCAATCCGCATGATAATGAAATCCTGCTTGAATACCTTGAAGAAGCCGGTTTTAATTTAAAGATTACAGAAGATACTATCCAACTTTCCTGCAAAGGCAAGAAGATAAAACCCGTACACGTTAAGACGGCCCCCTTCCCCGGTTTTGCAACGGATTTACAGGCCCCTTGGATGGCTTTAATGTGCCTGTGCTGCGGCGCGGCCGATATAAGTGAAGATATATTTGAAAACCGCTTTATGCACGCCCCCGAACTTGTAAGAATGGGCGCGGATATTACGATAGACAGGAATACCGCCAAAATCAAAGGCGTTAAAGCTTTCACGCCTGCCAATGTGATGTCTTCAGACTTACGCGGCGGCGCGGCGCTTGTTATAGCGGGCCTTTGCGCAAAAGGGATTACCACCGTTGAAAGGGTTTACCATATAGACCGCGGCTATGAACATTTTGAAGATAAATTGACTGCGCTCGGCGCAAGGATAAAGAGGGTCAACCCCGTAACGGCATAAATATGCTTTTTAAAGAGGCCGTGGAATTACTGGTTAAGCAGCGGGCCTGCGGCTCCAAAAAAGGTAATTTGGAGGCGGTACGCTCAACTGCGGCCGCGCTGGGGATAAATAATCCGCCTTTTAAAATAATCCATATTGCAGGGACAAACGGCAAGGGAACAACTTCATCCCTTGCCGCTTTGGCTTTAACTGGGAGCGGTTTTAAGACGGGCCTTTTTACATCGCCGCACATCTGTTCTATTACCGAGCGCATTACAATTGACGGGCGGCAGATAAGTAAAAAAGATTTTGCCAAGTATATCGCCGCCGTGCTGCGGGCTGAAACCGCGCCGCTTAAATTTTTTGAAATTATTACCCTTGCCGCCATAAAGTATTTTACCGATAAAAAAGTGGATTATGCCGTATTGGAATGCGGCATAGGCGGGCTTTTGGACAGCACCAATTTCATCACGCCCGTTTTAAGCATTATAACCTCAATAGGTATTGACCACACCGCGCTTTTGGGCCGCACGGTAAAAAGCATAGCGCGCCAAAAAGCGGGTATAATCAAGCGCGGCGTACCTTGCATTTGCGGGCCGCTTTGTAAAGAGGCGGCGGCAGTTGTAAAAAATACCGCAAAATCAAAAAAAAGTAAATTATATGCGCCCGCCAAAATTAAAGTTTTGGCTGATTATTCCGCTGCGCTTACGCGGTTTGAGTATAAAGGGCAAATTTTTACTTTAAACCTTATCGGGCGCGCGCAGGCAAAAAACGCGGCTTTGGTTTTAAGGGCGGGGGAAGTTCTGGGCCTGCCTTTAAATGCGCTTAAAGAAGCTTTTAAAAAAATATATATGCCTTGCCGTTTTGAAATTATAAAAAACGCTAAATACAAGATTATTGCCGACGGCGCGCATAACCCCGCCGCTGTGGAGGAGTTTTTGTTTAACTTCAAAAAAACGCCTTATGCTAAAACCGATTGCGCGCTTATTATTGCATTTTCCGCCGATAAAGATTACGCGGCTTGCGCCAAAATGCTGGCCAAACATTTTGATGATATCACCGTTACTCAAACAGGCGCGCGCGGGGCGGGTGTTGAAGCTTTGGCAAAAGCCTTTGCCAAACCTGTAAAAACTGTCAAAAACCCCGTGCAAATTAGTATTCCGAATATCAAAAAGAACTGTGTTATTTTAGGCAGTTTTTATCTGTTTTCCAAAATAAAATTATCCTAAAAATTTCTAAATACCGCTTTTGCCTGTAAAAACGAGGTAAATTCATTGACATATTGACGGCATTATGATTAAATTTAAAATATATATTTATATATCCCGCGCAGCGGCCCGTATTTTGCGGGTGCGGGAACTTTATAAGAGGGCATCTTATGTCTGAAGAAAACAACGGCAATACTCCTGATATAACCGAATTAATAAAATCTTTAAAAGCAGAAAATACACCTAAAAATGATATCGGAGGGGAAGACTTTCCCTTCTCGCAGGAATTTGATATGGACGCCTTTATGGCGGCCAATGATACTCCTTTAGAAAAACCTTCCGCCGCCGCTGCCAAGGAAGAAGAGACAACTATGCCCATAGAAGAACCCGCGCAGGAATTGCGTCGCGCAGAACTTTCGGCCTCTGATAATCAGGATATCAGCGAGCCCGTGCCCTCTGCCATGGCTGAGGATTTTAATTACAGCTTTGAGGGCGATGCTAAAGATGATTCCATCCGCTCCCTTGAGGCGCAGATAACCGAGCTTGAAAACAGGCTTGAAGAATCGGCTAAAGAAAACACTTTTTCCACCGCAATCAACGCGGCCTATAATAAAACTTTTGAGGACACCATTGTAAAAGGTTCCACTTTTGTGCAGCCCAGGCCTGCGGACGATTTTTATAAAAATATCTCCAATACCATCAATACTTTAAAGGGTACGCTGGAAGATAAAAGCAATTTGCGTTATATGGTTTCTTATGACACCATAGACAGCCTTAAAGGTACTATTGAGACGCTTACCAGGCGCGTTAAAGCGGAGGAGACCGTCCGCGGACAGGAAAGATCTTTAATAAACCGCCTGCGCGATAAAACGGGCAAGCTTAAAGATATTAACCTTACCTTAAACAGTGAAATCCAAAAAACTAAAGGCGAGAAGCTTGAGGCTCTGCGCCAAAGCGCGCAGAAGACAAAAGAGCTTTTGTCCATGCGTATGCAGCTTTCCAAGGTAGAAGAGAAGGTAAAGTACGGGGAGCTGCAGCTCTCCAAAATGGAGCAGAATTTATTTGCGTTAAACGAGCAAAAACAGAATTTAGACGATGAGCTTGCCGCAATACGCCAAAGTAAGCTTGAGACTTTACGCCACAGCGCGCAGCAAACCAAAGATATTATGCTTTTGCGAATGGAGCTTGCAAAGACGGAAGAAAAGTTCCGCTTTGAGGAAACTACAAGCGCCAAACTTAAAGAAGCTTTAGATACTTTAAGGGCCCAGAAATACCACTTGGACGAGGAAGTTTTTGCTACCCGCGCGGAAAGGGACGCAGCAAAACGCCAGGGCGAGAATTTCCAAAAAGAAATCGCAGATTTGCAGGGCCGTATAGACCAAAGTAACCTGCGTATGCAGCAGGAAGCTGTTGAAGCAGGCAAATTAAGGGAAAACATTTTATCTTTGGAAACCAAAATCCAGCTTTTGGCGGGCGAGAAGGCATCAGCCTTAGTGCGCCTTGAAGAGCAGGCCAAAGAACTTGAAAATGTGCGCGGCGAATACCAGCGCAAAATTGAGACTTTAAGGGCCGAGCAAATAAAAGAAGTTGAGAGTTTAAGGGACCAAAAGCAGCAGGAATCCCAAGCGATAACCTTAGAGCTTAAACGCGCTGAAGATAAATACAGACAGGAAGAACTTTTTGTCAATACATTAAAGCTGCAAATCCAGTCATTACAAAACGATGTCAAGTCCTTAGACGAGCAAAAGAAATCACTTGAAGGCAAATCAACCGATTTGGCATTCCAAATTGACGCTATTAAAGAGGCGCACTCCAACGAGGCGCAAAATCTGCGCAATGAGCTTGCTGCCGCCGAAGAAAAATTTAAGAAAGAACGCCAAAACTTCAATGCCTTAAGGGAGCAGCTTGATAATGTTGAGGCCGAAGCCTCGCGCCTTAACAACCAGATTAAGAAAATCCTTGCCGAAAAAGATGAAGCCTTGGCCCAGAATGAAGCTTATTTGCGCCAAATTGAGGGGCTTAAAAAGGAGCATGGCGACCTTGAAAATAATTTAAGGCAGGAGCTGCAAACTTTTAAGCAAAAGTACGAGCAGGAAGCGGCGGAGCTTGCCTCCACAAGGGAAAAGCTTACCAAAGAATTGGAGAATGCAAAATCCTCCTTCACCTTACATTTAGACGGCATAAACAAAGCGCAGGAAGAGGAACGTGCAAGGCTTGCCGCCGACAAAGAACAATTTAAACAGCAGTTATTGGCTGAACGCGACGGGGAAAGGCAGCGTTTGACCTCGGAAAAAGAGGACCTTAAAAACCGCCTTATAGCGGAAAGGGACTCAGACAGACAGCAGTTTGAAAGTGAAAAGCAAAGCCTTAAATCACAGCTTGTGCAGGAAAAGCAAAACTTTGAAGAGGAGAAGCAGCAGCTTTCCTCCAAATTTGCAAAAGAAAAAGAAACTTTAGAAAGCATATTCTCCGCCCAAAAGCAGCAGATGGGTGATGAATTTGCACAAGAAAAACAGAGCCTCAGCGAGCAATTTGTGCAAGAAAAACAGAGCCTCAGCGAGCAGTTTGCCAGAGAGAAGCAGAGCTTAAGCGAACAGTTTGCAAAAGATAAAGAAGGGCTTGAAAGTATTTTTGCGGCTGAAAAAGAAGAACTTCAAAACAGCATTGCCGAAGGCGAAAGGCAAAGGGCGCAGTTCCTGGCTGATATAGAAAACATAAAAGCCGTGCTTAATCGCGAGAAAGACGCGGCAATAGCCGCAGGCAAACAGGAACTTGCCACAGCAATTAAAGCTAAAGATGACGAGCGCAACTGGCTTTTGGCGGAGAAAGAAGCCGCCAAAAATAAAATTATTGCCGAAAAAAATAAGCAGATTGAGGATCTTGTATCCCAAAAGAATTCCCAAAGCGATTTAAACGCCACGCTTACCAAACAGATGAGCGAGAAGGCTTTCGCCTTAGTGTCGGCGGAGAACGCTTTAAAGGAAAAGGAAGTCATATTATCGGCTTTAAAGAACGATTTATCTTCACTTATAAACGAAAAGGTGCTCATAGAATCTGAGCTTAAAAAGACCAGTGATGAGCGCGTAGATATTTTAGGGCGTCTTGAAGCCAAAACCAAAGAGTTGGAGGCCTTCCAGCAAAAGCACCAGCAGGAAATGCTTGCTCTTAAAGAGCAGAAGGATAGGGAATACGCCGCTTTAGAAACCAGGCTTAATATGGTAAATGACAGGCTTAAAGCGGAGGAAGAAAACGCCGAAGCTTTAAGAACCAGAATCGCCACATTGGAAGACGAGCGTACCACCTACCAGGCCAAAGTTTACAATACGCAGGAGGAGCAATCCTCCAACGCCAAGCGCATGGCTTTGCAGGCGCAGGAGATTGTAGGCTTAAAATCCCAACTTTCCGAGGCGGAGGGCCGTAGCGTCCAAGACAATGCACTGCTTAAACAATTAAAAGGCAAAATAGAATTACTTGAAACAGATAAAGCCGTCCTTGAAAGCCAAATTAACCTTTTAAAGAAGGAAAACGAGAACCTTAAGGCTACAATCAAAGAGCAGGAAGAACAAATAGAAACCTTGCAGCGCGTATTGGCCAGCACGGAAGAAACCCTGCAACAAGAGCAGGAAACCGTAAAACAATTACAGGAACATACCGCCAAGCTTAAGGCCGTCAATTTTGCATTGGACAGGGAAGTCAAAAAAGTCCGCAAGGAAAAGGTTGACGCTTTACGTAAATCGGCTGAGCAGGCGCAGGAAATCCTTTTACTCAGGGAAGAGCTTTCCAAGGCGGACAATGGTTCAAGCACATTAAGCTTTGAAAACGGCATAATCTCCATCCGCAAAGAGTATGAAGAAAAGATTGAAAAGATTGAAAGCGAGCTTGAGCAAGCCTCCGCATTATGCGCCAAACAGGTAAAAGAAATCCAAAGCCTGCAGACGGATAATGAGCGCCTTAAACTGGCCGAGCAGCAGAAGCTTAAGCTTGAATCCGAGTACGAAACCTTAACCCAAAAAGCGCAAAGCCTTGAAGATCAGCTGCGCGGCTATGAAGATAAGACGCAGAGCGAATCCTCATTAATGCAGGTTAAGTTTGCGGCATTGTCTGCGCAGATTAATAAAATCAATAAGGATAAAGCCGCTCTTAAAGACCAGCTTGAGCATACCCTGGCCCGCATAGCGGAACTTGAGGCTGATGACAGGCAGGCCAAAACCGCGTTTGAAGATCTTAAAACGCAGATAAGCACCAATGATGCTTTAATTGAGAAACTTAAAAAAGATATCGTAAAACTTACGGTAGAAAATAAGGACCTCAAAGAAAACGCGCAGATAAACAGCCGCCGCCAACAGGTTTTGGAGGCCAAAATCTCCGAAGTGGAAGAAGAAAACCGCACCTTAACGGGCACTTTGACGGGTACGCTTAACACAGCTTTAAAAACCTCAACGGCAACGGGTACGCAAACAATCAAAACCGTCGCCGCGCAACCTGCGGCTAAGACGGAAGTTAAAGCGCAGCCCGCGCCCAAACAGCCTTTGACGGAAAAGCCTTTACCTTCAGTAAAGCCTGCCGCTGTTGAGCCCAAACCCGCGCCTGTTGAGGCAAAACCGCAAGCCGCGCAGCCGCAAGCGCAAAGCGCAAAACCTGCCGCGCAAGCTGAAGTTAAAACAGAGGTAAAACAACCTGTGGTAGAAGCGCATAAACAACAGCCTGCGGCTGAAAAGACGCAAACTAAAACGGCTGCAAAAACCGCTACGGGCAAAGCTGTAAGGACGGTTACTTCCGTACCTGTAGGCAAAGCGGCTAAGGCTAATCCTGAAAGCTCCATTTTAGATTTTGGCGACGAAACCGATGAAATGGAAGTGGTTGACGTTGAAAGCCAGGATATGGATTTGAGTATGATTTTTGGCGAGGAAACATTCCGCGAGGACGACCCCGAAAGGCTTGATGCTATGCAGAATGTAGAAAATGCAGTCAAACCGATGACGCTTAAAACCGGCCCGATTTCCGACGCGACGACGCGTATGGACTTACCGCGCCCGACAGTTGATGAACAGGATCCCTTTGACGAGCTGGAGATGACGGACCATTCCGCCAATCAGCACCGCATCATCCGCAAACCTGTGGGCCGTGTGCCGCACAGCTACCGCAGCGAGGGTTATTCTGACTTCTTAAAGAAGACAAAAAGTATATTCTTCAGGATAAAATGGTCCGTATTTAAAGACTGATTTTACTTAATTTACCGAGGACATTATGCCAAAATTGACAGTGGCCGTGCTTTACGGCGGCAAAAGCAGTGAGCATGAGGTTTCTGTTCACTCCGCGCAAGCTGTTTGTGAAACGCTTGAACAAAAATATAATGTAATTAAGATTTTTATTTCTAAAGAAGGTTTATGGTATTTGCAGCAAAATTGCGGCTTAAAGACGGATGGGGATATTGAAGTCTCCCCCGTTATATCGCAGGAGTACCATTTATATTCAAAGGACGGGCAAAAGCTTAAGGCTGATGTTTTCTTCCCCGTATTGCATGGCGCGATGGGGGAGGACGGCACGATGCAGGGCCTCTTTGAAATAATGAACGCGGCCTATGTGGGCTGTGATGTTTTAACGTCCGCCGTAGGTATGGATAAAGAGATTTGCAAGCTTTTAGCTTCCTTCTATAATGTCCCTATAGCGCCTTATATAAAGCTGGAGGCGGGTGTAGAATATAATGATGGGGAGCTTTTCAGCGCAGCATCAAAGCTTGGGTACCCGCTTTTTGTTAAGCCTGTTTCTTTAGGGTCCTCTATCGGTGTAACTAAAGTGGAAGCGGAGAAGGATTTAAAAGAGGCTGTCGGCAAAGCTTTTAAATATGATAAAGCCGTATTGGTTGAAAAGGCTGTAAATAATGCGCGTGAAATTTTTTGCGGCGTTATCGGCGGCGGCCAAGATATACATACCTCGCTATGCGGGGAGCTTACGGCGATAAACAGTAAATTTTTTGACTATCATGCTAAATATGAAGACCCGCACGGCTGTGATATCAAAGCTTTAGCGGATTTGCCGCAAAAGATGCAGGACGATATGCGCAGAGACAGCGCAACCGTTTTTAAGGTATTGCGCGGCGATGGCCTGGCCAGGGTGGACTTCCTTTTGGGCGACGACGGTAAATACTATTTTTCCGAAATCAATACAATGCCGGGGATGTCCCACACAAGCTTGTTCCCGCAGCTTTGGCAGGCATCTGGCAAAACATATCCTGAAGTACTTGATATACTTATACATTTAGGTATCACGAGGAAGGCGTGGCGTGATAAACTTTCACTTGAAAGGTAAATAACTTGATAAACTACTTTAAAAAAATTGACGGTGTTTTGTACTTTATATTATTCCTTTGCTTAGTAGGCTTTTTGCGCAATATCTTGTACTTGTTTAACTACGGTTTTGATTATGGCAATTTGCCGACTACCGTATTTATCGCCATGGTTGTAATTTATGGCGCGCAGGCTGTGCTTATCTTGATGCGCGAGCGTAAGGCTTGGATAATTTCGGCGATACAGGTATTCTTTTGCTTTTATGTTTATGAGGATTATACCTTCCTGCCGTTTGGGCACGGCATTAATGTGATTGTAGGCTCCTTCGCGGGCAATCTGGATTACGGGTGGGCAAAGTTCCTTTCCACCATAATTGCCAGCGGGCTTTTTTGCTTTGAGCTGCTTAAAACCTATCTTATCTATGCTCTGACTGACGAGCCGCGCCACCGCCGCAAACCTAAAGCGGTTACGGAGCGGGAAGCTACCGCAGCTTAGTACTTGCTTTTTAGTAATTTATTTATAACTATTAAGGTATAAGTATATTATGCGCATATTGCTAAAGCGATATGCACAGGAGGGATGTACTATGCCAAACTTTTTAAAAGTGTGGTTATATTCCTTTGCTAAGAACAAAAAAGCTTTTACTTTGACAGAAGTTCTTGTAGTAGTTCTTATTATCGGCGTAATTTCCGCAATAGCTTATCCTATTTACACAAAAACAATTAATAAATCCCGCGCGGTTGAAGCGATAAACCTGCTTGAGATGGTCCGCAACAAGCAAGTGGCTAATTTTGCGCGCACAGGTTCTTATCTTACTGATTTTAAGAATATCGGCAAGCTGACGAGCGATAGTGAAAATGAAACTATGGCAGAAGAAGGCCGCATCCTTAAAGTAGGCGATTATGAGCTTACAATGAATACCGCAACAAATTGTATGAACGCCGCCTATAAAAAGGGGAAGGCTAGGGAGCCTGCTTTTGTTTTTTCAACAGCTTATGATAACTCCGCCTTGGGCTGCGACGGCGATATTTGCAGCACATTCGGTAAAATTATAGGTACAGCATCGGAAGTCTGCAGCTGCGGCAATACTAACTGCACAGGCAATATGACGCTTAATAATACTACCTGTAAATGTGAGTGCCGCCTCTCTTGCGACGGAGGCAGGGTCTTGGATTCGGCAAGCTGTTCCTGTAACTGCCCTTCGGGTAAAGTGTGGAACGGGTCCTCTTGCGCACAGCAGGATAAAGATTGTTCCGGTACGCGGTCTTTAGAATCCTTAGAATGCGGAAACTGCGGTAAGCAAAAATTTAATGTCTATTGTAATAAAAGCAGCGGGGACTGGATATCTGTTCCCTTAGGCTCCTGCAGCGAGCCTGCCGGCGCGTGTAAAAAAGGCGCAAGCAAGGGATGTGAAGGCGGCGGTACCTCAATCTGTACAGACAGTTGTACCTGGGGCCCGTGCAGCGGCGGTAAAATAGTCTGCCCTGAACCAAAACCTGCGACTGAAAAGCCTTGCGCCAAATGCGGTAAAATATACGGCAATGTATCATGTAATTATGAGACAGGCGTCTGGGGCGCTGTTGATTGGGGAGAAGAAACCTGCCTTAACCAAGGTGTCTGCGAGCCTAATGCTTCGCAGCTATGCGGATTAGGGGATAGCGGTTCACAAACCTGTAATACAAGCTGCCAATGGAATGCGTGTAGCGGGGAAAAGACGCTTTGCCCTGCAACCTGCCCTAAAGGACAGTCGCGCACAAGCGTAAAATTTGTTGAAGATGGCACCTGCTGTGCACAAAAAAGTTGTGAGCCCGATTCTTTAGGCTATAGCGATAAAGCGCCATGCTCTAAATGTGGTACAAAAACCAGGGTTTGCAATACTGAAACAGGGCAATGGGGCCCATGGGCGGCTTGTACAGGCCAGGGCGTTTGCGAACGCGGGGAGAAGGGGAAAACAATTTCCTGCGGGTATTACAGCGGCAACCAATGCCCGATGGATATTAAAGAGGCCTATCTTGAGTATAATGACAGGCTTGCCTATCAGGAACCCGGTATGACAGATACAAACGACCGTTTGGGGGACCGCCCGGGAAATATAAATGCCAATACAAAAACTTGCGAGATTACCCGTACAGAGTATTGCGATTCCGCCTGCCGGTGGTATAGGCCCGAGTGCCCAAGTAGGGGCGGCGGAGGAGGAGGAGGAGGCGGCGGCGGTGGCGGCGGCGGTGGATGTTCCACCACAATGCATATGCTTACAAATGAAATGGGTACCCATGCCGGAACCAGATATGATACTGTATGTAATGGTGAGGTTGTTTCCAGCCATGTAAGTGTTTGGTAAAAGTTTAACTGTAAATAAAAAACCCTGCAAATTATTTGCAGGGTTTTTGTTTTTTGTAATAGTATTTATTTCTGGTTTGACCAGTTCCTTTCAACTTCTTCCTTAAGTTGAAGGAATGTTCCATCTTTAATCGCGGCCCTCACGCGCTCCATCATACGCGTTAAAAAGCGTATATTGTGTATGGAAAGCAGCCTGTGGCTCGTAAACTCACCCGCCCTATACAGGTGGGAAAGATAAGCACGAGTGTAGTTTTTGCAGACAAAGCAATCACAAGCAGGGTCAAGAGGGCCTTCGTCTAAACGGTAAGCCGCGTTTTTAATGTTTATTTTGCCTTGGCTCGTCATCGCCTGGCCGTTACGCGCAACGCGCGTGGGCCATACACAGTCAAACATATCTACGCCGTGGGCTACGCAGTCTAAAATTTCCTGCGGGGTGCCCAGTCCCATAAGGTAGCGCGGTTTTTCTTCGGGCAGGTATGGGGTGGTATGTGTGAGGGCTAAATTCATTTCCTCACGCGTTTCCCCTACGGAGAGCCCGCCTATGCAAAAGCCGTGCATCGGCATTGTAGCCATATGTTTTGCCGCGTCTTCCCTCAAGGCGGGGTATATTGAACCTTGTATGATGCCAAATAATAAGGAGTGGGGTACGGAAAAACTGCCGTCATCATTTTTTACTATTTGCTGCGGTACCATGCTGTGATATTTATCGGCCGCGCGGCGCGCCCAGCGTTTGGTTGTTTCAAGCGCTTTTTTTGCCGCCTTTTCATCTTCCCCCGTATGGATAAGCACGTCAAGACAAGTCCATATATCAGAGCCTATTTTAGATTCCGATTCTATTACATTTTCAGGCGTAAAAAAGTGTTTTGACCCGTCGTGATGCGATTTAAACCACACGCCTTCCTCGGTAATCTTTCTTAAGTGAGAGAGGCTGTGTACCTGGAATCCGCCCGAGTCCGTCAAAATACTACCATTCCAGCGCATAAATTTGTGCAGCCCGCCGAACTTCTGCAAGGTCTCCGTCCCGGGCCTTAAGTAAAGGTGGTAAGTGTTTGAAAGGATGCACTGCGTTTTTGTGTGCGCTAAATCTTCCTCATTAAGCGCTTTGACGCAGGCCTGCGTGGCGACGGGCATAAAGACGGGCGTCTCAACAATGCCGTGTTTTGTGTAAAGCACGCCCGTGCGCGCTTTGGTTTGGCTGTCCTTTGCAATTATTTTGAAGGGTGATATTACTTTTTGTTCATTTGTATTTGTCATAATATAAGCATTGAATCTCCGAAAGAATAAAAGCGGTACTTGTTTGATACTGCTTCACTGTAAGCTTTAAATATAAAATCCTCCGTCGCAGCTGCGCTTACAAGGCATAAAGGGGTGGAATCGGGGAAGTGGAAGTTGGTTATAATACTGTCCACCGCTTTAAATTTATAGCCGGGGTAGATAAAAAGGTCCGCCCACTTTTTGCCGCTGCTTAAGACGCCGCTTGCGTCCGCAAAGCTTTCAAGCGTTCTGGTGCTTGTTGTTCCTACTGAAAATAAGCGCCCGCCTTTTGCCTTGGCTTCATTTATTAAAGCGGCGGTTTCGGGGGAAAGTTCAGCCAGCTCGGCCAGCATTTTATGTTCCTGCGGCTCCCCGCGTAAAGGCTTAAATGTGCCCCAACCCACATGCAGCGTTACATAGGCCACAGTTACGCCCATATCTTTAATTTTTTGCAATAGCTCCTGCGTAAAGTGGAAGCCCGCCGTAGGCGCGGCTATAGAGCCCTCGTTTTGCGCATAGACTGTCTGATACCTTTCTTTATCCGTTACAATTTCCGTAGGCAATCCCGCGTGCTTGCGCGCTTTTTCAATATAGTGCGGCAGCGGCATATGGCCGTGTTTGTGGGTATAGGGCAAAAGGTCGTCTGTATTAAATTCCAGCACGGCCTCCCCTTGCGGGGTATTGCCTATGATTGTGGCAAAAACGCCGTCTTCAAAATTAAGTTTTTGGCCCTGCTTATAGCTGCGCAGCAAAACGGCCCATTGCTTTGGGTTTTCCATTTGGCGGACAAGCAGTACCTCAAGCTTACCGCCTGTTTCTTTAGTCGCCATTATTTTGGCGGGGAATACTTTGGAATTATTGATAACTATGATATCGCCCTTCTTAAGGTACTGCGGTAAATCGCGGAAGATTTTGTGTTCTATAGTCTGCTCTTTGCGGTTAAGCACCATAAGGCGGCTGCTGTCGCGCGGATCGGCGGGGTTTTTGGCTATAAGCTCGTCCACGTTAAATTGTTTGAATCTCTCAAATGCCATTTTATTTTATTGTCCTTTATTTAAACTTAAATTTCTGTCAGTTTTGATGACGGATAGTAATGCTTCAAAATCTCTTTATAATTTTTACCTGCTTTTGCCATGCCGTGCGCGCCGTCCTGGCACATACCCGCGCCATGCCCGTAGCCGCGGCCCGTAAACTTTTGGCCGCTTATATCGGTTATAAAGCAGCTTTTAAACTTGGTGGAACCCACCGAGAGCCTAAAGCTGTTGCACGCCGTATAATACTTGCCTTTGCTTGTTGTTATTAAAAGCGAAATGCTGCGCCCAGATGATGCCTTTTTACCGCGCTTTATGCTTTTAAATTTACCGGGTATTTTTTGCGCTTTAAGATAATTATTTATTGCTGCTAAAGGCACTGTATATTGCCAATTATAGCTCCTGCTGTCTTTATCATAGCCGCATTTTACGCCTTTTAAAGGTTTGGGATTATCTTTTACCCAGGGCATAGGGTCCGTGTGGCCGCCGCAGTTGGCATGGTAATAGGTGTAAAACAGCTTGTCATCGTATTTGAGGACAAGGCCCCTCGTAGCGTCCACCGCTTCTTTTACATTGTCATAAATTTTGACGCTGCCTTTATACATCTGGCTGCGCACATCGCTGTACAAATCAAAATCGGCATTAGGTTTGGTTTCTATATTTTTAAGCGTATAAGTGCGCGCGGTTACCGCCTGGGCTTTTAGGGCTTCCTTGTGCCAGCTTGCGCTCATCTCATAAGGCAGCACGCCGTAGAGGTAGCTTTCCAAATCAAGTTCTTCAATAACATTAAATCCTTTTTTTGAGGGCAGCACAACCAGCGCGCCGTTATATTGGTTTTTATTTATGGTAAAAATTGTTCCGGCTTTGGGCTTAATTACCGCGCCCTTTTTGGTTTTAAGGCTGCCGATGATTATTTGGCCGTCCGTTTTAGTTATCTTAAACGCGCCGCCTTTTGGCGTTTTATATTTTTTGCCGCCAGCTGATTCTTCTATAGAAATCGGCCCGCTTGCAAGCACGGAAAGGTTTGTTTTATCTTCCGCTATAAGCACTTTTATATTGCCTGCATATATTTGGCAGGCTGTTAAAATTAATATAAAAGCTGCGGCGGCTAACTTCCTCATTAAAATAATCCGTTAGGGTTTTTGTGGCCCATATGTTGGTAGGCCTTAGCTGTGGCTGTGCGGCCGCGCGGAGTACGCGTTATAAAACCCGCTTTGATAAGGTAAGGCTCTACAACATCGGTTACGGTATCGGCTTCTTCTGATATCGCGATTGCAAGATTGTCTATGCCTACGGGGCCGCCGCTAAACTTTTCTATCAGCGCGCAAAGCAGGCGTTTGTCTATGGAATCAAGGCCTTCCTTGTCAATATCAAGGCTGTCCATCGCCATTATGGCGATATCGGCGGTTATTACGCCATTGCCCTTAACCTGCGCGAAATCGCGCGCCCTTCTTAAAAGGCGGTTTGCTATACGCGGCGTACCGCGCGAACGTTTGGCGATTTCCGTAAGGCCCGTCCTCTCCGCCGCTATTTTGAGTAAGGAGGCGGAACGCTGCAAAATATCAGTAATTTCCTTAACTTCGTAGAAGCCCAAATTAAATACTATGCCGAACCTGTCCCTTAAAGGGCCCGTTAAAAGGCCTGAGCGGGTTGTCGCGCCAACTAAAGTAAATTTAGGCACAGCCAGTTTTAGTGTGGTAGAACCCGCGCCTTTGCCCGTATTGATGAAGAAGGTAAAATCCTCCATAGCGGGGTAAAGCGCCTCCTCCACAGCGGGGTTAAGGCGGTGTATTTCGTCAATAAAAAGGATATCGCCGTCGGAAAGTTCGGTGGTAAGCATTGCCGCCAAATCGCCCGGGCGCGCAAGTACAGGGCCCGATGTTACTTTGATATTTACGCCCATCTCGCTTGCTAAAATGTTTGAAAGCGTTGTTTTGCCCAACCCCGGCGGGGAGTAGAAGAGGCAATGGTCTAAAGCTTCCGTCCTGGCTTTTGCGGCCTCTATAAAAATTTTAAGGTTCTCTTTTAAACTGTCCTGACCCACGAACTCCGCCAAACAGGTGGGGCGCAGCGCGCTATCGGTAAAATTCTTTTCTTCCGAGGTAGATTCAAGGTCAAGGTATTCGTTATGTGCGCTCATTTTTTAAGTATCCTCAAGGCGGCTTTTACCGTTTCCTCAACGGTATTGCCTGTTTTACCTTCGCTGTAAAGTTTCTCTATCGCGCGCCTGACTTCAGCGGGCGAGTACCCCAAAGCCGCCAGCGCAGGCTGTATTTCAGAGATAAAGGGTATATCGTTTAAAGCTTTTATTTTAGCCTCGCCCTGTATGGAGACTGCGTCTATTTTATCTTTAAGCGAGTTTATAAGCTTATCAGCCGTTTTGGACGTAAAGCCAAAGATAGCCGTTAAAATTTTAGGGTCTTTTTGCGTTATGGCGCGGTGGAAGTCCGCCACGCTGCGCAGGGCCTTATTTAAAAGCTCCATAGCTTTTTTAGGGCCTGTATTGGGGATGTTTTCCTTAAAAAGAAGAAACAGCTGCTTATCCTCTTTATTGCTAAAACCGTAAAGGGACGTGCCGTCGTATTGGGAGAGCGATTCAATTATATAAAAAGCCGCGTTTTTGCCGTTTTCAAGCATAGCGGTGGAGGAGGATGGTACGGTAATATCATAACCCACCCCGTTTACCAACAGTGTAACGGTATTATCTGTAACTTCAAAAACTTCACCTCTAAGATAGGAAATCATAATAGCCCTTATAATATTTATATATTTATATTTTAGCAAAATATAGGCGCGTAAGGGCGGTTGAGGGGGATTTTGCGCTGTATTTAGCGCGCCTTATTTTTCAGCTGCTCTATTTTGGCGGCTTTTACCTTTTCCAGAAATTGCTGCTGGAGATTGATTTTGCCGAGTATCGGCGCTGTTTTTAAATGGCAGATGGCGATGGCGGCCGCATCGGCCACGTCGTCAGGGTTAGGGGCTTCTTTAAGTTTTAATGTAAGTTGGACCATGCGCTGCATTTGCTTTTTATCGGCCGATCCGCTGCCGCATAGAGCGGCTTTTACGCGTTTTGGCTGGTATTCAGACACGCTAAGACCCTTTTGATGCAAAGCAAGCATTATTACGCCGCGCGTTTGTATGGTGTGGGAGACGCTTAGAGCGCGCTTCATAAAAAACATAATTTCCATAGCGGCGGCGTTCGGTTTAAATTCGTCAGCTATTTTTTGGATTTCGCTGTAGATGATTTGCAGCCTTTCAGGCAAAGCCGAACCCGCTGCGGTATGTATTAAGCCGCAGGCTTCTAAAACAAAACCGGCTGCGCCGTCTTTATGTAAAACAGCCCAGCCGGTCCTGTCCAAACCGGGGTCAATGCCCAATACTTTGTTATGCTTCAAGTTTTGCGAGTATCTCGTCAGGTATATTATAGTTTGAGTGGACGGCTTTTGTGTCGTCGTGGTCATCCAATAAATCTATCATTCTGATAATTTTTGCCGCTGTTTCCTGGTCCGTGATTTCCACTTCATTGGCGGGAATCATCGTAAGCTCGGCCGATACAGGGTTAATGCCTTTTGCGGCAAGGGCTTCACGCACGGTATCAAAATCTTCCATAGCGGTTGTGATTTCAAAGCCTTCTTCCGTAGCTTGCACGTCTTCAGCGCCGCATTCTAAGGCGATGTCCATAATTTCATCTTCGGTCTTTTCACCCTTTTCTATAAGGATAAGGCCTTTTTTGGCGAACATATATGACACGCAGCCCGTTGTCCCGATGCTGCCGCCTTTGTCGGAGAAGATTTTACGTATTTCCGCAAATGTTCTGTTTTTATTGTCGGTTGTGCATTCTACGATGATGGCTGTTGAGCCGGGGCCGTAGCCTTCATAAGTGATTTCCTCATAAATCGCGCCCGGCAGCTGGCCGGTACCTTTCATAATAGCGCGCTTTACATTATCTGCAGGCATATTGGCGGCTTTGCCGTCTTCAACCGCTTTTCTTAAACGGGCGTTGCTGGCTAAATCACCGCCGCCCATCTTTGCGGCTATTGTGATTTCCCTGATAAGCCTTGTAAAAATTTTGCCTTTTTTAGCGTCTACCAACGCCTTTTTATGTTTAATACCTGCCCAGTGTGAATGGCCACCCATATTTGCACCTCGTCAAATTTATAACATTAAACAGCGGGCAAAAACCCGCTAATATTATATTATTCTAGCAAATTTTTTATTAGACGGAACATGGACTTCGCTGCCCCGTACTAATTACTTAAAGTTAAACTCGCGCTAAAGGGGTTAATTTTTACTAAGCGCAGCTTAGAAAGCCGCGAGATTGCCCGCGTCTCGTCCGCATGCCCGTACGGCTAAAGCTTCCGTCTATTCGCAAATTGTGAAGAAAGCAAGAAGGCCCGCGTCTCGTCCGCATGCGCGTACGGCTAACGCTTCCGTCTATTCGCAAATTGTGAAGAAAGCAAGAAGGCCCGCGTCCCGTCCGC
>CAYQAU010000003.1:31728-53446 GCA_964415545.1 uncultured Elusimicrobium sp.
CGGCTAAAGCTTCCGTCTATTCGCAAATTGTGAAGAAAGCAAGAAGGCCCGCGTCCCGTCCGCATGCCCGTACGGCTAAAGCTTCCGTCTATTCGCAAATTGTGAAGAAAGCAAGAAGGCCCGCGTCCCGTCCGCATGCCCGTACGGCTAGTACATTGTTAAAGGGGTTAAAACTTTATATTATTAAATATCAGCCCCGTTAGCTCAATGGAAGAGTACCGGTCTTCGGAACCGAGGGTACGAGTTCAAGTCTCGTGCGGGGCACGCTATTTATAATTTTTATTTTAATCAGGATGGATTTGTATGAAATCAATTAAAGGCGAATGCTCAGTAGCCTGCCCCAACGGATGTGAACCTTTTGACGCGGAGTTTTGGACCTTAATCCGCGGCGACCATGATGACGAACTTAAAGACGCGCTGCTCGGAGGGGAGATAAACCTTGTCTCCTGCCCGTCGTGCGGGGAGTTCTTCTACCACGATAGGACAATCATTTACTTTGATCCGCCGCGCGAGCTTTTAGCGCTTGTCTCCCCAAAGGCTGATAAAGCGTCCTTTGATACCGTAAAAGAGCAAATGAAGAAGGATTTTGAAACCATCAAAAAAACGCTTACCAGCCTCAATATAGACTACGAACCTTTTTACCTTTCAGGCTTAGAAGAAGCTAAAGCCCTTTTGGAGTATGAGGACAATGCAGTCCTTGAAAGTGAAGTAACCGCCCTTCAAAGCGCGCAGGCAGGTTTTAAATGCGTGTCATTAAAGCCGTCAGCGGCGCGTGCGGCGCAGTTCCCCTATCAGGTACCTTATGAGGGGGATGAATACACCAAAGAAAGCGCGCTTAAAGCGGCCAAAATTGTTTTAGCCAATAATCCTTCGCTCAAGCTTTTGGCAAACTTTTCAAATGCGCTGGCAAAAGGCGCGCCGCTGCCGCAAAGATATGACAAATAAAAGCAAAATATCTGTCCTTAAAGCCATAGGGGCGCAGGCCGCAGTTTTGGGCCTTAAAGCCTGGGCTGTGGGCGGTTTTGCGCGCGATAAGTACTTGCGTAAACAAACTGAAGATATAGATATTTGCTTTGAGGGCGATTATTCGCCGTTGTTAGATTTTTGCATTAAAAAATATGGCGCGCAAGTTAAGCGGTTTAATACATTCGGCACTGCGCGCGTATATCTTAAAAACGGCCTTAAGCTGGATTTTGTAAGATGCCGCAAGGAGGTCTATCCCCAACCTGCGGCTTTGCCTGTTGTTACTCCGTCAAATTTGAAGGATGACCTTTATCGCAGGGATTTTACCTGTAATGCCGCAGCCTTAAGTATTTTGCCTGATGAATTTTTTAAACTTTATGATTATTACGGCGCCTACGCGGCGATAAAAGGGCGTTATATAGAAGTGCTGCACGACGAAAGTTTTAAAGATGACCCTACGCGTATCTACCGCGCTTTACGTTTTGCGGGCCGCTTTAACTGGCCGCTTGAAAAGAAGACCGCCGCGCTCTTGCGCAAAGCGGTTAAGGACGAGCTGCCTTTCCTTCTTTCCCGCCAGCGCGTGCGCGGGGAACTGCTCAAAATTTTGCAGGAGCCGCATGCAAGGCGCATCTTCTGCCTGCTTAAAAAGTATGACGCCGCCAAATTTATTTACCCGCGCCTTAGATGGACCGCCAAAACAGGGGAAGCCAAAACTTTAAATGATAAAATTTTGATGCTTGCGCTTTCCATGGGCGGCGGCGGTGCGGAATTTTTGCAGCATCTTCATCTTGATCATGATGATTACAAGCAAATATATAAATTGTGGAAGCTGCATTTTGAACGCAAATCCCCGCAAAAACCTTTAAACGCGGCGGAGGTTAAATTGCTTAAACTTTTTAACCCCAAGCTTGCGCAGGCTGCTTTAAAACCTGTTTTTATAACGGCGGCAGAGGCGCAGTCCGCAGGTTTTAGCGGTGCAGCGTTGGGTAAAGTAATCAATAAATTTGCGGCATTGCAATGGCGCGGAAAAATTAAAACAAAGCGCGGCGCGCTTAAATTGCTGGATGGAGAAAAGAATGCAATATCTAAACGGATTAAATAAAGAAAAGGCTTTAAAAATACTATCGTTTTTTACATTACTTTCAGCCTTGGCGGCGGTTGTATATACGTTTATTATGGGTTTTACGGCCGGTTTCAGCGTGGATGAAGTTTATACCTCAATTTGCACAAACCCATCGCGCACGGCCGCGCATGTTTGGAATATTTGTACTTTAAATGACGCTAACCCGCCGTTTTATATTTGGTTTATGTATGCCTATAATCATATTTGGTTTACGCAGGGCGAGTTTTGGCTCCGCCTGCCCGGCATTATAGCGTGGTTTACAACGCTTGCCTGCACATTGTTTTTGTTCCCCAAGCGTTACGGCAAATATGTAAAGTGGTGCTTTGTCGGCTTTTTAACTTGCAGCGCATACCTTTGCCTTCTTATGGTGCAGGCAAGGTCTTATGCATTTTCCGTTTTAATAAGTTTTTTCATTACCTTCTTGGCTTTGGACTTTTTTGACGATTTGCATAATGGCAGGGATTTTTCCGGCAAAAAGCTATTTGCGTTTTTTGCGGTATCGCTTTTAGGTTGCTATGTCCACTATTTCTGCGCTGTTATTTTTGTTATAAGCTCCTGCCTTTTAATCGGCGCGTCCATATACAAAAAACGCAGTATTAAATTATTGGTTTGCGGCTTATCGGGCGTACTGGCTTTATATGCTTTGTGGATAGGGCCAAGCGTCTTTATGCAAAAAGCCATGGGTATGCTTGACGGCGGATGGGACGGTACCGCGCCGGAAAGATGGAAGGCCTCCACCGATTTATTTGAGATGGCTTTTAACACCGCTTGGGCGCAGGTTTTCGTTTTTCTTTTTACCGTTGCCGCTTTTTTATCTTTAAAGAGAGGGAAAAATTTTAATTACTTTGACGTTCTTTACCCCGCAGTATTATTCCTGCTTACTTTTACAGCCATTTTAATACTTTCTTTAAAACTTAATTTAATGAGGGGCCGCTACTTTTTGGTCCTCTTGCCGTCAATATACTTCCTCTGCGCTTTTGCAATCGGGCGGCTTATAGAGGAAAAGCCAAAAACCGTTATTGTATGGCTTGTGTTCCTTGCTTTAGCGGCTTACGGCAATATCAATTTCTTTAAAAAGCATATGCCTTTTACTATGGCCCCGAAATCTTTTGCGCAGCAGTATATGGCAAATTTTGATGATACGGATTTGTATCTTGTTTCCAGCTATAATTTTACGCCTTATATTATGGAGGATTTGTTCTCCTACTACCTTAAAGACTATTATAAAAAGCCTATGAATATAGTGGATATCAGGAAGTTTGATGAAGCAAGCATTCGTCTTATGCTTTCCAAACCCGGCGCGCTTATTTATACGCCAACGTGCACCAAGCCCGTGCTGGATACATTGTATTCTTTAACTACTACAAGGATAATGTTCTTCAGCGGTAAAAATAATTATTGCCTCCTTAAGGTTGTAGAGTAACAGTTTAAACGCAAGCGGCTTGTAATCAAAATGGGAAAACTTAAAAACGCATTTACAAACTTAAAACTTTTTTACCGTGAGCAAAACCGGCCCGCAAAGCTTGCCCTTTTGGCCTGCCTGCTCAGCTGCATTGCGGGCTTGGTTTTTACGGTTTGGGCGTTTTTGCAGCGCGGTGCCAGCCATGATGAAATTTACTCGCTCGTATGCACCTTACCCACAGTAAAATTTGCCGCGCTTATGCGGGATTGTATTATGACGGACGCTAACCCGCCGCTTTATCTGTGGTTTTTGTTCGGGCTTAATAAAATATTTTTTATTGATAGCGATATCTGGCCGCGTGTGCCAAGCTTAATAAGTTGGTTTTTGGCTCTTATTGCCGCGTGGTCGCTTTTCCCTAAAAAGTACGGGCATTGGGCGCGCGTTATTTTTATTACGCTGCTCTTGTGCAGCACGCACTTTTTACTTTTTATGATTGGCGCGCGCTCTTACAGCCCCTCTATATTATTTGCTGTTTTGATTACCTTTTTATCGCTTAATATATTTGACTGTATTTCAGACGGCAAAACAATAAGCTTAAAGCGCATAATACTGTTTAATTTTTATGGCTTGGCTTTATGCTTCCTGCACTATTACGGCGCATTGCTTTACGGGCTTTTAGGCTTGTTTATAATAATTGCGGCAATCCGTAAAAATAATACTACTTGGCGTTCTTTTACGTGCGGGTTTATTTTAGTTTTAACGCTATATTGCGCGTGGCTGTTACCGAGCTATCTAAGCCTTTCAAAAATCGGTTTACTAAGCGGCGGCTGGTGGATAAAAACCGCGCCGTGGGTGTCTTCAACCGAGTTTTTTAATATAGCTTTTGGCGCGGACTTTGTGCAATATATCTTTTTTGCGCTTTTAGTTTTAAGCCTTATAAAATTTAAGATTAGCGAGGACAACCGCACCGCCGTTTTACTGCCGCTTACTTTATTTTGCGCCGCGTATTTTATAATGTACGCATTATCTTATAAAGTTAATATGATGCAGGGGCGTTATTTTATAGTATTTTTGCCTGCGGTTTATTTATGTATCAGTATTATTCTGGCGCAATTTTTTAAGCGCGGCAAATTAAATATATTATTGTTTATTGTATTTTTGGCCACCGCTTTTTGCGGCAATATTTTGTTTGTTAAGAAGAACTATAATACGCCTTCGGAAATTAAAACATTTTCGCTTTATTACTCGGCGCATTATGCGGGGCGGCCGGTTTTGCTTGCCTCCAATTATCTTTTTAATGACAGTATTGTGGAGCCGCTTTTCAGCTACTACTTTAATAATGCCGAGCAAAAACCGCCGCAGTTTACCAATATCATTAATAAGCAGGGCGCGCAAAAGCAGGCTTTGCTTGATACGGATGGCGCAATAATTTATATTCCCGGGTGTACTGAAAGCGGGCTTGAGCGCATACAAAAGCAGCTGCCCTCCACGCTATTATATCGTGATTATAAATACTTTTATTGTATACTTAAGCCGCAGCCCGCTGTAAATTAGTGAAACCCGCCCTCTTAAAAAGGTAAAATATAATATATGATTAAATTTGAGAGTATGGGTTTAAACCCGCTTGTTTTAGCCGCAATAAAGAAAGTTAACTATGAAAAACCTATGCCCGTGCAGGAACAGGTTATCCCGCTTGTTTTAGAGGGGCGCGACGTCTTAGCCTCCGCACAGACGGGCAGCGGCAAAACCGCCGCTTTTACAATACCGCTTTTAAACACAATGTTAAATGACGCTGACGCCCACTGCCTTGCTGTGGCCCCCACGCGCGAATTGGCGGAACAGATTTATAAAGTTTTTGTTGAACTTTCCTCAGAAAATGAGGAAATAAAATCCGCCCTTTTAGTAGGCGGCAAACATATAGGGGACCAGCTTAGAAAACTTAAAAAGAAGCCGCGCTTCGTCATCGGCACCCCGGGCAGGATAAACGACCATCTTAAACGTAAAAGCCTTAAGCTGGACAGTACAAAATACATAGTCTGGGACGAGGTTGACCGTATGCTTGACCTGGGCTTTATCCACCAGATAGAAAATATAATGTCCTTTTTGCCGCAGGAAAGGCAGACGCTCATGTTCTCTGCCACATTCCCAAAACGCATAATAAAGCTTGCGGCCTCTTACCTTAAAGACCCTGCGCGCGTTGAGGTGGACGCCTTAAACAGCGTATCGCAAAATATCACGCAAGAAAAAGTTGACGTAGAAGCCGATACAAAATTGCAGGAATTACCCAAAATTTTAAAGAAGATTGACGGCCAGGTAATAGTTTTTGCCAAGACGCAAAGGCAGGTTGACAAAATTGCGCGTACCCTTAAAGACCAAAAGTTTGACGCCCAGCCCCTGCACGGCGGCCTGCGCCAGAATAAAAGGGACGGCACGATGAAAGCCTTCCGCGCCGATAATTTTAAGGTTTTAGTTGCTACAGATGTGGCCGCGCGCGGGCTTGATATAGCAGATATCAGCCACGTGATAAACTATGAGCTGCCGCAATCGCCCGAGGAATATATCCACCGCATAGGCCGCACCGGCCGCGCGGAGGCTAAAGGCACGGCAATATCGCTTGTATCTAAGCTTGATAAACCGAAGTGGAAAGAGATTCAGTCCTTCTTAAAAGGGCAGGAAAAGGAGCAATCCGCCGCGGAGCTGCAGCGCGCGCAAAAGATACTGGCCGCTAACCGCGGTAATGTGTTCCCCGTCAAGAAAGAGCAAAAAATAAGCTTTAAAGACGCTGAAAAATCCACAATGCAAAAGCAGCATAAACAGGATAAAAAGGATAAGCCCGCAAAAAAGACTGTTGTTAAAAGGAAATTCGGCTTCGGCGCAGGTGAAGAGCCAAAAAACGCTAAGCCTAAAGCGCAAAAAGTTGCGCCTAAAGCCGGTAAACAAACAGATTTTAAAGCAGAAGAAAAACAGAAAAGCCCATTTAAAAAAGTAGTAGTAGGTCCCAAAAAACATTTAAAGCAAAATAAACAGTTGCGCGGAAAGGATAAAAAAGAGGGGCGGTTTTGGGATAAGTTCAGAGGTGGAAAAGGCGTGCCGCAAAAGCATCGCCCGACGAAGAAAAGAAACAGAAGGTAAAAGACTCAAAAACTCTGTATAATTTAACTATGATTAGCTTTATATCAAGGGTATTAATAATAATAATAGTATTTTTAGCCGGCACTTTAGTCGGTAATATCTATATGCCGCAAAAGCAGCTTGAACAGGCTAATATGGCTGCGGTTTTAAAGCCTAAAACTTCCGTTAATCTTGAGCAAACCGTCAACCTTGAGCACGCCTTAAAAAGCCTGGAGCTTATGGAAGCCGCGCTTAACGCGTGTTCCCATAACCCAGAGGAAGTTTACCTTTGGCAAAACACGATTAAGAATACGCTTATTACGCAAGCTTACGGCGGCGCAAAAAGTAATTATGAGTTGCAGCTCTTCAGGATGCAGTATAACTCCAAAGACGGGGACAGTTTTATAAAAGCAAGGGATAATTTTATAAAGACTTGTAATACTATAGAGCTTGCCGCGCCCGCTAAAGAGGCTGTTGCCGTAGATATAATTTCCGCGCCGGCGCAGGATATTGAGCCTATAGTTTTGCCCGCCCTGCAATCGGCCGCGCAAAGCGATTTGCAGGCGCAAGAGCAGGGCGCTAAAAATAATTTAGCAGTACAACAAGCTGCGCAGCCCAAAACTGCGCCGCAGCAGCCCGCGCCTGAAAAGGCGCAACCCAAAACGGCTGCCGCCAAGTAAAATTAATTAAGGGGGGAATATGTTTAGAGCAAAATTTACAGGTAATAAAAAAGTTGAAGTGGAGGCAAACGGTTTTAAAATTAATACAGATTTACCCGCCGCCATGGGTGGGGACAACAGCGCTCCAAATCCTTTTGATACCTTCCTTGCAGCTTTTACGGCTTGCACTGCTACCTATGTGCTTTTATACTTAGATAAACAGGGCTTAAGCAAAGAGGGCGTAAGCGTGGAAATGGAGGTTTTGTATAATGAAAAACGTGATGTGGAAAATACGGTAGCGCATGTTATTGTGCCCGCTTCTTTTCCCGTTGAGAAAGAGGCCCCTTTACTGGCTATGGCCAAACATTGCCATGTAGGCAATCACCTCAACTTCCCGCATGATGTGGTAATAGTAAGGTAGAAAGTTTTTGCTAATGAAAGAGGGCTCCCAAAAGGGAGCCCTCTTTTCTGTGTGGAAAATACGGTTAGTAGTGGATTAGCCTGTGTACAAGATTACCTAAGTATACGGAACCTAAACAAAGAATCACAGTAGCGATTATGTATAAAGAAGCCTTAAGCGGCTGCGCCTGCTTAAGCATGGTAAGGGTTTCCAGCCCAAAGGCGGAGTAGGTGGTAAAGCCGCCTAAAATGCCCGTAATCAAAAATAAACGCAAGACATTAAGCGTTTTAAAATCATATTGGGAAACAAACCCGATAAGGAAACACCCTAAAAAATTTACGGTAAATGTTGCAAGGAAATGGTTATGCGCGGGTAATTGGAAAAACAACAGGCTTGCGCTATATCTTAAAGCCGCGCCAAAAAAACCGCCTATGCCAACAACAAAGACATTAAGCATCTTTGTCTTCCTTTAAATCGCTGTAAGCAGCCCAAACACCGCGGCCTGTTTCTTTAACGTGGTAAAGCGCTTTATCGGCTTTAAGCATTAAGTCCTTCTCGTCATCAGTATCATAGGGGAAGCAGGCTATCCCCTGGCTGATGGAGAGTTTTATGTCCTCACCCCTTGTCAGCCTTTCAGGCAATTTAATTGCACGTACGCGCGCACTCAAACGTGCGGCGATATTTTTTGCTTCTTCAGCTGTTGTTCGTGGCAGCATAATTACGATTTCATCCCCGCCGTAGCGGCACGGCAAATCGGTTTGGCGCAAGCTTGATTGTATTACATGGGCTACAGCTTTAAGCGCCTCGTCGCCCATAATATGGCCGTAGGTATCATTGATGCCCTTAAAATAGTCCAAATCCAAAAGTATGATGGAGACTGTAAGGTTAAAACGTTTGGAGCGGTATATTTCCTGTGCCAAACTTTCATTAAAAAAACGCCTTAGGGCCAGGCCCGTAAGCTCGTCATAATTTGAAAGTTCCTGCACTTTTTCAAACAGTCTGGCATTATCAATAGCCAAAGCTACCTGGGAGGAAAATTGCCTTAGCGATGTTATATCCTCCTGCGGTATGGCGATACGTGATAAAATATTATCAAATACCAGCCAGCCCAAAAGTTTATTTTGGAATACCAAAGGCAGCGAAAGCACAATATCGGATTTTGCGGCAACAGGGCAGATATTTGTACCGTCTTCACAGTTATTTGTGAAGTTTTTGTAAATGTTCTCGCTTATATCTATTTTTTTGACTTCGCCCGAAAGGTCCGCCGTATAAGCCTCTGTAAGATTATCGGTTTTTGTATCGCTTAAGTAAAGTGAGGTCCTGTCAAAGCGGAAGCTTTTTTGTATGTTTTTAAGGATTTCAATTATACTGTCGCCCAGGCGTATGGATTTTGCAAACACTTTTGTAAGCTCGCTTAAAGCGTGCGCGCGGTAGAGGCGCGAGATATTGTAATGGTCAGCTTCCGTCAAATTGATTTTGGCGGAAAGCTCGTGCGCCAGGCTTAAAAGGATTTCCTTATCGGTATGCGTCATAAACTTGTCTTTATTAAAACGCTCTACTTTAAGGACGGCGTAGCGGGTATTGTCCTCGTCCCTATTTTCCACGGAGCTTATTGTCTCTGCGGGGCGTATCCATTTTAAAAGCACATAAACGGCCGGGTAGTCCAGCGAGGGTGAATCCATAATCCCATCCTGCAAAAACTTTATAATTTCAGGCGAGTCATTATCAAAAAATATATCTTCCTGGGAGTAAAAGCTGGCCTTGCCGTCGCACATCATTTTGAGTGAGATTATAGCTTCGTCCCTCTTCCAGTCAAAAAAGAACACCCTGTCTGCGCTCATATATTGGCAGACAAGCGGCATAGCGCGGCGCAAAAGGCTGTCCATAGAAGTAAAGCGGCCCGAAAGCTCCTGATAAAAATCGTATAAAAGTGAAGAGCGTTTATTAGTCATTGTAAATTGTAAGGATATTTTTTGCCTCGGCTTCAGCCCGCTTTAATTGTATCCTAAGCTCCTCTTTAGTATATTTGCCCTGCACTATTGCGCTGGCGATAGTCGTCATAATATTAGCCATAATTTCCATAAGCGTGCCCGTCGCCAAATGGTTTGGCAGCGTGCGCGCATTGGCTATGATATTGGTATAGTTTTGTATACGGTGCGGGGATGATAGGAGGAAGCTCTCAAAAGCCGCCTCTTTAGCGGGGAAGACTTCTGTTAAAGCCGAGTATTTTATCTGGTTCTCGCCCTTCGTCAGCCACTTAAGCAGGTTAAGAGCCTGCTCGGTATTGCGCCCGCCGCGCACTATAGCTAAGTTTACGCCGCCTAAATAGTTCACTTTTATATTGCCAGTAGTGGGTATTGGCAGCGTTTTTACTTTGACGTCCGTATTGGCGCCCTCAAAAGCGCTTAGGCCTTGTTTGCGGCTCATTACCATACTGGCTTTGCCTGATGATATTGTGCCCAGTGAGCTGCGCTCAACTAATATGGGCATATAATGTTTTACGGCTAAATCTATAAAATCCTGCATACCTTCCCTGAACAAAGGGTCCCCAAAGCCTGCGGTATTTGTTTGCATATTTAAAATGTATGCGCCCTTGCTCCAAAGGCAGGGCAAAACCGCGCGGTGCGATAAGGAGCCGCGCCAGTCCGTATTTTGCACAGGCATATAGCCCTCGTTCTCATTAAAGTATTCTTTAAGTTTTTGCGCCGCGTCTAAAAAGCCGGCCCAGGTTGAAAGCTGCTCCTCAGGATTATCGGTTATAAGTTTAAGGTGGTCCTCCCTATAGTGCAGGGCGGTAATATCAAACCACCACGGGTAGGAATAAATATCTACGCTATCCTGCTTATAGCAATGCGGTTTAAGCGGGTCCAGGCAATTATCAACGCGCAGCGTTTTATCAAGTTCCGTCAGGTTTACAAGCGCATTGGCTTTGGTTAAAAGCTGTGTCCAATAGTGCGGTATAGCTATGATATCGGGGCAGTCAGGCTGGCCGATTTCATGCTTTAAGGCAAACATCTTCATCCATAATGTCCTGCGCGGTATGACTTTTATTTCTATATCGGCGTCAGGGTTCTCCCGCTTAAAGGGCAGCAGGAATTCTTCCATTACGGCTTTAGTTTGCACCGAACTGTCGGGCATCATCCAAAAGATCATCTTTTCTTCCAGTTTTTAACAACCATATTAGGGTTTATTGAGATATCGGCTTCAGGCTGTGAATACTGCAGCTTTTTGGCCGCGCAAAGCGCTATCATGGCCGCATTGTCTGATGACAGGGGTCTTAAAACAAAACGCGCTTTCATATTATTTTTTTGCGCAGTCTGCTGCATTTTTTCCCTCAAAAGCGTATTTGCCGCTACGCCGCCGCCTACGGCTATATTTTTTACTTTAAATTTCTTTGCGGCGTCTACTGTCTTTTTTACTAAAGTGCTTACTACTGCCTCTTCAAAACTTGCGCAGATATCAGGTATATTAATTTCCTTTGTATCTCTTAAATAATAGCTTACCGCGGTCTTTATACCGCTGAAAGAAAATTCAAAAGTACCCGGCATCAGCGGCCTGGGGAATTTTATTGCTTCTCTGTTACCAAGTAAAGCCTGCTTTGATACTTGCGGGCCGCCCGGGTAAGGCAGGCCTAAAAGCTTTGCTACTTTATCAAAGGCTTCGCCTGCTGCGTCGTCCCTGGTTTTGCCCAAAAGTTTGTAATCGCCGTAATTTTTGACGTACCAAAGCTCGGTATGCCCTCCTGATACTATAAGACAAATTAAGGGAAATTCAAGGGCCTCAAGTTTTTGGGTGTCGGTAAACTCGCAGGCAAAGAGGTGGCCTTCAAGGTGGTTAACGCCTATTACGGGCGCATTATAAAGCACGCCTAAAGTTTCCGCCGCTATGCGCCCCACAAGCAGGCCGCCGGGCAAGCCGGGACCGTTTGCAAAAGCTACATAATCGGGTTTTACAAGCCCTTTATCGGTAGTAAGCGCGGTGCTTATCACACCCGCAATTTTTGCTGCGTGGGCCCTGCTTGCAAGTTCGGGCACTACGCCTGCGTATTTTTTGTGGATATCTATTTGGGTATAAACTACATTTTTTACAATCTCGCCGCCGTTCTTAAGCAAAGCGGCCGAGGTCTCATCACAAGTGCTTTCTATTCCCAGAATATAAGAATCTTTCATATGTTTTATTTGTTTAAGTTAGCTAAAGTTTTGCGCGCCTTAATTATTTCAACGGCACGGTTAAGCACGATATCATCTTCCTGCTGATTCTTTTCGGGCTCAGCCGTTTTTTTGCTCGGCGAATAAATAAGGTTTGTTGAATAATAAGTGGCCTTCTTTTCTTTACCAAGGTCAAAGGGCACTTCAATATCAGGTACTATACCGCCTGTTTTATCGGCGTTTTTAGCTTTAAAATCTTTATGTATCATCCTGCCAAGCGGCGTATAGTATTTGGCTATCGTAATGCGCAGGCCCGAGCCGTCAGGCAAAGTGGAAACCTGCTGCACGCTGCCTTTGCCGAAGGTGCGCGCGCCTATAAGCACGCCGCGCTCGTGGTCCTGTACCGCGCCTGCCACAATCTCGCTGCCGGAGGCTGAGGCCTCATTAACCAAAACGACTATCGGCAAATCAGGATATTTTGCTTTTGCATTACTTTTGTATTCTTTAAAAAATTCTTCCTTGCGGCCTTTGGTGTAGACGATAAGCTTATTTTCGCCCACAAAAAGTTTTACCATATCTGTTGCGCTGTCTAAAAGCCCGCCCGGGTTAAAGCGTAAATCTAAAATAAGGGCCTGCATATTTTGTTTGGAAAGGTCTTTCATCGCCTTTTCAAAGCTTTCCATTGTGTGGCCCGAAAAATCTGTAACATAAATATAGCCGATATTATTATCAAGCATTTTGGAGAAGACGACCTCGGGTATAATGCGCGCTCTTTTTAAAGTAAAATTCTTGGTTACCGTTTTGTTGGTTTTGGGGTCTGTCCTCTCAATCACCACTTTTACTTTTGTGCCAAGCTCGCCGCGCAGCATATCCACGGCCTGGTCATTAGTAAGATCTTTGACTTCTTTATTATCAATTTTTACAACTTTGTCATTAGGCTCTATCCCAGCTTTATAAGCAGGTGTATTAAGCATCGGCGTAACTACTACAAGCTCGCCCGCTTTAGGCGTAAAAAGGCGCATACCTACTCCGCCGAACTCGCCTTTAGTTTCTTCTTTCATTTTTTTCATATCGTCTACTGATATAAATTCGGAAAATTCGTCCAGCTTGTCTACCATCCCGTAAAGTGCGCCGTTAATAAGATCTTTAGGCTGCGTGTCTTCCACATAATTGTTTTGGATGCGGTTCATTACATCAACCATAATTTTTAACTGTTCAAGCCCATTGTCTACGCCCGAGTAAGCGAAAGGGAAAAGCGAACCCATAAAGAAGGCGGCTATCATTAAAATTACATATATATTAATTTTCTTTTTCATTATATTTATCCTTTATTTTTTCTGTAACCAAATTTCAGGGTCCACCGCGGTAGTGCCGGAACGTATCTCAAAATAAACCGCATTTGCCCCGCTGCCCATGGCCGCGCCCTGCGTGTCTTTACCCGCTATGCCTATAATGCGGCCCGCTGTAACGCTTTGGCCTCTGTTGACGCGTATTTCATCTAAGAAGCCGTAAATTGTAAAAAAGCCTTTATCATGGTCAAGTATAACTACATTGCCGTATGAGCGGAACTCCCCTGCGAAAATGACCTCGCCCTGCGCGCTTGCAGTTACCGGCTCATTTACCCTGGCCGATATTTTAAGGCCGTCGCGGAATATCCATGTCTTTAGCTTAGCATTATATTCTTTACCGAAGCTACTTATTATTTTACCACTAACGGGCCACGGAAGTGTGTTTTTTCCGATATTTATTGAAGCTTTAGTAGTTGCGCCTGCGGCCTTTTTCTCCGCCCTTTTGCGCTTTTCCTCCGCTTCTTTAAGTATCTTTTGCATTTGCGCGGCGGACTCTTTAAGCTCTTTTAAATCTGCCTGCGCTTTTTTATAGGCCGCTACCGTTTTATCTAAATCTTCCTGTTTCTTTTTTTGGTTGTCGGCTATTTCTTCTTTACGCTGCTGCGCTTTATCTTTTTGGGCGGCAAGCTGCTCATTTTGTTCTTCAAAAGCCTGTATTTTTGTGTTTGCGGCAAGCGCTTCCTGCTCAAGCTTAAGCATAAAGGCTATGTGCGCGCCGAGAAGCGAGCTCATTAAAGCTTTTTGCTCGCTTTCCTTGCTGTTGAAATAGGCGGAGTTTTGCACCTCAAATATACTATAGGCCGCCATTTCCTGCGCGGCAAGCTGCTGCCAAAGCGGCATATTATCATCAAGCAGGCTTTTATGCTTTTTTGCGATTTGCTGTTTTGTTTCTATATAGCGGATATCGCCTATAAGCCTTTTTGCAAGCTGCTCGGCGGATTTCTCGCGCTGCGTAAGCCTTTGAATCTCGTCGGCGAGCTTCTTTTCCTGCTGTTTGATTTTTTTTAGCTGCGCTTCCTTAGCTTTAGCCTGCTTTTCAAGCGCGGCAAGATCGGCCTTGCCCTGTGCGTAAAGGCACGGGGTAAGTAATAGCAAGCATAAAGTAAGTTTTAAAACTTTTTCCATTTAGCCAAAGTAAGTCCCATAAAAGCGCAGATTGCAAATACAGCAAGCTGCAAAGGATTTAAAATATTATATTTAAAAGTTGCGCTTAACATATTAAGCGGGTAAGCCAAAGCGAAGAACGCGCCCGCTGATATAAAATAAGCGATACAGGCCGAGAATATACCCCCTATGCGTTCCTTAAAAGGCGATATTTTTGTAAAGTAAGCCTCCACAAAAAAGCCGAAGGCCAAAAGGCAGAACAAAGCCAAAAGTATAACTATTTTTACCAGCTTTGCCGCGCCGTGGAAGTACAAGGCCGTCTGCACCTGCGGCTGTTTATATTCTGCAATAATTTGCGGATTATCTTTTAGTATATTTTCCTGCAGCCAAACCTGCGGATTTAGCAAAACATCTGTACTTACGCTTAAGGTTATATGCTGCGGCAGGAAGTTGGCCAAAATACCCGCAATGCTTTGCGCGGCGGCCGGGCTGCTTTCTTTTAAAGCGGGCAGCACATCCTGCGGGTTTAAGACGGCGGCTGCATTAACGTCGGGCAAAGCGGCTGTTTTTGCCGCAAAGTCCTGCGCGGCGTCTAAAGAAGTATCGGGCAAAGTGAGGACTATTTTAAAATCGTCCGTTATCAGATTAAGCGCAGTTTGCGAGCGTTCGTATACAAATAAGACAAGCTGCATACAAAATGCCAAAGCCAATACCAGGAAGAATACGCGCCTATACCCGCGGAATACTATGCCGTTACTCATATAAATAATTATCCACTATCCCTTTAAGTTTGCTGCTGTGCAGTACTGTGGCGGGCAAAGGTTTGTTATTTCCGTAGAAGGAGATAAAAAGCGGGCTTGCCGTATGATGGTCGGTGGACCATACTATGCCCAGGCGTTTACCTGCTTCCTTTAAAACGTCTTCAATGTCGTCTTCTTCCTCAAGGTATTCTAAGGAAAAATCATAACCCATATTATCTTTGATAAACTTTTGCATGGTTTTAGGGTTCTTCTGCTTCTCGCTTAAGGCTTCATATTCATCTTTTAAATCGCGCAGCATCTTTTTTTGCTGTGCTATTATGTCCCAGTTGGTAAAAGTTGCGTAATCGTCCTTTTCATAAAGTTTATAGTTTATGGCTTTTTTGGCTTCAAGCTCTTCGCCTTTGGGTCTGTGGTAATTTATACCAAAACCGCCTGTATCGTGATCAGCTGTTACCATAAGCAATGTGTTTCCGTTTTCTTTCGCCCAGTTATGCAGATACTTCAAGGTTTCATCAAGCTCTAAAAGTTCGGCCAAAGCTGCGCCCTGGTCATTATCGTGTACAACCCAGTCTATTGCGCCTGCTTCAACCATAAGGAAAAATCCGTTCTCATTTTTGGAAAGCGTTTCAACCGCTTTTTGCGCCATTTCCTTAAGTGTCGGCGCATAGGGGGCGGGGTTAATGGCAAAGGGTATCTGGTTTGCTGCAAAGAGGCCTAAAATTTTATCGCTTTTTACAGAGTTCAAACCCTTTTTGTCAAAGATTAAAGCATATCCGCTTTTTAATATGGATTCAAATACTTCATCGTCCTGGAGCCTTGGGTTTAAGTCTTTTGCATAAGGTAGTTTTTTTGCTATATTGGCGTACTTGGTTTTAAAATTTTCTGATATAAAATAGTCCATACCTCCGCCTAAGACCACATCGGGTTTTGTTTTAAGCATATCAAGCGCGATGTTCTTATACATCTTCCTGCTGGGCTGGTGCGCATAGAAGGCTGAGGGCGTTGCGTCAATAACAAAAACGTCTGTTACTACGCCGACTGACTTATTGTGCTTTTGCGCGGTTTCAAGCATACTCTCCACCGCTTTATGCTGCGCGTCCATACCGATAACGCCCGGATGCGTGGTTGTACCCGTGGCAAGCTGCGTGCCTGACGCGGCGGAATCGGTAGCGATAGTATCTATTGGAGTATTTAAAATTATGCCGAGTTGTGAATCATTAAAAAGCTTTTCCATATTAGAAGCATCGCCTTTGTATAAGGGGGAGGATGATTGGCGCGCATATTGCATAAGCATACCCATAACCGCAGGGCCCGTGCCGTCGGCTATAACTAAGATGGCGTTTTTGCCCGCCGCAAAAGCATTGCTTAAGCAAAGGCAAAGCAAAGCCGTAACTATTAATTTTTTATTTACCATTTTTGGCCTCTCTTTACTATTTCATTAAAACATTTTGTGTATTGGCGGGAGGAATTTTCCCACGAAAAATCCGTAAGCATTGCGTTTTGCACAAGACTCGTAAATAATTTTTTATTATTGTATACGCCGGCAGCTCTTTCAATAGCGTCTTTAACGCCCGCTATTGTCAGCTGGGGGATAAAAAAGCCCGTTGCGTTTTCTCTGTCATCGTCAAAGCCTTTAACGGTGTCGGCAAGGCCGCCAACTCGCGATACTATAGGCAGTGTGCCATAACGCATGGAAATCATTTGGCTTAGCCCGCAAGGCTCAAAGCGTGAGGGCATAATAAAAAGGTCCGCTGCGGCGTATAATCTGTGCGCCAGGCCCTCGTCTACAACGGCTTTAAAAGCTATAGTGTCGGGGAACAGCCTTGCGAGGTAGGAGTAGGTTTCCTCCGCCTTAGGGTCCCCTTTACCGATGATGGCAAATTGCACTTTACCCGCAAGCTGCGGTATAACGTCGGCTAAAAGGTCCACTCCTTTTTGGTATGCCAGGCGGCTTACCATCGCAATTAAAGGGATATCCGCTTTTTGCGGCAGGCCCATTTCCGCCTGCAATTTGGCTTTGCAAATTTCTTTTCCGCGCAGGCTTTCATAGTCATAGCCCATAGGTAAAAGGGTATCGTTTTCAGGGTCCCACACGGCATTGTCTATACCGTTGATGATGCCGCTAAAGTCCGCCCCTTTACGCCTTAAAACGCCTTCCATTCCAAAGCTGTCTTTACCGTTAAGCAGCTCTTTAGCGTAAGTGGGGCTTACGGTGTTTACCTTATCGGCAAATACTATACCTGTTTTAAGGAAGCTGATGCCATTGTAGTATTCAAATTTATCGGGCGTAAAATCGGCCTCCCAAAAGCCTGCCTTTTCAAAACTTGTGCGCGGGAAATAACCCTGGTAAGCTATATTATGTATTGTAAACATACTGCGGGTACGGGTAAAAAAAGCGTCTGTTTTATAAACGGTTTCAAGATAGGCGGGCAACAAACCTGCCTGCCAATCGTGCGCGTGTATGATATCAGGCCTAAATCCTATAAACTTACACGCTTCAAGCACTGCACGGTTGAAAAATATAAAACGTTCGTCATTGTCGCTATAGTCGCCGTCTTTGGTGAAGTAGAGTTCCTGACGGTCAAAGTATTTGGGGTTATCAATAAAGAATACCAGCGCATTGCCCCATTTAAGATAAGATATTTTAGCAGGCTCCAGCCTTGCGCCTATAGGTACAAAAAATGTGCCTGGCACGCTGCGCAGTGAGGAAGCATTACGTATAGCTCTGTAATGCGGCAGAAACAAAAGTACTTTAGCTCCGCGTATGCGGCTGAAGTCCTGTGTAAGCGCGCCTACAACATCCGCCAATCCGCCTGTTTTGCAAAAGGGGAAGGCTTCGCTGGCTGCTAAAACTATATTCATATCAAATCTCCTTAACTGCTGCGGTATTTTTTTATTTTACGTTATTTTAATTTATAGGTTAAATTTTTATATCGTCAATTTGCATATCTTCCTGCAAATCGCCGTTGTCCGTTTGCGTATTTACAAGCTCTTCACTTTTGGCCGCCGAAGGCTGTTCTTCATTATTTTGCTGAGCCTCTTGCCGCTCTTGCTCTGTTGCTGTATTTTGCGCAGGTTCAGGGGCGTAATTCACGTCGTCTTCCTCAATACTTTGGCCCTCTGTTTCGCTGCCGTCTTGCGATACTATAATATCGTCCTTCACTTTAGGCAAAGGCTTAAATACGTCGGGCATAATTTCAAGCTCGTCGCCTTCTTCCAACGGTATAATATTGTCCTTAGCCTGCGGTAGCACTTCGGTGAATGGTAAATCACCTTGCAATTGGCGCGGGCCTTTATCGGCAAAATCTTTAAGTTCGGGCAAATCTGTAAGCTTGTTAAGGCCGAAAAGCCTCAAAAATTCATCTGTAGTGCCATATACCATAGGGCGCCCCGGGGTGTCTTTTTTGCCGACTATTCTTACAAGGCCCCTTTCCATAATCTTTTCAAGCGGGCCGGCTGCGTCTACTCCGCGGATGGATTCTATTTCCGCCCTGGTTACAGGCTGTTTATAAGCCACTATGGCCAGCGTCTCTAAAGCCGCATTTGAGAGTTTGGCGGAAAGCTTTTCATTAAAAAGCCTGCGCACCCAGCGGCCGTATTCGGGTTTTGTAGCCATTTGAAATCCGCCGCCGATTTCCACTATCTGTATAGCGCGCGCGGTTTGTATATACTCATTTTGTAATGTCGCCACAATATCGCGCGTAAGTTGTAAATTATTGATTTGTGCAGTTTGGGAGATTTTGGCTATGCTTAATGGCCTGTCCGTGATAAATAACAGGTTTTCAATTATTCTTTTAAAATCTTCCTGGTTAAGTATATCTTCTGCTTGCGTATTATCGGGCATATAATCGGCTCCTAAAGCTGTCAGGCGTTTGCCTGCGGTTCGTGTATAAGTTTTACTGCGTCCTCGTCTGCTTTATCGGGGTTAAGGTAAATCCTGATTTCGTGTTTGTCATTATCCTGTCGTGCCAAAATTTTACCTATTTTAAGTAATTCCAATACGGCCATAAAGCATGTGATTACCCCGCGCTTTTTTGTTTCGCCTGTAAATATATCGTCTAAAAGCAGCCAGGGGCGCTCTTCTAATAATTCAAGCACTTTTTTGACCTTTTTTTCTATAGGGAATTCTTCCACCTTAAGCAGGTCGGCGTGTTCGCGCTCTTCCAGGCGTTCAAAGGCGCGATGCACTGCGCTTAATAATTCAAAGAGTTGTATATTAAGTATCTTTTCGGTACTGTCAAAGACGGGGGTATTTTTATAAAAATTGTCTTTAAATTTTTCAAAGTTTTCTTCCAGGAATTTGGAAGCCTCTTTAAATTTGTGGTATTCCATCAGCTTTTGCACAAGCTCTTTTGCAGGGTCGGGCCCTTCGTTTTCAGAAGATGGCGCCTGTGATGGCAAAAGCTGCCTTGCCTTTATCTGCATCAGCGTACTTGCCATTACAAGGAAGTCGCCCGCGACTTCCAAATTAAGCTGCTTCATAATATCAAGATACTCAAGATACTGGGCCGTAATTTCCGATATATTAATATCGTAAATATCCAGGTTATCTTTTTTTATAAGATGTAAAAGCAGGTCCATCGGGCCTTCAAATACATCTAAATGTATCTTGATATTATCAGCATTCATAAACTATAAAAGGTGCATCGCACGGCGGACTTCGGCTAAAGTTTGCTGCGCGCTTGCTCTTGCTTGTTGTGCGCCTTTAGCTAAAACGTCATCCACCAGTTTTAAGTCTTTTGAATAAAATTCCCTGCGTTCATTAAATTTTATAATTTCAGGTTCCATAAGCGCAAAAAGGTCTTTTTTGCATGCTACGCAGCCCAATGCTCCCGCGCGGCATTCTTCCGCGCGCTTATCGCACTGCGGGTTATAAATTTTGTGGAAGGCAAATACGCTGCAGCCTTCAGGGTTGGCAGGGTCATTAGCGCGTTTTTTATCAGGGTCTGTAAACATTGCCATAATTTTTTTGCGCACGCTTTCAGGGTCCTCCCCAAGCTCTATGGTATTGCCATAGGATTTTGACATTTTGCGGCCGTCTAACCCGGGCACTTTAGGCACTTTTGTTAAAAGCGGCGCGGGCTCCACAAGTACGCCCTCGCCATAAATATCAGCGAACTTGCGTGCAATATCGCGCGCTATTTCCGTATGCACAACCTGATCTTGCCCGACGGGCACCAAAGCCGCCTTATGTAAAAGTATATCGGTAGCCATAAGCACGGGGTAGCCCAAAAAGCCGAAGGAGGACATTTCAGAAAGTTCCTTCTCCGTCAGCTGGGACATCTTTTCCGCTGCGGTTGAGCCTTCCATCTGCCCCGCGTATTTCTTTTTAAAAAGTTCGTTAAGCTGCTCTTTGTATGTAGGATTACGCAGTAACCAGCCCAGCGGCGTAATCATACCCAAAAGGGTATTGAGTTCGGAAACTTCAGGCACGTGTGATTGCACAAAAATTGAGCATTTCTCGGGATTAAGGCCTGCCGCCAACCAGTCTATAACCATCTGGCGGCTGTTTTCAGCCAGGTTTTCCGTCCTGTCATAAGCCGTGGTAAGCGCGTGCAAATCCGCGACGAAAAAATAGCATTTATGCTTATCCTGTAAATCCACAAAGTTTTTTAAAGCGCCTAAGTAGTTGCCTAAATGCAGCCTGCCTGTAGGACGCATACCTGAAACTATAATCTGTTTATCCATTATCTTGCACCTATAAGAGTAAATATTAAATTTAAAGCCGAATAAAAAACCGGCAATACCAACTTGCTGAATATACCGCTGAAAACCAATACAAGAACAATAATCATCCCGTAACGTTCCAACCTCATAAGCTTATCTGCCATACTGTCGGGCAAAAAACCCGCTAAAACTTTGCTGCCGTCAAGCGGCGGAACGGGTATAAGGTTAAATATAGCTAAAATAAGGTTTATCATAATAGTATAAAGCAAAATTGATGTTAAGGCTTTTGACGTAAAGCCCGCCGTAAGCGCCACTTTAAATAATATCGCGGCGATTACCACTAAAATTATGTTTGTTAAAGGCCCCGCGAAAGCCACTTTAGGCATATCTGCGCGCGGGTTGCGCAATCTGTAAGGGTTTATGGGCACGGGCTTTGCCCAGCCTATCATCGGCCAGCCCGCAAAATAACAGACCAAAGGCAATACTACTGTGCCGACCGGGTCTATATGCGCTATAGGGTTTAATGTTAAACGGCCGGAAAGATAGGCCGTATCATCCCCGTATCTGTACGCGCTGTAGCCATGCGCGAACTCATGCAAAATGACTGAAAATAAAAGTATAGGTAAATATAAAATAAAATCCATAGTTATATTCTAGCAATTTCCTCCCGTTTGGTACACAGTTTATAGGCCTTTTGTGGGCCCTTTTTATCTAATATAAAATTGCGGTTGACAAAATAACTAAATAACATTATACTTTTGCTATAAGCTAGTCTAATAGGGTTATTTTAGTGGGGAAAAGAAGTTAATATGTACGACTGGGGTAAAAATATAAAGGGAAAAGAAAAGTTGTACGCAAGGCCGGATTAAAAGGGGTTACTCCGGCCTAAGATTTAAAAGCTTAAAAATAAGGCGTTTAGGCTTAGGATATATAAAAGGGTTACAATGAAATGTCTCCCTGCCTTAATCAAAGCACACATAGGCGATATATAAAAATATCGCCTATTTTTGTCCTTGCCGGACGGGCGTGCG
>CAYQAU010000003.1:53546-148762 GCA_964415545.1 uncultured Elusimicrobium sp.
CGCGGAGCATTAATTTACTTTCTGCCGCACAAATTGCGGGAGACAGAAGTATTGGCCATACGGGCGTGCGCGCGGAGCATTAATTTACTTTCTGCCGCACAAATTGCGGGAGACAGAAGTATTGGACATACGGGCGTGCGCACGGAACATTAATTTACTTTCTGCCGTACAAATTGAGGGCGAGATACACCTCATGGATGCTGCTTTTTAGCAGCTCTCAATTGTATAATTAAACTATGAATGAAAAACAAATACCGGCGCGCTTAGATGAACTGGCGCAGCCGCAATATAAAAAATTTACGGCGGCTTTGATTCCGTGCGGGCACCCTGTTTTGGGTGTTCGCTCGCCGCTTTTGCGCAAACTGGGGGCTGAGATAATAGCAGATGGCGGCGCGGAGGAATATCTTAAGAAGCGTTCCTTTAAATATCACGAGGAACTTTTGTTGCAAGGTATTCTTATCGGCCGCGTTAAATTTACGCCGCAGGAAAGGCTAAAACTTATTGCCGCCTATATTGCCCGTATAGATAACTGGGCTGTTTGCGATTCTTTTTGCGGCGGCCTTAAATTCACTTTAAAAAATAAAGAGGCTGTGTGGAACTTCCTGCAGCCCTATCTTAGACAAAATGATGAGTATCCTTTACGCTTCGCTATAGTAATGCTGCTGGGCTATTTTATAGATAAAGACTATATCAGGCAAACGCTGGAACGTTTGGCGCAGATAAAGCACGATGCATACTATGTCAATATGGCTTTAGCGTGGGCTTTAAGCGTGTGCTATGTAAAATACCCCGAAGAAAGCGCGCCGTATATTAGGGAAGAAGTTCTGGGCGATTGGGTATACCGCAAAACGCTGCAAAAAATCCGCGAATCGCGCCGCGCCAAAGATTTGCCTTTATATAAGGTTAAGCCGCCGCGCAAAAGCAAAGCTTAAAGTTTGATATAATTTGAGCTATAGTAACAGGTTGCTATATTTATGGATGATAATAACAAAAACAACACGCCGCCGCAGGGCGTATCTCTTTTAAAGAAATTAAGAAGTTTTAACAGCCGCTTTGCCTCAAAACTTAAATACTATCTTTTGCCGCAGCATGAAATAAGCACGGGCTTTCTTGTCTATATGCTTTTAGGGTGGGCATTGCTGTGCCTGCCGTGGATGCATAAGGTGCAGGCGCCGCTTATTGATAATTTGTTTACTGCCGCCTCGGCATTATCCACCACGGGGCTTATGACGGTGCCTTTGTCTGACGTTTATAACTTCGGCGGGCAGCTGGTAATACTCTTCCTTATCCAGCTTGGCGGTATAGGGTATATGACTTTTACTTCCTTTATACTTTTAAGCAGCCACAAAATGCTTTCCCGCTACAAATACAATGTTATCGCGGCGGAGTTCGCGTTGCCGGAGGGTTTTGATTTAAGGTTCTTTTTAAAATCAGTAATTATCTTTACTGCTATTGTGGAGTTTATTGGCGCGGCGGCTTTATTTGCCGCATTTAAATATGCCGGCCTTGGCGCCATGCAGTCTTTATGGAGCGGCATTTTCCACAGTATATCGGCGTTTTGCACTGCGGGTTTAAGCTTGTATAATACCAGCTTTGAAGGCTTTATAAACTATCCGCTTATAACAAAAATAATATCCGCTTTAATTATTTTGGGCTGCTTCGGGTTTATCCCCGTTACTGACCTTATTAATAATATAAGAGGTAAGACGCATAAAATATCTTATACCACAAAAATCATTTTTGGCGCTTTTGTGGCAATGGCATTATTTGGCACCGCCGTATTCTTTGTGGCGGAGCCTTCTATAAGCCACCTCAGTTTTGATTCCAGGCTTTTAGCCTCCTTCTTCCAAACCGTAAACGCCATTACTACGGCGGGTTTTAATAATGTGCCTTTATCGGGCCTTGCTTTGCCTGTCTTACTGTCTTTAAGCTTGCTTATGTATATAGGCGCGGCGCCTTCAGGCACGGGCGGCGGTATTAAGTCCACCACGGCGGTTGCGGTGCTGGCTATTATTTCAAGCAAAATACATAATAGGAAGATAATCTCCTTCCTGGGGCGCGCTATCCCGCTGCGCAGGTTGTATATGGCTGTTACTATTTTTACCTTCTACGCTATAATTTTGTTTAGCATTATCTTTATGCTGAGCTTTACTGAAAAGCTGCCGCTCGGGCTGCTTTTATTTGAATCGGTATCGGCTTTAAGCACGGTAGGCCTTTCAATGGGCATTACCCCGCAACTTAGTTTTGCGGGCAAGTGCATAATAATTGCGGCTATGTTTATAGGGCGTATCGGGGTGCTTACCTTCGGCCTTGTGCTTTTTGGGGATAAAAAAGCAAACCGCGAAAAGCAGCCTAAAAAGGAAGATATCGCGGTTTAAAAAATCTGACGTATTTTCTGCTTAATACCAGGTGGTGTGTATGCGCACCAGCTCGCGGCCGTCCTCTTTACGCGTAAGGATATGCCAAAAGGCTGTTTGCTTTTCGCTTTGCGCGTCAGGGTAGGAGGATACTTCTATATTATTACCCGCAAAACCTTCCGCTTTAAAATTAATATGCAGTTGGTCCAAATTCTTACCGCCTATAATTTCTTGGGGTATACTTTCCTGCGCCCAAGCTATATAATGCGTATTATTGATATGTTTGTTAATATCTATATCTTCCAGCCTGGTAATTACCGGTATGGTTTTTAAAGGTTCAACGCCTTCCAGTTTGGGGTTTTGGATTGGCGTTTCCTGCATAATATGCACAGGCTCGGCGGTATTTAAGTCCAATAGTTTTGGCGGCGTGCGCGCAATTTTGCGCGTATTGATATCCATAAGGAACCACCAGGTTATGCCCTGGATTACAGGCTGGTTTTGTTCGTCTAAAAAGACAAAATCCCTGCGGCTTAAAAGCTTATCGCTGCCTACATGCCAGGTTTTTATTGTTATATTTCGGTTATGTCCGATATCTTGCAGCTTCTGTATCTGCATTTTAGCTAATATCCAAACTATTTTTTTACTGTTTAAACCTTCTATGCCAACGGTCAGCCTGTCGGCGTCCTGGCCGGCGCATTCGTCAAAATATCTTAGGAGGACTTGCAGCGGTATTTTACCGCTTGGGGCAAGGTCAAAATAATTGGTTTTAAAAGTTTCACTCTGCATAAACAATCTCCGTCTTCATAATGGTTTACTTATATTTTATAAAATCTTTTTAAAATATACCCTCATAGAGCGCGTAAACAAGCATATAGCGGCCAAATTTGCAAAGCGTTACTATAGGTAAAAATACAAAAAAATCGGTGCGCGCCGCGCCTGCGGCTATAGTCAGCGGGTCCCCTATAAAAGGTATCCAGGAGAGGAACAAAGCATAAGGCCCGTGTTTTTTAAATATATCTTCCGCCTTCTTTAAATATTTTTTACTTACGGGGAACCATTTTTTGTTTTGGAAATGCGTTATATACCGCCCAAGCAGCCAGTTGCCCGCCGATCCGCACGCGCTGCCCGCTGTAGCGGTTGCCAGCAGGATATCGGGCGAAATTTTGTCCGTAGCTAAAAGCGCAAAAAGCACCAGCTCGCCCTGTGAAGGTATGGCCGTGGCCGATATAAGCGAGACAAAAAACATAAACAAAAGGATATGTATTTCCGCCATAATAATTTTATAGCAAATTTTAATTATAAAATAGGCCGTTTTTTTGCTTGACATCAGTATTTTTTACTATGTATCATAACGGTATACAATGATAGACTAAAATAATTAGGGGGGAAGTATATGCCTATTAAATTTTCCGATGCCGTAAAACGCCGCCGTTCCTGTTATGTCCTTGGCAACAAAATGCAGGCGCAGGAAGAGGTTACCGACCTTGTAAATTTTTGTGTAAAAAACGCGCCCTCGCCCTTTAACAGCCAAAGCGCAAGGGTAGCCGTATTGTTCGGCAAAAACCACAGCAAGTTTTGGGACATAGTGATGAATACTTTAAGAACTATCGTCCCTGCAGATAAATTTGCCCCTACGGAAGAAAAGATTAAAGCCTTCGCCAAAGCCTATGGCACGGTGCTTTATTTTGACGATACCAAAACGGTGGAGAGCCTGCAAAAGCAGTTCCCGTCTTATGCAGATAAATTCCCCGTATGGGCGCAGCAGTCAAACGGTATGCTGCAGTATATGGTTTGGACGGGGCTTGCCGCGCATGATATCGGCGCGTCTTTGCAGCACTATAACCCGATTATTGACGCTGAAACAAAAAAGACTTTCGGTATTCCTGAGGAGTGGCAGCTTATAGCGCAAATGCCTTTTGGCAGTATATGCGCGCTGCCTGAGCCAAAGACTTTCCTGCCGCTGGAAGAGCGCGTAAAAGTGTTCAAATAAATTGCGGCAAACGGTAAACTTAAAAAGGGCCCGGCAAAAAGGGCCCTTTTTATTTTTGGGCCCTATGTACCTTGCGCGCGTGTATATAAAAGCGTAATATTAATATATGAGAACCCATAAAATACCGGCTTATATTCTTATTGCATTTTTCGCCGCGCAGCTGCCGCTTGCCGCGCAGAATATCCCTGTGGACCAATATACTATAAGGGCTGATAATACGCGCGTTGAGTCCGCCAATCTTGAGGTCATGCTCATTGACGCTAAGAACAGGGGCGATAAAACCTCCTTATATCTTACTGCGCGCGAGCTTGTAATGCTTGGTAATAAGATTGACGAGGGCAATAACAGGGCAAGGTTTAGTGATTTGGCTAACCGCAATTTAGACGGCTTGCTTAAAATAGCGCAAAAAGGGGAAAAGGGCGCGGATTTATTTAATCTTATCTACGGCGGCGTTTTGCCTTTGGTTTATTTTGAGGCCTCTTTAACCGACGGCGCCGACTATAAAAAGATTGCAGATATTTATGAGAAAGAATATTCCCTGTGCCTAAACTATTCAAAACAATGTGATTTTGATAAAGCGGGCCCCGCGTTTATGTTTGTAAGCGCCAAAGACAAAAAGAATACAGGCGTTAAAGCGGTGGCTGATTTGCTGATTTCATCATCTTTTAACGAGGAAGAAAGGCTTAAATTGCTTGAATACTCTATCCCCGTAATGGCCGCCGCTGCCAACGGGCAGGTTGCGGTAGAGTCTTTTATAAGAAGGCTTGCCGCCGATTCTAAACCCGTCAAGAATGTGCAGGGCGGATACTTTGATTTTTTTGCTTTAGTAAACATTACCGATGAAGCTTACAGCTTCGTTAAAAATGCCTGCAACCACCAGGAATCTTTTGTTAAAGGCGTTTGCGGCCAGTTTGGCGGGGACGCGCCTTTTGTCCAATACAAAAAACCTGTTATGACCCAAGAGGTCAAAAACCTGGTTAAAGAAAAAGATAAAAACGGCGCGGTCTATTATACGAAGATGCTTGCCTCAAAAGCCTCATCGCCTTATATGCTTGCCGCTTCACTCAGGCTTTATGCGGCTTTGTATGATACGCAGAAGGATTGGCGGGAGGCCGCCGCCTACTTAATGAATTTAGATATTCCCGCCGATAATCTTATAGTCGCCGCGCGTGATATCGCTTTAGGGCAGCTTGCCCTAAACTCAAATTCCGCCGCTTTTAAGAATTACTTTGCTGCGCGTTTAAACAATATCTACTTTACTGTTACAAAGGACCCGCAAATGGACGAGGCTTTAAAAGCTTCGCTAATGAATGACGCGGGCATATATTACGCCAAACTTACGGGCTACAGCGGGGCCTCTCCATTACCCGTTGTCAGCGACGGCGGTTATAAGGCGGAAATAAGATTTAAGAATAATGAAGCTTATATAAAAGGGTTTTGGGGTTCAATATTTAATTTTGAGGAACGCCCCGCTGAATCCTTTACCAACCTTTTGATGGCGGGCCTGGCAATAAAAGGGATAGCCAAAAACGGGGACAAAATTTTTAACGCCGTTAAGTTACTGGCCAAGGAAAGCGGCAATATAATGCACAATATGCCTTCTGTGATAGTGCGCGCCAAAGCGCAGTTTAAAGCGGCGGCTTATTTCCTTTCAAAGGGTAATACCCCGCGCTTAAATTATGCTTATGTAAATAATAACCAAGCCCGTATCGTTATGCCTGCAGTGCATAACAGCAGGCCAGTCGGCGATGCAAACGCAGCTGTTAAGATTATCGGCGCAAAGCAACCCGCCGCGCCCAAAACTGTAGGCGCGCCTGCCGCAAAAGCGCCTGCGCAAAATAATGCGCAAGGCGTGGTAAATAAATTTAAAGCGGCTGCTAATCCCGCCGCGCAGCCGCAGCCTGCGGCAAACCCCAAACAGGTAAAAGCGATGGATGAAGATTTAAAACGCCTTGGTTACGGTATGCTGCGCAAAGTTTTCCGTATGTCGCCGCGCGCTGCGGTAACAAAGTTGTATTCCTGGGGCGCGCGTCCTACTTATTACCAAAAGCTTGAGCTTTCGGGCGAGGTCTATAAAATCAAAGATTTAAACGCCTTCAGGGTAACGCCCGCCGACAAAGCAAGCGGCCTGCCCAATTATCCCAAAACCACAAGCAAGTATTTATACCGCGGGATGAGCCTTAATTCCGACGAAGTTAAAAACATTATGGTAAACGGTTTGCGCAAGGTGGATATGCCCAAAAATAATTTGGCCATAATGTCGGCAATGGCTACGCCGGGCACAAATATACAAGGCATCTCTTTAAGCCCTTATGCGGCGGAGTCGGCAAAATACTCAATAGTAACGGCCATTAATGACGTAAGGGGCATACCTACGCTGGTGCACGTTAAAGGCATAAATAAAAAGAATGCGGCTTATAATGCGCACGGTTATTTTACGGGTAAAGATATCCCCGCCGCGCAGCTTGTAAGGACAAGCGTTCTGCTTAATGTGGACGGTAAATTCAGATGGGGCCAGGTGGCGCTTAAGGATGGCGGCTTCCTGTTTATGCCTTATAAATAAAATACGGTTTTGCAGATTATAAATTAAAACGCCCTGCTTTTTTTGCAGGGCGTTTTTGCTATTACTTCAAGATATTATCAATATGCTGTTTAAGGTTCTCATAACTTTGTTCGCCTACAAGTTTTTCAACATCATCTTTATCTTTGTAAACAAACATAGTGGGCATTGAGGTTACCATATATTCCTCAACAGCTTTTGGCGATTTATCTACATCAGCCATATATACCTGCATTTTGCCCTCATAGTCTTTGGCGATGCGGCGGATAACCGGCTCCATATTATGGCAATGGCCGCACCAGGTGGCATAAAACTCCAAAAGATAAGGCGCTTTGGCCGCAGATATTTCTTTTTCAAAGTTAACATCAGTTAACATTATCGGTTGACTCATTTCTACTACCCCCTAAAGCAGCCCTAATAACAGCTGCGTATAAGGATAATATAATTATTTTTATTTAGTCTTGTCAACCTGTTCCTGCGTTTGTTGCAGGCTGTGGTGCTTAGTGCGCACTTTGCTCGGGTAACCGAACCATATCGCCACAAGCGCGCCAACGCCTAAAAGGTAAGGATAGTACAAATACTCCATAATTTGTATAGGCGATAATGCGGCTAAGCCCGCTGCCATTAAAAGCTGCGCGCCGTAGGGGATAATACCCTGCACAAAGCAGGAAAAAATATCCAAAATACTGGCCGAGCGGTTAGCTGGCACTTTGTAGCGTACGGCGATATCTTTTGCTATCGGGCCCGCCATAATCAGCGCGATAGTATTATTGGCTGTGCACAGATTTGCAAAACTTACCAGCGCGGCGATAGAAAATTCCGCCCCTTTTCTTGACTCTATACGCTTTGTAAGTTTTGTTATAATCCAGCTTATGCCGCCGTTATGGCGTATCATTTCAAGCATACCGCCGGCTAAAATTGTAACTATAATAAGCTCGCCCATATTCTTAATGCCGTCGCCCATTGCGCCCGTCCAGCCCCAAAGGTTAAAGGAGGATGTTGCAAGCCCGATAAGCCCCGCAAGCACCGTGCCGCTAAACAAAACGGCCATAACATTTACGCCTGCAATAGCGGCCCCTAAAACCACAACATAGGGTATAACTTTTACCCAGGATATCGCCTGCGCGGTATATGCGGCGGAGGCTTTATCAGCCACAAAAAAGTAAAGCAGCGCGGTAATTACCGCAAAGGGCAAAACTATGCGGAAGTTGGTTTTAAATTTATCATTCATCTTACAGCCCTGTGTGCGCGTTGCGACGATAGTGGTGTCTGAAATAAAAGAAAGATTATCGCCAAACATCGCGCCGCTTACAACTACAGCCGTCATAAGCGCGGGGTTCATATCAGTCTTAAGCGCGATGCCCGCCGCTACCGGCGTTAAAGCCACAATAGTACCCACGGAGGTGCCTACCGATATTGAAATAAAGCAAGCCGCTATAAACAACCCGGGGGCCAAAAGCGCCTGCGGCAGGAAGGCGAGCGTAAGGTTTACAGTCGCGTCCACGCTGCCCATATCTTTGGTGGTTTGCGCAAAAGCGCCCGCCATAATAAAGATAAGAACCATTAAAAGGATATTGGGATTGCCCGCGCCTTTGCAAAATATTTCCACCCGTTCGCTTAACTTTAAGCCTTTTGTAATGGCTATTGCCGTTACAGAGGCTATGACAAATGCCACCGTAATGGGCATCTTATAGAAATCGCCCGCTAAAATGGAGACTATAAGATAAGTAAATAAAAATACGCCTAAAGGCAAAAGCGCCAAAAGGGAAGGTTTTGGGGCATCCTGCACGCCTGTAACTGTTTGGTTTTTGTTCATTATTATTTCCCGCAGATTATTGCTATATTATTAAATTATATAATTTAAGCCGCAATAGTGTCCAAGTGTACAAAGGCTTTTTATTTTAATAAAATATTAATTACTTTCCATTTAATCGGCGGGATAAAAATGTTTACCGTAATTTTTATAATGTTAAGCGGCCTTGCCGCAGGCTTTCTTTTGCGCTCTTTACCTGTTTTGCAAAAGCTAAACGGCCCCATATACGCCACAATACTGTTTTTACTTTTTGTTATGGGCGTGCATATCGGCAAAGACCCTAATATCATCAATAATTTAGGCGGCCTGGGTTTGCAGGCTTTTTTGATTTCCTCAGCCTGTACGCTGGGCAGCATTATTGCGGCCCAATTTATTTACCGCCACTTCTTTAAGGATTTATAATATGAAAGGCAGCCTGCTTATCCTAACCTTTTTTGTATTAGGCTGTTTTTGCGGCAGGCTGGATATTTTGCCCGCCTTGCTCACGGCCGATTTTTTGCCCGCCGCAGTACTCTACGCGCTTATGTTTCAGGTGGGCTTAAGCATCGGGGCAGACAAGAAGTTAAAGGAAATTATTTTATCCGTCAAACCCAAGCTGCTTCTTTTGCCTTTGGCTACGGTTGCGGGCACTTTTGCAGGCGCGCTGCTTATAAGCTTTTTTATAAAAGGGCGCGGGATTTTTGATACTATGGCTGTTGGCGCGGGGTTTGGGTATTATTCGCTTTCTTCCATCCTAATAACGCAGCTTAAAACGCCGCTTATCGGCGCGCAACTGGCGGGGGAGCTTGGCACGTTGGCCCTGATGTCTAATATTTTAAGGGAGATGTTTACCCTTTTAGGTACGCCTTTATTTTTAAAATACTTTGGCAAACTTGCTCCCGTATGCGCCGGCGGCGTAACTTCTATGGACGCGACTTTGCCCGTAATCACGCGCTATTGCGGGAAGGAGATTGTTTTCCTCTCTATATTCCACGGCGTTATTTTGGATTTTTCCGTACCTTTCTTTGTATCCCTTTTTTGCTCGCTTTAAAATAAGCTTTGCAAAATAAAACTAATAACTTATAATTATTTTGTCAGGGGGATATATGCTTAAGGAAATATTAATTAAATTCAGGATGTTCTTATTATGGTGCCTGCTAATCAGCTTTGGCTGCACTGTAACCTGCGCGGTTTTGATGGAGACATTGCCGCGCGGCAATGTTTCGCACTTTTTTAAGGAGCTGCACCCGATATTCGGCTTTGCGATGACGGGTTTTATTCTGTTGCACCTTATAACGCGCTGGCGCGTATTTTTGCCCGTAAAAAAAGCGGTGGGAAATAAAGAGCCTTAAACCTTTGCGCGCATAAATTATAAAATAGTGGTATGGAAGATAAATCACAAACAGCTAAAGATAATTTTTTGAAAGGTTATAATTGTTCGCAATCTGTATTGCTTGCCTTTGCCGCGCAGCTTGGGCTGGAAGATAAAACGGCATTAAAAATAGCCTCCTCCTTTGGCGGCGGGATGGGCGCGCAGCGGGAGGTTTGCGGCGCGGTAAGCGGTATGCTTATGGCATTAGGTTTAAAATACGGTTATGACGCGCCTAAAGACTTTACGGCAAAGCAAAACCACTATGCGCTTGTGCAGAAGCTATGTAATAAATTTAAGGAGCAAAACGGCTCTATTGTATGCCGTGAGCTGCTTGGCCTTAAAGAAGCGCAAAATACCAAACCGCAAGAGCGCAGCGCGCAGTACTATAAAAAACGCCCTTGCGCAGAACTGGTAGCGATGGCGGCGCAGATTTTGCAGGAGGAGCTTTGCGCTAACCATTAGCTTTGTTTCAGATTTAAAGGTAATTAAAAAGCCCCCGTTGTTTGGCGGGGGCTTTTTCCTTTTTAAACTATTTTAGTTTTGGGAAAAGAATTTCTTTGGGTAAGGATTTATATAGATTTGCTGTTTTTATAAAGTCAGCCCTATATCCTTCCTCGTCGGTTCCCTTTGCAAGGCGCGCTTGTTGGAGGGCTGCGTCTATATCAATCTTCTGCCCGCTTTCTGTGCCCTTTGCAATTTCCGCAAAGGCTGCTGCGGCTGCTGCAAAACGCGTATCGTCAGAAGCATTGTCAAACGGAATATAGCTTTCAGCCTCCACTATTTGTGATATAAGCTCGCTTGTATTTTTTTTAGGGTCTTTATATCTCATTTTAATTGTTGCTAGCTCTGAAGGCTTATCATTAGTAGGCGCGCTGTATTTAAGCTTTTGCGCGGCTCCGTCAGCGGGCACAATCTCATACAGCACCGTTACGGTGTGGCCTGCGCCCATCTCGCCCGCGTCTTTTTTGTCATTATCAAAATCCTCATTATTAAGTTTGCGTTTTTCATAGCCGATAAGCCTGTAGGAATCTACAAGCGCGGGGTTAAATTCCACCTGGAACTTAACATCCTTTGCTACGGTAAATAATGTGCCCGCAAACTCCGTTACAAAGTATTTTTTTGCTTCAAACAGATTGTCAATATAGCCCGCGTTTCCATTTCCTTTATTGGCGAGCGTCTGCACTGTGGTATCTTTATAATTACCCATACCAAACCCGAAGACGCTTAAAAATACACCGCTTTCTTTATAGCCTGTAATTTGTTTTTCAAGGCCGTAGGGTGATGATTCCCCTATATTGAAATCGCCGTCAGTAGCAAGGATAATCCTGTTGTTCCCGTTCTTTTTAAAATGCTTTTTGGCAACTTCATAAGCCATTTTTAAGCCCGATTCCCCGTTAGTGCCGCCGCCTGCGCTAAGGCCGTCTAAAGCTTTAATAATTTTAGCTTTGTCTTTGGCGGATGCGCCATCAAGCGCCACCTTTTCTCCGTCAGCGTAGGTTACTATGGAGATTGTATCTTTAGGGCGCAAATTATCTATAAGCATTTTAAGTGATTTTTTTACTAAAGGCAGTCCGTTAGGCCGTTCCATGGAACCGGAGACGTCTATCAAAAATACTAAATTTGAGGGCGGTAAATTTTTGCTTTCTATTTCTTTTGCCTTAACGCCTATTTTAAGCAGTTTATGTTCCTTATTCCACGGGTAATCGGTAAGTTCTGTGGTGATTTTTACCGGCGCATTGCCCTGCGGCGCGGGGTAGTTATATGCAAAATAGTTTATAAACTCCTCTGCCCTTACGGCGTTAGGCTCGGGGTTTTGGCCGCGGGATATCATCTGCTTTACTATATTATAAGAGGCGGTATCCACGTCAGCGGAGAAAGTTGAAAGCGGGTCGCTCTGCGCTGATTTAAAGGTATTTGTATCAAGCGTCAGGTACTCTTCGGTATTCATATTATTGAAGGAGAAGGGTACAGCGTCATAGCTGTACTCCGCCAAACCGCTGACGCCTGGGGAAGAACGCGAAACGAGTGAAAGCGGCTCGCGGTACTTTTCAGGCGCTTTATATTGGGCCGCAGCGGCTTGGGTGTTATATTCTTGCGCCGCCTGTTTTATATTTGCTGCAGGGTCATAGGCGGCGTCCTGCGTAGCTGAATAATGCGGGCCCGCGTGTTTAGCGTTAGGGCCGAAGGGCAATATAATTATTGCCGTAAATACGGTAACGGCTATAGCCGCCAGATAGTAATACTTTTTCATACCAAATCTCCTTTCCTGTGATTTGGCATATATTTTGGCTAAGACGCGCTGCTGCCTTATACCGTTAGGGTCAAAATCGGTATTGGAAAATTTATTTTGTATTTCTTCGTTGCTGTATTTCATAAGTTCTCCAAGTTCCCGCGCATTTTATCCATGCTTCTGTTTAGGATAGTGCCGACATTACTTTCACTTAATCCGCAGATTTTTGATATCTCACGGTTGTTAAGCGCGCCATAGAATTTAAGTGATATTAAATCCTTTTCTCTTTGGCTCAGGCCGCTTAAAGCATTGTAAAGCAGCTTAATGCGCTCTTGCTCTTCCAGGATTTGTTGCGGCTGCTTTTCGGGTGATGCAAAAGCCTCTTCTTTATCTGTCATGGAAAAGACATTCTTTATAAAATAAAATCTGAAATGGCTGTTAACGCTGTTTCTTGCCACCGTAAAAAGCCATTGCAGGATTTCTCCCTTATCGCCGTCATAATAATCCTGTTTGTCAAATACTTTTTGCCATATGGCGGAGCAAATGTCCTCTGCTGTGTTTTCGTCAGCTACGCGGGCGCAAACATAAGCAAAGATTTTTTTGAAGTGTTCCCTGTACACTTGCTCAAAGTTCATTTTGACCTCATTTCTATATGCCTTGCACTAATATAACGCTTAAGGTTTTAAAGTATCACATCTTATTTTACGGATTGTTTTTTTACCGTATTAAATTACAGCCTGCCGCTTTGCTCTATAGCGTGGCGGATATTATCATTAAAGCTATGCTGTTCAAGCAGTTCTTCAACATTTTTATGCATTCTGTAACGCCAGTAATGCTGCGGGTCTGCGGGTATGTTTATCCTTTCGCTTTGCCCGTCCTGTTTGCGCAAAACGCCGTCAATACTCATCCAATCCTGCCACGCCAAAACGCAAAGCATGGAGGGGGAGCTTAAATGCATATTTATTATTTGTTGGCAGATATCGGGGCTTGCCTCTTTAGGCGCGGTACCTTGCCTGTCTAAAACTTCATTATAGAATTTCTGCGTAAGCTTTTCATCTTCCGTCCACCACTGTCTAAGCGGTGCCATATCATGTGTTGATATGGTGCAGACGGACAGATAAGGGTATTTGGTCGTATCGGCAAATGTTAAGCCCAAAGTTTTTGGCATACGCTGTATCTCCAGGCTTAATAACTGAAGCTGCGCCATTACGCTTTCCACGCAGGCTGGTATCATACCAAGGTCTTCGGCGCAGGCAAGCATGCGGGTGGATTGTGTAAGCGCAGGCAGCTTTTGCAGAGCTTTTTGCCCCCAAAAGTCATTTTGCCTGTGGTAGAAATAATTATTGTACAGGTTATTATAAGCCGCTTTTTGGCCTGCGTCCAAATACTCAAAAGCCAAATCTGTATTTGCGCTTATGCGCGGATGGTAAAAACCCGCTTTTTTGCCGTCCGCCACAAAAAGCACATTGCTTATAAGGCGGTAAAGCCCTTCTTTTAAACGCAGGGCTTCTTCGTCTTTTAAGTCGGCAAATGCTGCCTCAACTTTACGCTGGGTATTATAGGCGGCCTGCATTTCATAAAGCCCATTATCTTTAAGGCGCAGGTATTGGCCTTTTACCGCAGGCGCATTATCGCCAAATAGGCGGTCAACTATATCATCATTAATAAATGGTTTTAAATCATGGTCCTTAAACCAAAAACCGTAGGAAAGTATTTCATCCTTGCTCATCGGCAAAGCGGGCTCAAAGCGGCCCAAAAGGCCGTGCACGCTGTCTTTGGGGATTTGCCAGATGCGGAAGAATCCCAAAATATGGTCCACACGGTAAGCGTCAAAATACTCGGCCATTTTTTTAAAGCGTTTAATCCACCAGGTATAACCGTTTTTTGCCATTTCGTCCCAGTTATAAGTGGGAAATCCCCAGTTTTGCCCGTTAGCGGAAAAGGCGTCTGGCGGCGCGCCTGCCTGCGCGGAGGTATTAAAATAATGCGGCTCCGTCCATACGTCCACGCTGTCGGGTGATACTCCTATCGGGATATCGCCCTTTAAAAACACGCCTTTTGCGCGCGCGTAATTTGCTGCCTCCAGAAGCTGCGCGTGCAGCTTGTATTGCATATAGTAGTAATAGGAAATTTTGCCGTAACCTTTATATGCAGGCGTGCAGAGCGCGTCAACTTCCTTCTTGTTAAAAATATTATATTTGGGCCATTTACGGAAGTCCGCCCCGCCATAGATATCGCGCAGGTGGGAGAATACGGCATATGGCTTTAGCCAGCTTATATTTTTGACATAAAAATCCATAAAATCTTTTGAGGCAAAAACCGCCGCGCCTTCACGCAGGAAAGCCTCGTAAATATATTTATGTTTAGCTTTGTTTACGGTTTCATAGTCAACTGTTTCAAGCGCATTAAGCTGCTGCTGCAGTTTGGTGTAGGCGTCATCCTTTATAAGCGGCAGTGCGTTAAGGTCAATATACATCGGGTGCAAAGCATATACAGAGATGCTGTTGTACGGATAAGAATCCCGCCACGTCTTTGTTATTGTTGTATCATTAACTGGCAAAAGCTGTATTACTTTTTGGCCTGTTTTTGAGGCCCAGTCCGCCAATAATTTGATATCGCCGAAATCGCCCGCGCCAAAACTGTTTTTTGTTCTTATGGAAAAGACGGGTAAAACCACACCCGCCGCGCGCTGCGGTTTTTGCTCAAAATACGGCTGCGCGCCGTTAATAAATATAGCTGATGCATCTGTTTGGGGCAGCGCGGGTAAAATAAAATTATTGCCGTTTTGCCATATAAAATTTTGGCCGTCTTGTATTACAAATTTATACTCAAGGGGGAAGTTGATTTTTTGTGTGTCCAACTCCGCGCTAAAGATATTTGTTGATGTTTCTATAGCCTCTGTAGCTTTAGAAACTTCCCAGTTGTCATAGGCCGCTTGGTTGGTGCAAAGCAAAAGCTTTTGTCCTTTTTTTACCTGCGGAGCATAAGCCGTTAAATAAAGTGAGCGGGCAAAATTTTTTGTTTGTTTTGCTCCAAGCGGCCTGCGGTTTAAAACATTGCTAAATGCGCTGCTGCATAACCAGGAAAGCGGCGGCAAATCGCGCCATGCGTCAAAGAGGGCGGTATCGGTTGTGGCATTAATTTCCCTTGGAAGCAGGGCCCATTCCTTGCGTTTAAGCGCGCCGTTTTCATAAAAAGCATAATTGTAAATTATGTGTGTGGGTTGCTCTAAATCAAGTTCTGCCCGCCATGATTTGCCGTCAGTAGTAGTAAGCGGCAGCAAAAAATCCTTGCCGTTTTTGCGGCCGTGTATCTTTATTTCCCCGCCAAGGCGGGTATTGTAGGTGATATTAAAAGTAAGTTTCATTTTTTATGGTTGTCTTGCACAAAAATCATAAAGAAAGCCGCTATAAACAAGCTTAAGCCGCCTACGCCTACGGCAGCTATCGCGCTGCCCCCAAGAACATTCTTCATAAACGGGCCAAACAGCAAATTTACGCAGATTTGCGGTATGACGATAAAAAAGTTAAACACGCCCATATAAAAGCCCATCTTTTCCGCAGGCAGCGCATTTGAAAGCAAAGCATAAGGCATTGATAAAACGCTGCTCCACGCTATGCCGATGCATATCATCGGGAAGATAAGGCCCATTTTGGTAAAAGTAAAACCAAACAAGGTAAGCCCAAGCGAGGCTAAACCGATACCGCCTATAATAAGGCAGATGATATGGATAAGCTTGGCGGAAAATTTGGTCGTCAGCCACAATAAAGCAAAAGCAAACACAAAAGCTACGCCGTTATAAATACCAAAACAGCTGCTGGCCCAGTTTGCGGCCTCTTCAAAAGCGGATGTACCGGGCACGGCGTGGAACACCGCCGCGGCAATCCCGACGCTAAAATATACCCACATAATCATAAAAGCCGCCCAGGTAAAAAACTGAACCCAGGCAAGGCGTTTCATAGTGGAGGGCATAGTTATAAAGGCATGGCCCATTTCCTTTAAAGCTTTAAGCGGCTCAAAGGATTGTTTTTTAAGTTCCTCAAATTTTGCCATATCCTGCGGCGGGTACTCGGGCGTAGTCTTAATTGTAATTAAAATAGCTGTTACAAGGACAACCGCTCCTATATAAAAAGAATAGCGCACCGTGGCGGGTATATGGCCTGCGGGCGCGTCTGTACTGACGCCAAGGGCCGTCAAAATCTGCGGCAGGAAGGAGGCAATAACCGCGCCTGCCCCTATCATTACGCTTTGCATAGCATAACCTGTTTTGCGCTGCTCTTCAGGCAAGATATCGCCGACAAACGCTCTAAACGGCTCCATGCTTACATTAACGGAAGAATCCAAAACCCACAAAGCAATAACGGCCATCCATATGGCGGAAGCCTGCGGCATAAGTATTAAAGCAATGGCGGAAAATATTGCGCCGCCCAAAAAGTATGGGCGCCTGCGGCCGAGTTTACACCATGTCCTATCGCTAAAAAAGCCCACAAGCGGCTGCACTAAAAGCCCTGTTACGGGTGCGGCCAACCATAAAAGCGGGATTTGGGATTCGCTTGCACCTAAGCGCGCGTAAATGCTGCTCATATTGCCCATCTGCAAAGCCCAGCCGAATTGTATGCCGAAAAAACCCAAACACATATACATTATTTGAGCCAAACTCTTTTTTTGCAGGTGCTGCTGTATCTGCTGCGGTGTTACAGGGATATCATTTGCCATAAAAGCTCCGTAAACTTTTTAATAATGCGTGCCGTCTGCTTTTTTAATTTTATGACGGTATAAAATCATTATAACAAAAAACGGCGGCCGTGCAAGCGGCGCCGTTTGAATGTTTTTGCAGATATTATTTACAATGCCTGTGGGTCCGTAAAAGCATTGATTAGCACGGGCCCTTCATCCGCTAATGCCTGCGGTATCAGTTTACGTGCTTCCTCAGGCGATGATATGCTGTATGATTTTATGCCTATAACTTGCGCCAGTTTTGCAAAGTCCGGGTTTTTAAGTACGGTACCGAAGGGTTTAATGCCTTCAAGCTGCGCCTCAAGATTAATAAAACCCAATTCCCCATTATTAAAAGCAATTATTTTTACTGGTATTTTATATTGCGCGATAGTTAAAAGTTCGCCGAGGTTCATTGTAAGGCCGCCGTCGCCCTCAAAAACTATAACTTGTTTTTTGGGCTCGGCAATGCACGCGCCTATACCTTCGCTGACAGCCGCGCCCATAGTAGCATGTTTAAAGGAGCCTATTATCCGCCGCTTAGCTGAAGGCGTAATGTAGCGGTTAACCCAAATATCGTTTAAACCTACGCCTGCTACAAATATAGCGTCCTCTTTAGCGGTTTTGTCAACAATATTGCTAAGATACTGCGGCTGCAAACTTGCAGCTGTGCCCGCTTCTTCTAATTTTTGCGCTATAGTTTCATTCACCGCTTTTGCGGCGGCTAATGATTTATCTAAAAATTCTGAGTCCTTACGCTCGCTTATCAGCGGCAATAGCATTTTAAGTGCGGTTTTGATATCACCCGCCAATCCGAAGTCCAAAGGCCCGCGCCTCCCCAGATGTGATGCATCTGCGTCAATTTGCACGAAGGCCGCTTGCTTTGGGAGCATAAAGTCATAAGGATAATCGCTGCCCGCCATTATCAGGCAGTCACACTCCTTTAAAGCTGTTTGGGAAGAGCCTGTAGCTAAAAGCCCCAGCATACCAACGCAATAAGGGTTATCATACTGTGCAAAATCTTTTGAGCGCATGGTATAAAGGCATGGCGCTTTAAGTTTTTGGGCAAACTGCTTAATTTCGTCCATCGCATCCCTGCAGCCTATACCGCAGTATATTAAAGGTTTTTTATATTGTTTTAAAAATTGCGCCAAAAGTTCAACCTGATCATACTGAGGCGATTGGGTTGGCAAATGGTATACGGGCGCATGCAATTTGGGCATTGGCATTTTAGCCTTTAATATATCGCCGGGGATAATTAATACGGCAACGCCTTTTTTGGCTATAGCGGTTTGTATGGCTTCAAAAATAAGCAGCGGTACCTGGGAGGTATGTGATAAGAATTCACAAAAAACGCTACAATCGCCAAAAACTCTTTCAGGATGAGTAGCCTGGAAATAGTCTCGCCCTATTTCCGCGCTCATTATATGGGATACTAAAGCCAAAACAGGCGCACCGTTGCGGTTAGCCTCGTAAAGCCCGTTTATAAGGTGTATGCTGCCCGGGCCGCTTGTGCCCGCGCAAACGCCTAAAACGCCGCTTAATTGCGCTTGGGCGGCGGCGGCATAGGCGGCGGCTTCCTCATGGCGCATACCTATCCACTCTAAATTGCTTTTTGATACAGCCTGGCCAAACGGGTTTAAAGAATCGCCTATAATGCCGTAGATATTTTTTACTCCTGCAAGTTCCAGGCTTGCCGTCAAAACGTCTGATAATGTGCCTTCTTGTATTTGCTCCATTTAAACAACCTCCGCAGTATATATCTTTATGGCGATATATACAATTAAATCTAAAGGCTGCGTTTTGCGGCACACTGGCAAAAGCGCAATTAAGGCCTTATAAGGCCAAGCTATGCTTTTAATCTAGCAAAAAGAAATTATAAAAACAACTATTTATAATTATTGTAATATAATCTTAAATTATTAGTATTGACAGGGGGTAGTATGGAAGAAAAACTAAATGATAAATTAAGCTCAGCGCAGCGGGCGGCTTTATCTTCGTCCGTATTTGGCATTCCTGAGCTAAGGGAGTTCCCGATGCCTGACGCTGCGCACGTCCGCGCGGCGGAGGCGTACTTCAGATACGCTGCCGATGAATATAAACCGCAGCTTGCCAAGAATATACTTGCGCGGGCCCGTAAGTTTGGGGTGGACGTACAAAGCCCCGTCATTTTAGAATATGCGCAAAAGAAATAAAAAAAGGCCCGCTTTAAACGGGCCTTTTTTAGCTTATTTGTTAAATTTATCTTTAAGGTAGCCATAGCCTTCTTTATCTAAATCATCATAAGGTATAAAGCGCATTGCCGCGCTGTTCATACAATAGCGTACGCCGTTGGGGGAGTGTGGGTCCCCCGTAAATATATGGCCCAGATGGGAATCACCCTCCTTGCTGCGGACTTCCGTCCTTTGCATACCGTGTGTATTATCTTGTTTATAGACTACTGCATCTTCTTTTATAGTTTCGCTGAAGCTTGGCCAGCCGCAGCTGCTTTTGAACTTTTGTTCGGAGGTAAAAAGCGGCTCCCCCGTAACGATATCAACATAGATTCCTTTCTCATAAAAATCCCAGTATTTATTTTTAAACGGCGGCTCTGTGCCGCTGTTTTGCGTAACTTCATATTGCTGCGGCGTAAGCTTTTGCTTAAGCTCATTTTGAGTGGGCTTGGTAAACGCGAATTTTTGTATTTCACCGCTGTATTTGGCCGCGCATTGCTGTATTGCGCCCGCTGAAATATGGCAGTACCCGCCGGGGTTTTTTGTAAGGTAGTCCTGGTGGTATTCTTCAGCGGGGAAGAAGTTTGAAAGCGGCTCAATTTCCACCACAAAATTTTTATGCTTTGCTTTTTGCTCCGCCGCGATTTGATTTATTATTTGCTCCTGCTCTGCGTTGACATAATAAATGCCCGTTTGATACTGCGGCCCTTTATCGGGGCCTTGTTGGTTTTTTAGGGTAGGGTCTATAACAAAAAAATAGGCGTTTAAAATGTTTCCAAGCGGGATGATATCGGGATTAAAATCCACTTTAACCGTTTCTTTATAGCCCGTGGTACCTGTTGAGACAAGCTTATAGTTTGGCTCAATTTCTGGCTTGCCGTTGGCGTAGCCCGCCGTTACATTTACTATCCCGCGTAAGCTGCGCATAAGCTTTTCCATACCCCAAAAACAGCCGCCCGCCAAGTAGATGGTTTGTATATTTTTATTATCATAAATTTGCTGCATTTTTGTGTCCTCCGATGGTAAATCCTTACGCGTTGCCGCGCGTGTATTGTTCATATACAAAGTAATGAATAATACCGTAACTAAACCTGCCGCCGCCGCAGTTATTAAAAGATGTTTCATATTACGTGTATTGTACTAAATCATTTGTATTATTTTACGGCGTTTAAAGCATTACTCCAAACTTCAAGTTTTTTTGCATAGTTTATTGTGGCGTTTGCAGGGCTGGTGGAGGGCAGTACAATATATTCAAAGCCTTGCGGGATATCAAAGTACTTTATAAAAAACAGATGCGCTTTTTGGCCGTTAAAAAGCAGCCGCTTTACTGCGGGATATTTTTTAAATAAAAGGGGGAAGTTATTTGGCTTTTCCTCTTTAATATCTTTATCTAAGCTGCCCTTGCGCAGGCAGGCCGCCAAAGAGTCCCAAAGGCCGGTATTGTTGGCAAGTAAAAGGGCAAGTTTTTCCTCATAGATATTAGGGGGCTGTTTTTTGGCAAAAACCTCAAAAGCGATATCCCAAAACTTATTTTGCGGGTGCCCGTAATACTGCGCGGCTTTAAGCGAAGCTACGCCGGGCATTGTGCCGATAACCAGCTGTTTTGTGTTTCCATCTATTAAAGGTTCAAAACTTTTTAACATAAGGAAATTATAACAAAGCTTAAAGCGTGAATAAGGTATAATTTACTTGCCGTCAGCATTTAATTTGCAAAGGAACTGTAATGGAGCTTAAATTTAAAGGTAAATGGCGCGCATACCAGGAAAGGGTGCTGGGGGAAATCACATTACATCTGCGCGATAAACGCCTGCATATCGTAGCTGCGCCCGGCGCGGGCAAAACAACTTTGGGTATAGAGGTTATAGCGCGTTTAAAAGACGCCGCGCTTATCCTTACGCCAACCTTAACTATACGTAACCAGTGGAAAAACCGTATACTTGCCGCATTTACCGAAGGCGCAGGGCAGGATTTTATTTCCTTAGATATCCGCAAACCCGCTTTTATAACAATAATTACATATCAGGCTTTGCTGGCCTCTTTTTGCTCCGCGCCCGATGATGACGCGCTTGAGGTCGATTGCCAAGATAATGAAAACGAGGATAATGACGCTAAACCCGAAGAAGAAACATCAAAACTATTCACCCGTTTTGACGAGGAGAAGGCAAAAAATATTATAGCTTTGCTTGAAGCGGCAAAGATAAAAACCTTCTGTTTTGACGAAGCCCACCACCTCAGGAACGAGTGGTGGAAAGCCCTTGATTACCTTACAGCTAATATGGCGGCTGCGCACACCATTTCCCTTACCGCCACGCCGCCTTATGACGTTAATTTTAACGAGTGGCAGCGGTATGAAAAATTATGCGGCCCGATAGATTCACTAATCTCTGTACCCGAGCTTGTAAAAGCGGGTGATTTATGCCCGCACCAGGATTTTGTTTACCTCTCCAAATTGCGCGATAATGAAGCGCAGGCCTTAGACGGACGCAATCAAAACGCAATAAATTTTTTGGATAATCTTAATAATGGCTATGCTGATTTGGCGGCCGCGCTTATAGCAGCGCCTTACTTTACGGACAGCGCAAACTATATTGAAGATATTTTTGACGATGCTGATTTTTATATTTCCATCGGCTCCTTTGCCAAAAGCAAAAACCTGGCTTTGCCAAAATGTTTTTTAGATATTTTTGAAGTAAAAGAAGCCCAAATCCCGCCGTTTGATATATATTGGATGGAAAAGTTTTTAAATGGCCTGATTTACAAAAACCGCGCTAAATTTACGGCTTATGAAGAACAGATAAAAAGTCTTTATAATGATGTTAAAAAGCATAACTTGGCGTCGCAAAAAACTATCTCCTTTTTTAAAGATAAAAACCTGCTTAAAACATTGGCTGGCAGCTTAAGCAAGCTTGATTCCATAAAGGAGATAGCTTTACTGGAGTACAGAAATTTAAAAGAAAATCTGCGCATGGTTATCCTTGCCGATTATATAAGGGAGGACGCCCTCTCCCACGGCATAAGCGCGCTTGGCGTTGCGCCTATTTTTATGACGCTTTGCCAAAACCGCAACCTGCCGCGCTGCGCCGTATTAACGGGCAGCCTTATCATACTGCCCTCAGATCAGGAAAAAGATTTCTTGGAGCTTGCAAAAAATTATAATCTGCCCGCAAACGCTTTTACAATCTCCACCCTTAAATACTGCGGGGATTATCTAAAAGTGGAGCCTTCACAAAGCGGCCGCCAGGTTATGGTGGCAATTATTACAAGGATGTTTAACGAGGGCAAAATAAACATACTTATTGGCACCCAGGCTTTGTTGGGGGAGGGCTGGGACGCGCCATCAATAAACAGCCTTATTCTTTCAAGCACGGTAAGTTCTTATATGCTTTCAAACCAGATGCGCGGGCGCGCGATAAGGAAGGATAAAAACAATAAGGATAAAGTTTCCAATATATGGCACTTGGCTTCAGTCCGTAATATAAATGTGCTGGACGCGCTTAAAAAAAGGCTGCCTTTAATGCATAACTGCGCCGGTTTAATGCAGTTTGATATCCTTGAGCTAAACCACGATATTTTACAGTTACAAAACCGTTTTAAGGGCTTTCACGCGCCATCTTTTAAACAACCTTATACCATAGAAAACGGTATGGAAAGATTAGGCCTTAATTTTAAAGATATTATTATGAACGAAGCCATATCCCAAGCCAATTCCTCAACGGTAAAAGCCGCGCAGGACAGGCAAAAAACCGCGCAAATATGGCGGCAGGTTTTGGACGAGGGCTACTATAATGTCAGCGAAGGCATAAGGGTGGAAGAAAAGAACCCTGAGGAAAAGCCTTTGGTTTTTAATAAAACTTTAAAATACTCTTTGCTTGCCAACTTTGCCGTGGCTTGCGGCATATTTGGTTTTACGGCGTATATGCCCGCTTTCGGGTGGTATATAAAACTGGGTTTGTCTTTCGGCGTTTTTGCCGTGCTGTCTGCGCCGCTTTTGCTGCGCTGGTTTAGGACGGGTACGCCTGAAAAGAACCTGCGCCAAATCTTAAGATGCGTAGTTGAAACATTATCCGCTATGGACATTGTTAAAACTTCTTTAGACATTATAGGCCTTGAAGTTAAGCAGGAGCAGGCGCAAATGGGCAATAATATAATAGCGGGCGGCATTTACACTATAGCAATCAATAATGTTACTCCTGAGGAAAGCAACCAAATCCGCAAAGCTTTTAATGAGGTACTTGCGCCTGTAAATAACCCCAAATATATGATTAGCAGGTACGGTAAAGTATTGGGTATAAAACTGTTTGCTACGATTGACTACCATAATGTACCCGAAGTTATATGCCGCAATAAAAAGTATGCGGAAGTTTTTGCCGCTTTGTGGCGGCGTTATGTGGCAAATGGTGATTTAATTTTTACGCGTAATGCAGAGGGCCATAAATTATTGCTTAAACTGCGTAAAAAAGCGTTTTCCGCGCATTGGGCCGATACCAAAGATTTCAGCCGCTGGGGTTAGCGTCAGCTTTGCCTTCTTGCAAAAAATGCGCATAAGCTTGAAAGTAAAGCGCACACAATAAAAGTTAAAGCGGTTGAAGTCAGTATATTACCCAGGCCGACTATCGGCGATACCGCGCTGCCAAATAAAAAGCCCGCCGCGCCCAGTAATGCCGAAGCGGTGCCCGCTCGCCGCCTTTCACACTGCATGGCTATTGTTGTGGATGCGGTAAAAGTAAGCCCCAGCATAAACAGTAAAACCAAAAGTAAACCCTCAAAAACAATAATTGATGCATTTAGCAAAAAAGCCGCCAGTATTATGAAACTTAATAAAGTCATGCCTGCGCAGCTTATTAAGATACAGCTGTCCATACTCTTAAATTTGGCTGATATTAAAGAACCCGCGCCGATGGCGATAGAGTTCGCGGCAAAAAAGAAGCTGAACGCCAAAGGGGAAAAACCGTAGTGCTTCTGTATAATAAAAGGCGACGCGGAAATATAAGCAAATAAAACGGCCGTCGCAAAAGCCAGTTGCAAAACATAAAATACAAATTTGCGGTTACTTAAAACCGCTTTAAAAAGTTTAAGAGTTTTTGCAAGCTTTTCTTTTGAACGCCTTTTCTTTGATAATGATTCCGCAAAATGCAGACATTGCGCGGATAGCGCGATGCCCAAAACAAATAAAATTACAAATATCCCGCGCCAGCCTATATGGTCCAAAACCGCGCCGCCGATTATCGGGGCCACTATCGGCGCGATACCGTTTATTGCGCCTACTACGGCTAAAGCTTTGGCAAGGTTTGCGCCTTTAAACTTATCAGAGGCGATTGAGCGCGCTATTACTATGCCGCCCGCTGCGGCAATACCCTGTAAAAGGCGCAGGGCTACAAATATTTCTATAGAGGGCGCAAATATACAGGCGGCCGTAGATACAAGGAACAAAACCATAGATATTAAGAGCGGTTTGCGCCTGCCGTATTTATCGCTTAAAGGGCCAAATATTATTTGGCCCAACGCAAGGCCAAGCATAGAAAACGTCAGCCCAAGCTGCACCATAGGCGCGCTTGTTTTAAAGTAATCTGACATCTCGGGAAGGCCGGGCAAATACATATCCGTAACAAAAGGCGCAAAAGCCGTAAGCATCCCTAAAAATATGAATATAAATAAGGTGCTGTTACGCCTTTTTGAGGAGTTTCCCTGCCAGGTTTTTTGTTTGTTAATCACCTTTAAATTATAGTTTTTTTAGATGTTTGATGTAAGCATTTTATCTCTCAAAAACCGCTTTTTATTAATTTCCCGTCTTCAATTTTAAACACGGTTTCAATGCCTATGTTTTTAAGGAAATCAATATCATGGGAAATCACAAGCAAAGCAGCGGGATAGGCAATTAATATTTGTTCTATATGTTGGCGCGTCTGCAAATCTATATTATTTGTAATTTCATCCAGCATAAGTATTTGCGGCGCGCGGCAGGCTATGGCCGCCAGCGAAAGGCGCGCCCTCTCCCCGCCGGAAAGCGTAGAAAGCGGGGCGGTAACTTCCTCATTTTTGCGGAATAAAAAATCATTTAAGTGTTTTCTTATTTGCGCGTGCGTCCGGTCGGGGGAGAGGTTTGAAATCACTTCCAAAGCATTTTTATGACCCGCTATATTGCTATAGTGTTGGTCTAAGTACCCGCACTCATTTTGGCGTGGCGTTTGCCATATGCCGCCTTTGCGCAGCAGCTTGTCGCCTATAGCTTTTATGAGGGTGGATTTGCCGCTTGCATTATCGCCGATAAGCGCAATGCGCTCCGTGCCCGATATGCTGATATTAATATCCCTAAGTATTATTTTTTCGCCATACCCTGCCGAGCCTTCAGCAATAAAAAGCACATTGTTCTTTGTGAAACCCGCGGGCAAATTAAAGGACGGCTTTATTATATCGCGCAGCCCAAGCTCCATAATTTGGCGGTTAATATCTTCCTTATTATCCCGTATCGCGCTGTTTTTAAGGCCCGCTGTTTTTTGCGCCAGCCGTTTTTTACCGCCTGCAATTATTGGCGCCCACTTACCTTTTATCGCCGCAAGCTCGCCATGGCGGCGGCTTTTTGCCGCGCGCTGCTGTTCCTGCATAAGGTCTTTATGGGCTTGCTTTTTGTCCTTTTCTAAATTGTTTAATTTATTTTCAAGGCTTTGGCGGATAAGCGCGTTTTGCGTTTTGTAATCATCATAATTACCGTTAAAGACGGATATCCTGCCGCCGCTTATATTCCAAATGGTATTTATACGCCGTAAAAGCTCGGGGTCGTGGCTGGTAACGATAAGAGTGTTTTGGTAATGAGCCAGCATATTCATAAGCTCGCGGCGGTTAGAAAGGTCCAGATGGTTTGTCGGCTCGTCCAGCAAAAGGATATCGGGGTTTTGGGCGAGCGCGGCGGTTAAAGCTTTATGGAAGCGTTGCGCGCCGCTTAAAGTTTCATAATTTTCCACCACCTGTGGCACATAGGCCGTTACGGAAAATGGCGGCAAAGCGATATCGCCCTCTATAGGCGTATTAAGGCCGTGCAGCGCTTTTAAAAGCGTTGTTTTACCTGTGCCGTTATTACCTGTTACAGCTATTTTGGAACCATAAGGCACAGCGGCTGAAAAATCTTCAAAACAGATTTTATGCGGAAATACTAAAGATAAGTTTTTTAAAACCAAATGTTTACTTGACGTCATAATAAAAGGCCTCCTCTTTTAGAGGGTTATAAATTTAACTTACGGCGTATCGGCCGTTGCAGTTAACTTATTTCATCCTTTTATCATTACCGCCTTTATTAAGATAAGCCCGCCAGGGCTGTTTTCATTCTAACAGATTAATAGCGGGAATGTAAATATTTTGCAAAAGGCTAAAAATAAATATAATAAATTAATGGAACCTTTTATAATAGCCATACTTATAGCAGCGGCAGTATCAATAGATAATTTTATTATTTCCGTCTCGTTGGGTCTTTGTATAAAAAATCTTACTAATAAGATTATGATAAGGACCTCAGCCGTATTTGCGGCTTTTTCGCTTATATTATTCCTTATAGGGTGGGACTTGGGGCTGCACCTTGAAAAGCTGCTGCATCACGACCATTATTTTGCCTTCGCTTTCCTTGCCTTCATAGGTTTTAAGATGTTAAAATCTGCCCTTAATCCTAAAGATGAGCAGATAAAGGCTGATGTTATTTTAAGTATAAAGTCTTTAGCCGTCTTCTCTATCGCCACAAGTATGGACGCGCTTATCATAGGGATGACCAGCAGCATTTCAAGCATTAACTCTGAATACGCGGGTATAAGTATACCCTTATTTATCTTCGGCGCAACTTTTGCGGGCCTAAAGCTGGGCAGCCACCTTTCGGGCAAAAGTACAAAAATTATGCAGATTATCGGGGCTTTAATACTCATCGGCCTTGGCGTAAAAATACTTATAAGCGGTTAAAGATAATTTTGCCCTGACGATAAAAACCGCAGCTTAAAAATTGCGGTTTTTTTATTTGTTAAAAACGTATAATGGGGGCAAGTATAATCAGTTTTGTTATATAAAGAAGGGGGTAAAATATGCAACAGGAAAGGAAAGTAAGCAGAGTTGTTGAAGGCAGCGCGCAGCAGGATGGCGCGGGCGTAAAACTTGTACGGGTTTTGGGGCGGCCTACGGTTAAGGATTTTGATCCTTTTTTAATGTTGGACGCTTTTGACTCCGCTAATCCGGCGGACTATATAAAAGGTTTCCCCTGGCATCCGCACAGGGGGATAGAGACTGTAACCTATCTTATAAACGGGGATGTGGAGCACGGGGACAGCCTTGGCAATAAAGGCAGCATTAAAGACGGCTGCTGCCAATGGATGACGGCCGGCGGCGGCATAATCCATCAGGAGATGCCTAAAGCCTCGCCTCGGATGCTTGGCGTTCAACTTTGGATTAACCTGCCCAAAAAAGATAAAATGATGCACCCCGCCTATAGGGATATACAAAGCGATGATATACCTATGGTTGAGGATGAGACCTCGCAAGTGCGCATAATTTCCGGCGTTTACAGGGGGATAAGCGGGCCGCTGCAAGGCGGGGCGATAAAAACGCTTTATCTGGACGTTGATTTAAAACCTGATGCCAAATGGGCTATTGAAACGGATGAAAAGGCCACCTTATTTGTCTATATAATTTCCGGCGCGGCTGCTTTTGGGGCAAACGGCGAGTTTTTACCCGCCAAACGCGCGGTATTAATGAGCGAGGGCAAAAATATCAGCGCGTACGCTTCAAAAGAAGGCGTACGCTTTTTGCTTTTAAGCGCGCGCCCGTTAAAAGAGCCCGTAGCCTGGGGCGGCCCTATAGTTATGAACAGCGAGGAAGAGCTTATAGAAGCCTTCAGCGAACTTGAAAAGGGCACCTTTATAAAACATAAAAAAGGCAGCCATTTAGACGAGTTTATGAAAGATAAATAAAATAAAAAAGCCCCGTTAAAAAGTGGGGCTTTTTTATGTCTGTACTTTTAAAGCCCGAAGCCTGGCCCGGGGGATATCTATTTAACCGCTATTGACAAAATAATTATACACCTGTATAATAGTTATACGGTCGTATAATTACGGAGGTATGCTATGGGCAGGGTGGCGGCGGGCAATGATATTAAGCTTATAAAAGCGGGCGTAAACCTTGCGCGCGCAAAAGGTTTAAGCGGTTTTACGGTGAGGGAAGTCTGCTCTAAAAGCAAAGTTAACTTGGGGATGTTTCACTATTATTTTGAAAGCAAGGATAATTTTGATATGGCTGTTTTAAAGAGCATTTACGCCGTTATGATGGAGAGTATAAATATAAATGTAAGCGCGTCTAAAACGCCTAAAGAGAATGTAAGCGCAATACTTTTTGAGATACAGGATTTTATACAAAAGAACAGGGTATTATTATCCTCCCTGGCTGGCGATGTTTTTTGCGGTAATAAAAAAATAATTAAATTTATTGCGGAAAATTTTACACAGCATGTTTCCATCTTAATCAAAGAATTAAAGCGCGCCGCTAAAGAAGGCAGCCTGGCGGTGCCGGGTGTTACAGACGCTATATTGATTTTACTTCCGCCTGTAGCATTGCCGCAAATTGTTTTGGGCCTGCTTGCCAGGCTTGACGTCGCGCTGCCTGCGGGCCTTACTCCGTCAATAGCGGGTTTGATGTTTGAGGCGGGCGTTAAAACCAGGATTAATATACTTTTAAATACGGTGTTTAAGGGGTAAAGATGAAGAAATATCTTATATTAACTTTATGTTTTTGCTTTAGCGGTGCGCTTTTTGGCGCAGAAGTAAAAACAATTACGCTTAAGCAATGCGAAGAATCGGCCCTTGCCTTCTCGCCCGAGCTTAAGCAAAAGGCCGCGCTTAGGGACGCGGCTTACCACGCTTATGAGAGCAGCGGCTCGTCTTTATATCCGTCTTTAAGTTTGGACGCTAAAGGCGGCTGGGTTTCCCAAGTGCCAAGCCTGCAAATAGGCCCGTTAAGCGCGGAGTTTGGGGATAACTGGAGTTACTTGGCAGGCCCCACAATAAACTATATTTTGTTTGATAACGGCGGCCGCTCGGATATAAAACGCAGTATGCAAGCCGTATATTTTGCGAAAGAGAAAGATTATGATTTTGCAAGAAGGGCTGCCCTTTTAGACGTCCGCCGCGCCTATTTTACCATCCAGCAGGACCTTGAGCGTATGTATTTTACCGACGGCCAGCTAAAAGTGGCGCAAAAGCAATTGGCCGATATTGAGGCCGCTTTTAAAGCGGGCGCAAAAAGTAATATAGACGTTTATATGGCAAAAAAGCAAAAGCTGCGCGCGCAGGTAAATATCAGCGCGGCGCGCGGCGCGCTTGGCGCGCATTTGCGCGAGCTGTTCAGCCTTACCGGGGATGATTACGGCGTGGACGCAAGCTATCCTTTAGACTGGCGCGTAAAGCCTTATAAAGGCGAGCCCGAGCCAAGCTCATTAATTAAAGCTGACGGCCTTGAGGCTGCGCTTGCAAATTTTAAAGACGCCCAAAATTACGGTTTTGATAAAGACCTGCCCGCCCTTGCTGCATTGGCGGATATGGCGGGTTATTATGAAAGTATAGCAAGCGGTATGATGGCCTCCTTATACCCTACGGTATCTTTAAACGCGGGCGCGTATTGGGAATACCCTAACGGCCCGATAAAGGAAGATGTTTTTAACGCAAAAGCGGGCGCAGCTTTAAAAATACCTTTGTTTGAAGGCGGCAAAAACCGCAAATCCGCGCAATCTAACAGGGCGCAGGCAAAAGCGGCCTTGTTTGAAAAGCAGGGTTTGGAGCAAAACTTATCAAAGCTTTTCTATTCATCAAAAAGTATGCTTTACGCGCTTTGGGTACAGGAAAAATTAACGCGAGATATGATAGCTGCAAGCAATAAAACCGCGCAGCTTACATACCAGGCTTATAAAGCGGGCTCGGTAACATTTTTAGAGGTGGATAACGCCAACCTGGCTTTACTTGAAAGCCAAATAGCTTTGGCCGATATTTTTGTACAGCGTCTAAACAGCTTAGCTGTAATGGAAAACTTGGGCAGGAGGATATAATGAAAAAGTTTATTTTTATTGCTGTTATAATTTTACTTGCGCTGGTGGCTGTAAGCCTGCTCTTCTTTAAACATACGCCGTTTAATTACAGCGGCGTTATGGAAGCGGTGGAGATTGATTTGCCCGCCAGAATTAATGATACCTTATCTGTAATAAATGTTGAGGAAGGCGCCGCCGTGCAAAAAGGCCAAATCCTGGCGGAGTTTGAGTGCAAAGAAGCCGCACTTAAAGCCGATATCGCCTACAAAGAATTTAAGCGCGCCGAAGAGCTGCTTAAGACTACGGCGGGCTCTAAAGAAAATTATGATTTTAAAAAGAATAATTATGATACCGCCGCTTTATATCAAAGCTGGTGCAAAATAATATCGCCAATAGACGGCAAAACGCTTTATAAATACTATGAACCGGGGGAGTTTGCCTCCGCAGGGCGTAAAGTTTTAACGGTGGCTGATTTAAGTAAAATTGACGCTTGGGTTTATGTGGAGCATGATAAACTTGCCTCAATATCAACCGGTATGAAAGTTAAGGGCTACCTGCCTGAAGCGGATAAAACTTTTGAAGGCATAGTGTTAACCGTTAATGACGAGGCGGAGTTTACGCCCAAAAATGTGCAAACGCGCAGCGAAAGGCAGCGGCTTGTATACGGCGTAAAAACGCGTTTTGCCAATGACGCTGCTTTAACCTTAAAGCCAGGAATGACGCTTGAGGTAACTTTTTAAGAGCTTCGGGGGGAGTTATGCCTGCACTGGGCGCACAAGTAAAAAACCTTAGCAAATATATGGGCGCGGCATTGGCCTTAGATAATATCAACACTGTGTTTGAAGCAGGGCGAGTACACGGTATTATCGGGCCAAACGGCGCGGGTAAAACCACGCTTATGCGCCTTATTGCGGGGCTTTTGCGCCCAAGTAAAGGGATAATTGAATATAAAGAAAACAGCGCAATTTTGCCGCCTTTAGAAGCAAAAACTTTTCTGGGCTATTTCCCGCAGGAGCCCAGCCTCTACCCCGATTTAAGCTGCCTTGAGCATATGCAGTTCTTCCGCGATTTATACGCTATAAAAGAAGCTGATTTTAAACAGCGCGCGGGCGAACTTTTTAGCGCCACGGGTATGGCAGCATTTAAGGATAGGGCGGCGGGCAAACTATCAGGCGGGATGTATAAAAAACTTGGTTTGATGTGCGTGCTTTTAAACCGCCCGCGCCTTTTGCTTTTAGATGAGCCTACCGTCGGGGTTGACCCTGTAAGCCGCCAGCAGCTTTGGGATTTGGTTTATAAATTTTCAGGCCCTGATATGACGGTAATCATCAATACCTCATATATGGACGAGGCGCAGCGCTGCTTTAAAGTACATGTGCTTGAAAGCGGGCGGCTTTTGGCCTCGGGCGCGCCGCTAAAACTTATGCGGGATTTTAAAGTAAATAATTTTGCGGATATATTTTTGAAAAATGACAAATGAAAATATAATAGAAGTCAAAGATTTAACGGTGGCCTTCGGCAATTTTAAAGCCGTGGACGGCATTTCCTTTGCCGTAAAGAAGGGGGAAATTTTTGGCTTCTTAGGCGCAAACGGAGCGGGCAAAACCACCACTATCCGCACGATATGCGGGATACTTAACCCGACTTCAGGCCAAGTATTTGTTAACGGGGAGGATGTTTCACACTCCACGCAGCTGTTGAAACCGCATATCGGCTATATGTCCCAAAAATTTACCCTGTATCCCGATCTGACGGTTAAGGAAAATATGGATTTTGCGGGCAGCCTCTACAATCTCGCGCCTGATGAAACTAAGGCGCGCAGCGAAAAGCTGTTTAAATTTATCGGCCTTAATAATGATTTTAAAGGGCAGGTAAAAAGTTTATCGGGCGGCGTAAAACAAATGGTTGCGCTTTGCGCTACTTTGCTTAATGAGCCCGACCTTATATTTTTAGACGAGCCCACCGCAGGCACCTCCCCCCAGACAAGGCGCGACTTTTGGCGGCTTATAGAGCTGCTTTCAAAACAGGGAAAGACCGTCTTTGTAACCACACATTATATGGACGAGGCTGAGTACTGTAACCGCATAGTTTTAATGGATAAAGGCCGCATAGTTGCGATGGACAGCCCCGCAGGCCTTAAAAAAACTTTTTTTACCCAAAACCCGCTGGAACTTACTTTTATTAAGCAGGATATGCTTATGCAGGTTAAAGATGCTTTTGACGCTCTAAATATAGGCAATAGCGCGGTTTTTGGCGCCAACCTCAGGATTACGGCTGAAGACAAAAAAGACTTTGAGGATTTCGCACAAAATTATAAAGATATTTTTACTTACGGCGAAGTTGAGCCTACTTTGGACGACGTCTTCTTAAAAGCCATAGCGCGCGGGGGCAAAATATGAATTTAAGGCGCATATATTCAATAGCCGTCAAAGAATACAAGCACATTTTGCGCGATCCTTTTACTCTGGCCGTTGCGCTTGTTCTGCCTTTGATATTTGTGTGGTTCTTCGGGTTTGTTATAGATTTGGATTATAAGCATATGCCGCTAAAGGTAAGGGATAATGACCAAAGCTCGCTGTCAAGAAGGTTCTTGTACGAAATTTCATCATCAGGTTACTTTGACCTTTTGCCGCTTCATACACAGCTTGAGGCGCAGGCGGCTGTTGAAGATAATAACAGCGCAGGCGTTCTTATAATACAAAAAGGTTTTGGGCGTAATATTCTTAAGGGCGATATTACAAAACCCGCCAAAGCCCAGCTTTTGCTTGACGGCAGCGATAATGCGCGCGCCGCCATTATGCTTAATTATATGACGGGCATCGTCCAAAAATCCAATGCTGTTTTTGCAGGTTTGAACCAAGACGCGCCGCGCGAAGTTTTTGAGGCCGCCTCCCTTTTAAACGCCATAAGGACGCGCTTTTTATTTAATCCCGAGCTTAACAGCCGCTGGTTTATCGTGCCTGCTTTAAATACAATCATAATAGGGTTTTTAGCTATTATTTTAACTGCGCTTACCGTGGCAAAAGAGTGGGAAAACGGGTCAATGGAGCTTTTGCTCTCAACGCCTGTGCGGCCTTCGGAAATCGTAATAGGCAAACTGTTGCCTTATCTGCTTTTGGCTTTTTTTGACATTTTGCTTGTCTTTGTTCTGGCTTTGCTTATTTTTAAGATACCGTTTGAAGGCAGCTTCATTTTGTATATGGCCGCCTGCGCCATTTATATAACGGGCGCGCTGGCTTTGGGGCTTGTAATATCCGTAGTAACGCGCGCGCAGCAAAGCGCGATACAGTTTGCTTTTGCCGTGGGGCTTTTGCCTTCTTTTATTTTTTCGGGCTTTATATTTCCTATAGAAAATATGCCGGCTTTCTTCAGGTATTTTACGATGCTGTTCCCGCAGCGGTGGTTTTTAAATATAAGCAGGAGCCTGTTTTTAAGCGACGCGGATTTAGCCGCGCTTAATATGGCCTTTGCGGGCATAACGGTGTTTGGCGCGGTGATGATAATAATAGCCGTCAAAAAATTTAAAACGGATGTGGAGCCTTAGTTATGAGACTTAGAACATTAGCGGGTTTTATTAAAAAAGAGTTCATCCAGATAATGCGCGACCCTAAGATGATAGTGGCCATATTCTTTATTCCCGTTATGCAGACGGTGATGTTTGGCCTTGCCCTTACAAGCGAGGTTAAGAATATAGAATTTATCGTGCTATCTAAGCCTGATTCTGTTTCCAGGCAAATAACGCAAACCGCCTTAGCCTCGGGGTGGTTCAAAGAAGTCAAAGGCATTAACGGCGCGCAGGTTGAGGATCCTTCGCTTTTACTGCTGTCCCAAAAGGCGGAGGCTGTACTTATTGCGCCCAAAGAAGGCTTTGCCTATGCGCTTGAGCACGGGGATAAACCGATACAGCTTTTAGTTAATGCCATAAACGCGCAGCGCGCCCAACAGGTGGACGGCTATGTAAAACAAATTGTCGCGCGCGTGGCCGCAAAAAACGGCTACAATGCCGCCGCCTCTTTAATAGAATTGGATACCAGGGTTATGTTTAACCACTATATGGATACTACCGATTTTATGATACCCGCATTAATGGTAATGGCCACCTTCCTGGTTATGCTGGTGGTAAGCAGTATGGCTATTACTAAAGAGAAGGAAACAGGCACTATGGAAAAGCTTATCGCCTCGCCCGCAAGCGCGCAGGAGATTCTGCTGGGCAAAACCGTGCCCTATTTTATCATCGGTCTTATTATCATTTTTGCGATATTTGCAATAGGCGTATTCTGCTTTGGCGTACCGTTTAGGGGCAGCCTGTGGCAGATTTTAATTACGGGCGTGCTTTTGGTTATATCGGCATTATCTTTATCCACCTTGCTTTCAACTGTCGCTAAAACGCAGCAGCAGGCTATGATGGGCAGCGTGCTGATACTTATGCCGGCAATTTTGCTTTCAGGCGTATTTTTCCCCGTGGCAAATATCCCGCAGGCCTTCAGGTGGATGTGTTATTTCAACCCTTTGATGTACTGTGTCGTAAACTTCCGCAGCGCTATGCTTAAAGGCGGGGATTTGGCGCTGTTTTGGCAATACAGCTCTGTGCTCCTGCTGATGTGTATTATTACCGCGGTTGTGGCTTACAAAAACTTTAAATCCAAATTAAATTGAGCTTTGCCGATAACCCTTTTTGCCCCCTTGCAATAATATATATTATTTATTACGCTTAATGTATATTAGTTATATATATGCAACACGGGGGTAGTGGGAAATGAAGATAAGACTATGCTGTGCAGTAATGTGTTTATTTATTTCCGCGGCGGCAAATGCGGGGATAATGGTTTTTCCCAAATATATATTTTTAGATGAGAAACATAAATCGGACAATGTATTTTTGGTAAATTCCGACGATAAAGAGGCGGCAAAATTCCGCTTCAGCCTTAAGGATTATAAGCAAAATCCTGACGGCAGCGTTACGGCGGGCGATGTAAAGAAGAACCCGCTTAACGCTGCTTTGCGTTTCAGCCCCAGGCGCAGCGATCTTGCGCCGCAAAAACAGCAGACCATAAAACTTTTGGTAAAAGACTTCAGCAAATTGCCCGTGGGCGACAGCGTAATCTACTTTGCTATAGCCAAAGTGCCTGCGCCGCAGGAAGTTGACAGCCAGACGCTTGATATCAAGGGCGTTAATATCAAACTTACTCCTATACACGAGGTGGCTTTACCTGTAGTTGTGCGCAAGGGCGAGGTTAATGACAAGGGCTATCTGTCCGACATAAAACTTAAAGGCAATGATATTACTTTACGCCTCTACAGGGTTGCGGGCTCGTCTTTACCAAACGGCGTTGTGCGCGGCGATATATCTGTGTGGTATAAAGAGGAGCTTTTAGGTTTTGTTAAAGGCAAATATCTTTTGCCGCAAACGCAGTATGCGGATGTAAGCATCAGCCTTAAAGACTTACAGAAGCTTAACAGCGGCAAAAAAGATATTAAGCCTGAACTTAAAATACTTTTTACTGAGTATGAAGACGGCAACTCAATAAATACAAAGCGTATTTTTGATGAGAAACGGACCAAGCTGTAAAGCTTATTTTAAAACCGTATTCCTTACGCTTATTTTTACATTTTTAGCTTTTAGCGCATTTGCAAAAGAATTACAGGAGGATAACCTCCTGGTCGCGGAAGTTTATATAGACAAAACAAATATCCACAGTATTTTGGAGGTTTTTGAACAGGATAATGTTTTGTACCTTCCGCTTCTTGAAACGCTTTCTTTATTGGGTATGGAGCTTAAGTACGCGCTGGATCCGCACTTGCTGCAAAACCAGCTAAAGGAGCAAGATGTTATTTATGCCGAGGGGGATATAGCAAGCTACCAGGGTAATACCTATGTAGCGGCCCCTGTTTTGCAAAATCTTATAGGCGGTTTAATCTCCTTTGATAACTTTACGCAGCAGCTTAAGCTTAAATCTGCGGGCAAAAAATTCCCTCTGGAAGAGAAATGGGAAAGGGAAGACCGCGAAGAAGCCTTTGACGCGCGGCAGGCCTACGCCGATACTTTAGGCGGGGAAGTCATACGCGGGACAGATAAATTCCAACTACCTTTTGTTGACTTTAGCGGCGGCTACTTTTACAGGAAGGACAAAGGCGGCCCGACAGCCAGTTTTTGGGGCTCAAGCTTGCACGCTTTTGGTATTACAGGCTCGTGGGACAGCGAGCTTTATTACTATGATATGAGTAATTATATACCCTCCTCCTTAACGCTTAAAACCTCAAAGTACAGCGAAGAGGGCAATATCTTGGGCATATTTAAGCAGGCCCAAATCGGCGATATTTATACTACAACATCACCCGCTTCCGACGGTATTTTAAACGGCTACGGGTTTAGCTTCTCCACCTATGCAGACGATGCAATTTACGAAAAGCAGCTCAATATCCGTGATGTGCTGCCAAGCGGCTGGGAAGTGGAGCTTTATAGAAACGGCGAGCTTTTGGGATACCAGCGTAACACCCTTTCAGGTTATTATGAGTTCCAAAACATAACATTGTATCCCGGGGAAAATAAATTTGTCCTTATCTTTTACGGGCCGCAGGGCCAGGTAAGGAAGCAGGAGCGCGTCTTATATTACGGCGGCAATTTATTAAATAAAGGGGAGCTTGGAATAAGAACTTACGCCGTCAATAAGAACAAAACAATTACGGGCCGCGGCGTAGATTACGGCAGCGCCTTTACGGGGTTAAGCGCGCTCTTCAGCGCAGCTTACGGCATAACGCAGAATATAACGGCCGATGCGGCCATAGTCCAAGAGCCTGTAACTTTTTACGGCGCGCAGGACGTGAGGAAGGAAAACAAAACTTTTGCTTCGGGCGGGCTTTCTTTTATGGTCCACCCGCTTTATTTTAATATGGAGACTTTGTACGACTTTAAAGAGGGCGCGGCATCGCTTGACGCAAATATAGTAAGCAGTTTAGGCGGATTTTCTTTCAACCTGGATAATCAATATTTCGGGGAGACATTGACCTCCAAAAACGTGCGCAATGACAGGATTTTGAAGAATATGGCCTCAGCCGAAGTCCGCAAAACTTTGGATATTTTCGGGGCTTTTGAGATGCCTTTTACCTTCAGTTACCAAAACCTTATTGATAAAGATAATATTACGCAGGACGATTTTTACTTTACGGTCTATAAAGTTCTATGGGCTAATATATATACCGGTGTGGGTTATAAAAATTCTGACAGTTTTAATAATTACAGGCAAGAGTTTCTGACTTTTTATTTATCAAAAATTTTTGGCCGCCATTCATTCCGTATGGACGGAGAATACAATTTAAATTATGACAAAATATCTTATGTATCAGGTACTTTGCAGCTTTATGTGGCTAAGAATATGGATACAAATATACGCTATAACAGGCGCGCGGATGATATAAGCAAATCAAAGTATACCGATATTTACAGCGGCGGTTTAAATTTTAAAACTAAAATAGGTTATTTTAATATTGACGCAGGTTATTACAGCAGTAAATCTACTTATGTTTCCGCAGGTTACTCTTTGTCATTCGGGTATGATATAAAAAATAAAGAATTCCTGCATACGCCCGATAAACTTTATAATACGGGTATGGTTGCCGCTTCATCCTATAAAGATAAAAATAATAATAATATTTTTGATAAAGAGGATGAGCAACTTGACTCTAAACCTTTTACGATAAAGCCAGATGTATATGGAGATAGGGTATTTTATTCCGCAAATAATTATAAGTATTTCCCTAATTTAAGGCGTTACTACCCCTACCAGGTAAGCTTAAATGTAAACGATGTAGAGGACGGCTTTTCACTATTAGACCAAAATAAACGCAAGCTTGTAATGGTGCGCCCGGGAGAGATTGTGCACATAGAATATCCGCTTAAAGACAGCGCGTTTATTGACGGCACGGCCTATTTCAGCGACGCTAAAAGCGGCAAACACGCGCCGTTTAGCGGCATAAGGCTTAATTTAGTTGACGTAAAAAATAAAACAGTTGTAGCCAGTACCGTCTCGGAATATGACGGCTACTATTCATTTGATAAAGTTCCTCTGGGTATTTACAGGGTATTGCCCGATTATAAGGCCTTGCACCTGCTTAAATACGATTTTGAAGAGTGTCAGTCCGTTAATCTGACAATGCCTGAGAAAGTTTATCAGTGCCCTTATACATTGTATAAGGACAAATACGCAGTACAAAATTAGGAGGATGTATGAAAAGAGTAATACTTACTATATTTGCGATGACATTGCTCAGCGCAAGTATATATGCCGTAAATACGGCAAGCAGTACAAGTACTGTTGTGGTTATAACACCTATTGATGTTACCCATAATACAGGCAGCTTGAACTTTGGTACTATCGCGCCAAGTACTTCCAGTACGGGTACGGTTGTGGTTACGCCTGCGGGGGCTATAACATCAACAGGGGGTGTCTATCTTAAGGCATCAAGCGGGGAGACTGCAGATAGTTTTACAGTAACATCATCAACTGCGGGAATAACTTTTACAGTGTCTTTCCCCGCTTCAATAACGCTTTCTAACGGAAGCGGCGGCACGATGACTGTGGGCACCTTTACTTATACTTGTACCCCATCATGTACTACGGTTGCATCCCCGTCTACAATACCATTTACTGTAGGCGGTACATTATCCGTAGCGCAAAACCAGGCCACAGGCACATATACGGGCGCTTATACTGTAACGCTGGTGTATTAATGTTTAGCAAAATAAGGCGTTTATTTTTGCTTATATTACTTACCTGCGCTTCGGGATACTATAATACCGCATATGCGGATGGTTCGCAGGTAAGTAATATCATACAGCTGGATTTTGGGGCGGTTGTAGCGGGAACTGTAGGCTTGGGGGCTACAGTTACCGTTACGCCGCAAGGCGTAGTTACAAGCAGCGGCGTGGTATCCCAAAGCGGTGGCCAAAATGGCAGTTTTACCGTTTCTGCAAGTGAAGGTTCCCAACAAATGTATGCCGCTGTAGCAAGCAGCGGAAGCCTTGGCGTTTCAATTTCCGGTTGTGGCAGCCTTTTAAGTTTAGTTACTATAAGTAATATAACGCTTGATTCAACGGGGCCCAAGACATCACCGGGCGTATTTAATTATGGGGCTACGCTTTCTTTTACCAATGTCCTTAGCCTTACCTGTTTTGCGCAAGGCTGTACCAGTAATGCCTTCTATTATAACCAGGGCGCGCCTGCTAATAGCAGCAATAAGGACGGCACGGTGCAACTGTGTTTTAATGTTAACTTTTCGCCGCAGCCGCTTAACCTGACGCATACAAGCGGGCGGCAGCTAAACTTTGGCAGGGTATGTATGCCGCAAAGCGGCACGGGCTATGTAACTATCGCCACAGACGGCACTCGCAGCGTAAACAATATACCTTGCGCATTTGCTGCGGGCGCGGCCGACGCTTTTAGCGTTACAGGAACGGCAAACAGCATCTATAATGTTACTTTGCCTTCAAGCATCAATATAAATAACGGCGCTAATATCTTGACGGTGGATAGTTTTACGCCCTCCTGCTCGCGTTGCAGCTTAGACGCCACGGGCAATGGTTCTTTTACCGTGGGCGGCAGGGTAACTATTCCTGCGGGGGTAGCTACGGGCACTTATAGCGGGGCTTATACGGTATCTGTAATTTATTAAAAGGAGGGCCTGTTTTGTTTTGGGGAAAAAGATAGGACAAATCAAAAAATATTATCTTATAATGTTATTATGAGAAAATATTTAAGCAGTAACAGCAAAGCCGCGGCAGTTCTATTGGTTTGTCTTTTAGCGGCAACACTCTCAGCTTGCGGCGGCGCGCCCAAAAAAGCGCCTGCCAATGACCTTATTTGCAAAAATGAAGCAAGCATAATTTTTTACTTTCAATACGGCTCCTCCGCTTTAGACTTAGAGACTAAAGAATCAGCAAAACAACTGGCGCAGAAAATGGCGTGCTATAAGGGCAAAGTCCGCCTTGAGGGCCATACTGATTCAAAAAGCAGCAGCGATTTTAATAAGAAGCTGGGCTTAAAACGCGCGGCGGCGGTTAAAGATTTTATAATAAGCCTTGGCATAGACCCATCCAGAATAGAAGTTATCACTTACGGCAAAGAAAACCCTCTTGTTAAAGGCAGCGGGCCCGTGGCGGACGCTAAAAACAGATGTGTTGTAGTAGTTTTTGAAGGCTTAACAGCGAAACAATAAGGCAAAATATAAATTAAAGGAAATTGCAGATGGTATATAAAAGTATCAGCGCGGCTGTATTTATTTTTATTTTTTGTGCGTTTACCCCTTTGAACGCACAGCTCAATAAGTTGCAAAGTGATATAAGCGAGCAGAAGAAGCGCGCCGAAATCGCTAAAGCGGAGGAAGCCGTAAAAACCGCCGAAAGCCAGGATAAAGCCATAAGCGCGGCAAAAGATAAAGCTTTAAAAGAAGTTAAAAAAGATAAAGAGCAGCCTAAAATAGTAATCCTTAATGAGATTAAGTTTTCACCCTCCGAAATCCTGCCCCGGCCCTTCCTTGACGGTATAAAAAAAGAATATATCGGCCGCCCTTTAAGCGCGCAGGATATTGATGATATCGTAAATAAAGTAAATAATGAATACCTGCTTTTGGGCTATATAGCGGCGAAAGCTTATTTGCCCGAACAGGATATAACAGCGGGCGAGCTTACGGTCAGCCTTATGGAGGCTCGTATTCACGGCAGTAAAATCGTTGATAATAAAAGTACAAGCGCAAATTATATAAATAAACATATAAACCTTATAGACTGCGATATGATAAACGTTAATGATATCCAGCGGGATATACTGTATTTTAACGCTTCCAATGACGTTAAAGCGCGTGTGGCGCTGGAGCCGGGGCCCGTCTACGGCACTACCGATATCAATTTAATTATTACGGAGCCCTCAAGATTATCTTTATCTGTTTTCAGCGATAATGCGGGCCAGGAGGAAACGGGGCTTGAACGTTATGGAGCCTACGCCGCCTTGCGCAGCATTACGGGTTATAGGGACATCCTTACCTTTGGCGGTATGCTTTCAAGGGGGAGTGAAAGTTACTTCGGCTCCTATGAAATACCTGAGCCGCTTTTTAATACAAGAGTGGGCATTGGTTTTGACTATTCCACAACGGAAATCATAAGCGGCCCGATGCGCCCGCTAAACGTTGACGGCCATTTTTATGACTACTATATATATGTAAAGAAGCCGTTTTGGGTTACGGAAACGATGATAAGCAATGCCAATATAAGCTTTTCAGCCAAGAACGGCGCAAACTATGTTGACAGTTTTAGGACGCAGGATACCAAAACCGATATTGTAACCTTGTCGCTGGACAATATAAAAATCTTTAACGGCGGCTACTTCTTTAATATGCTCTCTGCGGGGCAAGGCGTAAAAGCTATAGAGGGCAAAAACAAATTTACAAGATTTAATTATTCGGGCGAGTTCCAAACGGCTGTTTGGGGCCCGCTTGCTTTTAATATTAAAGGTAAGGCGCAGGTAAGAGCGGGTAGTGATAATCTGCCTTCTTCCGAGCAATTCCAGGTAGGCGGAGTAAATACGGTGCGCGGATATACGGAAGGCATGCTGATTGCAGATGAAGGCTTTGACGTTATGAGCGAGCTCCAGCTTGATATTACGGCGCTTATGCCTAAATTTATAACTTACACGCGTTTCTACGGATTTTTTGACTATGGCCGCATCTATCCGTCGCAAAACACTATAGTCCCCGCAGATTATGATAAGGATATTTACAGCGCAGGCGGCGGTATAAGGCTTGGTCTTTTTGACAGGCTGGACGGCAACCTGACAGTAGCAAGAACTTTAAAAGAGCATCCTGCCTTTGGCAAAAATGAGACAAAAATACTTTTCTACGTTCAAGCCAGGATTTTTTAGGAGATAGAAAATGTTTAAAAAAATAATATCACTTACATTAAGCTATACGCTTTTGTATTCAAGTGTTTTTGGCGCAATGATTACGCCTGACGGCAAGACAAATACCACAGTAAACGTTAACGGCAATGTGTCGGATGTTCATACCTCAACCGTCTCGGGCAATACGGGCTTTAACTCCTTTAATAATTTTGACGTCTACTCAGGCCACACGGCTAATCTTTATTTGCCCGACGGCACAAAAAACCTTATTAACCTTGTCCACGACAAAGCCAGCAATATAGACGGCGTGTTAAACGCCTATAAAGACGGCAGGATAGGCGGCAATGTATTCTTTTTAAACCCTAACGGCATAGCCGTGGGCGCGGGCGGTATTATTAATGTGGGGGCGCTTACTTTGGCTACTCCAACCAAAGAGTTTATGGATAATGTAATATCTGCCGACAGGCGCGTCTCCTCCCAGCTTACAAAGGCGATTTTGGCGGGCGATATGCCAATAAATCCGCTGGGTTTAATCTCCGTAAAAGGCAAAATTAACGCCGCTTACGGCGCGGGCCTTCACGGCGGCGATATAATTAACAGCGGCGATATAAGGACCAATTTTGAAATAGGCGATATTGTTAATATTGACGATAAAAACCTGCAAAGCGAAGTGCTTGTAAAAGACGGGCGCGTAATCATTACCGCTAAAAATAATTTTATAAATGAAGGTTCTATAATTGCAGACGGCGGCCCAAATAAAAATGCGGCTGATATTTCCGTCAATGCGGGCGGCGATATAGGGCTTAAGTCGGGCGTAATTTCAGCCTCGGGCGAAGGAGAAAACTCAAACGGCGGCAATATCCATTTGTGGGCCGAAGGGCAAAGCGTTTTTAACAATGGAGCGCAGCTTTTGGCTAAAGGCGGACAAAGCGGCGACGGCGGTTTTATAGAACTCAGCGCAAAAAAACTTGTAGATTTGGCGGGCGGCGTTTTTGACGCGTCATCCTCATTGGGCAAGATGGGAACGGTTTTTGTTGATCCTGAAGATATTATAATTTCGGAAGATTTTGCCTCATCGGGCGCAAATTATGTGATGGAGGCCGCAAATTCTATCACACTTAAAAACGGCAAAAAAGTTGTAACCTCAAAATCAGGCGCAAACTCGGGCAATGTATCACTTACGGCAAAAGATATTACTTTGGAGGATAATTCCGTTATAGACGCCTCTGCCGAGGCGGGCAAAACAGCGGGTAATATAACTTTGACCGCTAAGGATATGTCTGACGGCTATATGGCCAAAACCAATGCCGCTTCAATAACATTGGGGGAAAATGTAAGCCTTAAAGGCAATGATATAAGCCTTATCTCCAAAGCGGATAATACGCGCCTGTTTGATGATGACTCCACCGCGGCCAGCGTGGGCGAATTTACTATAGGCGAGCTTGGCGATACAACGCTTTTTGGCGGCGCGATTATCACTGATGTCAATTCATCAATCACTATAGGCAAAAACTCTAAGCTTGACGCAAAGGGTAATATAGATATAAACTCCACCGCTGCGGCTGACGGCAGTATGCGCGCCTTAGGAACTGGCGCGGCAGCCGTTTACGGGGAAAGTGATGTAAATTCCAAAGTAGACGTTAAAGAAGGCGCAACTATAAGCGCGGGCGGTAATGTAAGTATTTCCTCTAAGGCGGATTCCTCTTTGGATGTATCTGCTATGTCAGTTTCCACCGCCAACACGCCTGTGCCTGCCGACGGCGCGCTGGCCATAGGTAAGATGACTGTTGATAATAATGTAAACTTAGCCGCCGGTTCTTCGGTAAGCGGTAAGGATATTACAATAGACGCTACGACTGATAAAAATATGTCAGTCTCCTCCTTTTCAGGCGCTTTTGACGACGGCTATGCAGCAGCCTCCGTAACCTATAGCAAATCAAATGTAAATAATGGCGTTGATACAGCGGCAAACCTTAACTCCACAGGTACTACCAATATAAACTCCGCTATAAACAGTATAAAAAACAAGTCCTCCGCTTCTGCGGGTACGGGCACTTCAGCTATTGTCGGTGTTTTTTTAAAGGGTATGCATTTTGCGCATGATAAGATAGGTAGCTGGATTAAGGGCAAAAATGTACAGACCAATAACCAAAGTAATGTAAAGGTAGGGCTTTCGGCCGCGCTTTCTTACAGCGACCAAAATAATACCTCAACAGCCAAAGCGGGCGGCAGTATTAAGTCAGACGGCGGCATTAATGTAAAATCTTCCATTATTGATGGGGAAGTACGCCAGGCGGCTAATGCGTCTGTTGATTCTAAGGCGGGCAAACACGAGAAGGAAAACGCGGCTGCGGGCTCTGTCGGCATAGCGTCTTTTAACAATAACTCCGCCGCCTATATCGCCGAAGGCGCGGTTGTAGACGCCAAAGGCGCGATTAATGTTGATTCTTCAGTTTCGCTGCCGTTTGAAATTACCTGGCATAAAATAGAAGGAGTTGGCGACGTCATTGATAAAATAAACGGTAATGGCGGCCTTCAAAACGGATTTTTTACCACCTGGGCTAAAAGCGATGTTTCTACAAATGAGGGGGAGGAGTTAGGCAAATTCGGCCTTGCAGGCGCGGTAAATATAGCGGATTTTAATTCCACAAGCAATGCTTATATAGCAAGCGGCGCAAAAATTAATGAGGCGGCCGCCTATAAAAGCGGCGCGCAGGATGTTAAGGTAACTTCAGGCGTAGATGTATCCACATTAAATATGGCGGGTATTTGGGGCATTACGGGTGCAGGCACAAAATCAAAGGTTGGCCTTGGCGGCTCTTACCAGCAGATAGCCTATAACAGCAATTCCTCCGCGCAGATACTTGGGGACGCTAAAGTTAACGCTAATAATTTGGAAGTTTCATCAGATATAGACCAGCGCAATATTTCTATAGCGGAAGCGGGCGGCAAGTCTGAAACCTTCGGCTTTGAGGGCGCGTTTGACTGGCTTAAATCTGATACAAACTCAACCGCTTCCGTCTCCAAAGACGCGCAAGTGGCTATAGAAGGCGAAGGGACGCAAAGCGATAAAGTTATCATCTCCGCCAAAGATAATATTGATATGTTTAATATAGCAGGCGGCGTAACAAAGACGCAAAACGTAGGTATAGGGGCCTCGGTTTCCATCAGTGATATTACAAGGAACACCAATGCTTTTATAGGCGATGCCTTTGACGCGGCAAACCCTGTTGTAAGAACGACGGACGGCTTTTTTAAGTCTGATAAAACAATAGATATTTCCGCGCAGAATACAGGCGATATTTATGCCTACTCTTTAGCGGGCGTAATTCAAAATGATAAAAAAGAGGGCGAGGCTGATTCAGATATCGGCTATGACCCTGAAGAAGGCGCAAGCCAGGCTAAAGGCGGGGGCGGGAAGTTCGGCGTAGGGATTTCAGGCGACGTAAGCTATAACAATATAGAAGGCGCAAGCAAAGCATATATCAACGGCGCGGATGTATATGCCGCCAAGGATTTAAGTATTTCCGCTAAAGACGATAGCTGGATAAACAGCGTAGCAGGCGCGGTAAGCCTGGTTTTGGGGAAGGGCACATCTGTCGGTTTTGCAGGGTCGGCTTCGACAAATTTTGTAAGGAATAATGCCGCGGCTTTTATTAATGACTCTTCTGTTTCAATGCTTAATACCACGGCCGTAGCTAAAGATATTGCAAACAATTTTATCTCTACAGGCGGCGGTAAGCTTGAGCTTTCCTCATTAAGCGCGGCGGAAATTATAGCCGTAGCGGCCAGCGGGTCCCTAGCTAATCCGTCTTCTAAAGGCGGCGCATTGGCGGGCTCTGTTACCGTTAATGATGTGGAGAATACTTCTTCTTCATATATAAAAGGTTCAACTGTAGACTCTTCTGCTTCAAATTTGGCTGAGGCTTTGGGGCTTAGCGCAGTTGACAATTCCAAAATAGTCGCAGTAGCAGGCGCATTGGGCGCGGCGGGGACTGTGGGCATAGGTTCTTCCACGGGCGTTAACGAAATCTCAAATATTACAGAGGCTTATTTGGACGGCTCCTCCGTAACCACGGTAAATGATATAAAGCTTGACGCTCAAAATAACTCCACAATTACTAATGTTGAAGGCACTGTGGGCGCGGCAAAAGACGGTATGGCTATTGCGGCAAGCGTTGCTGTTAATGAGATTGGCAACACAACTTCTTCCTATATCAAAGACGGCAGAACACAGAGCACGGGCGGCTCACTTTCCGTGGCGGCTAAAGACAGTTCAAATATGACGGCTGTCGCGGGCGAAATCAGCGGCGCGGGCAAAGCGGCTGTCGGCTCCTCAACAGCGGTAAGCACAATTGGCAATAAGGTATATGCTTATGCTGACGGCGCGGAAATTTTGGCGGAGCAAAACGCGGATTTTAAATCTGATTCAGCCTATATTCTTAAAACGGCGGCCGCAGGCGGCGCGGGTTCGCAATATGCTTCAATAACGGGCAGCGTGGCTGTTAATAATATAGATACCTTAAGCAAAGCTTACGCAAAAGCCGCAGATATAAAGGCGCAGGGCTCGGCCGGCTTTAGCGCAAAATCAAAGAATGAAATTAATTTTTACGGCGGTACTATTGACGGCGCGGCAGGTTTGGGGCTGGGCGGGACTGTGGTTGTAAATAATATATCGGACAAAGCCTACGCGCAAGTAAGCGACGGCAGCACCCTTAATATTTACGGCAAGCATGCTTTAACAGGCGAAGAAAAAGGGCTTTTTATATTATCGGAAGTTGATGACGATATTAATACCTGGATGTTTAATCTGGCAGGCGGCGGCGTAGGCGTGGCCGCAAGCGTTGACGTAACAAATATTGACAATATTTCCGTTGCGGAAGTTTCAGGATCCTCCGTCAACCAAACCCCTGCGGCCTTGGGTACGGATTTATCGGGCCAAAATATAAAAGTTAATGCGGATAATACGGCTGATGTGGAAGTATACGGCGGCTCTATAGCAGGCGGCGGAACAGCGGGTATAGGCGCGGTGGCCGATACCGTTATGTTTGATAATATCACTAAGGCGGGTATATCAGGTTCTGAGGTGTCAGCCGCAGGCGATATTGGCGTTAATACACAAAGTATTGAAAGATATAACAGTATTTTAATGAGCGGCGGCGGCGCGGCGACCGCAGGCATAGCGGGCAATGCGGTAACGGCCCTGTTTAATAATAACAATAATGCCTATATCAAAAACAGCACTGTTAATAATAGCGGCAATACCACCGTTATGGCCAAAGATACCGTTGAGCTTGGCCGTAAGAACGGGCAGGATTTTGCAGTAGCGGTAGGCGCGCTTGCGGGCGGGGCTACGGCGGGTATAGGGGGCTCGGTACTTGTAAGCAGTATAAAGAATAAAACAAAAGCCGCAATTACGGATTCCACTATAAACACGGGCAAAAGTTTGAAGGTAAGCGCGCAGGCCGCGCAGGATATAGTTTCCTATATACCTACGGCCTCTTTAAGCGGGCAGGCCGGCATAGCGGCTTCCGTCGGCGTAAATACAATAGATTCTGAAACGGAAGCTTATATTGATGAAACCGCTTCAGGCTCCACCGTAATTAACGGTGATGCGGCTAAAGCTTCAAACGCGCAGGATGTAGAGGTATCTGCGCAGTCTTCCTCACGCATACAAAATACTATTGCCACAGTCGGCGCGGGCGTTACGGGTGTGGGCGTAGGGGCGGGTATCGGCGTATCTACCATTAACGGCAAAGTTTCATCGGGGATAGGCGCAGGCGCGCAGGTAAACGCTAAGCGCAATATAAAAGTGGAAAGCAAAAATACCAGAAAGGTAAATGATACCGCAATTTCAGGCGCGGCGGGTTTTTATGGCGCGGCAAACGGTTCTGTGCTGGTAACAAATATAGGCTCCAATTTAGACGGGGATTCAAAATCCGTTACCGACGGTATGCAAGGCACTTTAAATGAACACTTAAAGAGTAATGGCAAAATTACTAAAGAGACTTTCGGGCGCGGCGGGCTTTTGGACGATACCGCACAAAGCATGCAAACTTTTATAGCTGATGTTAATGACGTTTTTACCGATAAAGTTTTAGATGATAAAGGCACAAACGCTTTTATCGGCGCTAATGCAAGGGTGAGCGCAGGCAATAAGCTGGAAGTTTTGGCAAATGATATTGTTAAGACTGACCTCCTTGCGGGCGGCGCGGGTTTAGGCGGTTATTTAAGCGTAGGGGCCTCTGTGGCGATAGTTAATAATACGACTTCCACCAAAGCCTTTATCGGCGATAATGCCGAGCTTTCTTCCTTAAGCGAGCTTACTTTAAAAGCTAATTCCGAGGTACAAAACTCCGATATTAAAGCTTTTATAGGCCAAGGCAGTTTATATGCGGCTTTGGGCGCGGTTGTGGCTAAAGTAAACTCCAATAATAATACTTTGGCCTATCTGTCCGATTATGTAAAGATTACTGGTTCAGGCGCAATAAATATCAGCGCGCAGTCTAAAGCCAATATACACGCGCAGACAGTCGGCGTAGCCGCAGCGGGGCTGGTGGCCGCAGGCGCGTCAATAGCGGATGTGAATAAAGAGGGCAATACCTCAGCTTATACAGGGGAAGAGGCTACGGTAGAAAACTCCGCCTCGCTTAACCTTAAAGCTTCTTCCGACAGCGATATTACTGCGGAGGCAGAGGCGGGCAGCGGCGGTATAGTATCAGGCATCGGCGCGGAAGCGGACGCTTCTGTTAAGGACAAAGTTTCAGCTAAAATCGGCAAAAAGAATATAATTAAGACTTCCGGCAATGTAAGCGTGTTGACGGAGGGGCAGGCCGCCTCAACCGCAAAAACTTACGGGGTTGACGTCGGCGGCTTGGCTGTAGGCGTTTCTTTGGCGGATAGTGAAATTAAGCTTGATAATAAAGCTGAAATCGCGCGGGAAAGTGTAATTGACGCGGGTTCCGTTACAGTTGCGGCGGAGCAGAAAAAGGCTAAAACCTTAGTTGACGCTTTTGCTGCAAGCGGCGCTTTAATCGGCGGCGCGGGCGCGACGGCTACAAGCAAAGTCAGCGGCGATGTGCTTGCAAATATACATTCCAAAAATAATATTACGGCGCAAAACGGTATTACGTTTAAATCTAAATCCAATACCGACCAAACCACAAAATCAACTTTTTACGGCGGGGCGGTAATATCTGCTGGCGTAAATAAGTCTGATGTGCTGTCAGATGTTGACGTCAAGACGCTGCTTAATGACGGCATTGACGCAAAAGGCTCTAAAATTGAAATATCTGCCGAAGGCTCCGATACTCTTTATGCTAAAGCGGTATCAGGCAGCGGCGGCGCGCTTTCCGCATCGGCGGCAATGGCCGATACCGCCAATACTTCCTCCTCAAAGGTGGAAATAGGCGCAAAGGAGGCGCAGGACGCTTCTGAAACTTTAAACAATAATATCACGGCTAAGGAAGTATACTTTACAGCCTCTAATACCACTAACCAGGATAGCGAGGTGGATTCCCGTAACGGCGGCATCATCCACGCGGGCGGCGCGGCGGCGAATAATACTTCTGAGCAAAGCGTTGCCATAGACCTTAAGGACAGGGCTTTGGGCTCAACAAATATCACTGCGTCCCACTTTAAGGCGGAGGCTTTAAACAACTACAATAAAAATTTGGTTGATGGGGCTAATGTCTATTCAGGCAGCGGCGGCGCGCTGGACGTACCTATAACGCAAAGCATTACCACAATAAATAATTATACTGACATAACCTTCGGCAACGGCAATAATGTTGCAACGGTTTCAGACGATGCTAATACAAGCAGCTTCCTTGTAAACGCTTTAAATAATATTAAAGCTGATGATAAGGTGCTCTTAAAGAGCGGCGGTTTAGTGGTTGTGCCTATAGTAACATCCCAAATAGCCAATAACAATAATAAGGCGCGCATTACAGTCAACAATGCAAACCTTACATCGGCCGATGATATGGTATTAAATACTAAGGCGGATGTTGATATAGCCGCCGGGGCAGATTTAAATATTTACGGCGGTATTTCTGTGGCGGCGGGCAAGAGCTTGGCTAAAACAGTAATCGGCAATGAGATAAACCTTAACTCTGGCGCAAAGCTTAAATCAGACGGGGACGTTTATTTTACCTTCTCCCAGCCTAAGACGCAGAGTAACAGCCCGTTTGATAATACGGGGCGCGCTTATATACGCGCTTCAGGCATTACCAATATATGGAATACCACGGCCTTGGCTTTTAATGCGGACTCCCAGGCTAAAGGCGATATTTTTGTAAACAATAATCTTAATATTAACGGCGGCTCGGTTGTAGAAAGTTCGCGCGACATAAGCGTAAACGGCGTTAAGGCCTTAATGTCGGCAACAGGTTTGCTGGATATGACAAGCCCGCTGGGTTCTTTGGCGGCCAGCGATAAAGCCACCAGCGTAGAAACGCAGGATACAACCAATGTCAAAGTTGACGGCGGCCTCTTTGCGGGCGTAAACAATAAGATTAAGCTTACCATCGGCGCAGACAGGACTGTTACCATTGACGGCGGTATTATGCCGGGCTATAAGATAAGCAAAGAACTTTTGTCAAATAATATTATTGATGAAATTGAAAGGCTTAGGGTTTTAAAAGCGCAATACTCTGTTTCTGAAGTTTCAGCCGCGGCATACCAGGCGGAAATTAACAGGCTGGAAAGTGAGCTTGTCGCCCTGGGCCAGGTTGACTCCGACGGGCTTATTATGGGCGAAGTCCCCGTAGACATTATGGAATTTGATAATATAAGGGCCAATATGGGCGATATCAAAATTAATGCTGATAATATAACGGGCGTGGGCACGCTTTGTGCACCGGGTTCGGCTGAGGTCAGTATCCGTAATTACAGCGATTTGTTTTTGAGATTTAAAGATATATCTATTGATAAAACTTCAACGGGCAGCATATACTATAACGGCGCGCTGGTTAAAACCGCGCAGGATATAGCAAATGCAAATATTACGCACAAAGAGCCTTCTTTAAGTGAAGTCAAATCAAGTAACGGGCTTGAAGGCAAAACGCCTTCTATAGATATTGTTTCAGATTATTCATACCAAAACCGCTCCCCCAATATTGAATTTTTGGGTGATGTTCTTAATGATAACGGCGATATTAATATCTATTCTTCAGGCAGTATACAGGCTAAAGGCAATATGCGCGCGCGCAATATCAATATGGAAGCAAAAAAGAAGATAGTGCAGTCTTATGTATCAAACAGCTTCCTGCATGTGGCGGGCAATCCTTACGGGTACTGGGAGGATATTGCCTCCTCATCGGAAGCGGGGCAGACAAATACGACTGCCGGCGGGGAAGGCCGCGGCGGCGGTACCTCAATACTGGGCAATAATGTATTTTTAAGCGCGACATATCTTGATATTAACGGGCTTATCCAAAGCGGCACTAAAGACTTATATGTAGATATAGGTGATAGTTTTACGCTTTCAGGCAATGGCCTGACATTTGGCAGCATAGCTGACGCGGTATCAGATTACTGGGTCCGCAAAAACAGGCATGAGGCCAATGTAAACGAGCTTTATGCAATAAACAGCAGCGGCAATATCGCGGCTTATTTTAACGTGCTTGAAAACAGGATAGAAATTAAAGACGTTAAAGTTGACGGCGGCAAGCTGGAGCTTTTTGGCCATATCTTAAATACGGGCGGCAATGCCGGCGAGCTTAAGGTTTTAGACGGTTACGGCCGCATAAACGTAAACAATAATTCCGCCTATGAGCTTTTTGTAAACTCGCTTGACGCGGGCTCAAAGATAGAAGGCACTATAAAGATTACCGATACCGCTAAGAAAGACGCCACGGGCGGCTTCCTTGAGACAATCTATAAAAGGATTGGCAATGACCTTGTAACAATGGACAGCAATACGCGCGATGCAAACGGCAAAGCGTCTAATATAGTAAGTATTGTTTCAAACTCAAGGGAAACGGCTTATAACCCGCTTTCGGGCCAAAGGTATTATTGGAATACCGGCAAGGAAAAAATTAAAGAAACCACCTATAAAAAAGAGCAAAAAGAGTTTTGGGGTATGGACTTCCTTGTCCCCGACGACAGCTATACTCTTGCCGATACGCGCTACTTGCAGGACCATTCCTTATATGAGGGCGAGTTTGTTAAAACGGGCCAGGATACCTCAAACGCATATACCTATACTTTTGAGAATAAGGAGATTATCCTCTACGATAAAGACGGCAACCCCGTAACGGATGAACAAGGTAACCCCGTACCTTTTAAAACTTATGATAAACGCTGGTCAACAACCACAGGGTGGTGGATATTCTCCACCAAAACCAATCATCACGAGGTTAAGTATGAGGAAGGCCGCAAAGAAATCAATACCCACAGCATCAAGGCCGATTACCCCGTAAAAATAAGTTTTGACGGTTATGATACAAGCGCGCTGGATATTAACTCCTCAAAATCCAATATCATATTAAACGGCCTCATAAATAATTCCGTGGGCGATGTTAATATAACCGCTTCAAACGGGGCGATTAAATCTAACAGCGCAGACGCTTATATCAAAGGCAAAAACATAAACCTTAACGCTAAAGACGGCATCGGCGGAGCAAATGCCGTTAATATTGAACTGACGGGCGGCGCGGTAAATGCGCTTAGCGCGGCGGGCGATATTAACCTTGCTTCTGTTATGGGCAGCGATTTGGCGTTTAAGAATATCAGCACGGGCGCGGGCAATGTTTTACTGAAGTCGGAACGCTCTTTACGCGGCGCGGATTCTTCCTCCTTAATTAAAGCTGACGGCGTTACATTAGATGCGGTTATGGGCTCAATTGGTACGCAAGACGCCGCGCTTAACACCGATACTAAACGCCTTAGCGCATCTGCGCAAGATGATATAAATATAAAGAATATCTCTTCTTCGGATTTAGGCGTCGGCTCCATAGAATCTAAAGGCGGCGATGTTATACTTGAAGCTAAAGGCGGGGTGTATGACGACAATAAAAATGAAGTTATAGACCAGCGCAGCAAGGAAGAGCTGTTAAACGGCTGGAACGCGCTTGACCTTATGGACGAGGACGGCGCAGGCTGGACGGAAGACCAGCTTACCTACAGGATAGACGCAGCCAGCCTTGATAATAAAGTTAATACGCAGTATATGGTTGAGGACCCTAATATCAAGGGTAAAAATGTAACCGTAAAAGCAGGCGGCTCCATAGGGCAAGACAGCGGAAGCGAAACCTTTAATATCGGTGACTTTAAGAATTTAAGCGACGATAAAAAGCTGCTTATAGCATCAGCCGAGCGGGATAATATCGTCTTCTCCGAAGACGGGCAGACGCTCACCGTCCTTAAAAGGGAGGATTTTGATATCCACGCCGACAAAGTTAATCTTAACGCCAACGGCTTTATTTACCTTGGCGCGGAACAGGATATTAATGTTGGCGGCATTAATGCGGGCGCGGGCCATAATATAACAATTATGGGCGCAGGCGGCGTATATAATGTGCTTGAAGATGACGGCGTAAATATAACAGGCAATAATCTTACCCTTGAAGCGGCTGACGGGGATATCGGCTCAGCCCAAAAGGCTTTGAACATTGCCTTGACGGGCAAAATAAACGCGCGTTCAGCGGGCGATATTTATTTGAAAACGCCTTCATCACTTGCCATAGATTATATCTTTGCGCAAGGCCGCGCTGATATTGCGGCGCAGGGCGCGTTAAGCGATGCGCGCGGCGATGAACTGGTTAATATCCGCGCTCACGGTATTAATCTTAATGCAGGCTCCATAGGCGGCGCGGGCAATATGCTGGGCATTGTTGTGGAGCAAGGGGAGCAAGGCCTTAATACGCTTTTAGCCAATACGGTTGGGGACGCTAATATCCTTAACGCCGAGGCAAAAGCGCTTTATATTACAGGCATAACATCAGGCGGCAATATCAAGCTTGCAAGTAATGGCGGCGGTATTTTAAACGCAGGGGACGCAGCCCTTATTGATGCTGCGGGCGATATTAATCTTGCATGCAATAATTGTAATATCGGGCTGGAGCAAGATAAGCTTAACCTAAATGCGGGCGGCGATATTTTTGCGCAGGCCGCAGGTATTTACGGCAATATTTTAAATGCGCATAATATTAACCTTGAAGCGGAAAATGATATTAATATATCGGCCTCGGAGTCCGAGCTTATATCAGCGACGGCGGGCGGCGATATATTGGTTGCTTCTTCAGGTTCGCAAAGCAATATCGGCGATATAACTGCGGGGCGTGATATTGATATTTATTCATCCGCCGCTGATTTGGTTTTAAAAGGCGCGGTTAAGGCGGAGAACGGAGCCGCCGTACTTGGCGGCGCGGCCTCAATATATTCTGCCGGCGGCGCATTTGTAAGGGCAAGGGATATTAACCTTACGGCGCTAAACGGCGCAATAGGCGCGGCGGATAATCCGCTTAGGGTTGAAGGTTCCGCAACGGGCCCTTCGTCCTTAAACGCAAAGGCTGACGGCGGTATTTATTTGACGGGTTTTGATAATGACTTAAAAGTTAATCAGCTTGCGTCTGTAAATAGCGATATTTCTATTATTACCGATAAAGATATCAAAGTTAATGATATGGGCGGGCTTGCCAATATCACGGCAAATAATATTACACTGCACTCCACAGACGGCAGCGTCGGCGCGCTTGATAATATGGTTACGGTTGACGTCAATAATGAAGGCGGCCTTGTTAATGTTATCGGCGCAGACGGTATATATTTAAGGCAGTTAAGGCATACCTTTAATTCCGATTATATAAGGAACACAAGGTCTGGCGACGTTAATTTACAAGTTCCGTTTAATGATGTTAAAATTAAGGACGTCCAAAAGCAAGGCGCGTTTAATATAATGCTTACGGGCAATACGCACGTAAATAATATTACGCTTTTTGAAAAGAATGTTAAAAAGGTGATAAGCGACGGCGTTTATAACCGCCGCCCTGCGGGCGATTTATCGGCAAAGCTTAAGATATTTGATAATGAGCTGCCGCACGTAGGTTATGAGGACGAGCCTGCTAAGATGATGGAGTAAAACGCTGTTTAAGTTTTTAAAAGGGCCCGGATAAAGGGCCCTTTTTTTGCCGCTTTTGGCGTAAAGTATTATAATAATACAGAAGAGGATTATTATATGCAACAAATTATTAATACAAAAAGAGTTGTGTGGCTTGATATTTTGCGCGTGCTTTCCGCCTTGGCGATTGTTTTTATACATACTTCAACCGCTGTTATTGAAAATTTAGAGTATGGGTCTTTCAATTGGTTCAGCGCGGACGCTTATCTGGCTTTTGCCAGGTACGCGGTCCCCGTTTTTGTTATGATAAGCGGCGTGTTTTTCCTTTCGCCCGACAAAGATATAAATATCAAAAATATATATACAAAATATATCTTCAGGATGCTGACGGCGCTGCTTGGCTGGGCTTTGATACGCACGCTTGTAATCAGCGTTGGCTTAGGCGCGCAGCCCGCAGATAAATGGGCGTGCGCGTTTTATACATCAATAAAAATGTTTTGGTTTTTGCCTATGATTATAGGCCTGTATGCCGTTACGCCGTTTTTGCGCCCGCTTACTGCGCTTAAAAATAAAGCTTTGCTTGAGTATTTTATAATTCTAAGCTTCTTCCTTGCGCTTTGTTTACCGGTCGCTGCGGGCATTATTCAGGCGTATTTTCCCAAAACTGTGCTGTTGGCTGATTTTACTACGCTTATAAAAATACCTATGTTTATCTTCGGCGCGCATTTTGTGTTTGGTTACTATGCCTATAATTATGACTTAAGCCGTAAGCTAAAAACTTCTATCTACGCCGCGGCCGTTATATCAGGTTTGCTTATGGCGGCGGGAACTTATGCTTTTTGGGGGGATAAAGCTTCAAAAATATTCTTCTATTCTATGCACGGGGCAAGCCTTTCGCCTCTGGCATTCCTTTTAGGCGCGGGCGTATTTGTGTTTTGTAAAGACTTCTTGGGCACAATAAAGTTTGGGGACAAAGCTGTCCGTCTTATTGAGCAACTTGCCTACTACAGCTTGGGCGTTTACCTTCTACATATTATTATTGTGGAGGTTTTGGCGCATTACGGGCTGTTTAAGTATTTGGATTTTTGCGGGCTCATCATTATCCCGCTTGCCGCGTGCGCAATATTTTTGGCGGCTAATCTGATTATAGCTTTACTGTATAAAATAAAACTGTTCAGGAAGTACTGCCTGTAATTGCTATTGTGCAAATTTCAGATAAAAGTAAAAGGCGCATAGCGTATTATTAAGTTTTTTGGCTTGCAGGTTTGTAAATGCGGGGGATGTTTGTTATAATAAAAAAATACATCCTCTGCCTAATTTTACGCGCCCGCCGTGGTGTCAATACAAAAAATCTAAATTATCCCCCCCAATTGGCATATTTAAATTTTGCAGAATTTCAGGAGGCCCCCTATGGATAAACCCGTTACAAATAAGATAAGGCGTATTGCCGCCAAAATTTCGCCTACAGAGAATCCTGCGTGCTGGTATGACTGGCGTTGGCAGGTAAAAAATACTATTAAGGATATCGCTTCTTTTGAAAGTATTACAGGCATCAAATTTACGGAAGAAGAAAGGGCGCAGCTGCAAAAAACTATTGCTAAATTTCCGCTTTCAATTACGCCTTACTATATCACTAAAATAAATGTCGCAGATTATAAGAATGACCCTGTTTTTAAACAGGCATTCCCAAACCCGAGCGAGCTTACTATAACCAAAGCCGATATGGAGGACCCGCTTTACGAGGACGCCGATAGCCCCGTCAGCGGCATTACGCACCGTTATCCCGACAGGGCCTTATTCCATATCAGCAATAAATGCGCTATGTACTGCCGCCATTGCACCCGCAAACGCAAGGTTGGCGATATTGATTTGACGCCCACAAAAGAAGAAATTTTAAAAGGTATAGAATATATCCGCAATAATTCTGTGATAAGGGATGTTCTGCTTTCAGGCGGGGACCCTTTTATGCTAAGCGATGAGTTTTTAGATTGGATATTAACTGAAATAAAGGCTATCAAACATATTGAGGTTGTGCGTATAGGGACCAGGGTTCCCGTCGTACTGCCTTACCGCGTAACGGATAATCTGGTAAAGGTGCTTAAAAAGCATTCCCCGCTTTGGATAAACACGCATTTTAACCACCCGCGTGAGCTTACCGGGGATTCCATAGCGGCATTGGATAAACTTTCAGACGCAGGCATCCCGCTGGGCAATCAGTCTGTGCTGTTGGCGGGTGTCAATGACTGCGTGCATATAATGAAAAAGCTTGTCAGGAAGCTTGTACAAAACCGCGTGCGCCCATACTATTTGTACCAGTGTGATTTGAGTATGGGGCTTTCACACTTCAGGACGCCGGTAGGCAAGGGGATTGAGATTATTGAGGGCCTGCGTGGCCATACCAGCGGTTTTGCCGTACCGATGTTTGTTATAGATGCGCCCGGCGGCGGCGGTAAAATACCAGTAATGCCTAATTATGTTATTTCCCGCTCGGCAAATAAAATAGTATTGCGTAATTTTGAAGGTATTATAACCTCTTACCAGGAGCCTGATAATTACCAAAATAAAAACTGTGATATGGATTGCGCAAACTGCAGTTTAACGCTGGCTATGGAAGCGCCCGAGGAAGTTGATGCCGTAGGCATAAAAAAACTGCTGGATGATTCTAATGATTCCATATCAATAATCCCTAAAGATATGGAGCGTATGGAGTCCAGAAACAATGAGTGATACGCTTGAATTTTTTGGCCAATCTGTTTTGCAGCACGGTAAAGAGAGCGACCGCGTTTACCTGATGAAGCTTGATAAAAAAGACTTCCCCGCAGTTTTGGGATATATTAATGAACTTGCGCAGCGGGAAGGGTACTCTAAAATTATCGCAAAGGTGCACGGCGCGCTGGAGGCGGAGTTTATAAAAGACGGATACCGCCGTGAAGCTTTTATAAAAAGCTTTTATTGCGGGCGGGAGGATTGTTGCCTTATGGCCAAATATCCCTTTGAAGGCAGAGCTCTGACTCCACCTGTGCCAAACGCGAGGGAAACCGCTGCTTTTTATAAAACATTTACTGCCGCTGCGCCGCCAAAAGAGATTGCGCCCGCTTTTAATATAAGGGCTTTGGCGCAGGCGGATATTCCTGTAATTACAGGGATTTATAAGAAGGTTTTTGACACATACCCCTTCCCCGTTTTTGAGGGTGGGTATATCGCCAAAACCATGAGGGAGGATGTAGACTACTTTGGTATTTTTGACGGCGGTATTTTGGCGGCAATCTGCTCGGCGGAGATGGACCGCCAAAATCAAAATGCGGAGATGACGGACTTTGCCGCCCTGCCGCAGTACAGGGGTAAAAGTTTGTCTTATTTCCTGCTAAAAGCGGCGGAGGAATCCGCAGCGGCAAAAGGTATAAAAACTTTTTATACCATAGCAAGGCATAAGAATACGGGCGTAAATATTGTATTTGCAAAAAGCGGCTATAAATTTGGCGGGCTGCTGGGTAATAATACAAACATTTGCGGCGGGATAGAGAGTATGAATGTGTGGTTTAAAAAATTGTATTAAATGTTTGGGTGTATTGACTTGGAGCGCCCTCCAGGGTGTAAAATAAGTATATACGCTTTGGCGGGGGAGAGATAAGATGACTAAATTTCTTTTTGCTTTATTTATTATTTTTTTAATACTTTTCTTTTTGGCGCAGCCGGGTAAGAATTTGGATCAAAAGCGGATAGATTCTTCCCCAAACTTTAAGGAAGGCAAAGCGCAAAACTATAAAACTACGCCGATTATGACCGGCAAAGACGGCAAAACAAGCGCTATACTTAAATTATTTTCTGACGAACACAAACCGCAAAAACCTGTGCCCCATATTAAAACGGATTTGCATAAACTTGATATTAATGAAGAAGTTTTAATATGGTTTGGCCATTCCTCAATGCTTGTGCAGAGCGGCGGTAAAAGGATATTGGCGGACCCTGTTTTATCTGAAGCGGCATCCCCCGTATCATTTTTTAATAAACCGTTTAAAGGTACTGATATATACCAAGCTGCCGATATACCCGAGATAGATTACCTGATTATAACGCATGACCATTATGACCACCTAAGCAAAAAAACGCTGCAGGGTATCCGCCAGAAAGTCAAAAAAGTAATAACGCCGCTTGGCGTAGGCAGATATTTAAAGAGCTGGGGCTATCCGGAAGATAAAATTGCTGAACTTGACTGGGACGAAAGCTATGACCTCGGTAACGGGTTTAAGATATATGCTTTGCCTGCGCGGCACTTTTCAGGCAGGGGGATAATGAGCCGGTATTCAACGCTTTGGGCTTCATTCCTGCTTGAAACGCCAAAGCATAAAATCTTTTTTAGCGGGGATTCCGGCTACGGGGAACATTTTAAGGATATCGGGCAGCGCTTTGGGGATATAGACCTGGCGTTTATGGAAAGCGGGCAGTATGACTTACGGTGGAAGTATATACATATGCTGCCGCAGGAGACCGTGCAGGCCACAGAGGATATCAAGGCAAAATATATGATGCCGGTACATAATTCCAAATACAAATTATCGGAACACGATTGGAACGAGCCCCTTAAACAGATAACTAAAAATATAGAGGGGAAAGATATTATTTTAATGATGCCGCTAATCGGGGCGAAAATACCGCTGTGGAACGCCGATTATAAATACAGCCGATGGTGGGAAGAAGACATTATTTTGTGTAGATAAGATAAAGCCAGTATCCCAAACACAAGGTGATTATATGTTGTTTTCAGTTGGGCGGAAAAAGTCTATATTCTCCCTGATATCGGTGAAATTATAGCTTGTTAGTGCCTGTCTTATGCCTAAAGACGCCTTTTTATTGCCTTGATTAGAGGGTTTTTAAAAGATATATTGTTGACTTTAGGTTGCTGTTGTTAATTGAGATAAGCTGTTTTATTAACTTGATGTAAGTTTATTCGTTGATAAGTATATTGATTAGATCTAACGTATTATCAACATCAATAAAATTGTTGGCGAATTCCAATATTTTTAGATTTTCTGATAAAAAACGAGTGTATTTTTCTTCCGGTTTTATTGGGAATTTGCTAGCTAGTTCTAAACCTGATGGCGGATTGGCAATTAGTGACTCAAAACGCTTTTTTATTTCTTCACTATTTGTGTTTTTAAAAATTATTCCTATTCCTACATTTTCAGCATCTTCAAAATATGTGTAATACTTAGCTAAACCCCATAAGGTAGTGTTTATTTTAGAGCTTGTCCAGGTAAACAATATAACATCTGCTCCATTTGTTATAAAAGTATTGTCTGCAATATTCAGTTCTTTGGCTAAGCATCTGGCTTCGGAAAGCATTTCTTTTGCTTTAGTGTCTAAATAGGCTGGTATGTGGCCAGAAATTAAAATTTCTTTCATCTTGTGTCTTATGTTTTCATGGACATCACTTCCAAGTTCGGACTCATATCTAAGTAGATTTCTGCCTCTTGCCGGTTCTACCAGTAATTCTTTTTGCTCTGGATATATCTCAACAATTTCCCATCGTTTTGCCGCTAAAACTAAAAAACTACCAACGTTTAGTGCAGCATTTATGCTTACTTTACCTATTGAGCGGCCATTGTGGATGACATTCATTTCTTCCGGCACTTTAAAAGCAGAATAAAAGTCATAAAAACGTACAGTTTTCTCGCCTTTTAATCCTAAAATCAAGTCGCCTTCAGGGGTTTGTTCTATAATATCTTCTCGCCCCAACGATTTTAAGACATCTAAGAATACAGACTTATCTATATGCCTGAATGCGCCTTTTTCTATAATGATATTGAAGAGCTCTTTGGTATTGATCCCGCCTTTTTCAGCTATAACGCTCATAATCTGGTGCATCATAGTAGATAAATTCATTTTGTTTGAAGAGAGCGGCTCGTACCAGCCTTCCAGCATTAATTCAAATGCGGCAATGGTTTGAAGCAACTCCGGGAACAAATTGGCAGTAATATTTGATTTGTCTTTGGGGGTATTTTCTTCCACAAAAGCAATTAAAGTTGATGAGGTGCCGTCTCTGCGCCCGCTGCGGCCTATTCTTTGCGCTAAAGAGCTTACGGACCACGGGCAACCTATTTGGCCCACCAGCTCCACATTTCCAACGTCAATGCCAAGTTCCAGCGTGCTGGAGCAAAAAGTAGCTGCCGGCATATTTGATTTTAGCGCTTCTTCGGTTGATTCTCTTTCAATACGTGATAAAGACCCATGATGAATTCTAAATAGATTAGGCGCTTTTTTCCTTTCTAATAGGCGTGCGGTAAAATCCGCATAATCTTCAAGCCTTGTTTTATTATCGGCAAAAATTAAAGCTGTTTTACCGTAAAATTTGGCTATGATATCTTCTGCCAGGTCCTGACTCTTTTTTGTGAATAAATCTCCTTCAGACTCTTCACTTTCTTTATCGTCAAGCGGTTTCAAATACCCTTTTAATAAAAGCTGTATATTTTTTGCATCTGAGCCTTTGATAATTTCAACATTTTCCGGACTATCTGCGGTAAGCCAGGCAGAGGGGGAATAAATGTCCTCCCCAAAAGTAGCTGAAAGGCCTATTTTAACAACATCTTTTTTTGTTATTCTCAAAACCCTTGAAAGCAGGCTTTGCAAGTGGATGCCCCTTTCTGTATTCATAAAAGCGTGCATTTCATCAATGACAATAGAAGAAAGATTTTTAAATAGGTCATTAAGTTGAGATGAACGATTTATAAATAAGGATTCTAGGGATTCCGGGGTTATTAGAAGTATGCCGGAAGGTTGCTTTATTAAATTTTTCTTCTTCTCTTGCCCGACATCTCCATGCCACTTATGAACCGGGATATCACTTAGCTCGCAAAGTTCTTCCAAACGCCTAAATTGGTCATTTATCAATGCTTTTAAAGGGCCGATGTAGAGGGCTTGGATACCTTTTTCTTCTAAATTATCTGATATTTTTGATATTATTGGTAGGAAAGCCGCCTCGGTTTTGCCACCGGCAGTTCTGGCTGAAATTATTATATTTTTCTTTCCATCCATTACTGCGTTAATAGCTTTAACCTGAATACCTCGCAGTTGTGTCCAGTTCATTTTATATAACTGTTTTTGTATGTTTGGCGATAAACGGTTAAAGGCTGTGGGCATATTATAATTTGAAGGATACAAGTTCTTCGTCTTGCGCGGCAGCCGGTTCTTCAAAAATTTCTTCTTTTGTTTGCTCTACTTCTATAGAACCAAGAAGGTCGGTCCATTGAGTACGGGGGTTTTGTTCTAATACGGAAAGGAACCCGATAAAGCTTTTTGTGGCATCTCTTGGGGTTTGGTAGAAAGATGCGCCAAGCCTGCAAGCACAATGTTTCATGAATTCTTCTAGGGCGGTATCAGGAACTAGATATTTTGTTTCATCTCCACCGGCGAAAACTCTTCTAATATTAAAAAGAAGGATATACAAGTCTTCCGGACTAAGGTTTTCAAGTCTTATTACTGGAGAAGAGAAATCTTTTAAATTACCTATAGCGAAAGTATTGTCTGAAAGGCGCGTGGCTAATGCTTCATAACTTGCCATACCTCTGCGCTTATCATCTAGGAAACTGTCAGTACCGGCAAAGATAAAGCCTATATTTGATACATTACCCTGCAAACAATCGTTAACTATTCTCAAAATCATCTCATAATTGGCATTTCTGGATATTGTGTTATTTAATCTGTGTGATAATACGCCCATTTCGTCCAAGCATACTATCATGCCTTTATATCCGGCTAAAGTTACAAATTTGGCCAATAATTTGAGGTAATTATATATGCTACTGTCATCAATTATACTGCGGACATCCAAATCTTGCCTGGCTTCTGTTTTTGTTGTGTATTCTGCCCTAAGCCAGCGCAAAGCATTTGCCAGAAGAAGATCGTCGCCTTTTTGGAATCCTTCATAGTATTTGCCCAAAACGAAAGCAAAGTCATATCCACTTACTAAATCCTGTAATGGTTTTAATTCTTCATGAATAGCAGTATTCATATTTTTAGATGAATTTTCTGATTTTAATTTATATTCAAGATTTGAAATCCAGTTTTCAATAATACTTTGCAATGCGCCACCTTCAGGTTTTGCTTTTGTTGCCATATTAATCATAAGTTCAGTAAACAATGCTCTGGCTTGGCCAGAGGTGGCTTGCAATCTTCTGTCAATAGTAATGTCAGCAGATACCACAACCATCTTTTTTTCCATGGCTAAGATTTTGGATAAATTTAAGAAAAAACTTTTACCTGCGCCAAAACGACCGATAATAAAACGGACAAAAGAACTGCCGTATATCACTCTGTCAAAATCTTCCAGTATGGAGGAGACCTCATCTTTTCTTCCAACTTGTATGTGCTGTAAACCTATTTTGGGGACAACTCCGGCTCTTAAAGATTGTAAAATTGCGTCTCGCTCTCTTCTCTTTATAACTGTACTCATTTGATTTTCTCCGCTAAGTCTATATTTATAATATATGAATCTTCTTCATGGATAATAAAATCTCCCAGAATTTCATCTGACCATGTGTTAATGGCTTCTATGGTCCCGGCGGGCATTAAAGAATGTTCTCTAATCAAAGAGTTAAAAGCATCCTTAGTCCATTCATTTTCTTTAATTAAGGTTAATAAAATGGCATGATATCTTTCATCTAAATCTGATAGTGGGTTGTTTTCCTCATTGGAGACTGCATTTTCCGAAGGAACTTCCTGTTCTACTGCAGCAGGCATAACCTCTGCATCCACATCTATATTCTCTGATAGAACCTCAGTTAAAATTTTTGATACTTCTTGTGTTTCACAATGAATTTGCTTAATTTTTTCATAATTTAAAGGTGTAATAGCTGTTGATGCCATGGCTTCTTTTCTTATTGCTTCAGGGAAGTCTTTTTCTCCTATGCCGATAAATTCAACAGGATTTTCTTTTGCCTCTCTCATTTCAAAAAGCAGCCTGTAAAGTTTATATTCCTCAATGCCAAGAGTTTTGAAGAGCGTTTGTAAGGCTTTTAATTCTTCTTTATCTAATGAATTGTCTGCTATCATTACACCTACAATCATAGCTGCCAATTCTTCTTTTTGGGGCATTGTCAGCTTGGTTTTAAGCTTGCTTACAATTTTTATAGAAGGTGGGTTTAAAAGAAAAATTTCCTTATATGCTTCTAATCTTTTTTTATTTTCTTCATTCATATTAAATTTTTTATCCAGTGCTTCCGCTATATAGTTAGTCTCAGTTTCATCTATTTCTCGATTCACAGCTGCAACAGCCATGGAAAGAGCCAAAAAGCGCACCGCAGTCATGTATTCTGCTCCTAAAGACTTTGTAATCTTTAAAGGCTTGCCTTTATAAAAACATAAATAATCGTCTATGGTATAGGTGTTGCCGGTAATTCTTATATCGGGAACGGTTAAATATCCAACTTCTTCAGCATTTTGAACAATTTCCAAACTTTCTTTTTTGGTTAATTTCACATTTTTTATTTCTATATCCAAACCTTCAATAACACTTCCGGCTTTTATTATAGAAAAGTCTTCTTTATGAATGGCGGTATTCATAATATCAACCCATTTATCCATATCAGGATGTTGAACTGAGGCTCTTAGGGCTGGGGGAAGTTTTTTATAAGCCTCTTTTGCAGAGAGGTCTTTTCCTTTGGATAATGTCCTGCTTAGCGGAGTTAATTCCTCTATACAGTCCTCCCATATCTTTATTAAAGGCTTAAAAGTTAGTTGCGAAATTTCGATTATAGGTATGGAAACAGCTTTTTCTTTTACAATGTAACTGGGAGTGGCCGCGTGATAATGTTTATATCTTTTTGATTTATTTGCTTTTAACTCCAGACCTTGCGGAAACTTCTCTTCAAATTTTTTGAAAAATAGTTTTTTGAAGTTTTCTCCTACTCTTTCCACCACAACACTTTTCTTAAATGTATAGTCTGACTTGGCATAGAGATAGGCAAGCTCTTTATTTAAAGGTTTTTGTTGTTTTGCCAATTGTGAAAGTATTATTGGAAATAGAGTAAATGCAATACGATTATGTTTTAAAATATCATCTATGTTTACTTCTATAGAATCACGCGCTACTATGTAAGCAAGGAGCTCTGAAGCATAATTTTGAAAAGAACCGGAGGAACTGTATATATTTAAAAGTCTAAGCAATTCCGATACTATTAATTCAGAATCTTTCTTTTCTACAATAGCCCGTCTTTCCAATCCGTAGAAATATATAAAAACATACCCCATTTCTTCCACAGGATCTTGCTTGCCATAGTGCAGCCAAGTAAGATATTTTGCCCGCTGATTTGAGGATAATTCGGAATACTCCGGCCAATATCCGATGCGTTCCTTTGTTGCCATATCAGCTGAACCTACAGGCAAGGATGTGTTTATACAAGATGGTTCAGATGATTTTGAGTTGGAATAGTATGTTAAAGGGGATGATATTTCATAACTTTTTACTTTTATCTTTTCACCTTCTGCGGCCCATTTAATGTTGCCTTCACTTTCTCTTTCATACGGTTGGCCATTAACACTAAAAGATATCCTTATGGGAACATCCTTGACGTTAACTCTTTTTTGTTGTGTTTGTTCAGGTTCAAACCAGCTGGCCACCCATTTGCAAAATCTAATGAATAGCCATATCGGCAAACCAACCACTATTGCCATCCCAAGCAAAACGGATATAATGTCAGCCATTTTAAGTCTCCGTAAATCTTATATAAAATAATTATATCACTTATAAAAATATTCGTATATTAAGAGTTTTCCTTTATAAATATTTTTGCCAATCTAACCATTCTCTTTTATATCAATGAAAGCCATAGTACAATTAAATTGTTAAATCTATGCTTTTGGCGGTGTATCGTAAGTGATACGGATGATATTATTTAACTATAAATAGGATATTATATATAATCAAGTATAGCACTATTTGATTATCTAATAATTAACCGGGATAAAATTGATGGAAGACAGCCTGATCAAAAAACTTGAAGAGCGGATAAAGAATTGGAAGCAATCTCTCTTAGATATGAGCAAACGCAATAGGCTATTATGGTATAGGCCATATCAGGCCGGCACTCTCATTCTTTCGGAAAGTATATTTGATAATGCGTGCAACCCTAAAGAACTAATTAAACGCTTGATAACTGATAGCGCCACGATATCTTTTTCCGCCGAGTTACCTGTTTTACCTGATAAGCCTGATGAACAAGACCCGGATTTTGAATCAAGCAAAATAGCCTATGAGGCTAAAAAAAAGCTTTTTGATAAAATTAAAACTCGCAACAAAATACTAGAAAATATCCGCAGGACAATTAATAGGGAAAATGATGAAAAAGGCCTTCATATCGGATATATTGCTGTCGGCTTTTTGAAGTGGTATGAACGTGAAGATGTTAATACGGAAATAAAGTCGCCACTTATTATGGTGCCTATTCTCTTGGAGCAAGAGAGCCGTATATCTCCATATTGTATTAGGTTGAACCCCGATGAAGAAATAACAATCAACCCAGTTATTCAAAAAAAATTTGAAGCAGATTTTAACTTGATTTTAGGCAATAGTGAATATGACTATGCTAATATAGATGATATTTTTGTAAAGATTAATAATGTAATATCAGGTCAAAAAAACTGGGCAGTATTAGAAAATATAACACTTGATACATTTAATTTCCAAAATTTAGCAATTTGGAATGATTTGGATAAAAATATAGATCTTCTTAAAGATAGCACATTTGGGAAATTACTGGTAGGGGAATCACCTAGAAACTTGGGCCTTGTATATAGTGACAATATAGATCTTAAAGCAATAAAAAGCCAAGATAATCTGTGCGTTTTAGAAACAGACTCTTCACAGGTTGAGGCAATGTGCCGTGCTCGCAATGGCGAAAGTTTTGTAATTCAGGGACCGCCTGGTACTGGAAAAAGTCAAACAATTGCCAACATTATTGCCCAGCAACTCTACCTTGGGAAAAAAGTCTTATTCGTATCTGAAAAACAGGCTGCACTTGATGTCGTTTATCATAAATTATGTCAGGCTGATTTAGCTGATTTCTGTCTTATTATGCATAATTCTAAGCAGAAGAAATCAGATATTAGGGCGCAAATACAGCATTCATTGGATTTAGCGCAAAACAAACAAAAAGTATCAGAGAATGCCTTGAAGGTATATTGCCAGGTTGATACATATCTAAAAAAACTAAATCTATATGACGAAAGCCTTCATGAGAGACATCAAGGCGGAAAGTCTCCATATCTAATTATGGCGGAGATTGCCAAACTCAACGATTTGCCACTTATCTCTTTTCATATGCCGGATGGTTTTAACTGGAATTCTGACTATACAGATCTATTTGACGCAGTTCAAAATTATGGTTTGTCATTTGTAACAGATACACATCATTTTAAAAATGATTGCTGGCAAGATTATATTTTAGATTTTTCCTCCTCTACGCAACGTGAAGTTAAGGATATATTATGTAGGGAAACTTTAGAATCTTTAACAAGGGCTGCTAAAAAAATAGAAGAACGATATGATGATCAAATCATTTTAACGTATATTAAAATACTAGAAAAAATTCCTTTTAAACAAGCTAATACTGATGAGCTTAAAGCAAAAAGGAAAAATATCAATAATATTATTAAAACAATAGCTTTATTATCTGAAGATATTGCCAATAATAATTTAAAAAGGCGAGAAGAAATTGATAAAAATAAAACGCATGTCTCTGAAAAAGCGCAACAGATTGATTCACTAAAACTAGAGGTAAAAGAACATTTTAAAGATTCTTTTTTCACTTTGCCTGATTGTGAGGATATTTATAAAATATTGACCCATAAATTTAACTCTTTTTTTTCTAGATTCCGTGGTGAGTATAGACAAATTATTCACAAGTTGGATCAATTCACAACGTTTAAATTGAAGTATGCTGACTATGTCATAAATTTAAATAAACTAATAGATATTCAAAAGGACTATGCTGATATTGAGGCCATTAATTCAAATTTTAAACAGAATATTTCTCAAATTGATGCTGAAAATGAAAAGCTTAATAAAAAAATTGAGTATGCTAATGAAAATTTAATTAAAGAAAAGACTTTTGTTTTACAAAAGGTAAAAGAATCATTATCAGCTATTGAAAAACTATTTTCTAACTTGGATTTTGATAGGATGCAGGAATATCAAAACTATGTAAGTGCAAGGAATATCATGCTTTGTACTTACAATCTGAATTCATTCATAGAAAAAATTGAAGATTTAGGACAAAAATTTAAAGCTGACGAAATATTAAATCTATTTAAAAAACGCATATTCTTATTGTATCTGGAACAAACAGAATTTGGAAAGCAATATTATAATTACAGCCGAGAACAACACGATAAGGATATAGATACTTTTAGAGAGTATGATAAGCAATCTTTTGAAGTTACACAAGCAAAGATTCGCTGTGATTTGATATCTAGGCTGCCAAATATTTCTGGTTTTTTAAATGATAAATCAAATGACGAAATTAAGATGCTTAAGCGTGAGCTAAAAAAGAAATCAAGACTCATGCCTACTAGGGAATTGATTAAAAAATTGCCATCAACTATTCCTTTATTAAAGCCTTGTATGATGATGTCTCCTTTGACGGTATCATCTTATTTTAGTACTAATCAGGATTGGAAGTTTGATATAGTGATTTTTGATGAGGCCTCACAAATTAAACCTGAATATGCTATCCCGGCAATTGTACGAGGGAGACAACTTGTTGTAGCAGGTGACGCTAAGCAGATGCCTCCTTCTAGGTTTTTTGATGTCAGTTCCTATGAGGATGATGAGGGATATGAAGATTCAAATGAAATATATTTAAGTGATTTGGAATCTATATTAGATGAGATGTCATCCATATTGCCGAATATATCTCTAAACTGGCACTACCGTAGTAAGGATGAAAAACTTATCGCTTTTTCAAATCAAAAATTTTATGACGATAAATTGCGTACTTTCCCTTCAACTTCGCCAAATACTCCTGGTCTTGGCGTTAATTTTATGTATTGTAAAGACGGTGTTTGGGAAGGCGGCAAAGGAAACAATGCTGAAGCGGAAAATGTTGCCCATATAATTTTCCAGCATATTAAAGACCAACCGAATATAACACTTGGTGTTATTGCCTTTGGAAAAGCACAAGAAAATGCGATATTAGAAGCTGTTAATAAGCTGCGGGATATGCATCCCGAGTTGGAAAACTTCTTTGATGAAGGAAAATCCGAACCATTCTTTATTAAAAATCTAGAAAATGTTCAAGGCGATGAGCGCGATAGAATTATTTTATCCTGCGGGTATGGCAAAGATGCTAAGGGGACATTTGCGATGCGTTTTGGTCCTCTAGCTTCATCTGGAGGCGAAAGACGACTAAATGTAGCAATTTCGCGTGCAAAATGTCAGATGACTGTTGTCTCCTCTTTTAGATCAATGGATATTAGAGATGTGGAAGGCAATCAAAACCGTAAAATCTTACGTGATTTTCTTTATTATGCTGAAAATGGTACTTTTTTACTTACAGATAAAAGTGAAAACCAAAATTCTGCCCGATATACACCATATTTTGATTCTAAATTTGAGGAGGATGTTTACACTTTCCTTATCCAAAAAGGATACAAATTGCGTACTCAGCATGGTGTATCTAAATATAAAATTGATATGGTTGTTTTACATCCTAAAATCAAGGATGTCTTTGTGCTGGCGATTGAATGTGATGGCGCTGCGTATCACAGCAGTCGCACAGCACGAGATAGGGATATATTGCGTCAAAATATTCTAGAGAAAATGGGCTGGAAATTTTATAGAATCTGGTCCACAAGCTGGATCTACGAAAATAAGTCTGAAAAAGAGAAGTTGTTGCAAGCAGTAGATCGCGCCATCAAAGACAATATGGCATCATGCTAGAATAAAATAATTGTGATTAAAATATGCCTAATCAAGATACTGCCGATATATAAGCCAGAAGTTATTTAGGGGAGAATTATATTAATATCTCTTTTTATTGCTAGTTCTATTATTTGAATAAAGATCAAGATTGTATCCAGTGCGTTTACTGAATTCTTTTGCGGTATTTTTTTATGCAATTACATTATTTGCTCCTTTTGAGAATACATCTAGCTGTAATTATATCAAGTAGTGATATCTGCGAGTTAGCGAAGATAGAGCCTTAGCCTGAAAAGGCTCATATTGCTGTGTAACTATAGCTTCATAAACTCGTGACTCTGAAAATCACCGATGAGAACTCGCGCACCACACAAGTAAAAAAGTATATTCGTTGGAATGTGCTTTTAAAATGGTGCTTTCAACAGTAATCAAACTTATATCCCCAGGACTAATGCCACTCGTCGGAGGAGTTTTTAAATTTTACATTCTACTATGCACATTTAGCCTTACTTTGCGCAGCAAGTCAACGTTATTTTAAAGTCTTTTCCCTTACCAGTAAATGCAAAACTTATTTACTTTTTACTCTTTTTTTGTGTAAAATACTTATAAATAGAGTAAAAGGGGTGAGCAACATGAAACGTTTAAAAGAGCTGCGTGAGGCATTTAATTTGACTCAACAGGGTTTGGCGGAAAAACTCAAAACAAGTCAGCAGGCAATTGCACGCTGGGAAAACGGAAAGAGTGAGCCAAGTCTGTCTGCACTTAAGGACCTTGCATTGTTTTTTGGCACCAGCGTAGATGAATTGTTAAACTACGTAGCAACTGGGAAAAAGATTGCTACAAAACATCGTTCTTTTTCAAAAGAGGAGTTTGATGGCTTTTGGGGACATATAGGTCTAAAAATAGCAGGTAAGCCATCATTATGGTTTCCTATTACGGAAGGTACCATGAACGATATTTATAATAAAATCAAAAATATGAATATGGAAAATGAATGGCTGATGTTCGAAACCCTTGCTAATAAGTTTGTAGCTTGTAGGCCGGAAGGAGTTGAGAGGCTTATATTGCTTGATGATGATGCTGATCATCCGCAAGACGATTGGGAGATCACTTTACCATATAGCGGCTTGTCATTGGAGATTTATAGAGCATTTGAAGTATTGGAAGATGAACTTAGCCTTGAAGAGTGGGAAAAAATGCGTGAAATTATATCCAAATCTAAGAAAAAAGATAATCTAACAGATGCTGATATAAAATATTGGAAGGAAGTTGTTAAGAAAACAGTTCCTCTTTTTGAAGGGAAAACATCAGAGGAGTTTGTAAGTAGGGTGGTGGAGGAGTTTGCTAAATACTCACTATATGAATGGGAAAAATATTATCAAGCTATGCTTGCCATTAATGTTTATCGTGAGGATGGATCTGTGGAGGATTTTCTAAGCGAATCAGAAGATATAGATAATCTTATTTTTACCCTAGATAATTTAGAATTTGAAAACTTAAAGTTCATTAATTTTACACGCTATGAGAGCCCTGTCTTCATGCCCCTATCAAAAATAAGTGTTATAACTATCCCATATACAGAGGTGCTCAAAGCGGAGAAAGAAGCGCAAGAAGAGTGCGATAAAGATTTTGATTCAGCGACAGAATTAAAATAGAGTATCGGGTTTTAATATTGCAGGATATTCCTGGCAGATTTGGCCTTGCAGGAGTTTACCGCTATTATGTTTGTTAAACCCGCTCCATTGTTCAAAAAAGAATGGAACGTTTTGTGTTTTACACTGCTCTCTTATATCCAAAACCCATTCTTCCAGCATTGGCCTAGCATAACGCCCGCTCTCTCCACCCACAATTGCCCAATCTATGCCGGATAACTTAAGATCGGGGATAGAGGAAATTAATGGTTCCAGAGATAGAAATCTGGTTTTAGCTCCACATTTTTTTAGTAAATCAATTCTGTCTGTATATTTATCGCTTTCTATAGTAACACCCATTATAATATTGGGAGACCAGGACACTTCTTTATTTAATTCAAATAGGCGTTCCGGACGTTTTGTCAGTACCAGAAACTTGTGCCAATGAGCTCTATTCATTACATCAAAAACTTTTAAAATAAATTCTTTGGAAATTTGTTCATGTAAAAGGTCACTCATAGAACAAACAAAAATGGTTTTTGTTTTCTTCCATTTAAGCGGAATAGAAAGAGAATCAGGATGTTCTGTAACTTTAAATCCATTTTTATATTGTGCTGTACCAAGCATTTTAAGCCTATGCGCCATACGCTCTGCATAACAATTTTTACAACCGTCAGATTTTTTGCTACAGCCGGTTACAGGGTTCCAGGTGGCTTCAGTCCAACCTATTTTAGATTTGCTTGCCATAAAGTAATTTTATTATTAACTATTAAATTATATGTTTTTTAAATTTTATAAATTTTTCTTTAGCATAACGTGGAGAACTTTCAATAGCCGTATTAACTTTGTCGGGTATTATTATACCCAATATCAATAATATAATTAAGAATTCTGTAGTCATGATCAATTCAAATAAAATATCTCCTTTTGCATATAATTTATTACTAGAAAAATGAATATATTGGTTCCTTGTATTAACAATTAATTTCGAAATATTTTTAAAATCATTAATGGATATTTTTTACAAGAGTACTGCGGTAAAGATGTTATATATATCACTAAATCGGCTATTTAATGGCAGTTCGGCAATATATCCCAACCTTGATTTTAACCCTTCAGACTGCTCTTTTGTTAAGGGATATTTTTAAATTTCTTCTCTGATTTCCTTTTGTATGTTTTTCCAGATGTTTTTATCTATAAAGTATTTGTTATAAAAACATTGATGCAGAACTTCTAAGACTTGAACATAAAACAATAAAGTTGGAATGTCGAGCGTTACATGATTGCTCGGGCCGTCTTCAAATTCATGTGGGTACCTATATAAAAACAGTGATATAATATCTTTCTGAAGGAGGCAGTTTTCTAATATTTCAGACATATTTGTAACGAAAAAATGGAAGCTTAGCGCTAGATGGGGTTGCTTTAAATAACTTGGTAAAGTCTTATAGCACTTCTCTTTTTTAAATATAAGATCTATTTTCCTATTGTTTTTAAATCCTACACAAGAATAAATATAAAAAGGTTCATGTATTGTAAACATGATTTTAAGTAATTCTAGCATTGGGGGTATAACTTAAGTTTAAATATATATAAAATTTTTTCCTTTCGGGAATATTCTTATATGAGTTTTCTTAAAATAGTCACTTGGGGAGCATCCTGGCGGTAGAAATGCTTTTTTGTATCTTCTTTTGCCTATTTTAAACCAAGTGCCCTCAATTTTGAGATCAATACCTGAGATACTAAAAAGTGAATTTTTAAATTTCTTATATGCGGTTGCAATGTCTTCTTTTGATTTTATGAAGTCACCTGACCACTCATCAAGTCTATCTAATTCAATAAGAATAGAATCAAAAAGTATATCAGAGGAACTATTGAAGTGTTCCCCTCTAAATAAAAACTTTGAAAAGCTAATTCTCTCCACTCTGTCGCCTCTTGTATTTTGCATTGGAGAAAGGTCAATAAAAGTTAATTTTTCTTTTGTTTTATCAACGGTGGCGTGAACTATAGGGTAATTTTGATTTGACGAAGATTTTTTCGTGTAAAGGGCGGGGTAATACCATGTTATACAATCTAGTTTTCCAAATTTAAATTCTTTATAATCATTTTCCCAAAATTTGATTTTTAAAAATTTTTTGCCATATATAACAATAATAAACTTTCAAAGACGAATCAATTCAGATATATTTTTGTGTATCCTTCAATAATATATTACAACTTTATTTTATTGGTATATACTTATTCTGATTTTGGGGAAAAGAGCTATTAAGTTGTTATTGCCTCTTCAGTGTTTATAGATAAGGCAGCTTATCTTATTAAAGATGGTGTGTCTGAGCTAATAATCTATATAAGTATAGCGGACTTTATTAAGTTTTTGCATAGCTATAGTGTTGATGATTATTATAATGAAAAATTAATTTCTTGTGATAATATATGTATCAGTAAAGATAAAAATCAGATAATTATCAGGACGGAATTCGTTATAGATAATATGACAAAAAACAGATCTGTCCATGGCCCGCTTAAAAATGCTCTAACCATAAGGGAAATAAATGAGGGCTTAGCTCTGAGCTGGAAGTATATGAAAGTTTTGGCGCAGGGTAAAAAGATTTAGAAAAAGAAACAGGCTAAAACCATCGCACAATACAAAGATATATAAAGCTATCCTACCTATCTCCCAATATAGTCTATGATATCTTTGAAAATAAAAATCCTAAAAACCTGCGTCTAAAAGAACTTCTCACAATAGCCTCTTACGAAAACTTTAAAGAGCAGGAAGCAGTTTGGGCTGCTAGAGAATAGGTTTATTCACAGAAGCTATTTTCTCCTGGATGACACCAATGAGGAATGTTTGCTTCTATATATTTATTAAAATTACCCTCAATTAATACCTTATCATCAATCCCATCACCGTAAAATGTATCTATAATTATTTCATTAAGAAACCAATCCCCAAATATTGCATCACAGTGTGGACAGCCAAAAGATAAATACGAGCTATCAACTGTTTTACTGTGTCTCTCTTTTATTGTTCCTATATTTATATGTTTTCCTTCTTTTGAATTTATATATTCATTTACCTTAGCTAATACTTCCGGCGCAAATATCAACTTATCGGAGGACCACATCGCATCATGCTCAAATATTTCAGCATTACATGGGGAAATAAACCCGCCGATATAATAAATATAGTACTCAAAACCACATTTCCAGCATTCTTGCTTGATAAATCTAATTTCTGCTTTAGGCAGTCTAAGTATTTTACAAAAGCTAATTTTCTTTTGAAGGAAATCTTTAATGAAAGTATCAAGTGGGAGGCACTTCCTTTCTTTGAGGGATACATGGATTTTTCCGTTGATATTATTTAGTTTGAATAAAGGAAGATCCTTTAATTCTCCTTTTAATTTTGCAGGTTCTTTTTCAAACAGCCAGCAAGCAACAATTCCATCTCGATGGTATTTTTCCTGTCTTTCCAATGTTTTCTTTAAAGATTGTCTGCTGGTTTGAACTTCAAAGGCGTAGTTGATGTCATTGGCAGTTACAAAAACATCGGCCCGCCAGCCTTTGCCTCGATATTCTTCTTTAGTTCTAAACCCCAATGCTTCACAGATATCTAATATTTGTACTTTTATCCTATCATGTGAAATTGGAGTTTTATTTTCTTCTTTTAAATTGTTCATAAGAAAAACTCCTTAGACTATAGTGTAACTTGATTGTGAAGGATTGTAAATATCCCTGTATTTAAATAAGATATCTAAACACTTTAAAAACAGAGAAGCGGAGTGGAACTTGATATAATTTTAGTAAATATTTACAAAGGAGATAGGCTATGGGAAATATTTGGGAAATGGTTGGTGGTATTATGATTAGTTTCGGGGGAGCAGGAGCTATAGTTTTAGTAATTATAAAATTTAGTTCTAATATCATTATAGATAAACTTTCAAAAAAATACCAACATTTACTGGATGAGAAGTTGGAAGCACATAAATTCGTGTTGGATAAGAAAAATTTTATAAGTAAAATTCGTTTTGATGCGGAATTTGCAATATATAAATCTCTGTCTGGAAAGGTTTTAGATATGGTGTTCAAAGGAAATGCTCTTTACCCTGCATTGGATAATCTGCCTGTAGATAAAGAAGAGTTAAAAAATATGTATGTAGATCGCTTAAAAGAAGCTGTTGATTCCTATAATATCGCTAATAGAGAAATACAAGCAAATGCTCCATTTATTCCTAAGGAAATATATCCGAAGTTTACTGTTTTAAGAGACTCATGTTTAAATCGTATATCGTTATTTCGTACATATGTTATTATTGCCCCAGAAAATGACTATTATAAGGAAAGAGATAAGATATATGGTCTTAATGATTCAATAGATATGCAGCAAGAAAGCTTAATAAATGGTCTTAGAGAATATCTTTCTAACCTAGAAGTTTTAGGTTAGCAGCGATACCTGGAAACAGGGCATTGTATAGATTGCCTATAAAAAGGCCATATTTGCCCATTATATTGATCTATACAAGAATGGCAACGGGCAAAATACCAAAACTCTCGTCGTACAATTTATTTAAAAATACAAAAGGAGCACACTTTTAAGTGTGCCCCTTTAAAATGGTGCGGTAGAAAATACCGACCGCCAATAGCTTATAAGACAGTGACTATTGCGGGTGGCGAGATTACCCTGCTAACAGGCCAAAAACAGGCTAAAAACACAGATTTGAGCTACTATTTTGCTGATTGATGTGTCTTTCCCAAATTCGATTCCTGTTAGGCGCACCTAGCCTGTTTTGTAGGTTTTATATGTCTATATATGGCACTTTTGGTTTTTGGGAGTAGAATGGGTGGTGGAAATCCTGAAATCCCTGATATTCCCGCATTTTACAGGGAAATCCATTAAAAATGTGCTTTTTTAGCCATTTTCACGGGTTTTTAGATGGATTTTCCCCAATACAAACTGCCTGAGACATCTAAAATTCCCTAAGCCTCACAACAGGGAATATCAGTGAATGTTATTTTTTATTTGAAAGCTATCTGCTTCACTCTCAGGATCTATCTCAATCCAATCTCCATTTTTATCTCGGATCATTTTGTGTTTTACAACATCATCGTTGCTTATAATATCTATTAATTCAATAAGTTTAGATACAGAAATGTGCCAAACTTTTTCGTTTCTTGTTTTATCGCTATTAATAAAAATACCTGTTGGAATATTTCTATCAAAATGAAAATCAAATACCCAACTATGTATTATGGAATTACATAGGGTGTTTAGGTCCATATTTGCTTTTGAGGGGTTATCTATATCATAATATTTTTCAATTTCATGTCTATCTAAGTGTGTTATATTGCCTTTTTTGTTTTTATAAACTAAAACCGGGATATTTGTATTTCTAATATGATAGGAGAGTTTTTTTGATTCTTTAAGTTTTCTAATCACATATGCAGAAATAAATATTTCTTTCTCTAAACGTGCGAGGCTGAGCTCACTCCAACGGGTTTGAATAGAATATTTTTTCAATATTTTAGAAATTCTAAATAACTCTCTTTTGTAAATCCAGGATTCATATATCATAGTAACATCCTCTATGATGAAAATATAGTACAAATTTAGTATCTTATTCCTATATAATACAAGAAAAAGGGGTATATAAATGGGCGTTATTATTTTTATTCTAATTATTATTGGTATAGCTTGCTATTTGGCTTTTAAAGATTCCTCTAATACTTCTACAAATTATCCTGTAACTGAACCCAGTCAGCCATCGTCACAGAAAACAGTTAAACAAGAAACAGCCTCATCCCAAGTAGAGATAACCCCAGAATTTTTAGAGGCATTAAATCTTATAAGTCAAGGTAAAAATGTTTTTATACATGGTAAACCAGGAACTGGTAAATCTACTTTCATTAGAAGGTTAAAAACCTATTGCGATGAAAAAGCGCATTTGAATGGCAAAATGGTCATTTCTGCGCCCACAGGTATTGCTGCTATGAATGCTAAGGGGCAGATTTTACATTCTATGCTGTGGTTAGACCCGAAAGATATTCATAAGCCTTTGACTGAGAGAACTTTGTTTAATTTGCAGCGGCGAACATTTGCTGTTGGAGTTATTGTTATCGATGAGGTTGCTATGATTCGTGCTGATATGTTGGATGCTGTTAATGCGCGTTTGCAACAAATATTTGAAAATAAAAATCCTTTTGGTGGGAAACAAGCAATATTTGTTGGTGATTTATATCAGCTTGACCCCGTTGTTGATGAGGATTCAGAGCTAGCGCAAGATGCCTATTTTATGTCCAAGTACGGTTCAGAACAGGCCTTTTTGTTTAATTCTCCAGTTTTTGAACAACTAGGGTTTAACCATGTGTTTTTTACGAAGATTTTTAGACAAAAAGATCAAGATTTCATTAGTAACTTAGATTTTGTCAGAATAGGGAAGTATCCTGAGATATATTCTGCCTTGCAGTATTTCAATCGCCAGCTTGTTGATGACCGTCCTGAAAATATTCTTTCTTTATGTGCAAAGAAAAAAGATGCAGAGCAGATAAATATGGAGCAATTAAATCTACTTCCTGGAAAGGAGTATATTTGTCAGGCTGTAATAAGAGATGATAATAAAAAATATTGGAGCAAAAAGAAGGAGTTCCCGGCTCCATTGGCTTTAAAATTGAAAGTTGGCGCAGTTGTTCTGATTCTTAAAAACGATGAAAGCAGTAGTAAAAGATGGGCAAACGGCAGTATTGGCACCATAACAAAAATCAGAGAATATGACGGAATAATAGGTGAGATAGAAGTGAAATTGGATCACTATTATGTTCCGGTTACAATTCAACGAGATGCTTGGTACAAAATTAAAATGGATGAAAAGGGGAACCAGGTAGAAGATAAAGAGGTTTTCTTTAAACAATTTCCGCTACAGCTTGCGTGGGCCTGTACAATACATAAGGCGCAGGGACTCACGTTAGATAAGGCCTATATAGATATTGGTAACGGCGCGTTTAGCGCAGGGCAAACATATGTCGCATTGAGCAGAATTCGTTCTGTGCAAGGATTATTTTTAAAGAAAACTTTAACGCCGAGAGATATTATTATTGATAATTCGGTAAAAGAATTTTTTGAGAAGATTAATAAATACTCTTTACAGGCAATAGATTAGAGGTTATTATGCATATTAGTCAAATAAAAATAGAGAACTTCAGAATATTTAAAAAATTAGAGCTAAAACTTAATAAAGGTTTAAATGTCTTTGTGGGGGAAAATAATTCAGGAAAGACTGCTATTTTAGATGCTATAAAATACGTTTTAGATACTAATTCTACAGAGTATTTGAATATCGATAGAGAAAACGATTTCCATGTAGATGCAAATGGGGGGATATCTAATACTTTTTCAATAAAATTAACTTTTTCTGAATTAAATAGAAGTAATGAAGCAACTTTTTTACAGTATTTAACTTATGAAGAAGTAGGGGATAAGCTTGAGCCTAAATTATATCTGACTTTAACGTGTAATAAAGAAGATGAGGGGCGTAAAGGATATATTCGCAGGCATGTTAAAACAGGAACGGAAGGGGATGGAAAAGAATTAGAGGCTACTGTAAAAGAACTTTTAGAGGTAACATATTTAAAACCATTAAGGGATGCTGAGGTAGAGCTTAAAGCTGGAAGAGCCTCTCGTTTAGCTAAGATTTTAGAAGGATATATAGACCTTCCAAAAGAGAAATTTGAGGATAACAACTTTGATTTATTTCAAAAAATAGATCAATTTCATGAGGAAATGGGGAAAAAGATTGACACAATAAAGGGTGAAGATCAAGCAATATCTACTAAAATCAAAGAAGGATATTTGAATAATTTAGTGCTAGGTGGAGAAAAAGATATTAATTTGGGCCTTAAGACTAAAGATAATAAGACAAAATATCGTGATATATTGTCTAAATTAAATTTGGAATATAACGATAAGAGGGGAAAGCAAGGTCTTGGATATCAAAATATTTTATTTATGGCAGTTGAGATGCTGTTGTTAGAAGGAGAACTCTATAACTATGCTCCAATCATGCTAATAGAAGAACCAGAGGCGCATTTGCACCCCCAACTGCAAATAAAACTTCTTGATTTTATCTCAAAGCATGAAAAAGAAAATCTTCAGATATTTATGACCACGCATAGCCCTAATCTGGCATCAAAAGTTAATATTGAAAATTTATATTTGTGTTTAGCGCAGGGGATATATTCTTTAAGAGCAGAGGAGACAATGCTAGATAAAGAAGATTATGTTTTTTTAGAGAAATTCTTGGATGTCACAAAAGCAGATCTATTTTTTGCAAAAGGGCTTGTTTTGGTAGAGGGAGTTTCTGAGCAGTTATTATTTCCAAAAGTAGCTAAACTATTGTCATTAGATATATCTAAGAAAGGGATTTCTATTGTCAATGTTGGTAGCACGGCATATGGGAGATTTGTAAAGATATTCAAAAGGCGAGATGGAGCCGATATTCCAATACCCATTGCTTATGTAACTGATTTGGATATAATTAACTATTTTCAAGAAGGGGATGTGAAGTCTTCCTTAGTAGAAGAGAAAAGAAACTCAAAGTTGAATTTAAATTCAAAATATCATCAAGGGTTTGTTTCCAAATACAGAACATTAGAAGTGGACTTAATTCATAAGAATAAAGAAAAAGTTTGTCAGTCTATGAGAAGATTTATAACTCCTCGAGAAGAGTATGAAAACGGAAGTGTAAAAAATCTTTTTGATTATATTAATGATAGTAAGCACAAATCTCATTTAGCGTACCATCTTATTAACTTGGATCTGCGTAAGGCTGCTGAAGTCCAATGTTTTTTAAATGGCAAATCTGATAAAAGTGAATTTGAAAATCTTGTTTTCTCTTTAGGCTTGTTGAATTCTCATTCTTGGACACCAGAGCAAAGGAGTATAGCAGAAAATATTCTTCTTTTGAGAATAGATGATATTCCAGAGTATATTAGCAATGCAATATCTTTTGTGGATAACAATATAGCATGACTACTTTGAATGAATTAATATTTATTACTGATAATGATATTGACTCCTTGCTGTCAGTATATAACGATAAATATCCCGAAGAATCCAAGGGTTTTTGTACATTAAGAAAATCAATTATAAAAAATTTGGATACTAAAGATTTTCACGCCGTTGCTGGCAGTGGAAAAACAACTTTATTAGCATTTAAAATAGCTCTAATTCTTAATAAATGGCCGTATAAAAGCAGGGGTATTTGTATACTATCTCATACTAACGTTGCCAAAGATATCATAATCAAAGAATTGAAAAATATAAATCCACACTATTCTTTGGAAAAATTTCCCCATTTTATTGGAACAATACAACAATTCGTGGATTCATATTTGGCCATCCCATATATAGACAGTCTTGTTTCTAAAGTGAAATATATAGATAGTGAACAGTATTGGAATAGATTTAAAAACATGTTTGGTTTTTGGGAGTCTCCTCAAGTAATAACTAGATTTAGAACGCTTTTTGATTTTGTATCCTATCTTAAGGGAAATACTGCAAATGAATATTGTGCTCGTTTAAAGTTGGTTAATATTGATGCAAAAAGAAATGCAACAAGTTTTTTTAATTCAAAAAAAACTCTTGTATCTAAAATTGAGACAACTCTATTATCTGAAGGGGTGTTTACATATGAAAATATGTTTGATTATGCTCATAAGTTTATAGAAAAACATCCCAGTATTATTGAAGTATTGCGACATAAATTTCCCTTGATAATAGTAGATGAAGCCCAGGATACTAATAAAAGACAACACTATATATTAGAAGAATGTTTTGCCAATTCAGATAATAATATTTTTCAACGAATTGGGGATCCGGATCAGGCTATATATGATTTTGATAAAGAGGATGATATAAGCGAAGAAATGTTCTCTAGAGCGGATAATAATCAAAAAATCACCGAGAGTTATCGATTTTGTAAAAAAATTGCTGAAGAAACAAGCAGATATTCTCTTTCTTCAACAGATGTTATTAGCAATATCGATCGTAATGAGATTGAGGAAATATCGTTTGATACCTCATCATCATCATCAGATGTTATAGAGAAATTTATAACTCTTTTATGTGAGAATCGGGACAAGTTACCTGAAAATCCTATTATTAAAATTATTGGTGCTCAGGGAGATAACCCTACAGATGGAGCGTTAGATATTCAATCATATATTCCAGCATTTAATAAAAAAATTAAAAAAAACAAATTTCGAACTTCCAATATCTTTCAAGCATTAGAATATTTACATAAAAATATAGTCGGCAATTTTGCAAATAACTATGAACTGATTATTGATTGTATTGCACGATCTTCTACTATCGATACCAAAAGACTTTCTCGTATGGAATTTATAGCTTTTTTGAATAAAACCTCACAGCTAGATATTCTAAATAAGATGATTTTTGCTTGGTTAAATCTTTATACTCCGATATCCAAAGCAAAAGTTGAAGAAGATTTATCTTTACTCTTGGGTATAACTTTTAACTATGAGATACTTTGCGACTCAAAATACAAAGAAGAAGCTCCTAACGTATCATCATATATAAATATTAATGGAACACAGATTCCCATTGTAAATAATCTTTTTAAATATGATAATTTGACTTTTTATATTGATACTATACATGGAGTAAAAGGTGAAACTCATGATGCTACATTGGTTTTAGCTACAAAAGATGGAACGACCTCCACAGACATACAAACATTACGTGGTAAAAAAAAGAAAAACACGCATAAGCCTCAATGGAAAAAATTATATGTTGCCATGAGTCGCCCCAGACATATATTGGCAATAGCAGTTCCTAAATAGTGTCAGACAGATCTTAAAGCCTTGTTGAGTAAAGTTTTCACTTCTTCCTTTAGTTTTTTTGGTTGCAAAATACTTATATATGGTACCCATTGCATGATTATTTGGATGGCTTCGCGAGGGTTGGATACATAGCTTTCTATAGTTAAAGATCCATCTTTCCATTCTTTGGTTATCTTTTGAAGTGGAAAAATTTCCTTTACCTTAAAGTAGTGGGCTATTTCGGGTAATACTTTAACCACTACTTTTATATCTTTTTTCTCGTCAAATCAGATGTTTGGGCTTTGATCCAATAATTTGCATATGTCTTTAGTCATTTTAAAAGTTTTATTGGTTGCGGCGGCTTCTAAAATATTATCCAAACGAAATTTTCTCATTTTACTGCCAATACAGTTTGTTCTTAGCCCTAATAAATACCAAAAACCATCATAATTTATAATCTTTAAAGGGCGAAGTTGATAGGATAATTTCTTAGTAGGGGCATGGGTTAAAGTCATGTTAATCCAGGTATTTGTTTCTATTCCTCGTTCTAAAACTTTTGTTACTGCGGTTTCCTCATATTTAAGGCCCTTTGGCATTTTTATGTAAAAGGGGGAATCGGCATTCGTATTAAATATCTTGTTTTTAAGGCTTTGGAAGGAGCTATCAAAGCGCGCGCCCAATGGCTTAACAATATCGGACATTAGCACAAGCATAGACGCTTCCTCATCAGAAAGCTTCACTTTTTTTAGGGAAAATCCATCATAAAATCTTAACTGCCCAGGTTTTTCGTTAAAGAGGGGGAACCCGGCATCCTCTATAGTCCTAATATCGCGCTGTATTGTGCGGACGGAGACATCTAGCTCCCTTGCTACATCGGCAACTATCAAGCTGCCGTCAGATAGTATATTTAGCAGGCGCACTATTCTTGTTAATCGTTTAAAATCGTGTTCTTTTTTCATATTTACATCATAACAAATAATGCCGACAAATTTATGTCGCTATTATTTAATGGGTTTTATTACCAAAGTAACACCCTTAAAAGTGTTGCGTCATATCTGAAAAAGAGATATGAGGATTCGAAACCAAGGTGATAGCCAATTTTCTGACTCGTAAGAGTCAGGAGGCGGCATATCATTTAGAGCGTTTCGAATCCCTCAAAAATGATTGCCGCTTTTTTATTGGCTATTTACACATAAATAATAATTTGTTTGTGCGACAAGAGGTTGTCGTTATCAAATATTAGAATAAATTAGGCTATATGCTATAAATATAAACTTAGGAGGAAGGAATGAAGAAATATATACCATTACTACTTACGCTGGTTCTTTGTGGATGCTCCGTTATTAATACTCAACTTTTGGGGAAGTGCCCATGCAATAATGCCAGAAACTATATGGATAATGTATCAACATTGCAAAGCAATATCGAGAAATATATAGGTGTTTTGCCACCTATATGCGAGGATATAAAAAGGCAAATTAATACCGATACCCCAGATATAAATGCCCTTTTGAACTACTTAAAAGTAGATAAAACAACGGGCACCAAGGCCGCTTTGGCTAAATATGAACAGTTACGCGCCTGCGCTAATGTATACAATAGAATTGTTGAAAGCCAGAAGGATATTGAAGCGTCTAAAAAAGATTATTATGAGAAGCAACAAGATCTTCTTTGTCCGACAGGCTGCTTCATTGCAATGAACATTGATAAAACTAAAAACGTATTCTTTGATTTTAAGGAGTTATATGATGCCTATTTGGTAAAAATTAATTCTCCGCTTGCAGTTAAAAATCCTAAATTGGAAATTGATAGGTTTTCCACCTTGGCAACAATGCTTTTTAACTATTATTATGATAAGGAGGCTGCTATCTTTAAATCTAAAACCGGCGGTTTAAATTTATGCGCGGGAAGTGTGTCGGATTTTATGCTTACCACCACTAAAAAATCGCCTATTATATATAGCAATAGTAAATACACGTATTTTTTATCGGTTCTATCAACAGGCTATAATGGTGTTTTGGTGTCAGATTCATCAAATGCGCCCTATAATATGTTTGATAAGATGATATTTGTGTATACAAAGGATAAATACGCAACAAGTAGTCCGCTTAAATCCGGCTATTATAGTTACCGGGGCATATATGATTACACTACCGTTATGGGGTATCTAAACTCAGTACATTCCTTTAAGGCGGTTGATATTAATAAACTCCTGGGAAGTTTACTTTTTTATAAGTATAAATATGAAATATCGCAAGAATGGTTTGGCCGAGGGTGGCGATAGTTTTAACGCTTGACTTACTGCTTTATGTAAGCGTAAATATCTTTAGTTGGTAAATTAGATGAAAGGAGGATAAGTTATGGCAATGCTGAGTGAGGAAGTTGTTGAGGAATGGTTAAATAGGCGGGGTTTTTTTACTATAAGAGGGATAAAAGTTGGTCTTAATGAAATTGATCTTCTTGCTATTAAAAAAACGGATACAGGAGTGGATGCCTGGCATGTTGAGGTCCAAGTTTCTATAAATCCAGTAGCTTTTATAAGCAAAACCAGAAGAGCAGATAGGGCCTTTGGGATTGGGGCCAATAGTGCAAGGGCTAGGACTAGAGAGGTTCTTGCTGAGTGTGTGGAAGAGTTTGTTAATAAAAAGTTTAACGGAGATGATATAAAAAAAGTCAGGAACAAACTCTGGTCAGGCGATTGGAAATATTTTATGGCTTTAGGCAATGTCAAAGATGATAGGGAACCGGTCCTGATAAAGGCCGCGGGAGTAGGTGTGTTTTTTATTAAAGATATAATAAAAGCTTTGGGAGAAAACAAAAATAATGATTTCGTTATTACAAAAGCAACAGGTGGGGATTTAGTGGATTTAGTTTTGATTAAAGATAAACTTGAGGATACATCAGAACTATGCTTAAACAAATAAGGAAAGGCAAAAATAAATATTTTTGATGCGCTTGGGTGGCAGCTTACGGCTATAGAAATATTTTTGCTTTGCATGGTTTGTGCCAGCCATATCTGCGCCGAGATGTTTGATGAGACTAAAGCAAAATCCACCCTAATATTGACGATACTTAAAGGTAATATAGGCACGCTTGAGGAAGTCAATATACTGCTAAATAAAAAGCAGTCTAAATTATTTAAGAAAAATATTCTTCTAGACAAAACCAGCTCCATACATGCATCCCCGGGTTTGCTTGGCATGTTCTCATCGGATAAAGATGATTATAAAAGCAAAATTATTGAATACAGCCCCTCAAGCTTATATGAGGAGCTAAGCAAATATGTCCGTGGGCACGAAGGCGCCAAACAGCAATTTTGTATAGGTGTTTTTGAGCATCTTGTGCGCTGCCACGCCATGAAGCGCAAAAAAATAAAAATAAAAAAGAACAATATTTTAATAGCCGGGCCAACAGGCAAAGGAAAAACTTATATGTGCCAATGCATGTCAAGGATACTCAGCATGCCAATGCTTACTTTTGATGCCACGCAATATAGCGAAACGGGCTATATCGGCATGAGCGCAAGTGATATTATTTCAGATACCTACCAGGCAGTCGGCGGCGAGGGTGGTAAGCTAAAACCCTGCATTATTTTTATAGATGGAATTGATAAGCTAGCCTCTCGCCCAGGTCGCTATGGTGAGACGAAGGGGGTTGTTGTTCAACGCGAACTTTTAAAAATAATAGAAGGCGAGGGTTGTGTTCTAAACGATTCTATGAGTCGCGACAGAGCATATTTTGATGTCTCCAATGTTTTATTTGTTGTGGCAGGCGCATTTAGCGGGATAGAGAAGCAAAAAATCCACTAGCAGCGTAAATATCGGTTTTATAGCGAAGGAGGAGGCTGCGCCGCTGCCACCACTAAACGCGCAGGATTTGGCTATTTACGGCCTTATCCCAGAGTTTGTTGGTCGCTTTGGGTATTTGATAGAGTTTGAGGCGTTATCCGAGGCAGATCTTAAAGATATATTACTTGACTCAGAAGAAAGTATTATAAGTAACTATAAACAGTTGTTTGAAATTTGCGGGGACTCCTTTGCATTGCCAGAAGATCAAATTGAAAAACTGGTGGAGGCTGCCTATAGAAGCGGCACTGGTGCGCGTGGCCTAAACAATGCGGTAAACAGCCTTATAAAAGAGAGGATGTTTAAAATGTCTTTCAAGCCGAGGCAAACGGCGAAACGGTAAATAAAAGATTAAAAACAAATGGAGAAACTATGAGACATAAAGGCGAACTATCTTTAGCTAAGGCATATATGCCTGAATATATTGAATCATTAAAAATTAGATCCAAAATCCTGCGTGCGACCGGTGTCGCAATAGGATATGGCGATATAGCCTTGCCACCCGGCAGTTTAACTATTTTGGGCGGGCGCACAGGGCACGGTAAAACAAGTTTGGCTATTAATATTATTAAAAAAGTTTGTATTGAGGACAATCAGCCGGCGGCTTATTTTTCATTGCAATTTGGCTATAATGAGGTTTTAAATAAACTTGTGAACTGTATGCCCGGGGAAGATATCGACGATAAGCTGCCTAATTTGCTGGAGCAAGAAACGGTAAAGAGTTCTATCGAAAAAATTGAAGCTGCGCCGTTTTATTTGGATACCTCTTCTGTGTTATCGGCTGAAAGTATAGTAAATAAAGTTTCTGGGATAGAAAAAGTCTCGCTTATCATTGTTGATCATATGGAACTACTACAGCACAGGCAAAATATTAAAGCGTTTGAGGGTATCGCCAATACACTTAAACAACTTGCCCAAAAGCTAGATGTAGCTGTATTGATGTTTTGTAATTTACCTATGGTTTATGTGGATAAAATAGAGGAGTGCCGCCCTTGTCTAAATGATTTTAAGAATTTTGGCGACTTGGAAAGGTATGCAGATATAATGGGTTTTATTTATCGCCCAAAATTTTCCAGAGAAGATTCCAAAAGCCTGCATGTGGAGGGATTACTTTCCATCTGCAAAAACAAATTTACCCGTCCCGTTGATATTGATTTGCAGTTTGATGCAAAACGTATGTTATTTCAAGAGATAAAACCCAATCAAAAATAGACTTGACTTGCCTCCCTATACTAAGCGGTAATATATACGCGCACATATTTGGCTCAAGGAGGCAGTATGAAAAAGAAACAACCTAAACTAAGAGTATTAAAAAGTATACCAAAAGGCTTTCCCAAGGATATTCGGGCATCTCCTGTTGAAAAGACCGTCGCATGCAAGGCTATAAAGGTTACAAAAAAGCCTGCAGAGGGTGTTTTTAGGGCAAATAAAGGCACTCAACGCGATTCGCGCTTGCCTGCGCAGGGAAACAATTATAACCCGCAAATATAAAGGCGAAGAGTTACAAATAAAAGTGGTTGAAAACGGCTTTGAATACAAGGGGGAGATTTTTAAGAGTATCTCAGCTCGGGCTGTTCACATAGTAGGCGCATCCATCAGCGGTTATGTATTTTTCAAACTGACAGGTGGTAAAAATGACTAAAGAAGAAAAGTTTATCCTCTACAGTCTTTTGCTGCACAAGAAGGCGTTTGAGAAGATAATGCGAACTTTAAATGGGTAATTTGTTCAATATAGACTGAGATGATGTATATTAAGAAACATTTATTAGACGATGTCATTTATTCATATGAATTGATTTGTTAAAATTGCTATATGGATACATTAACAAAAAAGCAACGATCACAAACAATGCGCGCAATCAAATCCAGCGGTAGCAAAATAGAGATCATGCTATCAAAGGCCTTGTGGCAAAAGGGATATCGCTATCGTAAAAACTGTAAAAACATTCTAGGAAAGCCTGATATAGCGTTTAGAAAAGACAAAATAGCAATATTTTGCGATAGTGAGTTTTGGCATGGCAAAAAGTTGAGAAAAAATCCTAACTACATAGATTCAAATAAAAAATATTGGATTGAGAAGATTGAGGGAAATATTAAAAGAGATAGGATAGTTAATAGATCTCTTAAAAAGAACGGATGGCTTGTGCTCCGTTTTTGGGGTAATGATATAGAAAAAAATATTGATAAATGCGTTGTTAAGATTGCAAAGGCCATAAATTCTAGACGTAACAAAAATAACTTTTAATTCTTCTTTTTATTTAATACAATAAGTGTAATAAACTTCACATTTTATACTTTATATGAAAAACATGTTAAAAAGCATACGAAAGGCTAATAAAATAACCCAAAACGATTTGGCTGATCAAATCAATGTTACCCGCAAAACTATTATTTCTATAGAAAACGGTGATACTAATCCATCCATAGATCTTGCATACCGTATATCAAATGCATTAAAATTACCTGTAGATCATATCTTTTTAAACGACGTGGCGAACCCTCGGAAAAATAAAGTAAAGCAACAAATCAAGTTTATTGATTTGTTTTGTGGGATAGGCGGGTTCCATTTTGCTGCAAAGAGATATTTTTTAGAAAACGAGTTTAACTATGAATGCTTGTTAAGTTCGGATATAGATGAGTTCGCGTGTAAAAGTTATAGCGCTAATTTCGGAAAATATCCACAAGGGGATATTACAAAAATCCCAACTGATAAAATACCAGATCATGACATCTTGTTTGCTGGCTTTCCATGTCAGGCTTTCAGTATTATAGGTTTGGGAAAGGGATTTGAAGACACAAGGGGAACTTTATTTTTTGAGATAGCCCGTATATTAGCCGCCAAAAAACCAAAAGCTTTTGTGCTGGAAAATGTTAAGAGGTTGGTCTCCCATGACGGTGGTCAGACATTTAGAAAAATTATGACAACCTTAAAAGAACTAGGATATTTTGTGGACTATAAGGTTTTAAATGCTTTGGACTATGGCCTTCCTCAAAAAAGGGAAAGAGTGATAATAGTTGGGGCACTGCAACCGTTTGATATGAAATGGCCCAAAAAAATTGTAAATGGGAAAACTCTTGAGGATATTTTGGAAAAAAAGGTTTCTCCTAAATATTTTGCTTCACGCTCAATTGTTGATAAAAGGAAATCTGCACATAAGAGCCTGTATACCCCTTCCATTTGGCATGAGAACAAAAGCGGTAACATTTCTTCATATCCTTATTCATGCGCTTTACGCGCCGGTGCGTCCTATAACTACCTTTTGGTAAATGGCGAGAGGCGTTTGACGCCAAGGGAAATGCTTCGCCTTCAAGGCTTCCCTGATAACTTTAAAATTGTACTAGAGGACTCTCATATCCGCAAACAGGCTGGCAACGCCGTGCCTGTGGATATGATCTATGAAGTGTTGAAGAGTTTTATCCCCGCTGTATTTAACTAATCATTGTCATTTTTCTTAAAAACCAGTAGAATTAATGTAATTAGTTCTATTGAGTGAGAGACATGACAAAACTTGAACCTAAGTTAAGAACCGTGCAGAAAGTTAAGCCGCCTTTTGATCTAAATAAATTCCCCAAGGATTTTATATCCAATCTAGGGAAGGAGTTGGTATACCTAGCAGCTACAAAACCATCTTGCGATCTCCAAGGTAATGAATGGGAAGAAATATTTGCCCATTGTATAGGTGCAGAATGGAAGCCTTCTAACGTAGGCTTAGATGATGTTGTTTTGGGCCCGTGTTGTTGGGGAGCGAAAACAGTTAAAGCTTCGTCTAATCTAAAAAATCAGAAAAGAGTTCGTTTAATATCCGGGAGAAATTCACCTAAATATTCTTTTGGCGATTCCAATTATCTGTCTGCTGATACCAACTCCCTCGGGGCGCAAATTCTTTCCATTTGGAACGAGCGTGTGTCCGCGGTAAAAAAGGAATTTAAGTTTGTTAGAACGGTTGTTCTAATTAAAGGTAAAAATTTTGAGGAATTTGCCATTTTTGAGTTTGATACTCAAAGATATGATCCAGAGTTGTATAGTTGGAAATGGAATAAACAAGAGAATCTCGAAGGATATGATTCTTCCGGCAAACATTGTTTTACTTGGCAGCCGCATGGATCTCAATTCACTATAGTTGAGGATATTCCCTCGGATGCTTTATATATTTCAATTAAGAAGCCTGCGCCTCTTGAGAAAAAGGCTGTGCTAAGGGCTGTAAACTACGATGACAGTTGGATTAAAATAGATTAAATTTGTTTTTATAAAGTCTGAAAAGCCCCATATTCTTAAGAATATGGGGCTTTTCACTTGACTTCTCTCCCGACAGTAAGCGGTAATGTGTATATGAAAAGAATTCCACCAATAGAAAAAAGGTTTAAAAAGGGGTTATCTGGTAATCCCTATGGCAGGCCGCGCATACTTGAGCGCGATATTTTTGAAATTATGATTGAACTTTTAAAGCTGTTTTTAAGATATAAAAATAAAGATCGTGATGTTGCCAACAAACTATTAAAAATAAAGGAGGCTTTAAATGAGAAATAAATGTTATCTACCTTCAAGCATGGAGGAGTTGAAAGAGTTGTCACAAGAGCAACTGGAGTTTTATTGGAAGATATTCTACCTAATACCATTTAGAAATAAAAAGGCGGCACTACGCCCACTATGGTATTCAATCCAATGCGAACGTTTTAATATTAAGTTAGAGGATAAACATATCAGACGTCTTACCAGATACGCTAAGAATCCCGAGAAATATATAGAAAAAGCCAATAAAAATAAATATGCGCTAACAGCTGGCACGGAACTACTTAAGGTATACAAGGGCAAAGAATATAAGGCTATAGTTTTGGAAGATGGTACTTTTAAGCTTCATGACAAAATATATAAAACCTTATCTGCTGTAGCTAATGAGATATCAGGTAAACATCTTAGCGGCCCCGACTTCTTTAATCTTAATGGGAAAGTTTAATTTGCAGCAGGATGCCATCCGCTTCCTTGTTGTATCAATTCATTAGTCCATGCTAGTAATAGGCATAATCCCTTGTTTTTAACACCCCACTTCCGTCTTCCACCACTTGTGCCATATCCCGTAGCAAATCCTTCCATATTTTCCAAGTAATAATCCATAAAACCTTTGTATAGGGGTGTAGAATTTGTAAACCATGATAGATCCATATCATCACCTATGCGTTGCTTGAGAAAATTGAATATTGTGCCTTTTTCCAAATGATCCACTATTTCATCTGGTGTAATATTATCATATTTACCTGTATCAATTACGTGATTGATTTCAAGTATAAGCAGCGTGAGGGCATGCAGATTGAACAAGGGGAATTCTCTTATTCCTTCAATGGTTTTTGAAAGTTGTTCGGTCAAAATAACATATTTTAATGCATATTCAAAATCTTTTACCTCTCCTGGGTAATGCACTATTTGATTTCTGATAATTTGTAGTTGATCCAAGAGACGTCTTGTTTTTGGTGGTAATCCACCAGATAACAGGAGGATATTTAGCGCGTTACCTTGTTTAAGGTCTTTTGATTCGGGGTGTTCTTTGGGAAATATTTTTTGTAATTTTTTAAATGTAATCACTTCCAGATTTTGCCATGAAGCAACTATGGCCTTGGCGGGATCCTCACAAACTTTAGTTTTTAAACTCTCTATTTCTTTACCTGAAAGGGTAGGCATACCTTCCCTCTTGCCTTCTTCTTCTGCTTTGAGAATTTCGTTTTTAAAATGTATTTCCCAATCCTTATATTTGGCTGATGCAATAGATGAAATTAGGGACGAAAGCTGCTTCTTAAATAGAAATAAAAAAGATAAAAGCACTCCAGGCCACACAAGCGACCCTGATAATGCGGCGATAAAAGTTTTCCAATCCATATCTTCTCCTAAAAACACTTGACTTACTGTGCTTACTAAGCGGTAATGTGTATAGGGTTATTATAATAAAAAAGGTATCAATATGCAGAAGATAAATTGTGCGATATATGTAAGAAAGTCTACAGAGCATGGGTTGGAGCTAGAGTTTAATTCGCTCCATAATCAAGAGGAGGCCTGCAAGGCTTATGTGGCTAGCCAAACCTTTAATGGATGGGGGTATTATAAAACTTATTCAGATGGTGGAATAAGCGGTGGGACGATGGCACGACCAGGGCTTAAGAAAATGCTTGAAGACATAAGAGACGGAAATGTGAACATGGTTGTGGTTTATAAGGTGGATAGGCTTTCGCGTTCTATAGTGGACTTCCATAAAATGATTCAAGAATTGGAGAAATATCAATGTAATTTTGTATCGGTAACCCAAGCATTTGATACAAGTAATTCTATGGGGAAACTGACTCTTAATATGCTTTTATCCTTTGCACAGTTTGAGAGGGAGGTGGGAAGTGAGCGTGTGCGTGATAAAATTGCTGCCACAAAGGCCAAAGGCTTGTGGGTTGGCGGATCACCTCTCTTGGGTTATGATATTGTAGAAAAACAGCTTATTGTTAATGAGGGGGAAGTGGCGGTTGTAAAGCAGGTTTTTGAGAAGTATTTGGAGTTGGATAATATGTATCAGGTATGTGATTGGCTTGACGAGAATGGGGTAAAAACTAAAAAATGGTTTGCAAAGCATAGCAAGAGTGATCGCGGAGGTAAAAGAATTTACGTTAGCTACCTACACAGGATGCTGAGAAATCCTATTTATATAGGCAAAATACCACATTATGCGGTTGGCAAGGTCTATGAGGGCAAACATCAGGCAATATTGCGGCAGGAGCTGTTTCAAGCGGTTCAGGATAAGTTGGGGCAGTATTATTTAAAAAACACGCAACGTAAGGAATATAGCTATTCTAAATGTCTTTTTAATAAGACCCTGTTTGATGATATGGGGAATATTTTCAATATAACCAGCACTAAAAAGGGAAACAAGCGGTTTTATTATTATTTTAATCGCAAGGGTATGAGCCTGCCTATGGCGCAGCTTGATACTGTGGCTATGGAAAATATAAACAGGCTCCTGGAAATAGACTTGAAGGGACTTCTAGCGGAAGATATAAAAGAGAGTCTTAAATATATCCCAGCGTTTAACCCTGAAGATATAAGGGGTTTTGTAGATAAGGCGATATGTGGGCGAGATGAAAAAATAAATAAGGTGGCTGTTTATATCGATATTGGGAAATTAGCCAAGTTTGCTTTTAGACATACCCCTGATACTAGTTTTATAAGGAAGAAAATACTGAAAAATAATGGTAATATAAGTGCCAGTTCAGATAGAAAATTTTTAATAATAACTTTTGAGTTTGTATTGGATAACAGTAAAAGCACAAAGCTACGTAATACCTGTGCCAAAAACATTTTAACAGTATCTCAAATGAATGAAAGTCTCGTGCGCGGCATAGCCTATGGGTGGAAGTTTTCCAAAGAATTAGAGAAAGGCAAAACAGTAGTTCAATTAGAAAAGGAAGCAGGCCTCCAGAAAAAGACCATTTATAGATATATGAATCTTAAATCTCTCTCTCCTAAAATAATAAAAGATATCTTTGAAAACAGAAATCCTAAAAACATAAGATTAGTTGAACTTATGGGCTTAGCTGATAAGTATGTAGACTTTCAAGAGCAAGAAAAAGTTTGGTATAGCATATAAATAAAATTATGTAGTATTTATCTATGAATAATAAGACTTTTTTATCTCAATCTAGGAATTTTTTCCAAAGATGGAAAATATATAAAAAACGATTAAATCCTGTTCCTCCTGGGTGGTTTGTGTCCAGTGACTACTGTCTGGATGATAAGAATAAACATGATTGTATAACCTTTACAATATCCCCAGTACCTGAACTGAGAGAGTTTTCTGCTTTTTTAAATAAAAAACTTCCTAGAGATATAAAAAAGATGAGCAAAGTTCGTGATGAGGTAATAAAATTTATACGGGATAACAAAATCTTTTTTACAATATCAATCATTATTAAAGACAAAGAAAAAATAGTGAATATAGATGAATTTAAGGCAGACATAGAAAATATGAAAACAAGTCTTCACCTTAGGCCAGAGGAAATGAAAGCGTTAAATAAATTTAGTGCTTATCTGAAAAAAACAAATATAAATCATAATGTTTTAAGAAATATGCGACTTGTAATATTGTTATTTGCTAGATTGGTTGAATTTCTAACAATAAAACATTACACAGGGGCAATATATTGGTCACCCGATAGAGATGCTATAATGGATATTTCAGATGGAATAATCTCTAAATTAGTAAATATAGAGTGCACGAATTTGTTGCATGGTCGCAGAAAAGTCCCGGAACTTCATATCGGAATTGAGGATAAGAAAGAAGGTGTTTTCAGGTTTGACTCCTTTATTAGATATCCGGATATAATTACAGGCGTGGTGTCATCTGTAGATTTTGATACATTCACTGCTCAAAAAGAGAAGCATTTTGATATGTTTTTTAATGCTGTATTGGGGAATCCCCGAATTGTAATCATAGAATTGTCACCTGATGAGATAAAAACATATCCTCTCCATAAAAGAATCAACCCCAAAGAGATCATAAGGGCTTCGGAAATGAAGAAGTTGTGATACCTGGGAATTTGCGAAAAGAGAGGTTGGGGGTAAAAGGACGCATATTGCTAGCCACACACAACCTCACAAATCCGTGACTCTGCTGTTTCGCTAAAACCAACGACGAGGGTTTGCTTTCAATACAAACAAAAAAGCACATTCTGTGGAATGTGCTTTTATGTGCTTTTGAAAACCCCCGGCTAGGCCGGGGGTTCTAAAAAGGTTTACCGGTGAGGAGGGA
>CAYQAU010000004.1:0-118617 GCA_964415545.1 uncultured Elusimicrobium sp.
GAGGGCAGGGCCCGCATATGAAAAACCCCCAGCTACGCTGGGGGATATTTATTTTATCTGCAATATAAGTTGTTAATCCTGCTTATAATTATAATGCTTATAGTAGCTGTACTTGCTGTAAGAGAGGCCTTCAGGGCGGTAATTAGATATTACGCCGCCGAGTATCTTTACGCCGGCTTTCTTAAGCTTATAGATGGCCGAGGCTGCAAGCTTCGCATTTGTCTTACCGTATTTTACCACAAAGATTACGCGCGGTATATACTTGCCCCAAAGCAAAGTATCAGATACAGGCATAATCGCAGGGCAGTCTACGATAACTTGGTCAAAATTTTGCTGCGCCCATTTTATAAAGGCTTCAAGCTGCGGAGTGTTTAGCAGCTCGGCGGGGTTTGGCGGGCGTTGGCCGGCCGTCATTATAAAAAGGTTTTTGACGTCGGGCACTTCCTGTATATTAGCTTTATAGTCGGCCTTTTTAGCGTCGGCGGACCAGATATTGCTTAAACCCGCTTCATTTGAAAGGTGGAAGGCGCGGTGCAGGCGGTTGCGGCGTAAATCGCCGTCAATCAATAATACTTTTTTGCCTGTCTGCGCGATGGAGACTGATAAATTGGTTGAAAGGTGGCTCTTACCCTCGCCCTGCAATGCGCTGGAGATAAGGAAAGGCGCATTTATATTATCGGCCGCCGCAAAATCAAGCATAGTGCGTACGTCGCGCACCTTTTCAGCCATTAATATATTGCCTTCTTTTAGCATAAGGTCATATTCCTTTTTGCCTTTTTTAACTTTGTCCACAGGTATAAAACCGAGGAACGGCAGGCCCAGCTTTGAGTCTAAATCCTCGGAAGAGCGCACGCTCTGGTCCCAGAACTCAAGCACAAATACGAGTAGCAGCCCCAACAAGCCGCCGGCCAAAATACCGATAGCCAGGTTAAGCAGCTTCCTGGGTCTGACGGGGATTTCAGGCGTTTGCGCGCCGTCAATAATGCGGATATTATTGCCCGAGAATTGGCCCGAAAGCTCAATCTTAATACTTTGTATAAGGCGGTTGGTTTCGGTTGCGATGGTCTTCTGTATTTCCTTAATTTGATTGTTTAGGGAAATAATCTCAGGGTGATTTGCCGTGTATTTGGATGAAAGCTTGGCTTTCTGCGTCATTAAATCGGCTTCCTGCACTTTAAGGTTTTTGATGAAATCGCTGTTAACAACCTGCGGCATAGAGTTTAAAAGCTCCTGCTCTTTGGCGCTTTTCTGCGTGCTTTCAAGGGCGTTTATTACGTCTTGCGCCATGGAGATGCGGTTGCTTATATTATCGCTGACGAATGTCTGCGCGAGGGTATTGGCAATCTTTGCAGCAAGCTCGGGCGAATGGGAGAAGACGTTTAAATTTACAAGGCGGCTCCTTGTTACGGGCTCCACCTGCAGGGCTTTTTGGAATTTCATAAAGCCGCGCGGGTCCTTAAAATCGTCATAGTCATAAAGATTCAGCCCTTTATAAACCTTTTCAAGCAAGGATCTGCTTTCAAGCAGTTTATACTGCGTTCTGTAATAATCCTCCTCCGCGGAGAAGGAGCCTATGGGGGAAACGTCAATCTTACCCGCCTGCTCCTTTTCAATCATCAAAAGCGCGGTGGCTTTATACATCGGGCGCATAAAGATATTTACGAGTACCGCGCACACTATGCCGATAATTACAAAACCCGCTATAAGCCAAAAACGCTTAAGGATTACCTGTATATACCAGCTGAAGTCTAAATCTTCATTATTTTGTTTTATCTCTTCCATAAAATTTCCTTAGAACATACTCTGCGGGACGAAGACGACATCGCCGGGTATTAAAGTTATATCCAAAGCCTTATTACCCTGCTTGGTTATTTGGGTGATATCAACGTCTATTGATTTTTGTTTGCCGTTATCCATACGCAAAACGCGTACCTTTGAAGGCGCGGCTACATCCGTAAACCCGCCGACGGAGGTTATAGCCTCCAGCACGGTAAGCGGCTTTTCGGGCGGTATTTCAAGGGAGGCGGGCTTACTTACCTGCCCTAAAACATAAACCGTTTTATTGCCGTATTCTTTGATGAAAAGGGAGACCTGCGGATTCCTTAAATATGTCTTAAGAGCTTTGGAGATATGCTGCTCAGCCTGGAATACCGATTTGCCCGCAATTTTTTGGTTGCCGACTAACGGTAAAGTTATTGTACCGTTGCCGCTTATGCGCAATGTGCGGTTCATATCATCTTCCATAAAAATATGGACTTCAACTAAATCGCCCGGTTGCAGCGTATAGTCGTTTGATTGGAGCACCTGCTCAAGGCCCTCAAGAACCTGGTCATTAATAGAAACGGTTTGCGCGGGGGCGGTTTTAGTATTTGCCGAACAGGCTGTGAGTAAAAAAATTGATACAGCTACAGTAAGGATGTGTATATATAATTTCATCCTTATATTTTACCAAAATCGGAGCTACTTTACAGCCATAAGATACAGGCGCGAGAGCTCCCTCTCCTTAGGATACTTGGTGAGGTATATTTTTGAGATTTCCAAAGCGCGCGCTTTGTATTTTGCGCGTAAGTCAGGCGGTAAGGATGCGTTTTTGCTTTGGCGCAGGTATTCCATACCCGTCCTTAAAGCATAGCGGTGGCCGTCATAGTAAGTTAAAGCGTTTTCATAATGGGCTATCCTTGCGGCGGGCAGCAGGCCTTTGCCAAAGAGCATCGTGCGCCACGCTATAGCCTTATTAACGGGCAGCCACAAGCTTATCAGCGCAACAATTATAAAGAGTATTTTGCAAATGGGGCCTGTTTTTACGGGCTCGGCTTTATCTTTAAACATCGTATTTGCGCCCAAAATACCAAGCGCAATACAAAGCATTAAAGAGTTGGCCGTAACAAAAAAGTGGTAATCCACCGCGCAGGCTATGGCCATAAGCACAATTATGCTTGCCATGCCAAAGTATAAAACTTTTTTGCGGCGGCCCAGTTTATTTATATTTTTACAATAGACATAAGCAAACCACGCCATGCCGCATAAAATAACGGCCATACCTATGACTCCTGCTCCTAAAAGGATTTCCAGCCAGTCATTGTGCAGGTGTTCAACATATTCGTGTATCGGTTTAACTATATAGTTTGGCAAAGCAACGGGCATCGCGCCTAAACCTGTACCAAAGAGGGGGAATTGCTTTAACATCCTTAGCGCGCTTTGGTAAATCTCCAGCCTGATGTCTACAGACAGCGTTATAACCCTGTCGGTAAACACATTTATCGCCGCGGTATTTTTTGCCGCTATAACAGCGGCAAGCCCGCTAAACGCGGCTAATATGGACGCGCCGGTAAACCTTGTTTTAAAAGTCTTTGCAAAAAATACTATGAGCATAAAAGCGTAAAATACCAAAGAGCAGGAAAGCGCCAGCATCGCGCCCCTGGAGCGGGTATATATAGTCATTATAATAAGGCTTAAACTTGCCGCCGCCCAAAAGAATTGCTTAACATAAAATTGCTGCGGGCTTGTCGTATCGGGATGCTTCTTATATTGGAAATAGGAATAAATGCCGCAGGTAATAGCATAGATTGAACCCATAGCAAAAAATACGCCTGCATTATTGCGGTTTAAAAACGGGCCGATGCCGCCCTTTACGCCTGTAAAGAAGTGTATATACCCCGCGCCCGGGAAGCAGAATGCCGTAAGTATTGTAAGCAGAGCGCAAATTGCGGTTGCTTTTACAAGAATAGCTGCGGCCTCTTTAGTATAAAAAAGCTGGGAAATTAAAAGTATAAAAAGCAGCCTGCTAAAGAACATAGCGGCCGCCTCCAAAGTATAAAGCCTTGCAAGGCTTATGGGATAAAGAGGGGTTTTCTCCAGGATATTGGAGGGGAAAGCCGCTTGTATCAGCGCCAGGGCGCAGATGAAGGTGAAGATAAAAATTACAGGCTTAAGCAAAGGGGTAATATATATTCTTTTATTGTTGAAAATATATAATATCGCGCAAACCGCCACAGCGCATTGCACTATGGCTTGGGCCCAGGGCTCCGTCGCACCGAAGCTGAAGACGGAGAAGAAAATAAGCAATACCGTAATTATCTGTAAAAATATGGACATAAATTAATTGTATAAAATTTGCTATATTCTAAATGATATGAAAATATGTTTTGTTTGCCACGCCAATATATGCCGCAGCTTTATGGCGCAGGAAATCCTTAAAAAACTTTGTGCGGATAACCGCTTGCAGGGTTTTGAAGTTTTTTCCCGCGGCGTTTATGCCGATCCTGAGTTACGCGTACCCCAAAAAATAAAAGATTTTCTTAAAACCCAAAATATAGATTATAGCGGGCACACGCCCGTGCCATTAACTAAGGGCGATTTTGCCGCTGCGGACCTTGTGCTTTTTATGGAGGCTGAGCACCTTGATTTAATGCTTGATAAATATGCGCAGTACAGCGATAAAATGTACCTGCTTATGGACTATGCCTATGGCAAGGAGCAGGATGTGGAGGACCCTATCGGCATGCAGGGCCGCGCTTTTGTATGTAATGCGGGGGATTTAAATAAGGCTGTGGAACAGGTTTTTAAAAAGCTAAAAGCCGCTTAATAATTTTTAGGGATTTTATAAAATATAAATATGGCAGAGCATTCACATAAACACAATCACTCACACGATCATGGGGCTAATGCGGGCAAAAAGGCCCTGCTCATCAGTTTTATACTGATAACAGCTTTTATGTTTGTGGAGTTTATAGGCGGCTGGTTATCGGGCAGTTTGGCTTTGATGTCAGACGCAGGGCATATGTTAAGCGACGCTTTTGCGCTGGGGCTTAGCCTTTCTGCCGTCATAGTTGGCCAGCGTACCGCAAATAAACGTAAAACTTACGGCTATAAAAGGTTTGAAGTGCTGGCCGCTTTTATAAACGCCATAACCATTTTTTTAATAGCAATTTTTATTCTTAAAGAAGCTATAATCCGCATTCAAAACCCTGTGCCCATATTAAGCGGGCCGATGTTCATAATAGCGGTTATCGGCCTGATTGTTAATATAGCGGTTTTGTTTATTTTAAGAGGCGGCGAGCATAAAGAAAATATAAATGTAAAAAGCGCGCTTTTGCATGTGCTTGGCGATATGCTGGGCTCCGTCGGCGTTATAGTTGCCGCAGTATTGATTTATTTGTTCGGTTGGTATATGGCGGACCCTGTTATAAGCGTTATTGTGGCCTTCCTTATTTTATACAGCGCGTGGAATATATTTGCAGAAACAATAAATATACTTCTGGAGGGCACGCCCGCGCATATAGATATTGACGATCTTAAAACAAAAATTACCCAAACGCAAGGCGTAAAAGGCGTACACGATATACATGTGTGGAGTATTTCCTCCTCCTTCCTGATCCTTACTGCGCATATAACGGTAAAAGACGGTGTTGACAGGGACGCGCTTATCGGCGCGCTTAAAAAATTGATTTCAGATACTGCGGGTATAAAGCATATAACAATCCAGCTCAACGGTGAAGATTGCAAAGACAATAGTTGCGATTGCTATTAAAATTTAAATACCGAATTTAAGCAGCCTGTCTTAGTTAAAGATAGGCTGCTTTTTTATCTGGTAATGTAGGAAATAATATCGGGCGGGATACATTTTCTCTGCGCGACGGCAGTGCGCCTCGCACTTCTCATTTCTACGCAACAAGCAGGGCCTTTTGTTATTTATGGCAGGCATCTATATTCTTTTCAAATGTATAACGCAAATCTTTTGCCTTGCCAGATGGGTTTGTACGGTTACCACTAGGGTTGTAAATTGCTACAAGCAGGTATTCTAACTTGTTAATATGCTCTTCATTTTTAACTACAAAAAGGGAAAAAGTATCCCACTTTTGCCCGTGCCAACCATCAAGGTGTTGTTTTATGCGGCGCCTTCAGTCCACTGCTTTGCCGATATAATAAATTTTATCTCTTTTATAAAGCGCATAGATACCTTGCTTATCGCCTATTAGCTCAGTTAATAGCAAAGAATACTGTTCAAAAACTTTAACATTTATTTTTTATAAGCACTTTAGTTATTATAGCCATAAGCAAATTCTATCATCTTTTTATTTTTATACTTAATAGACCCTACAATTTGAGGGGCTAAATTTTGTATAGTAATTTATAGTGTTTTTTTGATTTTTATATTGAGGTTTATTTATGCCGATTTTGGATTGGGTGAACAAAAAACAGGCCGTAAAAACTGCGGGTAAAGTGCCGTATAGGGTGTTGATGGAAAACAAGGCCCTATCCTATGGGGACCAATCCCTTGGTAATATGCTTATTAAAGGCGATAATTTAGAAACCCTAAAAGCTCTCCTGCCCTACTACAAAGGCCAAGTAAAATGTATTTATATTGATCCACCGTACAACACAGGCTCCGCCTTTACCCATTATGACGATAATTTAGAGCACTCCACCTGGCTAAGTATGATGTACCCGAGGTTGGAGTTGTTACGGCAACTTTTAGCGGAAGATGGTGTGTTTTTTGTTCAAATAGACGATAATGAACAAGCCTATCTAAAAGTTGTTTGTGATGAGGTTTTTGGAAGAGATAATTTCGTCAATTGCATTACAGTTAAGATGAGTGAGACTTCTGGTGTCAAAATGATGCATGTTGAAAAGAAAATGCCTAAGTTAAAAGAGTATTTGTTAGTTTACAGAAAAAGTGTTCTTGCCTTAAATCCTATAAAAATTAGAAAGGAAACAGGTTTGGATGAATATTTGAAGTATTACAATAAAATTATAATTAACAAAAAAGATTCCCCTAAGGATTGGATATTAAAAAATATTGAAGAAGTTATGTCGGGCATGGGAATTAAAATAAGTACGAAATCTGTTCGAGACTTCAAAATTAAAAATGCTAGTGCGGTTGTATATAGGACAAATAATAAATCTTTTGAAAAATATAAAATTGATACAAAAATAGCAAAAATTATATCTCCTACTGGATTAGAATACATTTGGTGGGAAGGAAAACAAATGCTTTTTTTGTCAGATTATATCTACGAATATTTGGGTGATTTTTGGAGTGATATTAGCACAATAAATCTAAATAAAGAAGGTTATGCTGATTTTTCTAACTCAAAAAAACCAGAACGGCTTATAGAGCGTATCATAACATTGGCAACTAACCCTGGGGACCTTGTTTTAGACTCCTTTTTAGGCAGTGGTACCACCGCTGCGGTTGCCCAAAAAATGGGCCGTAAATATATTGGTATAGAAATGGGCCAGCACGCTATAACACATTGTGCCCCACGCCTTAAAGCGGTAATAGATGGCACGGACCAAGGCGGTATAAGCAAAGCTGTTAATTGGCAGGGCGGCGGCGGATTTACTTTTTACGACCTTGGCCCCACCATCTTTGACGAGGAAGGCAACATAAACAGGCAAATAGACTTTAAAACACTTGCCTTCCACATTTGGTTTGCAGAAACCAAAACCCCAATGCAAAACTACCAATACACCCCGCTTTTAGGCGTCTATAAAGACACGGCCTATTATTTGCTCTACAACGGCATTTTAGGGGATAAATCCGTAAGCGGCGGCAATGTATTAACCGCCAAACTATTAGACACCTTGCCCAAACACAAAGGTAAAAAAATAATTTATGGCGAAGCCACAAGATTAACGAAAGAACGTCTAACTAAAGAACAAATAATATTCAAACAAACCCCCTATGAAATAAAGGCAAGGTAAGGAAATAATATGGATATTCTAAAATTTATTCCTTCCTGTTACAAAAAAATTCTCTGTTTTAGATACCAATTATTTTTGCCAATTCTGATAGGACTTTTACTATATTCCTTTATAGACAAAGAAATTTTCAAATTTTCTGCAGTTTTTAATTCCATGCTAACAATGATTGCATTGGAAAAATATCAACACCTATCTTGGGTATTTTGCTTTTTATCAATAATTACAATTTGTACGATTATCACTATTGTTTGGTATTTATCATTCATTCGTATTCCAAGATTTGATAGAAACAAATTTGGAATATTAATAGTTATGTCAAGCAAGGATACAGATGGGTATGATGCTTTAGAAAGAATATATAGAGCAATAGTATCCTTTCTTAATACATATGAATGCATTGCGGATATGGAGGTCAAAAAAGCTCGATTAAATCTTGTTCTCCAAAATGCGGAGGATAAGGGTCTATGTTTCAAGAATAGTAGGGCAAAAATGATAATTTCATCAGAGTTGCTGATAGGAAAAGATAAAAAGGGTGTTGAGGTGAATAGATTTCCTGATATTTTTTTTATACTAAACAATATATCATCCCTATCTATGCCAGACAAAAAGGAAGTTTTTTCTGGATTAAAGACTGCCTCACTAGAATATCCCTTTAGAGACTTAAATGCGGAACAAGAACTTGGCGAAGCAGTGGCTATACGCTCCATGATACTTATGGCAAATGCTGTAAGATGTCACAATCAATATGATAAAGCTGAATGGATTATCAAAGATATAACAAAAAAATATCCTAGTCTAAATCAATCCAGCGTAATAAGGAACAATATAGCTATTTGTCGTTTTGCCAAAGCTGCTGCTCTATACAATAGAAATAACAAGTTTAAAGCATCTTGCGATATTCTATGTGCAGTGGATTCTTTGTTGGACAGTTCTATTGCATTTTATGAGAGATATGACGCAAGGGTGTTACAAGCCATAGTGAATTTTGCGATGGGTCGTATAAAAAAGACTAAGACAGCAATAAAAAGATTATTATCCTTTCGGTCTAACAATCCTATTGCAAATCTAGACTTATCGTTTATCTATGCATACGAAGGGAATATCAAGGAATGTGATAGAGTTATTACCAAACTCCTTTTCAATGGACTAAGCATGAATCAGTTTGACTTTTTCCATTCTGTAGAATTTACACTTGCCACTTTAGAGAAGGACAATAGTAGGTATCATTTATATTTTTACTTAGCTAGACTTTATGAAATAAATAGTTTAAATGAATCTCTGATCTATATGAACTTCTTCCTCAATAATGCAAAAAATAACGGAGATATAGCTTCTATTAATATAGCGAAAGAAAATATAGCTATTATCAATAGTAAAATAAACGATGCAAAAACACAGGAGCCACAGATCAATGTTCCAACTGAAAAATTATCAAAGTAATACTTTACAAGTTTTAATAAATTATCTTAAAAATGCCCGTTTCGTAGGGGCTAAAAAGGCGTTTTGTGATATTACTGGCAAAACTATCTACAATGCTATAAACGGGTTGGAATATATCCCCTATGTTTGTTTGCGCCTGCCTACGGGCGGGGGTAAAACATTCCTTGCGTGCCATAGTATAAAGGCCTCCGCCAAAAATTATTTGGAAAAGGATTTTCCCATCACCCTGTGGTTAACACCCACCGCTGCTATTAAAGAGCAAACTATCAAAACCCTAAAAAACCCACTACACCCTAACCGCCAAGTATTAGATGCCACCTTTGACGGCAATGTAGAGATTTTTGATATAGAAGAATTTACCCGCCTGCGCCCGCAAGACATCAAAAGCAACGCATGTATATTTGTATCCACCTTACAATCTTTTAATGTGAAAGAAACAGGTATCCGCAATATCTACGGCGACCATGAAGCACTAGAACCACATTTTACCAATATCCCCCAAAACGCGGATCTTGAGCGCGTGGAGGCTGGCAGGGAAAACGCCGGTAAGATAAAAAACTCCTTCGCTAACCTTTTGCACATACATCAGCCGCTTATTATAGTAGACGAGGCCCATAAAGCCGTAACCGGCCTAAATAGGGAGGTTATGCAACGTCTTAACCCTGCCGCTATCATAGAGTTTACTGCCACTCCTAATGAAAGTGAAAGTAATATCCTATACCGCGTATCCGCCATGGAACTTAAAGCGGAAGAGATGATTAAACTGCCTATCATTTTAACGGAGCATCAAACTTGGCAGCAATCCCTAACCGCAACGGTTTTAATGCGTGCAAAGCTGGCGCAAGTGGCTGCTAATGATAAAGATTATATACGCCCCATCGCCCTAATACAGGCCGAAAGCAAAGGGAGTGAAGTAACAGAAGACATAGTAAAACAATTTTTGATAGAAAATGAAAATATCCCCGCCGCCGCTATTGCGATAGCCACGGGGGAGCAAAACGACCTGGAAAATATAAATATTTTAGCCAAGGATTGCCCTATAGAATACGTCATAACCAAGCAAGCCCTGCGCGAGGGGTGGGACTGCCCTTTTGCGTATATTTTTTGCTCTGTTGCTAATGTGCAATCCACCACTGCGGTGGAGCAGTTTTTAGGCCGTGTTTTGCGTATGCCTTATGCCGAAAAACGTTTGCAAACCGAACTAAACAAAGCGTATGCTTTTGTCTCCCAAGACGGGTGGGCAAACGGCGTGGCTAAACTAAAAGACAGCCTGGTAAAAATGGGTTTTGATGAGGTGGAAATAGAAAAATATGTAGAGCCGCCGCAACAAGAACTTTTTGGTTTTGATAATACACCTCAAATCTATAGCTTTACCAGTGAAAAGCTGGATATATCAAAACTAACCGCCGAAGAGCAAAAAGAGTTGGATATAAGCGTGATAGATAGAAAAATATCCTTAAAAATGAGCGTGCAAACACCCAAACAACTAGTGGAAAAGGTGTCCGCGCTTATCCCCGCCAAAGAACGCCAGATATTTGAACAAACTATCAGCTTTATAACAGCCCGCCCCAAAACAATGGCGGAGCAAGGCTTACCCTTTACTATTCCGCAGCTTTGCCTGTTTGTTGATGATGCCTGGGCCCCATTTAATAACCGTGAAGAATTTATGCCCGAAGGCTGGCGCTTACTTGACTACCCTGCTGTTTTGACGGAAATGGATTTTGCTATCCGCCAAGAAGGCAAAAGTTTTGAAATTGATATAGACGGCAAACACATAACAGAACGGTTTTTAAACACCAGCCTAATGGAAGGCCTAGATGATGATGAGTCCAGCTGGAATAACCGCGATTTATTGCTTTGGCTAGATAGAAACGTGCGCCAGTCGGATATTACCCAGCCTGTAAAACTGGAGTTTTTAAGGCGTGTAGTGGATTATTTAACCCTTAACCGCAGTGTAGGGCTTGCTGCATTGGTTCGGACCAAGTTTTTACTTGCCCTTGCTATAGGCAGTAAAATAGATGGGTATAGAGAGGAGGACTACAAAAAAGGCTTCCAGCAGTTACTTTTCGGGGGCAAAATTAAGGCGGAAAGCAAGATGGATTTTAGCTTTAACTTCCCGCAGGAATACCCCATTGGCGCAAAATACACAGGTGCCAAACGATTTAACAAGCATTATTACGGCAATGTACTTGGCGATATGAACGGCGAAGAGGCCGAATGCGCCTTTGCCCTTGATAGCCTGCCAGAGGTAAAGTGTTGGGTAAGAAATGTGGAACTAAGCGCGCATTCTTTTAGCTTACAAACCTCTACTGATAAATTTTACCCAGACTTTGTTGCTCTGCTTAATAACGGTAAGTTACTGGCTATAGAATATAAAGGCAGCGACAGGTTAACCAACGACGATACAAAAGAAAAGCAATTGATAGGCGATTACTGGGCTAAACAAAGCCAAGGCAAGTGCGGCTTTGCCATTGTATCAAAAGGCATTGATAAGCCGCTGGTGGAACAGATAAGGGCGACTATGTAAAATGCTAAACGCAATAGAAATGTTAAAAAGGAATAAAAACCATTTTATGGAGATATAACCTATGCCAGATAGCGAAGTGAAAACTGTTAGGGATTTAATCTTCTTCCAATATGCAAAACTTATTGCAAGGGCTGCTTTCCATTGCACAGATGGTGAGCAAGCCAAAAAGAAATGCTATGGCTTTATCAAAAAAACTTTTAGGGAGTTAAGGGACAATCAAAAAAAGTGGAGCGATATCCTGCGCGAGGATATCCAATTTGTAGAAAGTGATAAAAAATGTATCTTTTGTGGCGCAACTGAAAACCTTAGCAAAGAGCATATTGTTCCCAAAACAATTAAGATAAATGAGCGTTGTCCCACGTGTGAGCATATCCTGGGCATACACAATATAGTGTGGTCTTGCAAAAGCTGCAACAGCAAAAAAGGCCAAAAGGGGCTTTATACCTTTTGCAGGGAAATTTATGGCAAAGACCACCTTTCCGACCATCTGCCCGCGTTGCTTGAAAAGAAATACCTTAAAACCATCTACCTTTGCCACCAATGTAGCGGCACTTTAGATTCTTCCCCTCAAGACATTTATGTCTATGACATAGATAAGGTTATATACGATAATTTGTAGGTTTTGCCTGTTAACTATATCTGAGTGAACTACTGAAGAAAAAACGGAGAGGGAGGGATTCGCCCTGCATAAATTACCTGACGGTAATTTTGCTCGGGCCTGCCCTCGTGGTTTTTGCCTTTCGCTGCAAGCAGCTCAAACAAAAACATCACTGTGGGCTTCTCATCCCTACGCCGCAACAAGCAGTTGTTGCGGCTGCCAAGGCTGGTACAAATTAAAAGTACCCCACGCAAAAAGCTCGGGGTACATTAAATTTGCACGGAGAGGGAGGGATTCGAACCCACGGTAGCGTTTCCACCACACTTGTTTTCAAGACAAGCGCCTTAAACCACTCGGCCACCTCTCCAAACTCAAATTGTTTTTATATTTTACCAATTATTTACGCCGTTTCAAAGTTTTTTGTGCCGCGCCCGCCAGTAAGCGGCCGCATACGCCAAATTCCGACGGGTGTCTAAAATAAAGGTAAAATGATATAATTCTGTTATGCAAAACGATAAGCCTAAAATAGTCTATCCTTTTAAGGATTCACTTTATATTAACCTTACTAACCGCTGCCCAAATGCGTGCAGGTTCTGCCTCAAAAATAAGTTCAGCATGCAGTTTGAGGGTTTTAACCTAAACCTTTGCGGTAAGGAGCCTTCCGCCTCTGAAGTTTTGGAGGAAGTCCACTCCCTGCTCAAAGAGAAAGGGCAGATTAAGGAGCTTGTATTTTGCGGTTATGGGGAGCCTACAATGCAGCTTAATGTCCTGCTTAAAGTTGCCAAAGCGCTTAAGGCGGATATGCAAAGCGGCTATATAAAACCTTTTTTGATACGTTTAAACACCGTCGGCCTGGGCAGCTTGGTTCATGGCTATGATATCACGCCCGATTTGGCAAATGTTTTAGATAAAATAAACATCAGTCTAAACGCGCCTTCAAAGGACAAGTGGCTGGAGCTGGTGCGCCCCAAAAAGGAATATGAAGCGAAAGGTTATGAAAGCGTTTTATCCTTCATCGCGGCCAGCGCGCAAAGGATACCTGATACCGTCGTCTCCATAGTAGCGGGGCAGGATATTGATCTTGAAAAGACTAAAAAACTTGTTGAAACTTTAGGCGCAAAACTTTATGTGAGGCCGCTGATTTGATGAAAGACACCAAACTTTCCATGCCGTCGGTTATCTGCTACACCGCAGCCTTATGCGCGGTGGTTATAGCCCTGTTTTCAGCTATATTTAATTATGCGGGTTTTGCGGAAGCTTATTATGAGGCAAATACGCAAGGCGCGGGCATGGGCGCGGCAAAGCAGCTGCCTTCGGCCGATAAAATGGAAGTGCGCAAAGTAAAATTTACCTATTATAATCCTAAAGCCAAAGAAGTCTATTTAAACGCGGATTTCAATCTTTGGGGCCGTTATGAAATGCGATTGGAAAAGGATTCAAACGGGGAGTTCAGCGCAGTATGCGTTTTGCCGCAGGGCGATTATAAATACTACTTTTCCGCCGACGGGGTGGACTTTGCAGATAAAAAAAATAACCAAAAAGCCAAGTATGGGGATAAAGAAGTCTCCGTCAAAACAGTTTTATGAAAACACTAAATTTTACCGTAAATAATATAGAAGAAACCCAAGCCCTCGCCACGCGCCTTGCCGCTAATATGAAGGGCGGGGAGATACTGTTTTTAAGCGGTCCTATCGGCGCGGGCAAAACGGTTATGGTAAGCGCGATAGCCGCCGCCTTCGGATTTAAAAAGCGGCCTGTCAGCGCCAGCTTCAGTATTATGAAAAAGTACCAAAACAAAAAATTTACTATTTACCATATAGACCTTTTCCGCCTAAGCGAGGGGGAGATGTTCAACCTTGGCTTTGAGGAGCTTTTGCAAGACGAAAAGGCTTTAATTTTGGCCGAGTGGCCTGCGCCCGCGCAAGACTTTTTCCCGCAGGACAGGCTTGAGATTACGGTAAACCTTCTTGAAGGCGCGCGGCGTATGATAGAGCTTAAGGCCTGCGGCAGGAAATCAGCGGAGTTGCTTAAAAATTTATGACAAAAAAACAAATAACTTTAGGTATAGACAGTTCTGGCGTCCCTTTACTTTTGGCGCTTAACGCCGACGGCAAAACCCACAGTGCGCGCCACAGCGGCATTAAGCAGGAGGAGTATTTGTTCCCGCTTCTTAAAAAGCTTTTGGCTAAAGCGGGCTATGAGCTTAAAGATGTTACAAATGTGCTTTTTATTAAAGGCCCGGGCAGGTTTACGGGCATAAGAATAGGGATAACCTTAGCCTCAATGTTAAGGGAGCTTATAGGGGCCAAAATCGGCGGGGCGACGGTGTTTGACGCCATAAATTACCAGATAAATAAATCCAAACAATTTAAAGACTGGCTTAAATTAAACCCGCAAGGCAAAGCTGTAATAGTATTGCATGCTTTTAGGGAGGAGTATTTTGTCTGTATCGGCAGCAAAGCTACATGGACGTCGTTTGAAGGCCTGCTGGATATCTTAGGCGCGCTTGATTACCCTGTATTTGCGGCGGGCTGGGATAAAGACGGCGGCGAGTTAAAAGAGATTTTGCCTTCGTGCTTCACATATGCCGATAAAAAAATTAACTTCTTGCAACCCGCAACTATGATAGCCCTGGCCGGGGACGATAAATACGGCGGCCCCAATGTTTTAGAGCCGCTGTACCTTAAACCCGCCCGTTTTGAGATGGGCAAATGATACTGCGCGCGCAAGCGGCGGACGCGCCTTTAATGGCGGCGATATGCTTGCAAAGCGGTTTTGCGGCAAAGTGGGGCGCGGGGGATTTTATCTCAAGCATCAATAACCCGGCAGCGCGTGTTTTTAAGCTGGAAGAATGCGGCGTTTTAGCGGGTTTTATCTGCTACAGCGGCGGCGGCGGGTTTTACGAACTTGTAAATTTTGCCGTCGGTAAAAACTTTTTAAGGCGCGGTTTTGGGCGGCAAATTTTGTTTGAATCATTAAAACAGCTTGCGCAGCAGGGCGTAAAAGAAGTAACCTTAGAAGTAAATATAAAGAACAGTATTGCTGTGAGCTTATACAAAGAGGCCGGTTTTAAGGAAGTCGGACTGAGAAAAAAGTTTTATAATAATACGGACGACGCTTTAATAATGACGGTTAATTTATGAAATTTACACCTTTTTTAATTGCTGTTTTACTGCCCTGCGTTTTATTTGCGCAGCAAGCTGCCCCGCAAGGGGAGGTTTTGCCCGCGCCCGCGCAGCAGCCTGAAGATAAAACGCAAGAGCAAGCCGCTTTAGTAAAAGCTTACAGCTCGGAGTACTACCAAAAATTTGTTACTGCGGCGTGGCTTGAGAAAAAGGGCGATAAACAAGGCGCGCTTGCCGAGTATGTAGGGCTTGACGCAATTACGCCAAAAGATATAACAATAGTAAAAAGCATAGCCAACCTTGCCATAGACAGGGAAAACCAGCCCGTAATGGATAAATATATCCCCATACTTATGGAGCTGGACCCAAAGCACCCCGACACCCTAAGCATTTACGCCACCTGGCTTTGGAGCAAGGGGCAGCTTAAGGAAGCGCTTTCCTATTACGAAAAATCGCTTGCGATTGACGGCGATAACCCCTTTACAATATATAAATACACAACTCTCTTAAGCACGGTTGACGCTGACAGGGCCGTAAAATATCTTGAAGGGATAACACTCTCCTTCCCCAAAGTTGCGGGCGCGATTTCCCTGCAAATTGCGGATTTATATCTTTCAACCAACGATTCTGCGCAGGCATTAAACTATCTTAAGCAGGCGACGAAGCAAAACCCGGGGTTGGAGGAGCCGTACCTCGGCCGCGCTAAAATTTACGAACATCAGGGCAAAAGCCAAGAAGCCCTGGACGAATACCTTGCAATGGAAAAGGTTGGCCTGGCGGACGCCGATATCCTTACAAAAATAGGCGCGTATTATGTTTTGGGCAGCCAAAAAGATATCGCCGCCGATTACTTTACAAAAGCATTGGCATTGGAAAAGGGCGCGCCTTTGCCATTACAATTTTTAAGTATATTCGCCGAGGAAAAAGGCGATTATGACGCCGCTGTAAAATATATAAAGCAGTCGCGTAACTACGGGCAGAATATGGCTGATATGATACGCATAAGCTACTTCTACAATAAACAGGGCAAGCTGGAGGATGCGGCCGCCAATCTTAAGGAAGTATATACGGCTTTCCCCGATAATACGGAAGCGGCCTACTATTACGCGCTTGCGCTTACTGATATAAAAGATTATAAAGGCGCGGCAAAGATTTTTGAAGAGATTTTAAAAAAAGCGCCTGATAACCAGGCCGCTTTACTGCAATACTCTTTTGTGCTGGAACGCCAAAAGAAATATAAACCTATGCAAAAAAACCTGCGCAGGCTTTTAGAGCTTGCTCCCGATAATGCCGCAGCCTTGAACTTTTTGGGTTACTACCTTATTGATAAAACAAAAGATATTGATGAAGGCGGGGAGTATATAAAAAAGGCGCTTGCACAGGAGCCGCAGGACCCTGCCGTAATAGATTCCATGGGCTGGTACTACTATAAAAAAGGGGAGTATGAAAAGGCCTTCTCCCTTATCAGCGAAGCGGCTTTGGCCGTAGGGGATGACGCTGAAATCCTATCCCATCTGGCTTTAATATATGAAGCGCAGGGGGACTATAAAAACGCCCAAACCTATTTTGAAAAAGTGTTACAAATTGAGCCTGAAAATAAAGCGGCAAAAAAGGGCTTAAAGCGCAGTTTAAAGCAGATAAATAAATAGAAAGATTTGTTAAAGGGTATGTCTTCTTAAAAAAAAGTTGACAATATCCTCAAAAGTTGCGAAAATTACTAGTGAGTACATTTCAACAGTGTGTGCATCATCGTTTTCGTAATTTGTTTTTGTTGTAATTTTTTATTTGTCTTTGCTTGGATAGAGCAAAACAAAAAACTTCAAAAAGTGGTAATTAAAATTTATGAATAAGAATAAAAAACAGGTATCACAATCAATTATTACAATATTGGGTAGCGTCAGAACTTTGCAAAAAGTATTTTGCGCTGCCTTTTTCTTGGTTGCTTTCGTCGGCTTGGGTTTTGCCCAATCAGCCTCAGTAACCCAAAACTTCGTGGCTTATCCTACGGGAACACCGGCAGCCAACTATCAATGTGCTATTCCTATATGCTCTTCTTTTGGCGCACAAGCTACGTGTATAGCAGCCGGATGCACTTGGAGCGGAAGCGTTTGCTCTGGGAGTGTAATTCCTTCATGGGGGGATAGTACTGACAGGTCTTTTTATCAGACAACCCTTACTAATGGTAATGGCGCTACCAGCGTTGACCCTTGGGTTAACTCCGCCTTAATTGAATATGATAATCCTTCCTCTAACCCTGGAACCGGTACTTCAAGAGCATATCCGGGCGGTTGTTTGACTTTCTGCGGGGAGGTAACCTGTTCCAACCCTATCCGTAAAGTGTTAGGGCCTGAAGGCACAAGCGTTTTTAAGGAAAACAGCGGTCCCTTCCCTATCCAAAGTGTATTTTTTGAAGTTTTTAAATACCAAAAGAACAGTAACCCGATGAATCCTGATTCTACTCCGCCTGTCCGTACCATTGCTTTATACCCTACTGATGACAGTACTAGGACTTGCCCCGGTGTAGCTGCAGTGGAAGCAAAGAAGTCTACAGATCAAAAGACGATTTCATGTTGTGACAGATGTGCATGGGCATCAGCCTCATGCCAGACAAAAGGACAATGTTCTTTATATTCAACTGAGGACGCATGTAATGGTATAACCGGAACTTACGGCGGTGTTACAGGAGCGCAATTATGTGTATGGACAGGTTCAACTTGTGCAGATAATATTTCATGTTCAGGTTTGACTGAGTCTGTTTGTTCTGATGGTGGTGGAGCTGGCAAGGTTTGTCAGTGGTATATTCCCTCTGAGGCTAATGTCCCCTCTGAGTGTAAGGAAACTTGTAAGAATTTTAAAAACTTTACTGATTGCGACCAGGGCACATATAAACTTTCCTTCTGTGCGGCGTGGGACGGTATGTATGAAATTGACGGCGAGTTTGGTAAATCAAACGGCCAGTTCGGTTTCAGAACCACAATCCAGAGCAAATGGCCCGGTGACGGAGTACAAACCCCTGAAATTGATATCAACCACATGATAGCCTACCCCGGTATGAACCAGGTGCCTATACAGGTTGATGTTACCAATGTTCACTCTGTACGCAGCAGCGCCACATTAATAGGCGCAAAAGTTGCTGTTGCTACGCAGCCTTATAATATTTCCTATAGATTAAGTAAAGACGCTTTAACAACAATGTCAATCAAAGATCCCAACACAAATACTGTTTTAAGATCTCTTATGATTAACGACCCTGCATTGGGAGAAGGCACACCGGGCGGCTCAGACAAAATTGACACGGTAACTACTAATGTTGAAAAGTTTAACGGACGCAATGATAATGGACAGTTATTGCCGTGGGGTAACTATAATATCGTTATTTCCGCCAAGAGCCAGGACGAATGGACGGGTACGGCGAATTGGGACCAGTCCCGCGAAGTTATCCGCCAGATCTCAATGGACCCCTTAAAGATTACTGACCTTACGCCTACAGGTTTAAACAAAACCTCTACAGCTTATGCAATGTTGTCTTACCTTGTTACGGAAGCCTCTACTGTTTACTTTGAGGTTTACAGCCCGGGCACTGTATTTGACAGCATGAATACGATTGCCGATAATACGACAAGCGTTACCGTTGACGGCACAGGCCCGACGATAAGCGGAAACTCCGGCACGCTTATACAGCGTATAGTAGAACAGAAGCAGGGCCAGGTAACCGTAAATACGAAGTGGGATGGTATCTGCCGTGAAGATACATGCACTGTAGCCGGCAAAGATTATACAAAAGGTTCTCCTTTACCTGACGGAGACTATGTATATGTAATTTGGGCGGAAATCCCGTATCCTGACGGTGTAACAGTACCTGTAAACGGTATTACATGGAGCGGCGTAAAGACAAAGATGTACTATAACGGCATCTTGCCTATTAACCGCGGCTTGCCTGAAATTTCTGTACAGCCTGTCGGCTATGGCACTATCGGTTCAAGCCCGACAGCCTTCGGCTTAGATCCTTTCATCTTTGGTTATTCACTTTCAAGGGATTCTATTGTGTCGGCAAAGATCTTAACCTCCGCGGCGGACAGCAATAACAATCAGGTTACAGGCGCGCCTTTCTTAGTAAAGACATTGCTTGATAATCAGATTCAGATTTCCAATAAAATGAATAACTATACATGGGACGGTAAGGATGATAACGGCCGCTATGTATCGCCCGGTAACTATATATTTGAAGTTACGGCAAAAGATTCATTATTCCCTGATAAACAGGTTACCGCTACAGTGCAGTTCCCTGTGGACATCTTCAGGGTTGTTGATGTTGAGTCTACCCCGATACTCGGTGAGGCTACATCACAAGCTACCGTAAATTATGCTTTATCAAAGAGTATGGATGTCACATTGAACATCTATACAAAGGATGTCGTCATACCTAATCCTAATGATGCTGCAACCTGGCCGCCTGTACCTTGTACAAATGCGGGATTAGCTGCCGTTAAACCTACTTGTATGTATAAAATGGATAATGGCAATAGGGTAATACTTGACGGTTCTGAACTGCTTAAAACTTATGCAGGCCAAAGGCCCGGTGATGGTATGGTGGTAACGGAATCATGGGACGGTTTGCTCTATTCACAAGGCAGCGGTATATCGCAGGATGTAATGGAAGATGGTATGTATCCTTACTATATCAGCGCGGTAGGCAATGTCCCTGCTTCTATATATTATGTAAAGGACACTTCCGGTAATATGGTGCCGCAGGATCCTTCAGCGGCAGGTGGCCAAGGCTTCAAGGACTCACTGCCTGCGACGGATAGGCCCAGCGGTTATATAACCATAGCGCGCGGCCCCGTGTACTTTATGAATATCGCTATTAACCCCAGCAAACCGGAATTATTCTATTCTTCGGAGACGGTGTTTATCCCGACTTATGAAGTCCAGTTTGCGGTAACGCGCACAGCTAATGTTACGGTGGAAATCCGCTCATTGACCGATGGCGCTTGCTTAGGTACTAATACGCCTGCAGGCAGCGTTTGCCGCACGCTTACGCGCACGGCTGCTGCAAGCTTAGGTACAATTTATGACCCGATAGTAATCAACAAACTCTATTGGGATGGTAAAGACGAAAAGGGTAATTATGTAGCTACTGATGCATATGAAGTCCGCTTCACGGCTACACCGTATCCTTTACCTAACGGAGTAAACTCCGCCACGGTTTGTGACAATACGGCCGACGCTAAATACTGCACACAGCAGAGGCAAATCCTTAACGTCAATAACTTCCAGGTGTTTGACAGATATATTTGGGATGTCAGCCCGTCTACAAAAGGTATGGGTAAGTTCGCTTACCAGGTATCAGTACCTATGAAGGTGGCCATACAGGTATTTAAGCCGGGTACAAAGATTAAAGACGTTAACCAAGGTACATTGACAGACCCTGCCAACCCCAATGCTACAGTAGGCGAGGCCAATGTAAAGGAAGTGCTTGTAAAAGCTATAGTCGGCGTACGCCCGCACCTTGTGGCTTTGGAAGATGTATGGGACGGTACGGACTATGCAGGTAATAAAGTGCCCGACGGCGCTTATCCCTTCAGGTTTGTAACAGTTCTTGATTCCTATGATATGAATAGTATCACAGGCTCAATTGAGGCGCCCGACCAGGCTTCCGTACAGAGCAAGGTTGCGGATTGGGATAAATTTATTAACTTGGGCGTGATTAACGTAGCAAACGGCGACAGTATGTTTGCGGATGTGGATTGGAAGAGCAACCAGGTAACAAGCTTCTTCCCTAACCCCCTGCGCAAGCCTTTCGGGCAGTTTGAAATTACAAAAATACCCGCACCCGGCACGGTAACCATAAAAATATACAATATCGCCGGGGACCTTGTCAGAGACAGCGGATATGAATGTATCAACGCCCGTGGCGTAACAGCTACTTTGGAATATATTAATAATACAGGCGGCTTATTGCCTGACTGGACGGCTTCCGGCCCCGATACGGGCAATGGCAGTATAGTCGGCGGCAGAAACTTTACCTTAAGATGTAAGTGGGATAGGACCAATAACCACGGTAAGCAGGTAGCACGCGGTTTATACTATGCGATTATGGAACTTACGCCTACGATGGGTAATGCCAAGAAATCCCAAAAAGTCGTCAAGATATTAATACCATAGGGGATTGCGATTTATGAAAAATATAAAACACATGAAAGTTTTAATTCTGATAACGGTTGCGTTATTATCTGCAAATATGGTAGTGGCGGAATCCCCTAATAAATGGGCCGGTACAAGTGCCAGCGCTTTCCTTAAACTGGGGACAGGCGCACCTGAAGCTCAGGCTTTAGGTAATGCTTATACGGCGCTTTCCTCGGGCACGCAGGCATTGTTCTGGAACCCTGCAGGCGCAGCGACGTCTACCACAAGGGAGATACAGGTTTCCCACCTTAAGTATTGGGAAGGCGTAGGCGACTCGGCTGTAGGTTATATACAGCCTATCGGCAAGACTATATTGGGCGTTACGGCCAGGTATTTGAGGCTTTCCGATATTGACGCCAGGGATGAATCAGGTATTCCGCAGCCTTATGAAGGCGATATTATGAAGGACTTAGTAGCTTCAGTTACATTAGCGCGTACGTTCTTCGGTATCCTGGATTTGGGCGCAACAGCCAAATATATTAATGAAGATAACGACGGCACCAAAAACATTAACGGCGCTTTTGACTTGGGTGCGAAGTTAAGACTTTTAAATAACAGGATTCTGTTAGGTTTTATGGGCCAGAACATCGGCGATACTGATGAAGTTCCGACAGCAATCAGAGGCGGCGCGGCGTTTAACACAAAGTATTTTACTGTATCGGGCGAAGTTGTAGACTATACGGACGATAAAGTAAGATATGGTATCGGCCTTGCAATCCATATACCTGAAGACTTGGTGCAGGTAGCTACCTTTGACTTACGCGTTGGCTATTACAGCCGCCCCAGCTACGGTTTTGCCGAAGAGGGTGATCTCTCAGAAAAGATAGGCCTTGATACGACGTCAAAAATCTCACTCGGGTTTGGTTTTTACAGCAGCGAGGTTTTCGGATACGGCGTCGGGTTTGACTATGCAATGCTTCCCAGCGGCGCATTTGGGACGGCGCATCAGTTCTCACTTAAGTTGCAGTTCTAAAAAGCAGTGCGCGCACTGCGCGGGGTGTTTATGAAATTAAGGAATAGAAAGGGGCAGGCTGCAGTAGAATATATAATGACAACGGCTGCGCTTTTTATAGCATTCATTTTATTTTATAAATACTATAGCTGGGTAGTGCCCAAACAATTTGAGCAGGGGGCAAAAATCATACTCTCTGTTTATAAATTAGATTAGTAAAAGTTTACCGGAGGACGGATATGAAACTTATTGCCAAAATGCACTTAGCCTATAACAGGGCTATTGAAGCAGTAAAAAATAAAAAGGGTCAAAACACTATTGAATACTTATTCATGTTAGGTATTATCGTAGTAGTGGTAGGCTTAGTCGGCGGCTTGATTAAAGCTTTTATGCCTGATTTGTTTGACAATATCAAGGAAAAGATACTCGGCGAAGCCGGCAAGATGTAATTTGACATGAAAATAAGGAAGCGTGATGGGCAAACTGTAATTGAATTGGTAATGATATTGCCGGTATTTCTGATGATTATATTTGTCATCTTGGAATTGGGCAATATGGCGTACCATACCATAATGGCCCATCATGTTTCCTACGAGTTAGCAAGGGTTGGCGCATTAGTAGGCGTAAAAAAAGCAAGCGGAACGACGGACACAATGCGCGTCAACAATAAAATGAAGGAAGCCCTTATAAATATGTTCGGGCTAAGGCGTGCGGGGCAGATGCAGTTTTCATCGGTATTGCAGCAAACGAGTACGGACCCGCAGGTAAGGAATCACCCTAATGAAGATTTAGTGGTAACATTGGTATACCGCGTTAATTTGCTGTTCCCTTTGACCAGCTATATTTTTGCCGATGAACCGAAGCGTTTGGGTATAAAGAGGATAAGGGCCACGGTAAGAATGCCCGTTGAGCGCCCTTTACTCAACTGATTTTACAGTTTTTTAAGTAAGAAGCAGGCAGTAATAGTAATGCAGCAATAATACAGATTTGATTTTATTAAAAGCAGTTTTTTACAGGAGCTTTAAGATGAATAAAAAGAATGTTCTTTTCCCGCTGGCCATAGCTGTTGTAGCGGCCTTGATATACTTTTTAGTCCTGCATTTGGCGCAGGGCAAGTTGAGAGAAAACCAGAGGATGGAAAAGGTAGCCGTTGCGGCGGTTGACTTGCCTGAGGGCAGGGTAATAGCCAGGACGCACGTTAAGGCGGTAGATATACCCGTAGCGTATATACAGAAGGACGCTTATGTCCTTTCCCGCGGGGCCAATATCGCTGATATTGAAAATTTAGTTACAAGGGTATCTATAGCCAAGGGCAACCAGATAACCAAACCGTCAATCGTAAGCTTAAGCCCCGAATCGGGCATCAGCTTAAAAGTGCAGCCCAACCACAGGGCGTTCATCTTAGGCGTTGACAGCAGCGTTTCAAGCTTAATTAAACCGGGCGATAAAGTAGATATACTTTTAACCTTTGACGCATTGCTTAAAGGCGGCTCTAAAGAAAAGATGACGGCAACGATTTTGCAGGACGTACAGGTATTAGGCGTAGGCGCTAACTTAGGGCAGGGTATGGACGCGGCGACAAGGGCCGGCAATGCCGATAAAGAAGCCAATAACGCCGCTTTTACTGACAGATCTTTCTTGAGTTTATCATTGAGCCCTGTAGAAGCGCAGTATCTGGCGCTTGCAAAAGATGAGGGCGAAATTACGGTAATCGTAAGATCTACCGGCGATACTAAAGTGTATCCTATAGAAATTTCAAGCTTCTCAAAACTGTTCAACTAAAAGGATTTAAAAATTATAAACAGGGAATTATAAAATGAAAAAAAATAAAGCTATTTTTAAAGTTCTAACCTTAGTTTTGACAGCTTTGTTGTTTGCTGCCACTGCCGATGCTAAGAAGACGGACCTTGTAGCCGTAAGCGCTGATATCGTGGAAATCAGCGGTTCAATACACACGGCAAAGGGTTTTGCCTGGAACCAACTTTTGGACTTCCAGGAAAAGGAAATCCCGGGTATCTTCTCTATCGGTGAGTTTGAGAGGAAATCACTTCTTAACACCAGGCTCAGTCTTATGGAAACGGAAGGTAAGGCCCAAATCCTTTCAAACCCCAAGGTAATCGCCAGGTCAAACACGAGCGCTAACTTCTCCGCGGGCGGCAGCATACCGTATCCTAAAGTGGAAGACAGGGTAGCAGGCGTAGAATTTAAAGAATATGGCGTAAGGCTTGACGTTTTACCGACGATTATCCCTGAGAGGGATAAAATCATCGTCGTACAGCTTGAGCTTGAGTTATCTAACCCCGACTATTCAAAACCTGTCGTTTTAAACGGTACGTCAGTCCCGTCAATTACAAAGAGGTTCCTGCGCTCTGAAGTAGAGCTTAACAGCGGCGAAACTTTAGTTATCGGCGGCTTAAAAAGCAGCGATAGGAATATCGCTGAAAACAGGGTGCCTTTCTTGGGTAAAATCCCTTTAATCGGTTTATTATTTAAAACAAGAGAAGTTGTAGAGGAACAGAAGTCCTTATTCCTCTTTATCACAGTAGAAATCGTGGAGTAAAATAATCTTATGGCAGAAGATACACAAGCAATATCAGGAACATCAAGAGTAATAGCATTTACCGGCCCTAAAGAGGGCGTAGGTAAGACGACGCTTGTGCTTAACTTGGCCATAGCATGGGCCGAGACGCAAAAACGCCCCGTAATTATAGTTCCTTTGGACCCGCTTGCCAGGCAGGAGCACGGCTTCTATTTAGGTATTAAAAAGCCTGTTTCCGTGGCGGACCTTGTGCGCGCTTTAGGCAGCGGCGCTATCGCGATAGCGGGCGGTTTGTTAAGGGGTAAAGTGTCTATGACGCAAATCGGCGTGGGCGTACTGCCTTTGGGTAATTCCAGGCAGGAAGTCTCAATGATTTCGCCAAAAGTGCTTATCCCGATACTTTCCCGCTTACAGAGGACATTTGATATCTTTTTAGATGTTGATTCCAGCTTCCCTATGGAGTCCTTTGCTTTTGATATTGCCGATAAAATTTTCTGGGTTACAAACTGTACCCGCTCACACTTAAATACGGCTGTCTCATCATTTACCGATTTTAAAGAAATGCACTTCCCCATAGACAGGGTTGATATTATTTGCAACCAGTATAATTTGCCCGGCGCCATAGACCATGAGGAAGTAAACCGCTTCTTCATAAAACTCGGGCGTGAGCCTATCGTATACCTTACGTGGGAGGAGAGCGTGTTTGAATCCTCCAATAAGAGGGAGATAGAAATCCTTGTAAACCGCAGTTCGCTGTGGGTGCAGGAGGGCTTAAAACCGATTTTAAAAGTTATAGAAGAAACCCCGCCGATAGATAAAAACTGGACGAGCACCGTACCTGATGAGGACTTTGTGTCCGCAGCCAAAAATATTTGGGAAGCGGGCGGCCTTTTGGCAGGGGGGAATGCGCCGAGCCATTTAGATACAGGCGACGGGGACCTTTCCTATTGGGACGATTTAAAACAGCAGGTCCATAAAGATGTTATTAAAACGCTGGAAGTGGAGCGTATCGTAATCAGTGAAGAAGGCTCCCAAAACGAGCAGACGCGCAAAAGAGTCTCCGTCATCATTGATGAAGTTTTGCGCAAAAAAGCGAATGTCCAGCTTTCAAGGGACCAGAAAATCAGATTTATTAATGAGCTTTTAGACGAAATTTTAGGCCTCGGGCCATTAGAGTCATTGATGAGGGACCCGAGCGTCTCTGAAATCATGGTAAACGCCTTTGATAAAATTTTTATAGAACAAAAAGGCCGTTTGACTTTAACCAGATATAAATTCAGGAATAATGACCAGGTTGTCCAGGTTATTAAAAGGATTGTGGCTCCGCTCGGCAGGCGTATAGACGAATCAGTGCCGCTGGTGGACGCCCGTTTAAAAGACGGTTCCCGTGTAAACGCGATTATCGCGCCCTTGGCGGTATCGGGTCCTTCTTTGACGATAAGGCGCTTCTCGCAAAAGCCTTTCGGCCCTGTAGATTATTACAGATTCGGCACTATAGACGAGCCGACGATGTTCTTCCTTGAATGTTGCGTTAAATTAAGGAAAAACATTATCATCTGCGGCGGTACCGGTACAGGTAAAACAACATTTTTAAACGCGCTTTCCAGCTATATTCCCCAGGACGAACGTATAGTTACCGTAGAAGATACGGCGGAATTGCGCTTGCAGCAGGAGCACTGGGTCTCGCTTGAAAGCAGGCCGCCAAACGTAGAAGGCAAGGGCGAAATCACAATTAAAGATTTAGTTAAGAACTGTTTGCGTATGAGGCCGGATAGAATCGTAGTCGGTGAGTGCCGCGGCTCGGAAGCTTTGGACATGTTACAGGCGATGAACACGGGCCACGAAGGTTCTTTGGCTACTATCCACGCCAATACTCCGCGCGACGGCCTTACGCGTTTAGAGGCTATGTGTATGATGGCCAGCGCAGATTTGCCTATTTGGGCTATCAGGGAAATGATTTCCTCAGCCGTTAACCTTATCGTGCAGCTTTCAAGGTTCTCGGACGGTACCAGAAAGGTAACCTATGTAACGGAAATTTGCGGACAAAAAGAAGGCATGATACAAAGTAAAGATTTGTTCCGCTACTACCAAACGGGCGTTAATAAGGACGGTAAGGTAGAGGGCCAGTTTGGTTCTACGGGCGATATCCCGACATTCTTTAAAGAATTTAAGGCAAAGGGTATTGAACTTTCGCCTGATACGTTTAAACTTAAGGATGAGGTTAAAGACGTAAAACCTGTATAGGACGGTTATGAAACTTTTTAATAAATTAGCGATTATACTTTTCTTTGCCGCTATGCCTGCCGCGCTTTGCGCGCAGCAGCAGCTTTTTACGGATAAGCAGATTACCGCTATATCCTGCGCCAAGGAAAAACTTGTAGCTTTATATAACTATCTTGATCCTGCTTTGGCCGCTGATAAGAAGGAGTATTCTCCTTCCGCATGCGGTACGGCGTCCAAACCTTTGCCGCCGCCCAAGTGGCTGCAAACTTTGCTTACCGATGAGATGGAGTCCCGCGTACTCTGGGAATTGCCTGGTGAAAAGGGCCGCAAGGAATATCTTAACGAGGCGGAAATGTGGCGCCGCGCAATCCTTGTAATATACAACTTCCTTGATTTGGTTGAAAAGATTAACGACGGCACAGCCTATTCCTACCAGCAGATTATGGAGCAGTTTGGCGTATTGCGCACCAATTTACTTGTTGAAACGGACCGCTTAAATACCGATCCGTGGAAAATCAACTATAATATGCGCGACAGTATGCAGGGCAGGGGCCGCTCGCTTTTAGCTACATTGGACTTGATTAATAAACAAATGGACAGCGTGGCGGAATCATTTGTAAACTCCCCCAAACAATGGCGTATAAAATTTAAAAAGTCTGTAATGGGTATAGTAATACTATCAAACAGCTTATATGGCGATATCGTCAACAATGCGCCTTTGCCGCAGCCTGATACGGCTAAAAAAGGCGGTTCCAACTCATCATTAATTTTTGTATTGATGATACTTGGTATGATGGCGATATTCTTCAGCGTATATAAACTTGTGTCGGACAAAAATACCGAAATTGAAACCGCAGTCCAAAAGTATTTGCAGCGCACCTCATCTGTGGCGGAGGATTATAACAGGCAGTTCCTTGATATCAATGTTAAATATATTGTGTTGGGGACAGTCGGCTTCTTTACGCTTTTAGGCGCCTTGTTTGCAGTGCTTATAGGCGGGTTCTTCGGGATAGTGGTTTTGGGTATATTTTTCGGTATCGGCTGCTACTTTGGCCTTAAGATGCCCGGCCAGGTGCTTAACTTCCTTAAAAAGCGCCGCGGCGAAAAGATTAACAGCCAGCTTATGGACGCTTTGATTTTGCTTTCAAACTCCTTAAAATCAGGTATGGATATCGTGCAGGGCTTTGAGATGGTTTCGCAGGACTTGCACCCGCCTATATCAGACGAGTTCGCGCTGGTAATCAAGAACTATAAACTCGGCAGCCCGTTTGAAAAAGCGCTGGAAGGCATGGAAGAGCGCGTGGAAAGCAGATTGCTTTCGTATATGGTAAAAGCTATCGTATTACAAAGGCAGGTCGGCGGTAATTTGACAAAGATTTTTGAACGTATCGTTGAAAACATCAGGGAAGAAAGTAAACTGGAAGAAAAGCTGCAAGCCATGACGGCGCAGCAGAGGATACAAGCCTTGGTTGTAGGTATAATGCCTGCGATTATGGTTGGTATTATGTTTGTATTCCAGCCTGATACAATGATAAACTTTTATTCTAAGCCGATAGGTATATTTACATTCCTGTTCTGCGCTTTCTGGATATTTTTGGGTATTAAGATGGTTAATAAACTCGGGGAGATTAAAGTATGACGCTAGGCGCATATATGTACATTTTGCCTTTTATAGCGGTAATCGGCGCATTTGCGATATGGGTTACTTTCTTCCGCGTTTTGTCGCCCAGCGAGGAAAAGGAGTCCATTGCCGACTTGGAAGCAAGGCAGATAAAGTCCACCTCCAGTTTTGCGCGCCTGCGCCCGCAGGAAAACCTGATGGACCGTTTTGCCCTGTTTATCCTTGAAACATTTAAGCTGCAAAAGAAATTGGAGGAAACCTGCGTACTTTTGGGCAGCCCCGCCAAACCGCAGCCTGTGGATATTTTATTCCAAAAGATATATGCGGCGATTTTTGTGCCTTTGGTATTAATGCTTGTTTTTAAAACGCCTTTAATGATTTTGACGATACCTATCTGCTTTATTTTGCCCGATTTAAAATATACGGCTGAAATCCAAAAACGCCAGCAGGAGATGCTGGGCAACTTTGCCACTACGGTGGACTTGGCGGCGCTTATTATTGAATCGGGCTTGGACTATATGACGGCGTTTGAAAGGATTATCAAAATCGCCAAAAAGAAGACTTTGCTTGAAGTAGAGATTGAAAAAACTTTAAATGAAACTAAGCTCGGCTATTCCCGCCGTGAGGCGCTTGAAAGGCTTGCGTCCCGCACGGGTGTTCAGGAGATAAGGTCCTTCGTCGGTTTGATTGTACAATCTGACGAACTGGGTACCAGCCTTGTTGACTTGCTGCGCAACTTTTCAATAGACTTAAGGTTCAGAAGATTAAACAAAGCGGAAAAGTTGGCGGCGCAGGCTTCAACAAAGATGTTGATACCTTTATTTATATTCATCTTCCCTGTGGTTTTCATCATGATGCTGGCGCCGATGATTGCAGACTTTGTCAAAAGCGGATCCGTTTTTTAGAGAGGCATAAAAATATGAAAAAAATTATTTTAGTTTTTCCTTTAACAGCAGTTTTAACCGCCGCAGTATTTGCGGCCGACAGACCGATGAGGGAGCGCGGCAAGGAGGCGGGAATGTTCCTGGACTTGCAAAAGATCTCTTTAGGTACGATGGCTAATGTTGAGCAGAAGAAGCAGTATCTCTCCACCGTACAGCTTGAGAAGCAGCGCATCCAAAACTATACATTGCGTATGGTCTATGACAATGCCTATATACTGTACCGCAGGGGGGATTACCAGCGCGCGCAGGAACTGGCAAATGTAATTTTGAGTATTGACCCGAGCCTTACCCAAGCGCAGACTTTAGCTACCGAAGCGGGCCGTATGGCTACATACGGTACTATTTCCGAAGCGGAAATTATTAATATGAAGTTTGAGGAAGGTATATCTCTGTACAAAATGGGCAGGCTGTTGGAGGCCCAGAAAAAGTTTGAAGAGATACTTGTGCTGCGCCCTAATGAACAGCGTGCGCAAGAGTGGGTAAAACGTATTGATAATGAAATTGCCGAGCAGCATATCCGCCGCGGTTTTTACGCTTATAAGAACGGGGACTACCAAGAAGCGCTTAACCAATGGTACAGCGTACTTTTAATTAAGAAGGAAGACCCTGAGCTTACCGCAAAAATAGCGGAAGTTGAAGCCACGATGAAGAAAGAAGAAAGCCAAAAAGTTTTGAACCAGGCGTTTTCTCTCTACTCGCAGGGTAAGCTTGTTCCCGCTTACAGGGAGTTTGAAAAGGCCCTTGAAATCCAGCCCGGGGAACAGCAGACCCAAAAATTTATTATGCAGCTTAAAGACGAAATTGCAAAAGGTTATTACAGCGCAGGCCAGAAAGCTTACGGCAGCAAGAAGTATAATAGCGCGATAGCTAACTGGAAAGAAGCTAAAAACTGGGGTTATAACCAAAATGAAATCGGCCTTATGGTAAAGAATGCAGAAAACGCTAAAATACAAGCTGCTGAGGCTGCGCGCAGAAAAGCGGCCGAGCCTGTTAAACCCAAATCTATAGTTACCGCACCTGTTGAGGAGGATACGCTTATGCCTTCTGAACCTTTACCTACGGAAAAACTTTCAGGGGTGGAGCAGCCGTCCTCTCCCACAGTGCCCGTCACATCAGCGCCTACGGAGGAGTTTCCCGCCAAGGTAATTGTAAACCAGCCGGGTATGATTACGGAAGAAGCGCGTCAGGCCTCTATAGAACGTTATAAAGCGGGCATAGCCTACTATAACGAAGGCAATTATGAAAAAGCCAAGCAGGAATGGCAGGCAGCCTTACAGCTTAACCCTGAAAACTCTGACGCGGCTTTAGGTATTAAGAGGATAGAAGCCCAGTACAGTACAGGTAAAATTTAAATATAACACCAGGTTTTTATATATGATTAAAAAGATTAGTGTCCGTTGGTTTTTATGGTTCTCGCTTGTAGCGGGTTATGCAATAATTTTAGGCGCTTTATTGTACTTTAATTTGTTCAAGCACGTCTTTGACGTGCAGTTGCAGAACCAGGTTATTGATACCGTAAAAAATAACGCCCATGTGCTTATTGACGGCTTGGTAACAAAGCCGTACCTGTCTATTTTAGAGAATGATATTATCAGTTCGTGGCCGCGCCAGGACGGCAGGATAACCAATATCGTATATTTTAACGGTAATGCTACTATCAGATGGCACAATGATATCGCAATGGTGGGCAAAACGCTTTCCGACTATGCGCACAGCGGGTTTTTAGAGACGCAGGCCGTACCGGACGCATTTACATACGGCAGGCCGCGCGTTGTGATGAAGGATGACGGTATGTTCTATGAAATAGCGATACCTTTAAAAGCTAAAGACGATAAAGTGGCAGGCGTAATAAGCCTTGATGTTTCAAGGGAGAAGGTCAAAGAGGAGATTAATAAAGCTCTATTCTCTTATCTTGCCGGCGCAATAGGTATATTTGCGCTAATGGGCTTTGCGCTGTATCTGTTTGTAATAAGGAATGTCGTCAACCCTATTTTATATCTTACGGACAGTATTGATAATATCTCTACAAAGAGCTTCCAGCTTGATTTTGTGGAGAGGAGCGACGAAGTCGGCGCTTTGGCAAAATCGGTGGATACCTTCCTTTCAAAAGTTAAGAAGGAGCTTGAAGAAAGGGAAGCTATGGATAAAAACCGCCTGCACTATGAGCAGGAGTGGTGGGCCTCAGTGCTTGCCGTTACTATACCTAAAGGCAGCCGCGCTATCGTAGTGGATGAAAATAATAATATCATGCACACGAACTTTGAAATTTCAATTAATAAAGAAGGCCCAATCCATTTGCTGGACGTATTTGGCGGCACGCAGCAGGACATCGTGCATTTGGTAGGCCAGGCGATGGACAACCCGGGGAAAATCTTCAGGGCCAAGACGGAAAGCAATGGCAGGGGCTTTGGTATAAAGACTTTGCAGCTCTCGTCAAAAGGCGGAATAGTGCGTACAGTTATAGTTCTTGAACCGCTTTCCGTAAAAAAATAATATAATTTTGGAAAGGAGAAAATGATGAAATTAGAAATCAAAAATATTAATTTGTCGTCTGTTATATTCTCAGTTTATCCGCTGATGATTTTTACCATAAATGCGGTCAGTTCCTTTTTGTCGGTGTTCGCGCTCGGGGAAGATTTTACTGCAATGGAAAAGTTAATGCAGGGCGTGCTTTGGGCATTAGGCGATACTATGGTATTCTTAATAATCAGCCTTGCGGCTGTATTTGTATACAATTTGTTTTGTTCTTTCGGCGTCCGCGGTGTGCGTTTTGAAGTTGCGGGAACCGATGAAGAGCAGGCAGAATAGGGTAATTAGTTTCAGGAGGAGTAATGAAAAGTATAAAAGTATTAACAGCAGTATTGGCGGCGGCGGTTATCGCTTCCACCGGTTTTGCGCAACAGGCCAATAAAACTGTAAAAGGCAAACCGGTTGATGCTACCGTTATTATCCTGCCCGACTCTCAGAACGGCGGCGCAGACGAAGGTCTTAATTCAGGATTGGAGAATTTTATCGGCTCCCCTCTGAAAATCAAGACTGTTACAAGGGATGAAGCTTTAAAAGATCCGAAGTATAAAGGCTTAAATTTGGATTATATGCCTTTGTATCTCTTAAAAAAGAGTGCGGCTCTTGAAAAGAAGTTTGAAGAAGCTATTAAATATGGCCAGCTTAAAGTTAATGATGATTTCATTATCTTTGAAAAACAGACCAGGTATGGCGTAAACGTCAATGCCAAGAGAAAACCCAATGTATTGGAAGTTTTCGTAATGTCACAGTGCCCTTACGGCGCTATGGCTGAAGGCAGAATTATTGACGCGCAGAAGCTCGGCAGAATACCTAAAGATGTTACTATTGACGTCAGGTATATCGTAAGCGATGCGGGCGACGGGAAATTTAACAGCTTGCACGGTACAGCCGAATGGGAAGAAAACGTAAGGCAGTTAATTATTAAGAAGCACTTCCCTGCCAAATTCTGGAAATACCTTGAGATCAGAAATAAAGATTACCAGTCCAGCTTATGGGACCAGGCCGCTGAAGAAGCAGGCATCAACCCCAAAGCCTTCAGGAAATACTGGAACGAAGGTATTGAAATGTTGAAAGAAGAGGCCAAATACTCTAATGAAGCCGGCGTAAGCGGTTCACCTACATTCCTTTGGGAAGGCCAGGTAACAACCGATATGAATGGTTTAGGTCAGATTAAAGGCCTTGAAGGCTTAGCCCAGGTAAGCAGCTACGGTAACCCGCAACAAGGCGGCGGAGCCCCCCAGGGCCAGTGCTAATTAAGTTTTAAATTCTTTGCAGCGGGGCATAATAATTATGTTATGCCCCGCTTTCCATAAAATACTTGCCTTTATGCGTTAAAATAAATACCGGTCATAATTATGAGAAAAGGTTCCCTTACAAAAACAATTTTTTTTACTATTATAGCGGCTTCCCTGCTGCCTATGGTTATTTTCGGGTTTTTTATTGCAAGCATAAGCAAGGACTTATTGGAGAAAGAGTTTGTAAATAAGCTTGATTTTTATAATACCAGGCTGGCTGATGACATAAATGTTTTTATCTCCAAAAACAGGATTTTGGTTGAAACCTTCCTTGACGTACACGCCCTGCACGATAAGCGCCCGATAACCCCGCTGCACCGCGATATAACGGCTTTTGTTAATATGGATCAAGGCTTATCAGGGCTTAGCTTTCTTAACTCTGACGGGGAAGAATTAGGCTACTTCGGGCCACGCAGCCGTACGGACTATTTGGGCGATTTGCCTTTAATTATTAAAAGCACTGTAGATGCAAAAGAGTTTTTTATAGGCTCCATACACCGTAACCCCGTCAAGCGTAAGCTTTCGCTTATTTTGTCATTCCCGATGAAGGATGCTCCTTTGGGCAAATCCGCAGGCGTAGCTGCTGTGGGGGATTTTAATATGGAGCAGCTTGGCGCGACTTTTGCTAATAGTGTGCCAAAAGATTTACTTACTTTAGTTTTTACAAAAAGCGGTTTTTTAATTTACTCATCCGTATCAGGCCTTGCCACAGATATTAATAATGACTATAGAAATAAGCTGGATATGCTCTCAAGCCATGCTGCGCAGGACAAGCCTTTTGTGGTAAGGACAAAAGAGTCTTTAGGCGTACTTACGGTGGCACCGCTTACGGGGTGGCTTATTTATGTGGAGCAGCCATCATCTGTTTTAAACGGTTTGATGTGGAAGGGTTTTAAGAATTCTTCAAAATACTTCTTATATGTTTTTGGCGGGATACTTTTAATGGCCTTGTTTTTAAGTTTGCATATTTCCAATATGGTTGTAAAACCTGTTAAAACGATGACTAGGGCCGTTAAATGTATTGAGGATGGGGATATTAACAACCTGCCTGCTTTGCCTTTGCCCAATAATGAAATCGGCGCTTTGGCGATGGCTTTTGCTAAGATGGCAGATTCCCTTAAACTTAAGTTTGACAGCCTTGAACAAGACAGGCGCGACCTTGAAGAGCTTAACCAATCGCTTGAGTTGCGTGTCGGCAGCCGCACAAAAGAGCTTAAAACAGCTTTGGGCGAACTTATTAAAAAAGAAAGGCTGGCTGCTATCGGGCAGATGGCCTCTATCGTCAGCCACGAGATTAAAAACCCGCTTGCTGTTATGGCGAACTCCATATACCTTATAAAAGCAAGGATAGGAGCAGACGGGGACCACAGGATACTTAAAAATATCTCCATTATGGAACAGGAGATTAAGCAGGCCAATGGTATTATAGAAGAAATTTTAGGCTATGCCCGTACGCGCGAGCAGATATTAACTGTAGTTGATATGAATATGTATATGAAGGAGATTTTGACTTCCTACCCTTTCGCGCAGAATATCCAGGTTATAACGGATTTTGCAAAAGAACACTTGCCCGTGCACATTGATTCGGAGGAAATGAAGCAAGCTGTGCGCAACCTTATAGGTAATGCCGTTGAAGTTATGCCGGATGGTGGGCAACTTGTTGTAAAAACCAAAAAAGATGGCAATAATATAATACTTAGTGTCCGCGACAGCGGGCCCGGCATACCGCCTGATATACAGGAAAAGATTTTTGCGCCTTTCTTTACAACCAAGGCGCGCGGGACGGGTTTGGGATTGGCTGTTGTAAAGAAGATGGCTTCGCGCAACAATGCTGATATCTTACTGCAAAGCGAAGTCGGCAAAGGAACAAAAATAAGCATAATCCTGCCGCAGTATGAAGAAAAAAAATGATTTGAGTTTTATCGGGGAAGATATGACAGAAGAAAAAACAGTAAAAATACTTGTAGTTGATGACGATGATAACCTGCGCGAGACCTTAAGTGAGCTTTTGGAGCTGGAAGGCTATGATGTTTACCAGGCGGGCAGCGCAAAGGAGTGTATGGTGCTTGTCTCCAACGATTTTTTTAATATTATACTTATGGACTATAACTTGGTGGACGGCACGGGCCTTGAAGTGGTAAACAAAATAAGGCTGTTTAATACTGAAAGCCAAATTATTATGATAACGGCGCACGCCTCTTTAAACACGGTGGTAAAAGCGATACAGGAATCGGTCTATGATTTCCTGATAAAACCTGTGGACTTTGATTATTTAAAAAGAACAATCAAAATGGCTTTGGAGAAGTTTTACCTTGAACAAAGCAACAGGGAATTATTGGAACAGCTAAAAGTAAGCAATGCCAACTTGAGCCATTTAAACGCGATGAAGAGCAAGTTTTTCTCTATAGTGTCGCACGATCTTTCAAACTCAATGATGGCTTTAAATATGAGTTATGAGATGCTGCAAAAAACCATACATAACCCTGATGAAGACCAAAAAAAGAAGATGGGTTATATGAGCCAGAGCATAGGCCAGATTTTCCTTTTGGTAAAGGATTTGGTAGACTGGGCTGCAGTAGAAAAGGGTAAACTGCGTTTGGAGAAGAAGCCGTTTGATCTTACCTCCTCAATCCACAGTGCCTGTGAGGTGCTTAAAGAAAAAGCAAGGCTTAAAGAAATTTTAATGTCATTTGAAGGGGACGAGGCTCTAAATGTGTTTGGCGATGAAAAGCGTATCCGCCAGGTAATATCAAATATCATAGAAAATGCTATAAGACATACCCCGCAAAATGGTAAAATTACGGTAACGGTAGTGAAAAATGACGATAAAAATGCTAAAGTTATTGTTAAAGATACAGGGGACGGTATAGAACCTGAGCTTACGCAAGAACTCTTTAAAAGTTTTTATCAAAAGGGGCAAGGCGGTAGGCTTGGGCTTGGGCTGTCAATTGCCCAAGATATCGTTATTAACCATGACGGCAAAATTTGGGCGCAGAGCGAAGGCTTAGGAAAAGGCGCCGCATTCTGTTTTACTTTACCCATATTGAAATAGGAGAAAGCTTATGGCTGTTAAGAAGAAGATAGTAAGAGTATTGATAGCAGACGACCAGACACTCTTTAGAGAAGGCATCAAGGACGTGCTTACGGGTGAAAAATGGATAGAAGTCGTAGGCGAAGCTGCCGACGGCGAAGAGGCCGTGGCTTTAACTAAAAAGCTTAAACCTGAAGTTGTACTTATGGATATCAAGATGCCTAAGCTGGACGGTATTGCCGCCACACGCCAAATCAAAAAGGCCGTGCCGGAGGTTAATATCCTTATGCTTTCAAGCTTTGAGGACGAAGCGCATGTAATGGAAGCCATACAGGCCGGCGCCAACGGTTACCTTTCAAAAATGTTACCGGCGGCGGAGCTTGTAAACTCCATCCGCACATTTACGGCTGAAGGCCTTATGATACCGCAGCAGCTTATGGGTAAGCTTTTGCAGGGTTTAAGGAAGATGGGGGATAGTAATGCCCCTTCCCAGGCCACGCTTACTAAAACGGAAGTGCGCGTTTTGGATTTGCTGGGCCGCGGTATGAGCAATAAGGAACTTGCCTTAGAGCTGGGCTGCAGCGTTAAAACAATTAAGAACCACCTTAACAGCGCATTCCATAAGCTTGATGTTACAAGCAGGACGGAAGCCGTTGTAAAAGCGATAAAGCTCGGCATAATCTCTTCAGAGAGGTAGACGGGTGCGGATAAAAGCGGTAAGAATACTTAACAATAATAAAGGCCAGCAGACGGTGGAGTTTATACTGATGATGGGCGCTATTGTTTCGTTTATACTTGCTTTTATCGCCACATTCCACAAGGAACTGGCGGGCGGGTTTTTCAGTATAATCGGCAGCATATTAAGTTAGGGGCGGCTTTATGATGAGGATAGGCTTTTTTAAAACCGTAACAAATAAAAGGGCGCAGATAGTGCTGCCCGCGGTTTTGCTTATCCCTACAATACTGCTTGTAATTTATTTGTTGTTTGAGACGACTAAAATCTCCAGAGAAAAAATCAGGCATCAGTTTGCGCTTGATACCTCGGCATTTGTTGAGTTGACCTCAACCTCCCACTACCTTAATGCTACGGCTTATGTTAACGGCACCTTCCCTTACAGGGTATTAAAAGAAACATTTGAATATGATAAAAAGCAAATCCCGCCTGATGAAAGAAACGGCGGGCAAGAAGCCATAAGCTTTTTTGATTTATATTATGAAGGCGGCGCATTCCCTGCTATGCAGGACGGGTCTTCGCCTGCTTCTAATGACGAAATTTGGGAGCTAAAACACTACCAGGGCAGCCGCCCCGAGTTTGCAAAAGACGTCCCGACCATAGATGAAAAAAAGGTCTATCCTGTTACATCTGAGGATTTGGCGCTAAAGAATCTTGCCTACTGGAACGTTGACTACGCTAAGCTTTACCTTATGATTTATTATTTGCTCGGCCAGATTTATGACGACCAAACCAAAGTTTACGAAAGGCTGACAAATGAAGGGGAGTTCTTCCGCAAAGGATACTATCTTAATACGGGTAATTGTAAGATGAGCGAATGCGGTAAAGAAGGCGCGCGCGCTTTTAAAGATTATCTTATGCGGACAGAGCCGCTTTATATTTCCAAAATAGCGGTGTTTTATAAATCTGAAAACACAAACGAGGTAAAACCGCTTAACCTTGACCTTAAAGATGCCGATATCTTTGACGGCAAATTATTCCAGCTGGCGTATATATCCAAAGGGTCGCGCGATAAATTAAGAACGCTTTATAAGGGTATAGAAATTACGCAGCCTTTTACCGCGCCCACCAACTATTTTAATGTGAGATTTAAACAGCCTTATACCCATGCGCGCGTTGCTTTGCAATGTACTAAGGAATCCAATAACTGCGTTTGGCCTGACCCTACGCCGAAATATCAGGTGAGGTTATTCCCGTGAGATTATTTAATATCTTTAGAAACCGCAAAGGGCAAGCTACTACGGAAGTAGTTTTGCTGTTTCCTATATTTTTTATTTTGACTTTATTTATTGTCAAAATATACGGGCTTTTGATTATTGTGCAAAAGGCGGAAATTGCCTCCTTCTACGCCGCGCGCCGCTGGCAGCTTGAATCGCACCGCGCTCAGCAGTATACCGACGGGTGGGACAAAAACTTCCTCAAAAAAGATATTGAAAAAAAGGTTTCAGATTATATCGGCTTTACTAATCCCGCCACACGCAAATTCTTATCGCTTCGCAGGGTTACGCTTGATATTGAAAGGACTAATGTCTGGAACATCGTTAAGCTTACTATTAATACTTACCCGCCTAATATTCCGTTTTTATGTTCCTATAATAAAAACGATATTTGTAAATACCCCTATGGCCAAGCCTGTTTCCGCGGATATAACTTTATTTGCGAAAGCGGCGGCAGCATAGAAGTTATCAAGAACGTGCCTAATAGGGATAGGCCGATATCGTTTGTATTGCCCAATTCCATCGCCAAATAGTTTTTTGCTTCGGTTTTTTTGTTTATACTTTGGTGCTTCCGTGTCATTGCGGGCGTAGTGCGGCAATCCAGTCGTTGCCGTCATTGCGAAGCTGCGTAGCGGCTGTGGCAATCCAGTCAATAAAGTTACCTTATTTAACTGGATCGCCACGTCGCGAAACAGAACGCTCCTCGCGATGACGATGAAAAGCTGAATTCGTGCAAAACGGGCCAAGCACAACTATGCGAAGCTTAGTCTCTCACGAGATGCCCGTGTGGCAACACTTCGTGATGACGACAAAAAGGATTTCCGTCTCTTCGCAAATTGCATTACAGCAAGTAAACCAGCGTCCCATCCGCAGAAGAGGCGAATGCCACGCGAAGCTTAGTCTCTCACGACATGCCCGTGTGGCAACACTTAGCGATAACGACAAAAAGGATTTTCGTCTCTTCGCAAATTGCATTACAGCAAGTAAACCAGCGTCCCATCCGCACATGGGAGTGCGCTGCCGCACATGGGAGTGCGCCGCCGCACAGTAAATGTGGCGCATGCCACTGCGCCGCCGCACAAAAAACCCGCCGTTTAAGGGCGGGCTTTAAGCTGCTTATTTTTAATATCGGTATTTTATTTACCGCATTTGCATTTACCGTCAGCGCATTTGCAGTCTTTCATTTTATCTTTACAGCCGCAGTTCTTTGCGCCGTCTTTACACTTGCAGTCTTTAGCGTCGGCTTTGCATTTGCAATCCTTCATATCTTTTTTGCATTTGCAGGCTTTGTCGGCTTTAGCTTTACAGGCACATTTGCCGTCAATGGCTTTCATATCTTTGGCTTTGCACGGGCAGGCTGCTTTGCCGTCTTTAGCCATAGGGCACTGTTTGCCCTGCATCATAGGGCAGCCGTTCTTTTTGCACATACCGTCTTTTTTGTGCTTCTTATTTTTCATATGCCCCTTATGCATTTTTTGCGCATCTTGCGGCATTGAAGCTTCCACCTTTTTGCCGTTGACGCAGTCTTTACCGTAGAAGCAGGTTGTGTCTAAGGCATAAATCGTCGCCCCTAATGATACTGCAATTACAGTCAATATCAGTTTTTTCATAGTTATCCTCCATAAGCTCATAATAATAAAAAAATATAATTTTTACCAGTCCGTTTTTATACAGGTGGATTTTTGTTTGCTGTCCATAAGTTTTGCCAACATTTCCCGTACGCAGGCTGCGCCGTCGTGAAGTTTTTGCTCGGGCGCGATATCGCACAAGGGGCGCAACACAAACTCCCTTAAATGCGCGCGCGGATGGGGCAGCGTAAGGTTTGGCGTGTTGATTTTTGTATCGGCGCAAATGATATCTATATCCACGGTACGCGGCGCGTCTTTAAAAGTGCGCACGCGGCCGAGCGCGGCTTCTATTTGTTGTAGCTGTTTTAGCAAGTCATTATGTTCAAGCGCGGTGTTTAGGCTTAAGACGCAGTTTAAAAAATCGGGCTGCTGCTCAAAACCTTCAGCTTTCGTTTGGTAGAGGGGGGATACAGTGAGGCCCGCGCCAAGGCGCGCTATTTTTGCGGCGGCGTCTTTAAGATTGGCGCGCACATCGCCGATATTTCCGCCCAGGGCTATAAATACTTTATATCTCGCAGGTTGCGGCATAGTCGGCCGTCTCCTGCAATTTAACTTTGGTTATCAGCTCGGGGTAGGATTTTTGTATTTCCGCAAAAATAAAAGCGGCAACATTTTCTGCCGTGGGTACTGGCACAATATCGTTTAGTATTTGGCCTTCTAAAATTGCGCTTACGGCTTTAAGTTTTTGGTCAACTTCGCGGAAGTCCGCTATATAGCCCTCGGCATTAAGCGGGCCGCTTAGTGTTACCGTAAAGCGGAAGTTGTGCGGGTGCGCCGCCTCATTTAAAGTTTTGTCGTGCCAGTGCTTGGCGGTAAAAGATGATGATACTTCTATAGCAAATTTCATATTAGCCCCTTATAAACCGCGCGGTTTCTTTTACGTCGTGTACTCTTATGATATCCGCCTTAGCTTCTTTAGCCAGCTTTGCGGCTTTTAGTGAAAGTTCTAAAGTCTTATCCGTAAAAGATTTGCGCGACGCGCCGACAAGCAGCGGCAAATTAAATTTATTAAAATGGGCCATATTCTCAAGCAGGAACCAATTTTGTTCGCGCGTTTTTGCAAAGCCTAAGCCGACGTCCAAAATAATATCTTTACGTTCCAGGCCCAAAGCGGCGGCAAGCTGTATTTTTTGATCAAAGAAGGCCGAAATCTCCGCCAATATATCTTTATATTCCGTCATAGTCTGCATATTACGCGGGTTGCCGCGCGTGTGCATTATTACAAGTTTGGCTTTATACTGTGCGGCCAGTTTTGCTAATTCTTCATTTTCCAAACCGCTTGCGTCATTAACTATATTTGCGCCTGTATCCAAAGCTTCTTTTATGACGGATGGCGTAAAGGAGTCTACAGAGATTACTGCGGGCAGATTCTCTTTTTTTAAAGCGTTTAAAAGCGGTATTACGCGGGCCCTTTCCTCCTGCGGGCTTACTTCGGGCGCGCTTGGGCGCGTTGAATAGCCGCCGATATCTATGATTGCCGCGCCTTGCTCTATTATATCCCGCGCGCGTTGTAAAGCGGTTTGGGGGGAGGCATAGCTGCCGCCGTCAAAAAAGGAATCGGGCGTAGTGTTTAGTATTCCCATTATTAACGGGGTATCGCGCATAACTTTATACCTTTTGGATAAATTGCAGGAACTCCTGGCGGACTTCCGCCTTCTTAAATACGCCGCGCAATGCGCTGGTTATCATTTCCGCATTATGTTTTTCCACGCCGCGCGAACAGATGCACATATGGCGCGCCCTGCATACTACCATTACGCCTAAAGGATGCAGCTGCTCCATAAGACAATCGGCTATTTGGGCTACAAGGTTTTCCTGTATTTGCAGGCGGCGGGAAAAAATCTCCACCAATCTTGCAAGTTTTGATATCCCGATAACTTTTTTATTTGGCAGGTAGCCTATGCTGATTGTGCCGAAAAACGGCAAAAAATGATGCTCGCACATACTGTAAAATTCTATATCCTTAAGGATTACCATTTCGTCGCAGGAGCCTTCCGTAAAAGTTTTAAGTACGCTTTCGGGCTTTTGTTTATAACCGCCGAACAATCTGTCCCAGCTGCGCACAATCCTTTTAGGCGTTTCCTTGAGGCCTTCGCGTTCTGGGTTCTCGCCGATATAAGCTAAAATTTGCTTTAAATTTTCGGTTATCTTTTCCTGATTTAGCGTATGCTTAGCATTTTGTGCAGTTGCAGGCTTAGTTTTATGGAGGGGTTTTCTTTTATTATTTGCAGGCATTTTTCTATATTCTCCTTTTTATTGCCTTCGGGTTGCAGGTAAAGTTTGGCTTTGCCCTGCGTATATTTTAAATAGCTTTTTATTTGTTCCAAGGTAAGCTTGTCATCTAAAACCAATTTAATTACGTCAGCCTTATCAAGCATTTTTAAGCTGACATTCTTTTTGGGGGAAACAGTAACGCAGTAAATTTGCTTTGTGTCAATATCTATTGAGCCGTTAGTTTCAATATGGATTTGGTAATTATTTGCGGCAAGTAAAGCGATTAGGGAAGATAAATCCTGCTCGGTAGGCTCACCGCCTGTTATAACCACGGTTTTTGCAGGGTACTTTTTAATATCGTTTAAGATATCCTGCGCCGTCATAACGGAGGTGGCTTTGTTTGCGTAAAGCGTATCGCACCACGGGCAACCCATAGAACAACCCGCAAGGCGGATAAAGACTGCCGCCGTACCGACGTACAATCCTTCGCCTTGCAGGGAATAAAAAACTTCACTTATATTATATTTATATGCGGATGACTGCGGCTGCATCTTCATTCTCCCAGACTTCCAGCGTTACAAGCTTAAGGCCGCGCTCTTTAAGCATTGCAGATACCTTCTCAAAAAGGTAGGAGCATATATTCTCCGCCGTGGGGTTTGCAACAAAGTCATTTAAGTATTTGTGGTCCGGCAGCGCGCTGTCAAGCAAGGGTTTTAGAACCTTAAAATCACAGACCATCCCGCTGCCTGCTACAGGGCCCTCAATCTCAAAAGTTACATGCCAAGTATGCCCGTGCAAATTAGCGCAGTCCCCGTTATAATCAGGCAGCCTGTGGGCGGAACTAAATTTCCTTTTTATCCTCAGTATCATCTTCTTTCTTTTCCTCGGACTCAGGCTTTTCTTCCGTACCTTCTACGGCTGATAATTTAAGTATATTTGATATTACCAACTGGCTGTATACGCCAAAGGTAATAAGGTATACAAAAATTATAAGCGGTATTTTTACGGGTGAAACAAAATTCAAAATAGCCAAAAGCGTAACAGGCGCTTGTGTATAGCAGGCAAGCTTAAGCAATTTGGCGGGGCCTAAATTGGCGTGTGAAAAGCTGTTCATCAAAAGCGCTACGATAAAGGCCATAAATATCATAAACGGCAATTTGATTAACTGCAAAAGTACTGTTATGGAAGTAAGGAAATACAATATAAATGTTACTGCCGCAGGCCTGTACTGGTCAATAATTGCGGAGTCTATTGTCATATTTATATCGTCAGGTATTTCTGAGGTTTCAAACTTACCCTGGAAGGAGGTATAAACGGTATCGCCCGTTACAAGCAGGAATATATTATCAGTCCTCATCTGCGTGGGGAAAACGGGCTCGGTGCGGCCTGTTTCAAATACTATTTTGTAGCCGTTTAACTCCGCAGGCTGGATGGTGAGCGGCTGGTCATTATTAACAGTTACGCGGCCGTCTTTAAAAACCATTTCTGGCGTGTACTCGGCCACTTTGGTTATGATATCGTTTGCGGGCTGTTTGCTTACATTAAAAGCAAATATGCCCATAACTACCGCCGATATTACAAAAAGATATAAGACAAAAAGCAAGGCCTTCCAGCCTGACTTTTGGATGTATTCCGTATAGAATTTTAAACTGAATAAAGCTTTTATTGGGCCTGCAAACATATACAAAACCTCCGTATAATTGATATACTAAAGTATAGCAAATATGGAGGGATATTTATGAAGTTAATAACTACTGTTTTTATGATGGCGCTGGGCGCTTTGTGCTCCGCGCAAATACTGCCTTTGGCGATAGTTTCAAAAACACCCGCAGGCCAGCTTAGCGAGTATAGCAGCGCAGACACGGTAACGATATCGTTTAACCAGCCTGTGGCCGCGATAAGCGATGAAAGCCAAAGCGACGGCAATGATTGCCCGATAAAAATTTCCCCGCAGGTTAAAGGCGAATGCCGCTGGCTGGGCAGCCAAACCTTGGTTTTTACTCCGCAAAAGCCTTTTGAAAAGGCGGTAAGATATGTAGTTACAATAGATAAGGGTTTTACCTCCTCCGTAACAGGCGCGGCTTTACCTAAGACGGAAAGCTGGTTTTTTGACACCCCGCGCCCGCAGATAGCGCAGGCTTTGCCGAGCAATGGCGAAGGCTGGCTTAACCTTGAACCTAAGCTTATCCTTGCTTTTAATATGCCAATAGGTTTAAACACATTAAACAGATATATAAGTTTAAAAGAAGGCTCAAAAAATATCCCCTTTAAAATAGCCAGGATAAGTGATGAACTTTTTGAAAGTAATTTTAAGTATTCCTCCGTCAAAAAAGACAGCGTTTATACCGTAACGCCCGTAAAACCTTTAAGCCCCGCTGCGGGCTATACCCTCACCGTCCGCAAAGGCTTAAGAGCGTTAAAGGGCAATTTAGCTATGCCGAAGGATTATACGGTAAACTTCAGCACTTATAATAAATTTAATTTGGCGGCCGCGCCCGAGGCGCAGTGCCTGCCTTTTACGCCCTCGCTTCAATTTACCAACCCCGTAACTGCGGGGGAAGTCTATAAAAATATCTCCTTTGATCCCGAGATTGTATTTACCCCTAAAGATGAAAATAATACAGGCTGGGAAGATACCGTATTAATAGGTAAAGAAAAACGCCGCGTTTTTAATTTGCCTTTATACGCAATCAATTTTAAAGCTGGCCAGCAGTATAAGGTTACCTTAAAGGCCGATACGCAAGACATTTTTGGCAATAAACTCGGGCGGGAGATAAAGTTCGTCTGGGACAATAACGGCTATTGCCCCGCAGTAACTTTTAAGGGCGGTTTTGGCGTTATTGAGCAGGACCAAAAACCCTATCATCCCGCAGATGCTGTAAACGCGGGTGAAGTGCCTGTGGAAAAGATGCGCATTAACTACCGGGACTTTATACCGTTTTTTAAGGACGAGCCTTCCTACTGCCAAAAGCGCACGCTTAAGGGCGATGTTATAAAATCTGTTTGGAACCCTAACCAAGGCGCGCTTAATATCCCGCTTAATACCTTTTTTGATTTAGCGCCCGCATTAAACGCAAAAGGCGCAGGGCTGGTATTTTTACAATTTAAAAACCCGTTTAAAGCGGATGAAAGGGAGTGCTGGCAAAACTCCATAGACAATGTAACAAATATAGGTTTAACGCTTAAGACTTCGCCGCAGGATACGCTTGTGTGGGCCACTTATTTAAGCGACGGCAAACCTGCAAAAGCCAAAAAGGTTGAGCTTAGGGACGCCAAAAACAATGTAATTTGGGAAGGCAAAACAAACTCCAAAGGTTTGGCGGCCGCGCCGGGGTGGGCTAAACTTAAAGTGGAGAAGGAAAACGAGTGGAGCAACCCCGAGATATGGGCCTTCGTCAAAGACGATGAAAGCGTAGCCGTTATTTCTTCCGACTGGGACCAGGGCATACAGCCGTGGCGTTTTAATATCAACTATAATTTTAATCCTGATAAGGTGGACTTAAAAACCTTTGTGTTTACCGACAGGGGCCTCTACAGGCAGGGCGAAAGCGTATATATCAAAGCCGTGATGAGGAAGTTTAAAGAAGGCGTTTTAAACTACAGCGGTTTAGATAAGGTATCGTTTCTTATTGTTGACCCTACCGGCAAAGACGTAGTTAAAAGGGATATCCCCGTTGATGAATTTTCCGCCTCGGACTATACCTATAATATACCATCAAACGGCGCAAGCGGTTACTGGAATGTTTTTATTGAAGCTGAAGGCGTAAACGGTTATGCATCTTTTAAAGTGGAAGCCGTAAAACCTGCGGAATTTAAGGTAGACCTTATCCCGTTGGCCGATATTTATTTGGCAGGTTCGCAGGCGGCCTTCGGGCTTAATGCAAACTATATGTTCGGCGCGCCGATGGCGGGCGCGGACGTCAGATGGAACGCGCGCTTAACGCCGGGCGGCTATACGCCTAAAGGTTATGGCGACTATACCTTTAACGCATGGTGGATTAACAGGGAGTTTAAGGAAGAGAATTTGCTTTCCGCCTCATCTGTATTAGACGAAGCGGGCGCAGACGAAGTAAAAATAACCCTGCCTGAGGTTGAGACAGCATCTTCCTTATATGTTGAAGCAGGCGTTTTAAGCCCGCAAAATCAGGAGCTTTATGCGCGTAAAACCGTAAATGTTTTACCTGCGGATTTACTTATCGGCCTTAAGCAGAAAAGCAGTAATATGGTAAAAAGCGGGGAGACAGTATCGGCTGAGATTGTTACGCTTGACGCCGAGGGCAAAACCGTCAATACCGCCTTGCAGGCCAGCCTTGTGCGCGATGAATACTTTAGCGTCCGCAAAAGCGGTTTAAGCGGCCGTTTGGAATGGGTGAGCGAGGAAAATATCATACCCGTTGCCGAGGCCTCTTTAAATACAACAGACGGCAAAGCGCAGTGGGATTTTGTGCCGCTTAAAGCGGGCAGCTACCGCCTTACGGTTACGGGTACTGACGCGGAAGGCCGCCGCGCAAGCAGCGGTATAAGTTTTTATGTGTCTTCATGCGAGTCCGTCTGCTGGAAGCAGAATGACGATGACCTGCTTGAAATCACGCCTGAAAAGGACAGCTATAAACCGGGCGATAAGGCAAAAATTTTAATTAAATCCCCTTATGACAAAGCGCAGGCTTTAATTACAGTTGAAAGGAACGGCGTTTTAGACAGCTTTACAAAACAGGTAAAGGGCGGGGCGGTTTATATTGATATACCCGTCAAAGAAAATTATTTACCCAATGTTTTTGTAAGCGTAGTTTTAGTTAAAGGCCGCGGCGCCGCGCCCGATATCAAAGATAAAGATGATTTGGGTAAGCCGCAGGCTAAGTTCGGTTACGGGGCGCTTAAGATTGAAACAACGAGCCGCAAACTTTTTACCAAAATAGAAACCGATAAAACTAAGTATGAGCCCGCGCAGGAAGTTAAAGTTAAACTTTCCACCGTTAATGACGAAGGCAAAGGCCGCGCGGCGAGCGTAACATTATTTGTGGTTGACGAAGGCTTGCTGACGGATTTTGAGACGCCTGATATCTTTAATTTCTTCTACTCATCAGAGCCGCTTTCAGTATCAACCGCCGATAACAGGCTTTACCTTATCGGCCAGCGCAGCTTTGGCCAGAAGGGCGAAAACAGGGGCGGCGGCGGCAGCGACAGCAAGCTGGGAGGGATTGACTTAAGGTCCAACTTTAAGTTTACGCCTTATTACAGCGCTTCCGTAAAAACTGACAAAAAGGGCAGGGCGGAAGTTTCCTTTAAATTGCCAGATAATCTTACAAAGTTCCGCATTATGGCTGTTGCCGCGGCGGAAAGTGATTTCGGTTCCGCGCAATCTGCCATAGAAGTTGCAAAACCCGTTATGATAAAGCCGGTACTGCCGCGCTTTGCAAGGCTTAATGATACTTTTGACTGCGGTTTTACCGTCTATAATTATACCGACGCTGATAACCTTACTCTTGATTTAAAACAAAGCGTAACGGGCGGCGTAAGGTTTAATGAAGGCGGCGCGGTTGCCGTAACATTAAAAGCGGGCGGCAGCAAAAATATTATGGGCTCGTGCACGGCGTATCAATTAGGCGCGGCTGATTTTGCTTTTGCCGCTTCAAGCATAAAAGGCAAGGACGGCTTAAAGATAACTTTACCCGTAATAGCTGTTGAGCAAAGCCAGGTTGCGGGAGTATCCTCCTCAACCGATGACGATGAGAAGCAAAACCTTGTAAAGCCTAAAAATCTTGCCGATACGGATAAGAACTTTGTTGGCGTTTCATTTGCGTCCACTGCGCTTCTTAACCTTACAGGCGCGGTAGACTATCTGTTTAACTATCCTTATAACTGCCTTGAGCAGCAACTTTCAAGGATAGCGCCGGCCATTAACGGTATGGATATGCTTGTTGCTTTTAACCTTGCGGCTAAGACGGAGCTGGAGGATAAGATTAAAAAGACCTTAGCCTCTCTGCCCGATTACCAAACCCCGCAGGGCGGTTTTGCATATTGGCCTGCGCAGTATGAGTCTTCCCCTTACATTACCGCTTATGCTTTGGAAGTTATAAGCAAAGCTAAAGCCAAGGGCTATAATACAGACGCGGAAACGCAAAACAGAGCCATTGAGTACCTTAAGAGCTATTTGAGCAGCGATACAAAAGGGGGGGACCGCTCCTCCACAACGCGCGCCTATGCTATTTACGCGCTTGCTTTAAACGGCGTGAATGTGAGCGGGCATTTCAATAATTTGTATACGCAGGGCGTCTTGCCTTTGGAAGCGCAGATACTTATGTTTAAGGCCGCAAAATATCTTAATATGACGCAGGCTTTAAATAAGTATAAAACGGATATAATGAACTATGCCAAATTCAGCAATGAAACTATGTACTTTAAAGCGCATACGGAATCTTTGCTTGGTATATTATTTACCTCCGACACTTTAGTTACCGCGCAGGCTTTGCAGGCTATGTATGAAGTTGCAGGCGGTATGCCTAATGGCGAAAAGGCTGTTAAATGGCTTTTGGACGCCAAAAATAAACAGGCAAACTGGGGCAATACAATTACAAACGCCACCGTATTTAACGCTTTAAGCGCATACTTTAATACGGCCGAACAAAAAGCGCCTAACTTTAGCGCCGCATTTAAAGTTGAGGGCAAAAAATTGTTTGACGCAATATTTATAGGCCGCAGCACGGACAGGAAGGATAAAACCTTCAGCTTTGATGAAATTTTTACAAATGACATTGCGCAGACGGTAATCTCCAAAACAGGCGACGGCAGGTTATATTATAATCTGGCGATGACCTATTATCCGCAGTCTTTTAAAGACCCTGTAACTGCGGGCTTTAAAGTGGATAAAAAGATTAAGCCTTTATATGATAACCTTGGGCCGCTGGCCGCAGGGCACAGGGCTTTAATTGAGCTTACGGTAACTACAGACCAGCGCCGCTCTTTTGTAGTGTTGGAAGACTTTTTGCCCGCAGGGTTTGAGATTATAGATACCTCAATGTCCAACCAAAGCGCGCTCCAGCAGGAAATGGAAGGCAAAGACTCCTCCTACTACTTTAACAGGGTTGAACGCTACGACGACAAATTGGCTGTTTTTGCTGATGATTTGCCGATGGGCGTGCATAAGTTTACCTATATCGTACAGGCGGTCGCAGGCGGCGATTATTATATGCCCGCCACGCGCGTAAGCCAGATGTATTATCCCGAGGTGTTTGGGCGTACGGCAAGCGGTAAGCTTGTTATACAATCGGGGTTATGAGGTTTTTATTAGTCTTAATCTCCTTAATTTTAACTGCTGTGCCTTGTGTAAAGGCGCAGCAGTTTTATTATCAAAATTCCTGCACTATAACGGACAGGTACGGCATACCGCTGCGCAGTATTTTATCGCAGGACGGGCGCATCTTGCAGCCTGTAGCTTTAGGCGATATCAGCCCGTGGATGATACTCGCCGTAATGGCAGCTGAAGATAAAAGGTTTTTTGACCATAATGGCGTAGACGCCAAGGCCATTGCGCGCGCTTTATGGCAAAATATAAGCAGCGGGGAAGTTGTCTCAGGCGCGTCAACTATAACGCAGCAGCTTGTGCGCGCTTCAAACCCGCGCGGCAAGACGGTAACGGCTAAAATCAAAGAGGCTTTTAAAGCTATCTCTTTAGAGGACGATTTGTCTAAAGAGGAGATTATGGAAGCCTATTTAAATACGGTAAATTTTGGCGGTAATATACACGGCGTACAGGCCGCCGCGCAAATTTATTTTAATACAAGCGCGGGCGCTCTTTCCACAGCGCAGGCCGCTTATTTGGCGGGCATAATAAAATCCCCCTATAACTATAATCCGTATAAGAAGCCCGCCGCCGCGCTTAAACGGAAAGACGCCGTTTTAGACGCTATGCATAAAAACGGATATATTGACGCTGATTTACATCAAATAGCCTTAGCCGAACCAATAACGGTTTACCCCTTTAAAAACCCTTTCCGCGCGCCGCATTACAGCGAGTTTATAACCAAAAAAATTGACGGATGCAAAGGCCAAATAAAAACAACTATTGACGGCAATTTGCAGGATTTTATAGAAAAACTTTTGCCTAATTACCTTGCCAACCTTAAAGCAAATAAAGTTACAAACGCCGCTGTTGTTGTGCTTGATAACAGGACGGGTGAAATCCTTGCGCTTGCGGGCTCGGCCGATTATTTTGACGCGCAAAATAACGGCTATATAAACGGCGCGCTTGCTTTGCGCCAGCCGGGCAGCTCCTTAAAACCTTTTGTCTATGCTTTATCTTTTGAAAACGGGTTTTTGCCTTCATACAAAATCAATGACGAAGATAAGTTTTTCGGCGGGTTCAGGCCGCGCAATTATGATGAATCTTTCCACGGTATTGTAAGCATAAGGGAGGCTTTAGCCTGCTCTTATAATATACCTGTTGTTACCGTGGCTTCAGAGCTCGGTACAAGTAAAATACTTGCAAAGCTAAAGCAGCTTGGTTTTAAATCCCTGACGGCAAGCGCGGAGGATTACGGGCTTGGTATATCGCTTGGCAACGGGGAAGTTAAGCTTTTGGAATTGGCAAACGCCTACAGAACTTTGGCTAACGGCGGCGTTTGGCGGCCTGTAAAATATGCGCTTAACCCCGAGGTTGCAGACAGCGAACGCGCCCGGCAGGTTTTTACGCCGCAGGCCGCTTATATGGTAACCGATATTTTAAGTGATAATAATGCGCGCGCGGCGGCTTTCGGTTTAAACTCGCCCCTAAATTTACCCTTCCCTTTCGCGGCGAAGACGGGTACCTCCAAAGATTACCGCGATAATATAGCCGCAGGTTATATGAAGGATTATACTATAGCGGTGTGGACGGGCAATTTTGACGGCAAGCCTATGCAGCGCGTATCAGGTATAACGGGCGCGGCCCCGCTTCTAAAGGAAATAGCCGTATTTTTAAATGATAATTATGCAGGCGGCAAAAGCGGCGCGTTTGCCCGCCCCGAGGGTATGGTTTACCTTGATATTTGTCCCGTAAGCGGTTTGCCGCCTGGCAGGCATTGTACAAAGAGGATAAGGGAAATATTTCCCAAAGGCAAAGAGCCCGCAGGGAAATGCGCCCTTTCCGCTCAGGAACATAAAGGGGAAAAACTTGATTTAAATGCAGGCATAGTCTACCCGCAGGACGGGGATGTTTTCAGGATAGATCCCTCTGTTGCGCCGGGCGCCCAAAAGCTTGTGCTGCGCGCGCGCGGCGTAAAAGATGAGAAGTGGTTCATCAACGGCGCGCCTGTTGCCTGCGGGCAAAAATGCGCCTGGCAGCTTAAAAAGGGCGATTATAAATTGGAACTTAAAGCAGGCTCTTTTACTGACAGTATAAGCTTTAAAGTATTTTAGACATAAAATAAGGGCCTGGGCCCAAACACTGTTTTTATATAGGCCTTTTGCCGCTTGCCGCTTTGAAAACCTATGAATATAATTTATATATGAGGTTTTTAATATCTTGCTGTTTAAGCTTTTTACTTCTGCTAAACTCATCGCCTGCGCTGTTTGCGCAGGTACTGGCTGCGCCGCAAAATAATACGGAATTAAGGCAAATCTCCGTCAGCGAGCTTATAAATAATTTTTACCAAACCAAAGCAAAAAACGCATTGCGTGACGCGCATACTTATGCCGCGCGTTATAATGCGGTTGCCTTCTACAGCTATCCGCGCGTTTTTTGGGAAGATAAAATAAATTTTGCGCCTTATAATAAAACTGGCGCGCTTTTTACGCAAAACCTCGGCGATACTTATGACTATCTTAAAGAGCAACAAAAACCTGATGCAGTCGCAGCTGCGCAGGCGGCTGCAGCTTATATCATCAATAATCCGCGCCGCGTAAATGTGGCAAAAAATATACCTATGCCGCAGGCGGGCGATATTTGGCATAATGCTTTTTATCTTGCTTCTTTCCATATCCAGTTGGGCGATTTTGCGTCAAAAGTTTCAAGCGAAAATAAAACTTACGCGCAATATAAAAAGTATATTGCAAATGGCGATAATTTTATGGCCGCGCCTTATAAAAATTATGATTTTACTATTGCCAAATCCCGTTATAACCCTGCAGTATTTTTACAGAGGCGCGCTGATATTGAAGCTTTTGTTAAAGAGTATACAACTGTTGCAAATACATTTATCCGCCGCGCGCTTGCGCCTTTGCAGACGGATAATATAAAAGGCGCGGATGTAAAAGCTTATTTAGCGGCTAATTTGCAGGCAGATGCGCTGCCTAAAGGCGTAAACCGCGCGCAGCTTATTAATACGCTTAGCGCGGAAATACCTGCGCCGCAGTATTTTTATGAGCGCGCCGCGCAGATTAATCCTTCTTTTAAAAAGCAGCTTACCGCCGCGCATACCGTGCTTGTTAATACGCGCCAAGCGCGCTGGGCTGATGTCGGCGATATGTTTAGTTTGTTTGAATATATCTCCCCGGGTACGCTTATTGAAAGGCTTTCAAAATACGGTAAAATACCCGCAAGGGAAACGGTTATTGAGGAGATAGCCTCCGCCTTAGCAGCTGACGCGCTAAATAAAAGCCTGGCCCAAATCGCCAATGATTTATTTGAGTTTGAAAAACCTTTTTATTATTCTTATTCCTCTTTAGGCGCCAGCCAAGAGGAGATTGTAAAAAACTGGCGCGCGGCCGCCACAAGCGCATTTTTTAGTGATAAGATGATAGCTAAAATCGCGGCCGATAATATAATACAATCGGGCAAGCGCGCGTACCAGGACAAACTTTTATCCGCCTCCTTATTACAAAGGAATATACAAGAAAACCTTAAGTTTTACGATAAAGCCATCCCCATAGCAGCTGATTTTGCCGCAGGCGACGCCGCTTTTATTTTGGCCGCGCCGCTATTTAAGAATGCAAGGCTGATGGTAAACTCCTTAAAAAACAGCCTTAAGTTTGACGGCGACGCTTTTAAAGCTTTAAAAGGTTTTGAGATAAAGACTGCCAAACAAATCCGCAATTCTACGGAAGTGTGGGAAGATATAGCCGCAATCAAAAGGGTGGAAAGCACGGGTAATCTTGAGCATGCCGTCTGGCAGCTTAAGACGGCTGATGGCAAAACTGCGGGTTATTTTAAGCTTGGTACGCATAGTGAAGTGATGCGGACAAGGGAAATTGATAATATCGTCAAAAAATACGGTATGAGGGAAAAGTATAATTTGCTTGAGATTGAATACCCGCAGGTTTTGGCGTCTAATATAGAAGTTTTGCCGCAGCCCGTAAAAAAGAATGTTTTAGCGGATTTCAGGCGTATAAAAGACCGTGTGCGCGATGTGGAAACGCGTACGGCAAAGCCTTTTATTACATCGGCGGTTGACACCAGGGGCTTTACCGCCCGCAGGCTGCAAATAAATGCGGGGGAGGACCCTCTTACCTTGTTAGGCAATAAGCAAATCAGTAATGCGGAATGGAAGCAAATTAAAGGTTTCTTTAGGGAACTTAATGAAAACGGTTTTAACCACAGCGATCTTTGGAACAATATGCACATACGCCGTATGCCCGACGGTAAACTTAAAATAACTATGATTGATTTTGAGTCTGTTTTATGGGGCGCGGGGGATAGGGCATCATGCGTATCTGACGTTTTAATGTTAGATCATGTTGAAGGTATGTTAGACAGCCATAAACTTAGAGAGGTAATCTCTTTCGGCTTTTAACCCGCAGTTTTCAGCGTAAAAAATTATAAGCGTTTTACTATATAGTCTAATGTCAGGCACAGCTTTTCAAACTGGGCGCAGCCTTGCGCGTCAGTAAAAGGGAAGCAGGCTATCCTTAAAGAATTTTCTTTTATTGATGAATACTTTTCAAGCCCGTCAATAAGGTTTGGCGCGCCGCTTTGCATAAGCGCGCGGTTGATATCAGTATCTTTTATTTTACCGTCGGTAATTAATAAAGTGAGTGATGTGTAAGAGCGGTAAGCCTCATCCTTAACCATAGGTTCAAGCCAGCCGCTTTTTGCCGCGTAGTCAAGCATAAACCGCGCGTGCTCTTTACATAAAACTTCCATAGCTTTGACGCCGCCGTTTTTAAGCATATATTTGCAGGCTTCATTAACCATAAAAATATTGGTAGTGTTTGGCGTGTTAAAAGTTTGGTGAATTTTTGCGCGTTCAACCGCTTTTAAGAGGTTTAAAGAATAAGGTATGCTGCGCGACGCAGTAACTTCTTCTATACGCTTTACGGCGGCGGGGCTTAAAATTACTACAGCCGTGCCCGCGCCCGCGGCAAAACATTTTTGCGTTGCAAAAACCATAATATCATAATAGTTTGGCAACTCGCGGCCGCCTGCGCATGAGGTCGCGTCCCACGCGATAAGGCTGCTTTGGGCTTTTGTTCGCCAAATTTCTTTTAAAATACCGTCGGGCAGCATAGCCCCGTTTGAGGTCTCGTTAGGCGTAAGTAAAATCAGTGAAGCGTTTTTGTTAAGTTTTTGCGGGGCGGCGGCCAAATTATTAAAATCAATATCAGTAAAATCTTTTTGTATCTCTTTGGGCAAACTATCTGCAATACTTTGGCACCACAGTTTTGAAAATGCGCCGAAGTTTAGCCCGCTTATACTATCGCGCGTACAGCACCAGGCTATAGCGTCCATAGCTGTTGTTGCGCCGCCGTGGTAAAAAAATAAAGTGTAATCTTTTGGGACATTTAAGAGAACGCGCAGATTCTCACCGCACTCTTTATACAAACCGTTTTGCGCTAAAGCGGGGTTGCGGTGGCGGCGTTCAAATAAAGTATCTTTAAGCCGCAGGCTGCGTATGCTTTCAAGGCCTTGCGCGGGCCCTGCGGCAAAAGATACAGAAGGTAAAATGTCCTTTGGAATTTGCATTTAATTTGCGTTTAAGGTTTTGATTTTAAATTCTAAAACCCTTTCATTCATATTAAAAGGCCCCAGATCGTCTAATCCCAGGTTTTTTACGGCGATGTCTATAATATCCTTATTAGACATCCCTAAAGTTATTTTGCCTTGTTTGTTAAGGTAAAATTTTGCCGTGTCAAAAAGTACGTCTTTGGGGATAAGGCCTATAATCTCGCTGCCGGTTACTTTAACGCCGCGCTTTTTAGCTTCAGCCACGCAGGTTTCATACACGATATAAAGCGGCGTTTTTTTATAGTCTTCCAGATTGATGGAGACTTGGCTTTTGCCATATTCTTCTATATACCACCCTATCGCTTTTACCGCTTTTAAGGTGCTGGCATTAGGCATGGTGTATTTGCTTGCTTCCCTGATTACGGCGGCTATTTCCTTTGCTATACTCGCGTCTTTGGTATCAAGGTTTATATTATAAGCTATAAGCACATTGCGCGCGCCTATGCATATCGCGCCGGATTTTTTTACAAGCGCGTCATAGACGGACGTCCCGTAATCGGGCGGCGTATTTTGCAGTTTTATTGCAAGGTGTTCGTACTCCCCGCTCCTTAAGAAGGATAGGTTTTGCCGCTCAAAATTACTTGCCGCGTATCCGTAAAGATATACGGGTATGCCTATATTGCTGCCTACCTTCGCGCCAAGTTTTTGCGCAAGGTCCACACAGGTTTGGATATCGGCCTTCTCTATCGGGATAAACGGGCATACGTCAACGCAGCCCTGGCGGATATGCTTACCGTGATGCGCAGACATATCTATAAGCTCTGCGCTCTTTTCTATGCAGGCATAGGCCGCTTCAAGCACATGCGCGGGCGCGCCCGCAAAGGTTATTACCGTGCGGTTAACGTCAAAACCGCTGTCCACGCCAAGTAATTTTACAGGCGCGGCTTTTATTGTCGCACTTACTATTTCCTTTATTATTTTTTTATCGCGTCCCTCGGAAATATTAGGTACGCACGCTACTAATGCCATTTTTTTACCTTCTTTTACTTCAAAAAACTATGCCGGTAAATGTACCGCTACCCCCGGCCCGAACGGCAGCCCCAAATACAGCCAAGCTATAAACAGCGCCGTCCAAAATATACCAAATACTATGCTGTAAGGCAGCATGGCCGCTATAATAGTGCCAAGGCCCGCGTTCTTATCATATTTGCCGAAGTACGCTATAAGCAAAGGCGCATACGGGAATAAGGGGGAAATGATATTTGTTACACTGTCCCCAATCCTGTAAGCGGCCTGCGTAGCCTCCGGCGTATAACCAAGCAGCATAAACATAGGCACAAATACCGGCGCCATAAGCGCCCACTTTGCGCTTGCGCTGCCGATAAATAAATTTATTACCGCCGTAAGCGCAATTAAACCTACCAAAAGCGGGATGCTCTTTAAGCCGATATCCCTTAAGAAGTCCGCCCCGATTATGGCTATGATGGTGCCTAAATTACTTTCCTTAAACAAAGCCACAAACTGCGCCGCAAAGAACACCAAAACGATGTAGGACCCTAAGGTAGACATCGTTTTGCCCATTGCTTTAATGATATCATTTGTGGACTTAAACGTCCCCGCCCCGTAGCCGTAAGCTATGCCCGCCGATGCGCCGCAGACGAAGATTAGCGTTACTATGCCCTTAAGCAGAGGGGATTGTAAGATGTGGCCGTTAGAGTCCCTTAAAAACCCGTCGGCGGGCACAAGGCCCCATAAGCATAATGCGGCTATTATAGCTAAAGCTATAAGGCCCCAGCGCAGGCCGCGGCTTTCTTCCTTAGTAAGCGCGCCAAGCTCCTGCGGCTTTTCATCGCCGATGTATTTGCCCAAACGCGGTTCAACCAATTTATCATTTACAAGCGTACCTATTGTTATTACCAAAACGCCGCTTACCGCCATAAAGAAATAGTTGCAGGTGGGGCTTACTTCATAATGTGCAAAAGCGGGCAGGATGCGCGCGGCCTCTTGCGAGATTGCCGCCAGCATAGCGTCGCCGCTGCCGAGCAAAAAGTTAGCGCAAAAACCACCTGATACACCCGCAAAAGCGGCGGCTAAACCCGCTATCGGGTTACGGCCTACGGCTAAAAAGATTACTCCGCCTAAGGGGATAAGCACTACATAGCCTGCGTCTGATGCGGTATGCATCAAAATCGCAGCTAAAAATAATGAGGCCGTAACAAATCTTTTGGGTGTGCTCATCACCAGCTTACGCACGGCTGTTGTTATAAAGCCGCTGTGTTCGGCCACGCCTAAACCCATAAGAGCCACTAAAACCATACCTAAAGGGGCAAAGCCCGTAAAATTGGTTACCGTCTTAGTAAGTATAAAATTTAAACCTTGCATTGAGACTAAGTTGACGGGCAAGATAGCTGTTTCTGTCGCAGGGTCAAAGGCTTTTAGGCCCGCTGCCGCAGCTATCCAGGATATAATGATGACGCCTACAGCCATCAGCGCGAATAAGAACGCGGGGTTGGGCAGTTTATTGCCTGTTGCTTCAACAAAGTTAAGGAACTTGAAGAACCAATTTTGTCTTTCGGGGGTTTTTTCCATATAAACTCCTTACGGGTGAAGGCGGGGAGCCTTCGTAGAATATCACAAACTATAATTATATATTATTTGCATTTCCCTTGACCAGCCAAAAACTGCTGATATGCCCGCGCGGGTGCTTTGGGGCAAAAATATCTTTTACAAGCTCTTTATGGCAGGCCTCAATATATGCGGCGGGCATAACGGGGGTGTATCGGCCGCCTAAAAGCAGGGTGGCAAGATAAGTTTGCTCGTTAAAAGACCACCATCGCCAGTCTTCGCTTTCAGGGTAATCAAACGGGAGGAAGATATCATGGAAATGTATGTAAACGCCTTCTTTAAGCGCGGGGATTATTGAAAGGAAAAGCAGCTCAAGGTCTGTACCGCGCATAAAGAGGTGGCTGGCGTCTACAAAAAGGATGTCGCCCGCTTGCAAATAATCAAACACTGCGGGGGGTACGGCGTCTAAAGTAGTATTATAGTACTCATCACAAAGTTTATCTGCCCCATGCAGCTTTTTGGGGTTTATTGAGATTAGCCTGCAATCAAAGCCGCCGTCAATAACAGGTTGTTTTAAAAAACGGGTGGAGAATCCGCTTCCCACCTCCACTATATTTTTAGGTTTTAAAGTGCGTACTATTGTATAGGTAAAAGCCCCGTCAAGGCCTGTAAACCAATCCTGGTTAAAGCGCGGCGCAAGCGGTTTTAACTTGCCGCCTGTGCTGAAATCTTCTAAAATATTATTGAAGGTTTTTGCTTTTTGGCAAAGGTTTTGGTATGAGGTAATATGCGTGTCCAAAATCTCCTTAATACTTTTAAGCGGATATAAATTGCGCGGTGTGTCAAGCTTATGCGCAAAGGGATAGGGGATATAATAGCCATAAGTTTTGCCGCCAAAACCTTGTTGTTTTAAGACGGTAAGCATACCCTGTAGGGCGCGTTTGAAAGATTTGAGATATTTATTCGTTTTAAAAATTTGCATTTTTATTTCCAATAATATTGTATAATTTATTTGAGGGTTTTTAATCCTCATGTCTCATGGAGACTTAATGTTTAATAAAAGGAAGTAAATGTAATGGCAACAGGAAAAGTAAAGTGGTTTAATGATCAGAAAGGTTATGGTTTCATAACCCCCGAAGATGGTTCAAAAGATCTTTTCGTTCACTATCAGGAAATTGTAGGCGATGGTTTTAAAACCTTAGCTGAAGGTCAGGAAGTGAATTTTGAAATCGTAGAATCCGATAAGGGTCCTAAAGCAGTAAAAGTCTCCAAGAAATAAAACTTGTTTTACTGAATAAAATAGAGCCTGTACCCTTCGGGTACAGGCTTTTTTGCGGGCCTGCTTTATAACCCGCTGTTGCACTACGGAAGTGGAAATGACTACAGACATACTTACAATAAGAAATATAGAAAAAAAGGATAATTATTTTAAAAACCTGCTAAAAATAGCAATACCTTTAATTATTACTACATCCTCCTCCAGCTTGATGAGCTTTGTTGACAGGATGATGCTTTCCTGGTACAGCCCCGATGCGCTTGCCGCTTGTTTACCTGCGGGCTTGATATCTTTTACCATGGTCGCTTTTTTTATGGGCACATGCGGTTATACAAGCGTATTTGTCGCAAACTATTACGGGCAAAAGCGTTATGCAAGCCTTTCAATAGCTTTATGGCAGGGCGTTTTGGTCGGCCTGATGTCATGGCTGGTCATTATAGCTTTTATACCTGTGGGATTATTTCTTATGGGGCTTTCCAACCACGACCCTGCGGTCAAAGAGCTGGAGCGTCAGTACTTTGTAATTTTGACTGCTTTCGGCGGTATTACGGTTATTAATAATGCTTTGGCGGGTTTTTTCTCGGGCCAGGGCAGGACGGCCATTACTATGGTTGTAAATATAGCAGGCAATATCCTTAATATATTTTTAAGCTATGCGATGATATTCGGCAAGTTCGGCTTCCCCGAGATGGGTATCAGGGGCGCGGCGTGGTCCACCGTAGTGGGCGGTATTTGTATTTCACTCATATTTTTTGCAATTATCTTCAGCCCTAAAATTAATAAGAAGTTCAGGATAGGCCGCCTCTTCGGGTTTAATAAATCCGCCGCCTGGCGTCTTATTAAGTATGGCATTCCAAACGGCTTCGGGTTTTTTATGGATGTGGTTTCCTTCTCCATCTTTACCTTTATTGCCGGCAATATAGATAAAATTTCTTTAGCGGCAAGCAATATCGTGCTTTCACTTGAGCAGATTGTCTTTATGCCGCTTCTGGGCGTTGCTATCGCAACCCAGATACTTATGGGCCAAAGCGTCGGCCGCAAAAGGCCTGATATCGGCATAAAGTATACTTGGGCCGCTATGAAGGTTGGCGGCGTTTACGCAGTAGGTATTACCGCGCTCTTTGTGTTCATCCCTAAATTTTTTACTGGTTTATTCGTCGGCAGCGTTATGACGCATGATATGGAACTTATCCTTGAAAAGACCGTTCCCCTAATGCATCTTTTATGCCTCTTTACGATAGGCGATTTATTCTTCCTCGTCTTTGGTGACGCCATACGCGGCGCCGGCGATACTAAATTCCATATGAAAGCCATGGTCTTTTGTTCCTTAGGTTTGCTCGCGCCCGGCAGCTATGTCATCGTTATGGTTTTCGGCATGGGTATTACCGCCGCCTGGGGTTGGATTGTTACCTACGCCTGGCTTACCGGTATCATTATGATGTGGCGTTTCCTTAGTGGGAGATGGAAGAATATTGACATCACCAAGTAGTTTACATCAGCTTTTAGGTTACTTTAGTTTTTTCTTATCGCTCGCATACACGGCCCATCCGGGCGCTCACGGTATAGCTCGCTTATTAAAAAACTAAATTAACTCTAAAATCTTCGTAAACAGTTTGCGGCGGCTTTTTATTTCTTTTTAATTTTTTTGCGGCTTCGGATATAAAAGGGTTCCACCCTACACGATATACCTTGCCACAAAGAAAATTAAAAATAATTTAAAAATCCTTGCAAACGGTTTAGAGCGGCTTTTAGGTTACTTCAGTGCCGCTACGGCGCTTATATACACCGCTGCGCCTTGCACTTGCGGGTGGGTTTAAAGTTTGTTATAATTTATAGGTATTGCCGAGATAGCTCAGCTGGTAGAGCAGCCGCTTCGTAAGCGGCAGGTCGTGGGTTCGATCCCCATTCTCGGCTTATCTTTTTTATGGGAAGAGCAGCCCGCATTTCTTGATGCCCGAGGGGTTTTTAAATGGCCAAGATTAAAACGAAGCAGCCGTCGTCAGCAGAAGGTTTTTTTGATAGGGCTATGCTTTATGCGGCGCAGGCTCTTTCCTTTTTTATTCCTATTTCTTTTTTTCTGCAAACTTATGATACCGTGCAAGTAAAGACCACTCTTTATTTTATGGGCGCGCTTTCTATTTTATGTTTGTGGCTGCTTAAACTTATTAATAATCCCGTAAAATTGGCCGCAAAGCATAATGTAGTTGTTTTACTGCCTTTCATTTTATATTTTGCTTATGTTTGTTTTTCCTTCATTTTCCACCCGTACCATTTGGGCCGTTTTGAGGCTTTTGCCCGCTTTGCCCTTGGCGGCGTTTTATTCCTTATAATATGGTTTGAGTTTGATGAGAATAAATTAAATAGGCTTGTCTCCTCAATAATCTGGGCGTGCTGGGCCGTTTACGGCTATGGTATTGTGCAGATACTAAATAACCTCTTCTTTAAAGGTTTGGACCCGTTTTTCTGGACGGACTTTTTTGGCAGCCGCGTATTTTCCACCATAGCCAACCCTAATTTTTTTGCGGGTTTTTGCCTTTTCACTTTAATGATAATCGCCGCGCGCTTTTTGCAGACTAAGCAAAAAAGCCTTTTGCTTTTAGGCGCAATTGGCCTTGTAAATATATTTTTTACCGAGAGTAAGGGCGCGTGGCTCGCCTTGGCGGCAAGCGCATTTGTTTGGATTTTGCTGGCCTTAAACTTTTTTGCGCCCGTATATAAAAAGCACAGGCTTAAATTAAACGCGGCGGCCGTAATTTTAGTTTTTGCGGCGGTGGCGGCGGTGGGATATTTCGGCGCAAAGCGCATGCAGTCTTTTGACTTCCGTATTTTTACATGGCGCGCTGCTGTTGATATGGTAAAGGATGCACCCGTTTTAGGTACGGGCGCCGGCTCTTTTAATATAATTTACCCAGCCTATAAAAGGCCTGAGATTTTTTATATGGAAAACATCCACAACGCCGCCACAATGCACGCTGAAAACTTTTTCCTTGAACAATGGGCGGAGCTTGGTATAATCGGTTTTGGGCTTTGGCTTTTTGCCGCCGCTTTTTGGCTTAAATGCGCGTGGCAAAGATTTAAAGGCTTTGATTATGCAAAAGCCTCAAAACAGGAGCGTGCAACAATGTTTCTGGCGGCGGGCTTTTTTATGGCCGCGCTTTCAATTTATATCCATAATTTTGTGGACGTGGGCATTTATTTTGTTTCTACCTCATTCTTCCTATTCATATTTTTAGGTGCGCTGTTGCGCCTTAGTGAGCCGCCTGTTTATGAACTTGCGGCAAACCCCGCGCAAAGTGATACTCCTTTAGCGCAGCTTATTCTTAAGGGCGCAAAAATTATTTCCGTTACTGCGGCGGTATGGCTTGCGGCGATGTTATTAAACGACTTCTTTTTTGTTACTACGGGCGTAGCTAAAAAAAGCTTTTTGATGGGCTGCGCCTATTGGCTTGTATTTTTGGCGGTGATTGGCGGCGGAGCATATATTTTTATTAAAGGCGCGCTTGAAATTAAGAAGCCTGTTTCCTGCATTATTATTACCGCGTTTATGATAATAATTTATAAATGTTTCGCGCCTTTTGTGGGGGATTACTATTATTCGCTCGCGGGCTATTTTGCGGAGCAAAATAATACCAAAACGCCTGTCTATTATCAAAATGTTATAGACAATAATCCTTTTGTTGTGGAGCCGCACCAGTTTAAAGGTATGTTTTATATAAGCCGTCTTGATATGTCAAGGAGTTATAAGCCCGAGGAAGGTGACAGCGACTTTTTGCCGCGTAATGATTTTGAGCGCGGCCTTGCCTCTTTTGAAGACGCCGCAAAAATATCGCCCAATAACGCTTTGCTTGCTTATCACGTCGGCGCGCTTTATAATGCGGCGGCCGTGTATTATATGCAAAACGGGGACGGGCAAAAAGCTATGGCGTTCTTCAGGCAAGCGGAATATAATTTTAATAAAGCGCTTTTGACGGACCCTGTGTTTGACAGCACCTACTATAACCTGGCTAATATCGCAATGAAGCGTAATGATTATCAAGGCGCGGCCTACTGGCTGCGTAAATATATTGCAGGCCCTGAGGGCGTTACCAATCCCGATTACCTTGCGCGCCACCATAATGACCAAAAGGCGCTTGGGCATTTAAGGCAGATTGAGGAGCTTATAAAATAATATGGCGCGGATACTCTTATTTTTACAGAACTTCTTTTTTGCCGCCGCAGTTTTTGCCGCGCCGCTTATTTTTTTTACGGATTTAACGCGTAATCCGTTTACCGTACAGCCTTTTATCTTAACTTTATGTTGCTGTGTTTTACTCATGCTTTGGGCTTTAAAAGTTTTTATAACCACAAAAGCTTGTTTTAAATTTGCATTGCCCGATTTGTTTTTTACGGGTTTTGTAATCAGCGCGCTTTTTAGCGTATCGGTAAACTATTTTCTAACGCCTTTCCCCGATGCGCTTTTGGGCGAAGCTTTAAGGCGCGGCCTTGTCCTTTTTACCGACGGCGTTACAGCTTATATGCTTGCGCGCGTAACTGTTTTGCGCGACAGCCAAAATAAGCCGCTTTGGCCCGTTTTGGCTTGGTTTGCAATGTGGGCTTTTTACCCTACTTTTAAGATGGAAGGCCTTGTTGATATTTATGCAATTTTGATGTGGGGCGCGGCTTTGGTTTTTTGGGCTAAGTATCTTAAAACTTCAAGCCTGCGCGCTTTCCTTAATATATTTACCGCTACGGCTTTTGCCGCTTCTTTATACGGTATTTGCCAGTATTTCGGGTTTGATATTTTTTGGAAAAGCGATATCCAAAACTTCGGCAGCAGGGTTGTTTCCACCTTCGGCAATCCTAACTTTTTGGCCTCATATATTGTGATGACTTTGCCCTTAACCTTCATTTTTTACCTTGAAACAAAAAGCATAACCAATAAAATTTATTATCTGCTTGCCTGCTGCTCTTTAAGCGGTTTTTTGGCGCTTTGCGGCGCGCGCTCGGCGTGGCTGGGTATTGCGGCAGCGGTGGCGGTATTGGTTTTGGCGGCGCCTTTCTGGCGCGCTGTTATGCATAAAAAGTTTACGGCTTTTGGCGCGGCGGCTTTGATACTTGCATTATTCTTTTTATGGCCCGCGCAGGATGGCGGGAAGTCCGCCGTATTAAGCCGTCTTAAGGAAAGTATGCCCATAGCGCAGGCGGCCCAAAATACGCTTAAAGATAAAACCGTTACCCAATCTTACCACCAAAGGATGATGATGCGGACTTGCGGGCTTGAAATGTTTAAAGAGTCCCCGCTTATCGGTAAGGGGTGGGGGTCCTTCCAGCTTAATTATGCGCCGTGCCAGGGTAAACTTATTAAAGAAAATCCCGCGCTTTTAAGCCTTATGACGCAGGCTAACGGCGCACATAATATATTTATTGAAATTTTGGCGCAAAGCGGGCTTGTCGGCTTTTTATTCTTTTTATGTTTTATAGTAAGTATTATACTTTGCGCGCTGCGCGCAATAGTTAAGGCGCAGGGTAAGGATAAACTTTTACCGCTGGCTATGCTGGCGGCGTTTATCGGGATGACAGTTGATAACCTGCTTAATATAAGTTTGATTGTAAATATAACTTCTTTTCTGTTCTTCTGGCTGGCATCAGCTTTGGCGGTTTACGGCAGGGAGGGGGAGGAAAAACCTGTCTCGCTGCCTGTGAATCTTTTGATATTCCTCAGCATTACGGCTTTTTGCCTGTTTATAGCTTTTGTGCAGTTTAGGATGATTAAAGGCGCGGTAAGGGACCATAGGGCAAATAAAATTTACGCGCAGGGCGATTATATAAGGGCCGCGCGGGAAATAAATGCCTCCTTAAAATACTATCCGCTTAATGCGGAGGGCTATTACCTTTTAATTAACAGCCTTGTAAAAAGTAAAAACTATAATGACGCGCTTAAAGCGTCAAGCGCCGCGGCGAATTTTTATCCTAATTATCACGAGTTTTATTTGCGCCGCGCCATATTAAACTATAACCAAAATAAAGAATACGCGGCAGTGCCCGATTTTAAACGCGTGCTTGAGCTTTATCCGAATTACGGACCCGCGCTTGCCGCATTATCGGATTATTTTACCGAACACCCTAAAGAGGCCAAGGAGGAAGATTTAAATATTATGCTGGATGCGGGCAAAGCAATGCCGCATAAGCTGAACTTTGGGTTTGTGGCTGCTAAAATTTATATATCGCAGGATAATTACTATAAAGCGCGCGACTTTGCCGGCGCCCTGCTTGATACTGAAAGTACAAATGACGAATACTTTGAGCTGCTAAACACTATCAATGAGGAGCTGGGCATCAGCTATGACCCTGTGATAGACAAATATAAACAGCTTGTTAAAGCGCGCAATATAATGATTTTTACAAAATCTGCCAATGAATACCAAATCCGCGCCATAACGGGGCAATATCCCGGCGATGTTTCGGCCGCGTTGACTTTAGGGGAGTTCTATTTTAGCCGTAATGAACCGCTTAAAGCTATAGAAATTTTGCAAAGTGTTTATGAAGATAACCAAAATAATTTGAGCCTTAACTTCGCTTTAGCTTCCGCCCTTCAGATGGCGGGCGATAAGGAAAAAGCGGCGGCTCATCTTAATAAAATTTTGGCTTTAGACAGCTTCAATGTCACAGCTATGCAGAGGCTTGAGAAGTTAAAATACTAAAAAAATACTTTACAAAGGCGGCCAAATTGCTATAATCATAATGTACAGTATATAAATATACCTTGAGAGGGGCCTTTTATGTCCGATAAAAAAAGTAATTTTTACAGAATTATTTCTTTAGTAATATGTGTGTCATTTATGTTCAGCTCCGTCGGGTTTTCCGCAGCGATGACACCCGCGCAGCGTTTAGAAAAAGGAAAGCAGCTTTATAACCAGGGGAAGTATGACCAGGCTATGGATAATTTTATTGACGTGTTTGTCGGCGGCAACAGCGAGCAAATCGCCGAAGCTAATGAATATGTTAATATGATTCATTTTAATATGGGCGCGGTAGAAGCGCCTAAGCAGGTGGCCTATAATCCCGATTTAGAAAAACAGAGGAACGAGCAGGGCAAAGAGTTGTTCGGTAAAAAGCCCCAAGCTATGACGGAAGATGAATACGCGGCCTCAAAACAGACGGCAGTACAACAACCCGCTCAGGCTGATGTTGTTCAAGCGCCTTCGTCAACGACCTCCGCCGCCGCTGCCGGTACGGTTGCCTCAGCAGAGCAAAAGCCGGTAGAGCAGATTATCGTTGAAGACGCTGACTTGGAATACAATACCGCCGAGCAGAAACGCTTGAGAAAAGAGCTTGTTGATACTGATGTCGCCACAATGACGACGAATTTGCTTATCAAACTTAAAAAAACCGAAGGCGTTAATGTTTATATGCGCAATGACGCGATTGACGCTATTGATATAGATTCCGATGTTATTTTTAACGGTGACAAAAATACCTTCAGCATTGAAGGCAAAAAAGTTTTAGATGATGTATACGCTTTAATGGTTTTAAGCGGCACGCCTACATTTGTATTGTTGCCGCCTGGTTCCTATACCGATGAAGTTTCAATACAGGGCGTAAGGCAGACGATTGCCCTTAATTCCTATTTAATAAATATGGGTATTTCATCGGGCAAAATTAATTTTAATATGGGCCTTACGACTGAGCAGCCGCCCGCCAAATTCAGCAATTTAGAAGGCGTATCAATTGTATTTGACTATACGGCAAAGCCCGTCCTTAAGCAGCATGTAACGGATAAAAACGCCGCGCCCAGGCTCAGCCTTGCGATGTACCCTTTTGAGAGCATCACACCCGCTGACGACCAGGGTATGCTGGTTGACTTCTCCGTCATCCAGACGGCAAACCCCGTCGCTTCTTGGAAATTGCAGATAGTACAGCACGCCAAAGACGGTAAATACTATGTGGTCAGGCAGTTAAGCGGGGAAGGCCCCGTTTACAAGCAATTCTTCTGGAATGGCAGAAAACAGTACTTCGGGCAAATCCTGCCGCTTGGCAAATATACGATGATTTTAACCGCTACGGATACGGCGGGCAAAGATAAAGTTGTAAGACGCAAAGTAGAATTGATTGGCAAAGATGCTCCTAAAAAAGCTGTAGCCGCAAAGCAGCCTAAAGCTGCGGGCGCCGACGCTAAGCTTAACTATGAAACGCCGCGCCTGTGGGCAAAGCCCGCAAGGCATGAGAAGGCGGGTTCCGCTGCTGTAATAGGCGCGGAGGCAGCTCTTGCACAGGACGAAGTTTTGGCGGGTGATGAATATACAGACGATTTAGATTTCCCCGCTGAGCCTGCGCCGGCAGCAGCGCCTGCCGCTGCGGCGCCTTCTGCTGTTTATCCCACGACGGTAGCCCCGTATGACTATAATACAGTGGCGCCTGCGGATGAACTTGCGCCGTCCGCTGCTGCGCCGGATACTTCGGCTGATCCGTATCCTTCACAATTACCTGAAGACGATGCGTTGGATTATTAAGATTTTTTAAAATAAAGGGGTCCTTAATGTCGACGATAGGTAAAAAAATAGACGGTCTTTTGGGTATAAAAAGATTTGACTACAAAGAATGTTTGGGTATTTATATATCCCTTACGGACGTGTACGTCGCCCAAATTATTGAGAAAAACGGCGGGATAGAAGTTGATTCTTTAATTAAACTGCCGGTAGGTGAAGTTAACCCGAGTTTACTTAAACCCGCGGAGCTTAATGAGGGTTTTTTCTCTACCCCCAAGCATTGGCTTGACCCGATTAAAAAGATTATAGACAGTAAGAAATGGAATACTAAGAATGTCGTAATATCACTTGCGCCTAATTTTAGTATACACCGCCATTTCGTTATGCAGGATATGCCGCGCCATTTTTGGAAGCAGGCTATTCCTTTGCAGGCCCGTAAATACATTCATTACCCGTTTGAACGCGGAGTATATGATTTTTACGCTTATCCTTTTTTTGCCTCTTTAAGCAAAGCCAAAAGGCTGGGCGTTGTATTTACAATAACTTCAAGCAGGATTGTGGCCGTGCTGGAGCTTGGTATGCGCAATATTGGGCTTAATCTTGTGGCGGTGGAGACTTCCCCGCTTTCAATTTACAGGCTTTTTAACCAGACGGATAAAGAGCATATAGACTCAAAGGGCTGTATTTATTCCAACTTCACATATCACCAGGGGCAATTCCTCTTTGGCGTTAATGACGCGCCTGTTTTGCTTAGGGAAGTGGAAGTGCAAAAAGCTATCGGCGCGCGTAACAGGCTGGAAGTAAGCAACTGTATGGATTTTATTTCTAAACAGCTTGAGCGCAACCCGTTTGAGGATGCAGTCGTCGTTTCTGATGATGGGGATTTTTGGGCTCCTATTTTGGAAACTGAAGCTAAAAGGCATGTCAGGAAGTGGAAGATATCGGATATCTTCGGCTTTAAGGTAGACGGTTTTAATGAAATGGCCGCTATCGGCGCGTGCTTAAAATTTATTAACGAGAAGGTGCCCGATATAGATATGTTCCGCAAGAACAGATCCTCTGACGAGGAAATCAGCGGTACGGTAACTATGTGGAAGTTAGTCGGCATACTCTGCTTACTGATGTTGCTGTGGGGCGGCTGGATGCAGGCTAAGTCTTCAATGGCGTCAATGGAATATAACAAGCAGGCGCTTTCCAAACGTGAAAGCCTGGAAGACTTTAAAGGGCTTTATGCTTCCCAAATTAAGGAAAAGGTTGCGACGATGACGAAGAACGCTAATACATTATCCACCTTATTACAGCCGGTAAGCTATACAAGCAAATTAAGCACTTTCCCTGACATTATGCCCGAGGAAATGTATTTGACTTCAATGCAGATACGCTATCCTTTTACCTTAAAGCCGTTTAAGGAACGCAACAGCTTAAGCTTATCGGGCGTAGCAAGTGCTATAGAGGGGAAGGAAAAGGAACTTTCTTTAGGCAATGAATTCAGAATCAAGGTTGACGAGTCCAAAGAAATGGCTGATGTCTGTAAAGGCCAGACCAGGATACAGTACGACTTATCGGACGCGCCTTTGATGCAGAAAAAGGATTTCATTTTAGGTACAAAATTTACTTTAAAATGTGAAAAGGAAGTGAAATAATGAAATTTGTTACCAATATGAAAGAGGGATTTAATGACATCAAGAATATGCTTCTTGAACACAACTACAGGCCGTTTATACGCCCTGTTGCGGTGCTTTTGATTGTCGGCATAGGCGTAAGCTTTTTTAATAATAAGGCGGAGACAAAAATCCTTGACATTAACCGTAAAATTGAAGCCCAAAAGGCGGAGATTGATAATGAGCAGGAATATAAAACCTCCAAAGCCACTTATGAAAAGCTTGTAAAGGTATTGCCGCCTATAGATAAGAAGAACGAGTGGCTTTTGGCGCAGATAATATCTATCTTCAAAAAAGCCGGCATTGAGACGACAAGAACAGGCAAACATATACTTGAGGAAGACGGCGTATTTTTACTTTCTTCAGTTAATATTGAAGCTGAGCTCAACTACGAACAGCTTGGTAAATTGGTTGAGGCTATTGAAAACAACCAGTTTTTTATGCGTGTTTCCAATATATCAGCCAGCAGGGAGCAGGGCAACTTGGGCAAGGTAAAAGCCAATATGCAGCTGCACACTGTTTTTATTGACGAGAAAAAATAAAGGATATTAAAATATGAAAAAATTACCAAAAATATTTATAGTATCTTTATCCGGTTTATTTTTAGGGGTTTGCGCATTTTCCCAGGCGGATATGCCTAAGGAAATGGACGTAATGCTTGGCGGTAAAAGGGAAACCGTAGCCGCTAAGGAAAAGGAGCAGACGAGATTTGCCCCTAAAAATAAGAGGGACCCCTTCCTTTCAAGAGAGGAAGTAGACTCCATAGACAAAGCCCGTCTTGCCGAACAGAAAAGGCTGCTTGACGAAAGGAAAAAGGCCGAAGCTATAGAGATTGCTAAAAGGGAAGCCCTTGAAAGACAGAGAAGATATGAAGAAGAACTTGCCCGCAATCCCGCGCGCGCTATTATTGATAAGATAACGATTGACGGTATTATGGGTAATGAAGCTATCGTAAACGGTAATGTGGTAGGTATAGGCGATACCGTTTTGGGCGCAAAGGTTACAAGGGTATCTGATACAGCTGTATCATTTATCTTTAAAGGCCAAAGATTTGTAAAAAAATTGCCACTTAGCAGTGGAATCGGTATAGAGTAATTAAGGAGGAGTAATGAATAAAAAGCTTGTTTCGCTATTAGCTTTTGTGTTTATCGCTTTACAGGTTGTTTCCCCTGTATCTGCCGTTGCACAGAGCAAAGACGCTAAAGTAGCCGTTGTTGAGGATTTATCAAGTTTAGACGATGAAAGCGGCTATAGTAAATCGCGCGAGGAATCTTCCATCTATAAGCAGGTTGAAGCAAATTCCCCGCTGGACAGAAAAGTAACTATCAGGGTAAACAATGTGCCCATAGGTACGTTTTTAAACAGTATTTCAGCCCAGTCAAAAATTAACTTTATTATGGGGCAGGAATTCTCGGAGAAAAAGGTTTCCGCCTCGCTTACAAACGTAACGGTAAGGGAAGCTTTGGATACCTTGCTCAGAGTACAGGGTTTAACGTACCAGCGCATTGGTAAGAGCGACAGCTATGTCATCACCAAACGCTCTGAAGAAGCGCCTGACGCTGTTACTAAAGTATATACATTAAACTATGTTTCTTTACAGGGCCAAAGTTCTGTCGCGCAGGATATGAAGAGCATCATGCCTTCTGACGTTACATCCTCTGCAATCGGCGGCGGCAGCACGACAAATAATATCTTTGACGTCGGCGGCTCAGGCGCTATGGGCGGCGGCGGTGGCGGCTCAATGATGGGCGGCAGCAGCAGCGGCGGCGGTGAAGGTTCATCAGCTATTTTGACGATTATTAAGAGTGTGCTTACCAAGAACGGCAAAATCGCTATTGACGCAAGAACAAACAAGCTTATTATTACAGACGTACCCGAAGTATTCCCCCAGGTTGAAAGCATTTTGGCGGAGTTAGACGTAAAAGCGCCGCAAATCTTAATTGAAGCGCAGATTGTTGAAGTATCAAAAGGCAGTGGTTATGATATCGGTTTTAAATGGAATACGCAGGCTACTTTAACAGGCGGCGGCACGGAGCTTCCGTGGAACTATTGGGCGGGTAATAATACGCCTAATGCTTCTGCTCCCACCGGCTTGCTTAAATGGTTAATGGGCCCCTCCAAATGGGATGAAGAAACCGTTACCAACCCTGACGGCTCCGAAACAACAACCTATAACCTGAATGTTGAAGGCACAAGCCCTAAAATTGACTTCTCTACCTTTAATGTAATGTTCCAGGCTATGATGAGCAACGGCGAAGCCAGATCATTGGGTAAACCTAAAGTAATTACGGTCAACAATAATTCCGCAATTATTACCTCTTCAAGGGAAGCGGCTGTCAGCACCGTAACGCAGCAGAATGGTACAGGCGACGGCTACCAGTCAACATCAGGCGTTGAAAGAAGAAGAATCGGCTTGACGCTTACTGTTACCCCGCAGGTTAATAAAGAAGGTTATGTAACGCTTACAGTGCAGCCTTCTTATACCGACCTCGTAGCCTCTGAAGGCAGCGCATCGGGCAACTTTGACCCTGTAACGCGCGCTATCTCCACCCAGGTTAGGGTAAAGAGCGGCCAGACGGTAGTATTGGGCGGTTTATTACAGTCAACGGAAAAAGAAACCGTAAGCAAAGTTCCTTTGCTCGGGCAGATACCAATAATCGGCTGGTTCTTTACGCATAAGTCAAAGACCAAATCAACGACTGACTTGGTAATTTTCATCACGCCGACAGTATTATCAGAATAATAATTTAAATAAAGAAGGATCGTTCATTATGGCTAAGAAGCTGACAGAGATTTTAATAGAACAAGGTAAATTGACTGAGGAGCAGGCCTCCAGGGCGGCTTTACACGCGCAGCAAAACAGCGCTACGCTGGTAGATTCGCTTACAGGTTTGGGTTTTGTTAAGGAAGAAGATATAACAATAGCCCTCTCAAGGCAGCTTTCAGTACCTTATGCGAGTAAAGAGAACGGTATTTTGAACCCTGAAAAGGACCAAAATTTACAGGATATAATCTCTGAAAAGTTCGCGAGGGAAAACCTTATCCTTCCTCTGTTTGCCGAAGACGGCTCGCTTGCAGTTGCGATGAACGATCCTTCAAACGTATTTGCTATAGACAACCTTAAGATGATGACGGGTATGGAAATCCAGCCGTTTATAGCAAGTAAATCGCAGTTATTTTTGGCGCTGGACAATTTTTATGCAAAGAAGGACTTGCTTGAGTCTGTAGTCTCCGAATCGGCTGAAGACGCTGCGGCGGAAGGCTCCGACCAGGAAAACTTAGACGATTTGGCTAGCCCCGAAGGCAAGCTGGACCTTGATAAAGAAACGGGCGTAGGCTCGGGCTCATCGCATTATGTTAAGATGGTTAACGTCATCTTAAAGCAGGCCATGGGTGAAAGGGTGTCTGATATCCATTTGGAACTCTTTGACGAGCGCGTAAGCTTAAGGTTCCGCATAGACGGTTCATTGTATGAAAGGACCGCCCCGCCTAAAGAAGCTGTGGCGGCTATTATTTCCCGTATTAAAATTTTGTCAAAGCTTGATATCGCCGAGAAGCGTTTGCCGCAGGACGGCGCGTTTGCCGTAAAGTTCCATAACAGAACCATTGAGCTTCGTGTTTCAGTGTGCCCGACGGTATTTGGCGAAAAGCTCGTTCTTCGTATTTTGGATAAAGGTACCGGTGAGCTTAATGTTGACAAACTGGGTTTTGAACCCAGACAGAAGAAAGACTTCCTTGAAGCGGCCGCTTTGCCGCACGGTCTTATCTTCCTTACCGGCCCTACCGGTTCCGGTAAAACTACAACTTTGAACGCGGTTTTAAATACTATCAAGACAGTTGAGCTTAACTATATGACGCTTGAAGACCCTGTTGAATACAAACTGGCCGGTATAAGCCAGGTACAGGTTAAACCGCAGATAGGGCTTACCTTTGCAGCGGGGTTGAGATCTTTCCTCCGTCAAGACCCTGATGTTATACTCGTCGGTGAAGTCCGCGACTCGGAAACAGCGGAAGCTTGCTTAAAAGCGGCTTTAACAGGCCACTTGGTGCTTTCAACATTGCACACGAACGAGGCTATCGGCGCTATTCCCCGTATTATTGATATGGGTGTGGAGCCTTTCCTCCTGTCAAGCAGCCTGGCATTAGTTGCGGCTCAAAGACTTGTAAGGGTACTTTGCCCTTATTGTAAAGTGCCTTATGTTCCTACCAATGCGGTAGTGGAGCAGGCTTTAAAAGAATCAGCTTTGCCTGAAAGGGATAAATCTACCTGGACATTCTTTAAACCGCACGGTTGTGCAAAGTGCTCAGGTACAGGCTATACAGGCCGTAAAGCTATTTATGAAGTATTTAAAATTAATGAAGCCATGCGTAATACAATTTACAGAACTAAAGATTTGATGGAACTGAGGGCTGCGGCCGTATCTAGCGGTGCGTGGAACTTAAGGGCCAGCGGATGGCGCAAAGCCGTTAAGGGCGTAACTTCGGTTGAAGAAGTATTGTCAGTAACTACGGCGGACGAATAAAATTTAAGGGGTGTGTGATATATGGCTAAATTCAGCTATACAGCGCAGGACAACAGGGGCAGAAACTACAAGGGTACCATTGATGCTGACGATAAGGATAAAGCTTTAACTTATCTTCAAAATAAAGGTATTGTTGTAATTGATATTGAAGCTGTTGTCAGCAAAGATATTTTAGCAAAACTATTTAAGCCCAATGCCGTAGGCAGCAAGAAGGTTGCGGGCCATACGATGGCATTTTTTGCCGAGCAGCTTTCAACGCTTATCGCAGGCGGCGTACCATTGGTGCGCGCTATCTCGCTTTTGGGTGAGTATTCAAACGATAAAAATTTAGGCCCTGTGCTTTTAGTTATAGCGCGCGAAGTCGCGGGCGGTAACTCCTTACACGGTTCGCTGGAAAAGTTCCCTAAAATATTTGACCATACCTGGCTTTCAATGGTACAGGCAGGTGAGGTCGGCGGCCATTTGTCGGAAGCTTTATTGCAGGTTGCAAAATATGTTAAATCAACGGAAGTTTTAAAAAGTAAGATTATTACGGCCGTTACATACCCTGCAATCTTGTTTTTGATGTCAGTAGGTGTTTTAATTTACTTTATGGTCGGCATCGTGCCTACCTTCGCGTCAATTTTTAAGGATTTTGATATGACGCTGCCTGCTCTTACGCAGTTCATCCTTTTGATTTCAACTACAATCAGGGACCATATTGTGCTGGTTATTTTAGGCATCGGCAGCGTAATCGGCGGTTTTTATCTGTTGATTTCTACGCCTTCAGGCAGGAAGTTATGGCATACATTCCATATTAAAGTGCCTTTATTTGGTAATTTTATCAGCAATATTTATTTTGAAAGGATTCTTTCCACAATGTCTACGCTGCTTAACAGCGGTGTAAGCATTATCAATGTTTTAAACGTTATGGAAGAAGCTTTTGAAAGCAATGTCATCATCCAGGCTGCAATTACTGCTGCTAAGAGGGACGTGGCTTCAGGTAAAAGTATTTCAGAATCATTTAGAAAGACGGGCGTCTTCCCCGGCCTTATGACGGAAATGATGCTCATGGGTGAAGAGTCGGGCCGTTTACCGCATATTATGGAAACGCTTTCTAAATTTTATACGGAGCAGATTAACCAGTTTATTGCCCGCTTCTCATCTTTGATTGACCCTATATTGGTAGTAGGCATCGGCGCTATTATCGCGGTAGTAGTGCTTTCAATCTTCATGCCTATATTCAAAATGTCCCAGATTGGTATGTCAGGCAGTTAAGGCTGAAGGCTTGATTATCGCCACAGTCGGGCTATACTATAAAAAGGGGAAAAAGAGGGTTTATGGCTAATAAAAAGGGTTTTACTTTAATTGAGGTATTAGTCGTAGTCGTTTTGATTGCGACTTTGGCTATGGTTGCCTTTCCGTCTTATAAAAAGAGCAGGGAGGTTGCCGCAAATGAGGCTGCGCGCGTCAAATTGCTTGAAGTTGCAAACGCCGCAAGGATGTACAATGAAGATATTACGGAAGATTATGTAGCCGGTGGTTTTGGCGATCCGATAAGCTCTTCTTTCAGGGATCCTAATTCTTTATTTTTTGGTACAGGTAATGCGCAAAATGATAAATTTGCCTATCTTAAAAATCGTTCTTCCTGGGAGTGCGTGCCGCCGGCGTGTGGCGCTTTAGGGCTTGAGATTACCTATAAAGGATATACATACTATGTTTGCAACCCCGAAGGCCATGACAGCGACCAGCCTGAGGAAGTAGCCGATATCTGCGTGGCTGATGATGACTTAAAAATAGCCGTTATGGAAAAGAAGGGCGCTACCGGCCGTTACGCGGGTTATGCCTGGGTTTCTTCAAAGAACCTTGGCGTTATCGGCAATAATTATAATATGGATTTGGATGTTGAGATATGATGAATAAAAACGGGTTTACTTTAGTTGAGCTGTTGGTTACTATAATGTTGGTGGCAGTGCTTGCCACTTATTCTATATTTGCGTATTTGGACTCCATCTACGAGGCAGAAAATAAGCAGGCCAGAACTAAACTTGAAATTATAGCGGGCGGGTATGACCGTTTTATGATGGAAAACCCTGATGTCTCCGTGGAAAGGGGAACAATAGATAACAGCGGTAATGAGGCTGATTGCAGCTCCAGCGATTTTACTTTTAAAAGGCTTGTCGCCTGTAACTATATACCCAGGATGGATTATGCGGCCCAGAAGTATGAGTACCATGTTAACGGTTCAGGGTCAGACTGCGGCGGCAGCGCTATTTATATGACGCCGCGCGCGAATGCTAAAACCGGTAAATTTAAAGGTTCTTATTGCGCAGGGGTAAATGACAGAGGGGAGTCCTATGACCAATTTTAACAGGCGCGGCTTTTCTTTGCCGGAGCTTTTGGCCGTAATGTCAATTATGGCTATTTTAGCTGCGGCCAGCAGCCCTTTTATCAGGCGTTATATAAGGGATGCGGGTAATGATAAAGCCAAGACAATCATGCATATGATTGCGCAGGCGCATAAGAATTTTAAGGCTGAATATCCTATGGCCAGTTTAGATAAGTCCAGCGCGGTTAATGGCGCAACTCCCACTTGCCCTATTATAGATAGGAAGGGAGCATCACAAGATTTGGGTATTCTTGTAGGCTGTAAATATATACATAATGTAACATGGAGCGCATATAAATATGACTTTTATATCGGTTCCTGTTGCGACAGCGCGCCGGGTGATTCTTTCGCTTGTATGAAGGGTAAAGGCGCAGCTCCTTATGACGGTTCTTACTGCGCGTGGATAACAAAATGGGGGGAGGTGGGCGAGCATCCCGTGCCCAGCACTTTATGATGAATAATAAAGGTTATACTATTTTGGAATCTGTAATAGCCATGCTTTTAGTGGCGATAATTGTGGGCGGCATCTTTTCATCCCTTATGGCTGCGCGCAGGTCTATTATGGAGCCTTCCTACAGGGAAGAGATGATGTACGCGGTAGAAAGCGCAAATAATCTTTTAAAGAATTTTGTTGACAATAATACCAATAATCTTGACGAAATAAAGGCGGAGCTTTGCCAAGAGGGCGCTTTGGATTTGCTTTCTCTTGATGATCACCCGATTAATTGCCGCCTGCCTTATGTGTGCGACCCCGCGAAGTCTAAATTTTTATATACGGTAACGGAGGAGGAGCTTTCGGTTACAACATCGGACGACGGCGTGTCTTTACCGCCGGTTAAGGTGCGTAAAATAGTTTTTGATATTACATGCAACAGGGAAAAGTTATGATGAATAAAAGGGCGTTTACCTTAATGGAACTTTTGGTGGCCGTGTTTATCGGCAGTATGGTAACCATTGCGCTTGTTTCCGTATGGAAGGGCGCGTCTTTACAAACCTCACAGAGCCAAAGGCAAACGGTTATCCGCAATAACCTTTCAATGTTCTTAAGGATTTTGCATCGCGATCTTACTGATTCGGACGTCGTAATCTTCCCCAGGGTTGAGGGGCAGAGTTCAGGCAATACCAAGCTTGTAGTTGGCAAAAACGCTTTACTGACGGGCACTAATACTTTTAAGGGAAGGACGTCTGCCGGGACGGTATTATCTACGCAGCCCAGGGTAATCATTTATTGTGTTAAGGACGATCAGATTTTGCGCGAGGAAGAGATTATTTCCGACAATGATACCAGCATACCGACGTTTTTGGATTCTCTGGGTTGCAGCGGACAAAGCGTAATGAACTATGTTACCGGTATTAAAATTGATACAAAAGACGCTGTTAACTACACAGTATCTTTGCAAATCCATAAAGATTTTGCCGATAAGACAACGCCTGTCCAGCTGGATTTTGAACAAATTTTCACTATATCGGGCGGGGGTTAATATGTTTAGAATGAATAATAGGGGCTCTGCCTTAATGCAGGTTTTGGTATTAGGCTCGGTAATAGCGGCTATCGTTCTTCTGGTTTTAAGATTTTCCGTAACGAGGACGACTAATATCGTCAAAACCAAAAGAAGAGTAGCGGCAAAAGCATATGCTGAAGCATGTATGGCGCAGTATAACTCAATCGCGATGGAGAGGGAGCTTAACGGCCTGCCGCCGCTTACGGAATATACTTGCAGCCTTAAAATAAACAAAAACGGCGTGGACAGCGTAATAACAAATACGATGACTGTTACGCAGGACCAGGCTGTGCCTTATGCAAGGCTGGAAATGGATATAAAGGAAAGTGATAAGCTGTAAATTTTAATTTTTTGCAGCCCGCCGACGCGGGCTGTTTTTTTTATATATGAAGATTTTTATACCTGCTTTTATTTTGGCTTTATCAGCCTTAAATTTGTATGGACAGATGACGCCCTCCGCCTTAAAAAAAGCCCGTATGGAGCTTGTTAAGGAAGAGGCCGACGGCATTGCGCACGAACGCTATATCCAAAATGAGGAGCCCCCCTACCAATCACCGCTTGAAGAAGAAGGGGAGGAACTTACAAAAAGCAACTCCTCATCATTGGGGCTTATCCGCCAAAACCCTTATGCCACAATGAAGGTTGTAAAAGATAAAGAGCAAGAGCCCGCGCCCCCGCAAAGCGCTGAGCCCGTTAAACCGCAGCCGCCAGCTAAAATGCAGGTGGTAAAGAAAGAGGACGGCCCACGCGTTAATGAGCATATCCCGCGCCCCGAACCCGCGCCGGAGAAACACAGGCGCGACGGTATAAAATGGCGGCCTGTAAAAAGCGGCAATTTTAATATCAAAGTGCAGCCGCGTAAAGACGGGATAACAACGCCTAATCTTGCTATGCGGTTTGAGACTATACACCAAATTTTAAGAAAGAATATTTCCTGGATGATGGGCGGCAAAACAGGCGTGCTTGTTTATGCGGATAAAAATAATTTCCTGAGATATGAAGACTTGGACGGCGATTGGGCGGGCGCTTTCTTTTCCCCGACGGATAACCGCATCGTTATGTATGACGAGCCTGATAATGCCAAACGTATGATAGAGTTGTTTTCCCACGAGCTTACCCATCTTTTTGTGGATAATTTTTTTAATCCGCCTTCCCGCAAATTTAATGTGGAGCCGCCCGTTTGGATGAACGAGGGCCTGGCCGTTAATATGGAAGATATCGCGAGCAACCCCAAAGGCGGCGTTTGGGCTAATGACCTTGCTTTTATGACGGTACTGAGCCAGGGCGATAAGCAGCGTATGGTTTCGGAGCAGCGGGCCTCTGCCAGGATAGGGGAGACGCCACAAAAAATATCTGTGCCGAGAAACACTGTCTTTTTTATTAAATTTTCCGATTTCATTAAAGACGATTCTTACGATAAAGCCGTTCAAGATAATAATGTTGAAAACTGGTACTTGCAAGCTTATGCGATGGTGCGCTTTTTGTTCAGGCCTTATAATGCATCATATCCTGAAAAGCGTATCCAGTTTGAACATTTTACAAAAATGCTCTCTACATTTAATACGGAAAAATCTAAAGACGGCAAACCGCTGCGTAATAGCGAAGGCAAGATACTTGTAAAGCGTATGTCTTCGGAAGAAGCGCTTAGAAAAGCCTATGGCTTTAAGAATGTTACTGATTTTGAAGTGAAATTCTGGGCGTGGATGCGGGATATGCAGAGGCGCGCCCGCGCTGATTTAAATTAGCGCGGCGGCAATTGCCCTCTCTCCTGTGTGCGGCGGCAATCCAATTAATAAGGTTACTTTATTTAAATTGGGTGCTACGCCCCAAACCCAGTCCCGATTTTGGCATTGCCCAAAATCGGGGAAAAGGCTAGGCTCCAATGAAGCGTAGTTTTAAAAATAGTCATTGCAGCGCGCGAGGCAAGATTTTGTGAAAAATCTTGCTTGTTTTTTTTTTTTTGATACCCTATCTAAATAATGCAGCCTCCCATTTGCTATCAGCTCCGTCGTGCGCTGCTATCTTCTTTATAGGAGAGATTATCCCAAAATGTTAAACAAAAACACTAAAAAGTCTAAAAAGGGCTTTACGCTAACTGAGGTGCTGGTAGTTGTGCTCATCATCGGTGTGATATCGGCGATAGCGTATCCCGTTTACACAAAAAGTATAAATAAATCCCGCGCAGTAGAAGCTATCAATTTACTTGAGATGGTACGCAATAAACAGATAGCTAACTTCGCGCGTCGCGGTGAGTATTTGCCGACGTTCAAAGATATGGGCCAATTAACAAGTAATGCGGAGGCCGAGATAAAAACCGAAGGCGACGCGATATTGACCGTCAACGGCAAATACGAGCTTGCGATGAATAATGCGACAAATTGTATGAGTGCGGCGTATATCCCCGCCAAAGGTAAACCCGCAACGTTTACATTCAGCTCCAGCTATGAGCAATCCGGCCTTGGGTGCGACGGCGATATCTGTAAAACCTTCGGCAATATCGTGGGGAGTTCAAGTTCTGTGTGTAATTGCGGGACAAAGACTTGTTCTTCACCGTATGTGCAAAATGCGAAAACCTGTGTTTGCGATTGCCCGCTTGCGTGCACGGAAGGCGGCTGTCACGACAAAAATCCAGCGAGAACAGAAACAAGAAATTGCGGATACAATAACAGCGGAACACAGACGAGAGTTTGCCCTGAAAGTTGTAGCAGCGAGTGCAACACAAGTTGGAGCAGTTGCAGCGGCCAAAGTTGTAATGAAGGCACAAAACCCGATACTACGCAAAATTGTGCAAACTGCGGACAAAAGAGCCAGAGCGTAACTTGTGAGAACGGGAGCTGGAAGGCGAGCGGGTTTGGCGCGTGCATAGGCTCAAAAACGGATACGCAGGCCTGTGATAGTGGCTATACGGGTAATAAAACCAGGACGTGTACTAATGACGTGTGGGGAGCTTGGAATACATCAACGTGTATTAAAAAAGAAATAGAATGTGAAGGCTCGGCTACAGCAAATTGTGAAAACTGCGGTACAAAAACCAGAACTTGCGACAAAAGTACGGGAACGTGGGGCGAGTGGAGCGGGTGTGTCGGTACTTTATCTAATACCCTAGGTTGCGATGATGGCGCGACAGGATATAAGATAAAAAGATGTAAAGATAATGTATGGGGTGAGTGGGATACTTCACATTGTTTGTGCACACCTTCTTATGGCAGCTATTCTGCTAATGAAACTATTTTTTATCATACTCTATCGCAAGTAGATACGTGCAATAAATCAGATGCTGAATTTAAATGCAGCGCCAGTACAAAAGGGGTAAGTTGTAGAGATTACACTCGTGCGGGTACTTGCTATAGCGGTTCCGATAGCGGATATAAATACAGCGGTACATACGGCACTTATAGCATGACGGTGAGTGGGCAATACCCGTCAAAAGGCAGATATATAGAGTCCTTAGGTCCTACTATAAGGGATAAGATAAAATCCGGTGAGACAAATCCTCAGGTTTTATGCAAATATTTGTGTGAATCCAACTCTAACTCCGGGTTTGCCGCAATGTGCGGGGCCACTACATTAATATGGCACTATAATGGTTTGGGCAATCCTTGCGGTTCGGCTTCTGGTGGAACCACTGTGTGCAAAATGTATGAGCTAAATTGTGATGCTGTTACTGATCCTTGCATAGTGCACTACAGGGATGTAAAATGTTGTTAGAATAAAAATGTGTATTATTTATAAGTATGCGGTTTAGCTTTTACAGCTAAACCGCATATTTTTTGTGTTTGTTGAAAAGCATCGGCTATGCCGGGAGATGTTTATTTATCAATTTTAGTCTATTTCTTTTTATTTGCCGTATTTCTTACCTTGCGGATATTTTGGACGTGTTGGTTATAGGTGCGGCTAAAAATATGTCTGCCCTGGCCCTCATTATCAGCCACAAAATAAAGCGCGTCAAAATCAGCCTGCGGGTAAAGTACCGCGCGTACGGAATTTATGCCCGGGCTGCAAATGGGGCCCGGCGGTATACCGTTATAACGGTAGGTGTTATAGGGGGAGTCATATCTCAAATCTTTTAGCGTAAGGCCCTTCTTCCAATGCCTTTGCTCAAAATCATTAAAGCCAAGCGCGTACTGGACAGTAGGGTCCGCCTCTAATCTTTTGCCTATTTTTACGCGGTTTAAGTAGACGGCCGCTATTCTGGGGCGTTCGTCGTCCTGCACGGCCTCGCGCTCAACTATGGAGGCTATGGTAAGGATTTGGCCTTCCGTCATTTTTGTGCCTGAGTTTACAATAAGCGGCGCGATATTCCTTTTGTATTCGGAAGTCATAATATCTATGACTTCCTGCGCGGTCATCTCTTTACGCAAAAAGTAGGTTGAGGGGAATAAATAACCCTCCAAAGCCTGGGCGCGCGCGGTAAGCGTAAATTCATCAGGGTCGGCTATAATGCCGTTTCTAAACAGCTCTTCGGCGATTTCCTCTATACGCCAGCCTTCAGGTATTTTTACGCGGTGCAGCATGGCCCCGCTGTCATTGGTTAAACGCCATATGACTTCAGATGAAGCCGTGTTCTTATTAAGCGCAAAAGTTCCGCTGCGCAGTAATGGCGCGGCCCCGCTAAGTTTGAGGCAGATTTTAAACCACAATTTACTTTCTATAATACCGTTTTCTTTAAGTATATCGGCAATTTTTATTGCGGGTATGCCTGAAGGTATCTCCACGCGCACCACATCGCCTTTATTGTAAAAGTGATGCCTTACGCCGAAGGGGATTAAGATTAAGACGGCAATTATTGCAAGGATTATGAGTTTCTTCATCTGCTGTTTTAGTTTAATTTTAATTTACTTTGAGTTTGCAAAAATTTCTTTTCCCGCAATGCAGCACGATATCGCTGCCTGTTATGGGGCCGTCTTTGGTAATTTTTTCACCATTGATTTTTACGCCGCCCTGCTCTATTAAGCGCCTGGCTTCATTACGGCTTTTAGCGAACTCGCGGTTGATAATTATGGTTGAAAGCAAATCGCCTTCCTTATAATTAAAGACGGGCATTTCATCAGGATTCTCTTTTTTGGAGAAGACCTTCTCAAAATGCTCCAACCCTTTTTGCGCCGCTTCTTGGCTGTGGAAACGCGTTACAAGTATTTTAGCTAAATCTTTTTTTGCCTGCATAGGATGCTTTTCTTTAAGAGCGGAAAGGTCCTCAAAAGTCAAAAGTTCATAGTATTTGAACATAAGCTCGTCGGAAACAGACATTATTTTGCCAAACATATCTTCCGGCGCGTCGTTTAGCCCGATATAGTTGCCATAGGATTTGGACATCTTCTTTACCCCGTCGGTACCGACGAGCAAAGGAACTGTCATTACCACCTGCGGCTCCTGGCCGTTATTCTTTTGCAGCTGGCGGCCTACCAGCAAGTTAAAAATTTGGTCCGTACCGCCAAGCTCCACATCGGCCTTAAGCGCGACGGAGTCCTGGCCCTGGAACAGGCTGTACATAATCTCAAGCAAGCTGATGGGCGAGCCTTCTTTAAGCCTCTTTTTAAAATCGTCCCTTTCCAGCACTTGTGAGACGGTTACTTTAGACAAAGTGCCCAAGATTTCTTTTGTGGTGATAAAAGGGTCCAGCCATTCGCTGTTGAAGTGGATTTCTGTGCGTTTAGGGTCAAGGATTTTGAAGGCCTGGTCGGTATAGGTTTTTGCGTTTTCAAGTATCTTTTCACGGCTTAATATAGGGCGCGTGGAATCGCGGCCCGAAGGATCGCCGACTGAGGCCGTAAAATCCCCGATTACCAATACCGCCGTATGCCCCAAATCCTGGAAGGCGCGCAGCTTGTTTAAGACGACGCTGTGCCCGAAATGTAAGTCCGAGCTTGTAGGGTCCGCGCCGAGTTTGATTCTTAATGTTTTACCTGATAAAAGTTTTTTTGCAAGTTCGTCCCTGCTCACAAGGTCCACGATACCGCGTGTTAAAAGGTCTAAAGACTGGTTAATATCCATTTTACTGCTCCGTTAATTTATATTGAAATAAAAAAAGGCTTATAAAAAGGCCTGTATTCTTATATTTTAGCATTTTTACTATATAAAATTATAAGGGTCCGCCATAATTTTTAAGGTAATTTGTTTGGGGGCTTTATTTTCAAAAAGGTTTTTAAGAAATCCGCGCAGCATATCATCATCTAAAGATTTGATGAGGATATACTGCTGGTAAAATTCGTCCGCGGTTTTGCCGCAATGCGCCGTGCCCGCCACCTGCATAAATGCGCTGTAGGCGGTGGTTATGGCGTCGGTAATGGTTTTGGTATGCTTTTCAAGCGCGGCTTTACTTTTGGCTGATACTATAATTTTTACCAGTTTTGTATAGGGGGGAAAGTTAAATTCCTTCCTGAACGCCAGCTCCGTTTCCGCAAATGCGCGGTAGTCGCCCGTTTTAAGGAAGCTTAAGTCAAAAACATCGTTTTTAGACATTTGTAAGATAAGCTTAGAATCTTTTGCGCGCCCTAATCTGCCTTTCAAGTTAAGCAGGGTTTGGGCAAAACGCTCCGCCGTACGGAAGTCGGGGGAGTTTAGCTCCATATCAATATCGGGGAAGGCCGCCAAGGTTATATTGTCCTTAAAATCCAGTTTAAGCGCAAGGTGTGTGCCAATGATTATATCGGCATTATGCGTATCAACCGCCTCCTGCACAAAGTGGCCCTGCCCGTCTTTAAGTTTTAAGGTTTGGGAATCAAAACGGTAAATGCGCGCCTGGGGGAAAAGCCTTGCAGCCTCGCTCTCCAAAGCCTGTGTGCCGCCCCCAAAACTGCGGAAGATGCTGTTGCCGCACGCGGGGCAGGTTTGCTCCAAACTTTCCCTCTTACCGCATTTGCGGCAGATAAGTATGTCTTGCCCGTTTTGCTGCTGCCTTGAAAGTATGCCGCCGCAGCTTTTGCATTTGGCGAATGTCCTGCAATTTAAGCAGGCATATGCGCCGCTAAAACCCAGGCGGTTAAAAATTATCAGCGACTGCTTGCCGCTTAACATATTTTGGTGGACCGCTTCTATCAGGCCGTCAGAGAAAAATTTAGACTTTTGGCCGTTTTTCGGCGCAAGCAATATAACAGGCTTAAAATCATAACCTTTTATTTGTTTATCAAAAACCTGCGTTTTTATATTGCCGTCTTGCGCGGCTTTAAGCGTTTCAAAAGAAGGCGCGGCCGATATCATTATAAACTTGGCTTTATTTAATTTGCATCTGTGCGCCAAAACCTCGCGCGCGTGATAATAAGGTTTAGCGTCTTCCTGTTTATATGTTTTATCTTCCTCCTGCGTTATTACCGCAAGTTTAAGATTGGTAAAAGGTAAAAGGCAGGCCGAGCGCGTGCCAACCACAATGCACGGGCGGCCGCTTAAAATTTCCGCCGCCGCAGTTTTGCGTTTGCTTAAAGGGATTTTGCTGTGCCAAAGGTGGATATTCGCATCGCCGAATTTGCTTTGTATAGTCTTAATAAGCCCGCTTGAGCTTACCGCGTCTGGCACCAGTATAAGCGCCTGCCCGCCCGAAGATAAAACCTTATGCGCATATTGTAAAGTAACCTCCGTCTTACCGCTTGCAGCGGGGCCGCAGAGCAGCAGCGGTTCTTTGGTTTCAAAATCGGAAAGCGCATTTTTTTGTGCGGCGGTTAGCGGGCCTGCGCTGTAAAATAAAGGTAAATCGGTTTTAGGTTCGCCATATTTGCTTAAAAGCTTGTCGTTTATAAAGGAGGGGATTAGAACATTCAGCGTTTCCCCCAAAGTATTGGCGTAGGTGTGGCTTATATAGGCGGCCGTCTCCATTAAATCGGGACCGTAAAAGACGCGGCTGTCCAGGATGTTTTTTATGCTTTTCAGTTTGATATTGGGCGGCAGGTTTGGCACGCTGTTAAGTTTTACCACAAAACCCGTTTGCTCGGCCTTGCCAAAAGGCACCTTGACGCGCATGCCGCATTGCAGCTTTGTCGCGATATCATCAGGCGCGTTATAATCAAAGCACTTGTTAAGCGCAATGGGTAAGGCGACGGAAACTATCATCTTAACTTACCTTCGGTTTATTTGCAAGGTCCTGCGCCGGCGGCGTGATGCCCATATCGGCCATAAGGATTTTAAGGTCGGCCCAGGCGTCCTTCTTCCAATTAGGGTTGCGCAGCAATGCCGCGGGGTGGAAGGTAGCCAGTATTTTGATTGGTTTTGCGCTTTGGGCGTAAGTGAGCTCAAGCTCGTATATCTTGCCGCGCACCGCGCCTAGGCTGGGCGCGCTGTATATTAAGGATTTGGCCGCTACTCCGCCTAAAGCTACCACATGGGTGGGGTTTACGGCGGCTATCTGCTGCTCTATATAACGGCGGCAGACTGCGATTTCATTTTGGCTTGGCGCGCGGTCATTGCCGCGCTTTTCAGGGTCGCTAGGGTCTACCATCGGGTGGCATTTAACCATATTGGCGATAAAAACGTCCTCCCTCTTAAAACCCATGGCGGCTATTATTTTGTCTAAAAGTTGGCCTGCGCGGCCCACAAACGGCCTGCCCTGCCTGTCTTCATCATAGCCGGGGCCTTCGCCCACAAACATAAGTTTGGCGTTGATATTGCCTTCCCCCGGTACTGCTTTTATACGCGTTGAACCTAAGTCGCAGCGGCTGCAGGTTGTAATTTGCTCTGCAAGTTCTTTTAAAATTTGCTCTTTTGAAGCGGGGGCTTGTGTATTGTTTTGTTGGTTCACAGGGTCTTTCTCCTCAAAGAGCATATCGCTTTGTAAAGCGTTTTGTGAGTCATTTTGTAATTTATCTTGCACGGGCGCGCTTTGCGCAAGCGTTTGCTCCGCTTTTGGTTCTTGCGCGGCTGTTTTAGACGGCAAAACTTTAAAAGCAGCCTGTGTGTATGGGGCTGCTTTTAAGGTTAAATCGTCTTCGTCCGCTGATTGTAAAAACTTACGTAAATCCGTAACTAAGTTTTTAAGTTCGTCTTTCATAGCCAAAACCTGAAAAATTAGAGTTTAAGCGGTTCCTTGGATTTCCTTTCCGCTTCAAGCCTTGCGGCTTCTTCTTCTTTCTTCTGCGTCGCTATAGCTTCAGCCGAGCCTTCAAGCACCATTTCTTTGGTTATTTTGCCCGTAAGGATGTCGTCTAAGGCTACTTTGATTACCGTGGCGTCCGGTTCGTTTTTAAACTCGGGTTTCCTTTTAAGCACTTTTGCCCACATTGAGGCCAAAACCACGATGCTGTATTTATCGCCCGAATAGTCAACCAACTTATTTTCAAAGTCCTTTTCCTGTATAGCCATTTTAATCCTCTCCTGCTTTAGTTATTTTTTTAAAAATTCCGCTATGCGGTTTATGCGCATCTTTTCCGCTTTGATGACGGTTTGCGTGTCTTCAACCGCTTCTTCAAACTTGTCGTTGATTACAAGGTAGTCATAGTAACGGATTTGCTCCATTTCCTTTTTAGCTGTTTTAAGGCGCGTTTGTATGTTCTGCGTGCCGTCATTGCGGGCGGCTATGCGCTGCTCTAAAACCTTTAAGCTCGGCGGCGCGATAAAAATTGCCAAAGCGTTTTTATACTCTTTTCTGACCGTTTTTGCGCCCTGCACGTCTATTACCAAAACGGGGTGTTTACCTGCTTTGCTTATATCGCCAAAAGAGCTTTTGGGTATGCCGTAATAATTATTGTGCACTTTTGCCCATTCCGCCATTTTGCCCGCTTTGATTGCTTTTTCAAACTGCTCTACAGTCCAAAAATGGTAATCTCTGCCATTGCGCTCGCCCTTTCTGGGCGCGCGCGTGGTAGCCGTAATGACGCGCTTAAGCGTTTTATCTTTCTTAAGCAATGCGGCCACTATTGTCGTTTTGCCTCCGCCCGAAGGCGATGAGACTATAATAGGAAATCTCTGCATAATAGTTATATAATTTTATTAAATTAAGACCATTGAGGCAAGCGGAGTTTTTGCCTTTATATTAATGTACGTATCCCCCAAAAAAGAGTTAAGGAGCAGCAAGCCGCCCGAGTGAGACGGCAAAATCTTTCTTTTCGCGGCGATTTTAAACATCAGCTTGGACGGTAATTGGCGCGCCGCGTTTATTTTTTGTAAAATAAACCTATAAGTTACATTTTTTAGGAGACAATAATGAGCTGCAATAACTGTAAACATGAATGTTCACACGAAGTACAGCAGATGTGCTGCGTAGCCAGAGGCCCAAAACACGGCCCAGCCCCTATTCCTGAAGAAGGCAAATGGGTAAAAGCTACGGAAATTAAAGATATCAGCGGCCTTACGCACGGCGTGGGCTGGTGTGCTCCGCAACAGGGCGCCTGCAAACTTACATTAAACGTAAAAGACGGCGTTATTGAAGAAGCTTTAATAGAGACTTTAGGCTGCTCGGGTATGACGCACTCTGCCGCTATGGCTGCGGAAGTGTTGACGGGCAAAACCATTTTGGAAGCTTTAAATACAGATTTAGTGTGCGACGCTATCAACACCGCCATGAGGGAGCTTTTCCTCCAAATCGTATACGGCAGAACGCAGACCGCCTTCTCCGAAAACGGTTTGCCTATCGGCGCGGGTTTGGAAGACTTGGGTAAAGGCTTGCGCTCCCAGGTCGGCACGATGTACGGCACCAAAGAAAAGGGCGTCAGATACCTTGAAATGGCGGAAGGCTATGTGCTTGAGCTTGGTTTAGATAAAAATAATGAAGTTATCGGTTATAAATTCGTCCACTTAGGCAAAATGATGGAAGCTATCAAGAAAGGCGAAGACCCCAAGACCGCTTATGAAAAGAACATAAGCACTTACGGCCGCTACGCCGAAGCCGAAACTAAAATTGACCCCCGTCATAAATAAGGAGTTTTTAACACTATGATAAGATTTGAAGGTTATGAAAGAAGAATCAACAAGATAAACGAAACCCTTAAAGCTAATGGTATTGACTCGCTTGAAGCGGCCCGTGAAATCTGCCAGGCCAAAGGCGTGGATGTTGAAAAAATAGTAAAAGGCATACAGCCTATCGCTTTTGATAATGCCGTGTGGGCCTATACTTTAGGCGCCGCACTGGCAATTAAGAAAGGCGCAAAAAACGCGGCTGAAGCCGCTGCGATTTTGGGTGAAGGCTTGCAGGCTTTCTGCATCCCCGGCTCAGTCGCGGACCAGCGCTTAGTCGGCTTAGGCCACGGCAACTTGGCGGCAATGCTTTTAAGGGAAGAGACAAAGTGCTTCTGCTTCTTAGCGGGCCACGAGAGCTTTGCGGCCGCTGAAGGCGCAATCGGTATAGCGCGCACAGCAAATAAAGTACGCAAAGAGCCTCTTAAAGTAATTTTAAACGGTTTAGGCAAAGACGCTGCCCACATCATCTCCCGCATCAACGGTTTTACTTATGTTGAGACTGAGTATGACTACTACAGCGGCAAACTTAATATCGCAAAAGAAATCGCTTTCTCAAACGGCGATAAAGCCAAAGTAAAGTGCTATGGCTGCGACGATGTATCAGAAGGCGTCGCGATTATGAGGCATGAAAAAGTGGACGTTTCTATAACAGGCAACTCTACCAACCCTACGCGCTTCCAGCACCCTGTAGCCGGTACATATAAGAAATGGGCTGTGGAAAACGGTAAGAAATACTTCTCCGTAGCATCAGGCGGCGGTACAGGCAGGACGCTGCACCCCGATAATATGGCCGCGGGCCCCGCTTCCTACGGGATGACGGACACTATGGGCCGCATGCATGGGGACGCGCAGTTTGCGGGCTCCTCATCGGTACCTGCCCACGTTGAAATGATGGGCTTGATAGGTATGGGTAACAACCCGATGGTAGGTGCATCGGTGGCGGTCGCGGTCGCGATAGAAGAAGCCTTAAAATAATTCAGTACAAGTTCTTTGAAAAGGGTGCCGAAAGTTTTTTAACTCTCGGCACCCTTCCCTTTTCTACGGGGTTCCTTTAGGAGCAATAGTGAAGCGGATTTTGCGGGCAAATACAAATATAAATAATAAACATAAGAAAGCTTGCCCTTTAGTCCTAATTATTATTGGGCCCAAATACCCTTGTTTGAGCAGTCTATAAATAGAAATAATATAGATATATCAAACTGCAGAGCTTAAGTCAGGCTCACCGTACGAGGTTTTTATGAATGCGTCATTACTGAAGGCACGTTTCTACAGTTTCTTTAATATGGTTAAGAGAGGTGTACCGCTTATTTTGGCCGGTATAATGATCTTTAACCTCTCGGGCGAAGCTGTCGCTCAAATCAGGGCCACAGGCGGGCAAAACAATTTTTTCAATGGTAATGGGGGGGCTGCGGGATCGCAGTCCTTTTCTTTTCAGCCCGGATACCCTTTCCCCGGCCTTGACAGCCTAAATAATATAGACAAAGAACAACTTCAAATTAATATAACCTTTGCGTCCTTAACCGATAAATTAAGCTATGAGCAGTTTAAAACGGCTGTCCAAAAAGAACTGGGCCCTGTAACAAGCGGTTTGCTTGAGGAAGAGAGCTATAAAGCGGGGTTTGATTTTTATAAAGCGGGTTTAGTCGGCCACGAGCTGCAAATAAGGGAAGCGGCGGCTTTTATTAAGAAATTATGGCCTTATAATGTAGATAAAGCTTACTCCCATATGCCGCGCGCAAAAGGCGGCCAAATCTGCCAGGAAGGCAAATGTTTTGATGAAGTCATTTACAACCACGCGCTTTTAAGGACGCTTTTAAATGAAGCTGTAGGCACAAGCGAGACAAATAAAGCCTGGAAGTGGAATGACGAAATTATGATGGTTTATGTAAAACCCGTCTATTATATAAGCGCGGATTTTGGCGCAGACGGCAATGACGCGGCGCTTTTACGCAAATACTTTACATCTATAATTTCCAAAACGGGCGACTATTGCGACAATGATATTTATAAGGCGGAAATCGTCCCCGGTTTAGCCAATGCTGACGACAGACAAAAAGCGCGCGACGGTAAAGAAAAAAGAGCTAAATACTGCGAAGGCGCAGGCTTTGCGATGAGCGGTTTGGCTGTAATGGAATCTACTGCCGCCCAAAAGGAAGCTTCAGCGGCATTAATCTATAAAATGCTCAAAAAATCTTACCGAGATGATTATGGCGCGATTGTCCTTTCGAGCGCTATTCCTTCATTAATGGCTTTGGGCACAAACAGCGCTTATGCCAATATAGAGAAATTTTTGCTTGTTGAAAGCTTAAACGACGGCTTAAGCCTTGGCAGCGGCTGGCAGGTTTTAGGTAAGGCTTTGGACATAATTTCAATTAAAGCCTGGGTAGATAAATTTACAGATATTAATAACAGGATACGCGGCCGCGGCGGCAGATTTTTAAATAAAGTGGGCATCAAGATGCAGTATATTGATTCCGACGCCGCAACGGAGCTGGGTTACAGCAATTTCAGCATAGCATTAGCTAAAGACGGGCATAGCGGCTACAATATGCCTTATGGCAATATCCTTGAGGATATTGGGTATATGTTAAGCTCCAGCCGTGATTCGCGCGCAAAAAAGATAGCGCAAAAAGCGGTCAATCTTTATGCCGATGCATTTAAAAACCCGGGCGGCGAGTTTATCGGCGTGGCGCACGATATGGCTGTTACAACGCCTGTGCGCAAGGCTTATGATTTAGTGCACATACCTTTAGTTGTAGGCGCAATAAAGGGCGGCGGCGTAACAGGCGGTAATGCAAATATTGCCGTTGATAAGCTTTATAATCTTGACTGGTGGGATTTAAACGAAGGCACACAACGCCGCATAAACAATTTGATGGCTAAGACGGGCACAAAATATACAAGCAATAAGATGCCATTAAAAGCGGCTGACGAAATTAAGAAAATCCGCGCTTCAAGGAACAGCACAATCGGCGATATGGCCGTCTGGGCTGATATGGCCGTGGCGGCTGTGATGATAGCCGGCCTTATCGTAAGCATACCTTCTATGGTAAAAGGCGCGTCAGGCTTAATTAATACCGCAAGCCGCATAAGGGCAATAAAAGCGGCGGGTAAAACAAATCTTTTAAAATCAGTAAGCGCAAATATAAAGGCAAGCGGCGTAAAACCCTCAGTCGTTAAAGCGGGTTTGCAGGCTAAATATCAGGAGAACGCTGTTTTAGCCCGCTCTGAAGTACTGCGCGCCAAAAGAGGCATTAAAGCAGGGCCCGATGGCGCTGCGATTAAAACACCCGCGCAAAGCGCAACCCAAACATCCGCAAAAGCAGTGCAAAATACTGCGGCGGACGGGGCCTCCCGCGCTTCCATGGCGGAAAAGGTAAGGGCGGCAAATGCTGCTAAGAAACCCTCTACCGTACAATACACTTTAGTTGAAAACGATGTAAAAACCGCTGATGTTTTAGGGAAAAATAAAACGCTTACCGCCACAGTGGGCGAGGGCGGCGGCGGCGCAGCCGCAGCGGCGGACGCTACGCCTTTAACCAAAGCGCAGCGCGCCTTCAGGGCGCAGCAGGAAGCTGAAAGGGAAATCGCTCTTTACAATGAAGCTATTGAACTTTTGACGCCCGTTACCCCCAAAGCTTTTAAGGGCGGAAGGTTCTTCAATAAACCTTATAGTGAGCTGCCTAAATGGAAACAATTTGCTTTTGATAATTGGTACTTCCACGCTGAGCCTGCTTTAGCAAGGGCGGGCGAGTTATTAAGCATACCGTTTAAGAGCCCCAAAACTGCTTTAATGGGCGGCATAATGCCTATTGGCACAACAGCGCAGATTGCTAACCCTATAGCTATTTATTCTTCAATAGGTTCAGGCGCAAGGACAAGCGCATCGGTAAGTACTGTTTTTGACGCGGCCAATACCGTAAAGAGTATGGCGGGCGCAAGCTACGGCGTTTCAAACACTTTAAGACCCGTTACTTTAGTTAAAGGTTTAAATACGGCTAATCCGTGGGCAGTAAAAGCTTTTATGCCGCAGATAGTAGGCGTATTAAATGAGTTCCACGGCGGGCCCTCCGCATCTTTCCGTAATACTTATAACCAAGGCGCTTTAGCTATAAGGGCTATAAAAGATATCGGTTTTATGCCTGCGGTTACATCCTTAGAATTTGATGAAAGGGCGCCTAAAGCCAATGCTGATATTGAAGCTAAAACAGGCGCAGCCGCTGCGGACATCAATGCGGAAGAGGCCGATTATAACGGCCATAAAATTTTTGAGCAGGCCTTGCGCTACCAGATGACTAAGCGCAGCCTTACAAAGAGTAATAAAGCAAGGCATGAGATTTTGCTTACCATCGCTCCTTATATCTCGCCAAAATTGGCGACGGAACTGCTGGATATTATTGACGTTAACCCCAATGGTTATGCGGCTTTTGACGCTTTTGCCGACCGTATTATATATATGACGGACAAATTGAAAGACGGGCATGTCATCACTCTTAATCTTGACAGATTGCCCAATCTAAACAAAGGCGCAATAGATACGGATATTGCAGGCGCTATGCTGGTTATTGCAGATGACCCTTTTATAGATTTACTTTCCTATGTATCACAAAGCGCAAATAAGATGGTTGTTAATATAGCCAAGAAGTATGAAACGCTTACGCCGGCAGGTAAGGAGAAGGCCTTAAGGATGCTTGTGGGCATTCACCTTGAGTCAATGGCGGCGGGCGCGCCGACAAGGCCTTATCTCTCCGCCCAAAGCGGGGAAAGGTATGAGTGGGAAAATGTGGCCGCTTCAGACGACCTCAGATTTGCGCTCGGCAAAGAAGTAAAAGGCGAATTTTTTAAAGGAAATGATTTCCCTATCTTTAAACGCAGCAAGAATTATAAAGAGTTTTTAGCGGAATACCGCACATGGCTCATTAAAAAACTTAATGCACGCCAGGAGAGCCCTGCTGTATTGTTTGAGAACAAGGAAGGCACGCTATTTATTTACAGTAACGACGGGCAGACAAGATTCAGAGCAGGCGGGCACGAAACTATACTTTCCAGGAAAACGGCCTTCCATTTCCATATAGAGTACCTTGATGCTACAGACGGCACATGGAAAGGCCCGATGAACTATAATTACCGTTGGCCCAACCAGGATATGCTGCCTTCTGACCTGGTAAAAGATATGATTTATGTCCCCGTAGAGCAGATGAAAAAAGCCAATGTCCTTGTTGACAAGGAAGGTTATGTTCCCTCTGACGGCTTCTTTAAAAACGAAATCCCCGGGACAAATACAATAGACTATACTTTTGACGGTATTGCCGTGCAGTTGTTAAGAGATAACCATGCTGCGGCTAATACAAACAATGCCGCTGAAGCAGCGGCACAAGCGCCTAAAGCTGTTAAATATGAGGGCTTTAAGGTTTTTGAGCAGACATTGCGTAAACAAATGGAAGAGCGCAGCCTTACGCCGTCAAATAAAAAGAGGCACAATGCTTTACTTAAAATGGCTCCTTTTATATCTCCGAAATTGGCGACGCAGCTGCTCGGTATTGTTGACGCCAGTCCCAAGAGTTATGAATCTTTTGACGCTTTATCGTCCCGTATTTTCTTTATGAAGAAGGATTTAAAGGACGGCCAGGTAATTACCCTTAACCGTAACAGCCTGCCGGAGCTTGGCGTTATAAATTATACTGTGGCAAAGAAGCTGTTGTCTGTTGAAGATAATGTTTTTAAAGGGATACTTTCAGCCATATCTGAAAAGCCCGGGGAAATGGTTGCTAATATGGCCGATAAGTATGAGGTCCTTTCTCCTGACGCTAAGGAAAAAGCTTTAAAGAAGCTTTTAAATATGTATCTGCAGTCTATGTACACAAGCGCTCCTTTTATATTATCGCAAAACGGCGCAAATTACGGATGGGAAGATGTAGCATCGTCAGACGGTCTTAAATTTGCGCTTGGCAAAGAAGAAACAGGCTACTATGATGACAATGTTTTTGCAAGCTTTTGGCGCAGCCACGAATATAAAGACTTTTTGGACGGATATGAAGGCTGGCTTATTAAAAAGCTTGAAGCAACGCCGGATAAGCCCGCAGTATTAGTTGAGAATAAAGACGGGACAGTCTTTATATACAGCAATGACGGGCAGACAAGGTTAAGAGCTGTTACAAATGAAAACCAGCTTTCAGAGGAGAGAGTATATTTCCTTGACCGCTTATTTTTCCATATAGAGTATTTTAATACCATAGAAAAACGTTGGGGGAAAGCGGCGGGCCCGAGGCGTTTTAATTACCGCTGGCCAAACCAGATTATGCCGTTTGCAGACTTTTTGAAAGATATGCTCTACACACCTATAGAGCAAATGAAAAAAGCTAACTTGCTTGTTGACAGAAAGGGCTATATCCCGCCATCGGCAAAGCCTATGCCCTCAAGTATAGTAAGCTATCCCTTTGACGGTATTGCCGTGCAACTGATAAAAGATGGGCAAGCTGTGGGCCTTATCAGGGACGCGCAGCAGCTGGTAACTGAAGTGCGCTCCCCCGAAATCCCGCAATGGCTGGGTGCGCCTTATCAGGCTATGCCTGATTTTGCAGATCCTATCGCTTTGGCGGGGTTCTTATTCCTGCCATGGCTCTCTAAGAAGAAGCTTACGGCTACGCGCAGGCAAGTGGCCAAAAACCAAAGCTTTAATTCCGTAATCCCCAATGATGACGCTGAAGAGTTTGTAACTGTGGAGGGGGAAGACGGCTACGGTTTAAGTTATGAAGACCCCGCAACAGGCAAAGAGATTTTACTGCCCGTAAACGTAAAGCTGGACAGACGTTTGGCGGTGCAGGGCTATAACAGAGTAACATTCAATAAAAACGATATAGCAGAGCTTAGGGACGGCGCGGCAAAGCCTGAGGAATTATCACACTTCTTTATGGCTTTGGACAATGCAAACGGCGAGCTTAAAAGCTTTGTTGCAAGCATAATAAAGGCAAAACTTGCCAAGAACTTCAAAATCAAAATTGAAGATAAACACAGCGGCGCCAGAAAGACAGTCATTACAAACTTATATTCCGCAAGCGGCAAAAAAGCTTTGCCTGTGGACATTGAGATTGACGCAAAGTTCCTGCCTACGGAAAACTCCCGCGTGGTGCTTATGCCCAGCGGCAGGCTTGGTATACTTGATCCGTGGAAACGCCAGCCCGTTGAGCTTGACGCCACAATCAGGCTGCCTAAAAACCAGATAGCCAATATGGTTGCGGTTTTAAGGGAAAGCCCGATTTCCTATAATATAACGCTTGCCCCGACAGAACATAAAGCTAATGTTGTTATAAGGGATGTTTCCATAACAAACGTAAGCCTTGGCAAAACATTTGCGCCTGTGGTAAAACATTCTTTAGGGATGTCAGAGGCGGACGCAACTTCGCTTATGTTCGTTTTAAACTATTTGCTGCCGGGTTTATCGTCTTTCCTTAACCCGATACTCCGCAAATACGGGGAAAAGAAAATCCTTTTAACCGCCTTAGCTTTATCGGCTGCAGCGGGTTATATCGCATGGGCTTCGGGCTTCTGGGGCTTTGTTGAAACCCTGCCGCCGGCTACATACCGTACGGTGGCTTTCAGCACAGCTATAACGCTTATGGCTGTTGCGGGTATATTAAAGCAGTTGGTTTCCAATATGTTAATTAAGGCTAACCGCGGCGATACCTCTGACAAAAAAGTTAAAAAAGACGCAGCCGCGCAGGCTGCCGCCCAAAAAGCGGCCGAAGAGGAAAAGGTTACCTTTAAAGACATTACAAACAGAATGAAAGAAGTGATGTTTAAGAAGTCAACGCTCTCTTTACAGGACGCCTTTTACTACAACTTAAGTTTTATCTGGAAGAATGCGGGCACGCTTAAATTCTTGGCTTTGCCTTATGCTATAAATGAAACAATAAGATTCTTTTCAGGCATAGACATGGGCTTTGACTATTCTTTAAGCTTCCCGATATACGCGCTTTATTCAACTTATGCGTTTTTCAAAGTTTACAATACAAACTTAAGGGACGCTTACAGCACCAAAGATAAAGCCGCCGACAAAAAGGCCAGGGCCGAAGCTAAAGCCGCGCGCGACGCAATGCATCAAGATTTGACTGCGGCAGGCAAAATGCTTGAGAAGGCAAAAGCTTTCGGTAAAGGGTTTGCAAAAGAGTTTATGATACTTTGGGACGTGCTTGCCAATAAGAAACACGTTTGGCAGGTATCAGCGGCGATGACTTTTGCTACCGTGCACGAGTTTGTAATGTCCAGCACTTTTGCTTCACAGCTTAACGCTTCTTTTGAAGACGGCGCTGCGGCGAACTTCTTTGTAGCCTTGTGCTTATATATCCCGCTGGTTTTTGGCAGGATTTTGGGTAATACCGTCGGCAAAAAAATAAGCCCCGCAAGTTTGTACCTTATTTGCTCGGCCTTGTCTGCCATCGGCACTTCAATCATGATGGGCGGGGCAGTAGCCCCTGCGGTGACAATGGCCGGCGCGGCTTTGGCAAGTTTGGGCGTGGGCAACTTCTTCACGCAGATGTACGATTATATAACAAGCATGCACAGGGAACATAACAGGGAAATATCCGTAATCCTTGCGCTTACTATGACGGTTGCCGCCATAATGTCATTACCTGTAAGATATATCGCGGAAGACAGCGACGTCGCAAATATAGACCTTATGATTGCCATGGGCGCATTAGTCTTCAGCTTGGCTTTAACGGTGCCGATGATGAGAGGCTCTACGATATATAAATATATCCAGGGCAAATTCAAAAAGAAAGACGCTTCAAAGGGTTCCGTTAACGATGATGACGCCGCAGGGATGGGCGACCCGCTGGAAAATTAGTTTTTAGTATTCTTTAAAAAACCTCCGCCAAAAGCGGGGGTTTTTGTTTTTTACTGTTGGGCTCTCTTCGGTGTTTACAAGTCAGAATTTAAATGTTAAATTTGAGATGTAGGTGATGTTCTTTTAATTAATTAAAATTATTGGTTTAGGATAGGAGGGGAGTAATGATTCTGACAGTTTCGTCTTTTCTTCTGTTCACGGGTTTGGTTATAGGTATCTCGTACTATAAAACCAGAAATGTGAATACTCATACTGAGACGGGGTACTTCCTCGCGGGCCGCGGGCTTGTGGGGTGGGTTATCGCCGCTTCTTTGATGCTTACCAACCTTTCAACAGAGCAAATGGTGGGGCTTAACGGGCAGGGGTATACTGACAATATGTCCGTTATGGGGTGGGAGGTCGGCGCGTCTTTAGCGCTTATAGTGGTTGCCGTCTTCTTCCTGCCGCGCTATCTGCGTAAAGGTTATGCCACAATACCTGAATTTGTCGGGGAAAGGTATGACGCTACAACAAAACAAATAGTAAACGGTTTATTTTTATTCGGTTATGTTCTTATCCTGCTGCCTATAGTATTATACTCGGGCGCGGTGGGGATGAGCGGTATCTTTAATATGATGAGCCAGTTTAATATTTCTTATATGACCAGTATCCGCGTAGTCGTCTGGAGCATCGGCATCCTGGGCATAATTTATACATTAAGCGGCGGTTTAAAGATTATGGCTATCGCCGATACCATTAACGGTATAGGCCTGCTTCTCGGCGGCCTTATGGTGCCGCTTTTCGGTTTAATGTATATCGGCAGCGGCAGCCCTATTGAGGGTATAAACATCCTCTTAGCCGAGGTGCCCGAGAAGTTTAACGCCATAGGAGCCACTACCGACCCTGTGCCTTTTGCCACAATGTTTACGGGTATGTTCCTTGTAAACTTGTTCTACTGGGGTACAAACCAAACAATTATCCAAAGAGCTTTAGCCGCCAAAAACCTTAAAGAAGGCCAGAAAGGTTTGCTTTTGGCTGCTATATTTAAATTGTTCGGCCCGTTGTTCCTTATTATCCCCGGGATTATAGCTTTTAAGATTTTCGGCCCTAATTTGGAAAGGGGCGATTTGGCTTACCCGATGCTCGTCAATGTTGTAATGCCCGGCGCATTGGTGGGCTTTTTTGCCGCGGTTTTATTCGGGGCGATTTTAAGTTCCTTTAATGCGGGTTTAAACTCCACCTCCACCTTGTTTATGCTTAATATCTACAAGGAGTATATTAATCCTAAAGCCTCGCAGGAAGAAATGGTTTATAAAGGCAAGTGGGTCGGCGTGATTTTGGCGGTTTTTGCGATGATTGTCGCCCCTTTAATCGCCAATGCTTCGCAAGGCCTCTTCCAGTATTTGCAGACGGTCAACGGCTTTTATAATGTGCCTATATTTACATTGATTGCCGTGGGTATGGTAAACAATAAGGCGCCTGCGTGGTCCGCCAAAGTTGCATTGCTGTTCTTTATTATCGTATATGGCGCGACGCAGTTTACATCAATGTCTGCAGGGTATCAGGACTTTGTTTGGGGCGCCGAGCCCACAGTCCTTAAAGGCGTGGCGGCTTTTATGTATGCGATATTGCCGGGCTTTCTGGTAAAGCCTTTCTTCGCTTTCAGCGGCTGGCACTTTTTGCATATTTTGGCGGTGATGTTTGTCATCTGCTCGGCGTTTATGATTGCTATGGGCCGCTTCTACCCCGCCGCGCACAGATATGACGAAGCTAAAGACTTGCACGTCGTAGATACTAAACCGTGGGGCAAATTATATGTCGTCAGCGGCACTATAATTATTTGTGTAGTCGGTTTGTATTTGATGTTCTCTTCACTTGGTATAGCCGCTTAGTTTTAGAAGGGGCGGCAACTAAAAAGCCGCCCCTGTTTTTTAAGTAAAGGGTAAATTTGTAAAAGGGGATAATTATGGAAATTAAGGATTTGAAAGATAAATTTTTTAAGCTTTTCGGCCATGACGCACAAGGCGTTTTTTTTGCGCCCGGGCGCGCTAACCTTATCGGCGAGCATACTGATTATAACGGCGGGCATGTGTTTCCGTGCGCATTGTCCTTCGGCACTTATCTTTTGGCGAGGAAAAGAGATGACGGGCAAATAAATTTTTATTCCCTCAATTTTGAAAAAGACGGTATTATAGAAACGGATTTAAACAGTATTAAAAAGACTTCAAGCTGGACTGATTACCCAAAAGGCGTTGTTGAAATGATGCGCGGCGAGGGCGTAAAAATTGATAAAGGTTTTGACGCGCTTTATTATGGCAATATCCCAAACGGGGCGGGCTTATCGTCTTCCGCTTCAATAGAAGTTGTAACGGCGGTGATGTTAAATAAGTTTTTTGACGGCGGCAAGGATATGATAAAGCTTGCCCTGGTATCCCAAAAAGCGGAAAATAAATTTGTGGGCTTAAATTGCGGGATTTTGGACCAGTTTGCCGTCGCCATGGGCAAGAAAGATAATGCAATGCTTTTGGACTGTAATACGCTGAAATACCAATATGTGCCCGTGCAGCTGGACGGTATCTCAATAGTAATTGCCAATACCAATAAGCGCAGGGATTTAGCCGCCTCCAAATACAATGAGCGCAGGGCCGAGTGCGAGACGGCTTTAAACCTTTTGCAGCAGCGTTTAAAAATTAATAATCTTTGCGATATCACTTTGCCCGTGCTTGAGGCAAATAAAGATTTGCTTGCGCAAAGCGATGTTATTTACCGCCGCGCGCGCCACGCCATAGCGGAAAATGACCGCACTTTACAAGCCGTCCCGCTGCTTATTAGCGGAGATATAGCGGCCTTTGGGCAATTAATGAACGCGTCCCACCAATCCTTAAAGGACGCTTATGAAGTAACAGGCGCGGAGCTTGACGCGCTGGCTTTTGCATTCCAAAAACAGCCCGGCGTTTTGGGCGCGCGTATGATGGGCGGCGGCTTTGGCGGCTGCACGGTGGCTTTGGTTAAGGATGATTTTATCGCCGATGTAGAAAAGGCTGTGGCCAAAGAATATACGGAAAAGACGGGCCTTAAGGCTGATTTTTATATAGCCTCAATCGGCGACGGGGCAAGGCAAATTTAAAGAGGTTTTAATATGAAGAACATTTTAGTTATCGGCGGCGCGGGCTACATAGGCTCGCATATGGTAAAAATCCTTAAAGACGGCGGCTATAGCCCGATAGTTTATGATAATCTTTCCAAAGGGCACAGAGCGGCTGTACGCGGCGTAAAATTTATTAAGGGCGATTTGGGGGACTCCAAAAAGCTCTGCAAGGTTTTTAAGGAAAATAATATAGACGCCGTTATGCACTTTGCAGCTTTTATTGAAGTAGGGGAAAGCGTAAGCGAACCCGCGAAATACTATCAGAACAATGTGGTAAAAGTAATTAATCTTTTAGACGCAATGGTAAATTGCGGCATTAAGTATTTTGTCTTCTCCTCCACCGCGGCGACTTTTGGGGAGCCTGTAATGCCCGCTATCAGCGAGGCGCACCCCCAAAACCCGATTAATCCTTACGGCCGCACAAAACTTATGGTTGAAAATATACTTAAAGATTATGATAAAGCCTACGGCCTTAAAAGCAGCGTGCTGCGCTATTTTAACGCGGCCGGCGCCGACGACGGCGGCAAAATAGGGGAGAGCCACTCCCCCGAAAGCCACCTTTTGCCTATAATCCTGCAGGCGGCAAACGGCAAGCGCGAAAGTATAAAAGTATTTGGCGCGGACTATCCTACAAAAGACGGCACCTGCGTGCGCGATTTTGTGCATGTTAATGATTTGGCGCGCGCACATGTGCTTGCGCTTGAGAAGATGTTTAAAACGGAGGAGAGCGATAATTTCAACCTCGGCAGCGGCAGCGGGTTCAGCGTAAAAGAGGTTATAGAAACCGCAAAAAAAATAACGGGTAAAGAAATTAAAACCGATTACGGGCCCAGAAGGGCGGGCGACCCCGCCGTGCTTGTTGCGGACTCAAAAAAAGCGCGGGCGGTTTTAGGGTGGCAAACTTCATATAATTTAGATAGAATAATATCAACCGCGTGGAAGTGGGAACTTAAAAAGAAATATTAAAATGAGGGTAAAATGATATACGGCAATATAGAGCAGCTTTTGGCTTACGGGCTTAAAAATAAACTTATCACGCCTATGGACCAAATTTGGGCAAGAAACAGGATGCTTGAAATACTTGGCCTGCCCGATAATAAAAATGCGCAGCCCTATAAAGGCCCGCTGCCTGATACTCCTGCGGAGATTTTGGCTGATATCTCATTTTACGCGGCGGAGAATAATTTATTGCCCGCCGATACCGCAACCTACAGGGAAATTTTTGAAACGCGCATAATGGCCGTACTTACCTTAAGGCCTTCTGAGGTTGCGCGCCAATTTGCCGATACCTGCCTGGAAAAGGGCATAAAAGCCGCTACCGATAATTTTTATAAATACTGCCAAAAAGATTACTATATCAAAATGGACAGGGTGGAAAAGAATATACGCTGGAAAGTTGATACCAACTACGGCTGGCTTGATATGACAATTAATCTTTCCAAGCCCGAAAAAGACCCCAAGGAAATCGCCCTGCAAGGCAAGCAGCCGCAACTGCGCGAAAAGGGTAACTACCCCAAATGCCTGCTTTGTAAGGAGAACGAGGGCTATGCGGGCACGCTTAACCATCCCGCGCGCCAAAATTTAAGGGTTATACCGCTTAAACTTAACAGGGGGAAGTGGTACTTTCAGTACTCGCCTTATGTATATTATAATGAGCACAGCATAGTCTTTGCGGACGAACACCGCCCGATGAAGATTAACGCCGATACTTTTAAGACGCTGCTTGATTTTGTGGAAAATTTCCCGCACTATTTTATAGGTTCAAACGCGGATTTGCCGATAGTCGGCGGCTCTATTTTAACGCATGACCATTATCAGGCGGGGCGCTATGTTTTCCCGATTGAAAAAGCAAAATCCGTCAAAAGTTTTAAGGTAAAGAAATTCCCCAAAGTAAGTTTTGACATTATCCGCTGGCCGCTTACGGTATTACGATTAAGGGGCACAAAAAAAGATGTCGCGGCCGCAAGCGCCCATGTGCTTAAAGTATGGCAGGGCTATGACGATAAAAGCGTAGATATCCTGCACGCTACCAAAGACGGGCAGCACAGTACAATAACGCCTATAGCACGCTTTAAAAAAGATAAATTTGAGATGGACCTTATATTGCGTAATAACCGTACTTCAAAAGAGTATCCGTGGGGCATCTTCCACTCTCGTCCCGAGTACCATAATATCAAGCGCGAAAACATAGGGCTTATAGAAGCTATGGGTATGGCTATATTACCCGGCAGGCTTAAAAACGAGTTTACGCAAATAGCCGCGCTTATCGGCGCGGGGCATATAGAGAAGATGCGGGACCTGTCCTCACTTGCGCAGCACTATAACTGGGTAAAATCTTTTATAGACGAATATGATGACTTTAAAGCAGAGGACGTACTTGATATCCTGCTTGAGGAAGCGGGCAACACTTTTGCCGAGGTTCTGCTCTCCTGCGGTGTGTTTAAGCATGACGAAGCAGGTAAAGAGGCTTTATTAAGATTTATATATAAGCTATAATATTAATATCAGCTTTGAAACTACAAAACAGCCCGAAGCTTAAAAGCTTGGGCTGTTTTATGTTCAGGCTTTATTCTATAGACTGAAGGATTTTATGAGCAATAAGAGAGAAGACGTAAGGAATGTAGCAATCATCGCCCACGTAGACCACGGCAAAACAACAGTAGTAGACGCAATGTTGAAACTGGCAGGCCAATTTAAAGTAAAACAGGATGAAGCGCAGGAAGCTGTTATGGACTCCAACCCGCTTGAAAGGGAAAGGGGCATCACGATTTTATCTAAATGTACATCTGTAAATTATAAAAATTTTACGGTTAATATTATTGACACCCCGGGCCACGCGGATTTCGGCAGCGAGGTGGAACGCGTATTAAAAATGGTTGACGGCGCTATCCTTATGGTAGACGCTGTTGAAGGCCCTATGCCGCAAACCCGCTTTGTATTAAGGAAAGCTTTGGCTTTAGGCCTGCGCCCTATTGTCGTTATCAATAAAATGGACAGGGAAAATGCTACGCCTTCTGTGGCTGTAGATAAGGTTTTTGAACTTTTTATGGAGCTTGGCGCAAATGACGAACAGTTGGATTTTCCTATCCTCTACGCGTCAGGCCGCGAGGGCTGGGCTTCGCTTAATATGGAAGAGAAAACGACGGACATCTCCCCCTTGTTTGACATCATTTTAAAGCATGTACCCGCGCCTGTGGCTGACGAAAGCAAGCCTTTGCAGATGCAGGTTACTATGCTTGACTACAATAACTTTTTGGGGCATGTGGGCATCGGCAGGATTTTAAACGGTAATGTCTCCAAAGGCCAGGTTGTCGCCATGATGAAGCACGATGGCTCAAAAACACAGGCTAAGGCTGCTAAAATTGAAAGGTTTGTCGGCCTTGCCAGACAGGAAGTAGAATCCGCGCGCGCAGGCGATATCGTAGCTATTGCGGGATTGGAAGGCGTTGATGTTGGCGATACGATTTGCCATGTTGACTTCCCTTTAGCTTTGCCCGCGTTGACAATTGACGAGCCTACAATCTCTATGGACTTTTTTGTTAATGACAGCCCGTTTGCGGGCCGTGAAGGCAAATTTCTTACCAGCCGCCATTTAAAGGCCAGGCTTGAGAAGGAAGCGCAGACGAACGTCGGCCTTAAAGTTGAACAGCTTGAAGGCGAAGGCCGCTTTAAAGTATCAGGCCGCGGCGAGCTGCATTTAACCATCCTTATTGAGACGATGAGAAGGGAAGGCTTTGAGCTTTCTGTATCATCGCCCGAAGTTATTTATAAAGAAGAAAACGGTAAAATTTTAGAACCTACCGAATACCTTATTTTGGATATTACATCCGACTACCAGGGCGCAGTTTTTGAGCTTGTAAGCAGCCGCGGCGCTAAGCTGGAAAATATGGTAAGCGAGGGTGAAAACAGATTACGCCTTGAATATGTAATCCCTTCAAGGGCTTTAATCGGTTTTAAAAATGAGTTTTTAACCTCTACCAGAGGCAAGGGCATTATGCATCACAGCTTCTACAAATACCTGCCTAAGGCTGATGTGCCCAGGCTGCGCTCTAACGGTGTTTTAATAGCTAAAGAGGCGGGTGAAACCACCGCTTATGCTCTTAACAGTCTGCAGGAAGGCGGGGTAATGTTTTTGGGCCCCGTGGTTAAGGTTTATGAAGGTATGATTATCGGTCAAAACTCAAGGGATAATGACTTAGTGGTCAACCCGTGCAAGGCTAAACGTATGTCAAATATGAGAAGCAAAGCGGCTGATGACGCGCTTGTCCTCACGCCGCCTAAAATTATGAGCCTTGAACAGTCCATAGAATATATTGCGCCCGATGAACTTGTGGAAATTACGCCGATTTCTATCCGCTTAAGGAAGAAGATCCTTAATATCCACGACAGGCGCCGCGCTTCCAAAAAAGAGGAAGCGGAAAGCGAAAGCGAGGACTAAAACTTATTTAAGTTTCAAAAAGGCAGGCGCGCCCAAAAACTGCGCCTGCTTTTATTTAGATTTTTATGATAGACATTTCCAATTTAAGCTTCCACATAGGCAAGAGAACTTTACTTGAAGACGCATCAGCCTTTATTGCAAAAGGGCAGAAGGTGGGGCTTGTCGGCCTTAACGGCTGCGGTAAAACAACTTTATTTAAACTTATCTTAGGCAAACTTAACCCTGACGGCGGCGCAATTAATATAGGTAATGACGTACGCCTTGCTACCGTAGAGCAGGAACTTACGGATATTGAACAGAGTTTGCTTGATTATGTTCTAAACTCCGACAAAGAACTTAAAGCTTTATATGATGAGCTTAAGGCCAACCCTAGCGGCAAAAGAATCGCTGAGATTTTTGACAGGCTGGATTTCCTTGGCGCGCATAGCGCATCTGCCCGCGCAAGCGCGATTTTAAGCGGATTGGGTTTTAAGACGGAAGATTTGCAAAAGCCTTTGAAAGAATTCTCCGGCGGGTGGCGCGTAAGAGCAGCTTTGGCTGCGGCCTTATTTACGCCGTGCGAATGCCTTTTGCTGGACGAACCGACTAACCACCTTGACCTGGAAACAACTATCTGGCTGGAAAATTGTCTGGAAAGAATAGATAAGACTTTAATCATCATCAGCCACGACAGGAATATCCTAAACAAAGTTTGCGATAAAATAATACTGGTGGATGAATGCAAACTTAAAGCCTATAACGGTAATTATGATATTTTTGAGCGTACGCGCAATTTACAGACGGAGCAAATAATCAAAGACGCAGAAAAATTTGAAGAACGTCGTAAGCATTTACAGTCTTTTGTGGACCGCTTCCGCTACAAAGCTACTAAAGCAAAGCAGGCGCAAAGCCGTATCAAAATGATTGAAAAGATGGGCGACGCCCCCAAAATACCTGTGGAGAAAAGCGTACATTTTTGCTTCCCGCAGCCTACTCTTTTAAGCTCCTATTTATTTACTATGGAAAACGCCGCTTGCGGGTACGGCGAAAAGCGTGTTTTGAGTAATCTTAATTTAAGTATTTCGCCTGACGACAAGGTCGCCTTATTGGGTGCAAACGGAAATGGTAAATCAACACTGGCTAAAGTGTTGGCAGGAAGGCTTTTATTGCAAGATGGTAAAATGACGCACGCGCGTAAACTTAAAATAGCCTATTTTGCGCAGCACCAGGCCGATGAATTTGACCCCGAGCTTACTCCTTTTGAGACGGCGCGCCCGTTCCTGCCTGAAGCTAAAGAAGCGCAAGTATATACGCATTTGGCAAGTTTCGGTTTGGAAAAGAGCAAAGCCGATACAAAAATAGGGAAGCTTTCCGGCGGGGAAAAGAGCCGCCTGCTGCTTTCCCTTATCACGGTGGAAGCCCCGCACGTGCTTATTTTGGACGAGCCTACAAACCACCTTGATATAACTTCGCGCGGCGCGCTTATTGAGGCGCTTAACGAGTATGAAGGCGCGGTAATTTTAGTTACCCACGATTTTAATATTATAGAGTCCGTCTGTGACAGATTAGTGCTTGTGGGCAATGGCGGCGCGCAGGGTTTTGAGGGCGATATTGAAGACTATAAAAATTATGTTTTGCGCAGCGTCGGCCGCGATGACGGCGACGGCAAACGCCCTGCCGATACCGCAAAGGATAAACGCCGCAGCGCCGCGCAAATGCGCGCGCAGCAAGCGCCGCTTAGAGCAAAACTTAAAGATATTGAGCATAAGCTTGATATCGCGGTAAAACAAAAAGCTAATCTTGAGAAGCGGCTTATCACGCGCTTTAGCAATGAAGATAATAAAGAGCTGGCTTTTATCAATAAAGAGATTGCCGACTTAGAATCCTCCTGGATGGAAACCACCGAGAAGCTTGAAGTATAGAAACTTACCCCGTCAATACAATAAAATACAAATAAAAAACCTCCATCATTTAGGAGGTTTTTAAATTAAGGATGTTCATATAGAACAGCGCCTTGCGATTTCACTTATTACAGTGACTTACTGATATAATTATTATACTATATAAGCACTTTCCGTCAAGCTTATCTTATAAATTTTTATGTGGAGCGTCCTTATGCAAAAAATACTCGGCTTGGATTTAGGTATAACATCAGTAGGTTATGCCGTGGTTAATTTGAATGATGATAAAGATAATATCAGCGGCTTAATAGAAAAGGCGGGTGTGCGTACTTTTGATATAGCTGAAAATCAAAAAGACGGCGCCCCTTTAGGCGAACCCAGGCGCGTGGCGCGCATGGCGCGGCGTATGATAAGAAGAAAAGCTAAAAGGATGGCGCAAATTAAAGATTTATTTGTAAGAGAGAATTTGATAAAGCCGCAGGAAATAGAGGAAATTTGCTTCTCCTCTCTGTTAAATCCGTGGCAGATAAGAGCCAAAGCTTTAAATGAAAAGCTTACCGTGCAGGAAATGTATAAAGCATTGTTACATATAGCTAAAAGGCGCGGTTTTAAGTCCATGCGTAAATCGGCCGAGGAAAGGGACAAAGAAACAGGCGCTTTGCTTAAAGGCATCAAGAAAATTGAAGAGCAGCTGAATGCGACTAATTTTGAAACGATAGGGCAAATGTTTGCCGCCTTACCTTTGGATAAGCCTAAAAGGAATAAAGACGGCAGTTATGAAAACTCTGTCGCGCGTGCAATGTTGGAAAAAGAAGTTAGTATAATCTTTGCTAAGCAGCAGGAGTTTAAAAATCCTATATTTTCCGATGAGTTCAAAAATAAATTTACTGAGATAGCTTTTAGCCAGCTGCCTATCCAATCATTTGACGGCGCGCAGGGTAATTGTGTGTTTGAAAAAGATGAAAAACGCGCTCCTAAAAACAGCTATACGGCAGAGTATTTTAACGCACTTTGCAAGATAAATAATATAAGGATTTTAAAAGGGGCTAAAGTATTTGCTTTGGACGCTAAGCAGCGTCAAACAGCCTTGAACTTGTGTTTGGAAAAGCAGAAAAATAATTATAAGCAGCTGCGTCAAGCGTTTAAGATGGATGACGGTGATTCTTTTAATATAAGTTATTTAAAACCTAAAGCTAAAGACGGTGTGATTAAAGGAGATAATGACCCGGAAACTAAAACTAAAATCTTTGAAATGAAAGGCTATCACGAAATACGAAAAGCCTTAAAATATAAACCAAACTTATGGGAGAATATAAAGGATAACCGGGATGGTACATTAGATAGGATAGCAGAGGGCTTATGTTTTTATAAATCCGACGATGAAATAAAGACATATCTAAAAAAATATAATATTTCGCAAGATATTATTGATGTTGTATGCGGGCTTTCATTCAGCGGGTTTATGCACCTTTCCTCAAAAGCGATGAGAAACCTTATACCGCATCTTGAAAAGGGCTTAAAGTATAATGAAGCCTGCTCGGCGGTAGGTTATGACTTCCAAGCCAAAGGCGATGTAAATAGAAAATCTAAAATAAGGCCTTTAAATGAGCAGGAAAAGTTTTCAATCTCCAGCCCTGTTGCAAAGCGCAGTATAGCGCAAACAATAAAAGTTATTAATGCCCTTAATCGTGTATATGGGCCTTTTGATGCTGTCCATGTAGAGCTGGCAAGGGAAATGGGCAAAAACAAAAAGCTGCGCAAAGAGATTGAAGATTTACAAAAACAGAATGAGGACGAACGTAACTTCATTAAAAATGGCGGGATAGAAGGCATTTTGCCGCAAACTGCGCTTGATATAAAAAAATTACGTCTTTGGAAGCAGCAGGGCGGCTATTGTATGTATAGCGGCAAATATATTGCTCCTGAAGATATTTTTATGGAAGGATATACCCAAACAGACCATATTATACCTTACAGCATATCTTTTGATAATTCTATGAATAATCTTGTGCTTTGCCTTACGGAGGAAAACCAAAATAAAAAAGCAAAGCTGCCATATGAATACTTTAAGGAAAAAGCCCGCAACTGGGAAGAATTTAAAGATAAAGTCCAAAACTCTACACTACCAAATACCAAAAAATTAAAACTGCTTAAAGAGGAGTTTACAGAGGACGACTTAAAGCAATTTAAGGAACGTAATCTATCTGACACTAAATTTATAACCTCATTTATAAAAAACTATTTGACGCAGACTCTCAAACTCACGGATAAATATAAAGACGGCGTATTTGGCCGCAACGGGCGTTTGACGGCGGATTTGCGCGGGTGGTGGGGCCTTTCAAAAAACAGGGAAGAAAGCGATAAACACCACGCAACGGATGCCATAGTGGTTGCGTGCTGTACAAATGGGATGATGAACTATCTTTCGCGAATGTATAAACTTAACAGGGAAGAATCTATTAAAAAAATCAAACATTTTATGCCTTTACCTTGGCCGAATTTCAGGACGGATGTATTAAAGACTTTAAATGATATTTTTGTTTCACGCCCGCCGCGCAAGAAAGTAACGGGTGCATTGCATCAAGATACCTATTATTCTGCCAAAAATTTGGATAAAGGTTTTATTGTAGTGCGTAAAAATATAAATAAACTTAAACTCTCCGATATTGAAAAGCAGAGAGACTTGGAGGAAAAGTATTTTGGCGTCCAGCGTAACAGAAAAATTTATGATGCCGTAGCGGCAGCCCTGAAAGAGCGAAAATCAGATAAAGACGGCCTTAATGTTATTGTGGACGGCAGGCCGATAAGAAAATTAAAAATGATTAGCGAGGCCTGTGGCGGTGTAAAAGTATTAAAAGGTACTGCTATTGCGGCTAATGCCGCTATGCCCAGGGTGGATGTCTTTGTTAAAGACGGACAATACTATTTAGTCCCTGTATACACTATAGATTTTGCGACGGGTAAAATGCCGTTAATGTCAAAACCTGATAATGTAGAAATGGATATTAAAGATTTTGTGTTTTCAATATTTAAAGACGATTATTTGGAAATAGTACAAAATACAGGCGAGGTTTTTGAAGGGTATTTTAAACACTATACCGGGATACAGATTATATTGGAAAGCCAAGACCGTTCTTCCATATTTATGATAAGCGGGCAAAAGGGAAAGGAGGCAAGATTTGAGGCAAAGAAGGCCATACGCTATTCCACCTTAGCTGATATTAAAAAGTATCAAATTGATATTTTCGGACATAAGTATCTAATTGAAAAAGAAAAATATGTCGGCAATATAAAAAAGAGGAAGTGTTTCGGAGGCAGTTTAAAACAAAATAAGTAGGGGGGTTATATGGGCTGGCAAGTTTTATGTATTACTAAGCCGGGCAGCTTATCCCTAAAAAATAATCAATGCTTATACGACATAGATGGGGAGGAAAGCGTTTCTTTCCCATTGGATAATTTGTCTGTAGTCATTATTGAAACATTGTATCTTAAAATAACAAGCAGTTTGCTTAAAGCTTTTGCTTTAAATAATATAGTGCTATTTTTTTGTGGCGATACCCATCAGCCTTGTGGGCTTTTTTATCCGTATATGCAACATTTCGCCTATCCCAAAATAGCACATATCCAAAAAGATTGGTCCGAACCTTTTAAGAAAAGGCTTTGGCAAAGTATTATTACAGCTAAAATTACTAATCAGGCAAAAGTATTAGAATTATTGGGCAAAGCGCAGGCAAAAAAACTTTACGCTATTGCCGCTTGTGTGGACAGCGGTGATTTATTAAATAAAGAAGGTTTTGCCGCCGCCATTTACTGGCGGGAGCTTTTCGGACAAGATTTTATAAGAGGGCGGCAAGATATTATTAATGCTGCCCTAAACTATTCCTATGCAATTATACGCGGTGTTATTACCAGAGAGCTTGCCGCCAGCGGGTTTATCCCATGCTTTGGGATACATCATGATAATAATCTAAACCAATTTAATTTGGCTGATGATATAATAGAACCGTTCAGGCCTGTGGCGGATAAAAATATAGCCACATTGGCCTTACAAGGTAATTTGCCTGAAAGAAAACTTACACCGCTTTTTAAACAGGAATTGGTAAAAATATTATTTGAAAATATATTATTTGAAGGGGAAAACCTTTCACTAATGAATGCCGCTGCTTATATGTGTAAAAGCCTTAGTGCCGCAAGTATTAAAAAAGATTATCGTCTGCTAAAAACGCCTTGCCTATGATAAATAATAATGGGAGGTATATGCGTATTTTCGTATTTTTTGATTTGCCTGTAGCAAATAAGCAGGATAGGTTTAATGCAAACCGCTTCCGCCGCAATTTGCTTAAGGCGGGATACTATATGTTGCAACTTTCAGTATATTACCGTATTTGCAAGGGGCAAGATAGCGTTAATACGCAAGTAGCACATTTGAAGCACTTTGTACCGCACAAAGGCAGTGTGCGCGTGCTTACAGTAACCGATGCCCAGTATGCCCGTATGCTAACGCTTATAGGCACACAGAAAATGCAGGAAAACACGCATGAACAACTACTTTTATTTTAGATTCAATCCGCCTATTTATAAGAAAAACGTCCATTTTATGGAGGCTTAAACTATGGCGTATTCTATTAAATCTATATCAGTAAGGCCACTGCAACACTCTACCATTATACTTATGTATTAGTTCAATTCTATTAAATCTATATCAGTAAGGCCACTGCAACACCCTGATTGATTCTTTGTTTCTTCAAAGTATTCTATTAAATCTATATCAGTAAGGCCACTGCAACAATTAATACCAATACTATATACACTAAAATATTCTATTAAATCTATATCAGTAAGGCCACTGCAACCTATAGCAGATTGTATTGCAGGTGTGGACGATTCTATTAAATCTATATCAGTAAGGCCACTGCAACCAATACCGTCTTTTCTTGATACTTCTACATATTCTATTAAATCTATATCAGTAAGGCCACTGCAACTATGAGACCGGATAGCATAACTGCATCTATATTCTATTAAATCTATATCAGTAAGGCCACTGCAACCAATGTCCGAACATTGACATTACACATAGGATTCTATTAAATCTATATCAGTAAGGCCACTGCAACGAAGGTATGTTCGCTAATGCTACAAACTTAATTCTATTAAATCTATATCAGTAAGGCCACTGCAACTGCCCGCTTTATGCTCTTTAAGCCATTTCTATTCTATTAAATCTATATCAGTAAGGCCACTGCAACTAACAGTACCGTTAAACGCTCCAATGTCCCATTCTATTAAATCTATATCAGTAAGGCCACTGCAACACGGCTCTTAAGGATTGCACGTTAGATTTAATTCTATTAAATCTATATCAGTAAGGCCACTGCAACTCTGTAAGTTTAATCTTACAAACTGTTTACATTCTATTAAATCTATATCAGTAAGGCCACTGCAACAATATTTTTAAGCCTGGGCATATTGGCGCAATTCTATTAAATCTATATCAGTAAGGCCACTGCAACTGACTATAGCGGAGTATCTAACGCAAGCTCATTCTATTAAATCTATATCAGTAAGGCCACTGCAACTGTACAGGCGGATGTTGTATTCCAACTGCCATTCTATTAAATCTATATCAGCAAGGCCACTGCAACTGTACAGGCGGATGTTGTATTCCAACTGCCATTCTATTAAATCTATATCAGTAAGGCCACTTAGGCCTTAAAAGAATGATACAATAATTTTATGAAGGCAGCTATTGTTACTATCGGGGATGAAATTTTAATAGGCCAGGTGGTTGATACCAACTCCGCCTATATTGCCGCGCAGCTTACCGCCCTGGGTTTTGATGTTGTGGAGATTGATACCGTCAGCGACGCTGAGGCTGATATCGCCGCAGCCATAAAAAATGCCGCTGATGAAGCGCAGCTTATCATCACCACAGGCGGCCTTGGCCCCACCAAAGACGATATTACAAAAAAAGTGTTGGCTGATTATTTTGATGTGCCGCTCGTCCTAAACGAGCAGGTTTTTGCGTGGCTTAAAGAGCTGTTTGCCGCGCGCGGCCGCACCTTTATTAATGAGCTAAACCAAACGCAGGCCGTATTGCCGCAAAACTGCAAGCCGCTTAAAAATGAAAAGGGCACAGCCTGCGGTATGCTGTTTGAGGAAAACTCCAAAACTTTTATCTCCCTGCCTGGCGTTCCTTTTGAGATGGAACACCTTATGCAAACGCAGGTATTGCCGCTGTTAAAAGCAAAGTATGCCGATAACTTTGTTACTTACCGCGTGCTTAAAGTTTACGGTATTGCGGAATCCGATTTAGCAATAAAGCTTACCGATTTTGAAAATGATTTGCCGTCTGATTTAAAGCTTGCTTATCTGCCTGCGGCGGACCTTATAAGGCTGCGCTTAACTTCTAAAGGTTCCTCTAAATTAGAAGAGCATTTTGCAAAGCTTAAAACCGCGCTTGCCCCGCTTAATTTTACCGAGGGGGATGATATTAATCTGCAAATACGCGCGGCGCAAATTTTTAGGGGAAATTGCCTGAAACTTGCCACGGCGGAAAGTTGCACAGGCGGCGCGATAGCGGCCTCAATCACGCAGCTTGCAGGCGCGTCTGATTATTTTTTGGGCGGCATTGTGGCTTATGCCAATGATGTAAAGATAAATGTTTTAGGCGTTAATAGTGAAGATATAAAACAGTTTGGCGCAGTCAGCGAACAGGTTGTAAAGCAAATGGCTTTGGGCGCGCTTAAAATAACAGGCGCGGATTATGCCGTTGCGACTTCCGGCATTGCGGGCCCTGCGGGCGGTACTCCGCAAAAGCCTGTGGGCACTGTTTGGATAGCCGTAGCGGCAAAAGACGGCCGCATTAATGCACGGCGCTTCTTGTTCTCAAATGTGAGGGAGCGTAATATAGGCAAAAGTACAGCCGCCGCTTTGCAGATGCTGCTGGATTTTGTAATATATTAACAGCAAAATATCAAAAGAGGTTGTTTTACGGTAAATAAGCCATAAACGCGGCTTATAGAAAATTTATTCTGTTTTTGGAATCATATGCAGAATATGATGAGCTTGTATCAACGGGCGCAAATCCAGTCCAAAAGCAGTCGTTTTAAAGCGCAAGATGCGCGGGCTGATCCCCTGTGCGTTTTGTGCTTAGTGTTTCCCGCCGTTTTACGGCGGGGGACCACGGCTGCCGTCATTTGGGTTACTGGATTTGGCTCAAATACGGCGGCCGTATTTTTTTTGTCATTTTGCCTTAATTATAAAAATAAAAGAGGTTTAAAATGAATTGGAATAGAAGAGGGTTTACTCTTATAGAATTACTTGTTGTTGTTTTAATTATAGGGATACTGGCCGCTATTGCTTTGCCGCAATACCAAAAAGCTGTGATGAAGGCAAGGATTATCAAATATGCCTCCATAATCCCTGCGCTTAAAGTTGCTTTTAAGGAATTTACGCTCGTTAAAGGGCGCGCTATGGTTGGCGCGGATGTGGACGAATTTTATACAACATGGACGGATAATGGTAAAACATTGGGTTTTAAAGAGTGCAAACGTCTTCATGAGTATATGATGTGCTATTTGCCTGACGGTACGCGCCTTCAAATGAATCACTGGCTTTACGGGCAGGGCAGCTTGCAGACATTTTTTTGGTATTTTCCTGAAATTTTAGGCAACTATGGAGGGGGAACATATATAGGAATACATTTTGACTACAGATATAATGGCCTTCCCAAAGATGCTGTAGTGTTTGAGGTACAGAACAGCTTTGATGCCTCTCAGGCAAAGCGCCTTTGTTCCGCGGCGGAAAGCACGGGCTTATTCCATAAGGTTTGCGGCAAGCGTATGAATAAATAAAATTGTTTGCATAAATAAAAAACCCCGCTTTTAAAGCGGGGTTTTTGTGTTTAAAGGCTAAACTTATTTGGCTTTAACATTGGCTTTTAAGAAGTCAAAGACCTTCTTTTCATCAATAGTTGCAAGGATATCATCTTTGCGTTCGTTAAAGAACTTATTAATTTTGGCTTTGTCTTCGGCATTTTTTGCGCTGGTGGCAATAGCTTTATCAAGCTCGGCCTGCCAGTCGGCGTCGGTGGCGTTAAGTTTTTCAGCCTCGGCTATCGCATTGGTGATATAACCGATTTTTAAATCTTTCTCTACCGTCGGACGCATACGCTCCATAAAAGCTTTTTTATTTTCTTCAGGCATATCGGCCTTTTTGCCGCCGAACATCCTGTTGATAAAGTTTTCAACCGCTAAGTGCGTGTGGTATTCAACTAAAGAAGCGGGCAAATCAAAGGTATTGGCTTTTACTAAAGCGTCTTCAATCTGTGCGGTTAGATCTTTTTCCGCCGCCTGTTTGGCTTCCTTTTCCATAGAAGTTTTTACCATTTCTTTAAGCTTTTCCACAGAGTCAAAACCCATATCTTTTGCAAAAGCTTCGTTAAGCTCGGGCACGGTTTTCTTTTTAATCTCTTCAACCTGTACGGTAAATTTGATTAAGCCGTCATCGGTTTTGGTTTCAAATTCTTTGGTTTCGCCTTTCTTGGCGCCTTTAATTGCGTCAGCCAAACCTTCAATGGTTTGCGGGGCGGACATATCTACAAGCTCGCTGTCGCTGCTGTATTTTTTGTCGGCCTTGCCGTCAATGCTGCCGCTGTATTTTACTACGGCAAAAACATCATCGGTAACTGTTGCGCCTTCGCCTAAAGCTTCAAGGCTGGCATTGTGCTCAAGCACTTCGTCAAGATGTTTCTTTACATCTTCATCGGTTACAGTTTCAGATTTTTTTGCGGCTTCAATACCTTTGTAACCTGTTACTTTAAATTCGGGGGCGACGTCTACCGCCATTTCAAAAGAAAAGTCTTTGTTTTCTTCAAATTTTGCGAAATCAGCTTTTGTTAAGGTAGGCATCATTACGGCTTTGAGTTTGGTCTCATCTAAAGCCGCCGCTGTGGCATTGCGTACTAAAAGGTCTATTGCTCTTTCCTGAATATGGCCCTGAAAGTTCTTTTTAACAATATCCAAAGGCGCTTTGCCCGCTCTAAAACCCTGCATCTGGGCCTTTGACTGGACTTGTAATAAAGCGTTTTGGAAACATTTATTTACTAAACTTGCTTTTGCAGTTACTTCTAAGTTTACTGTGCAGCCTTTCTTACTAAGTTCTTTTGTTGTTACTTCATTATCCTGCGCTTGATTGAAAGAGGACATATCTTCTCCTGTAAAACAGACTTGAAATCTTTTGCAACCATAAAAACGCTGGACGGAAAGGGACTTGAACCCTTAAGGATTGCTCCACACGGTCCTAAGCCGTGCGCGTCTGCCAGTTCCGCCATCCGTCCTAAATTATGGGTTTTAAAAAAGTGGGCTATACAAGGCTCGAACTTGTGACCTTACGCTTAAGAGGCGTCTGCTCTACCAACTGAGCTAATAGCCCGTATTTCGGTATACAAATTATATCAAAATCGGTGGGTGTGCGCAAGTTAACTTAACTTGCTTTGTGTTAATAATATAGCAAATTTTTAGGGGATATGTAAAATTTATTTCCACAATTAAAATTTTTAACCAAAAAGTGCTACAATGTAAAAAGTACATTTTAAACAGAGAGGTTACAGGGATGAAAAAGATTATTTCTTTTCTTCTTATTTTTGTTTTTGGTTTAGCTGTTTGCGCGCCTGCTTTTGCCGCAATAAGCAAAGACGCTGATATTGATTCCGTTATGGTTGATAATAAGGTGGTTGAACTTTCCAATAAATACTTAGCCGTTTTAAGCTCTATGTATATGGAAGAAGCAACCCGCGTGGGTATCAGCGGATATCACTCCACGCTTGAGACCAGGGACCAGCAAAGCCAGATTGCCAAGCGCAATACTATGCGTTCGCTTAAAGACGCTTTGGATAAGATTAATGTTGAGGCGCTTTCAACTTCAACAAAAGCGGACTATTATGTTTTAAACGAACTTGTAAGCGAGAAGCTGTTCAGAATTAATACAGAGTCCGAGCTTACAAAAGATCCCGCTTTTTATCTTTTGGCTATTAACTCTATCTATGATTTATTGCTTAAAGATTTTATACCCAGGGAAGAAAGGGTTTCCTACGCGGTAAAAAGGCTTGGGGAGTTGCCCGCCATATTTAAGGAAGCGCAGCGCAATATAGATAACCCGCCTGACTTGCGCGTAAGATATGCTATGGACAAGGCAAACGCCGCTTATAATGATTTTGGCAACCTTAATACAATCTTTAATAAATTAATTGCCGATGAATATACAAGGAACCAGGTTAAAGATGATATCGCCGCCGCTAAAGACGCGGTAAAGGTTTATTATGATTTCCTTAAAGATATGATGCTTAAAAAAGATTATGTTGACTTCAGGCTTGGGGCGGAAAACTATAACGCGCTTTATAAAGACGTTTATTTGCAGGATATCCCTTTATCCAAGCTGCCCAAAATACTTGATAAGGAACTTGAGACTGCGCGCGAACAGCTTATCAGCGCGCTTACGCCTGTGATTGAGCCTGCGCTCACGGAAGAAGAACGCGCGCAGCGCACCAATAAAAAAGGTATTATTGAAATTACGCCTGCGGATTATTATAAAGCAAAAGCTACCTTTAATAAATATGTACCTATGAAAAGCGTGCTTAATACTTATGCGGAAGAGTTCAGCGCGGCAAGCAAATTCCTTGACGAGAAAAGCGCTTTCCCCGTCAGCCCCGTAAAGGTAACCGTCGGACGCAGTCCCAAATATCTTGAAAATAAATTGCAGCCCGTTACATACCTGCGCCCCTATCCTCTCTTAAACAAAACCATGGGCGATATTTTGGTTGCGATACCGACCTCCAAGGAAATTAAGGAAGGCAAAGGCTGGCTGTTTACCGCAGGGGATATCAAATTCAGCGCCGCTGAAAATATGACCCCGGGCAGGAACCTTATGTATTCCTTTACCTCTGAAGACGGCAAGATTTTAAAGAAATTATCCAATGATAAATTCTATATCAACGGCTGGATTAAGTATTCCCTTAACACCGCCGCGGAAGCCGGCTATTTAAATACTGCCGAAGATAAACTTAACCTTGCCTGGTATAATTATAAAGCAGCTTTATTTGCGATAATTGACTACCAAATGCAGATGCTTGAAATCAATTATACCCAAGCCCTTGATTTCCTTATCTCCAACGGCGTCAAGAAGGAAGAGGCCGAGCCCGCCGCAGACTATATCGCCCTTAATCCTTTAGACGGCGTAGCCACCATTATCGGCGCGCAGGAGTTTAATAAAGTAAGGGCCAAATTCCAAAAGAAGCTTGGCAAAAAGTTTGACTTAAAGGACTTTAACCAAAGAGTCCTTTCCATCGGCCGCGTGCCGCCCGTACTTTTGGAAGAAGGATTGATTAAAACATATGAGAAGAAGGCCACGGAGAATGTCTTTAATATGACCTACTTCTAGTTTTACTTTGGCTTTTAGTTAAAAACAGCTTTTTGTTTTCGCTCGCATACACGGGGCATCCGCCCACTCACGGTATAGCTCGCTTAGCAAAAAGCTGTTTTTATTCTAAAATCCTGTGTAAAACCTTGCTTGTTGATTAAGCGCAATTTTTTTTGCAAAAATTACTTTGGCTTTTAGTTAAAAACAGCTTTTTGTTTTCGCTCGCATACACGGGGTGATGGCACCCTGCCACAGGGCATCCGCCCACTCACGGTATAGCTCGCTTAGCAAAAAGCTGTTTTTATTCTA
>CAYQAU010000004.1:118717-123476 GCA_964415545.1 uncultured Elusimicrobium sp.
AAATCCTGTGTAAAACCTTGCTTGTTGATTAAGCGCAATTTTTTTTTGCAAAAATTACTTTGGCTTTTAGTTAAAAAACACCCGTACTTTAAAGTACGGGTGTTTTTACATTTATAAACTTTTTGAAAGTTTAGGCTTCTTCCACCAAAGCTATTGCAAGCTCGTCCAACTGCTTTTGGTCTACCACATTGGGCGAATCCGTAAGCGGGCAGGCCGCCGCTGTGGTTTTGGGGAAGGCGATGACCTCTTTAATAGAATCCTCGCCGCAGATTAAGGCGGTTAACCTGTCAAACCCTAAGCCAAAGCCGCCGTGCGGGGGCGCGCCGCATTCCAAAGCATTAAGCAGCATACCAAAACGTTTTGCCGCTTCTTCTTTAGAGTGCTTCATAAGCGCAAGTATCCTTTCCTGCACGTCCCTGCGGTGGTTGCGAACGGAGCCTGATGCAAGCTCCACCCCGTTAAGCACCATATCAAACTGATAGGAGCGTACGGCAAGCGGGTTTGTTTCCAGCAAGGGCAAATCTTCCGTAACGGGCGCGGTAAACGGGTTATGCGCGGCGTCGTAGCGGTCCTCCTCCGCGATGTACTCAAGGAGGGGGAAGTTGACTACCCACAAAGGAGCCCATTTTACCAGTGGTTTTAATTCCAAAACCTTTATAAGTTCCTTGCGTAACGCGCCCATAAAGAGGCTGCAAGCCTTTTCCTCGGCAGAGCCTATAAACACTATGTCCCCGTCGTTAGCATTAAGCGCGGTTCTAAGGTTTGAAAGCTCTTGCTCATTAAAGAACTTGGCTGATGGGCCTTCAAATTTACCCTCTTTAACTTTAAGCCACACAAGGCCTTTTGCGCCATTTGCTTTTACTAAATCGGTAAGCTTATCTATCGCACCGCGGCTGAACTTTTCCGCCGCGCCATCAGCTTTAAGCGCGCGGATTACGCCTTTTGCCACAATGATATCGGCAAATACTTTAAAACCCGTATTGGTAAAAACAGATGTGATATCAGCTATTTCCATACCGTAACGCATATCAGGTTTATCGCTGCCGAAGCGGCGCATAACTTCATCGTAAGATATACGCGGGAACGGGGTCTCTATGGTATCGCCTACAGCGGTAAAAACTGTTTTCATCAAGCCTTCGCCGACCTCAAAAATATCGTCTAATGTAACAAAGGACATTTCCATATCAATCTGCGTATGCTCGGGCTGGCGGTCGGCTCTTAAATCCTCGTCGCGGAAGGCGCGCGCAAGCTGGAAGTATCTGTCAATACCGCTGGCCATAAGCGTTTGCTTAAACATCTGCGGCGATTGCGGCAGCGCATAAAATTCCCCATGATGTATGCGTGAGGGCACGAGATAGTCCCTTGCGCCTTCAGGCGTGGAGCGGGTTAAGATAGGCGTTTCAACTTCCAAAAACCCGTTCTTATCAAAATAGTTCCTTACTATCTGCGCAATGCGGTGGCGTGTGGTAAGGTTGCGTATCATACGCGGATTCCTTAAATCTAAATAACGGTATTTAAGGCGGGTATCTTCCGCGATATTTTTATCGGTATCAATATCAAAAGGCAAAGCGACGGAGGTATTTAAAACTTCAACCGTATCAGCTATAACTTCAACCTCGCCTGTCGGGATATTTTTGTTTACATAGCCCTCTTTACGCGGCTGCACGGTACCTGTTACGCAGATTACATATTCATTGCGCAGGCCCTCGGCCGCTTTAAAGGCTTTTTCGTTTGACGGCTCTATGACTATCTGGACAAAGCCAGTCCTGTCCCTTAAGTCTATAAACAGTACGCCGCCGTGGTTGCGGTAGCTGTGTACCCAGCCGCAAAGCGTCTGTTTAGTACCGGCTGATTCTTTTTTTATATCGCCGCAATAATTGGTTCTCTTCATAAGAAAGTTTTTATAACTCCTGTGATTTCCTGTAACGGGACGGATTTTTGCTCGCCCGTCTGCAGGTTTTTAAGCACGGCGGTATTTGTCTCAAGCTCCGTTGTGCCTATTATTATCGCGTAGGAAGAGGCCGTCCTGTCCGCCTGCTTCATCTGCGCTTTTAAATTTTTGTCAAAGAGGCCGCCTTCAGTTATAATTTTGGCCTCCCTCAAGTTTTGCATAAGGTTAAAAGCGGTTTCATTGCAGCTTTTGTCCATTGAAACGACGAAAACTTTGAAAGGATTATTTTGCGCCATATCGCCGCGTGCTGCTACCGTACGCTCCGCGCCCAACGCCCAGCCGATTGCCGGGATGTCCGCGCCGCCCATTGATTTTATCAGGCTGTCGTACCTGCCGCCGCCGGCTATTGCGTTTTGCGCGCCGTCGCCCGCCTGGAACTCAAACACCGTCCTGGTGTAATAGTCAAGCCCGCGGACTAAAGAGGAATCAACCTCAAAATCTATTTTACCTTTGAGCAGGGTTTTTACTTCTTCAAAATGGTCCCTGCATTCACCGCAAAGTTCCATTTTAGGCGCATTATCCCTAAAACGCGCGCTGTCAATTTTACAATCCAAAACGCGCAGCGGGTTACGCTCAAGCCTGTCTTGGCACTTTTCACATAAAGTGTCTTTTGAGGCTGATAAAAACTCAATTAATTTTTGTCTGTAAAGCGGGCGGCATTTATTGCAGCCTAAAGAATTAAGCTTTACTTTGTACTGTTTTACGCCGAACTCCTTTACAATATCTTTAAGCAGGAGTATCGCTTCAGCGTCGGTAGCGGGCGCGCCGCTGCCTAAAAACTCCGCGCCGATTTGCTCAAACTCGCGGTATCGGCCCGCCTGCGGGCGTTCCGCGCGGAACATATTACCGATATAATAAAATTTTTGTACGGGCGCGGCTTGGCTGAAGTTATTTTCAATATAAGCGCGCGCTACGCCGGGCGTGCCCTCGGGCCTTAAGGCCAAATGGCGGCCGCCTGCGTCTTGAAAGGCGTACATTTCCTTTTGTACAATATCTGTGGTATCACCGGTGGACTTAACGAATAATTCTTTAAGTTCCACGGTGGGGATACGCAGCCTGGCTACGCCGTAAAGTTTGAAAACTTTTTCTGCGGCGCCTTCCAGCTGCGATAAATTATCGGCGTCTTTGCCGAAGATATCTCTAAATCCTCTTACTAACTTTGACATATTTACATTTTAGCATTTTATTACTTCACAGAGAATGTAGAAAATGATATAATAAATCTTGTAAGGGCGTGTAGCTCAGCTGGGAGAGCGCCTCGTTCGCAACGAGGAGGTCGTCGGTTCAATCCCGATCACGTCCACCAAATTTTAAGCGTTCCGTTAAGGGGCGCTTTTTTATTGTATGGATTTTTATTAAGTGTGATATATCGCTTATAAAAAGCTAAAATATATAGAGTATATAATTTAAAGAGGCGTTTTTATGTTGAACAGAGTTTATATTAACAGAATCGGCGGATACGTCGGCAAAGAAGTTACTTTAAAGGGCTGGCTTTATAACAAAAGGACCAGCGGCAAATTGGTATTTTTACAGCTAAGGGACGGCACGGGCGTTATCCAATGCGTAGTTTTTAAGGGTGATGTCAGCGAAGAAGTTTTTAAGCTGGCTGATACTCTTACACAGGAATCTTCAATAATCGTTACCGGTATTGTGAAGGAAGATAAACGTTCCGCGCTTGGTTTTGAGCTTGGCGTAAAGAATGTGGAGCTTGTACAGGCCGCCAAAGATTACCCCATTACGCCTAAAGAACACGGTGTGGCTTTCCTTATGGATAACAGGCACCTTTGGCTGCGCTCCAGCCGCCAGACGGCTATCCTTAAAATAAGGGATGAAATCATCTTCGCGATACGCGAATACTTTAGGAATAATGATTTTACTTTGGTTGACTCGCCCATTTTAACGCCTGCCGCGTGCGAAGGCACAAGCACTCTGTTTGAGACGGATTATTTTGACGAGAAGGCTTACCTCTCCCAAAGCGGCCAATTGTATGGCGAGGCCAGCGCAATGGCTTTGGGCAAAATATACTGCTTCGGGCCGACATTCAGGGCAGAAAAGTCCAAAACCCGCCGCCATTTGACGGAGTTCTGGATGGTAGAGCCTGAAGTGGCCTACAATGACCTTGACGACAATATGGACCTTGCGGAAGATTTTATCTGCTATATCGTAGAGAAAGTTTTAAAAAACCGCCGCGCCGAGCTTGAGATTTTAGAGCGCGATATCGCTAAACTTGAAAATATCAAAAAGCCCTTCCCGCGTATTTCCTACACGGAAGCTATTGATATTTTAAACAAAAGCGGCAACCCCACCGAGTGGGGCGGCGATATCGGCGGCGATGAGGAGACCATAATCTCCAACCATTTTGACCGCCCCGTAATGATACACCGCTACCCTGCGGCTATCAAAGCTTTCTATATGAAGCGCGACCCTAAAGACCCCAAACTTGCTTTAGCCGTGGACGTCATCGGCCCTGAGGGCTATGGCGAGATTATCGGCGGCAGCCAAAGGGAAGAAGACCTTGACGCCCTGCTCGGCAGAATCAAAGAGAACGGCCTGCCCGTTGAAGCTTTTGACTGGTACCTTGACCTTCGTAAATACGGCAGTGTGCCGCATTCAGGCTTTGGTATGGGTATTGAGAGGATGGTGGCCTGGGTTTGCGGCCTGCATCACGTTAGAGAGACTATACCGTTTGCCAGGCTTATGGACCGCCTTAAACCGTAAGTTTTTGTTTCTTTTAAATTTTTGTTTCTTTTTTATTTTTCCGCCGTTTCGGATACACGGCCCGTCCGGGCGCTCACGGTATACCTCACG
>CAYQAU010000005.1:0-119364 GCA_964415545.1 uncultured Elusimicrobium sp.
GCATTACATGCGTGAGCCAGTAATAGAGGGCAGGGCCCGCATATGAAAAACCCCCGGCTACGCCGGGGGATATTTATTTGTGCCCTGAAATTTAAAAATTAAGCAGCCCGTCCTTCATAAATAAAGAGACGGCTGTTATGATAAGAACTATAAACAAACACATTGATATTTTTTGCCTCATACCCGCTCCTGTCTTGTATCATCCGTAATTTTATAATAACTGTAAGCCTGTATTTTTACAATGGACAAAAGGCCCACATTGCAGTGGGCCTTTTATCCTGCTTTTAAAGTTCAACTGATTTAATTGATAAGCTTAAGTATTATCGCATTAAGCGCGGCGGGGTTGGCCTTGCCTTTGGACATACGCATTACATTGCCCACTATAGCGCCTATAGCTTTTGCATTGCCCGCTTTAATATCGGCGGCCGCTTTGGGGTTGGCTGCTATTGCCTCTTTTGCCCAAGCCTCAAGCTGCGCACTGTCGCTTATTTGCGCGCCGCCCTGCTCAACCAAATCTTTAACAGGTTTTTTTGAGTCCCAGGCTTTTGCGAAAATCTCACGCGCTATTTTTGTAGATATAGTGCCCTTCTCAATATATTTAAGAAGTTCGGCCAATTCTTTGGCGGGCAGCGGGCAGTCCTCTATAGACTTATTCTCGCCGTTAAGCTTACCCAAAATATCAGTGCCTATCCAGTTTGCCGCAGGTTTTGGGGCCGCGCCGTTTTTTACGGCTTCTTCAAAATAGTCCGATAATGCTTTGCTTATTGTCAGCACGCCGCTGTCATAGGCGGATAAACCCAAATCATTTGTAAAACGCGCTTTGCGCGCTGCGGGTAACTCGGGCATTGCGGTTTTGGTTTGCTCTATAAAAGCGTCATCTAAGATGAGTGGGGGCAAATCAGGCTCGGGGAAATAGCGGTATTCCTGCGCGGTTTCCTTGCTGCGCATTATATTTGTTTTGCCCTGCTCATCATCCCAAAGCAAGGTTTGCTGCATTATTTTACCGCCTTCGCTGAGGATTTTGCCCTGGCGTACAATCTCGTAATTTAAAGCGTCTTTTACGGCTTTAAAGGAGTTGAGGTTCTTGATTTCATTTCTGGTCCCAAACTCTTTTTGTCCGCGCGGGCGAAGCGAGATATTGACGTCCACCCTAAGCTCGCCCTTTTCCATGTCGCAGTTTGATATGTCAAGCCATTGCATAAGGCTTTTGAGTTCGGTAAGGTAGGCATAGGCTTCATCAGCGGTATTGATATCGGGGCAGGACACAATTTCAAGCAAAGGTACGCCCGAGCGGTTAAGGTCAATTAATGAATAATCGCCGCTGTGCATAGATTTGCCTGCATCCTCTTCCAAATGCGCGCGGATAAGGCCGATTTTTTTGGTGGAACCGTCTTTTAAAGTAATTTCCACCGCGCCGCCTTGCAGTATGGGCATATCGTCCTGGGAAATTTGATAGCCTTTTGGCAAATCGGGATAAAAATAGTTTTTGCGCGCGAAGACGGATGTCTTATTAATCTGCGCGCCTAAGCCCAAACCTGCTTTTAAAGCAAGCGCGACAGCTTGCTTATTTACTACAGGCAAAACGCCTGCCTGGCCCGTGCATAAGGGGCATATAGCCGTATTGGGGGCGGCGTCAGTTTTTGCGCCGCTGGGGCAAGAGCAAAACATCTTGCTTGCCGTGTTTAACTGGAGGTGTATTTCCAAACCTATTATAGCTTCAAAATCTGTCATATATAATATGATATCAAATATCTATTGGGAGCTGCGCCCCAAGCACTGCCACTGCGCGGTGGCAAAAGTCAGAGAATAGTGAAGTTGACGGGCCATGCTATTAGTATAGGCTCAAATAATGGCTACAAATAAAAAAGCCCCGTATGAACGGAGCTTTTTTATTGCGGGGACAGGATTTGAACCTGTGATCTCAAGGTTATGGGCCTTGCGAGATACCGGGCTTCTCTACCCCGCATAATTATTATACTACATCCCGAGGAGTTTTGCAAATTTTGATATAATTTACAAATGCAGCAAATACGCAAACCCGCAATTTATATAATAGACGCGCTTAACTTTGTGCGCAGTTTTTTAATGCACGGCATTAACTACGCAAAAGAGGATGAATGCCTGCGCGACCTTATATCATGGCTGGACGAGCTTTCGCGCGGCCGCCTTTACGGCAGCGAGTTCCGCTTGGTAATTGACGGCAGCTTCAGGAACCTTGGCCAGCGCGAGGCGCAAAATGTAAACGTAATCTTTGCGCAAGATGTTACGGCAGATGAAATTATTGAAGAGCAATCCTTATATCTTCACAGCAGGTTAAGCAGGGTTATTGTGGTTTCTTCCGACAGGGAAATGACGTCATATCTAAAGGAACAAGGCGTCAAAATATGCGGGTGTTCAAAATTTTTTAGTGATTTTTATAAAGAAAATTGCTAAAATATATTAAGTAAAAAATTAAGGGCTGGTGGCGGAATTGGTAGACGCGACAGACTTAAAATCTGTTAATCGCAAGATTGTGGGGGTTCGAGTCCCCCCCTGCCCACACTATTTTAGCTCCCCATGAGGAGATTGTATGTTTGAAGATTTAAAAAGAACTTTTGGGGATGTTTTCGGTTGGGTTACAACGGTCCTTCCCGTAGGTAAAAAAGCAGCAAAGCTTATCTTTATAATTTCCGTCTTATTATTCGCTTTATCCATTTTTACAGGTTGTTTTTGGCTTTCTTTTCCCGCCTATGTGGGCTTTTTGCTGACGGCTTTTGTGCTTTTCTTCTTCAGGGACCCTGCAAGGGATACCGTATTTGCGGAAGATGAAATCGCCTGCCCTGCCGACGGCACCGTAATATCAATTAAAACGGAAGATAATCCCGATGTAATAGTTGTGCGCATCTTCTTATCTGTTTTTAATGTGCATATCCAAAGGGTTACCATTACCGGTACCGTGCAGGATATGATTTATACAAAAGGCGCATTTGCTTTTGCCAATAATCCCGACGCGGATAAAAATGAAAGGAATTTGATAAAATTTGTTAATGGCGATAAGTTTGCCTATATGGAGCAAATAACCGGCGCCATTGCCAGGCGCATAAAAGCCTGGGTTAAAGTTGGCGACAGCGTAACAGCAGGCCAAAAAGCCGGCATAATATATTTTGGCTCGCAGGTAGCCATATATATGCCTAAAGATAAAGTAAGAGTAATGGTTAAGGAAGGCCAGAGCGTTCAAGGCGCCATAACCGTACTTGGTTTATGGAAATAGGAGGCAGATTCTAATCTGTCAACAATATGGATTTACAGAAAATTAAACGTGCAGGCATAGTAACCATACCTTCATTATTTACCATGGGTAATATCGGGTGTGGTTTTTTTTCCGTTTTAGCTTCGTTCCGCGGTAATTATACGCAGGCGGGCTGGCTTATTTTTGTGGCCATGCTCTTAGATACTTTTGACGGCCGCGTAGCAAGAATGCTTAAGGCGGAATCAGCCTTCGGCGTTGAGATGGACTCTTTAGCTGATTTGATTTCCTTCTGCTTTGCCCCTGCAATGCTTATCTATTTTATCGCTTTAAAGGAAAATACTGTCTACGGTACCGCGATAGCTTTTATGTTTGTGCTTTTTGGCGCAATCCGCCTTGCCAGGTTCAATGCGATGGCGCATGAAGGCAAAGGTTCTAAAAAGTATTTCAGCGGTTTGCCCGTGCCTGCGGCTGCGGCGGTCTTAGCTTCTTTTGCTGTTTCCTACAGCATTTTTGCCTTAGACAGCGATGGGCGCATCCTGCCTTTTATGGGCGTATATCTGCCTTTTGTTTATGATTTCATCGCGCTTATAACGGTTGTGCTTTCTTTGCTTATGGTATCTTCTATACCTTATGCGGCGTTTAAGGACAAAAAACAGGGCGGTAAAAAAATAACTATAGCTAAACTGGTAGCGATTGTATTTATTATCGCATTGCTGTTCAGATACCCGCAGGATATGATATTTTTGGTATTTAGCGCGTATGCTTTGATAGGGTTGATAATGGGCCTTATCCGCGCTTTTAAGAAAATTCACGATTAAAAATTTGATATTCCTTTTTATAGAGCCCGCCTTTAAAAGGCGGGTTTTTTGTATTAGCCATACGGGCGTGTCGTGAGCGTCTAAGCTGCACCAAGCGCAGCCTAGACGCTCACGACATGGGAGGTGCGCCATCGCACTGGCGAATGCCACTGTCCCATCCGCACGTAGGAGTGCGCCATCGCACAAGTGGCGAAGCCACCAAGATTTTGATAAAAAGATTGCAGTTGTTTTTTTTTTTTTGATACCGTATCTAGATAAAGCAGCCTCCCACCCGCTAAAATCTCCGTCGTGCGCTGCAATCTTCTTTATAAGAGAGATTAGAACAAAATGTTAAACAAAAACACTAAAAAGTCTAAAAAGGGCTTTACGCTTACTGAGGTGCTTGTAGTGGTGCTCATCATCGGCGTAATCAGCGCGATAGCTTATCCCGTTTACACAAAATCAATAAACAAATCCCGCGCAGTAGAAGCTATCAATTTGCTTGAGATGGTGCGCAATAAGCAAATAGCCAACTTCGCCAGAAAAGGCGAGTATTTGCCGACGTTCAGCAATATTGGCCAGCTTACAAGCAATCCTGAAGCCGAGGTAAAAACCGAAGGCGACGCAATATTAACCGTCAACGGAAAGTACGAGCTTGCGATGAATAATGCAACAAATTGTATGACTGCGGCTTATGTTCCCGCAAAGGGCAAGCCCGCAACGTTTACATTTTCGTCCAGTTATGAGGACGCAGGCCTTGGGTGTGATGGCGACGTTTGTAAAACCTTCGGTAATATCGTGGGGAGCGCAAACTCGGTGTGTAATTGCGGAACAAAAACTTGTTCTTCGCCATATGTGCAAAATGCGAAAACCTGCGCTTGTGATTGCCCGCTTGCGTGCAGCGACGGCGGCTGCCACGACAAAAATCCCGCGAGAACAGAAACAAAAAATTGCGGCTACAATAACAGCGGAACACAGAGCAGAACTTGCCCTGAAAGTTGCAGCAGCGAGTGCAATACAAGCTGGAGCAGTTGCAGTGGCCAAACTTGTAATGAAGGCACAAAACCCGATACTACTCAAAATTGTGCAAACTGCGGGCAAAAAACTCAAAGCGTAACGTGTGAGAACGGGAGCTGGAAGGCGAGTGGGTTTGGCGCGTGTGTAGGCTCAAAAACGGATACGCAGGCTTGTGATAGCGGCTACACGGGTAATAAAACGAGGACGTGTACAAATGACGTGTGGGGAACATGGAATACATCAACGTGCACAAAAGATAAAACACCCTGCCCGGCAGCTTGTCCCGACGGACAAAAACGCAGCGATAACCTGTTTACTGAAGATGGGGAATGCTGTGTACCCAAAACGCCTTGCCCTGCAGCCTGCCAAAGTGGGGAGGAGCGGGACTCTTCTGTTAGCTATTCTGAAGACGGTACCTGTTGCAAGGAGAAGACCTGCAAAGAAAGTATGGGCGAATGGGTATCGGCCTCATACACAGTGCCAACTTGCCCCGGCGCAAATGGGACAGGTAATTATACATGCGATGGGACCGAGCAAACTTGTATTGATGTTAAATCGGAAATTACAAGCACATCGGTCCGCCAAACTACGGAGCGTACGATAGAGCCGCCATCAGGTATTGAAGACGTGTGGGGGGGATGTTATTATGAGGCTGCTGCCGCAAACAGGCAGGTGGCAGTACGTACGGATTGCCAATATATAAGTTATAAGGGGAATCCTGCGGTGGCGGGATGTTCGGACATCTCAGCCGGTTATAAACAATATTTAAGCGAACCGCAATTTTGGCTTACCGAAGATTATAGAACTATAAGCGAATATGCATCGCCCGGAGAGATAAAGGAATGCCCTTCCGGTGTGACTGATGGTTCCGGTGATGTTTGCAGAGTTATTTGCAATTTACCTTATAATGATACTAAGGGCTGTCCGGAAAAGACCAGATGCTACCAGTTCCACGAGTATTATAATATGAGCAACTGTGATAGCTGGAGCACAGGCTACGGCGCAAACGGCGCTATGGTAGGCCACGCAACGATATTTACCTGCCCTAAGGGCGGCGGCGCTTCACAGTGCAAGTTTAATATCCTTCAGTGCAGTCTAAAATACCAAAAGCGCGACGTAACGTGCTGTGCAAAATAGATAGAATTATAAAATCTAAAAAACCCGCCTTTAAAGGGCGGGTTTTTTGTGTGGTTTTGATATCTTAATTTATTTGCCACAGCACTTTTTATATTTTTTGCCGCTGCCGCACGGGCAAGGGTCATTACGGCCGGGCTCATCGCCTTTTACTACGGTTTCCACTTTGCCGTTTTGCTGCTCTTCTTTAAGTTCCTTCTCGTGTTCTTTTACCCATTTCTTCATCTGTTTGGGGGAGTTCATATCCACGCCGTCCTTCTCCATACGTTTGGCTAAGGTGATGAACTTCTCTTTAATTGAAGGATCCTTAATCTTATTTTTTATAAAGGCGGGCAAGGCCTGCATCTCGCGCTCAATCCTTTCCTCTATACTTTCCTTTTTCTTCGGTTCGGAAGGGTTGGCGGGCTGCTCCTTTTTCTTTTTATTAAATAGGAAATCAAGTACCATAATTTATATTTCTCCGTTAATAATTTTTCTGATTGCTTTGCGGACTATCAATGCCTTTTTTACATAGTCATTGCTCTCCGGTATAACTATATGGCGCGGATGGCCGGCCCATAATTTTAAAATGGCTTCGTCAACTTCCAACGCGCGGGATAATGTCTCGGTACGCACGCTGGTATTTTGGTAGTATTTTTCTTCTTTCGGGGGGGACATATGTATTACTGCATAGTATTTTTCATACTCTTTATCCACAGTGGTTTCCATTGTTTTAAGGAAGTCCTCCTCCCCGTACGGCCAGTATACTGCGCCGTCTAAGGAGCCCCTGTCGCACAAAATCAGCTTAGCGTCGGGGTTGGCTTTGCCTGCAAGCTCCTCAAGCTCTTTAGTAACAAAGTAAATGATGCGCTGCGCGTGCAGGGTATGGTGCGGGCTTTTGTCGTTCCTGGGGAACCCGCCGCCGTATACAAGCGTTGCCGCTTCTTTGGCTACTTCAATATCGGTGCCATACTCTTCCTTAAGTATGGAAAGCGCCGTGGTTTTACCGCTGGCAGGACCGCCTGTAAGTACAATTTTCTTAATCATAAATATCCTTTTATATTGATTTGCCTTCCAAAATTTTTATATATTCATCTTTTATTTTATTAAATTCTTCCCTTTTTGAGGGCGGTATTTCACGCGACGCCGAGCTGCGGTTCTTATTTACCAAAAAGTCCATATATTTACTGCCCTGGCGCATACGGAAATCCAAATGCGGGCCCGTTGAAAGCCCCGTGCTCCCCACATAAGCTATGGTTTGCCCCTGCCTTACTTTTGTGCCCACTTTTATATTGCGCGCGTATCCTTTTAAATGGCCGTAACAAGTTACATAATTATTGGGGTGCGCAATTTCAAGATAATTGCCAAAACCGCCTTTCCACTGTTTTACCCTTACAACGCCGTCGGCCACGCTTTCTACGGGCGTGCCTGAAGGCGCGGCATAGTCAATGCCTAAATGCGGGCGGCGTATCCTTAAAATAGGGTGCATCCTTTTGGGGTTAAAGCGTGATGATATCCTGACGCCGCGCACGCTTATCGGCGATTTAAGGAACATCTTTTTTGTAAACTTGCCGCTTTCGTCATAATACTCGTCCTCAAAACGTATAGCGTAGTTTTTGCCCGATACCCCGCCATCGTAGTAGGCGGCGAGTATATTTTCGTTTAAAGACTGGTCGTCATTAGTATAATCTTCTTCCCAGTATACTGCAAATTTATCGCCCTGGCGCGTTTCTGTATTAAAGTCCACCGCCCAGGAGAATATATCCGTAAAATCAACTATAAACCCCGGCTGCAAGCCCTTTGCCTGCATGGAGTTAAAGAGCACGGTTTCAATCTCGCCTTTAGCCATGCGCTTCCTGGTTTGGGTTGAACGGTCCGATATCCCCGCTACAAGTTCGCCATTGCTGCCAGCCACAAAATAGCGGCTGAAGTCTTTTGTTACTACCAGCATTTTAAAGCTGTCATCCTCGCCCAAAGTAAGCAAATAAGTATCGCGCGGCGCCACGCGGCGCATATTAAGCACGGTGTCAAGTTTGTTGACGAGTTTATGCGCATCTTCCCTTGATATGCCGTGTTCCTGCAAGGATTGCTGTAAAGGTTTCTTTAAATTGCCTTCATATTTTTTGAAAAAGACGGCCTGCTGCTGGCGGTTATATTCTTCAATCTCATTTATCCGCTTTTGGGTATAATAATAAATGCCCAAACATATAGCCAGGCAAAGCGGCGTATAAATAAGCGCCGTTTTAAGGAATTGTTTTAAAGCGTCCTTATTAAAACAATCCTTTAAATTTTGAAGCATTACCTGTATTTTATTTTTTCTATTGTACATGTCGGCAAAAGTGGTACAGGGTAAACGCTGTTTAACGTTTACCCTGTTGTATTTTAGATTATTTTCTGTCTTTTAAGTATGAGCTTAAGGCTATGGAATTAAGTTTAATCATAGGCGCATCAGCTCTGGAAGGCAAAATCACGGGGATTTTGGGCCCGGCCAGAATTGTCGCGGCTTCCACGCCTTCTGCAAAGAAAGCCAAAGCCTTGTATACGGGGTTGGCTGCGTCCAAATCAGGTAATACGATAAGGTCCGCGTCGCCCGGTACGCAGGCGCCTGTTATGCCCTTTTCCGCGGCAAGCTCTTTAGAGAAGGTGATGTACATATCATAAGGGCCTTCAACTATACAGTTGGGGATAAGGCCTTCTTTATTCATCTTTACCAAAGCCTGCGCGTCTACGGTTGAGGGTATCTTTTCATTAACCTTTTCAACAGGGCAGACTATGGCTACCTTGGGGCATTCAACGCCGAGCTTCCTTAAAATCGTTACGGCATTGTTGATGATTTTTGCTTTCTGCTCCAAAGTCGGGGCGATAAGCACGGCGGAATCTGTTACCGCAAACATTTTGGGGTATTTTGCCATTTTAAATAATACAAAGTGCGTAAGCAAAGCGCCTTCGGGGACGAGGTGCATTTCCTTGTTTAAAATCGCTTTCATATAGTATTTGGTGTCCACCAAACCTTTTACAAGGAAGTCGCCCTTGCCTTCAACAATCTGTTTTACTGCGATATTGCACATTTCCGGCACGTCGGTGCACTGGATAAATTCAAATTTGCTTTCATTAAGGCCTACGCTCTTTGCCATTTCTTTTACTAAAGGGACGTCGCCTATCAATATGCCTGATGATATAAGGCCGTTTTCGTCAGCCATTTTGATGGCTGTTAAGGCTTCCGTATTGTTTGCGCCGGGTACTACTACGCGGTTGGATTTGCCTTTAACTAAATTAATCAGTTCTTTGAAGCTGTTGAATTCCATTTTAACTAATCTCCTATTTATACTCTTTTATTATTGCGGGGTTATCAAGCGCGCGGATTGCGGCTTCTTTTAATGCCGTCTTTTCATCACTGTCGGGGTAGACAAAAACCTTGCCCAGCCAGCTTACCTTTTTCTCCAGCGTTTGGCTTATATATTTGCTTTTCATTAAGGCGCCTGTAAGTATTACGCCGTCTAATTTGCCTTCAGCCACCGCCGCCATATAACCTATGTACTTAGCAAATTGATAGATCATAGCGTCTATAAATTCTTTGGCTTTTTCCCTGGAACAGCTTATGGTTGAGCCTTCGGGTTTTATGCCTGTTTCTATAAAATCGCAAAGTTCTTTGCAGTCCTGTGTGCCCGTATGGGCCATCATACCGCCGCGGCCTTTAACTTTGTGGTACATCTGCTCAAAATTATATTTACCGCTATAGCATAATTTTACCAAACCGCCGGATGGCAAAGTGCCGCTGCGCTGCGGGGTCATCGGGCCTTCGCCGTCAAGGCCGTTGGTAACGTCCACGGTGCGCCCGCCCATATGTACGCCTATGGTTACGCCGCCGCCGCCGTGTAAAACTACAAAATTGCAATCTTTATAAGTTTTGCCTAAAAGCTCAGCCGTTTTAAAGGCCACGCGCCTTTGGCTTAATGCGTGGAAGATTGAAATGCGTGGCAGCTCAGGGAAGCCGCTGTAGCGCGCTAAGGGTGAAAGTTCGTCCACCACCTCAGGGCTGGCTATAAGCGCGGGGCATTTTGCCATTGAGGCTATCTCATGCGCCAAAATACCGCCCAAATTGCACGGATGTATACCCAAAACGCCTGTCTTTAAATCGTGGAGCATAGCGTCATTAACATAAAAGACGCCGCCTTCCGTCGGTTTAGTAAGGCCGCCCCTGCCCATCACGACGTCAATATCCTCCAGCTTTATATTATGTTTTTCAAGTTCGGATAAAATTAATTTCTTTTTAAGCGGCGCCATTTCAGTAACATTTTTATGGTCGTAGGGCGCCAAGTCTTCAGGCGTATATGAAATTTTTACTTCAAAAACAGGTTCAAAGCTTCTGTAAAAGCCTATGTCGTCGGATGTAGATCCCGGGTTTATGGCTAAAATATTGTAACTCATCAAAAGACCTCTCGGCAAGTTATTTATTAATAATATTTTAACATATTAAATGTTTTGCCGCTTGGCCTGCTTTTACTGGTGTTTTGAGATAAAAAATACAATGACGCATAACCCGAGGAAGAATAATACGCCCCACCCTAAACGTTGCCAATTATTATGCTGCTGCGTGGCCTGCTCTTCCCCGTTTTGTGTTTGCTCTTCAGGCGATTTAGCTTGCTGTTCCTGCGATTCTTGCTGCGTTTGCGGGTTTTGCTCAACTTTAGCTTCAGCCGCTTTTTTTACAGTTTTTTTAGGCTGAGTCTTGGGCTTTGCCGCTTGTTTTTGCGGCTGCTGTTTTTGCGCCGCCGCTTCTTGCACGGGGGCGGCGGGTTCTGCCTGCGCGGGCTGCGCTTGCTCAGTTTGTATTTGCTGCTCGGCCTGCGGCGGCTGTTGTTGGGCAGATTCTTCGGCTATAGCAGACGGCTGCGGCAGCGCGGTTTGTTGCCCGCCGGTTTTTTGCTCTTGCTGTTGTTCCTGACGGTGCTCTTTGAACCATAAGGCTTTTTGGTCGTTAAGGAACTGCTGGAGCTTTTGGGCTTCATCCTGCAAAAGGTTTGTGGCTTCCTGCTCAAGCTCGGCTGCGGTTTGGGTATCATTTTGTATAGCTTCAAGCTCCGCTACAGCCTGCTGCTTTTGCTCTTGCATAGTTGTACTTTGCGCTTCTTCTTGCGCAAATGCGCTTGCGGTAAACAGCGTAAGGAGTGAGAGTATTAAAAGTTTCTTCATTTATTTATCCCCTTTTTGGCGGTGCGCTTGTCAATGCCGCCGCCTTTAAGTTTTTTATTTATTTGTTTTATTATGGTATTTACAAAAAACAGGTTTTGCCTGCTTAAAGCCATTTTTGCTGATATTTCCTGCATCTTTTCCAGGCGCAGCGCGCCGTTTAAGGTGGGCGGGAAGTCCAGCTTATCCATAAGTTCCTGCAACTGTGTTTGCACTAAGGCAAAATCCTGCGCTTTTGGCGCGGCGGGGCTGTCCTGCTTTTTTTGTTTTATTTTATTTTTGCCCAATTCATAACAGCAAAGTATTACTGCCTGCGCCAGATTTATTGAAGGCACTTCGGCCGTTGTCGGTATATTAAGTATTGCGTGCGCGCAGGATATCTCCGCCGCAGTAAGGCCTGTCTTTTCAGGGCCAAAGAGTATTGCAATATCCTCGTCTGCATAATCCGCCAAAAAGCCGTTTATATCAGGCAGGGTGACTATTTTTTGGAAAGGTGTCCTGTTCTTTAAGGCTGTAGTTGCTATTATTAGGTGGCAGTCTTTTACAGCTTCTTCAATCGTATCAAACACTTGCGCTTTGGCTAAAATATCCTCTGAGTGGACGGCGGTTACCGCCTCCCTCCACACAGGCTCATAAGGATTAACCACGCATAGCTGCCTTAGCCCGAAGTTCCCCATAGCGCGCGCGGCGGCCCCTATATTTAAGGGGTTGCGCGGGCGTACGAGTATTATTTTAACCGCCATTAATTCGTCTTCTCCTGCATAATGCCTACTATTGTGCTGTCAACATTTATCATGCCGATGGTGGAAATTTTACTTAAGTTTTGTATAGTCTCCTCCGCCGTTTTGCCTATAAAACCTTCAACTTCTGTAATGCCGTAATAATTAGTGGCCATAAAAGCGGCCCTTATCGCACTGTCTACCGAGCTTACTACTTTTAATGCGCAGCCGCTTTTTGCGCCGTCGCAAAGCATACCGCCGATATCGCTTATGATATTATTTATCGCCAGCGTAATAGCCTTAAGGTCCGCGCCTTTTTGCTGGTAAACCATAGCGGCCGAGGCCCCTACCCCGGCTGCTATTGCGCATCCGCAAATGGGGGCAAGCTCGCCTGTAAAAGCTTTAACATAACCGTTTAGGAGGTGGGAAAGAGCAATGCTCTTTAAAATCTTTTCTTCCTCAATCTTCATTACTTTGCCTACGTGATAGGGCACTAAAATAGCTACTATGCCCTGGTTACCGCTTTCACCGCTGCTCATAACAGGTATAGGCAGGCCGTCCATACGCGCGTCGGCCGCGCGGGAGGCTATGATTTTTGCGGAATTTACCACATTATCGCTAAGCATATCCTGCTTTACAAGCTGCTCTAAATAAAAACCTACCTTTTTAAGTTTTGCGCCCTTTTCACTTGCGGCCAAATTCATTAATGCGCCTTCCTTGATATAAGCAAGGTCTTCCTCGTCGGCGGCTTCCGCTGCGGCGATAAGCTGCTCTAAGGTGGAGGCGGCTAAAAGCGTTTTATAGCAATCATCCTTAACTTTGGTTTTGACGGGCTTTTGTTCTTTCAGTATTTTGCCGTTCTTTTCCAAAAGCGTAACGCCTGTATGGCTGCCGCTTATGACGCAGTGCGCGGTGTCGCCGTCTTGTGCGGTTAGTATGGCCTCAATATAAAAACCTTTGCGGTTTTTTACTTTAACGCAAACGGTTTTATTCTTGAGCATCTCTTTAGCTTTACCCAGTATCTCTTTATCGGCGCCTTTTAAGATTTGCATACCCAGCTCGGGCTTGGCTATAAGTATGCCCATTGCCGCGGCAAGCAGGTTGCCTTTGTCGCCGTCGGTATTGGGTATGCGTACGCCCAGTCCGTTTTTATAGGTGCCCGCATCGGCGTAAAACACCGCTTTTTTTACGGGTGTTTTTAATAATGCGGCGGCATTTGCGCCGCATAAGGCTACGGATACAGGCTCCGTGCAGCCCATTGCGGGGTAGACTTGGTTTTTAAGTAATTCTTTTAACAGGTTTTTCATTTTGGCGCCCTTATGAGTGAATTTGCTTTAATACTAAAAAATTTGCCTTGGCCTACGATGATATGGTCCAAAACCATAATGCCCAAAGGCGCGGCTATTTGGGATAAAGTTTCGGTAAGCATAATATCTTCTTGTGAAGGGGTAGGCTCGCCCGAAGGATGATTATGAACAAAAATCAAACCTGCGGCCTTTTGTTTTAAGGCGTTTTCAATAATCTTTCTGGGTGAAATGCTGGCCCTGTCTATGGTGCCGATGGTGATTCTGTCAACGCCTATAACGGTATTGCGGATAGTTAGGTAGATAACTTCAAAAATTTCATTGGCTTCGCCTTGTAAAGAAGCCTGGCAAAATTGGACAACGCTTTCGGGATTCTTAATTTCTTTGCGCTGCTTTATCTGTTCAAGCGAGTAACGCCTCATTACCGAGCGCATTAAATTGAGGAAAACCGCACTTTGCATACCAATGCCCTCAACGTCTGTAAGCTCTTGGGGTTTTGCGTCTAATACGGAGGAAAGCGTGCCGAACTTCTTTAACAATGCCCATGCTATCGGTTTAGTATCTTTTCTGGGTATTGTATAAGTAAGTAAAAGTTCAAGTATTTCATGGTCTAGGAAGGAGTCCAAGCCCGATGCAAGAAATCTCTTCCTCAGTCTGGTTCTATGACCGTGAAATGACGGGCGTTTTATAATTTCCTGCGGATTATTCTTTGACATACAAATATTATATACTTTTATCAATATAATATAACATCGGGGGTTTTTATGTCTCAAAAAATAGTTGTCATAGGCGCGGGGCCTGCCGGATATCCCGCCGCTTTAAAAGCAGCCGCGCTGGGCGCGGAGGTTACGCTTATTGAACAGTCAAAACCGGGCGGCGTTTGCCTTAACTGCGGTTGTATCCCGTCAAAATCGCTTTTAGACGCAGCCCATAAGTTTTATGAGCTGAAAAAAACCGCCGCGCTTTCCACCAACCCGCAGGCCGCGCAGGATTTATTTAATGCCGTAGATTTTACGGCCATACAAAACAGGCGTGCTATGGCAATCACTAAATTGCAGCGCGGTTTAATGTCGCTTTTTAAAAACGCTAAAATTGATTATATTGAAGCTAAAGCGCAGTTTACCTCCGCCCACACAGTTGAGGCGGGCGGGCGGGAAGTTAATTTTGACTATGCGCTCATAGCCTGCGGCTCTTCCGCTTTTTACCCGCCGCCTTTTGATAAAGTTAAAGATAAACTTTATGATAACAGCAATATATTTAATCTGCAAAAAATCCCGCAAAGCATAACGATACTCGGCGGCGGCGTTATAGGGTGCGAGTTCGCGTGCATTTTTAATGCGCTGGGCTCAAAAGTAACTATAGTTGAAATGCTGCCCAATATAATCGCGCTGGAAGATGAGGCCTGCTCAACGCTGCTTAAACGTTCTTTTGAAAAGCGCGGCATAAATATAATAACAGGCCAAGCGGCAAAAGATATACAGTTTGAGGATGATAAAAAAATAATAACCTTAGCAGACGGAACTAAACTTGAATCAGAAGAAGTACTTGTAGCTTTAGGCCGCAGCGTTGACTTAAGCGGGCTTGGGCTTGATGAGTTTGGCATAGAATGGAGCCGCAAAGGCGTAAAGGTAAACCCTCAAACTATGCAGCTTAAGGATAATATTTATGCGGCGGGCGATATTACGGGCCTTTGCCTTTTGGCGCATGCGGCAAGCGCGCAAGGGGAGGCGGCGGCCAAAAATATGCTGGGGCAGGGCGGGCAATATAATAATGACCTTATACCGCGCGCCATTTATACCTGGCCTGAAATCGCCTCCGTCGGCTTAACTAAAGCGCAGGCCGAGGCGGCGGGCAAAACGGTAAAGCTGCATAAAATCTTTATGCTTGCCGTGGGCCGCGCCGTGGCGCAGGATGATACGGAAGGCTTCTTCCAAATTGTGGAGGAAGAGGCCTCAGGCAAGATTTTAGGCGCGCAGCTTGCAGGTAACAGCGCGACAGAGCTTATCCACATCCCGCTTGTAGCGATGAGCGCGGGCATGACGGCCGGGCAGCTTAAAGAAATTGTATTTGCCCACCCCAGCTTTGCCGAAGGCATTAAAGAGGCGCTTTAGTTAAACTTAAGCAGTTTTAGGCCAAATAAAAAAACCCCTCATTTTTGAGGGGTTTTTATCGTATATCTTAAAACTATTTTATCAAAATACCTGCAATCAAAGCCCTTAAACAGCTTGAAAGCAAACCCGCCAGTAAAGCGCGCATACCTAGTTTTGAAAGGTCCGCCCTTCTGTTGGGGGCAATCGCGCCGATGCCGCCTATCTGTATGCCGATAGATGATAAGTTGGCAAAACCGCAAAGCGCATAGCTTAAAATGACTTTGGTTTTAACAGACATTTCAACTACGCCGCTGTTTAAAATGGAGGCAAAGTTGGCATAGGCAATAAACTCGTTAAGAATAGTCTTCTCGCCGATGAGCTGGCCTGCCTGTAAAATTTCATTGGAAGGCACGCCCATAAACCACGCTAAAGGCGCAAATATATAGCCGAAAATCTGCTGTATGCCCATAGCTTTAGCTAAAATTAAGCTTGTAATCCATTCCACAAAACCGTTTGCAAGCGCAATTAAAGCCGTAAAAGCAATTAACATTGCGCCTACGTTTAAAGCAAGCTGCAAGCCTGTGCCTGTACCGTTTGAAATCGCGTCAAGCACGTTGGAGCTTGGGTCCTTATAATCAATTTTTGTAACGCCCATTGTTACGGGTTTTTCCGTTTCGGGCACTATAAGTTTAGAAAATAAAATACCTGCAGGCGCACCCATAACGCTGGCCGCCATCAAATGGCCCGCAATACCGGGGACAGTCCTTTCAAGCATAATTACATAAGCGGCCAAAACGCCGCCGGCCACAGTAGCCATACCGCCTGTCATCACGCACATAAGTTCAGACATGGTCATCTTCTCAACATAAGGCTTAATAAGCAGCGGGGCTTCCGTCTGGCCTACAAAGATATTTGCGGCTGCGCTTAAGCTTTCGGCGCCTGATAATTTGCAGGTTTTGCCCATAAGCCACGCAAAAACATAAACGATTTTCTGCATAACGCCAAGGTAGTAAAGCATACCCATTAATGCGGAGAAGAAGATGATTGTAGGTATAACCTGGAAAGCGAAAAGGAAACCGAATTTACTTTCTTCAGACAAATCGCCAAACACCATCGCCGCGCCCGCTTTCTGGAAGGAAAGCAGCTTTAAAATCGCGTCGTTAAGATACCCGAACAAAGCCTGGCCCGGGGGGGTTTTAAGAATTATAAAAGCAAAGACAAGTTGCAGCCCGAAAGCCCAACCTATTGTACGCCAATTAATAGCCTTTCTGTTTGTGCTTGCGGCGTAAGCTATCGCAAAAAACACAAAAAGGCCTAGAACAGCAGCTAGTGTAGACATTAGTTTCTCCTCTGTGAAATGATAGGATGCTATCAAAATAATTCTACTACAAAACTTCCTTTTAAGCAATAAAAAAGTATAATATTCAAAAGCAATAAACGGAGGTTGTTATGGCAGATTTTTCTTTTGACGTCGTTTCCAAAGTTGATATGAACATTATTGAAGAGGCTATAAGCGTAGCCAAAAAGGAAGTAACAAACAGATATGATTTTAAGGATGCTAATCCCGGTTTAGAGCTTAATACAAAAGATAATTTAATTAAACTTTCCTGCAGCGATGAATACAAAATCAAAGCTTTGTACGACGTCCTTTTAACCCGCCTTTCCAAAAGGGGCGTGGCTTTAAAGAACTTCCAGCCGCAGAAGATAGAAGCCGCTTTGGGCGGCACCGCCAAGCAGGAAATCAAAATCCAGCAGGGTATACCCGCCGATAAGGCAAAAGAAATTACCAGAGTGATAAAGGACGCTAAAATTAAGGCCGCTGCCTCCATACAGGGGGACCAGCTTAGGGTAACTTCAGCCTCAAAAGACGCTTTGCAGGAAGTCATAACTCTTTTAAAGAATAAGGACTTCGGGCTTGAATTACAGTTTACTAATTACAGGTAATTTTTAGAATATGAAAAAAACATTAATAACCGCAGGTTTCTTTACATTGGCTTTTTGCGCCTTTGCGCAAACGCCCGCGGCCGAACTTAATTTTTACGCCGCGCAGGCTAAAGGCGATGACACAAAACTGCTTTTAGCTATAGCCGATAATTTAAGCGCGTGGCAGGATAAAAACTCCGCCCTTCCTTATGCTGATGAGGCCTTGTACCTTAAGACGGACGTTTTGACGCGCGCCGACGCAAAGCCCGAGGCGGCCTTAACCCTGTTAAGGTATGTATATGAGTTCCCGACAGGCAAAAAGATACAGGAAGTCAAAACCGCTTTGCCAGCCGCGGCCGAAAAGCTGCATAAAGAAAAAAGGGCCGATTATCTTAAAGCCGCCAAAGTTAAGCATGAGCAGGAATCCTCCGCCGTGCGTATGGCGGACTTCCTTTCCACCGCCACCGCGCTTAATTTGAAGGATAGCTACAGGCCGCTTTTAGCGGAGTACACAAGCTTCTTCAGCCGCTTTCCTGTTTATGAAGAATCCGATAAAATGGAACTTATGCTCGGTGATTTGCACCGCCAGAACAAGAATTACCAGGCCGCTTTAATGCAGTATAAAAAGGTATATGACATTTACCCTTCAACTAAATATAAAGCCGCCTCTTTAAGAATGGTGGGCGATGTCTACGCGGGCGACCTTAAGGACTATGTAACCGCTATGGAATACTACCAGCGCGTTTTAAAGGAGTTCCCTACAACGGTTGAAAGGGCCGCGACATATAACCATATGGCGATACTTTCCGACTCCCGTAAAGACTATGATAATGCCGTAACCTACGCAGCTAAAGCGGGGGAAATATATCTTGAAAATAACCGCACAAACGAGGCCTATGAAGTATTGCGCTATAAAGCCGATATACAGGAAAACCGCCTCAAAAACTATACGGCTGCGGTTGATACCTTAAAAAATATAGCCAAAACCTTCCAAAAGGAGCAGGAGAAGTTTATTGATACCTCCTTTGAAATCGCGCGCGTAAACGGCAAACGCTTAAAAGACCCTTATGGCGAACTTTCGGCCTATCAGGATGTCTTCTTATATTACCCTTCAGCGCAGCGTGCGCCGCAGGCTATGTATGAAGCGGGCCAAATATCGGAAAAGATTGGGGAAGACGCAAAAGCTATGGACGTTTACCAAAAGCTTATCATCGCGCACCCTGCCGATTCTTTGGCTACAAAAGCGCAGCGCAGGCTTAATGCTTTAGAGAAGAAGGCCGCCAAAGCGCAGCAGGAATAATTAAGTTTTAAAAATTTAAGTAAACGGGGGGGCGCCTTAAAGCGTCCCTCTTTTTTTGATACAATATATATGATAACTATAAGTCTGACTTTTTAATGGAGAATAATATGGCAAAAATAGACTTGCTGTCCAGAGAGCTGATGTTAGACAGCCTTAAACATTATGCTAAAACAAGAATACCTTTTGACTTCATCCGTGAACACGACGCAAAAAACGAATATCCCGCAGATCTTATCAAAGATATGTATAAACACGATGTTCTTGGCGTAAACCTTCTTTTAATACCCGAAGAATACGGCGGCTTAGGCGGCACAACCACAGATATCTACAGGATTTGCGAAGCCTTAGCCCGCGTTGATTTGGGCATAGCAACATCAGTCTTTGCAACATTCCTGGGCAGCGACCCGCTTTCAGTCGGCGGCACGCCCGAACAAAAAGCCTACTGGTTTAACCGTATGGCTAAAGAAAATTTACTCGTCGCCTACGGCGCGACGGAAGCCGATGCGGGCAGCGACCTTGTATCCTTAAGAACCCGCGCCGAACATGTAATAGAAAACGGCAAATTAATCGGTTATAAAATCACCGGCAGCAAGATGTGGATTTCAAGCGGCGGAGTGGCGGATTTATATACGGTACTGGCCTTAGCCCCCGGCGGCCCCAGCTGGTTTATGATGGAAAAGGGCATCCCCGGCTTTACGCAGGACCACCATGAAGACAAGCACGGCATCCGCCTTTCAAACACGGCGGGCCTGTCATTTGACGAAGCCTTTGTTCCTGCCCAAAACCTGATTGGCGGCGTTGAAGGCCAGGGTTTACTCCAGGCGCAGGCTGTCTTCGGATACACAAGGCTTATGGTAGCCGCATTCGGTTTAGGCGGCGGCGAGGAAGCCGTTGAAACAGCCGTAGACTATGCAACGCAGCGCAAACAGGCGGGCGGCCCCTTAGCTGAAAAGCAGGGCTATATGCAAAAGCTTGTTACGCCGCACTATGTAAAATTTGAAGCCGCGCGCGCATTTATTGATGAAACGGCTAAAAAGTTGGACATTAATAACCACGGGCAGGCTACAGAAGGCTCCATAGCCAAATACTATGCGACTGAAGCAGGCAACAAAGCCGCGGAAGATGCTATCCAGGCTTTGGGCGGATTTGGTTATACCAAAGAGTTTGCTGTTGAAAAGATTAAAAGGGACGTCAAAATAACCTGTATATATGAAGGCACAAACGAGGTTATGGAAATGACAATCTACCGCGGGCGCTGGCAGGAACACCTTAAAAGCCGCGGCATGTACTATGTTGATATGGCGTCTGAAATGGACGCAATCCACGCAAAGAACCCTGAAGTCGGCGCAGATGCATTAGCTTGCGGCTTGCGCGCGCTTTCCAAAGTATTGGAAGAGTGCCGCCTGCAAAGGCTTACCAGGCACCAGTTTATTACCTTTAAGCTCGGCGAACTTATGGCTAACGGCGAAGTGGCCGCAGCGTTTTGCCGCACAATCGGCGCGGGCAAAATTGTTGAAGGCTGCAAATTTGATTTAGATACGCTTAAAGCAATGTGCCGCGCAAACGCAAAAGAAGTAGCCTACGATATCGCAAGCCGAGGTATGAAGCTTGTACTCAGCGCGGGCACAGGCGACAGCGTAAAGCTTATGCAGGATAGCGAGCTTACGGCAATCCAGTCCAAAATGGGCGGTACCATTGAAGATATGGATAAAGTTTCAGCCAAATTGCGCGAGATTTTTAAGAAATAATTACAGGAGCTACCCACAAATATGAATATTATAGTTTGTATCAAACAAGTGCCGGATTCCACCAGGGTAAAAGTAGATCCCAAGACCTCCACCTTAGTCCGCACTGGCGTACCCAGCATTTTAAACCCATATGACCACTTTGCGCTTTCCCAAGCTTTAAAAATTAAAGCCAAAACGGGCGCAACGGTAACGGTTTTATCTATGGGCCCGCAACAGGCCAACAGCGTTATCCGTTTAGCCTTGGCTTTGGGCGCGGATAAAGGCATTTTACTTTCAGACAGGGCTTTCGCAGGTTCAGACACATGGGCAACCTCCTATGCTTTGGCTACTGCAATCCGCAAAATCGGAAATTATGATTTGATTATGTGCGGACAGATGGCTATTGACGGCGATACCGCCCAAACAGGCCCGGGCATCGCTTTCCATTTAGGCGTGCCGCAGGTAACCTTCTGCGACAGTATTGACGTCGCAGGCGGCAAAGTAATTTTACGTAAAATCATAGACGGCGGCCACCAGATTATGGAGGCTGATCTCCCTGCATTGGTAACGATGACGATGCCTGTTGACTATGTAGCTGCATATCCTTCATTCTTAGGCGCATTCCACGCGCAGAAGAAGCCTTCCGAGACCTGGACAGCCGCCCATATCGGCGCGGACCCAAAGAAGCTCGGTTTAGACGGCTCCCCTACGCGTGTGGACCGCATATTCCCGCCTCCTGCCAGAGCTAAAGGTGAAATCTACAGCGGCGGCGCGGTAGAGATGGCAAACAAAGTACTTGAAATTTTGAAGAAGGAGACCATAATCTAATGATAAACGTTTTACCTAATTGTATCGGATGCGGCAAATGCGTAAATATTTGTCCGTTTGGCGCGATAAGCCTTGTAAACGGTAAAGCCGTTATTAGCAGCGCGTGCACAATGTGCGGCGCGTGCATCCCGCAGTGCCCCGTTAAAGCTTTAGTAAAGCCGCAAACGCAGGCTGCGGCCAAAGATTTAAGCGCCTATAAAGGCGTTTGGGTTTTTGTGGAATTGCTTGACGGCAAACCGCGCAATGTCAGCCTTGAGCTTTTAACCAAAGGCCGCGAGCTGGCCGCCCAATTGGGCGAGGAAGTCTGCGCTGTGGTAATCGGCGGCGCCAACAGCGGCTATTTTGCCGAGCTTTCAGCCTATGGAGCAAATAAGATTTACAATGTTGAAGGCCCCGCTTATAAAGATTATAATACAGACGCTTATGCAAACGCGATGATTAAACTTATTGAAAAGTATAAACCCTCTGTAGTTTTATATCCTTCAACCTACCAGGGCAGGGACCTTTCGCCCAGAATCTCGGCTGAGATTTTTGTAGGCTTAACGGCCGATTGTACGGGCCTCTCAATAAAAGAAGGTAACCTTGTACAAACCCGCCCCGCTTTTGGCGGCAATATTATGGCTGATATTTTATGCCCCAACCACCGCCCGCAAATGGCGACGGTAAGGCCCAATGTAATGCCCAGGGAGCAGGTAGCCAACCCCGCGCCCGCGCAGGTTATTACGGAAGCCATACCCGTGCCGGCAACAGCGGCGCGCGTAAGGATTATCGCCAAGGAAATGGACCAAAACCAAGAGGTTGAAAAACTTGACGAAGCGCAAATCATCATCAGCGGCGGCCGCGGTTTAAAGACGGCGGACAACTTTGCCCTTATCAATGATATCGCCTCCTGCTTAGGCGGCGCAGTCGGCGCATCGCGCGCAGCTATTGACGCGGGCTGGAAGGCCAAAAGCCACCAAGTCGGCCAAAGCGGCGTTACGGTTAAACCTAAACTTTATGTCGCCTGCGGTATTTCAGGCGCGGTGCAGCATATAGTAGGTATGCAAACGTCTGACGTTATTATCGCTATTAACAAGGACGCTTCTGCCCCTATCTTCAATGTCTGCAAATACGGCATTGTGGGTGATTTACACCAAATCCTGCCGAAGGTTTTGGAAGGCATCAAAGAAGCTAAGAAGTAATTTTTAATCAAAAAAATACACAAACAGCCCCGCATTAAAAGCGGGGCTGTTTGCTATAATATAGTATGTTCATAAAAGTTAAAGTCCACGCGGGGGAAAAGCGCGACAAATTGCTTGAAAAATCGCCCGATACTTTTGAGGTATGGACTAAGGCCGAGGCTGAGCGCGGGCAGGCTAATGCGGCCGTCAAACAAATACTGGGCGCACATTTAAATATAGAACCCAAAAAGCTGCATCTTATCAAAGGCGCGACAAGCCCCGCCAAAATTTTTGAAATCAAATAAATCATAAATCCCCAAAAAAATTAAACTGTTGCAACAAGCGGCCAATTTGCTATAATATCTACAGGATAGGATATGCCGTGGCGCAAGGTGTCAGCCCAAAGTTATCCAGGTAAACGGCGAGGTTAAAGGAACCTCGTAGTTACTTATTTTATATAAAAAGAGAATAAAGTCTTAAATGAAAACTTACGAAACAGTAACAATTGTAAAGCCGCAACTCTCAGATTCAGAAGTTGCCGCATTCGTTGATTCAACGAAAGAGTTTATCTGCAAAACAGGCGGCGAAGTCGTCTCTGAAGAAAAACTCGGCAGGAGAAGATTCTCCCACGATATTGCTAAAAACCGCGAAGGTTTTTACCTCTACCTGAAATTTAAAGCTAATGCTGATTTCAATAAAACATGGGCAAAAACGATGAAGCTTAACCAGAATGTGCTTCGCTCAGTGGTAATGAAAGCAGTTGAGCCTAAAAATAAACCGGCAAAAAAATCCAAAGAAACGCCGGCCGTGGCCTAATATATGTCAACACTTCGTCTCGCGGAACTTAATTCAGTCATGATCAGCGGCCGTCTTACAAGGGACGCCGATAACAGAATGACGCAGAACGGCCAGGCTATCTGCAGCTTTGACGTAGCAGTCAACCGCAGGTATCTTGACAATGCATCAGGTGAATGGAAAGATGATGTAACGTTCGTGCCTGTTACAGTTTTTGGCCCTGCAGCCGAAAGAGTAAAAGAAAGACTTAAAAAAGGGACGCCCGTTATGGTGGAAGGCCGCCTTTCAAGCAATGAATATGTAGACAAGGCGGGCCAAACGCGCAAAGTATTGCGCATTACGTCCAGAAGGGTCCAGGTACTGCAGAGCGCAGGTGAGGGGGGAGCAGGCTTTAAAGACTCCGCCGAACCCGCAGATATTGCGGAAGACGATGTGCCGTTTTAGGCTAATCTTATAAAGATATCTATTTTTAAAGGAAGAGAAAATGTCAGAAGAAAAAATTGTTAACACAGCAGCAACAGAAACCAAAGCCCCTGAAGCGCCGGCAAGAGAGCCCAGAACAGATGCCCGCGGCGCCAGGCCGTTTGGTCCCAGAAAGCGCTTTGAAGTCAGAAGAAAAGTCTGCAAATTTTGCGCCGAGAAGATTGACCATCTGGACTACAAAAATATCCAGCTTGTGAAAACCTTCACCATGGACAGCGGTAAAATTTTATCAAGAAGAATAACAGGCACTTGCGCCAAACACCAGCGCCAGGTTACACAAGCAGTAAAGAGGGACAGAAACTTAGCTTTCTTAGCCTACTGCCTGCCGAAGAAATAATAAAATTTAGAGGAGCTTTGAAATGAAAGTTATTTTAAGAGAAGACGTAAAAAATTTGGGCACAGTCGGCACTGTTGTTGACGTAAAACCCGGCTATGCCAGGAACTTCCTTTTGCCCCAGGGCCTTGTTGAATTAGCAACGCCGGCCGCTATAAAGAATTGGGCTTTAGGCGAAGAAAGACGCCAGAAAAAGGTTGAAGCCGAACTTGCAGCAGCCAAAGTTGAAGCTGCTAAACTTGAAGGCTTAGTATTGCCTTATACAAGGACAATCAATATTGAAGGCATCGTATTTGGTTCCGTAACCAAAGCCGACGTACAAAAGAGCCTTGCCGAGCTTGGCCACAAAGTAACCAAGGACAATATTGAAATCCACTCCCCGATCAAAAAGATTGGCGAGACAAGTGTCCAAATCTACTTCAAACCCAGCGTATACGCTACAATCAAAGTAAGGATTGACGCGGTTGAAGAAGCCAAATAAACTAAGCCGTTAAAGTAAGTAATTTAAGACCCCGCCCGCATAATTGCAGGCGGGGTTTTTGCATGTCATTCGTTAGTGCGAAGGCGGTAGCATTCGCCACTTGTGCGGATGGGGCGGTTATTTACTTGCCAATCTACAAATTGCGAATAGGCAGAAATCTTTTTAGCCGTCATTGCGAACGAAGTGAAGCAATCCAGTAAAATCAGGTTACCTAATTGATTGGATTGCCACGTTCTCGCCTGTGCGGCTCGCACCCGCAATGACACGGCAACGACTGGATTGCCACGCGCAGCTTGGAAAGCCGCGACACTGCGCTATGCCAATAGTCAACCCTTTGGGTTGACTGTTTTTTTTTTTTTGATACCCTACTTAAATAATACAGCCTCCCACTTGCTAACATCTCCGTCGTGGGCTGTAATTTTTTGCCTGGGGGCGTTTATTCCAAAATGTTAATAAAAAAGTACAAAAAAATTAAAAAGGGTTTTACGCTTGTTGAATTGCTGGTTGTCGTCTTAATTATCAGTATTTTAGGCGCAATAGCTTTGCCGCAATACCAAAAAGCTGTTTTTAAAGCGCGTATGCTGGAGCTGGAGCTTGATATGTCCTCGCTTTATACCGCAATGATGGATTATCAGTTGGCAAATGGCAAGGGGAAATTCCCTAAAGATTTTGATGAGTTGCTGATAGGGCCATTAGAAGGCTGTATTGACCAGCACTACAATGGCAATGCCGGATGGATGGTTAGATATAAATGTGAAAACTATGGAATAGGTGTTTCTAGTGCCCCCGGAGCGGGCTTCCGCGTCGTGGCCACCTTAGGCAGGGGCTTATATGATGAAGGCAGCTATGGTCATTTTGACAGATATTCCAATAGATTCCACTGCAGGATTTACAATAATGAAAAATCAAGATTCCATACATACTGTAAAGATAGAGGGCATTATATTAGGATAGAGGGCAGCGGGCAATAAGATTTAAAGAAATTATAAAGAAGTAAAAGCAAGGCAATAAAAAAGCCCCCGTTTTAGTGTGGGGGGCTTTTTTCTGACACAATAATTTTAGTTTTTCTGCTGCTGTTGCATTACAAGCTCTTTAACAGCGCCTACTGCGCCTAAAATGCCCGTAGCTTCATACGGCATATAGACGAGCTTATTGTCTTTGCCGTCAACCATCTTCTGCAATGCTTCAATGTATTTGATTGAGATAAGATAGTTAGCGGGGTTGGAGTACTCTTTAACATTATCGGCTACAATTTTGATAGCTTCTGTTTCAGCCTGAGCTACCCTAACCTTAGCTTGTGCTAAGCCTTCCGCTTCAAGGATGCGGGACTGCTTTTCACCTTCGGCCCTGTTGATTTGCGCTTCTTTGGCGCCTTCGGCCTGCAAGATTTGGGAGCGTTTTGCGCCTTCCGCTTCAAGGATGACGGCACGTCTTTCGCGTTCGGCCCTCATCTGTTTTTCCATAGCTTCTTTAATGGCTGCGGGGGGTGTAATATCCTGTAATTCCACGCGGTTTACTTTCACGCCCCATTTGTTTGATGCTTCATCCAAAATATCACGCATTTTGGCGTTTATCGTCTCGCGGGAAATCAAAGTCTGATCCAGCTCCAGCTCGCCGATTACGTTTCTTAAAGTAGTCTGCGTAAGCTTTTCTATGGCGGTGGGCAGGCTTGTGATTTCATACACGGCTTTAAGCGGGTCCGTAATTTGGAAGTAGATTAAAGCGTTAATCTGTATGCTTACATTATCTTTTGTAATAACGTCCTGACGCGGGAAATCATAAACCGTTTCGCGCAGATCAATACGGTCTAAAAAGGCTATGACGGAATAGGGGCGCCCTGCGTATTCGGTAGAGACCTTCCACTCTATTTTCCTTGGTTTGTCAATTAAAGGGATGATTATATTAGGCCCGCTTGTAAGCGTGCGGTTATAACGGCCCAGCCTTTCAATTAGCATAACTTCGGCCTGCTTGATAATTTTTATGCCCGATATAAAAAAGGCTGCGGCAAATACTGCTATTAAAAGAAATACTATTTCCATTATTATTTATTCTCCTTTTCAACTACAAGTGTTGTACCTTCAACGCGCAATACTTTTACTTTGTCATCTTTAGTTAAAGGGTGCGCGGCGTGCAAAGTCCAGCTGTCAGCGTCTATTTTGGTAATGCCTTTGGTATTGTCTGCATCGTTAACTTCTAATACGGTAACGGACATCCCCGGTAAAGCATCTACATTGCTTTTAAATGCTTTTGCATTTTTATTTAATGTCCTTAAGATAAACGGACGCAGCCCAAAGAACATTATAAATATCAATGCGCTTAAAACGCCTAATTGCCAGTATATATTAAAACCGCCGTAAGCTACGCCGGCTGCGGCAAGGCATGCTATGCCAAATGCCGAGAGGGAAAAATCAAGAGTAAAGGTTTCCCCTATTAGTAATAAAACACCTAAAATAAGCCAGTAAGACGGATTCATCCTCAGCGTACCTCCACATAAAATCCTGCTTTTAAATTTTACAATAAACACCTTAAATATGGCAAACTATATGATATAATAAATTTGTATACATACAATTTGCCGCAAATTTTATCGTGGAGAGTTATGATGTCCATACCAAAAAAAGTATTCTCTTTAGCGGCTGCATTGCTGTTGGTTTTCCAACAGTTTGCTTATGCAGTTGAAACTATAAACTCGGCCGAGGTGGTTCCGCTTTCTGCCGCTGCCGTCGTTAAACTTGAAAAGTTTAATAAAAAGACAAATTCCTCCTGGCAGATCAGGATGAACTCTAAAACAGGCGCTCCCAGGGCGCTTGTAAACGGGCAGAAGATGCGCGTAGGCAGAAGCGAAAGCGCAGCTTTGTCTTTCCTTAAAAGCAATAAAGATTTTTTGGGCGTTGATATTTCGCAGCTCAAACTTAAGGTGCAGCGCAAATCCCCTATCGGTTCCCACTATTATTTTGACCAGTATTACAAAAACCTTAAAGTTGAAAACGCTTATGTGAAAGTAAACGCGAACAATAAGGGCGAGCTTATAAACTATCAGTCTACCTTTGTTGATAATCTTGATATGGATATTAAGCCCGTTAAAGACGCGGCGCAGGCCGCATCTAAAGCCGCATCTGACGCAGGCGGCACGGTAGCCGGCAGCCCCGAGCTTGTAATTTATTCTTCAGCCGAAGGTGCAAAAGCGGACCTTGCGTGGAAAGTTAAAATCCAGCAGGGCGAGCAGGGCAAATGGAACTATTTTATAAATGCCGCAGACGGCGAAATATTAAATAAGGTAAGCCTTTTTATGCACGCAGCGGAAACTTTTAACGCTAAGCTTAACCCTGTTTATCCGGGGTTTGGTTCTCCCGTAAATTTGGATAATACAACAGTAAATTTGTCTAATCTTAATGTGCAGTATTATAATGCCGCCGCCGCGCTAACTACAAGCGCAGCAGGCGTAGCAACATTGCCGGACAACCGTACAGGACGCGTATATTATGCTTTCAGCGGCCCTTATTTTACAGTAAGCGACCAGCGTTCCAATAACGGTTATTATATTGAATACGGCAAAAAGGCGGATAATAGTTTGGAGCCTTTTTCACCTGTTTGGGAAACTGTTGCGAACAATGTATCGCCTAACCCTGCAAGCGTAAGCGTGTTTAATCCCGATCCTCCTGCAAATTGCCAGACGCCTGGCACCTCGCCTTTAATAGCGGCTCCTTTATTTACTAATTTCTCCGTAGGCAATATGCTTTTACCTTCAGGTGGGATTCCTGCCGGCCAGAAAGCATTCCTAAACATAATCGCGGGTTCTAAGACTTTAAGCAAGTATATCGGTATTATCTCAAGTTCTTTTGCGGGCCCGTTTGTGCCCTTCCTTACAGGTGGGCAGACGCTTAATTTTTCCATAACGCCTGCGGGCAAAACGGGTACCTATAATGTCTCTAATTTACAGTGGCTTTGCGTTCCCGCAAATTTTGCTACAGATTATAATCCGGTAACAACGCATACGGCATCACAGCTTTCTTATGACAGCGCAAACACTTTTTACAATTTAAATGCGATGAGGGACTTTTTTCAGGCCCTCAACCTTGGCAATTATATAAACCTTAGTAACCATTTACCTGTAATCATAAACGCTTACGGGCGTTCTTATTCGCAGGGTCAAAACGGTATGTTAAACGCTTTCTATGATGTGGATGAGAAAGTAATCATGTACGGCCAGGGCGAAAAGATGAGCGGCAGCACAAACTATAAGAGTTTTGCTAAAGAAAGCGCAATCGTCCGCCATGAATACGTACACGCGGTAATGGATAATATCTGGCCGATAATGTATTTTGACGAAGGCGCTGCAATAGCTGAAGGTGTATCGGACTATTTTGCCTTGTCTTCAATAGTCAACCCCGTAACGGGCTACCCTTATACAAGCGAAATCGGTACCTTCGTGGCTTTGCAGTCAGCCACAGGCGAGGGTATGGTAAGGAACCTTAACGGCAATGCGGAATTTGATCCTTTGGATTGGATTTCCAACGGCGCAAGCGGGCAATATCACAACAGTTTGATACTAAGCCAGGCCTTGTGGGAAGTAAGAAATAATGCTATCACCAAAGATGTTGCCGATGGGATAGTGTTTACGGCCTTAATGTTCTTCCCTGATTCTTTCCTTGAATTCAGGGACGCTATGCTTGCCGCGTCAACTGCTTTAGGTTATACAACGGCAAACAGCGTAATTGAAGCGGCTTTTGACAGGCATAAAATTAACTATGACTCAATTATTACCGCTAACGGTGATATCTACGAGCCTAATAACGGCCCCGATAATGCGGCTAATATAGATATCGCTTCAATAGCTAAGAAGGAGCTTTCAGCCAGTATTAACCCTGTAAGCGATATGGACTATTACTCCGTCTCCTTGCCTGCGGGCGAGTTTACGGTTACCGCTTATATGCAACAGGCTGATACAGCCAACCCTGTAACCTACTATCCTGTATCAATGATATTGCTTGACGCCAATTTAAAAACGGTAGTAGACGTTGTGCGCCCCGCTATGACTACAGGCCAAAGCGACCAAACCACAATAGACAAATCAGTTACGCTTAAATATAATGTGCCTGCTTTATTAAACGGCAATACGGGCCGCTACATCCTTGGCGTATTTAAGCCGGAGGACGCAGCCTATCCGCCTGCGCCGCTTACGGTCAACTCCGGTGCCTATAAGCTGGTGTTTAAATTTGCAAAAGGGTCAAACGTCGGCGATGTTACGACTGTAATGCCTGATTTTACCGACGGCAAGCAAATAAGCTTTAGCGTACCTTTTACTACATACGGCAATGTTACCCCCGGCTCAACAATACCTGCAGGTTTAACTGACTGGACGCCTAATATAGTGGAGGCTTTCCACTCCGTCAAATTGCTTGACCAGAACCTAACCCCGCTTGATGATAATTATTTAAGCCTTGTGGGAGATGTTACTTACGACGCAAATGAAAAGCAGATTAAAGGTACTGTAGAGTTTGCAAACAGCTTCTCTGCCTTGGGCTATAATACAGTTTACTTGCAGGTGTTTGGCAAGGTACGCTCAAGCGTATCGGGTACCAACCCTGAGTATTATGACGAATATGGCATAGTCTCTTTAGGTATCTCCAACCCTATCCGCAACCAAACAAGCAGCGGGCGCGATGTTTATATAGAGCGTTCAATCTTCAACCCTGACAGGGGCGAAGGCATAAAGATAGAGGTTAACCCCAAACAGGACGGCAAACTTAAAGTGCAGGTATTTACTTTAGACGGCCTGCCTGTAAAGATGATTTTTGACGGCGACGTGGTAACCGCTTTGCCCGAATATATAGAATGGGACGGCAAAAATACAAACGGCAATACGGTGGCCAGCGGGTTATACCTGCTGCGCATTGACGGCGCGGGCATAAGCAAACAGCTTAAAAAAATAGTGGTGGTGAAATAATATGAAAAAATATATAACTTTTTTAACTTTCATTTTAGCCGCCGCCGCAGTTTTTGCAGAAGGTGATGGCGGTCGTACGGCATTGCCCTTCCTTAGGATGGATATGGGTGCGCGTTATTACGGTATGGCGGGTGCCGCAACGGCTTTTGCTGATGACGTTACAGGCGCGGCTTTCTATAACCCTGCAGCTTTGGGGCAAGTACAATCCCTGCAGCTTGCGGCCAGTACATTTGAAGATAAACTTGATATGAAGGCCCAGCAGGCGGCGATAGCTGTGCCTGTGCCTTTCCTGAGCTTTTTTGGCAATAACCCTTTAAACGTATCATTTAACGGTTATTTATACGATAAGGGCGATATTGAAGAATACGGACACAACCGCTCAGTAGGCAAAGATATGTCTTTAAGCTTATCTATAGGCGAGCATATAGGGGGCGGTAATTGGGATTGGACGGGCAGCACCGTCAGGGTTGACCATTATTTGGGCATCACAGCCAAATATCTGCGCTCCAGCCTGCCTTTACCGGGCAGCGGGGAAGCAAAGGCGGAGTCTTTCGCTTTTGACGCAGGTTACCAAATAGTGGCGGACGGGCACTTCGGCTTGGGTTTGGCGGCCAAAAATATCGGACAGGGCATTAAATATATCAATGTAAAAGACCCTTTGCCCAGCACTTTAGCTATCGGTGCGTTCTTTACCCCTGTTGAGGTTGATATTGTAAAATGGAGCTTAAGCGCGGACTATCTGTACTATCTTAAGGATAAAGAAAACAGAGTGCGCGTAGGTACGGAAGCCGTTTTTATGGATTTATTGGCGGTGCGCGGCGGCGTCAAATTGCTTGAGGAGCTTGATAGCGAATATACTATCGGCTTTGGTTTAAAACTGTTTGGGTTTGAGGTTGACTTCGGCGCCATACTTAACCCGCAGCTTAATGATGATAAAACATACCAAGCCAGCATAGCCTATAAATTCCCCGTTAAGAAGGAACGCAAACAAACTTATAAAGAGGAAAAGCGCTCCAACTATAAGGAATATAAAGAGAAGAAAGTACAAGAGTCGCAGGATCGGGCAGAGAAGAACAGTAACCCGATTATCTATCAGTAGACGAAGGCTCTTAAAAGGTTTTAAAGCCCCGCAATTAAAGCGGGGCTTTTTGCGCCTTGTGTTTTAATATAGAGAAAGTTTTTGTGCCTATGGCGGCTTTGGGTCTTTTGCTCTATAGACGTTGGAAATTAAATAGTATAGAATAAATTTACGGATGATATTATCGTCTGAATAGTATAGAGGAGAAGAGGTTTGTTATATGAAAAAAATATTATTATTTGCGGCTTTTGTCTGTATTTGCGCGGCGGGGTTTTCCCAGGCGGTTAAGACATCACTTAAAGACGCAACCGTAGTGGGCAATAATGCGGCAGTTTCCTTTAATGCGGAGCAGAGCTATTTTTATTTGTTAAACAACAGCAAGTTCCAGGTTTCTAAAACAGACGGCGTTTTTAAAGTAGCTGATTTCTATGAAGTCCTTGGTTTAACCGGCGGCGAGCCGCGCGATGAATATGAAGGCGAAGTTGCTTTTACATTCTCCACAGTATTGACCGATGAGGGCTATGCTCTTAAAATTGACTCTAAAGTAACCAACAGCGACGGCGTAAACTTAAAAGGCGCCACCATTGAAGTGAAAGAAGACGCAAAAGGCGTGGAAGTCGGTTTTAAAGTGAAAGGCTGCTCAGCCTATAAAGCTGAAAAGGCTAAAACCTTTAAGGTTCTGGTAGGCTAAGTTTTGTTCCTGCCGTTTTTGTAATGCGGCATTGAAAACTCAGCATAAGTTTTAATAAAAAATCCCCCGTTTAAAGCGGGGGATTTTTGTTTAGTAATTAATATATAACGGCTTATTTGCTTTCTTCTTTTGCGCCGTCATCCTGCGTCTTTTTGGACGGTTTTACAGGCTGTACTCCCGATCCCATAAACATTTCCCTGAGTTTGCTTTCAATTTCATTTGAAACTTCAGGGTTATCTTTAAGGTATTGCCTTGCATTATCCGCGCCCTGGCCAAGCTTTTCATTATTATAGATGAACCAGCTGCCGCTCTTTTCAATAACCTTATTATCAACGCCCATATCAATAAGGCAGGATTCTTTTGAAATGCCTTCGCCGTGCAGCATTGTAAACTCCGCCTGGCGGTACGGCGGGGCGACTTTATTTTTTACTACTTTAGTACGCACCCTTGTGCCGATAATAAACTCACCCTTTTTAATATTTTCTATTTTGCGGACGTCTAAACGTACGGAGGAATAGAACTTTAAGGCCAAGCCGCCCGGCGTGGTTTCGGGGTTGCCGAACATTACGCCAATCTTCTGCCTTAGCTGGTTGATGAAGATGATGCTCGTCTTCGTTTTTGCCAGCAGGCTTGTAAGCTTGCGCAAAGCCTGGGACATTAAACGGGCTTGTAAGCCTACGTGCGCGTCGCCCATTTCGCCTTCAATTTCAGCTTGCGGTACAAGCGCGGCCACAGAGTCAATGATAATCAAATCCAAAGCGCCTGATCTTACCAGCTTTTCGGCGATTTCCAAAGCTTGCTCGCCGCTGTCAGGCTGGGAGATAAAAAGCTCGTCCACATTTACGCCGATTAAACCTGCGTACACAGGGTCTAAAGCGTGCTCCGCGTCAATAAAGGCTACCGTGCCCGTTTTTTGCGCCTGCGCCGCGATGTGTAAGCTTAAAGTGGTTTTGCCGCCCGCTTCAGGCCCGTAAATTTCAATTACCCTGCCGCGCGGTATACCGCCTATGCCCAAAGCTAAGTCCAGCGAAAGCGCGCCGGTTGATATAGCTTCAACTTTTTTAATTGTATTATCGCCCAATTTGCAAATGGCTTCTTTGCCGAAAGATTTTTCAATTTGGCTTAAAGCTAACTGTAAAGCTTTAGCTTTATTTTCCGCGTCTTTTTTAGATTCGGGGGTAGATTTTGTGCTGTTTTGTGTCATTATGTCTCCTTGTAAAACTTATCTGAAATTATCTAAGCGCAAGCGGCTGCGGGCTTCCTGCCGCGCGGCCTTATGGCGCTGAAATTGATTTTTTTCGTCTCGGCATTAATATCGGCCGTTATTTCCGTACGGGCGGGATATTGGTTTTTAAGCAAAAATTCCGCCAGCGGGTCCTCAACCTCTCTTTGCAATGTCCGCAATAGCGGGCGCGCGCCGTACTTAGGGTCAAAACCAGTATTGATAAGGAAGTCCTTTGCCGCGTCCGTCAGTTTAATTTTAAACTGTTTGGCCTCAAGCTTTTCCTCAATATCTTTTAAACAAAGGTCCAGTATCTTTGCCATATGCTCTTTGTTTAAAGGGTGGAAGACCACTATCTCATCAACCCTGTTAATGAACTCGGGGTTAAAAGTCTTTTTAACCTCGTCCATAACATTGGTTTTCATATCCTGGTAATCGGCCTCTTCGTCATTTTGCGGAGTAAAGCCTAAGCGCGCGCCTTTGTTTACAATTTCACGCGCGCCGACATTAGACGTCATAATAATTATGGTATTTTTAAAGTTTACCCTGTGGCCAAGATTGTCTGAGAGCATACCCTCGTCTAAAACCTGTAAAAGGATATTATAGATATCGGGGTGCGCCTTTTCAAATTCGTCTAATACAACTACGCTGTAAGGGCGCCTGCGTACGGCTTCGGTAAGCTGCCCGCCTTCCTCATAGCCCACATAGCCCGGGGGGGCGCCGATAAGGCGCGATACGGCAAACTTTTCCATATATTCGGACATATCTATACGTATCATAGCGTCCTCATCGCCGAACAGGAATGTAGCCAGAGTTTTTGCAAGCTCCGTCTTACCTACGCCTGTGGGGCCAAGGAACAAAAAGCCGCCGATTGGCCTGTCCGGGTTGCCAAGGCCCGTCCTGCTCCTGCGGATGGATTTGGAGATAGCTTTTACAGCTTCATCCTGGCCGATTATCTTTTCGTGCAGGTATTCTTCCATCTTCAAAATTTTATCAGTCTCGCTCTGCGTCAGGCGCGTTACGGGGATGCCCGTCCATTTTGAGGCTACTATAGCGATATCTTCCTCACTTACCACAGCCTGTTTGGCTTTGCGGGCGGCATTCCATTCATCTTTAGCTTTTTTGATGCTCTCAATAAGTTTTGCCGCGCCGTCTTTAAGTTTTGAGGCGGCCTCATAATCCTGCCTGGCTATAGCGGCCTCTTTATTTTCCTCAAGCTCTTTAAGCTGCCTTTCCTGCTCTTTGATTTCGGGCGGTAAAAGTGAGTTTTTAAGGCGCGCGCGCGAGCCCGCTTCGTCTAAAAGGTCTATGGCCTTATCGGGCATAGCGCGGTCTGTGATATATCTGTCGGCAATATTAGCCGCCGCATTTATTGCCGAATCGTCAAATTTTACATTGTGGTGCTGCTCATAGCCCTCTTTTAAACCTTTAAGGATTTCTATTGTTTCCTCCACGCTTGAAGGCTCGGCCGTAACAGGCTGGAAGCGGCGTTCCAAAGCAGGGTCGGACTCTATGTACTTACGGTACTCGTCAAAAGTAGTCGCGCCGATGCACTGCATCTCCCCGCGCGCTAAAGCGGGTTTTAGCATATTGGAAGCGTCCATAGACCCTTCCGCCGCGCCCGCGCCGACTATGGTGTGGAACTCGTCAATAAATAAAATGATGTCGCGCGCTTTTGATATTTCTTCAATAATATTTTTAAGGCGCTGCTCAAACTCGCCCCTGTATTTAGTGCCCGCTACTAAGGAGCCTAAATCCAGGCTTACAAGCCTCTTATTGTGTAATACCTCTGAGATATCGCCGCCCGCCATCCTTTGCGCCAGGCCTTCTACAATGGCCGTCTTGCCGACTCCGGGCTCCCCTATCAGTACGGGGTTATTTTTTGTGCGGCGCGCAAGTATCTGGGTAATGCGCTCAATCTCCGTCTCGCGGCCGATAACAGGGTCAAGCCTGCCTTGCTGCGCAAGCTGCGTTAAATCGCGGGAGTGTTCGTCCAAAGTAGGCGTATTTGTGCATTCCTGCTTTAAGGTGGAGGTATGGGCCTCGCGTATAACGGGCTGCTCGCCTGCGGGCTCTTCTTTTTTAGGGCCCTGCTCTTTTATCGCTTTAAGCACAATGCTGCGCACCATATCGCGAGTAATATGTAAATTACTTAAAATTTTTGCAGCCACGCCCTCATCTTCAGCGGTAATGCCCATGAGGATATGCTCTGTGCCGATAAACTGGCTTTCAAGCATTTGGGCTTCTTCAAAAGAATGCTCAAGCACTTTTTTGGCGCGGGGGGTAAAAGGCACTTCAGCCAACATTACAAGATTATCGCCCACGCCGATAAGCTGCTCAATCTCCAGCTTAATTGCGCCGTAGTTTGCCCCTAAGGCGGAAAGGATTTTAGATGAAATCTCACCCTCCGCCGCAGCCAGGCCGAGCAAAAGATGCTCGGTGCCGACATAATCGTGATTCAATTTTTTTGCTTCGTCCTGCGCGATAAGCACTACTTTTTGCGCGCCTGCGGTAAAACGTAAAGGCATAAGCCCCCTGGATTATATTTGAAATTTAGTTTTAAACGTATATTAATATTATTATATATTTAGAGTCTTTGCAAAGGGGCGTCTTATGGCCGCCGCGTAAGCTTAAGGGCGTTTTGCAAAATGATATAATAATATATATCACATCAAACGGACTGCTATGAAATATAAAGGAAAATTTATCGTATTTGAAGGCCCCGACAGAGGCGGCAAATCAACCCAGGCAAATTTGCTGGGCAAGTATTTTGCGGAAAAAGGCTTGCAGGTTGTAACCACGCGCGAGCCCGGCGGCGACGCCGTGGCCGAAGAAATACGCCGCGTAGTGCTTGATCCTACCCATACGGTAAGCCCTATGGCGGAGCTGCTTTTATATGAAGCCGCCCGCGCCCAGCATACGCAGCAAAAGATTATTCCGGCCTTGCAGGAAGGCAAAATAGTTATTTGCGAGCGTTACACAATGTCAACCTGCGCATACCAGGGTTACGGCCGCGGCATAGATATGGGCATAATCAAACAGCTCAATACTATAGCCACTTTAGATACCGTACCTGATTTAACGCTTGTTTTTTTGATGTCAGATAAATACTTTACCAAACGCGGGGAGTACCTTTTCTCCGACAGGCTGGAGCTTGAGGACGAGGCCTTCCGCCACAAAATGCGCCAAGGCTACCGTGAGATAGCGCAAACAATGCCTGATACGGTTATAATTGACGCTGACAGGCCTGTAGCGGATATACACGAAACGGTGCTTGCAGAAATAGCAAACCATAAAATTTTGGAAGAGGTTTTGCGCTAAATTTAACGGATATGAGCTTTAAAAAAATTCTTGGCCAGGACAAGGCAATAAAAGCTTTACAGGGCTTTATAGACGGCGGCAGGGTGCCGCGGTCAATGATATTTTACGGCCCTTCAGGCGTAGGCAAAGCAACAGCGGCTCTGGAGTTTGCAAAAGCTTTAAACTGTTTGGACTCTTCCTGCGCCGCACAGTTTGACAGCTGCGGCTTTTGCCAAAACTGTAAGCATATTGACGCTAATACCCACCCTGATATTATTTTTGCGGGTTATGCTTTCCAGGCCGCGCTTTTAGATGAGGAGCTTGAAAAGCAACAGTCCATGCGTGTTGAAACTATACGCAAGCTTACCGCAAGCTGCCAGCAAAAGCCTGTTTTTGCCAAATGGAAAGTCTATATTATTGATAATGCGGAAAAGCTTATCCCCGCCGCCGCAAACGCTTTGCTTAAATTTATTGAGGAGCCGCCGCCCAATACGGTGTGGATTTTTATTTCCTCCAAAAAAGAAGTTATGCTAAGCACGATAAAATCGCGCTGCCAGCTGATAAATTTTGCCCCTCTTACCGCCGATATCGTGCGCAATATTTTGCAGGAAAAGTTTATAGAGTCCTCTATCGCTGAAAAAGCGGCTTTTTACGGGGAAGGCTCAATAACCAAAGCCGTGCTTGCGGCTGATATCTTAAGCGATTTTGCGGGCCTTGAAGGCGGTGCGGCTTTTGCGCACCAAGCGGCGGAGAGCCTGCCTAAAGTATTAAGCGAGGCGCGTACAAGCGCAAACGCAATGCTTGATATGCTTTCCGTAACGGCGCACCAACAATGGCTTAGCGCAGCGGGCGCGCGCCGCGACGGCTTGCGGGATTTGTTGTCAAAAATCGTATTTTACAAGAAAGCGATAAACCGCAATGTATCGCCTTCGCTTGTTGTGCAGGCCGCTTTTATAGCGGCGCAGGAACAGCAGGCGGGTTTTGATTTTTAAAGAATAATTAAAGGAGTCTCAAATGACAAAGAAGTTCTATATTACAACGCCGATATACTATTTAAATTCCGCCCCGCACATAGGGCATGCTTACACCACTTTGGCGGCCGATATTATGGCGCGCTATAAAAAATCCAAAGGCGTGGAAGTGCACTTCTTAACAGGTACCGATGAACACGGCGCAAATATTGAAAAGGCCGCTAATAATGCTGGCGTGCCGCCGCAAGAGTGGGTGGACAATATGGCCGCCAAATTTATACAGCTTTGGAAGGATTTAAATATAGAGCATGACGACCTTGTCCGTACTACTGAGCCGCGCCACGAAGCGGTTGTGCAGGATATCTTTGAAACCTTACTTAAAAAGGGTGATATCTATAAGGGCAATTACAGCGGCAAATACTGCCTGTCCTGCGAGGCGTATTTAGACGAAAGCGAACTTGTTGACGGCAAATGCCCCATCCACAAAAAAGAGCCGCAGGTAATCACGGAGGAAACGTATTTCTTCAAACTTTCCGCCTATCAGGACGCGCTTATAAAATTTTATGAAACTAATCCTGATTTTTTAAGCCCCAAATTCCGCGGCAGCGAGATTGTGAACTTCGTCAAAAGCGGGCTGCGCGACTTATCTGTAACCAGGACAAAAGTTAAATGGGGTATACCCGTAAAGAGCGACCCTTCACATACCATTTATGTTTGGTTTGACGCTTTAATTAACTATGTTTCCGCCATAGGTTACGGCAAAAAAGCCGGTATACAAGGTTATGGAGATTATAAATATGATATGGATAATTTTTGGCCTGCCGACGTACACCTTATAGGTAAAGAAATCTTCCGCTTCCACGCGGTAATATGGCCCGCTGTGCTTATGGCTTTGGGCATGCCTTTGCCCAAAAAAGTTTTTGCGCACGGGTGGTGGACGGTTGAGGGCGAAAAGATGTCAAAATCGCTCGGCAACTTTATTGACCCGAGGGACCTTACAAATAAATACGGAGTGGACCCTTTAAGATATTTTATCTTCAGGGAGGTGCCCTTCGGCGGCGACGGCGATTTTAGCGTAGACGCTTTTAAAAGACGTTTTAACGCTGATTTGGCAAATGACTTGGGCAACCTTCTTTCCCGCACGCTTAATATGGCGGCTAAGAATTTGGGCTCCATCCCCGAAGCTTTTGAAGGCCAAAGCAATTTGCTTGATATCACCAAAGAAGATGACGCCAAATATAATAATTATATGGATAATCTTGAGTTTGATAAAGCTTTGGATACAGCCTGGAGCTTAATGGGCCATATGAATAAATATATAGATGAAACCAAACCGTGGACGCTTGCTAAAACCGAACCTGAAAAAGCAAAAAGGATTTTGCTTGAACTTATTTTTGCCCTAAAACAGGTTGCCGTGTGGATTGCGCCCTTTATGCCGCAAACGGCTGAAGAGATGAAGCGCCGCCTGGCAGCGGGCCCTATAGAAAAGTACGCCCCGCTGTTCCCCAGATTAGAGGCTTAATTTAATGGAAATTATTGCCCAGGTTTTAGACATCTTCCTCCATTTGGACATACACCTTAACGCCGCGGCCGCCTATATGGGGCCGTGGCTTTATGTGCTTTTGTTCGGTATAATTTTTTGCGAGACAGGGCTTGTAGTGCTGCCGTTTTTGCCGGGGGATTCGCTTTTATTTGCCGTCGGCGCATTATCCGCCGTGCCCGATTCCCCGATAAAATTGCCGCTCGTAATAGTTTTGCTTATCATCGCCGCCGTTTTAGGCGATGGGGTGAACTTTGAAATCGGCAAATACATCGGCCCTAAGATTTTTAGTAAAGAGACAGGCTTTTGGCTAAATAAAAAGCACCTTAATCAAGCCCATAATTTTTATGAAAAGTACGGCGGCAAAACCATCGTCCTGGCGCGTTTTATACCGATAATCCGCACCTTTGCGCCATTTGTGGCGGGTATAGGCAAGATGACTTATATTCACTTTGCTCTATATAATATCGCGGGCGCAATTTTATGGGTTGTGCTGTTTTCTTTGGGCGGCTATTATTTTGCGGGCACTAAAATGGTACAGGACCATTTTCACTATGTAATAGTAGCTATAATAGTCATATCGGTGCTGCCTGCGGTGTATGAGTTTATAAAGGCTAAGTATGACGCTAAAAAACAAGCTTAGTTTATAGCGGCGGTTTATTTGTAACAAAAAATCAGAGCGCAGGTTTCTTTGCAGGTTCAAGTTTCATATTGACAGGCAATTTACCCTGCGCTTCTATATTGCCCAAAATTATATCTGCCGCAGCCTGTACCGAAAGTTTGTTTATCCCGTAAAGCGCAAGCACGGTGGCGGCGTCGGGGTAGAACGGGATGTCATAAGGGCTCATCAGCGATACTAAGACGGCCTGCGGGTATTCTTTTAAAATTTTATTTATTGCATTTCGCTGCATACGGTTAGGTTTATCGGCCCATTGCATACTGCCTATAACTATCAAATCCGCATTAGCTGTGCAGGCTTTGGCGCGGCGCATATCTTTATCCTGCGGGGACATATGCGCATTAAAATGCTGTACTTCCCAGCCCTTTGTCATAAAAGGTTTATTAAATACGGGCAGCTGGTTGGCAAAGCGCGCGGGGGAAAAGAATATTGAACATAATTTAGGTTTTTTGCCGTCCTGCTGCGTTGTTTGCGGCGCAAGCGGGATAAGCGCGTCTTCATTACGCACTACGGTAACTGCGCTGCGCGTAATTTTATCTGCAAAATAGGTAAAGGCGTCATCGTGGCTTTCAAGCTCGGGCGCGTCGCCCTTATCGTCAAAAAGGCCAAGCTGTTTTTTAAGTTTATAGACTTTGAGCGCAGCCTCCTCAACGCGTTCTTGCGGGATTTCTTTGCCTACTTTTGCCATAAGCTCTTTATGCGTTTTTATTGCGGGATTGCTTGCGGTTAAAAGTATGTCCACCCCGTTGGCAAGCGCTTTTGCGGCGGCGTCTGTAATAGTGCGCGTTTTTGTCGCGCCCGCCATATCAAGGCTGTCGGATATTACCACGCCTTCAAAATCCATCTCCCCGCGCAGCATTCCGTTTATAATCTTGTCGGAAAAGGTAGCAGGCTCTTTATCGTCAATAAAGTCATATACTATATGCGCCGTCATCAGCCCCATAACGCCTGCGTCTAAAGCTTTATTAAAAGGCGCAAGGTGGATTTTGCGGAACTGGTCTTCAGGCAATTTAAGGTGAGGCAAGTCTAAGTGGGAGTCTATAGTCGTTTCCCCATGGCCGGGGAAGTGCTTTGCCACAGCCATAACGCCGCCCTTCTGCAAACCGTTTATTAAGGCTACGCCCATATCGCCTACAAGCTCGGTATTGCTGCCAAAGGAGCGTACGCCGATAATCGGGTTAGACGGGTTGATATTTACGTCAATAACAGGCGCAAAGTTTATGTGTACGCCCACGCTGCCCAGCTCTTTGGCCACTATATAAAAAAGTGTTGTCGTATCCTCTATATTACCCGCTGCGGCCAACATCATATTGGTGGGCAGATAAGGCAGCCCCAAAGTTACAGGCGTATAGACGGTGCCGCCCTCATAATCTATAGAGATTAAAAGCGGTATTTTTGTGGGGCTGTTTTGCGCCCATTTTTGCAGTTTATCTACCAGCTCTTTTGTCTGTTTAAGCGAATAATTGCCCCATTGTATTAAAACCCCGCCCACAAGGCCTTGCTCTATAGGGGCTTTTAGCCTTTGCGCGCGGTCTGTATCGGCTGATACAAAGATTGTCTGCGCCAGCTTGTATTTTAAAGGTAAGTCTTCAAACGGCGTATTTTCGTCAACTATTTGTTTGGGCTTTTGTGTTTTAGCGGGCTCTTTTTTTGCCGCGTCTTTTTGTATATCAGTTTTTTTTGGGGCGGCTTCAGCAGTGGCTTCAGCGGCGGCCGCTTTGACGGCTTTAGGCTTTATCTGTTTGTTTTGCGGCGCATTTTCCATATCCTGCGCAAAAAGGAAAGGCGCGGCAAAAAATAAAATAAGTATTAGTTTAAATTTCATTTTTTATCGTTATTAAAGGTACTTCATTATTTGTTAAAAAGCGCATGGGCGGCCCCCAGTAAAACATACCCGATGTTACGTAGATATTAGCGCCGTCCAGCTCATACAAACCGTAAACATTTTTAAATTGCAGGCGCGTAAGATATTTAAAGGGCCATAATTGCCCGTTGTGCGTGTGCCCGCTTAACATAAGATTAACTTTATTTGCCGCAGCCTCATCAAAATAAAGCGGCGTGTGGGAAAGCAGTAAATTAAATTTAGGCCCCGTTTGCTTTTGCAGGAAGTCAGTAAAATCTTCTTTCTTTATACGGGTTGTCCTTATATCATTTACGCCGATTATTTTTAAAGGCTCCAATTCCACTGCATTATTAAGCAATGGCTGTATGCCCGCTTTTTGCCACATATCAAGATTATAGCTTACTCCGCCATAATACTCGTGATTACCCAAAACGCCAAACTTGCCGTAAACGGGTTTAAGTTGGTTTATAATATCAATATAAGCCTGCTCGTGCTTGCCCGTATGCTCAAGGATATCGCCTGTAAAAACTACGATATCAGGGTTAAAGCGGTTAATTTCATCCACAGCTTTTTGCAAGCGTTTGGGGTTAAGGCCTGCGCCTAAGTGGCTGTCTGAAATCTGGGCTATTTTAAAACTTTTTGCATTAAGCGCAGGGGAATTTATTTCAATATGCTTCATTTTCGGCGCGCTTAAACCGTTAAATAAACTTAAACCCGCCAAAGCTAAGGAACCTGAAAATACCCAAAGCCCGAGCATAGTAAAAGGAAGGCTTATCTTAAAGATTAATAAAATAAGCTGCAAAGCCATAACAAGCATTACAAGGCAAAACCACAAAAAAGCCCAGCCCAGCCAAATATAAGCCGTCTGCGCGGCCCAGGCATAATCATATTTACGCGATAAAAATACCAGCCCCATAAAAAGCATTACGCTTAAAGGGGGGATGAGTTTAGCCCAGCTCAAACAAGGCAGGGCAGGTAAGTTAAAGCATGTCCATTTTACGCAGATAAACTGGATAAGCAGTAAGGTGATAACGAGGTAAAGTAAAAACATTTTATATTTTATTTTCAAAAATTCCGTAGCGTTTATTTTTTGTTACATTATCAAAAGTAAAAAGTTTGCCGTTCATGGCCACAAATACGCCCGGCGGCAAAGCCTGCGCAAAAGATAATGCGCTGGCCAAATTAAAAATACCGTCAGAAGTCCCGAACTTATAGGGTATCATCGCGCCTGTTAATACTATAGTTTTATTTTTAAGTTTTGCATTGCCCAGATAATTTGCCGTAAGCTCCATAGTATCGGTTCCGTGTGTGATTACGAGCGAGCTTTCTTTGGCCTCCTTACAGGCCTTAAGGATTTGGGCGCGGTCTTTGGCGGTCATATTAAGGCTGTCTTTAAGCATAAGCGGCGTTATTTTGACTGGCAGCTTACAGCGGCCCAGGGCCAGCACTTCCTTAAGATGCGTTTTAGTAAAGAAAAGTTCGCCCGTAAGTTCATTATATTCTTTATCAAAAGTCCCGCCTGTGGCTATTATGCGCACCGCCATAAAACCTCCCCGCAGCTTTAAGTAAAATATCTCAATAATAAGTATAATATATTTGTAAAGGGATTTTTAACCTTTTTTTATAAAATAATCACGAGGATCTTACGATGACAATCAGAGTACGCTTTGCCCCTTCGCCGACAGGGCATCTGCATATTGGCGGTTTAAGAACGGCGCTTTTTAACTATCTTTTTGCTAAAAAAAATAAAGGCACTTTTATCCTTAGGATAGAAGATACCGACGAAGAACGCTCCACCCAAGACTCGGTAAAAGCCATTTATGACGGCCTTTTGTGGGCCGGCCTTACCTGGGACGAAGGCCCCATGCCCGACGGCTCCGTAAAAGGCGAGCACGCCCCCTACTACCAGGCAGTCCGCGCTGATGAAGGCCTGTACAAAAAATATATTGACCAACTTTTAGAAGAGGGCAAAGCCTATAAATGCTATTGCACGCCTGAAGAGCTTGAAGAGATGCGTAACCAAGCGCATGCCGAGCACAGGCCGCCCAGATACCCGGGCAAATGCCGCAATTTGACTAAAGAGCAGCAGGCCAAGCTTGAGGCACAGGGCCGCAAATACGTAATCCGCTTTAAAATGCCGACGGAAGGGGAGACGGCTTTTGACGATCTTATCCGCGGCAATGTATCTTTTGCCAACAAAGATTTATATGATTTGGTAATCCAAAAAACGAGCGGTTACCCCACCTATAACTTTGCCTGCGTTATTGACGACCATTTGATGAATATGACGCATGTAATCCGCGGGGACGACCATATCTCAAACACGCCCGCGCAGATACAGATTTACAAGGCGTTTGGCTGGCAGCATCCTATTATGGCGCACCTTTCAATGATACACGGGCCCGACGGGACTAAGCTTTCCAAAAGGCATGGGGACACCAGCGTAATAGAATATAAAAAGCAGGGCTTTTTGCCTGAAGCTTTAATAAACTATTTAGCGCTTTTAGGGTGGAGCACGGCCGACAGCCAGCAGCTTTTCGCCCCCGGTGAATTGGAAGAAAAATTTGATATCAAAGGCTGCCAAAAAAGCCCTGCGGTATTTGATACCGTAAAGCTTATGTGGATGAACGGGGACTATATCCGCCAGATGAGCGCCGATAAACTCTTTGCCGCCGCAAAACCTTTTATAGAAGAATCGGGCTTATTTAAAAATGTTGATGAAAATAAGCTTAAAGCCATCGTCGCGCTTGAGCAGGAAAAGTATAAAACTTTAAGGGAAATCCCCGATTTGGTAAGCTTTTTCTTTAATGATGTTGTATATGACGAGGAAGCCGTAAATAAAGTTTTTAAAGCCGAGACGGCAAAAAAAGCCTTAACGGTTATTATTGATAAATACGCCGCGCTGGAAGATTTTACCGAGCATAAGCTTGAGGAAACCGCCCGCGCCGCCGCCAAAGAAAACGGCCTTAAAGCGGGGCAGGTATTCCACCCTGTGCGCGTAGCCGTATCAGGCAGGACAAACGGCCCGACATTATTTAAAATGCTTGAATATATGGGCAAAGATATGGTATTAAAAAGATTGAAGGCGGCATTAGCTTATTGTTAAATTCCACAAAGGGGATAGATGAAATACTGGTACCTTAAAGACGCGGATATTTTCGGGCCGGCCGAACCGGCTGATATAGTAAAAGACTTGGGCGAGTACACAGAGTCAGCCTTGGTGTGCCCCGAGCCGCATAGCGCAGACGAGGATTTTTGGAAAGAGATGTCCTTTTATAAAGAGGACTTTGGCTCTTTGCTTGCCGCGCAACAGGCGGATAACCCTGCCTTAATGCCGTCATCATCTATCCCGCACGAAGACACCCCGCACGCTTTTGAAGAGGCCGCGCAAGATTTTAAACATGACGAAAAAAAGGCCGAAGTGAAAGAAGAACAAGCGCATGAGGCCGAAGTAAAATCAATTAAAAGTGAAGTTGAATCTGAAGAAAGCCCGTCAGTAAAAGCCGCCGTGGAAGAGGAAAAGGTATTAGAGGAGCTTAGAAGCCCCGAGCCTTTACCCGTAACGGAAATTACTGAGGCGCCTGCAGGCACGGTAAGCGATATAGAGCCCGAGGATGAATCTGAAGGCACGCTTTTTATCCCTAAAACAAGCGCAAAGGCCGTCGTAATGCAAAAGAACGACGCGGTTGAGCAGATTCAAGCCGTAGAAGGCGAGCCTGAGCTTGAAGCCAAAAAAACGCAAATTAAACCTGTGGAAGAAGACGAAGTAACCGCAGTTTTTAGTGAAGAAGCCCAAATAAAAACTTTAGCGCAGGAACCCTTAGCGGAACCGCCCGCAGAAGAAAAACCGCAGCCTGTACAGGAACCGCTTAAAAAAGAAGAGCCTAAACCTGAGGCGGCAAAAGCGGAGCAGAAAATAACAGAGCCTGAGCAACCGTCCGCAGAAGTAAAAAAGGCGGATGTTGAGCTTAAACCTGTGGAAGAAATAAATATTAAAGCTGAAGATATAGAAGAAACATTCAGTGACGTTAAGACGGTGCGCATAGTCTCCGCCGAGTTACAGGAATCGCCCTCAATAATTGATAAAGCGCATACGGAACCTTTGCCCGCAGCGGCCAAGGCCGATAGCGGTGAAGCGCAAAATAATAAAGAAAAGTCCTTTTTCTCCTCAATGAAAGACGAGCAGCCCGCAGCCGAGGAAGCTGTTGATAATGATTCGGAGTCCCCATTCCCTTTTGCCGATGAAAACAGCCCGATAGTGGAAGATGATGAGATTAATACAGACCCTTTCCTTGAAATTGAAAGCAAACTTTTAGTAAGCGATGACGCTGATGAAGACGGCCAAAAAACGCAGAAAGACGGCGAGGATTCTAAAGAAGAAAAGATGAAGAAAGGGGAAAAGATTTTTACCAGTATCCCCACCGTCAGCGGTAAAATAATAAGTTCTTATGAGGCGCCGCCGTCCAAAAATAAAAATGATACTGTTTTTATCCTTTTAGCTTTTATGGTTTTCTTCGTAGCGGTTGCGCTGTTTATGGCAAAGTTTATGGATAAATCCAAACAGGAACAGCCCGCAGGCGCATTGCCGCAGCCCGGCGTTGAAGCGACGCAGGAAGAAGAAAAGCCGCAGCCTTTACCTGTTGTTTCCCACAAAGAATATAACCCCGCGCAGGATACAAAACCTATGATTGAGGTAACAGATATAACGGAATCTGCCGCGCCGGCGCAAAAGCCTAAAGAGGATGTAAAAGCCCGCGCGCAGGAAATCGTTAAAAAATATCTTTTAGACCCTAAACGCGGATCCGTCAGCGAGTATTTTGACGCGACTTACGGCAATGACTATCAAAAACGCTGGAACGCGACCGCGCTTTACGGCGATACTTATGTTGTTGAGTTTGTGGCCTCCAAAGTCCGTAAAGAGCCTATAGTCTACCTGTTCAGGGTGGATACAAAACGCGGCATTGTAACGGGCGGCCTCAATAATATAACTTTAGATTTACTTCAAAATTAAAAGATTTTAAGGAGTTGCTTATATGGTATCTATGGACGAGTTGTTCCAGCTGATGAAGGACAAAAATGCCTCAGACCTGCACCTCACCACAGGCGTGCCGCCCGTACTAAGGATACAGGGCAACCTTTTTGCCACGCCTTTTGAAGCGCTTACGCCTGAAAGGACGCAAGCCTTAATTTATTCTATTATGACCGACGAACAAAAACAAAGGTTTGAGGCGCATAACGAGCTGGATTTCGCTTTCTCTTTAAAGGCCCTTGGCCGTATGAGGGTCAATGTATACCGCCAGCGCGGCGCAGTTGCCGTAGCCATAAGGTCCATCCCGTTTGAGTTTAAGGGTTTTAGGGAGCTGGGCTTGCCGCTTGCCGTAGATAATCTTATGCGCTTAAACAAAGGCCTTGTGCTTGTTACGGGGCCTACAGGTTCGGGCAAATCTACAACGCTTTCCAGTATGATAAATTTTATTAATGAAAATTACGGCTATCATATTATGACTATTGAGGACCCTATAGAATTTATCCACGAACATAAACGCAGCATTATAAACCAGCGCGAAGTGGGAGAGGATACGGAGTCTTTTGCCTCCGCTTTAAGGTATGTCTTAAGGCAGGATCCCGACGTTATCTTAATCGGGGAAATGCGCGACCTTGAAACAACCCAGCAGGCGCTTAACGCGGCTGAAACAGGCCACTTGGTATTTGGCACCTTGCATACAAGCGACGCTGCGCAAACCATCAACCGTATCATAGATATGTACCCGCCCAACCAACAGGAACAGGCGCGCGCGCAATTATCATTCGTTTTAGAGGCCGTAATCTCCCAACAACTTTTGCAGACGGCAGACGGCAAAGGCCGCATCCTCGCGCCTGAGGTTCTCCTTGCCACGCCCGCGTCCCGCGCGCTTATCAGGGATAGGAAGATAGAGCAGCTTGTCCACGTTATGCAAACCAACCAGAGAGCCGGTATGATTACCATGAACCAAAGTTTAGGCGATCTATACCTCACAGGTAAAATTACCTATCAGGAAGCTTTGTTTCATTCCAGCGATGTAAATGACCTGAAGAGTTATCTTGAACAAAAAATGAAGAGATAAGTTTTGCGTCATCTTTTTAGTTTATACTTTGTTGCTTCGTCGGTCGGATACGTGGGGCTCCGCCCCTTTTTGTATACCTTCCTCCTTGCGCCTCGTATAAACTAAAAATACTTGCAAAACGCGCTTAAGCTCTTATTAAAATAAATTTTGCGTCATCTTTTTAGTTTATACTTTGTTGCTTCGTCGGTGCGAAGGCGCACCCCCGCGCCATGAGCGTCTAGTCTGCGCTTAGTCTAGCTTCGCTGTTTTCTCACGGACTTTAACCTTTTTGGCCGTGTCATTGCGAAGCTGCTTTAGCAGCTGTGGCAATCCAGCTGTTGCCGTGTCATTGCGAACGAAGTGAAGCAATCCAGTTGAATAAAGTAACCTTATTTAACTGGATCGCCACGTCGCAAAATAATTTGCTCCTCGCGATGACAACAAAAAGCTGAATTCGTGCAAAACAGGCCAAACACACACTATGCGAAGTTCAGATGCTCACGACATGCCTGTATGGCAATACCTCGCGATGACAACAAGAAAAGATTTCTGTCTATTCGCAAATTACTTTGCGACAATAAAATATTCGTCTCGTCCGCAATAGTGGCCAAGGCCACGTGAAGCTTAGACGCTCACGGAGCAGGAGTGCGCTTCGCACTGGAGAATGCCACCTGGTAATTATAACCAAAAGACTAAAACCTCAACAGTTCAGATAAACTTATCTTTAATCCGTCCGCTATTTTTTGTAAATTAAGCACGGCTACATTCCTTTGCCCGCGCTCTATGCCGCCCATATATGTGCGGTCCAGCCCTATTTCCAGGGCAAAACTTTCCTGCGAAAAGCCTTTCTCCTTCCTTAAAGTTTTTATCCTTAAGCCAAGCTTCCCAAGCAACTTTATTTCCTGCTTTGTATAGTTATTTTCCATACTTAGGATAATAATTGTTTGTTGTTTATAATTCCACGGACTATAAGTATCATTTTTTGTTATAATAAATAAAAAAACGGGGGGGGATTATGAAGAAAGGTTTTTCGCTTATAGAATTACTTGTTGTTGTCCTAATTATCGGCATTTTAGCGGCAATAGCGTTGCCGCAATATCAGGTTGCTGTTTTTAGAACAAGATTTAATGCTTTAAGATTTACCAGTGTTCAAATAACCCAAGCTCTTGAACGTTATTATCTGGTTGCAGGCAAATATACATCAGATTGGTCCCAGCTTGACATTGAGGTTCCAAAAAATATTACATGTTATCAAGCAGAAATTCCTCATTGCTATTTTGATTTTTATGGCTTCAAAGTAATATATATACAGCATGGGGGAAGACATGCCGGCTCTTCGTATTGGAAGCAGTGCCGTTTCTATGGCCCGCAAGATAAGTCTTATGAAATTGCTTTAAAGTATTGCTCTAAGGTTGGATTTCCCCGATGTACAGTCACCGCAGGTTATACATATTGTTTAGAATAAGAATTACTTTTACTTTGCAAACTCAGTCATAAAAACTTTTAGTTTTTCATAAGTCTCTTTGCTGATGATATGCTCTATTTTGCAGGCGTCAATATCGGCGGTTTTGGAGTTTACGCCGATAACTTTATGCAAAAAATCGGAGATTAGGGAATGCTTCTTTTTAACTTCAGCCGCTATTTTTGCGCCCGCTTCAGTCAATTTTACTTTGCCGTAACGCTCGTGCACCACAAGGCCAAGTTTGGCCAAAACGTCAAGCGCGCCCGTTACGCTGGGGTTTTTTACATTAAGCAGCACGCCGATATCTTTTACCCTGGCCCCTACTCCGCCCTGGGATGCTAAAGATATTGCTTCAAGGTAATCTTCCATATTACCCGTCAAATTATTTGCGCTTGCCGCCATAAAAAAACCTCTTATTTAATTGTTAAGTTTAGTTTGCCTAACTTTTAGCAAAATGTCAAGCTATTTTATATAATTTATATATATATATTTTCAGGACGGGGCATATGGCAGATAATAAGAACAAATACTCATCAACGGTTTTACTACCTAAGACGGACTTCCCTATGAGGGCGGGCTTACCTAAGAAGGAGCCGCAGTTACTGGCTTTCTGGGAAGGGCTTGAAATCTATAAAAAAATGCTTGCCAAAAGCAGCGGTAAGGAGAAGTTTGTATTGGGCGACGGCCCCCCGTACGCCAACGGCGCAATCCATTTGGGCCACGCGCTTAATAAAATTTTAAAAGATATCGTAGTCAAATCGCATATTATGATGGGTTATGACAGCCACTATGTACCCGGGTGGGATTGCCACGGCCTGCCTATTGAGCAAGCTATGCTCAAGGAAATGAAAATAGATAAAAAAGATATTACCGATATTGGGGCCTTCCGCGCCAAAGCGCGCGCATTTGCGCAAAAATTTGTTGATTTACAGATGGACGGTTTTAAAAGGCTTGGCGTTACCGCCGATTGGGAAAACCCGTATCTTACAATGGCTAAAGAGTATGAAGGCCTTACTGTAGCGGCGTTTTTGGAAGCATTGGAAAAGGGCTTAGTTTACAAAGGCAAAAAAGCTATTTACTGGTGCCCGTGCTGCGAAACGGCTTTGGCCGATGCGGAAATTGAGTATAAAGACTCCACCTCCCCGTCAATCTATCTACGTTTTGAAGTCAAAGAATTCCCCGCAGGTTTGTTTGGCGATACAGGCGATAAGAAAGTCTATCTTACCGTCTGGACAACCACCCCATGGACAATCCCCGCCAATATGGCCGCAGCGGTAAATTTTGAGGAGGATTATGTAGTCCTCCACGATGATAAATCCTGCATAGTTGTAGCTGATAAACTGGCCGATGAATTCCTTAAAGCCACAGGCCTTAATATGACAAAAGGCGCAAAAGTTAAAGGGGAAAAGCTTGTAGGCGTCAAATACGAACACCCTTTAAACAAAAATCTTAACCCTGTAATCCACACCGATTTTGTTACTATGGATAGCGGCGTAGGCATAGTGCATATCGCCCCCGGCCACGGTGAGGAAGATTTTTACGCAGGCAAAAAATGGGGCATAGACGCATTTTGCCCTGTTGATGAAAAGGGCGTTTTTACCAAAGAAGCGGGCGAGTTTGCAGGCCTGCCGATATTTAAAGCCAATCCTGTTATCATTGAAAAATTAAACGAGCTTGGCAGCCTTATCAAACAAGTTGAAATCACTCACAGCTACCCGCATTGCTGGAGATGCAAAAAGCCCGTAATCTTTAGGGCTACAGAGCAGTGGTTTTTGTCCATAGACCAAGATAATTTAAGGGGCAGGCTTGTAGAGCAGATTGAAAAGACAGAGTGGATACCCGCCAACGGGGAAGAGCGCATCAAATCAATGATACAACTGCGCCCCGACTGGTGTTTAAGCCGCCAGCGTTACTGGGGCGTACCAATAACGGTGCTTACCTGTAAAGACTGCGGTAAAATCCAAATAGATAAAAAACTTTTTGACCATATAATCAACCGCGCGGTAAAAGAGGGGGTGGACTTCTGGTTTATGGAAGAGCCGTCTAAACTTATACCTGAAGGCTATAAATGCTCTTGCGGCAGTAACCATTTTGATAAAGAAACGGATATTTTGGACGTCTGGCTTGATTCAGGCGTATCGTGGAAGGCCGTTTTAAAGCAACGCAATATCGGATATCCTGCGGACCTTTATTTGGAAGGCTCCGACCAGCACCGCGGCTGGTTCCAGACGTCGCTTATTATGTCAACCGCATTAGAGGGCATCGCGCCTTTTAAAAAGGTTGTAACGCACGGTTTTATTACGGACCAAAACGGCAAAGCGATGCATAAATCATCGGCCAACGGCGTATCCCCGCAGGAAGTTACTGATAAATACGGCGCAGATATCTTAAGATTGTGGGTAGGCCTTACTGATTATTCGGACGATGTCCGTATGTCTAAAGAAATCCTTGAAGGCCCTATTGATACTTACAGGCGTATCCGCAATACAATCCGCTACGCTTTGGGCAATCTTTTTGATTATGAGCCTACGCAGCATAAAGTGGCCGCGCAGGATTTGGCGGAACTTGATAAATATATGCTTAACCGCTTAGACGCTCTAATCAAACAGGTTACGGACGATTATAAAAACTTCCGCTTCCGCAATGCGACGCGCGCGGTAACGAATTTTTGTATTTTAGATTTGTCCGCGCTTATGCTGGACGCTTCTAAAGACAGGCTTTATACGCTTGGCGCAAACTCGCAGGCAAGGCGCAGCGCGCAGACTGTCTTGCACGAAGTGCTTGTAACGCTTGTCAAATTGCTTGCGCCGACGCTTTGTTTTACTTGCGAGGAATCTTGGCAGGAAATCAAAAAACTGCCTTGCGGCAAGGGGATGGAAGAAAGCGTGCTTTTAAGCGAGTTCCCTAAAGGCGCGTCAAATACTTTTGGTAAAGAAATTGACGCAAAATGGGACAAAATACGCGAAGTCCGCTCCGCAGTGCTAAAAGCTTTGGAAGAAGCGCGCCGTGGCGGCCTTATCGGTTCCTCTTTAGAAGCCAAAATAATCTTAAACGCTGCTAAGGAAGAGGATAAAACCTTCATCAAAAACCTGCTGCCGCTTTGGACGGAAATTTGTATAGTCTCCGCTGCGGAAGTTGACGCTGCGGCAACAGAGGAAGCGCTGTCCGTTAAAGTGGAACACGCTCAAGGCGCAAAATGCCCCAGATGCTGGCAATGGAAGACGGATATCGGCAGCAACAGCAAACATTCCGAGCTTTGCGGCCGTTGCGCTGAAGTCTTAGAAAAGGAAGGCGTTAATGCCTGCGTTTAAACGTATTTTTAAGGAATATAAAGCGGAATTTATTTTAATTCCGCTTATCTTCCTTTTAGACAGGATAAGCAAAATACTTGCGCTTAAGTATTTAACGCAAGTGCAGGATATAAAGATACTGCCGTTTTTCCACCTTACTTATGTGGAAAATACGGGCGCGGCCTTTGGTTCCTTCAGTAACGGCAACAGCGGGCTGGCGATAGCTTCAATAGTAGTATTGTATTTTTTGGTAAAATGGCGTAAAGACATTTTACATTTAGGCAAATCGGCCAGATACGGCGTCTTGTTCATTATAGCGGGTGCTTTGGGGAACCTGTATGATAGAATTATATTGGGCTTTGTGGTAGACTATTTTAATTTTATCGTATGGCCGGTTTTTAATATAGCGGATAGTTTTGTCTGCATCGGGGCGGCGTTTATAGTGTGGGCGCTGCTTAAGGAAATAAGGACGAAACGTAAGGAGATAAAATGAAATTAAAACAGCTTTCAGCTTTACTTTTAACGGTATTAATTTTTGCGGCCTGTACGCCAAAAAACGATAAACTTTTTAAGAAGGCTGTCCTTCTTAACCGTGAAGGCAAGACGGAGCAGGCTTTGATGGTCTATAATAAAATCCTTCGCGATGATCCCGATTTCTATTCCGCCATAGCCAACAGGGCTATTATCTATGAAAAAATCGGCGAGTATGATTTGGCCGAAGCCGATTATAAAAAAGCGCTTGAAATTTATCCCGACCAGCCTGAAGTTTTAAATAATTTAGGCGCATTTTACCTTTCTCAAAAGAAGCCATTTTCAGCCATAGCCTATCTTAACAGGGCCATAGATTTAAGGCCCAATTACTTTTTGGCTTTGCTTAACCGTTCCGCGGCTAACCGGTATTTGGGGTATTTAACAAAAGCTTATGACGACATAAGTGCAGCCGTTGAAATTATACCAAACTCCAAAGAAGCGCTTACAAATAAAGCGATTATAGATTATGAACTTTTTAATTATGAGGACGCCGTTTACGGTTATTCTGCCGTAATAGCTATGGAACCTGCAAACGCCAAAAATTATTACCGCCGCGGTATGGCGTTTAGGATGTGGAATAAATATGCCAATGCTTTATCTGATTTTGACACGGCAGTGCGTATCCAACCCACATATGTACCGGCTTTATTTGCCAGGGCCGAGATGTTGTTTAAAAGCGGTGATTATCAGGCTGCCTTGGGCGATTTGGATAAGCTTAAATCAATAGACAACCAATATATCCCCGCCTACGAGCTTGCGGGCGATATCGTAGCTATAGAAGACCCTATAGCCGCCACTGCCAATTATCTGGTGGCAAAAAAGCTTGATAAAGACCCAAAGAACCTGAGGCGTTATAATATCAAGATACGTCTTATGGCAAGTGATAAAGGCCGCGAAAAGGTTATTACGAAGACCTTTAACGGTAAATAGCGGGCGGCGGGGGGTATAATGGCGCACAGAGAACTTGGCCGCAAGGTAGTATTTTTTCGTCCTTCTTCCTATTTGCTTAGGGGTTGGGTTTGTGTATTTACCGGGATTGCTTTGCTTTTATCTTATGTATTTGATTTTTCTTCCACAACAATATTCTTTATTTCACTCATTATATTAATAGTCGGCGGGGAGCTTTTCCTTCGCGGCGCTTTAATTGAGCTTAAGCGCGGGTACGCAGGTTTTAATGCTTTGCTTTCAACTTCCGTATTGGCGGTTTTTGCCTTTAGTATTACAAATACCGTAACGGGGACGGTGTTCCTTCCTGTAACGGGTTTTATCCTTATTTTGCCTTTGACGTTATGTTGCGCAAATTTTATTAAGGCGCGCGAGCTTGCTCGCGTTAACCGCTCCTTTAAGTTTATGGATATGTTGGATAACTTTATATCCAAATCCGCCTATTTGGAAGAGGACGGTAAATTAACAAAAGTATTTGCGGGCGAGCTTAAAGCAGGCCAAATAATTTTTATTAAAATAGGGGATAGAGTACCATTAGACTGCCTTATAACTAAAGGCTCTACTCTTACTGACGAGCGTTTGCTAACAGGCAATATAACATTAGCCTCTAAGCAGAAAGGCGATATGCTTTTTGCGGGCAGCATCAATAAAGGGGCTGATGTTTACGCCGAAGTTAAAGCCGCGCGCGGTTTTACCAAAATGGCAAAAATAGTAAACGCCGTAAAAGAAAGCGAACACAGGAAGATAGATATTACCAGCCCGCTTGAGATTTATTCAACGCGTTACTTTTTCTTTTTTGTAATTTTTGCGGCGTGTTTTACGGGGCTTTTGTCTTTCAGCAATAACAACCCTTATTATTTAATTTCAAGCTTTCTTTTTGTGCTTGCGGTAAGCGGGCCTGTTGCTTATATGGCTGCAGTGCTTCTGCCGCTTAAATTTGTACAGATGCGTGCGCTTAAAAGCAAAATAAAAATAAATAATATCAGCGCTTTGGAGGAACTTTTTAAATCAACCAAATTTTTTATTGATAAGACTGGCACTCTTACCACGGGCAAGCTTGACGTATCCCAGATAGCGCCCGCAGAAGGCGTAAGCGAAGATGATTTGCTTAAAGCAGCCTTTACCGCGCAGAAGGATAATAATAATATCTTCTCCGAAGCTTTAACCGCTTATGCGCAGGACCATAAAATTAAGGCGGAGAAAGTAGTTTCAATCCAAATGTTCCCCAGCTATGGTACAACGGTAAGGACTGCTAAGGATACTATTTTGGCTGGCCGCAAAGTATGGCTTGAAGAGCAGGGCATAACTGTACCCGTAAAAAATGAAGAACTGCAAAAAACGGTTTTCTATATTGCTAAAAGCGGCAAGTTTTTGGGCGCGGTTTATTTTACGGACAGGCTAAGAGCCAATGCCAAAAGCACGGTGGAGTTCCTTAAAGGGCAGGGCAAAAGCGTTTGCCTGATATCGGGCGATAATTTAAGCGCGGTAGCTTATGCGGCCAAGAAGTGTAATATAGAGGAGTTTTACGGCGATATGTATCCCGACGGCAAAGCCGCCAAAATATCAGCTCAGCAAAATATGGGGGAGAATGTTGTTATGGTGGGGGATGGGTTTAATGATATCCTTGCGCTTTTGCAGGCATCGTGCTCAATAGCTTTTACTTTTACGGGTAATGCTTTTACAGGGTGGGTTGATATCGCGCTTAACGGTAAAGATTTTAACGGCATTAAAACTGTTTTTGACTTGCAGCGCAGGCAATACCTTATAGTAAGGCAGAACATTTATCTTTCAATAATGTTTAGTATGATAATTATATACAGCCTGTTTGCCGGCGGTATTTTTACGGCGTGGTACAATTTATCGGTTTTTATAATAATCAGTATTTTATTTATAGTATTAAATTCAGCGAGGTTACTAAAATGACGACAAAGGACTTAGATTTCGGTTACACAAAGGATCATGCGCGCAAGGGCGCGAATGTGGAGTTACCCAAAATAGAATGTTGGGAAAACCAGTATAAAAGGGATTATAAAATAGTTATCACTTTGCCTGAGTTCAGCTCAGTCTGCCCTAAGACGGGCCTGCCTGACTTCGGCGTAATTACCATAGAATATATACCTGACGCGCTTTGCCTTGAGCTTAAATCCTTAAAATACTATTTGCTTGAGTACCGCGATATGGGCATTTTTATGGAAAATATCGCCAACAAGATTTTAGATGATGTTGTTAAAGCCGCCAACCCCAAAGCCGTCAGAGTAACGGGCGAGTTTACGCCGCGCGGCGGGTTGGAATCAGTTATTATCGCAGAGCACGGCAGCTGGGAAAAATAATGAAAACGTCTAATATAGTAGCTTTAAGTTTGGGTTTGCTGGCCGCAAGTTTGTTGTGGCAGTATTATTTAAAACCCAAATATGATATCAAAACGGGTGATGAAGCCACGGAGCAGGCCTTATTGCAGGCTGATATCGCCGCTTTGGAGGAAGCTACCGCCGCTATAGAGGGGGAAGTCGTCTTTAAAAGCAGTGATTCGCCCGTAACGGAAATGCAGCCGGAAGAAGAGCCTGCCTTACCCGGCGTTGCTTATGACGGATCTTCCACCAAAAACGATGTTCTTAATACCAGGAGCGATGAGCCCGAAGCATTTGCTTTTGAAAGTTCCGCCAACAAACCGCGCGATTTGTACCGGCTTGCGGCTGACGGCGATAAACGCAAAGAAACTAAAATCCGTATGGATTCGGACGAAGTTATAGTGCACCCCACAATCCTTACGCCTGATGCTGCACCTTCGGCTGATACCGCTGCGCCGCAAAGCGAGCGTGACCGTTTTACAATGGTGTTAGTGCCCGTCAATTACAAAATTGTGAAGACGGATAAAGAGTACAATGCGCTTAAGAAACAGAATGCGGGCAAAAATTATCCCAAAGTAAATTTCGGAAAAGAAATGGCCGTGGTTTTAGATGCGGGTGATAATCTTTCCGCAGGTGTTATCGGCATTATAAAGACTGATGATAAAGGCGATAAAATAAAGATTGATTACAGGGTAAATATTTTAAGCGCGGCGCAGGATGTGGAAGATATGCCCGTAGTAGTTTTGCCAAAGAGTAACAAAGCAGTAGAACTTAAGCAAGTAAAGTAGCGGCAATCGGTCTTTGCCGTGTCATTGCGAAGTGGCAAGGCCACCCCTGTGTCGTGAGCGGCTAAGCTGCGCTTAGTATAACTTCACCCGTTTTGCACAAGCTTGAGTTTTTTGCCGTGTCATTGCGAAGTTGCTTACTTCTGTCTTTTCGCAAATTGCAGATTAGCAAGTAAAAGCTCGTCCCGTACGCACGCCCGTGCGGCAAGCACTGCGGCAATCCAATTAATAAAGTACTCTAATTTTATTGTGATTAAAAATCATAAACAAAAAAACAACCGCACTTTAAAAGCGCGGTTGTTTTGCATATGGCTTTGTTAAATAGTTATTGCTTATTATAAGGGCCTAACTTTCGCTGCCAAAAACATTATTAAGCTGCCTGTTAACGCGGTAGAAGGACGCGCACTTAGGCATATCTTTAATGCGTTTGGCGCCAATATAAGTCATCGCACTTCTGATGCCGCCTAAGATGGAAAGTAAGGTAATCTCAATCTTACCGCGGTAGGGCACTTCAACAAGTTTGCCTTCGCTTGCGCGGTACTGCTTCATCCCGCCGTAAAACTTGTCTTGCGCGTATTCGGAGCTCATACCATAGAATTTTTTAAATTGCTTGTTTTGTAAAAGGCAGGTAAAGGAGTCATCGTCTAAAACCTCAACCTCGTCGGTGCGGAAGGTCTTTTCAACCAAATCGCCCGCGCTTTCCTCGTGGCCCGCAAGCATACCGCCAAGCATAATAAAATCCGCGCCTGCGCATAAGCTTTTGCAGATATCGCCGGGTACCGTGCAGCCGCCGTCAGCGCAAACCATACCGCCTACTCCGTGGGCCGCGTCAGCGCATTCTATTACGGTTGAAAACTGGGGCCTGCCCACGCCCGTTAATTTGCGCGTTGTGCAAACGGACCCCGGGCCAATGCCTACTTTTACAATGTCTACGCCGTTTAAGATGAGGTCTTCGGTCATATCGCCTGTAACCACATTACCAGCCATAATTAAAGCTTTGGGGTAAGCGGCGCGTACTTTCTTGATATAGTTGATAAGGTAAGGTGAGTAGCCGTTAGCTACGTCAATACATATATTATTGGCGAGCTTGCTGGCCATTACCTCTTTAAGTTTAGCAAAGTCTTTATCAGAAACGCCTGTGCTGATAAAAAGGAGGTCATTATTTTTAAATTCTTTTTTATTGGCTTTCAAAAATTTTATAAGTTCATCAGCTTCATAGTATTTATGTAAAGCGGAAAAGAGATTGTTTTTTTGCATTTCACGCGCTATTTCAAATGTGCCCGTGGTGGACATATTAGCGGCGACGATACCCGTCCCTTTTATAGTTTGCGGGCACCACTTAAAAGTGTACTCCCTTATAACTTCCACTTCGGAGCGGGATGTTAAAGCCGATCTTTTGGGGCGCAGCAGCACATCACAATAGTCCAGCTGAATATCGTCATAAATTCTCATAAAAACTCCTTTTGCTATAGGTGATAATTGCGGTACAAAACTGATTGGCGTCTAAAGTAAAGCTGCGGAATATGTACCTTTATAATCTTATAAAATTTTGAGCATTAAGTCCCATATACGGCGCGCGCTCTCCCTGTGGCCGTGCGGCACGCGTGATATTGCCGTGTCATTGCGAACGCAGTGAAGCAATCCAGTTAATAAAGTTACCTTATTTAACTGGATCGCCACGTCGCAAAAGTGATTTGCTCCTCGCGATGACAACAAAAAATAGAAACCTGTGCAAAACGGGCCAAGCACACACCATGCGCAGCTTAGTATCTCACGACAAATGTGGCGAATGCCACCGTCCCGTCCGCACTGGGAGTGGGCCATCCCACCGCGCTATGCCAATAGTCAACCCTTTGGGTTGACTGTTTTTTTTTTTTTGATACCGTACTTGTATAAATGCGGGCAGCAACCTGTCATTGCCCTATTAATGCGCCGCAATCTTCCCCATAGGAGGGATTGTTAGACAATGGCAATAAAAAACACTAAAAAGCCTAAAAAAGGCTTTACGCTCACAGAAGTGCTTGTAGTGGTACTCATCATCGGTGTGATATCGGCGATAGCGTATCCGGTCTACACCAAATCAATAAACAAATCGCGCGCGGTTGAAGCTATCAATTTACTTGAGATGGTACGCAATAAACAGATAGCTAACTTTGCGCGGCGCGGCGAGTATTTGCCTGATTTCACGAATATCGGGCAGCTTACAAATAATGCGGAGGCGGAAGTAAAAAGTAATGGCAATGCCATATTGACCGTCAATGATAATTACCGCCTGTTTATTAATCCCGCGAATCATTGTATAAGCGCGTCTTATATGGGCGGCAAAGCGCGCGCTGCTGTATTTACTTTCAGCGCGAGTTATGAGGAGGCGGGTTTAGGCTGTGACGGCGATATCTGCAGCAGCTTTGGCGATGTGGTCGGCAGCGCAAGCGCGGTATGCAGCTGCGGTGATAAAAATTGTGATGCGCCCTATGTTTTGAATCCGCAAACTTGCGCTTGCGATTGCCCATTAGCATGTACGGAAGGCGGGTGTCGTCCTAAAAACCCGGCGCGTACGGAAACACAAAGCTGCGGCTATAAAAATACAGGAACTCAAACAAGAAATTGCCCTGAAAGCTGCGGTGAATGCACAGAAAACTGGGGCCCTTGCAGCGGCCAAAATTGTAATGAAGATACAAAGCCCGCCTCAACCCAAGCATGTTCAAATTGCGGCGCAAGGACGCAAAGCGTAACTTGTGAAAACGGCAGCTGGAAGCAAAGCGGTTTTGGCGCTTGCTCAGGAACAAAGACGGAAACCGCGCCCTGCGGGGACGGCTACACAGGCAATAAAACAAGGATATGCAGCAATGATATCTGGCGTGATTGGGATTTAAGCGGCTGCGAACGCGGCCTGACGAAAGAGGATTGCGCAGAGCGTGGTATGGTATTACAAGGCGCGGCCTGCTCGGGCTGTTCAACTACTATGAACGTTTCTCGTACAGGAAATCCTATTACCATTGCCTACCAAACATCCTGGTACCGCAGCTTAGACGGTGAAAATTGCATCTGGGCTTGTAAATCCGTGCAAACGGGCCAATGGCAGCCAATGCCTTATGATTATAATCTTACGGCAAATCAAGAGTGCCCTGTAACATCTGCGCCTGAGGCCCCTTGCATAGTATCTGGGGATAGGGAATGTTGTTATACGTATCGCGGCAATAATTATGCCTATCCGTGGACAGGCTCGCAAGTAAATGTACCGGCAAGCGATACTTGTGGGGATTTGAAGCAGATTTGTGTGCCTGATTCCTGTAGCAGCGGCGCAGGGGAAGCGGTTAGCCCGCCTACGCCCTGATAAAAGAAGTTTAAATTAGTGCGGTTTTAATTGCGGCGGCGGCTTGTTTTACCGCCGCTAAGATTTGCGGGCATGGTTTTTGGCCAAATTCCGTGGACTTAATTTGCGCCGCTATAAAAATTACTTGTAAGTGGGGGCAGTCCTCTTTAATAAAATTTATCATCATACTTAAAGGCAGGTTATGCGTTGATAAAGCGGGGTTTACTATATCTGCGCCTTCTATAAGTTTAAGCGTTCCCGCTTTTTGGCCAAAGGCGGCCGCGTCGGCAATTATGAGGATTTGCGGTTTTTGTTTTTTTATGGTTGAAGTCAGATTCTCAGGCATTTGGCCGCCGTCGTAGAGTAGGAAGTCAGGCGAAGCTAAAGGCATAAGCTCTTTAAGCAAAAGCGGGCCGAATGCGTCATCGCCCCTGTACTCATTGCCGACGGCCAAAAAGACTGCCTTTATATTTTTTAGCGGCGGCAGCTTAAGCATTTTGCGGGCTGTCTGTTTTAGTTTCTTCAGGTTTTGTTTCCGCTTTTTTAGCTTGTTCTACAGGATAATCAGTGATATCCTGTAGGTCTTTTTTATCTGTGGATGCAAGCTCAAAATCCTGCGATGAAACTATAGCTTTTTTAAAGCAGCTGTCGGCGCACTGGCCGCAAAAAATGCAGCGGCCCAAATCAATCTCACACTTAAATTTGCGCGGCGCGGGTATAATTTTGCCGTCGGGCAATACCGTCGGTTTATCCTGCGGGTTGATTTGGATAATTTTTATTGCGCTTGCGGGGCAATTGCGCACGCACATCTGGCAGCCTACGCAAAGCTTAGGGTCAAATTTTATCTGCCCGCGGAATTTAGCGTCAGGCTGCGCCTTTGTGAAAGGATAGCGGCTTGTTGCGGGCTTGGTAAAAATATTTTTTATAACTTCGCCTATAGCGGCAAGCGGTTTTTTCATATTAATTCCTTAACAATAATGCTTATGATGATTTGTAATATGGCAAGCGGGACAAGTATCTTCCAGCAAAAATTTATCATTTGCTCTATCCTGACCCTTGCCATAAGGGAGCGTATTAAAGCTGAAAGCCAGACGATAACCAAAAGTTTTACGCAAAAAATTATGAAGGCTAAAATGCCGCTTTGCCCCAGCGGGCCGCCCATAAATATCGCGCTGAAAAGCGCCGTTACCGCTATAAGCTCCATAGACATCGCAAGCCTGATAAAACCGTAAAGCTTGCCTGAATACTCGGTAAATACGCCGCCGACGATTTCTGTCTCCGCATGCGGGATATCAAAAGGTACGCGCTCAAGCTTGCCCTGCAAGGTTATTATAGCCACTATAAAACCTAATATATTTACAAGCATAAGCATAGGGTGGGCTGTGTAAAATGCGCTGATATCGGCTATATTCCAGCTGTTTGCAAGTATGGCGGGCCCCAGTAAAACAAGCGTTAAGGGGACTTCGTAAGCAAAGAACTGCGTTATAACGCGCATCGCGCCTACCGATGAGTACGGGCTTGCCGACGACCAACCCGCCAAAAAGAAGCACATCGTAGGTATTGAAAGCAAATAAGCTACCACAATCAAATCGCCCTGGAAGTTAACTTTTGCCTGCGGGCTGGTAAGCGGTATCATAAAGATAACCGTAACCACAGCCGCTATAGCCACATAAGGCAATAGTTTAAACATCTTTTTATCGGCGTGTTTAGGGATAATTGTTTCTTTGGAAATAAGCTTAATAAAATCCGCCAGCGGCTGGTACCACGGCGGCCCCACGCGGTTTTGCATACGCGCGTAGAACTTTCTGTCGCCCCAGTCGGACAAGAGGGCAAAAACCGCCAGGAACAAAAGCCCCGGGAAGATTAGTATCTCAAATAATTGTATTAGAATATCTGTCATATTTTATTTAACTTTGCTGAAGTCTATCCCTTTGTGTTTATAGTATTCTATGCTGTAAGTCCTTAAATCCTTAAAGCTTGTAATGCCGCCTTGCCCCGCCGCCTGCTGCACAAGGCTTGCCCTGTCCGTGCAGGAAAAGCAAGGGTCTATAGCGGCTATGATTAAAGGCGCGTCTGCCAGCTGGTCTCCTTTAAGCATATATGCTACCGACTCAAAATTGGCCAATGTCGGCGCGCGCACTTTTACGCGCGCGGGGTTTGGGCTGCCTTCGGCTTTGACATAGTGCACGTCCTCGCCGCGCGGCGCCTCGTAGCGCGTTACTGATTGGCCCGCAGGTATTTTAACGGGCATTTTAACGGCTATTGGGCCATCGGGCAAAGCTGTAAGCACCTGCCTTAAAATTTTGCAGCTTTCCAAAATCTCAAATACCCTGACATACAGGCGGCCGAAAACGTCGCAAGCGTCAGATGTGATAACTTTAAAATCAAGCTCTCCGTAAAGTAAATAAGGGTCGTCCTTCCTTACGTCGCGCGCTACGCCGCTTGCCCTTAAAAGCGGGCCGCAGGCGTCACGTTTAATGGCTTCATCGGTGGGTAGTTTACCAACGCCGTCCATTCTGGCATGCAGCGTCGGCTCATTAAGCGCAAGGTTGATATAGTATTTTGTGCGCTCTTCTAAAATATCAAGTTTGGCAAGTATGTCTTTTGCGTCCTGCGCAGAAATATCGCGCCTTACGCCACCGATTGTATTGACGGAATAATGCACGCGGTTGCCTGATATAGTTTCAAGCGAGTCCATAACAATTTCCCTATCGCGCCAGGAGTACATAAAAAGCGTGTCAAAGCCTATCTCATGCGCCGCTACGCCCAGCCATAAAAGGTGGCTGTGTATGCGCTCAAGCTCGCCCACTACTGTGCGTATGGCTTTTGCTCTTTGGGGGATTTCAAGGCCCGCTATATTCTCAACATTAGTAACATAGCAAGTTGCGTGCGCGTGGGAACATATACCACATACGCGCTCAATAAGATACATAGCTTGCAGGTATGTGCGGCTTTCGGCCGCCTTTTCTATACCGCGGTGGTTATAGCCTAAGCGCAAGGCTGCGTCTACAATTTCCTCACCTTCTAAAAGGAGCATAAAGTTGCCCGGCTCTTTAAGCGCGGGGTGCTGGGGCCCTAAGGGTACGGTTATTTTAGGCATAAATTATTTTACCTCCTGCGGCGCTTTCCAATTTTTGCGCAGCGGATGATTATCGTGCGGCCATTCATCGGGCAGCGGGTAGCGGCTGCCTGCGGGCACATTGTTTACCTGTATACCAAACAAATCATTAAGCTCCCTCTCATACCACGCGGCGGAGGGGAAGATGTCTGAAATACTTTCAATACTGCCGCCCTCAAGCGCGATTTTGCGGCTTAAGGTTAATAATACGCCCGTGCCCTTTTGGGTAAGGTGGTAAAGTATTTCAAAATTGTCGGCGTTTTCAACACCCGTTATCGTTGCCAAGTGCCAAAAATCATAGTCTTTATTAAGCTTGGTTATTATTGCTTTTTCGTCCTCAACAGTAGCCCACACGCGGCGCGGCGCGGCGGTGTTGACATCTTTTAAAATTTCTTCAAAATTATTTGGCATTTTTGTCCTCCGTAATACTGCTTAACAATTTTACTATGCCGTCTATTAAAGCCTCCGGGCGCGGCGGGCAGCCGGGGATATAGCAGTCAACGGGCATAATTTTGTCCGCGCCGCCAAGTACGCCGTAACAGCCTTGTAAAACGCCGCCGCTGCAAGCGCATGCGCCAACAGCCACAACAAATTTGGGCGCGGGCATTTGATTATAAATACGCAAAGCGCGGGCCTGTTGCTGTTTGGTTATCGCGCCCGTGATTATAAGTACGTCAGCGTGGCGCGGCGTGCCGTGCAACATAAGCCCGAAGCGCTCCACGTCAAAGCGCGGCGTTACGGAGGCCACAGTCTCAATATCACAGCCGTTGCAGGAGCCCGAGTTAAAATGTATCATCCACGGTGATTTGGCCCTCGCCCACGCTAAAACCTGTTCTTTAATAGATTTCATAAAATCGCACCTTATTTAGAATATAAAATCGCCAGCACGCAGCTTAGGACGACTGTGTAAATTATAGCAGCTATGGTAACCGATATATTTTGCGAGCTTGCCGCAAGCGAAGCCACCGTTAAACCCGCAACGTCAATAATGGTAAAGAATACCGCAAAACGGAAGAAGGAATTATAATCAGGTTCAATATGGTAATTATTATATTCCTCGCCGCAGGCATAGGCTTCGTCTTTGCCTTTTGCGTGTACGGCTTTGGGGGCCAGGTAATTGCACAGCCTGCCCAAACCCCAGACGGTAAAAAATACTATTACAAAACATAAAGGCGGTAAAAGTAAAAGATTATTCATAATTTTTATCCTTTAAGATTGCTAAGCTTAGTCGGGTCAACATTGCCGCGCTGGTTGTAGGCGCGGATGATGAGTATTAAACCGACGGCGATTACAACGGCCTCTACGCCAATCATAATCATAATTAAAGCCTGCACAAGGTTGATATTGCCTATGGCCGTGCCTGCGGAAATAAAGGCAAGCATACAGCCTTTTGAGGTAACTTCCATACCGATTAGCAGGCGGATAAGGTTGCGCGAGGCCGTCATCGTATATAAACCGATAAAGAACAGGCAAAGCGCGGTAAAATAGTTGAAGTACAAATTTTCAGGCGTAAAAAGGCTATTCATTTGAACCCTCCCCCAGGATGATGCGCACCGTCAGCACGCCGGCGACGAAGATGCAAAGCTGGCCCAAAAGGTCGTTTAAACCGTATGTCCATATAATATCGCCGACTTTCATATTTGCGGTGGGCGATATAAGGTCTGAAGGCATTAAAACCGCCGCCAGCTGCCCGCCCCACATCCATAAACATACGCCGAAGATGATTAGGGCTACGGGTAAGAAGCGGAAGTACTTTTTCTCATTCTTTGCATAGCTTTCACCTCTGCCCACCATGCTGGCGGTGGAGGCAAAAAGCACCGTTATCAGGCCCGCGCAGACGGAAAGCTCAAACACGCCCGCCCAAGGCGCGTCTGCGCCAAACATCACCAAAGCCAAAAGCACGCTTAATATCGCTAAGAATATAGCGGCGTGGATAGTGCGCTTAATCATAACCGCTATAAGCGCGCAGATAATCATAGCGGAAGTCAAGAATAAATGTAAAGTCATTGCAGCACCTTTATAAACGGCTCAACAAAATTTGTGTAGGTAAACGGGAAGTATATACCCGCCAGTATTATAATTAAAGCAAGTATAATACACGGGAAGGTAAAACCAAAGCCCATCTCCTCCACATCTTCCACATTAGCGGAAGGATGGCCGAAGAATAAACCTTTTTGTATCCTTAAAAAGTAAGCCAGCGTAAGCACGCTTGCAAATAAAGCGGCTGCGGCCATACCTTTAAAATTTGCCTGCCATAAAGCCGCTATAATAAGCAGCTTGCTCCAAAAGCCCGAGAACGGCGGCAACCCCGCCGTGGAAAGCATAGCTATCGTGGCTGTAAGCGAGGTATAAGGCATCTTGCATTGCAGGCCGTTAAGATCGTTTATATTATTAGTGCCCGTGGCGTGTTTTATATTGCCCGCGCAAAAATATAAGGTGGATTTAAAGGTGGCGTGGTTAAACATATGCAGTAGCGCGCCCGCCATAGCAAGCGGGGTAGCCAAAGCGGCTGCAAGCGTAATATAGCCCATCTGGCTGATGCTTGAATAAGCAAGCATCCTCTTAAAATCCTTTTGCTCCTGTGCGGCTAAAGCCCCAAAAATTACGGAGGCCAAGCCAAACCACATTATCGCTTTGCCCACCACATTATTATCTATGCCAAAGTTTATTATTGAAAGCAGCATACAAACTATAACCAAAGCATAAGTGCCCGCAACCTTTGTTACAACGCCCGCCAGTAAGGCTGATACGGGGCTGGTTGCGCTTTCATAAGCGTCAGGCGTCCAGCTGTGGAAGGGGAAAAGGCCCGTCTTTATCATAAAAGCCAAAGCCATTACGCCCAGTATTATATTAAGGCCCGCAGGATTATTTTTGTGGGCGAAAATAGCCTCTATCAAGCTTTCATAAGCGGGGCTGCCCGCATAAACCACAAGCAGGGAAATCGCAAATAATAATAAGGCGGAAGCTATTGCGGAAAGGTAAAAATATCTTATTGCGCCCTCCGTGCTAAGCGGCCTGTTGTAGAAGGAGATTAAAGCGAAAGAGGAAACCGATACGACTTCCAAAAATACATAAAGCGTAAAAAAGTCCCTCGCGCAAACCACACCCGCCATACCCGCGCTTATAACCAAAAGCATCGCGAAGTAAGAGCCGCGCCGCTTAGTGCGCGCCGCGCTGTTGGCATAGATGGCTACGGCTAAAGCAATCATAAAGATTACTATCAGCATAAAGTAAGATAATACGCTGTCGCCAAAAAACCACTGCGTGCCGTTTTGTATTGCGTAAACAAAACACGCGCCTAAAAGGCAGACGCTTAATACCGTTATCGCCAAAACCGCAGGCATTTTATTGCGTTTGTTGAGGAACGCGCAAACAATGGCAAATACCAAAGGCAGTATTATAAAGAAATAAGAAAAATCAAGCATTTATTTAACGCCTCCCAAAACAACTAAAATTATAAAAGCAGCTATGCCCATTATGGCCCACAGCATATACCTGGGCATACTTCCCGTATGCTTACCCGATATATAGGCCGATACTTTGTGTACCGATACGGAGGGCGCGCGGTCTAAAAGGAAGTCCATCCCCCTGTCGACTTTAAACAGGACGCCAGCCGCCAAAAAAATAGTTTTTTTGGCAATGCTAAAAGTATTGTCTTTAAACTTTATCGCGGGCTGCTTTAAGCTTAAACCCAGTATTATGCTTACAATTAAAAGCAATAATACCGTGGCTGATACAAAATTAAAATCAAAACCCGCAAAATGCGGAGCTATCGTTCCGCAGGGGCAAATTTCAAACCCGATAAAAAAGAACATCACAACAGCGGCGGCGGCAAGCATAACTGTATTCATCAGCCTGCTGCGGGGCTCTATAGCCTTTTCACTGTTTTGGCGCATAGCTTTAAATACTTTGGTGAATGTAAATAAGGTTACAAAGGAGGCAAATAAAGGCAGCGGTATAAACAGCGGGAAGGCCGCCCATGTATCGGCGAAAAGCGCATTAGGCAGCGCAAAAATATCAACAAAGGCCGCGCCTGCAAGGCCAAGCATACAAATAAATAAAACCCATTTTGTAAGCGGCATCTTTTTGGATAGGCCGTGCATATCAGCCAAAAGCGTACTTTTGTTGCGCAGCTCTATATTAGCCGCCGCAAAGAAGGCCGCCGCCAAAAGCGCAGCCTTAAAGATACCGTGGTTGGCGATGAACATTAAATCTTCCTCAGGGTTAACAAGCTCGCGCACCCCCAAGGCCATTATAAGCAAGCCTATCTGCATCACAATGTTTAGAGCTAAAAGCTGCTTAAGGCCCTTAAAGCCGAGCATCTGCACGCCCGCAATAATTATTGTTACCGTGGCGATGCCAAGCATAAATAATGCAGCGTTGGTATTAAGGATGGGGAAGGTAACCGTCAAAAGTTTACCGAGTAAAAAGACTGCCAACAGCTTTTCTAAGGCGGCGGGTAAAAGCGCCATAAAAACGCTATTCATATCTTTAGCGGCAAGCGGTATCCAGCTTTGGAACGGGAAGGCGCCCGCTTTGGCAACCGTACCCGTAAATAATAGGGTGAAAACCCAGAGATTATTGCCGTCCAAATTAGCTATTACCGCGTCGGAGAATGTGAGGGAAGACGTTTTTGCGTAAAGCATTACAACGCCCGCCAGCAAAAGCACATCGCCCGCGGCATTAATGAGGAAAGCTTTTACTGCGGTTACCATATTCTTTTTGGCGATGAACAGGTACAAGCTTATAAGCAAGCCTTCCCAGAAGAAGAGCATCACCAAGAAATTATCCGATAAAACCGCACCCATAGCAAAGCCCGCGCTTAAGAGCAGGTTAAAATAGAACTGGTTGCCTGCGTCTTTAAACTTTAAGGCCGCCATTGAAGCGAGCAGAGCAAAAAATGATATACATAAAGCCATTAACAGGGAAAATGTATCAGGCAATATCCCGTCAAATAAATTGTGCGCTATCGGGCTAAACAAAAAGTTGCATAGGGTTATCAGTCCCACAAAACCGAGCGATGTGCCCGCAAAACCCAGGAACTTGCCCAAAGAGGGCAAATAATCCGATAAAATAAGCAAAATCAAAGCCGCCGCAAGCGGGAAGATGATGGGGAAAAATATCATAACACACCTCCGCACAAAGGCCACAGGAAGTCAACGGGCAGTTTTATGCATATACCTAATAATAAAGAAAGTACGGCTAAAATCATTACTGAAATCATCATCTGATGCGGCGCCTCGTGCGCGCTTTTGGCATGCTCTTTTAATACGGGGCCTAAAAAGACTATGTAAAAAACCCTGGTCAAATAAGCCACGGTAAACAAAGCCGCAATGCCAAATATAATAATTATCGGTAAGCCGCCTGTTTTTGCCGCCGCCATAAATACCGCAAACTTGCTGAAAAACCCGCCAAAAGGCGGTATGCCCATAACAGATAAAGCGCAAAAACCGAAGGCAAAAGCCGTCCACGGCAATACCTTATATAAGCCGCCCATCTGCATAATATCTTTGGTATGGGTTTTATGTTCAATAATACCCGCGCAAAGGAAAAGGCCGCCCTTAGCAACGCCGTGCATAAGTATAAAAACCAGCGCGCCTAAAAGCCCAAAACACCCGCCCGCTGCAATACCCAAGAAGATAAAACCTAACTGGCTTATCGTTGAATAGGCGATAATCCTTTTTATATTTGTTTCTTTCAAAGCCGCGCCGCCCGCGATAAGCGAGCTTATGCCAGCCGTATACATAACAAGCTGGGCAACATTAATATCAAGCGGGATATAAAAGAAGATTTTTGCAAAAGCAAAAACGCCTATCTTAACCAGCACGGCCGCGTGCAGCAAAGCAGTAACGGGGGAAGGCGCAACGCCCGCATCAGGCAGCCAGGTGGAAAACGGAAAAATAGCCGATTTGGAAAACGCCGCCAAAACCAAAAATATTGCCGCGCTTACGGGTATTTTTGTACCTGCAAGCTCATTTAAATTTAAAGTGCCGTTGGCCTGCGCGATATCCACTACGGCCAGCAGTAAAAATAATGCGCCAAATACGGTAACCAAAAATGTTTTATTTGCCTTAGCTACGTCGTTAGGGGTGCGGAAGTAGCCGACAAGCCTCCAACTGCAAATTGCCGTAATTTCCCAAAACACAAACAGCCAAACAAGGTTAATTGAGTAAACAAGGCCCATCATAGAAGCTAAGAAGATGGTGGAGATTGCATAAAACTCCCCCTTATATTCACTATCCTTTATATAACCCTGGCTGTAATACATTATTATAAAACTTAACATTGAAGCCGTAACGGCGATGAAGGTTGACATAAGGCCGCCCTGCAAATAAAAATCCAGCCCCAGCGGCATATATATAATGTATTGGGCTATAATGCCCTGGCCCGCGTAAAACGCGGCGTAGCAGGAGGCGAAAAACACGCCCGCTGCCGTAAGTAAAGCCGCCTTGCCGCAATCAGCGCCAAGACGGTCTATAACAGGCATAAGCAATGCGCTTATAAAAGGAAAGAAAATAGAGAATAGAATTATGGTATCCATTCAAACATTCTACTATAAAAAATTAAATTAGGCCATCGTTTGGGCAGCGGCTTTAACGGGCGTTAAAAATTCCGCTTATTTATCTAATTACTCAGGCTACTGGACAGAGGCGGTAAAATTCTATAAGATATACAAAAAAGGGGAGAGGTCAAAAAAATGAAACAGCTTATTTTTATCTGCCTGCTTATAGGCGGCGGTTACTATCTTTATAACAGCGGTTTTGTTGACGTTCTTAAAAACACAAGGCTGGATCCTACCGGCTTTGTGGAAGATGTAAAGGCGGCTACATCATCTACCGTTGCGGCTGTTGTCAAAAAGGAACGCTTCCCCAAACTGCCGCGCAGGGCTGAATCACGCGCGGGCGGCGTACAGGGCGCAAGAAACAGCGTTAAACTTATTGAGGACACAATACTTAATACTTATGACGTCAACGCTTCCTATGCTTTGGTGGATGTTATGTATTCCAGCGGGGCGGGCAATTCCAAGGAACTTGTAAACAAGTATTTGCTTAATTTCAGTATGCCGGAAGACAGGGATAAACTTTTGGAACTTATAACAGCTTATAAGGACCAGGAAACTTTAGATATACTTGTTGAAATGATAAACAAGGGCACCTTCTCACGCCGCACATTGTTTAAAAAGATTAACGCTTTTGAAAACCCTGCCATTATTCCTATTTTAGACAGTTTTCTTAATTCTAATAATTCTTCAATCCAAAAGGAAGCCAAGCAGGCCAAAAACGAGATGTTAAGCAGCGCGTGGTACCTTGACTACCAAAACTCAAAAGCAGATGAGCAGGCAGTCGGCGGCAAAACGCAGCTGGCGGGCGCTTCTATCAGGAGCGCGATTGACGGAACAGGGGGCTATTAATGAATATAAGCGATATTAATAAAAAAGTGCAGGAGGAGAGCCTCTTCCTGCAAGATTTGCGCAGGGAAATCGCAAAAGTAATCGTAGGCCAGGAGGACCTGGTTGAAAAGATGTTGGTAGGCCTTATAGCCAACGGGCATATTTTGATTGAAGGCGTGCCGGGCCTTGCTAAAACTTTGACGGTAAAAACTTTGGCGGACGCTTTAAACGCGTCCTTCCGCCGTATACAATTTACGCCCGATCTTTTGCCGGCCGATATCACGGGTACATTAATTTTTAATCCTAAAGAGGGCACTTTTTATCCGAGGCAGGGCCCTATATTTGCCAACCTTGTGCTGGCTGATGAAATTAACCGCTCCCCCGCAAAAGTGCAAAGCGCATTGCTTGAAGCTATGCAGGAGCGCCAGGTAACCATAGGTGATAGTACTTATAACCTGCCCAGCCCTTTTATGGTTTTGGCGACGCAAAACCCCGTTGAGCAGGAAGGCACCTACCCGCTGCCCGAGGCGCAGGTAGACAGGTTTATGCTTAAAATAAAAGTGGGCTACCCGACGAAAGAAGAAGAAAAGATGATACTTGAGCGTATGTCGCTTGCGCAAAGCCCGCAGGTTACGGCTAAAATAGGGGTGGATACGATTTTAAAGGCGCGCGAAGTCGCCGATAATATATATGTAGATGAAAAGGTAAAAAACTATATCGTGGATTTAGTTTTTGCCACCAGGGACCCTAAAGCCAATAGGCTTGATGATATTGCCCCGTATATACTTTACGGAGCAAGCCCCAGGGCCTCTATCAACCTTACAAAAGCGGCCAAAGCTTTTGCTTTCTTAGACGGCAGGGGCTATGTAACGCCGGAAGATGTAAAGGCAATCGGCCCTGACGTGCTGCGCCACCGCATACTGCTTACTTACGAGGCCGAGGCGGAAAATATATCATCTGAAGATATAATCCGCAAGATATTTGATACGGTAGAAGTGCCATAATGCAAACTTCAGACATCCTTAAAAGGGTGCGCCGCATTGAGTTTGAGACGGGAAAATTAGTCAGTGAAACCTTTGCAGGCGAATACCTGAGCGTTTTTAAAGGCCAGGGTATAGAGTTCGCGGAAGTCCGCCAATATGTACCCGGGGACGACGTGCGCTCAATAGACTGGAATGTCTCGGCCAGGACGGGCGGCGCATATGTCAAAAAATTTAATGAAGAGCGTGAACTCAGCGTCATCATAGCCTGCGATGTTTCAGGCTCGCAGTTCTTCGGCTCCACGGGCAAATTTAAAAGCGAGGCTGTGGCCGAACTGGGCGCGGTTTTTGCTTTTTCGGCCATCAAAAATAATGATAAAGTAGGGTTGCTTTTATTTTCCGATAAGATAGAACTTTATATCCCGCCTAAAAAAGGCAAACGCCACGCTTTGCGCATCATCAGGGAAATTTTAGCCTTTAAACCAAAGAGCAAGGGCACTGATATCGCGCTTTGCCTTGACTCTTTAAACCGCCTTATTAAAAGGCAGGGGATACTGCTTTTGATATCGGACTTTTTGGCCGGCGGCTACCAAAAATCTTTTAAACTTTCCGCCAAAAAATTTGACCTTGTACCCGTTATTATTGAGGACCCTTTAGAGGCCAATATACCGGCCCTTCCTTCATTTGTAACTTTACAAGGTTTAGAAGACGGCCAAAACTTAACCATAAATTTAAAATCGCCCGACAAAGACTATCTTACGCTGCGCCATTACCAGGAGAAGGAGGACGCAGTGCGCCTTTTCAACCTGACGGGCAGCCAATATATAAGGATAGACGTTTCAAAAAATATTATAGACCCTGTAATAAAGTTTTTTAAACAAAGGGCAAAGAAGGTAAGATGAGGTTTTTATCATTCCTTTTATTCCTTAATTTAATTGCCGCGCCGTGTTACCTGCAGGCGCAGCAGCCGCCTGCCGCCGCCAAAACGCAAAGCGCCGCGACGGCAAATGCTGAGGATACTGATTTTATATTGGACAAAAGCGGGCCCAAGCCATCTTACAAGCGTCAGCACGCCTCCCGTGAGGACATAAGGAAAGCGGCCGATATTAATATGAGGGCCCGTCTTGAAGACGCTAAGAAAGAGGCCGCTGCAAAAAAAGAGCCGGCCGCAAAAAAAGTGATGTTGCCCGACGGTAACTTTGTAAGCAATGAAATCCTGCCGCTTGAAATGCCCAAAAATGTAACCCTGGCCGAGCCTTTTACCCTTACCTACCGCTTACCGCAGGATATAAAAATTAAGGAAACAAGGCTTGATGATTTTGAAGTTTTGGGCGTCGCCCCCAATAAAGAATATGCAGACGCTGTTGATATCACGCTTATGCCTTTTAATTTGCAAAAGGTACAGTTCCCCGGGATAGAGGTAATCTTGCCCGACGGCACCGAAACGGCTACAACGCCTTTTGAGATAGAAATAGGCCCAGCAAAAATAAAACTTAAGGCCGAAGGTTTAATTGATATCCGCTCACCCTACCGCCCGTTTAACTGGTGGATAGTGGTTTTTGTCATTATCGGGATAGCTATAATTATCGGGCTGTTGCGGTATTTTTCCTACCGCGCGGGTAATAAAAAAGTTGAGCGGCAAAACCCTTATGGCAATGACGCGCGGCCGCTGCATATTATCGCTTTGGACCGTCTTAATATGCTGCTTATGCAGGATTATTGGGAAAACAAGCAGTACAAAGTTTTCTATACCGATATGATTGATATCTTCAGGGATTATCTTACCGCGCGTTTTAAATTTGACGCGCATATGTACACCAGCCGCGACCTGCTTAAAAAACTTAAAAGTATGCCTGATTTTAAGGCTGATATCCGCCAGGTTGACAAGCTGCAAAAATCGGCCGATTTGGTAAAATTTGCAAAACTTTCACCTGATACTGTTGAAAGGGACTCGGACGTAAATAATTTAAAAGATATTATCATCGCCGCTAAGGAGGACGATTCTTTCGTCGCTGTTCCTACCGAGCAGCCCCATAGCGCAAGTGATATTATAGACATAAAAAATACGGCGGAGCAAAAAAAAGAAGGGGGTAATTTACCGTGAACAAGAAACAGTTTGCCTCTTTAATAATGCGCTATTTGCCCGTAACTTTGGGCGTGCTTATTGCCTTGCTGCTTACAGGCGCGGGGATGTGGTATTTCCTGCGCGGCTATATTTTTGCCAATCCGTTTTTTTTGTATCTTATTCCCGTGCTTTTGGTTTTACTTATTGCGGCCGGCCTGATAAAACATATTTATAAGCCTGCGCTTAATTATCCTTTGCCTTCACAATGCGCTGTTAAAACGGGCATTTGGGCTAAAGCTACAGCGTGGCTGCCGTTTACTTTAATCTGTTTGGCTTTGCTTTTATGTATGGCGGCTTTGGCGCGCCCGCAAACTAAAGGCAGGCAAACGCTGCCGCCCGCGCAGGGCATTGATATTATGCTTACTATAGACGTTTCACCCAGTATGTTGGCGGGGGACCTTAAGCCCGACAGGATGGCCGCCGCTAAGGAAACGGCGGACGACTTTGTAAAACAAAGGATAAGCGACAGGATAGGCATAGTTGTCTTTGAGGATTCGGCCATGCTGCAATGCCCGCTGACTTTGGACTATTTTGCAGTTTATGACTATATAAAACTTATCAGCGCAGGTATGATTAAAGGCAGCGGCACCGCAGTCGGGGACGCCATAGCCGTAGCTGCAAACCATTTAAAAGACAGCCTTGCAAAAAGTAAAATAATCATACTTATTACCGACGGCGAATCAAACAGCGGCGCGGTGGACCCTATAGCGGCGGCTAAAGCGGCGGCGGCTTATGATATAAAAGTATATTCAATTGCCGTCAGCGGCGAGGGGCGGACGAGCGTGCCCGTCAATACAATGTTTGGCATGAAAAATTTGGCCGTGCCATCAATATCATCTGAAGCTGTTGCGGTATTAAAAGAGATAGCGACAATAACCGGCGGGGAATTTTACCGCGCGCGCAATAATCTTGAACTTAAACAAATTTACGAAACTATAAATAAACTTGAGAAAACAGAATTTGAAAATATCATAAAAATAGATTATGACGACGAGTATGAGCCTTTCCTTTGGGGCGCGGTTTTACTTTTGCTTACGGCTTTGGTTTTAGACAAATTTATTTTTATAAAAATACCGTAATTTTACGGAGCGGGTTATGGAATTATTCGGCAATATAAAAGCTTTCTTATATCTTATAGCGGCGGCGGCTGTGGTTTTTTTGGCTGTGCGTTGGGGATTAAAGCGTAAAAACGCAGCTATTGCGGCGGTGTTTACGCGCGCAAACTATGACAGGCTTATCCCGCCCGCGCTTAATACATTAAGGCGCAGAAGCGATATACTTTTTTACATCGGGCTTTTGTTTATATTTATAGCCTTGGCCGCGCCGCAATGGGGGCGGCAGAAGGTTCAATTCAGCGGCAGCTACTCGCAGGCTATAATTGCGATGGACGTATCACTTTCAATGAGTGCGCAGGACCTAAAGCCAAACAGGCTTGAGGCCGCTAAAACAATGACGGATTTTATTTTAAGCAGCGTAACCAATGAAAGGCTGGGCCTGGTTATTTTTACTTCGCAGGCCTATTTGCAATGCCCGATAACTTTTGACTACAGCGCATTAAAAGGGCTAAACCGGAGCATACAAATGAATCCTTCCATAGTACAGGGTACCTCGCTTGCTGCGGCTATTAACCTTTCCTCAAAAGCGCTTTCGCCTTACAGCGGGCGTAAAGCCATAGTGCTGATAAGCGATGGGGAGGACCATTCTCCCGGTGATTTGGCAGAGGCAATCAAAACAGCTGAGGATAATAATATATCGGTAATAACCGTAGGTATAGGTTCAAGCGAAGGAGAGCTTATCCCCTTAAAGCCCGGCGCGGCTAACGGGTTTAGCAACTTTAAAAAAGATAAAGAGGGTAAAACGGTTTTAACTAAGCTTGACGAGAAGACGCTTATCCGCCTTGCGCGTGAAACTGGCGGCGCGTATATAAAATTTAACGGATCAGGCACGGTGTCAGGCAGTTTTACAAATGCGCAGGCGGCGGCGGACTCCGTATTAAAGCAGCTTGCTCTTTTAGATAAAACGCTTGAAAGCGCAGGCGAAAGGGCAAAGTATAAAGACAGATACCAAATACCGCTTTGTATAGGTATTTTATTGATTATCAGCTCTATACTTATTCCTCTAAGAAAGGTAAAATAGAATTATGCGTATTTTAGCGGGTTTACTTATTGTTTTATTGGCGGCGCCCGTCTTTGCGGGGGAGGCGTCAAAAATCCGTGCGGGCAACCGCGCCTATGATAAGGAAAAATACGGCGAGGCTTTTGAGCTTTACCAGTCCGCCGCGCAGGATACAGGCGAAGACGCCGCAAAAGCGCAGTATAATACAGGTGCGGCCTTATACCGGCTTAAAGACTATGAGAATGCCGTAAAAGCCTATAATCAGGCAGGGGGGAGCGACCCTAATCTTTTGCAGTCAGCGCATTTTAACGCGGGGGACGCTTTTTACCAAACGCAGTCTTATGACAAAGCGGTAAAGAGCTTCCGCGAAGCGGTTTTGATGAACCCTAAGGACGAGGCGGCTATACACAATTTACAGCTCTCAATCGCGCAGCGTAATGAGGGCCAGGCTTCCAATAAAAATGAGGAAGATGACGAACAAAAGAACCCTGATTCCCAAAATGATGAACAATCACAGGAGAGCCCGCAGGGCGATAATGGCAATAAAAAGCCCAAAGACGGTAAAGACAAAAGTAATAGCGGAGAGGGCGATCAGCAACAGGACCAGGGGCAGCCAAACCAAAGCGGGGATATGAGTAAAGATTTTTCAAACAAAATTTTGCAGTTGGCAAACGAGCAGCAAAATGCAGGCGGGCAATTAGGTTCTATGTCTTCTGCTGATACTGTTGAAAAGGATTGGTAAAAATGATTAAAAGATGCCTGGCGTTTTTTATGTTTCTTATGTTTTTTGTCTGCGCTTACGCCCAGGTAAGCCTGACAGCCAGCGTAGACCATACCCAAGTTGACGTTACGCAGGATATCAACCTTACGCTTACTCTTCAATCTAACTCGGCCAATACCCAGGTGCCGGTTATGCCTTCTTTGCCTAATTTTAATATCTATTCATCAGGCCAGTCCACAAGCATAAGCATGTTAAACGGTAAGGTGAATGCGATTCATAATTTTAACTATATCTTATCTCCCCGTTTTCCCGGCCGCTCAATAATAGAACCTTTTACGGTTGAGATTGGCGGCAAAACATACTCAACAGAACCGATAGAGATTGAGGTTGTCCGCGGCGACGGCAGAAAGCCGCAGGGCGACAGCAGTTCAAAAAGAGCGCGCAACAGCGCTATGCCGATAAGTAATGAAAACTCGTCTAAACCTGATTTCTTTATGACGGCGGAAGTTGATAAAAAGCAGGCGTATCTTGATGAGCAGATAAACCTTATAATCCGTTTTTACCAATCCAAAAACGCTGTAGGCAACCCGCAGTATGAGCGCCCTAAAATGCAGGGCCTTGTTTTTGAGGAGACGCGCACAAACCAGGAGTTCGTTTATATTGACGGCAAGCAGTATGTTTATACGGAGTTTCCTTCAGTGGTATTCGGCATTGTGCCGGGTAAAGGCACTATAAGCCCCGCAACGGTTTATTATGTTGCGCAAGGCTCTGATCCTTTTGACATCTTTTTTGGCGGCACAGGCGCGGGCGGCGGCTCATCTGAAGTAAAGACCGACCCTTTACAAATTGAAATTAAACCTTTGCCCGAAGAAGGCAAAACTAAAACTTTTTACGGCGCGGTGGGCTCTAACTATAAAATTGAAGCTAAACTTGAGCAGCCGCAAACTATCCATGCAGGCGAGCCCGTTACCCTTATTGTAGATGTTAGCGGCCGCGGCAATATAAAGGGTATTGGCAATGTCCCCGTGCCGGATATGGGGTCAAGCTTTAGGGTTTATGACACGGCCTCGTCCGTTAAGACGCAAATAAAAGATGATATTATGGAGGGCGCAAAAACCTTTAAAACGCTTATCGTCCCGCGCGTATCAGGCTCCTATGAGATACCTGCAATAAAATTTACATATTTTGATACAGGTTCTTATACTTATAAGACCGTCAGCAGCAAGCCGATAATGTTCCATGTGGAGCCTGCTTCGCAGTCCGGCCAGGCGTCCGGCGTTGCTTTTACGGAAGAGGCGCAAAGGAACGCCGACGGCGGCGTAGAGAAGCTTACCCAGGATATCAATTATATTAAGAGCGGCAAACCCTCTGCCTTTACATCAGTTTTAAGCTTTATTGATTCATTAGGCGCGTGGAACTGGCTTATAGCGGTTTTGATTATCTTTGGCATACTTTATAATATATTCAGCAGGGAAGATATTTCAATACTCGGCAAAAAGCGCGCTTATATCAAGGCAAAATCTGCCTTGGGCAAAGCCAAAACGGTGGCTGAAGTATCTGCCGTACTTAAGGATTATATAGAGGAAAAACAAAGGGCCCCTATAGGCATTTTAACTATTGCCGAGGTTTCATCAAAACTTAAGCTTGACGGCCGGACAGCGCAGGACCTGGCTGATCTGTGGCAGGAGTTTGAGATGCTTAAATATGCGCCGTCAGCCTCGCTTAAAGACAGCATAGCGGTAACAGAAGCGGCAAACCGCACGCTGGAAATTATTAAGCGTTTGGAAAAGGAGATTAAATGAAAATCATTCTCTGCCTATTAATTTTAGTTTTTAATACTGCGGCTTTTGCCCAAGAGGCTGCAACGCAGCCCGAGCAGCAGCAGCCTGAATCTGTTGAGGCTCAGCAGCAGCCTGCCCGGCAAAAACAGCTTAGCGCGGCCGAGCTTTATACGCGCGGCGACTATATGGCTGCGGCGCAGGTTTATGAGAAGGAGGCTAAAGCGGACCCTTCCAATGCCTATATTTGGTATAACTTGGCCAACAGCTATTTTAAAGCGGGGGATAGTGATTTAGCGATAATCAATTACTACCGCGCCTTCCGCCTTTTACCGCGCGATAAAGATATAAAAACTAATTTGGAATTCGCATTAAAAATGACGGCGCAAAGTTTTAAGGCTGAGGATATACCGCAAGTTGTTTTTGACGCTTTTTACTTTTTATCGTTTAAAGAACTGCGCGGCATTTTATTTTTGGCGGGCTGGGTTTTTGCCATATTCTTTGTAATTTTTATGACGGGCTATAAAAAGCAGGTTTTTAAAACGGCGCTTTTTTACACGGCGGGGTTTGCGGCGGCTTTCGGTTTATGGTATATGGCGCGCTTGCCTTCGGAAACAAAACAACTGGCTGTAACGACCGTGGCTCGGGCGGAGGTCCGCAGCGGGCCGGGGGAGAACTTCCCCGTATCAATAAGCGTGCCGCGCGCGCATGTGGTAACGGTTAAAGATACAAAAGGCCAATGGGCAAATATAATAGTTGAAGGCACAGGCGCCGAAGGTGAAGGCTGGGTGCTTAAAAAATCTATTGAGGAGATATAATAACTATGTTTACAAAACAGGAAGCCGCAGAGCTTATAGAAGTAGTAAGGTATGTCGGTGATAATCTTGGCCCGCAGGTGGATGAACTTGCAAAAAAGATTAATGAAAGCTTAAAGAAAGGCGGCAAAGTGATTTTAATGGGTAATGGCGGCAGCGCGGGCGACGCGCAGCATATCGCGGCGGAGTTTGTAGGCAGATACAAAAAGGAACGCCGCTCCTATCCCGCGCTGGCTTTAAACACCAATACTTCAACCTTAACGGCCGTAGGTAATGACTATGGTTATGACGTCAGCTTTTCCCGCCAGGTGGAGGGCTTTGCAAAGCCGGAAGATATAGTAATCGGTATTTCCACATCGGGCAACAGCACAAATGTATATAAAGCTTTGGAAGTTGCAAAAAAGGCAGGCTGCTATACTGCGGCCTTGCTGGGTAAAGACGGCGGCACAATCAAAAATATAGTTGATTTGCCTATCATCGTAAAAACCAATAATACGCCGCGCGTGCAGGAATGCCATATCTTTATAGGCCATACAATCTGCGAATTGGTTGAGAAGGACTTATGATAGTAGCAATAGGCTGCGACCATGCGGGCTTCCCGATAAAAGAAGCCGTAATTATAGAAGCGCAAAAGCTCGGCAATACCGTGCTTGATTTAGGTACATTCAGTACCGATAGCGTAGATTATCCCGATTATGCGGCCAAAGTGGCCGAGGCTGTGGCCTCTAAAAAGGCGGACAGGGGTATCTTAATCTGCGGCAGCGGCATTGGAGCTTGCATAGCGGCAAATAAATATAAAGGCATAAGGGCCTCTATCGCGCACGACTTATATAGCGCCGAGCAAGGCGTTATGCACGATGATATGAATGTGCTTTGCTTAGGCGGCAGGGTAGTTGCGCCCATAGCGAGCGAGCTTACTGAAAAGTTCCTTAAAGCCAAGTTTGAAAAAGACGAAGCGCGCCACGTCAGGCGTTTGGGTAAAGTTTTGGAAATTGAAAAAGAAAATTTTAAATAATACTGTGGAGACAATAATAGTATGAAAATTAATTACAATGAAGCTGCATCAAAATTTATCAAAGAAGGCGAGAATGTTTTAAACGCTTTAAATTTTACCGAAAGAATTTATAAACATGACGCAACCCTCTGGAAAAAAGAAGAAGAGCACACCAAAATCATCAATAATTCGCTCGGCTGGACGGAAGTTTATGACTGGACGCTTGCCCATATTGATGAAATCAAATCCTTTGCGCTTGAAGCCAAAAAAGATTATAACCATGTCGTCGTAATGGGTATGGGCGGCAGCAGCCTCGCGCCTGAAGTTTTAAGGGTGCTTTTCGGCAAGCAGGAAGGCTGGCCCGAGCTTATTGTTTTAGACAGCACAAACGCCGATTGGGTAGCCTCCGTAAGGGAAAGGATTGTGCCCTCAAAAACTTTATTTATTTTTGCCAGCAAATCAGGCGGCACGGTAGAACCTGCAAGCCAGTTTGCTTACTTCCACGCTGAAGTCTCCAAAGAATCAGATAATGCGGGCCATAATTTTATAGCAATAACGGACCCGGGTACAGGCCTTGAAGCTTTAGCTAAAGAAAAGAATTTCAGGAAAATCTTCATCAACAAAGCTGATATCGGCGGCCGCTTTTCAGCCTTATCGTTCTTCGGCATGGTGCCTGCGGCTTTAAGCGGTATTGATGTTGAAAAGATTTTGCTCGCCGCAAAAAAAGAGGGCGAAGGCTTTAAAGCTAACCCTGATAATGCCGCTGCAAAGCTTGGCTCTTTAATGGGCGCGGCCTATAAAGCGGGTAAAGATAAGCTTACTTTGCTTATGCCTAAAGATGTGGACACTTTCGGGCTTTGGGTTGAGCAGCTTGTGGCGGAATCAACAGGCAAGGAAGAGAAGGGCGTAGTGCCCGTGGCGGGCGAGGGCCTCTACAAAAATTTTGATTATAAGGAAGACAGGGTATTTGTACACGTCTCCTTTAACTGCTCGGAAAATAACCGCGTAAAAGAAATTACGGCGCAGCTTAACAGCACGGCGCACCCGGTATTTGAAATTGAAATGTGCGACCTTTATAATATCGGCGCGCAGTTCCTGTTATGGGAAGTTGCAACCGCAGCCTGCGGCGCGATTATGGAGATTGACCCCTTTGACCAACCCAATGTCCAGCTTGCAAAAACCATTACAAAAGGTTTGCTGGGGGACCTTTCAAAAGGCGTAAAATCTGATGATTCCGAAGCGGATTTAGCAGTATCGGCCAATCTTAAAGGCAAAGTAAACTTAGCTTCGCTGGGCCATGATATTTACGATTTAGTAAAAGGCAATGACTATATAGCCATACTGCCTTATATGTATGCTGACGAGGATGTAAACGCGCTTTTTGCCTGCCTTCGCGATGAAGTATTTACGCGCAGCAAGCACGCCGTATTATTCGGTTACGGGCCGCGCTACTTGCATTCCACGGGCCAGCTGCATAAAGGGGACGGCAATAACGGCATTTTTATCATCTTCTCCGCTGATAATGAACATGATATAAAGATTCCGGGGCAGTCCTACAGCTTTGCCGAGCTTGCAAACGCGCAGGCCCTGGCGGACTTTAAGGCGCTTGAGGAAAAGGGCCGCAGAGCAATTAAAATACATTTGAAAAAACCCGTACTGCAATCACTTAAAAAAATAAGCGCGCTTTTTTAGTACGGAGAGGTAAATAAGGGGAAGGAATAAATGGCAACAACAGTAAAGAAGTCTAAGACGCCTTCTGAAAAAGCGTCTAAAACAACAAAGACAAGCGCTTCCAAAAGCGGTGCATCCAAATTAACCGATACGATAAAGAAAATCGCCGCGGCGGGAAAGGCTGTCTCAAAATCAGTAAAGTCTAAGAGCGCAGCAAGCTCTAAGACGGTAAAAACAACGAAGGCAGCAAAGTCAGAAGTTATTTGCATTGATTATCCTCAGGCTAATGGCACCGTATACTGCGGGCATTACTGCTTCAGATTAGGCAGCTCAAACCATGTTGAGTGGGCCAAAATCTCTATCAACGGCGGTTCTTGGATGGATTGCAGGGCCGCTAACGGTTACTGGTGGTGCGATTGGTGGAACTTCCAAACGGGCAGCTTTACCGTGGAAGCTTTGGCTTTTGTAGACGGCAAAGAAACAAAAACCGCCAAACGCAAATTCAAAGTAACTTTGTAAACGATGAAGAAATTCTACACGCAAACCTTTGGTTGCCAGATGAACTTAGCGGACTCCGATGAAATGGCTTTCCACCTGGCGGCCAGGGGCTGCGCGGAGACCTCAGATTTAGACGAGGCCGATATCGTCCTGATTAATACCTGTACGATAAGGGACCATGCGGAACATAAGGCTTTATCGTTCGTCGGCCGCCTTGCTAAATGGAAGGAGCAGAAGGAAGGCCGCATCATCATCTTTGCAGGCTGCGCAGCCGAGCGTTTAGGCAAAAGCGTACGCCGCAAAAACCCGCATCTTGATATCATCGCAGGCGCAAAAAGTATAGACCGCTTTGGCGAAATTATAGATAAATCGCATCTGTTTAATAATGCTTCACAAGACGCTTCAAAACCCGCGTCCCAATTAGTAGGCTTAGTTAATATTATGCGCGGTTGCAGCTGCTGCTGTTCTTATTGTATAGTGCCTTATGTGCGCGGCGCGGCCTCCTCAATGGACGCCGATAAAATTTTGGCCGATGTACAAGCTAAAGTAAACAGCGGCGCGCGTGAGATTGTGCTTTTAGGCCAAACGGTAAACGCCTATAATTATAAAGGCCTTAACTTTTCAAAACTTATAAAAGAAGTTATAAAAATTGACGGCGTAAAACGCCTGCGCTACCTAAGCCCGCATCCTATATTTATTGATGAAGAATTTGCCGATACGGTAGCCTCAAGCGATAAAATATCCAAGCATATGCACTTGCCCGTGCAAAGCGGATCAACCAAAGTGCTGGGCGATATGAAGCGTAAATACGGCAGAGAAGAATTTTTGCAAAAAGTAAAATTGCTTAAAGAGGCGGGCGTCTGGATAAGTACGGACATCATTGTTGGCTATCCGACGGAGACGGAGGCGGACTTTAATGATACCTTAACGCTTTTTGACGAAGTGCTGTTTGCAAACGCCTATTGCTTTAAGTTTTCACCTCGGGCTGGCACGCCTGCGGCGGCGCTTAAACTGCTTGACGATAAAATAGTGGAAAACCGCCTTGATATTTTGTTAAATAAGGTTAGGCGGAGCTCCGCTCAAGCTTACAGGAGCCAGCTGGGCACCGTCCAGCCCGTGCTTATGGAGACGCCGACAAACGGCCGCACGCTTACAAACTTTTGGGTGCGCACCAAGCAGCCGTACAAGACGGGCGAGATTGTGGATTTAGAAATTAAAGAAACGCAGGAAACAATACTCTTATCCTGAGCGAACCTTACACAGGCTTAAGGAGAGGGAGGAAATATGGTAAAAAATAAAACTTTTGAAGAAAGACGCCGCCATCCCAGGATGTCGGTAATCAGCAATATAGTAGAACCTATTGATTTAACTTATACCGACGAGAAAACAGGCCAGCGTAACCAGGTGGCTGCGGTATTGGCGGATTTATCTGCTTCAGGTATGAGGATAATCTCATTTCTGCAAGCCCCGATAGCGGGCGCGATGGATATCAGGATGGAGCTGCCGTTTATCGGTAAATTTTCCGTAAAGGCAAAAACTTCTTGGGTATCGCAAAAAGGGCCCGTGTATACTATCGGTATAGAGTTTGTTGAAATTGATTCCTCTGTAGCCGCCAAGATTCAGGCTATGGCTAATGATTTTAATGATTGTAATACGCGCATTTTGCTTAAGCTGCCCGAAGTCTGCGCACCTAACTGCAAATGCCACGATGTATGTAATAAATTGCAAAAGGATAACAGCCTCTTTGTATAATAGTTTTAAGCCCCGCCAGTAAAAGGGCGGGGCTTTATTTTGTATCCCGAAACCTTATTTAAGGTTTTTTTTATTTATGCCCAAACCCATTATAATAGCAGGCCCCACAGCAAGCGGTAAAACGGATATAGCTTTGGCTTTAGCCGCAAAGACGAACGGCATTATAATATCGGCCGATTCAAGGCAGGTTTATAAAGGTTTGTCCGTCGGTACCGCAGCGCCCGTTGGCATTTGGGAAGGGGATATATTTAAAGTTCAGGACATACCTTATTATCTTACGGATTTTTTGGATATTAATGATAAGTTTGATGTATCAAAATTTGTGTCCGCCGCCAATCAAATAAGCGCGGCAAACAAAGGCCGCCAAATAATTTTTGCGGGCGGTACGGGTATGTATCTGCAAGGTTATTTCTGCGGTTTAGACAATCTGCCGCAGGCTGATGAGGGTTTACGCGCTGAATTTAAGGCTTTGGCTGATAAATACGGGAAAGAGTACCTGCATGAACAATTAGCTGCTGTGGATGCGGTTTCAGCCGCGCAAATACCTGCAGGCAATATACAGCGCACCATGCGCGCGCTTGAAATTTACAGATTGGCAGGCAAACCTGCATCAGAGTTAAGGAGCGGCAAATTTTACGAAGGCTTTGATAAAGACAAAGTAAAATTTATTATTTTAAGCTGGGATAAAGAAATTTTAAACCAAAGGATAGCCAAACGCACCGCGCTTATTTTTGACGGTATGTGCTCCGAGGCCAAAGCCGCTTTAAATGCAGGTTATACCACACAAAGCAATGGCCTTAAAAGCCTTGGCTACGCGCAGGCCGTATCTTACCTTAACGGGGCGATGACGCAGCAGGAAGCTTTGGAAAAAATAACTATTCTTACCCGCCAATACGCCAAACGCCAGCGTACTTGGTTTGCGCGCTATGACGCTATAAAAATAAACCCCGCCGATTATATAAAAGGCGGGGAAATTGATTGCGTACAAATTGCGGATTTTATTGCCGCCCGCTGATATCATCCGTCAATATCTCATCTTTTGAAGGTTTATCATCCCACTTCGCCGCAGGCGGTTTAGCAGCTTGTTTCTTATCTGTTTTATCTTGTTCCTTTTGTTCTTTTTGCTTTTCTTCTTCAACAGCCTGCTGCCTTGCTTTATCCACTGCATCGCCCAAATTGGGTATAGTGGCTTTATATGCGTCCGGTAATGGCAGTACGATATTGCTTGCATCTTTAAAAGTAAGCTGCGGCAGATATTGCTTAATGAAGTCTTTTACCGTATTATCAAAAGACGCTATAAAAATTATATTGGTGCGGAACTGCTTGCCGCTGTTTTTATCAACATAATCCAGCACGGCCATGGCGGAAACCAGGCCTATAAGCTCGCCCGTATTAGTCATCGCGCCTGAGCCTGAAATGCCTTGTATAACGCCAAAGTTTTCTGTATGTATATAGTGCATTTTCGGGGAGTAGAATATAGGCCGCGTACTTTTTAAAACGCCGCGTTTGCCATCCCAAATTGATACTATGGAGATATTCTTTTTTATTACGCTGTCTTCCTTTGCATTGACGGAAAGCATAGGTGGTATATTACGCCCGTAATATGCGCTTGTAAACATATTGTAATTTGGCAGGCTGTCAACAAATTCCTGTTCTGTGGCGCTTTGGCCGATGGCATTATTCTTATAGATTATTTTTGAAACCGAAGGCTTAAAATGGATTAGGGCGATATCATAGGCGGCGTTCTTTTCATCCACATTAGATTTGGGACACATAAAAATGATAGGCTTTTTTTGGGTGTGCGTTGCGGTTAAATCCATTTCATAATTTTTATTTATAAGCAGGCGTGCCTGTATGCTGCAATTTTCATCACACGAGGGGGAAATGCAATGCGCTGCTGTGATGAACCAATTACGGTCCAGCCTTACGGCCTGGCATTTGCTTATTTGTGATTTGCCGTGCTGGTTGATATTAATTTCAAAGGTATTTGAAAAATCAGCTGCTTTGCTGTAACTGTTCTCGCTTGAAATATCTATATAACTGACGTCCCCCGCAATGCAAGGGGTAACCAGCAAGACGGTAAGAATAGTAATAAGAAGTTTCATTTTTCAACTTTTTCCATGCTGTCGGTAAACGGGCGGTATTCATCGGGGACTACGGTAAGGTGGTCCACCAAAGCCTGTTTATAACGAAGCCCGCTGATATGTCTTTTAAGAAAGTCCATCACATAGCTGTCAAAAGATGCCATAAAAGACATAGCAGCCTGCCTTTCCTGTTTAGAATACTCGTCGGTAATAACGGTTGCGATTTCAGCTGTAGAGGAAACAATACCGACAAGTTCCCCTGTATTTGTCATCACTCCGGACCCGGAGATACCCTGCCTTATCCCAAAATTTTCAGTATAAATATAACGTAAGGTGGGTGAATAAAATACAGGACCTGTTGAATTTAAAACATATTTATCCCCGTCCCATATAGAGATTACCGATATGCTGTTTTTCAGCATTTTAGGCTTTTCCGTATTAAGCGTAAGGATGGTCGGTATATTTGTACCCTCCTTTGCTATACGGTGCAACTCTTGGTTGGGGAATAACCTTTCCATAAAAAGGTCAAAAGGGATTTCCATATTAACATCAGGGTTATAATATGTATACTCAGATTTTTGCGGGTTAAAATATAAAAGAGCAATGTCATATTGCGCTACTTTTTTATCTACATTTGCGCGCTCATGTAAAAATACCGCAGGCGCCGAGGAACTATGCTTTGTGGAGATATCCATCTCGTAATTCTCACCCACGATAAGGCGCGCGCGTACTTCACAACTGCTGTCGCAAAGCGGCTTAAAACAGTGCGCTGCTGTTATATACCAATCACGGCTTAGGCGTACAGCCTGGCATTTTGCCATTTCCTTATCATTCGTTTTGCGCACATTAATTTCATATGTGTTGGAGAAGTCCTCCACCTTTTTATATCTGTTCTGCGCAAATACGCTTGGCGAATATATAAAGCAGCAAATTAATAAAAGTATTATATTCCTCATACTATTAGAATAACAAAATGGCCGCATATCGTCAAATAGGCATTTTTATTTATATAATTGTGAATCAGGGGGGATTAATGTATGGATGAAAGTAAGAATATTTTAATTATCGGCGGTACTTCAGGTATAGGTTTGGGGCTTTGTAATGCGTATCTTTCGCGTGGCTGTAAAGTAGCCGTAAGCGGCAGGAGCGCTGCCTCTTTGGAGGCGCAGCAAAGCCTTTTTACATATGTAAATGACGTCAAAGATTTTAAGGCCGCTCATCTTATAGAGCAGGCCGCGGCCGATATGGGCGGCCTTGACACCATAATTATTTGCGCGGGTATAGGTTTGATGAATTTTGATCTTGAGGCAAGCCCCGAGCTTGATACCGCAAAAACAAATGTTTGCGGATTTACCGATTGCGCCGTAGCTGCTTACAATTATTTGGCGGGCCGCGCCGCGCAAGGCATAGTATGCCGCTTAAGCGGGATATCAAGCATAGCCTCGTTTAGAGGCTCGGACGCTGCGCCCGCCTATTATGCAAGCAAAGCTTATGTAAGCAGTTATTTGGAGGGGCTTCACAAAAAGGCTGTAAAAGCAAAACTGCCTTTAAGTATTACAACAATAATACCGGGGTTTGTTGATACCGCCTTAGCGCAAGGCGTAGGCGGGGGGAAAGAGGGCTTATTTTGGGTTGCGCCCGTGCCTAAAGCCGTACGTCAAATTACGGCAGCTTTGGATAAGCCCAAACGGGTGGTATATATAACAAAACGGTGGCGCATAATAGCGTGGCTATTAAAAATTATGCCGCAATTTTTATACGATAAGATATAAAAATAAAGCCTGCGCTGTAGAAGCGCAGGCTTTTAAGATTTTGTTTTTGCGCGAATCAGGCTACGGTTTTTGAGAATAGCTTTATCACCAATACGCCTGCCAGTATAAGCGCAATGCCGCTTATTGCGGGTAAATCCAGCTTTTGTTTATGTACAAAATAAGCTAATACTGAAATACCCACTATGCCTACGCCTGACCATACGGCATATATAACGCCCGTGGGGAAAATACGCATACATAAACTGAGCATATAAAAAGCCAACCCGTAGGCAAACACCGTGGCGACTGATGGCCAAATTACGGTAAAACCGTTTGAACTTTTAAGCATTGTTGTGCCTATAACTTCCGCGGCTATTGCTATAAGCAGGTACAAATAAGACATATTCTACTCACCTCATTTAAGATACGCAATATGATAGCAAATTATAAGTAAATTGCGCGCCTTTACCTTTGGGCAAAAAGCGCGCTTTACGGTTTAGAATACAGCTATTTTTTGCTTACTCCATTCTATGATATTGCGGTAAAGGTTTTCCAACTCTTCATCGCTTGCTTTTGCTATGGAATCTTTATCCATAGTTTTTTGAAGTATTTCTTTATCTGCTCCCTGTAATTTTATAAGCAGCTCTTTCTTCGTAGGCGTATATTGGCCGTTTGCCAAAAAGTCCGCCGCCTGCAAGACGAAGAAGGACATTTTATATATGCCCGCTAAGGCCTCCCTTTTATCGGGCGCGTACAAAAAGCTGTGGCAGGCAAAATGGAATATATTTTGCGCGCCATTCTTTACTGCGGCCGTTATATCGGCGTGGGCAGGCGGGCTGATGATTGTACTTAAATTGCCGTAAATGGCCTTTGTATCATAGAAGAACTGGAATAAATCAGGCTTGGCCCAACTTTCCAGCTCCGCGCGGCCTGAAATAAATCCGCAGGCTTTTTGGCTATCTGGCATAGCTTGCACTATTGCCCTGTACTTTTTAAGATGCTCTAATGTCAGCATTTTTAAGATTACTACCATATCAATATCGCTTGAGCAAGAGGCCTCCCCCCGTGCATAGCTGCCTTGCAGGCCGATGAACAGTAACTCATTTTTAAATGTTTCTTTTATTTTAGGCGTAATTTGCGCCAACCATATTTGTATATCAAAAGACATTTTTATTTCTCCTTTTATTAATTTTACTTTTTGTATAGATTATTTTATTGTGCTGTATTTAGGAACAAAAAACCCGCACCTAAGATGTGCAGGTTTTTATTTAATAGGAAGTAAAAAATCGGGGCGACTGGATTTGCCCTCCTATAAAATCCCTGACGGGATTTTTCTTTGGGCCGGCCCTCACGGTTTTTGCCTTTCGCTGCTTGCTAATGCTCGCATCTCAAACAAAAACATCGCTGCGGGCTTCAAATCCGACACAAAGCCAAGCAGTTGGCTTTGCTTCAACCCTCTATAAATTCAAAAACCTACATAAATGTAGGTTTTTAAAATTTATCGGGGCGACTGGATTTGAACCAGCGGCCTCACGGTCCCGAACCGTGCGCGCTACCAACTGCGCTACGCCCCGTTATATCATATCAGCCTTTAAGGTTGGGGCCTTATAAGGCGCGCGGCTGTAAACCGCTACTTTAAACTAAGGCTACACTTAAAGTGTAGCCTTAAAAATGGTCGGGGAACCGGGAATCGAACCCGGGACCTCTCGCACCCCAAGCGAGCGCTATACCACTAAGCCACTCCCCGAAATCAGCCAAACAAAATTATTTTGTTTGTGCCCACCCTGTTAAAGGGTACATATATATTCTAGCATTCTTTTAAGATTTGTGAAAGGGTTTCTTTAACTTCTTTGAGGAATTTGATATCCCGTACTGTATGGAACTCTTCCGCGTTTTTAGGTTTTGCGCCTACCGCCATAAAGCGCGTCATATGTTTTTTTGCGCCTTCAAGCGTCATTTTATGCTTGTAAATCAAATCTTTAATTTTCAAAATACTGTCTACATCCTGGCGGGTGTAACGGCGGTGCTTGCTCTCTTTACGCAAAGGGCGCACTAAAGCAAAGGCCTTCTCCCAATATCTTATTGTGTACTCGGGGATATTGGAGATTTTGGCGACTTCGCCTATTGTAAAAAATTCTTTATCCCTCAAATCTTCTAAACGCATATGCCGCCTTTAGGATTTTAAAATATTTTCCGACGGTTTAAAACGCACCCTCGTCTTAGAAGGCACAGGTATATCGCTGCCTGTTTTGGGGTTTTTAAGTTTTATCGGGCGGCTCTCTTTAACTTTAAAAGTGCCGAAGTTTGATAAGACTACCTTATCTCCGCTTTTAAGCGCCGTTTTAATTATTTTTAAGGTTTCTTCCAAAGCGGATTTAGCCTGCTTTTTATCAAGCAGATGTTTTGAAAGTTCCTGTATAATATCTTCTTTGTTCATAATGTTGTTTATCTTTTTTCAAAACCCAAAGCCGTTATAAGCGTTGAGGGCGCAGCTCCGCGCACTACAATTTCCCATATAGCCGTGATAAGCGGGCAATTAAGGTTATTGCGTTTAATTAAATCATATACGCTTTGGACCGAGTTTACGCCTTCGGCTATTGTGCCTACTTCCTCTTTAGCCTGCTCAATCGTTTTGCCCTGGCCAAGCTTTTCGCCCAGCCTTCTGTTGCGCGATATGGCAGACATCCCTGTTAAAAGCGCGTCGCCAAAACCTGCCAGGCCGTATACGGCTTCCCAGGTGCAATCCTGGCTTTGCATGATGAGGTTCATCTCCTGCATAGCTTTGGTTAAAAGCGCGGCTTTTGTGTTTGCACCATCGCCAATACCGTCTAATATGCCGCAGCCTAAGGCTACTACGTTTTTGATTGCGCCGCCGTATTCAACGCCGCGCCTGTCAAAAGATTTCTCAAGCACTATAGGTGTTTTGCTTAAAGCTTTTTTAAGCTCATTAAGCATAAGCCCGTTATGGCCCGCTAAAACTATTTTTGTGGGTATGCCGCGCGCGACTTCCAAAGCAAAACTGGGGCCGCTGAATGCAAAGACATTGCTTTCAAGGTGCGGCAGCTCTTCTTCAATAATTTCACACATCGTTTTAAATGTTCCGTCTTCCAAACCTTTTGACGCGCTTAAAACCGGTATGACTTTATTTCCTAAAATAGGCTTTAACTGTTTGCAAAAGCCGCGTACCGCTTTAGAGGAAATAACAAAAACTATCATATCAGTATCTTTTACGGCGGCTGCGACATCGTCAGTAAAAGTGATATTGGACAAAAATTTAAAGTCGGGGATATTAGGGTGGCCGCCGTTTAAGCCTTTTATTTTTGCCAGCAGTTCGGGGGAATACTCCCAAACGGAAACTTTAAAACCAAGCCCCGCCAAATGCTGGGCGATAACGCTGCCCCAAACGCCTGCGCCTAAAACAGTAACTTTATTTATTTGCATTTTTTTTGGATCCGTCTTCAAATTTAAGCTCGTTCTTATTGAGCATTCTTTTTATATTAGGTATATGTTTGTAAACTACTATGATACCGATTATTGTACTTAAAATGGAAAAGCCTAAAGGATAATCGCCTACAAAATAGCTTAGTATTGGTAAAACTATAGCGGCTATTACGGAGCCCGCTGATATTTTATCGGTTATCGCTACTATGACGATAAATACCGCAAAAGCAATGGCTGTGGGTATAGGCAATAATGCACCAAATACGCCTGCTGACGTAGCTACACCTTTACCACCTCTGAATTTAAGGAAGATAGTCCACATATGCCCGCAGATTGCCACAAAGCCGCATAACATCCACAGGTAATCTTGCTCAGGCGCGAAGTACCTTGCCAAAACGACTACAGCTGCGCCCTTTAAGGCATCACAGGCAAATGTTGCCCATCCTGCCCATTTACCGACGATGCGGTAAACATTCGCGGCGCCGGGATTGCCAGAGCCGTAATCACGTATATCAAAACCTTTAATCCTTTTGGTTATAAGATAACCTGAAGGGATACCGCCAAGTAAATAGCTGGTAATGAGTAATAAGAATGTTGTCATATATACTATTATACTAATTACGGAGCCATAGACAAATAAAAAATCCCCGCTTTTAACGGGGACTTTTTTGTTTTACAACTTAAGTTTTTTATTTTACGTTTATTTTAAAGCCTGCGCTGTGCGTTGCAAACTCGGGTGCAAACATACTTTGCATTACCGACGCGCCGACATTATAACTGCCTGCCGCAGTAGGCCTTATTGTATATTTAAGTTCATATGTGCCGTTTGGTATGGAGTCAAAGAAAAAGTTTGTTAAGCTGTCCCTTTGCTCTTCATATCTGGGCAGGGTGTCAGTCCATCTCCAGCCTGATAAAAGGTCATCCGCCTCAAAGCCTGCGGGTTTAGGATCGTTTACCATAACGAAGCTGAACTCGCTCTGTGCTGATATTGTCAGGCGCACCTGTATTTCATCGCCTACTTTTACCGTCGCGCCATCCCTAAGCTGTTTTACGCCTTTGTCCTCTACGAGGAAGAACTGCTTTTCTATATTCATCAAACCTTTAGGCGCAGCTTTCTGCGGTGTGGATGATGTAAACAGAGCAGTCATTGATGCAAAGTCGTTTAAGCTCAAGGCTTTTGTGCCGTCAGCCTCGTTTATCGTGCTCTTGGTAATAGCAGCTTTAAAGTAGGCAGGCTCAGCCGCTTCATTGTATTTGCTTAAGGTAAAGCTTTCCTCAAACAAATCCTGCGGTTTGGCGATAAGCTTTTGGTTTTCTGCGCCCCAATCTATATTAAATACTTTTATCTGGTTGAAGGCGGATTTCCTCTCCATAATATCAACCAAGGCATAGACCGCCTGCGCCGCCGCTTGGGCATTACCCCATTGGTTGGCTTTCTTGTTAAAGATAATCCATTGTACAAGGCCGTCAATACGCGGGTCCTGCGGATTGATTTCGGACAAAACCTGCAATGCTGTTGTATGCAGCGTTAAACTGTCATTAAACCACTGCCAGCTGCGCTCTTCCATCATCCAAGTAGTGCCTGTTACAGGGTCAGTCGTCGCGCCGTCAAAGAGCATTGCAAGGTAGATTTTGGAGTCCGTATCCTTGCCCAGCCTGTTGTAGACGCTTGCCATATAAGCTTTGCCCAGCGGCAGCAGGTAGCTGTCAAATTTAGCCGCTTTATCTAAAAGCGCGGCGACATCGGTTGTATACCAATCTTTAGGGAAGCTTGTTAAAACATAAGCCATATAGAGGTTAAATGAAAGATTTCCGTATGAAGGGTCCTCATCAAGCTTAACATTCTTCTCTATATATTTAATAGCTTTTTGCGCCGCTTCCTGCGGGACGCTTACTCCGTACCTGCGCGCTGTTGCAAAGTTTTCAAGCACTCTTAAGGTAATGAAGCTGCTACTTCTGCCGCCTTCCAACCAGGCAAAGCCGCCATCCTCATTTTGGAATTTTGGGAGAGCTTTTAAAGTTTTAAGCTGCTGTTGCGCAACAAGTTTTGCGTCAAAGATATTAATGCTGTTTTTGATTGAGCCATAACCCTGTGATAAAGTATACCACGGCGTTTGCGCCAATTCTTTAAACAACATATTATCTTCCTGCGCCCATGCAGGCTGCAGTGTTTGGCGGGTTTTAAGTTTTGCCGCCGCCTCGCGCAATTGCGGGTATTTTGTGTACATTTTATTAAATACCGCAATCGGGAGGTAATTGTCTAACGCGCCGAAAATAGTGTCAGACGGGTTTTTTACCAACATCGGCATAGCGTTAAGCACGGGCATAAGTAATGTAGGGTCAACCTGCAAATGCAGCGCGTCTACGCTGATGTCTTTACTTGCAAGATCGTCTAAAGCTATTTTATTATCGCCGTCCTTTACGGTTATTGCCTCGCTTTGCATCAAGCGTTGGGCTGAAGGCAGGAGCGGGAAGTCCTTTTGCTCGCCGTCGGATAAACCGCCCGCGCGCGCTACTGCTGTTACTTCAAATAAACCTGTGCCCACAGGCGCCTTGATATTCCAGCTTAAAACTTTTTGTGTATGCGCGGGAACTGAAAGCGTTTCCTGTATTTTATTTAAGCCTGTAAGCGCCGCTGCGTCATCGCCGTTAAGTTTGACGAGGAAGTCAACCGTAACGGGCAAATCAATATCGGTATTATTGGTAACCAAAGTCTTAAGGTCAATTTTATCGTTTTCCCTTAAGAAGCGCGGCGCCTCAATGCGCAGCATAAGGTCTTTGGATGTTCTTACGTCTAATGCCGCCTTGCCTGTTTTAAGGTCTTTGGTAAAAGCTGCCGCTAAGACAGCCCATTGCGTCAACCTTTGAGGTAAAGTGAAGTTAAATTTGGCAATGCCGTCTTTTATATTAAGCTGCGGGCCGAAGAAGGCCGTCGGCGCAAAGTCTTTCCTTATTTGCGGTTCATTTGCTCCGCCGCCTGAATCGGAGCTGGGGGAAAGATCTAAATCCATCCCATCATAGGAATTAGCACTTTCCATAACAGGCATTGATTTGCGTGCTACTGCACTGCGGACTGCGTAGCCGCCGAAAAAGCTATAGCTTCTGTCAAATGAGGTAGAAACAGGGTTTGACATATTAGACAAATCCTTATACGGGTTTGGCATATTTAAGCTATGACTTTTATAATAATCTAAAGATTTGTCATATACAGTTACTATTGCCCGGCCGTTGACGGGTTTTCCGTTTTCATCCTCTGCGGTTAAGTCCCAATCCACTTTGCTGCCGGGCAGGTTTTGAGCCTGCGCGTGGATTTTTACATTAAGCTTTTTGTTGATGAAAGCCACAGGTATATTCAGCGAGCCATTATAACTTTTGTAATTATAGATGCTGAACCAATTAAGACTTATACCGCCCTGGTCCGCCTTTGTTATGGGCAGTTCAAATACGGCTATGCCTTTTTTGTTTAAGGTTTTCTTTTGGCGGAGGTATTGGTCTTTGTATACCTCAATATATTTATTTGCATCTATTTGTTCGGAACCCAATACTATTACGGCTGTTTCACCGGGGTAATAGGTTTTATTTTCCATTAAAGTTTTGTTTTTAAGTTTTATCTTAGGGTCCTTCAGATTGATTACGGTAAATAGTAATCGGCTGTCATTTTCCACGCCTTGTGAGTCGGTAGTTGTAATTTTGATAAGGTAGTACCCTTCCTCAAGAGGCGGTACCGCAACAGCCGTAGGCCCGTTTTTGGTAAACTTCACGGGGAAGGATGTTATCATCGCGCCTTCTTTAATCTGCTCGGAGTCTTTATTTACCGTGTCCCTTGGGCTAACCTTTCTTACCCTGAAGGGGGAAGAAACTTCATCATCGCTGAAGTAATCATCAGGCAATATGGCGGCGTATACTTTTGCAGTGGCTGATCCTTCAAGCGGTTGCTCATCAACATTGACCATTTTTACGTCTATGCTGCTTTGTACGCCTGCTCTAAAGAATCCCTTTTCATTTTTAATTATGAAATAGTATTCACGGCCGCTTACTTTAAAGCTCTCTTTTGTTGTAATAGTGCGCCCGCCCTCGTCGGTAACATTTACCGTTACCGTGTAGTTGAACGGCAGCAAGTGGTATTTAGGCTCGTTTTCAGGCTTAAAGGATATTTTAAAATTACCTTCCTTATCCAACTTTGCCGTGCCCTGCGCTATAGGGTTATTGGTTGATGGATATTGGCCTTCCCACCATAAGAACCACGGGATAAAATAATTGCGGTTTATGCTGTAAGTAACCTTGCCTTTTTGTACAGGGTTGCCAAAATAATACTGCGCTTTGCCGTCAAGGTTTACCATCCTGCCGAAGGCTATGTTCTCTTGCGGTTTGTTTAATATAACCTCAAAATCAGGCTGTTTAAAATCTTCAACGTTTAACCAAAGATATTCATTTTCTTTTTCTATATCGGCCTTTACATAGAACTGTCCCAGCGTGATATCTTTTGGCAGTGTAAAATTATATGTTGCGCTGCCCATGCCATCTAAAGCCAAAGAAGTTTTAGCGATGCTCTTGCCGTTTGCAGATGAGATATCAAGGCTAAGCTTTCTCTTTCCGGAGTAAACTGTATAATTAGGTTCATTATATTCTATTACCGTAGCGGCAAATTTGACTTCCTGGCCGGGGCGGTATATGGCCCTGTCGGAATTTAAAATTATTTTATATTTTGATTGTTCCTCTATATTAAAATAAATATCCGGAACAATTGCATTATTGCCGTAATTTTGGGCCAGTACGCTTAATGCATTTTTGTTTTTAGGTATATTAACCTGTACTTGGCCGTCATTTTTTGTTTTTAAAGCAAAGTCCCAGCCGAATACTTTTACATTAGGTTTAAGTGCGCCTGTTTTGGCGTTTAATGCATAGATATTAAAGTAGTTTAATCTGCTGCCTTTTGATGTTTTTGCGCTATAGCCCGTTACCGCCGTGGCGATATCGGTAAAGTTAAGATATACTACTTTATCATTCTCCTGCGGTTCCTGAGTTTTGGAGAAGATAACCGCAAATAAACCGTCTTTTATATAAGGTATTTCAATATCTGTTTCTATAGGTTCGTAGTTTTGCGGGTAGTTAAAGGTGACGCCAAGCGTTTTTGCGGGTTTGCGGCCTTTAGTAATCTCCGGCACGGTATAATATGGGTTTGTTGTCCATGTTTTATCAGCTTTTGCTTTTTGCTGTTTGGCTTTGCCCCTAAGGATTGGCATAGGGCGGTTTTTATTATTGGCTTCAAAGAAGGCGGTATTTAAAGTGTAGATATTAATATATACTTTATCTAAATTCCTTGCCATTACCTTAAGCTTTGCATTTTCGCCCGCAGCGGTATTAAATGAGGGGGAGAAAACATTAAAATCCTTATCCAGCACGCGTTCCCTTATTTTGCTGCAGTCGTCAGAGTAATAGTTAAGTTTTAAGCCAAGGCAATAATCAGCCACATTAATGGCTTTTGTGTACTCTTCGTCTTGCAGATAATCAGATGATGCTAAATACGCGGCATAAGCCTTTGCCAAAATTTCTTTGGGCTGGAAGATAACTTTTTTAATCTCTTCAGGTATTTGGTAATTTGTGTTATAGCCTGCAAGGTATTCCAGCGCGGCTGTTTTATTATTAAGGTCAAGGATAACCCTGTCTATATGCCATATTTCCGCTACGGCTTCCCTGTCTTTACCGCCGATTTTATAGGCTTCTTCAAGGATTTCGGCATATGGTTTTATATCGTATTGGTTCCATTTTTGTAAAAGATAATCAAAAAGCGTAGGTTCTAATACTAAATTTTTGCGGGAGAAGAACTCATAAGAACGTAAATAGGGCAGGCTTTCTTCCGTCGGCATATTTGCCAGGCTTGTGCGCATATCCCAAAGCTCTTTATAAGATTCTTTTTTAGCCTTTTGGCGCTGCTGATAGGTAAACTTTGCAGGGTCGTCTGTCATTTCCTGCAATTGGGTCGCGCTGTAATATGAAAGGTTTGACAATACGTTTATTTTTACCAGGTAATATCTGGCTTTCCACAGTTTGTCGGAAGGTACGGGGTAGGAGTAAAGCGCCCTTGCTGCGGCGTCATACTTGTTTAACTTGCCTAGTGCGAGCACAGTTTTAATCTGCGCCTGGTAGCGCGTATCTTTGTTTTTGGAATTAAGCAGCGGTAGAAAGGCGTCCACTGCCTGTTGGTACATATTATCTTCAAAGAGCTTGTTGGCTTTAGCTAAATCGTCTGCTTGCGCGGACGCGGCAAAAACAAACAGGCAAAGTAATGATATTAAGTATTTTTTCATGCTTTCTCCTATTGTAAGGTTGTCAAAGTTTACTTCAATTTACTGCTAAAATTACATTTTTTCAGGCGCGCTTACGCCTATTAATTCTAAGCCCTTGGCTATCCTTTCTTTGACGAGCCTGCACGTAAATAAGCGGGAGGCCGTTATCTCCTTATTATCGCCGTCAAGCACGCGGCAGGAGTCATAAAAAGAATGGAATAAGCCTGAGAGTTCGGTAAGATAAGTCGTCAGATGGTGCGGGCTTAAATCTTTTACGCAGGAATTTAAGGTCTTTTTAAACCATAACATTTTGCTTAACAGCGCACGCTCCTGCGGGGCAAGGCCGCGCCAGTCAGTCATATTAAGCGGTTCAATTTTCAAATCTTCCGACGCTTTAAATATTGAACATATCCTTGCGTGTACATACTGGACGTAAAAAACAGGGTTTTCATTAGTCTGTTTTTTAGCCAGGCTTAGATCAAAGTTAAGGTGCGCGTTAGGCGTGCGGCTGGCAAAGAAGAAGCGGCATGCGTCGCGCCCTACATCTTCCACCAATTCCCTTAAGGTTATAAAGGAGCCCGCGCGTTTGGACATTTTTACCTTTTCACCATTCTCAATCAAATGCACCAGCTGGTGTATAATTGCCGTAAAATCTTCAGGCTTATGTCCAAGCGCTTTAATGGCAGCTTTCATTCTGGGGACATAGCCGTGGTGGTCCGCGCCCCAGATGTCTATAAGGTGGTTATATCCTCTGTCAAATTTGTTTTTATGGTATGCGATATCGGCCAAAAAGTAAGTGGGGCGGCCGTCTTTACGCACAAGTACACGGTCTTTATCGTCCGCGTCATTTGTGGTGCCGAACCATATTGCCCCGTCCTTTTCATATACGCTGTTTGTTTCTTTTAGGAACTCAAGCGTTTTTGCCGGCGCATCTTGTTCGTGTAGCTGGCTTTCGCGGAACCAGCGCGTAAAATCTACATCAAAAAGTTCCATATCCGCCTGCTGGGATTTTATAAGTTCTTCCATTGCAAAGCGGCCATATTGTTCTTCGGACATACCTTCAGGTATGCGTTTGGCAAGCTCTATAAGATACTCGCCGTGGTAACCGTTCTCGGGTGGTTCCTGGCCAAGTTTGCGCGCCTTAAGGGACTCGCCCAAAAGCTCGGCCTGATTGCCTGCGTCATTTATATAGTATTCACTGTCACAGTTATAACCGAGTGCGCGGTGTATTTTTACAAGGCTGTCGCCTAAGCTTGCGCCGCGGCCGCTGGCTACGTGCAGTGGGCCTGTGGGGTTGGCCGAGACAAATTCCAAAAGTATTCTTTCAGTCGGGATATCATTGGGCTGCCCGTCGCGGCTTTTTAAACGTCTGTCGCGGGCGGCTTCAACTAAAAATTCGTCGCTTAACTTAATATTGATGAACCCCGGCGCTATAAAAGAACAGGCCTGCACTTCGTCTAACTGATCTATGATTTTGCAGGCTTTTTTGGCTATATCTAAAGGGTTCTTCTTGATTGTTTTTGCAGCTGTCATAGCCCAAATTAATGAGATATCTCCGTCAATATGCGGCGGCGGCGGCGTAAAATCAAGATACGGCAGGGATTCAAATTCGCTAAAATATTCGTCTTTAAAAAGTCTGTCTTCAATTTTAAGTTTAAGTTTATTAAGCATTTTATTTAATACCCTTCTTTACAGTTTTTTTTGCGGTTACTTTTTTTGCGGCGGCTTTTTTTACAACTTTTTTTGCCACAGCTTTTTTAGCTGTTTTAACGGCAGTTTTTTTAACAGCAACTTTCTTTACGGCTTTTTTTGCGGCAGGTTTGTTCCAATCGGTTTCCTTGCCGAAGCTGAAAACCTTGTCTAAATCATAATAATCCCTGGTCATTTTTGTAAGGATATGCAGCATAAAGCCGCCATAGTCCGATACTCTCCAGGTGCCCGTATCTCCGCCGTCGCGGTTGGTTTTATAGATACCGTCTTCTTTTAGTAAGGTGCTTACTTCCTGCTCCAAAGCTTCAAGGTGCGGGGTTGAAGTGGCGGTGGCTATAATTACCATATCGCATAAGGAAGATTTACCCTGCAAATCATAAACTTTTATGTCTTCGCCCTTCTTGTCATCAAGAATACGGGCTGCTTTAAAAGCAAAATCTTTTGTCGTCTTATTTGTCATATACCACCTCTCCTAAAGAGTTTATCATTTATTTAAAGCTTTTGGCAGTCTGAAATCCTGCCCCAGTACTATTTTAGCCTCAACGATAGCAGTTTTATCGGTTTGGCGCAATATTTCCGTATCATCCAAATCAAGGTATTTACTTATATTTTGTAAGTCCGCCACGCGGCCGCTGTAGTCTATAATGTGAGTCTTTTTCTCAAGTTTCGGCGCGGTTTTGTAGTTGATAATATCAAGGTTAAGCGCTCCGTCATTATTAAGGCGGCGCAGATATCTTGTGGCCTGCGCAGCCAGGCCGCTTTTATCAGTAGCGTTTACTATTTCTATTAAGATAGGTTTCTCGTCGGTAATTTCTATATTTTTGGCAAGCGCTATTTGCGGGCCTTCAGGTTCCTGCTGTTTGCGCGCGGCCCTGCCTTTTCTCTTTACCTGCATGGGAAGCGCGGCTTTGACTGAAAAATCAGATGGCAGCAAAGTCTGCAAATCAAAGGTAAGCATAATAAATGTGCCTGCCGTAATATTTGTTTTGCCTTCAAATCGCAAGCGTATATAGTCCCATATATAGGTAAAAATTATATAGGGCTCACTACGCCAGCCGTAAAGATTATGTTTAAAGGAATTCCAAAACTTTTCGGTATTTCTTGTTTGCGGTTCAAAGAAGAGGACGTCGCGCTCGTCTATATTAGCTTTTTGTAATATGGAAGCCGCGTCTTGGCCTGTTTTTGCGGACTCAAGATTAGTTACGATGGCTTTCCTGTATTTTGGGTTATAAGAGATAAAGACAGGATTTTGTGTTAAAACCAATATATTTAAGGCTGCGTCCTGCCTTTTAGCTAATAGTATTGCGGGCTTTGTATAGAATGTCGCAAGTATACCATAGGCCAGTATAGCTAAAGCGGTATAGATTACTATGCGCGAAATTATTTGTTTTTTAAGACCAGTTGGTTCCATAAGTCAATTCCGCTCGGCGCAATCCATTTATTGGTGGCTATAGTAAAATTTAGTTTGACAAACATCGCGGCAGCCATGCCTTCGTCTATAGAAATTAAGGCGGCGTTGCGCACTTTTTGGGCGTCTTCAAAAAGCCTGTCTTTGCTTGCCATATCGGCTATAAAGATAAGCTTTTCATTAAGCGTCATTTCCTGTGCGCCTAAAGTGTGGTGTTTGATAGGGTTTAGGATTTCCTTGTCCTTTATTTTAAAAATTGTTTTTGCAATATCGGCCGATACCGCCGCATGCAAAAGCGAGGGCGAGTACTTGCATATATCATCAAAGTCAGGCACTTTGATTTTATGGTTTTTGGCGTATTTTATAAGGTCGCTGCTACCCATTGATTTTGCAGCATCGTGCAAAATGGCGGCCAAGGCTATTTTTTCGGCATTGGCTTCATAAAGGCGCGCAAGTTCCACGGCTTCTTGCGCCACAAGTTTTACATGCAGGTAGCGGTTAGGCCTTAGATTGGCCGCAAGCCATTTGTGGATATGCAGGCCGTAATAATTATTTTCCTCAATCGTTTTTACGGTTTGCGGTAAAAGGTTATTGGGCACGATTCCGTTACAAAGTATCGCCAGCCTTATCTGGGTGGATGATATAAGCGGGAAGCTGCCGTCCAAAAGAATAAATTTGAAATCTTTTGTTTTAAAGTCAAAACCTTTGCGCCGCCCCGCCACTATAATGGAATTTTTAAAGGTGTACTGCGCATTCTTCCACTTATGCATACTGTTTAGGCAGTCTGTACCGACAAGCAGGTAAATCTGCGCTTCAGGGTAAAGTTTGCGCACGTGTTTTACCGTTTCATAAGTATAGGTAACGCGCGCGGCTTTTTGCTCAAAATCATCAAAGATTATATTCGGGGAAATATGGCCTAAAGCGTCCTTCGCCATTTTTTGGCGGACGTTAAACGGCAAAAACGGCTTTTCTTTAAACGGGGACTGGTAGGCCGTAAAGATATGTATTTTATCAGGCTCAATCTGTTTCACGGCCGCTTTTAAAAGCGCGCTGTGGCCTTTGTGCACAGGGTCAAAACTGCCGCCGTAGATTAAAACTTTCATCTGTCCGCTCCGTTTAAAATTGTATTTATTTTGCGCGCAAGTTCCCCGCCGTCAAGGAGAGATTTTTCCATAAAAGAATACTCCCACGCGCCGTACCTGCCAAGTAAGTATATATTTTGTTGCGCCAGATAATCAATAATCTTCTTTAAAGCTTCTTTATAATCCGTGTCATAAATCGGGTATGCTTCTTTGATTTTAATTATGTCTGTTATAAGTATTTGTGCGTTTTGCTCAATAAAGCCCAGCGCGCGCATATGTTTTATTATATCATCGGTATTGACGGGGGTATCACCTGTTTCTACATAAAAGCTGCAAGTGTTTTTTGGAGCATTATTCGCCGAGAAGGCGGACTGCACTCCTATACGGTAAAAAGGGTATTTTTGTTCGGGAAAGTAGAACCAGTGCCCCTCTTTGGTTTTGCCCTCCGCCGCGATATTTATTACCTTTACGGTATTATGCTTAAGCTTTGCAAAGCAGTCTTTAATATCCTGCGGCAGGCCTTTTAGGATTTTGCCCAGCCTGTTTAAAGGCGTGGTATTTACCAGTATTTTATAAGGCAGCTTTTTGCCGTTAACCGTAACGGTTTTGTTTTTGATGTCTATTTGTTTTATTTGGGCATCAGTTTCTATATTAGGCGTTTTGGAGGCCAAAACTTCGCAAAGCGCGCCGCAGCCGCCCTTTTTGGGGTAGAAGAAGGTTGTATTATAGCCGAAATCTTTACGCCTTCTGCAATAGGCGCCCTTTATAATGTCTTCAAGTGAAGACTGGGGCACAAATTTGCCGCACCATTGGTCCGTAAGTTTTGCCAGGTCAAATTGCCAAAGCTTGGTATTGTAGGGGAACATAAAAATATCGCAAATCTCTTTCCCGTATAGCGCCAAAGCGCGGTTTTTGAAGGAGCCGTCCACAGTAAAAGTTTTATTTTTATAAGCTTCAAGCGCACTGTTTACGCAACGGCTTACTATGTCTTCAGGTAATCCGTAAAGATTGTTTTGGAAAGGGAACGGCACCTGCGCGCCGTGCGTTATAACAAAAGCTTTGCGCTTATGCACATTTATATTTTTGCCCAGCAGTTTTGCAGCTATGTCCAAACCCTGTTTTGTAGAAAGATGTAAAAGGTGGCCGCTGTAATCAAATGTAAAACCGTCTTTGTTGTAAGACGCGCAAAGACCGCCCGTTTTGGAGGAGGCCTCCAACACGGTAAAATTTTTATTGCCCAGCCTGTTTAAATGCCACGCGCAGGAAAGGCCGCTTATCCCGCCGCCGGCTATTATTATGTCCATATTATTTAGTTTTTATTTTTAAAAATGCCGCAAAACAAAGTAAAACAGTTAGTACGGCGCAGTATATTATTAAAGCTGTGGTTGTGGTGGTTTTAGTAACAAAAAAAGCAAGAACGTCCAACACAAGCGTTACAAGTATAGATAATAGCAAAATTGTATGTTTTTTTAAACCCAGCAAACCCAGCCTTATGGGGAAGTGGTCGGGCGTGCCTCTTAGCGGGGAAATCCCTTTGCTCATGCGGATTACGGATACAAAAGTTGTGTCAAATAATGGTACCGCCAGTATAAGCAAAGGCGCAAAAACAGCCATAGGGTTTATGGCGGAATAATCGGCCCCTAAAGCTAAAGCGGCGGTTATAAAACCCAAGAGCGTGCTGCCGCTGTCACCCAAAAAACACTTAAGTTTGTGCAAGTGGTTATAGGGCCAAAACCCGCTTACCGCGCCAAGTAAAGCCGCGGCGGCAAAGTTTACATAAATGCGCTCAGAAGGTAAAGCGATGATAAGGAAAGCTAAAGAAGCCAAAAAAGCTTGGCTTGCGGCAAGGCCGTCGCCGATATCTATAAGGTTAAAAGCATTTGTAACGCCCGCAACCCAAAGTATGGTAAGTATATAATTAAACGGCGCGGGCAAAAATTGTATAAAGATACCGTATTTTATCAGCAATAAAGCGGCCGTAGCCTGAAACAGCAGTTTTGTATAGGGGCCTATGCCTGAGGGTTTACGTAAGTCGTCAATTAACCCGACAGCAAAAATTATAAGGCCGCCCCAAAATATACCGCGCAAATGATTAAGCGTGCCTGTGGGGAAATCCGTCAAAAACCTTACCATAATAAGGCTGCCAAAGAATGCCAAAGCTATCGCGCTTCCGCCCACGCACGGGATAGTGCCCTTATGTTTTTTAAGGCCCGTCGGCGCATCACCCAGATAAGGGCCGGCGGTTAATCTTAAAGCGGGCGTAAAAATAAAAGCCGCAATAGCGGCGCAGGTAAAAGTTAAAAAGTATAACATATATTAATATAATATAAAAAAGGCGGCTTTATTGGTATATGAAACTGATACAAATTTTACTTATCTCAATTTTCTTAGGCGGTTGCGCGTCCGTTGGCGTTAAGCAGCAAGAGCCGCCGCGCAACTACCCCGTATTTTTGGTTGAGGGGGAAAGCTCCGCCGCGTTTAAAGCGCAAACAGAGATAAAAGGCCAAACTATTACAGGCGTGCTCCTTATAAGCAAAAAGGACGGCCTTTATAAAATAAAGGTTTTGGGCGATTTTGCAACACTATTGCTTGACGCGGATTTTGACGGGCGGGAAGTTTCCTACAACTATATCTTAAGCGTGATGGCGGACAAAAAAGCCAAAGAGGCTTTTGCGGAAATTATAAAAATTATGCTGCAAAGACCCGCCAATTTTAAATCCGCCCGCAATGACGGTAAAGAGCAGTATATTAATTTTAAAGACGGCCGCTATCTAAACAGATACTATTTTAAAAAGGGCTTAAGCTACCCCTATAAAATGGAGCAGATAAAAACCACCGTCCGTAAAAAAATAAGTTTTAATGATTACCAAATTTTTAATAACCGCCCGCTGCCCGCAAAAATAACTTTGCAGGACGGGTTTGAGTTCTTCAGCTTAGACCTTACGCTGCTTTCCGTTAAATAATCTGCCGCTTAAGATTGTCGCTAAAGCTATGAAGGGAAAGGCTGTCAGTACGGCCAGTTTTACATAAAGCCCAAAGTGCATACCCGCCGCCAAAAAGCAGCCTGCAAAGGCAAACATAATGCCAAGGCGTTTATAATCATAGCGTATCGGGTAATTCTTTTGAAGGAAGATAAATAAAGCCCCCGCCATAACAATATAACTTACAAGTATCGCCCAGCCCGCGCCCACTATACCTATGCGCGGCACCAGTATGATATTGGTTGCCGTGCTCGCCAACGCGCCAAGCAGTGTAATCCACATAAGCACGCGCGTTTTTTTTGTTATTACGGGCGCGACCATAAAGTTAATATAAAAACCGTAGAAAAGATAGCCGCCCACCACAAGCGGTATAATGTTGAGGCCGCCCCAGTAGGCTTGGTTTATTAAATTAACACCGAAGATTTTTGTCTGTATAATAACAGGCATTAAAAGCGCGATGCCTAAAAATATCCATAGAGATAATGCGGTAAACGCGGTAAAGATTTTGGCAAAGATTTCCTTATGGTCAGGCTTATTTGCGGCCTGTATAAAGAACGGTCGCCACGCCTGGTCAAACATAGAAACAACAAGCATCATAAATACGCCTATTTTAAAATTGGCCTGATATATACCCACCGCGCTTAAGCCCGCAAGGTGGGAAAGCAGGGGCTTATCAATAACATTAACCAAAATGCTCGCCATACCCGCAGGTATAAAAGGCCACGAAAAACGGAACATAGATTTAAACAGCGGCCAATCAAATTTAAGTTCAAAATCTTCTTTTATAACGGGCAGTAAAAGTATGAGCGAGGTTAAAGACGCCGCAATACCCGCGTAAAATATGCCGTTTACGCCCGCGCCCAAATAGGCCAGCGCGGCGATATTGCCCGCAACATTGACGACGATAGAGGCTGTTCGCACCAAAACAAAGTGCCAAGCCCTGTGTTCAAAACGAAGTTTAGCAAAGGGCACTATATTTAAAGCGTCCAGCGCCATAACCGCGCAGGCAATTTGGATAAGGTATCCGTTTTGCGCGCCGATGCCTAAGCCCGCGGCAATGTATTTTGCCGAGGCAAAAAGTACGGCTGAAAATAAAACCGCCGTACAGCAAACCGCAATAAAAGGGGTGGAAAAGGTATCCTTAGAATCCTTATCCACCCTGTATCTTAAATAGGCCTGGTCCATCCCGTATTGGTAGACTATATTTATCAAAGCCATAAAAGCAAATACGGTTGCTACTACGCCGTAATCGGCCGCGGCAAGATAATAAGTGTATATCGGGACGAGGAAAAAGTTTAAAAGCCTGGCCGCTATGGTGGAAGTGCCATAGATTAGAGTTTCTTTGCCGAGCCTTAAAACATTCCCTTTTGCTGACATTATAATTTAGGCAGTAAATCCTTAAGGATTTTAGTGAATTTGGATTCTATCTTTTTAGTTTCCTCCAAAGTCTCTTTATGGCTTAAGGGTTTTTTTGATATGCCGGCCGCCAAATTGGTTACCCAGCTTAAACCGCAAATGCGCATGCCAAGCTGCCTGGCTGTAATAACCTCAGGCACGGTGGACATACCGACGACATCCGCACCGAGTATTTTAAAAGCTTTAATTTCAGCCGGCGTCTCAAAGTTGGGGCCTGTTACGGCAAGGTATACGGCTGGGCCCGCGTTGACTTTATTCTTTTTTGCTATGGCTAAGACAGTTTTTTGCAGGTCTTTGTCATAAGTGTCCGTCATATCGCAGAACATCGGGCCGAAGGCAGGGTCATAGTTGCCGATAAGCGGGTTATTGCACATAAAATTAATATGGTCTTTAAGAATTGCAAGGCTGCCCGGCGTAAGCTTTGCATTTATGGAGCCTACGGCCGCAGATACTAAAATGGTATCAACGCCAATCATCTTAAGCGTTCTGATTGCGAGGGCGATATCCTTCATCGGGTGGCCTTCATAATAGTGGAAGCGGCCCTGCATTACAACAAGCTTTTTGCCTTTATAGGAGCCAAAAATTAAATTGCCGCTGTGGCCCGCAACCGTACTCTTTAAAAATCCGGGTATAGAGGTATAAGGTATTACTGTTTTGCCCTCAAGTTCCGGCACGCTGCCCGCCAAACCGCTGCCTGTGATTAAGGCTGCGGACGGCTTAAAATTCTTTGTTTTTTTATTAATAAAAGCAGCAGCTTTTTTTACGGTTGCAAGTTGTGTCATATCATTCTCCTATAAAATAAAATTATCGGGCGTAAAGGCGTTTTGTATATGCTGTGCCTCGCCTGCCGTTATGGCTATTATATCAAAGATTACCGCCTCAAAAGCGGGCTTTTTTGTTTTGATAAAGCTTATCGCCGCTTTTGCTATGCGTTTTTGTTTGGCCTTGTTTACAGCCGCCACGCCGCCGCCGAAAGCGTCTGTAGAGCGCGTTTTAACCTCAATAAAAAAAAGGTTTTTATTTTTGGAGGCTATGATATCAACCTCCCCCAAAGTACAGCTGTAATTGCGGGCAAGGATTTTGTACCCGTTTTTTATAAGGTGTTTTGCCGCCGCGTCTTCCCCTTTATTGCCAAACAGGCGTTTTAGCGTCAGCATAATTCTTCCGTTTTTACTTCTGTCTTTTGGCAATTTTCGGCGGCGGGGAGGAAATCTCCGTTCCCTTCGCTCGTGATATCTGCCCCGAACAGGCCGCCAAACAGGCTGGCCAAAGGTTCAAAAGTCATTCTGTGCTGCGGGCATGGGCCGTATAAGCGTATGGCCTCTATATGCGCTTGGCAGCCATAGCCTTTATGGCCTTCAAAATTATATTGCGGGTATTGCTTGTGTACAATTTCCATAAACCCGTCGCGCGCTGTTTTTGCCAGGATGCTGGCCGCAGCTATGCAAAGCGATTTGGCGTCCCCGCCTATAACCGCGCGCTGCGCATTGTTGATGAGGGGGATAGCCTTATTGCCGTCAACCAATACAAAAACATCCTTGCCGTCAAATTTACGCAAAGCGCGGCGCATCGCAAGGAAGGTGGCCTGCAAAATATTGATATTATCAACTTCCTTTGCGCTTGCAAAACCCAGGCAGTATATTATCGGCAATTTTTTTAGCTCTTCGGCTATAAGCAAACGTTTTTTATGGCTTAGTTTTTTGCTGTCATTAACAAGCTGCATAACGGGGTGCCCGTAAAGCGCGGGCGGGATGTGGCAGGCGCAAGCTGTAACGGGGCCCGCTAATGGGCCGCGCCCCGCTTCATCCACGCCTATTAAAGTAAGGTTTGGGAAAGAGGAAGAAATATCAATATCAAATTGTGAAAGCATAAAATAATTTTATCAAAATTGGCGTGGCGCGGCTAAAGATGTTAAAATATAAATATGAATAAAATACTTATATTATCATTATTTGCCGCGGTATTTGCCGCAGGCTGCTGCCCTTGCAAAGCAAAGAAGGCCGATGCGGTTAAACCCGTTGAAGCTAAATACGCCTGTAAGGTTGACGGCGATTGTACCGCCGCCTATAAAGGCTGCTGTATGTGTGAAGGTATGGAAGCGGTAAGCAAAACCTACGCCGCCGAGCGGGAAGCCAAACGTATGAAGGACTGCGCTATGACGCCTTGCACATTGCAAATGTGTTATGTTGATATTGACACCAAATGTAATGCAGGCGTTTGCGAAGGCACATTAAGGGAGCCGCAGGCGATACCTTTCTAAATGACATCTTTGTAAAACAATAAAACGCGCCCGCCGGATATAAATGAGGCGGGCGTTTTTTTGTATAATTAGTTAGGCTCGTAAAAGGGCTTATAAAATTTATTTGTTTTTGGGAGCCTTACGGCACACTTTGTGAGAGCAAAGTACTCTGAACCCAAAAACAGTCGTATTGGAGTAAGGCATAGGGCCTAATTACCCCTATGCCTTGCACATAAATGCCTTGTGCTTTTGCACAAGGCAGCGGCTGTTTATTTGTGTGTTCAGAGTACGCAAATATTACAGCCGTTTTTTTATTGGCAAAAAACCCCCGTAAACAAGTAGTTAACTGGAGGAGTGTTTTATGCCAAATAAAAAGGGTTTTACCTTAATAGAATTACTTGTAGTGGTATTGATAATAGGTATTTTAGCGGCTATAGCATTGCCTAACTATCAGCGGGCGGTATTTAAGTCCCGCATGAAGACGATGGAGCATGCTATGGCGGCGATGATTTCTGCCACTCAATTATTTTCTATTACCAACCCCGGTATAACCCATGATGATATCCCACAGGGCGCATTGATAGTAGAAATGCCTAAATCTTGTACAGACAGAGGCAAGGGGGAATTTAAGTGCAAAGATTTTTCCATATATGTATATCCGCTTCCCCAAAAGAGCTGGGTTTTAGGGTATCATAATAAGTATTTCCCTACAGGTTCTTATAATCACTTTAACCTCGGTGCTGACGGTAACTTTGTGTGCCGTGAAAAAATAAGTCAAAAGGATAACCTGCTTGTACAATATTGTAAAGAAATGGGATATAAAATAGCTTGGGGTGAATAGTTTCTTTACTTAATATATAAACAAAAAACCCCGCCTACACCGGGGGATATTTGTTTGCGAAGGAGTACTCCATGTGAGAAGGCCGCTGTCGCCTCCGTAAGACACGATGTTAATAGGCAAGATTTTAGAAAAATCTTGCAGTTGTTTTTTTTTTTTGATACGCTATTTACATAGTTTAGCCTCCGACATGCTATCATCTTCTTAGTGGAGCATAATCTTTCGCCCAGGGGTGTTTGTTCTAAAATGCTAATAAAAAAGTATAAAAAAATTAAAAACGGCTTTACGCTTATTGAATTGCTTGTAGTAGTATTAATTATCGGTATTTTAGCGGCTATAGCATTGCCACAATATCAGCGGGCTGTATTTAAATCCAGGATGAAAGAAGTTGAAGTGAATATGGCTACGCTTCGTACTGCATTGGAACTTTTTTACCTTGCTAATGGGCGGGGGAACCCGCCACAAAGTATTGACACTTTGGAAATAACCCTAAAGGGGAATTGCCAATTATTGCCCGGCGGTGCCGTAACAGGTTGGGGGACTGTTTGGGAGTGGGATTGCAAAAACTACACTATGACATTGCCTGAAACAGGTGCGACTACAGGGCGCATAGTAACAAAACTTAAATTTGCGGGGAGCGATAGTTACGGGCATTTTTCACTTAAAGATCAAAAATTTTATTGCTCGGAATTTTCAGGCAAGAAAACACATTTTAGGAACTATTGCCAAGAAATGGGTTATGCGGTAACTGCCTCCTGAAGACCTCAACAAATTTTACTATTAGGCCTGGTCCTATCAGATAAAGTATCTTTTATATAGAAGTTGTTAAAAAACAAAAACCCCGCCTTTAAAGGCGGGGTTTTTAAGCTAAAGCATATGGCTTATTTTGCGGCTTCTTCTACTTTGGCGGGGGCTGCGTTCTCTTCGGTTACTACTTGTTTTACTGTTTCGGAACCGGGGGTGACTCTCTTAATTTCTTTAAGCCTTGCAGCTTTGCCGGAAAGTTTCTTCAAGAAGTTAAGTTTTGCTCTTCTTACTTTGCCGCTTCTTAAGACTTCAATCTTTTCAATACGGGGGGAATGCACGGGGAAAATCCTTTCAACGCCTACGCCGAAGGATATTTTGCGTACGGTAAAGCTTTCGCTTATGCCCGATCCCCTTCTGGCTATTACTACGCCGTCAAAAAGCTGTACTCTTTCGTTATCGCCTTCCACTACTTTTACCGATACTCTTACTGTATCGCCTGATTTAAAGGAAGGGATATCTTTCTTCAAATCGTGTTCAATATTATTGATGTTCATTTATTTTTCCTCTTACTTCTTTTTAATTGTTTTACGACCTTTTGCGCTTGTTTTGAGAGGTATATTTTCAAGCAAGTCAGGCCTGAACTCTTTTGTAATCCTTAATGCTTCCTGCCGCTTCCATTCTTCAATAGCTTTATGGTCGCCGCTTAAAAGCACGGGGGGTACTTTTTTTCTTCGCCAGACTTCGGGCCTTGTGTACTGGGGCGCTTCTAAAAGGTTGTTCTCAAAACTTTCTTTTGAGGTTACGTCCTCTTTCTTAAAAGTGCCCGCCTGCAGCCTGGTTATAGCGTCTATCATTACGCACACGGCGAGCTCGCCGCCGGTTAAAATGAAGTCGCCTAAAGAAATTTCCTCATCCACCTCGGGGTATATTCTTGCGTCTACGCCCTCGTAATGCCCGCATAAAAAGATAAGGTGTTTCTTTTTAGCCAGTTTTTTTGCCAACTCTTGGGTAAAAACTTTACCGCGCGGGCTGGCCATTATAACTAAGGAAGTCTTCTTCCTGAGCTTTTTGACAGATTGATACAACGGTTCGGCTTTCATTAACATTCCCGCCCCGCCGCCGTAGGGTCTGTCGTCAACAGTTTTATGTTTGTCTTTTGCAAACTCCCTGGGGTTCTGATATCCTAGTTTTATTACACCCTTTTGCCTTGCCCGCCCGATGATGCTATCCGACAAAGCGGCTTCTATCATCTCGGGGAAGAGGGTTATAATATCAACTTTCAACATCAGTCTTCCAGTTTAAGGGAAACCTTTTTGTTTGCCTTCGCTGCGCTGGCGCTTAATATGGTGCGTACGGCTTTAATGATACAACCGTCCTTACCTATTACTTTGCCTTTATCCGCAGCATCAACCTTAGCGGTTAAAAAGACGCTGTTTTGCTCTTCTTTAGCCTCTACAATAACGCTGTCTTTGTTTATTGCCAGAGACTTCAGCAAAAAAATTGCCATATCTTTCATAATATGTCCTTTTTGCCGTTTATTTGGTTGCTTTCTTAATGAGGGAAGCTACTGTTTCAGAGGGCCTTGCGCCTACTTTTACCCAGTGGTTCACCCTTTCAAGGTTGAGCTTTATTTGTTCTTCTGCTTTTACGCAAGGGTTGAACGTCCCTAATACTTCTTTAGCTTGTGAGCCGACGCCGCTTCTCTTCTCAATAGCTACAACCCTGTACTGAGGCTGAGTGCGCTTGCCTGTTCTTTGAAGTCTTATTACTACTGCCATGTATGTCCTCCTGATAGCCTGTTTTGGGCGCAAAAAAAGTACTGCGCCAACAGTCTATTAATAAATTATATCAAAATAGCGCGCTCGCGTATATCTTTTAAAGCTTTGCCGATATCCGCCTGCGCAAAAATCGCATTGCCAGCCACCAAAGCGTCTGCGCCTGCCTGCACGGCCATCGGCGCGGTTTGCGCGTTTATCCCGCCGTCAACTTCCAGCCAGATTTTGCGCCCGCTTTCTTTTATTATTTGCCTTACCGCCGCTATTTGCGCGGGGCTGCTTTCCAAAAAGCCCTGCCCGCCAAAGCCCGGGTAGACGCTCATTACAAGCACAAGGTCCACCAGTTCAATATAGGGCAGCAAATCCTGCGGGTTTGTATCGGGCTTTATTGAAAGGCCCGCGCTGATGCCGCTGCTTTTTATTATTTGCAGCATGGCTTTTAAATCGCCCTGTGATTCTATATGCAGGGTTAAATTACTCGCGCCCGCTTTGGTAAACGGGTCAATAAAAATTTCAGGGTACTGCACCATTAGATGTACGTCCTGTGCAAGTTTTGTGTGCCCGTTAATACATTTTACCGTTGCGGGGCCAAAGCTTAAATTAGGTACAAAATGCCCGTCCATAATATCAACGTGCAGCCAGTCGGCGCCTGCGGCTTCAACCTGTTTTATCTGCTGCCCCAGCATAAGCTGGTCGGCCGATAAAATGGAGGGCGCAATGGCGAGGGAACCGTCTGCAATTTTAAAATTTACCATTATTTCATTTCCCTTTCGCGCACTAATATGCCGTCAACAAAAATCCTGAATGTCGCGCTGCCGCCGTAGGGTACGGTAAGGTCTATTTTAGAGCCGGGTTGGCGCATCTCGTTAAGGATTTCCCTTTCGCCGATACTGTCTATTACGACTATTTTTACGCGGCTGTCATTTTTACCCTGCGGCAATTCATAGTGGATGCGGTGCATCTTTTCATCATCATTTGCGGGGCGCGCGCTTACCGTAATTTCTACGGAAGACTGCGGCGCAACCTCAGTATCGGCCGCTGGTTTTTGCGCTATAACCGTACCGCTTGGGAAGGCGGAGCCTTTGTCCTCATTAATAATGATTTCTATGCCCGCTTCAGAGGCCCAGCGGTTAACGTCGGGCATCTTTTTCTGCCTGAAATCAGGCATAAGCCTTAAGGATGATGGCGGCGTGCCGCTTGAGACTACTAAATTAACGGGCTGCCCTTTATCAAGCATATCGGCGGGCAGCGGTTCCTGTGAAATTACAAAGCCTTTTTCCACCGTAAGTGAATACGCGGTATCCTTTTTGCCGACGGAAAGCCCCGCCTGCCTTATTGCAAGTTCGGCGTTCCTTAGCTGCAAGCCCGTAACTTCAGGCACGGGTATATTTTCTGTGCCCTGGCTTATCCAAACGCGTATCACTTTGCCTTCGCGCACCACCGTCCCTGCGGGCGGCAGCTGGCGGATTATGTAGCCTGCTGGCAAAGTGGGCTCAAACTCACTGCCTGCTTTGCGCAGCGCGAGTTTGCTGTTTTCCATTAAATCCAATGCGGTATTGACCGATTTTTTGGTTATATCGGGCACCTGTACTTCAGCCCTGCTGTGAACAAGCGCGGAGAACGCCCAGTCAAAGGAAAAAAAGGCGACAATGCCTAAAAAAGCCGCTATCAGCGCAAGCACGATAATAACTTTTGTGAGTGAAGTAAAAACCATAGGTTTTTCTTCTAAAAAATCTTCTGTAATTTCTTTATCTTTAGCCATAAATTTTTATGCAAATAAAACATCACCCGCCGCCAGGTTCTTGCCGTTGCGGTAAGCGTCGGCGTTCATAGCGTTTTTGCCTGCGGGGCGGATGGTCTCTATAAATATAATATCCTTCTTACATTGTACAAAAAAGCCTTTATTCCTTTCAATCGCGGTAATTGCGCCCGCCGCCGCGCCGTTTAAGCTGTTTTGAGGCTGCGCTTTAACAGTGGTTTTTAGGATTTGGATAATATCGCCTTTAGGCGTAAGCGCTTTTGCATAGGCGGGCATTGCGCAGGCTAAGCCGCGCACCTTATTATGTATGGTTTGCGCGTCCATATCTTTAAAGCTTAACAGGGTGTCTTGCTTCTCTATCATCGGCGCAAGCGTGATATTACCCTGCTGGGCGGCTTTATTTATTTTGCCGTTTTCTACATCAGCTGCAACTTCTTTTAAAGCTTCAACCCCCAAGGCCATAAGTTTGGGGAACATAGTGGCGGAGTCATCATCCTGCAAAATATCGGTTTTTTTGACGGCCGCGACAAGGCCGCTGTCTAAACCTTCGTCAATCCAGAAAGCGGTTATGCCTGTTTCCTTTTCATTATTAAAAAATGTGTGCTGAACGGGAGCCGCGCCCCTGTACTTTGGCAGGAGGGAAAAGTGTATGTTTATTATCCCGTGCTTTAGCGCTTCTAAAGCGGGTTTGCGGAAGATTTTGCCATAAGCCACGGCTATCCCCAAATCCGCCTTAAGTGTTTCTATAAAAGGTACGCTGTCTTTAAATTTTTCGGGCGATATTACATTTAGCCCAAGCTCCAAAGCGCGTTTTTTGACGGGGCACGGCTTTACTTCCATACCGCGTCCGCTGGGCCTGTCAGGCTGGGTTACTACGAGTATTACCTGCGAAATTTGGTTAAGCCGCTCCAAAAAAGGGACAGCCACTGACGGCGTGCCGAAAAAGATTGTTTTTAACATTTTTGCCTCCCTGTTTACCGATATTTTAGCATTTATGGGCCCAAAGGCCCAGCAATGTGTGGGACAAAAATACCTTGCCGCCAAAATACTCTGTTGCTACAATATTGCTAAGCGGTAAATATATGAACGGAGATTAATGATGACCAAAATAATAGCAGTGTCATTTGCCTTTATGATGTCTTTTGCAATAAGCGGTTTTGCGCAGTACTGGCCTACAACTGATTTTATGAAGGCTGATTCTAATGCGGAAATACAGGCCGCAAAAATTGAACAGGCCCAAAAAGATTTTGAATATAAATCCGCCATTGAAAGGCATGAGCTTAATATCAAAAATCCTGATTTCTTCGGGCGCGGTTCACGCCGCGGCACAAAAACCATGGAGGCCGATCTTACCGTACACCAGTTAGTCGGCATCTACCAGGGCGATTTGGCTGTATCATTAATTGCCTTTAAACCTTATATAAAGTATCAGGAAAGTAAACTTGCGGAAATCTCTAAAGACAATCCCATCGGTTTGGTTTACCAAAAGGCTTTAATTAATGATCTTAAAATATCAGCCAAATCCTTACAGTCTTATTATAATGGCGAAAAGTTTTTAAAGTCGTCTAAAAATGATGTTATAAAAATTTACAGCCTCACTAAGATTTTAAGGCTCGCGTTTGCCAATGGGGATAGTAAATTAATTATTAAAACGGTAGAACGCTTAGAGAAGATTTAAAATTTACTAAACTAAAAAAAGCTCCTCTTTTGAGGGGCTTTTTTTATTGTATCTGTTTAAGCCTGCGCATATATAGAAGCAAAAATAATAAACCTATGGCCGATAGTATAAAACCCGCCATTGCCGTATATCTGTACCCCAGCCCTATTTGCAGCGGCCAGCCGCCGCCAAGCGCGCCGATGCTGTTGCCCATATAAAAAGCCGCCTGCGCTAAGGCTGAGCCTAAAACCGCCCCTTGCGGCGCGGCGGAAATCATAAGCATCTGCTCGGGCACGGTAAGCGCGAACATAAGGCCCGCGCATAAAAAAGCCAGCCCCGCAGCCACCCATACATTAAACGGGAAGAAGAAAAGTAAAAGTAAAATTATGCACGCCGCGCCTTGCACAAACGCGGCTACTTTAATTGGGGACGCCCTTTCGCTAAACTTACCGCTTAATGCATTGCCCAGTACCATACCTAAACCCGTTAACGCCATTATGAGGGACATATATTTTGCGGGAGCATCAGCCAGTTTTAACATAAACGGGCTTATATAACTAAGCCAGCAAAATACGCCGCCATTACCTATTATAACGCCTGCCGATAAAAGCCAGAAAGAGGAAGATTTTAAAAAACCTGTTTCCTGTTTTAAAGGCTCATTTTCAGGCGCGGGCAGTTGAGGCATCCACCTGTAGATAAAATAAAGCGTCAGTAACCCGCTTAAGCCTATAACTATATAAGGTACGCGCCAACCGTAAAGATGGGTGAGGAAAGTAAAGAAGGGCACGCCAAGCAGCGTGGCCGCCGTCATGCCTGAAAACATAATGGCCACCGCGCCCGCCTTTTTTCCTTGTGGGGCAAGCTGCTCGGCCGCCAGGCTGGCCACAGCTAAAAAGCCGCCTTGCGGCAGGCCCGATAAAAAACGCGTAAGCAGCATAGGCCAGTAACTTTGCGATAAGGCCGTAAGTATATTGCCTGCGGCGAAAGCGGACATCAAAATAAGCAACAGCTTTTTTTGCGGCATTTTACGCAGCAGCAGTATAAATAAAATCGCGCCCGCCACCACGCCAAAAGCATAGGCTGATAGGAAATGCCCGCCGTAAGCAGGCGTAACGTCAAGGCTGCGCGCGGTCTGGGACAGCACGCCTACTATCGTGTATTCTGAGGCGGAGAACCCGAAGGCCCCGCAAGCCAAGGCCAAAAGCGCTTTTTTCATAATTCCATTTTAACATATGAATAACATAAAGGTATTTTAATATAATAATTTTATGATTACCGAAAAAGAGAAAATGCTTTCAGGGCAGCCTTATGACCCTTTTGATAAAGAATTGTTTGAGAGGAAGAAGTTCGTCCGTGAAGTCCTGCTCAAGCTCAACGCCGTCAATTCCTTTGACTATTCATCGCGTTTTGAACTGCTTAAAAGCCTGCTCGGTTATGAAGCGCAGGGCTTGCATATAGAATCCCCTTTTTATTGCGATTATGGGGAGAATATAAAGTTCGGCAAAAATGTATATTTAAATTTCAACTGTATAATTTTAGATTGCGCGGAAGTTAAAATAGGGGATAATACATTAATCGGGCCCAATGTCCAAATCCTCACGCCGCAGCACCCGCTTGACGTGGCGGAGCGTAACTCGGGCATAGAATACGCCAAAAGCATCACTATAGGCAAAAACTGCTGGATAGGCGGCGGGGCAATAATTTTAGCGGGCCTGACGATAGGGGAAGGCTGTACAATAGGCGCGGGCGCGGTGGTAACAAAATCTTTACCTGCAAATTCTGTGGCGGTTGGCAACCCCGCAAAAGTGTAAAGCCGTCAATACCGTACGGCGTAGCGGTTGATTTAGGGATAACAGCGTTATCGCCTATAGAGAATTTATATTCGGGCCTTGGCGATATGATGTCTAAAGTTACGGCTCTGTGGGATTGGAAGACGGCTTTTAAAAAATGGCTTGAAGACCACAATGATTTTGCGGCTTTGATATTTTGCAGCTATTTTGCCCCTGCAAACAAAACAAGATAAAAAATACGCAAAATTCCCCGGGTCTATAACCTGGGAGTTAAAAAAACGCGCATGAAACGAGGGGAATGCGTCAGCTTCAAAACCTACATATAACCCGGAGGCACTTTAGAGGTGCTTTGCTCGCCCGCCAAGTCATTAAGGATATCTTTGACTTTATACATAAAGTCTATGGTGGCGCAACGCCTGTCAAATTGGCTCTGCAGGTCCCGGGTCCGCTTAAAAAACTCAGTTACCTGTGGTGTAATGGCATTGGGCGCAAAATGCTGAGCTAACACCTGTTCCAAGTCGGGCGTTTGAGAAAATTGCAGCGTGGGATGTCTAGCATCTGACAAATAAGCCCAATAAGAGTCCTCAACCAACTCTTCCCCACTCTCGGCCAAGCGGGCCTGAATCTGCGACACATCAACAGACTGGCCGGAAGAAGCCTCGCGGTAGAATTTATAAAAATTCAAAACTTGTTCTTTGGTATATGGCCCCCCCAGCGTAACCAGCTTGCCCGCATAGGCGTCCTCAAAGGCTTGGGTGGTCCGTTTTTTGCCAATCCATTCGCTCAGCGCCCTCTTAAGCGCACCGTCATAATCAGGGACGATAGTCCCAAATTCAGGCATCAGTTTGTCAGATAAAAAGCGGCAAAAGCTAATGGATTCCTTCTTATCATAGAGTATATTAAAAGCGTTGTCTTGCAAGAGCGGAGCCAGAAAAAAGAAGGCGTACTCTTGCTCCAAGTACGAAAGGACAGCGTTAGGGTTGGCACTCAGCAAAACGCGCAGGTCCCTTACGCCGAGTCTGGGGTCTAAATTTGTAGTGATGGGCAAACCCCACAGGTTTTGCGCGCGGATGGTGGCCGCTTCTGATAGGAACGTCGCAGAACAACCGTTTAACACGTGCGTGGCCTCATGCAGCCCCGTATTAAGCAAGAGCACCGGAACTTTGGTGCCTAAACCCAAGTGGATGGTACAGTTTGGGCGTTCCACAGCGCAGTTATTACCCTTACAATAATAAAAACTGAATACCGAACGGTTGGGGCTTTTGGCTTTGTATTGCAAATATTTAATACCCAAAAAAGTCCAAACGGTGTGCCGGAGGTATTCCTCTTCTCTGGGCAATATCTGCCCCAGCGAATAGGACTCTTTGCCTATATTAAGTTTTTGCTCAAGTAAGTTTTTTTCATTGGTTTTTACCCAAGTTAAAAAATCGTCCACGCGGTACCAGCCGGAGTCATGCTCCGGGTCTGCAAAATCAGTGCGTTGGTAATACTCGCTTAACTCGTCAAACACCTGTTTATACAGTTGCGGGGCTTGCGCCTGCGCGCTGCGCTCCAAATGGGCAAAATCATTGCGTTGGTAATACGCGCTTAACTTGTCAAACACCTGGTTATGCAGTACGCCCTGCGGGGCTTGCGCCCGCGCACTGCGCTCCAAACGGGCAAAATCCGCCTCCTGCGCAAACGCCGCAAGGACGGCAATAAACAAAACGGAAAACAATAAAATGAGCTTCTTCATATAAATAGTATAGAAAAAATAGGCCCCATTGACAATTCCTCATTAGGTCCTCGGCCCTCGGCAAAATGGTGGGCGCGCTATAGAGCAGAAGCTAAATGCGCTCAAAGACTGAAGAAAAAACGGAGAGGGAGGGATTCGCGTCACAAGTCTTTTTGCTGACGCAAAAAGCTCGCGACCCCAGCTCGCGGT
>CAYQAU010000006.1:0-24978 GCA_964415545.1 uncultured Elusimicrobium sp.
AAGTTCCCCGCCTGATACAACATCAGCGCCTGCGCCTGCCTGCGCAAGGATTTTTAATATAGCTAAATTGGCGTTTGCTTTTACGGCATAGCAGATTGTAGCTTCAGGAAAGGCCGCCTTAAATTTATTGAAATTATCAACAAAAGCTTTTTTGCTGTAGCAGTAAAAAGGCGTGCCTGTTTTCTGCGCCAGGTCCCTCAGGTTTACGTCTTCTATATATAAATAATCGTCCTGATATTTAAATGCCATAAACGCTCCGTTTTGTACAGCTTACATTTTAAAATCTTCGCCGAGGTAAAACTTACGCGCGCTAGGGTCGTTAAGCAGGGTTTGCTCGTCGCCTTCAACAAGTATTTTACCGTCGTATATAAGGTAAGCGCGCTCGGTTAAGGGCAGCGTTTCCCTTACGTTGTGGTCCGTTATAAGTATGCCTATACCTTTATCTTTAAGTTTAAAAATCATTTGCCTTAGTTCGGAAACGGTTATAGGGTCTATGCCGACAAAAGGCTCGTCTAAAAGGATTATTTTGGGGTTGCTTATCATACAGCGCGCAATTTCCATACGGCGCTTTTCACCGCCTGACAGCGTCCACGCTTTTTGCTTTGCCAGTTTTGTTAAGCCAAACTCCTCTAAAAGCGCGTCAACCTTTTCCTTCTGTTCTTTTTTGTTAGGGTTTATACGCTCTAAAATAGCTAAAAGGTTTTGCTCTACCGTAAGGCCTTTAAAGATTGTCGGCTCTTGCGCAAGGTAGCCAAGCCCGTGGCGCGCGCGCTCGTACATAGGCAGCGAGGTTACGTCCTGCCCGTCAATAAGTACTGTGCCTGAAGTCGGTTTAATAAAACCTACCAGCATATAAAAACTTGTTGTTTTGCCCGCGCCATTTGGGCCTAAAAGCCCTACAATTTCGCCAGTGCGCACGCTTATGTCCACGCCTTTGACGACCTTCCTGTCCTTATAAACCTTTTGGATATTATTTGATCTCAGTTCCATTATTTTTACCTTTGTTTAAATTTGAAAGATCTTGTGCGCTGGTTATCCAGCCCGTTACGCGCCCTGAAGCTTTAAAAATTTTACCTTTAGTATCAGCCTCTATAGTATCGGCTTGCAGCGCATAGTCCCCGTCGTCCGTAAAGCCCCATAATACGGGCCGCCCGCCGCTTGCAATAAAAACGCCCGTAAGTATATTATAGGACATCTTATCGCTGTAAAGCGTATTATTAAGGTCGTGCAATTCAGCGTAGCCCGTCGCGGTAAAAAGGGAGGCCTTTTTCTCAAAATCGGCCCTGTCGGCGTATAGGCGCATAGTATTATCAGGCAATTTGTACATAATATCAATTTGATTGCCTTTTTTGGGTTTTATATAACCCGTATCTTTTTTGCGGTTATAAAAAACTTCGTCCGCTTTAACTTCCGCCACGGTGCCGCTGAGCTTTTGTGAAGCAAAAACATTACCTTTGATTTTATAGGTTTGCCGCCGCCTGTCTGAAAGCCCGTAATCGGCCTTTATCGTATAATTATCGTTGGAGTAATAGAGATTGCCTATAAACTCTTCCGTATCATTATCTTTGTGGATGAGCCACCTGTCGCTTTCCACCATACCGCCCAGCAATGCGGAGAGCTTTGGATCTTGCTGCGCGCTTAAGCCCAATGGAAGGAGGAGGAAAAACAATACTATAAATTTTCTCATATATTATTTGGCATTTTGCCAAAGCCTTCTTTATCTTTTGGCAGCTGCGTTTTTTGTTTTATAATTTCTATCTTACTGAAATCGCTATTGGTTTTAAGGCCTTGCCCGTTAAGCACTACGCCGCCGCGCGTTATTTTTACGGGTGAGTAAACATTAATATCACGCTTTTTTGTATCGTAATAAGCTTTTTGTGTTTCTATTTGCGTATCTTGTGTGGGGGAGTTGCCTTTAACATCGCCGCTCATTGTAATGAGGTTCTTTTTAATATCAAAAAAGCCTTCTTTAGCTGTTAAGGTTGATACTGATTTATCCTTCTCCGTAAAATCAAGCACGGGGTTTTCAAGGCGTACGGACTGCGGGTCGTCATAAAAAAACGCCTGGTTAGCTTTTAAGAGCCACCGGCTGTCCCCTTTTTGGGATTCCGATATTATTACGCCTTGGGCCTGCTGCGTAGGGCCGTCGTGCAGCTTGCCGTCGCTGCTTTGTCCGCAGGCGGCAAGGAATGGGAGAAGTAAAAGGATTAAAATCTTTTTCATTTATTATCAATAAGCGCAATAAATTCTATCAGATTATCTTTATCCAAAAAGCCTATTGCGCGGCCCTGTGCGTCTACCACGGGGGCATTATCTATTTTTTTGCTGTTGATGATTTTTGCCGCATCAATAGCCGGGATATCGCCCGTGAAAGAGAATGGGTTTTTTGTCATCACTTTAGTTATATTAAGCGTAAGGATATCGCCCTTTTTTTGTAAAGCGCGCCTTAAATCCCCGTCTGTAAAATAGCCTTTAAGCTTGCCGTTTTTATCCGTTACGGAAGCCGCGCCCGTGCGGTTCTTTGTCATAATAAGTAAAGTATCCTGCACGGTGGCCGTCATAGGCACTACGGGGTTCTTTTCCTTAAACATAATATCTTTAACTTTATAGGCAAGCAATTTGCCTAAAGAGCCGCCCGGGTGGAAGATTGCAAAATCCTCCTTCTCAAAATTTTTAACCTTCATCAGCGCGATGGCCAAAGCGTCGCCTACCGCCAGCATAGCCGTGGTTGAAGAGGTGGGCGCCAAATTATACGGGCAAGCCTCTTTATCCAGCGCGATTTCTATGTGGATATTGGAGACTTTTGCCAAATTGGAATTTTTATGGCCCGTAAGGGAAATTATTTTTACCTTTGCATTTTTAAGCGGCGTTAAGATTTTGCTTATTTCTTCAGTCTGGCCTGAATAGGAAAGGCCAAGCACAATATCGTCTTTAGTAATCATACCCAAATCTCCGTGTAAAGCCTCGGTGGGATGCACAAAAAATGCGGGCGTACCCGTGGAGGCTAAAGTAGCCGCTATTTTGCGTCCTATATGGCCCGATTTGCCTATGCCCACAACCACAACGCGGCCTTTTACGGCGGCTATAGCGTTTACGGCTTTTGCAAATTCCGCGCCCAGCGCTTTTGACGTCTGCGTTAAGGCGCATTCTTCCGATGATATTACGTCTCTCGCTATTTTAATTAAGTCTGCATCTGAGTATTTTGCTAATTTAGCCATGGTGTAATCTCGCTTGGGATATCCCTATCATTAAAAGGCGGCGGCAGTTTTGCGGCCGTAAACTTTACGGCAAAAAACAGTACCGTAAGCGCGCAATATATGATAAGAAGGGTTTTTAAATCCCACTTTAAAATTTTTTTTATTTCTTCGTTTTTAAACATTTTTTTACTAAAGCGTCTATCGCTTTTGTTTGCTTTATAAGCGTTTTAACTTCTGCGTAATTTAAGGAGTTTGCGCTGTCTGATAAAGCTTCGCACGGGTTGGGGTGCGCCTCAAAGAATATACCCGCCAAACCTACCGCCGCAGCCGCGCGCGCAAGCGCAAAGGCAAAGGTTTTATCCCCGCCTGTTTTATCGCCCAAAGCCCCGGGCTTTTGCAGGGAGTGAGTAAGATCAAAAATAACGGGGTAGTTTTTCGCTTTCATAACTTCAAAGGAGCGCATATCAACCACCAAATCGCCGTAACCGAAACTTGCCCCGCGCTCGGTAAGCATAATATCTTTATTGCCCGTACTTTCTATCTTTTTAATGATAGAGCCTATGCTGTAGGGGGATAAAAACTGCCCCTTTTTAATATTGACTATTTTTCCCGTTTCGCCGCAGGCTACGACAAGGTCCGTCTGCCTGCAAAGGAAGGCGGGTATCTGCAAAATATCGGCCACCTGCGCCGCTATTGCGGCCTGCGCGGGCTCGTGTACGTCCACCAGTACGGGTACATTAAGCATGGCTTTGGCTTCAGCTAAAATTTCAAGCCCCTTCTCAAGCCCGGGGCCGCGGTAAGAATCTATTGAAGTGCGGTTTGCTTTATCAAAAGAAGCTTTAAGCACAAAACTGCCGCCCTCTTTGGTTACCAGTTTATGGAGGTCCTTCGCGGTTTTTAAATAGGCTTCCCGCCCTTCTATTACGCAGGGGCCGCCGATATAGACTAAAGGCAAATTATTGGCAAATTTTACCTTGCCTGCTTTTACTGTGTTTATCATAAATTTATCCTATCAAATTATTTTTTTGGCTGCTTTTTCGCATTCGCTTTTTTTACGAGCTTTTTTTCTTTTGCAGCGGGCTTGCCTGCCGTTTTGTTATACTTTATTGCCGCTTTTATAAGGCCGTCAAAAAGCGGGTGCGGGCGCATCGGGCGGCTTGCAAACTCAGGGTGGTACTGCACCGCTATAAAGAACGGGTGGCCCTTAAGCTCTACAACCTCGGGCAAAACGCCTTTATGCCAGCCGCTGACGATAAGGCCCGTCTTCTCCAGCACGGGTACAAAGTCGGTATTAAACTCATAGCGGTGGCGGTGGCGTTCTTCAATCTGTTCGCTTTTATAAAGTTTTGCCGCCAGGCTGCCTTTTTTAAGCGTTGCCGTATAGTTGCCCAAGCGCATTGTGCCGCCTATATTTTTGACTTCTTTCTGATGCTCCATCATCGCTATTACGGGGGCTGAAGTCATTTTATTAAACTCAACCGAATCGGCGTCCTTTAGGCCGCAGATATTGCGCGCGGATTCTATTACGCAGCATTGCATACCCAGGCAGATGCCCAAAAGCGGGAGTTTTGTTTCCCTCGCATATGTGATTGAATCTATTTTACCCTGTATGCCGCGCTGCCCGAAGCCGCCCGGTATTACAACCGCGTCTAACCCTTTTAAGGCGGCGGGGATTTGGTCCTTCTGCGTATTGATATATTTTATTTTTACGCTTACTTTGTTTGACATACCCGCAAGGTTTAAGGATTCCGCTACTGATTTATAAGCGTCCTTAAGCTCGGCGTATTTGCCCGCGATGCCGATTGTAACTTCTTTTTTATGAGCAGTATTATTGCGGATAAATTTGAACCACTCGCCGTCGTTTTTCTGCTTTGCTTTAAGGCCCAGCCTGTTTAAAATAAGGTCTGTTAAGCCCTGCTTTTCAAATTCTTCGGGGACGTGGTATATAGATTTTGCGTCCATAGCTTCTATTACCGCTTCCACAGGCACGCTGCAAAATAAGGAGAGTTTTCTCTTCATATCCTGCGATATATGCTGTTCTGTGCGGCAGATAAGCACATCAGGCTCTATGCCGATTTCCCTTAATTTATTGACGGAATGTTGCGTAGGCTTGGTTTTAAGCTCGTCAGCCGTTGCAATATAAGGGATAAGCGTGGCGTGGACTGTCATCACATTCTCGCGGCCTTTATCGGCGCGGAACTGGCGCGCGGCTTCAAGGAAGGGCAGGCCTTCAATATCGCCCACCGTGCCGCCGATTTCTATGATAGTTACGTCATAATCCTTTTCAAAAGGCGTAAAGCGCGTCTTAATTTCATTTGTAACATGCGGTATTACCTGCACCGTAACGCCGTTATAATCGCCGCGGCGCTCTTTGTCTATGACGGCCTGGTAGATTGTGCCTGCGGTATTGGTATTGCGTTTGGTCATCTGAACGTCTAAAAAGCGTTCGTATGTGCCCAAATCCAAATCAGCCTCCGCCCCGTCGGTGGTTACGAAGACTTCCCCATGCTGGTAAGGGCTTAGGGTACCCGGGTCTATATTGATATACGGATCGCACTTTATCATATTGACTTTAAGGCCGCGCAGCTTAAGCAGTTTGCCTATGCTTGCGCCTGAAATCCCTTTACCCAAAGAACTTACTACGCCGCCTGTTACAAATATAAATTTAGACATTTTTAAGGATGCTCCTATAAGTTTTCTTTAGCAAATTCTTTTGCGTGGTGCAGGTCCTCAATCGTATCAATAGAGGGGCCTGATTTCTTGATAAGTATGCTCTTTATTATCATACCCGCTTCCAAAGCTCTTAACTGTTCAAGTTTTTCAAGACTTTCAAGCGTACTTTTGGGCAGTTTTACAAATTTTTCCAAAGCTTCGCGCTTAAAGCCGTATATGCCGCAATGGTGATAATAGGGCTGGTTTAAGGAAAAGTCGTCATTCTCCCTCTTATAAGGCACTACCGAGCGGGAAAAATAAAGGGCCCTGCCTTCCCCGTTAAGCACGGCTTTCACGTGATTGGGGTTGGTAATCAGTTTAATATCCAAAGTAGGCACACAGGCAGTAACGATATCGGCTTCTTTATCTTTTTTAAGCAATTCTACTACGCCTTTAATGGTTGAGGGCTGGACAAAAGGCTCATCACCCTGTACATTTACGATATATTTAGCGTCAGTATTTTGTGCGACTTCAAATACCCTGTCCGTGCCGCTTTGGCAGGACTCGCTTGTAAGCACGGCTTTTGCGCCAAAAGCTTTTGCCGCGTCAACGATGTGTTTGCTTTCGGTAGCGATTATTACTTCGCCCGCGTCAGCCTTTTTGCAGGCATTGTATACCCATTCTATTATGGGTTTGCCTTCAATCTTTTCCAAAACTTTAGCGGGCAGGCGGGTGGACCCGTACCTGGCCGGAATTACTATGAGACAATCATTCTTTGACGTCATTTTAATACCTCTTTAATTTCCTTTGTTGTTACCGTGGCCGTACCCAGTTTGGCTACCACAAGGCCCGCGGCTTCATTTGCGATATAAGCCGCCTCTAACAGGGGGGCTTTACAGGCAAGCGCTAAGGTTAGTACCGATATTACGGTATCGCCCGCGCCGGTTACATCAAAAACTTCTTTTGCTGTAGCTCTTATCGTGCTTACCTTGGCGGGGCGGCCCTTTTCAAACAAGGTCATACCGTCTTGGCTGCGCGTGATTAATACGGAATCGCTGTCCAGCGTTTTTAAAATCTTTTTACCTAAATCTATTACCGCCTCTTCACTCTTGATTTGCGGCAGGCCCATGCCCTCCCACGCTTCTTTGGTATTAGGCGTGATGCAGGTTACGCGTTTGTACTTCTTAAAATTGTCTATCTTAGGGTCCACGCATACGGGCACTTTATTTGCGCGGCAGATATTTATTATTTCTTCTATATTATGGTCCGAAAGCATACCCTTGCCATAGTCCGACATCACTACCCCGCTTGCTTTTTTTACGGCTTTTTTAAAGTTGGCCATACATTTTGCCGCTATGGCGGGGGGCAGTTTTTCTTTGCTTTCCCTATCCACGCGGGCTACCTGCTGGCGCTCGGCCACTATTCTTACTTTTTGGGTTGTGGGGCGCGTTTTATCGCTGACGAGTTTTGTTATATCCACGCCTTTTTTATCAAGATAGTGCGTCAATACCTGGCCCTTTGCGTCTTGGCCGATAAGGGAAATTAATACGGGTTTTGCGCCCAAAACAGCCAGGTTTACCGCCACATTGCCCGCGCCGCCTGCGACGTGGGTTTCCTCCTCCACATTGATGACGGGCACAGGCGCCTCAGGCGATATGCGCGTTACAGAGCCTTTAATAAAATGGTCCAGCATAACATCGCCGATTACTATGATGTTTTTGCCTTTAAAACTGTCTATTATTTTAAGCAGATTTTCCTTGTTGACGCTATCCATATTTTACAGCTCCTTTTTAACTGTTTAAACTTATCTTGAATACTTTGTAAGCTCGCCCTTGACGCTGCCTATAAAAACTTCAACTGACATTTTAACAGGCATTTTGTACTCATCGTCTGTAAGCCACACTTTAAGGCTTTTGCCTTTAGATACAAATATGCCGTCCCCGCTGATTACGGGTTCAACCAAAATACAATTAAATGTGCCGGCTTTTACTTTTACCTTCTCTTTACCGTGCACTATGACTTTTAGCGGATATTCCTTGCCGCCGTTTACTATATCAAAGTAAACCTCCCCTTTGACGGGCAGAGGCTGCATCCTTACAAAATAAAGCGCGGTAAGCATATCAAATACTTTGTCTTTTTTAAGCTCTGTTTCAAAGTTTGAAAGCTCGCCTTTCCTATTCTTCTTATAGGTTATAAAACGTTTGTGCGGGTAGTCAAAGACTATCCATTCATCACGCGCGTAAGAGCCTTCCCTCACGCTTTGCCAGTAACCCAAAGATTTGCTCCCGTCCGGGGCCAGCCAAGAAATATTGATATCACGCACTTTAAACATTTTATCAAGTACGGAGTAGGATTGCGCCGTAGTTTTAATTTCAAGCGCGGCTTGTCCGTCCGCCTCTATGGTTTTGCCCGTGCTTATTGTGGCTTCGCCCGCCGTAATAAAGGCCCAGCTTATGGAATAGGTCAGGCTTTCGCCAAACCACGCGGGCTTTTTCATCGGCGCGGGGAAGTTTATCCCCGGCGCAAGCGCCCAAGGGTGTGTAAGGCGGCCATCATCGTCATTTATAATATTTTTATCTGCGGTTATTTGTTGCGGCGCGGCAGCTTGCTCTTGCGGGTTTGGCTGCTCTTCTTGTTTTACGGGCTGCTCTTTCTTTACAGGCGTTTCAAGCGGTATTTGTTCAGGTTGTACAGGTTCTTCCTTAACAATTTTTTGGGCAGCCGTTTTTTGCTCTTTTACAATACTTGTTTCTATAGGCGCGGGGTTTTGGGGCTGCTCTATGGTTTGCGGCTCAGTTTCCTTTGCCTGTTCAACGGCTTGTGTATAGTTTTGGACTATTTGTATGTTTTGCGTTTTAAGCGGGGGTTGCTCTGCTGTTTTTTTGGGGGCGGAACTGCGGCAGGCGCATAAGCCTGTTATTAAGAGAAGGGTAAAGAATATCCTATTTACTTTCATCAGCACCTTTTTGCAGGCTTTGCACATATTTAGCCGCGCCATATAAATCTGTTGTTACTTTAGCTTTTATTATATCTTTGTATTTAGCTAACTGCTTTTTACCATTTGCAGTAAGCACCAGTATGCTTTGCATATTGAGGTTTTGGCCAAACAGAATATCCGACTTTTTATCGCCCACCATAAAGGATTGGGACGCGTCTATATTATATTTCTTTATCAGCCTTTCGCCCAAAGCGGGGGCGGGCTTCCTGCAGTTGCAGGGCTCTGAAGGCGCGTGCGGACAGTAGGCGATATCTTCTATCTTGATGGGTTTAAGTATTTTAAGCATATGGTCATTTACAGCTTTGACTTCCTTGTCCGTAAAATATCCGCGCCCTATACCCGACTGGTTTGAAACTATAAAAAGTTTATACCCCATATCCGCAAAAAGCTTTAGGCCCTTTAATGTGTTTTTATAAAGTTTTACGCCTTTGGGGTCGCTTAAATAAGTACCGGGCTTTTCTTTTATTACAGTGCCGTCCCTGTCAAAAAAAACTGCTTTAATCGCCATTATTTGCCCCTTGCTGCTTAAGCTCTTGTTCTTTAAGCTCCTTTTCCTGTTGTATCATACCCAGGCGGGAGTCTTCTTCCCTTTTCCAGCGGTTATGGCCCCAAAGCCAATCCTGCGGATGTTTGCGTATCCAGTCTTCATAATAACCGTTAAGCTCTTTCGTAAATTCTACCATAGCTTTATGGGAGTATTCCTGCTTAGGGTATACTGCGGGCAAAAATTTTGCTATCAGGCGGCCGTTTTCCCTGTAAAGATCAACGGGGAAGACGGGCAAACCTGTTTTAAGAGAGAGCAAAGCCGTCATCGGCCCTACTTCTGCGGGACGGCCCAAAAAGTCCATATAAATTTTGGAGGAAGGCACGCTCTGGTCGCTTAAAACAGCTATTGCATAACCCTGTTTTAATGCTTTAAGGCAGCCGAACAGCGGGTTATAGGCGCTAAGTATTTTTGTGCCTTTGCTTGAGCGCATAGCGGTAACCACTTTATCTACCGTACCGTTGGACATCGGGCGCGCTACAGCCGCCATCTTTTTGATATAACCCGGGGCCGCAAGGCCAAATAGCTCCCAATTTGCAAAGTGGCCTATATGGACAAGGCAGCCTTTGCCTGCTTCGTTTTGGGCTATAAAATCTTCCGCATTGACGAATTTTACAAGGTCTTTTGCGTCAGCTTTGGTCATATGGAACGCGCAGGAAAACTCCGCCGCAATACGGCCTATATTTGCCCAACTGTCTTTTGCGGTATTAAAGGCTTGTTCCTGCGTCATATCGGGGAAAGCTTTGCGCAAATCGCGCACGCTGCGTTTAAAACGTTTGTGGGAGAAGAAGCGTAATGTGCTACCCAAAGCGTAACCTAATTTTGAAGTTTGTTTATAGGGTACGAGGCTTAAAAGAAAAATCAATGTTCTTGCGCCGCAGTATTCCACGGCCATTTTAGCTGAATGGAAAATGTTTTTCATAATATTTATATATAAATTATACCAAAAAGGGCCTCCTAAAAATATATAATGTATAACAAGATTTTTAAGGAGATTTATCTATGGATTTCATAAAGCTTAGGGAAAATTTACTTAACACTGCATTTGGCAGGTTATTTTTGGGGTTTTGCGCTTTCGTTTACGGGATTGGCGTAAAGCTTAATCTTTTTTTATACGCAAAGGGCTGGCGCAAAACTAAAGAAGTTAATACAAGGGTAGTCTGTATCGGTAATATATCGGCGGGCGGCACGGGCAAAACGCCCATGGTGCTGCTTTGCGCGACTATGCTGAGCAAAAATAATGTAAGGGCGGCCGTTGTATCGCGCGGCTACAAACGCGCCAAAAAGGGGAGTGAGGTTACCGTCCTTTTTGACAGGGACCTCCTAAACTGGCAGGAGGCGGGGGACGAACCTTATATGATGAGCCAGCTTTTATCGGAATATAAAGTGCCTGTTATAGTTTCCTCCGACAGATACGCCGCAGCCACCGAAGGTTTAAAAGAATTTAAGAGCCAGGTTATCCTGCTTGATGACGGATTACAACACCATAAACTTAAAAGGAACGCCAATATAGTTTTGATGAACGCGCAGAACCCGTTTGGGGACGGCGCGCTTTTACCGCTTGGCACCTTAAGGGAACCTTTAGAAGGCCTTGAGCGCGCTAACCTTATCGTCCTTACGCATTGTGACCTTATAACCCCAAGGGAGGTTGAGGACATTAAAGACCAAATCCGCCTTATCAACGACGAGGTGGATATACTTGAAGCAGTACATAAGCCTGATTATTTCTTTGATATTAACACGCGCCAAAAGCTGCCGCTTGACGCTTTAAAAGGCCCCGCTGTAGCATTTTCCGCCGTGGGGCATCCTGAAAGCTTTGAGCAAACTTTGCGTAATTTAGGCATAAACTTAAAGCAGGTTTGGCGCTTCCCCGATCATGGGACTTATACGGTAGAGAATATGGAGACTTTTGCATCCCTTCGCGGTGATTTGCCTTTAATTACCACCTATAAAGATTATGTTAAATTGCCCGAGGGCTGGCAGGATATAATTAAAAAGAAGTTCTATATTCTTGCTATTGATATGGAAATACTGCACGGCGAGCAGGATAAACTTTACAATGTTTTATACCCTAAGAAAAAGTAGTTTTAGCGGGGTTTTATTATTATCCGAATAAAGGCGCGTCCTCTGCGTCGCAAAGTACTTTGTTGCTGCCTTTTACTATCCGCTTAGCCACTAAGTCAAATGCGCTTAAAGCTTTATCCATTCCGATATCGGTTAAACAGTAGTTGAAGCAGTGGTTTACGTCGCACTTAAGGCATTTTTCGCGCGCGGGCTCCAGCACGGTAACATTGGGTCCGTACGGCTTTAAAATATCATCATTTTGTAAAGAAGGGAAAAAGGCTATAACAGGCTTGCCCAAAGCCGCGGCTATATGCGATGGCGCGCTATAGTTTGATATAACCACAGAGGACCTGTTTAAAATACTGATAAAATTGTTGAGGCTAAAATCCTCCCTCAGGATATAAGGCTTGCGGATGCTGCGCCAATAAATCTCCTGCGCGGTATTAATTTCTTTTTTGGTATGGCAGATAAGCGCAACTTTAAGGGATGGGTATTCCATAGTTATTTTGTCTATGAAGGCTGCATAATTCTCCTTTGGCCAGTTAAGGTGCTCGCTTGGGGAAGATGGGTTGATACAGACAAACTTTTCCCTTGGCAGGATGCCGATATCCTGCAGATATTTTTGCGCCCACTCGTCTTCTTTTTTGCTTACATATAACTTTGGCGTAAGCGGCACTGTGTAAATAAAAAGCGGCGCTAAGAGGTCAATATACTTTTGGTGTAAAGGCTTTTGCAAATCAGGGTTGATTTTTACGGCATTTGTTACCAAATTATCTGTATAGAAATTATGCGGGGCAATACGCTTTGGAATGGCGCCCAACAGCGTCAGCAAGGCTGTTTTAAATGTGGGCGTAAAAAGTATTACAAGGTTAAATTTGCCCGCCCTGATCTGTTTAAGCAGGGCCGTAAAGGGCGCAAAGGACCAAACCTCACTTACAGAGGGGTTATTTTTAAAAATATCTGTCCTTTCCTGCGGCGCCAGCACCGTTATATGAGCCTTAGGGAAATTGCGCTTAAGTATAGTAAGAGCAGGCGTAACGGCAAGTGTTTGCGGCGTGTTGCCGCGGCAGATAAGCAGGATTCTATTCATAAGTACTTTTATTTTAGCATTTTTAGGGTTGCTTATAAGAGCGGTTTTTTGCTAAATTAATATAAATGAAACAGGAGGGTGTATGAAAAAATTGGCTTTACTGTTGTCAGTAGTAGTATTGGCGGGTTGTTCTGCCTTTAGTCCCAAAACGTCTGTAGAGAACCTTGCTAAAGGGGAAATGTACTATAAAACGGGTGATTATGAAAAGGCTTTAAAATACTTAAATAAAGCCGTAACTAAAGATCCTTATAACCTGGATGCTTACGCCTCGCGCGGTTCCTTGCTTTTTGAGATGGACGCATACGACGAAGCTATTGCAGATTTTAATATCATAATGCAGGCTAATCCTAACAGGTCTGAAGTCTATTCCGCCATTGGCGCGGCTTTGGCCGCCCAGGGTAAATACGACGAAGCCCTTAAAGTGCTGGATAAAGCTTTAGAACTCAACCCCGCTAATGTGGAGGCTCTGTGCTCTGTAGGCGGTATCTATTATTCAAAAGGCGAATACAAAAAGGCCGTGGATGAATATACCAAAGCCTTGCAGTACCGTAAAGCGCCGCAGATTTATTTGATGCGGGGCCTTTCATACGACAAAGACGGCAAAATGAAAGAGGCCAGGGCAGACCTTGAGTCCGCAGGCTTTGAGGTTTCTGAAGCTACTGAAGATACGCCCAGGATACCTGCCAAAGCGGAAGCGGCTAAACCTGCTGCGCCTGCCGCTAAAGCGCCAAAAACCGAAGTCAAGAAATAAAAAGTAAGATTATTTTTATAAAAGGCCGCCCGCATAATTGCAGGCGGGCTTTTTTTGCGAAGGCCACCGCACTGGGGGTGGGCCACCCCACCGCCCTATGTTGTATTTTGATAACCACAAAATAACTAGAACTCGCGCTAAACTGGCGAAGTTATACTGAGCGCAGCCTGGAAAGCCGCGACACTGCGCTATGCCAATAGTCAACCCTTTGGGTTGACTGTTTTTTTTTTTTTGATACGCTGGTAATACCGCCTATAAAGCGTTTTTATAGCGTGGTGATTTGAAAAGGAGATAAAAATGAAAAACTTAAATAGCAAGGGTTTTACCCTCATTGAATTACTTGTTGTAGTGTTAATCATCGGTATATTAGCAGCTATCGCATTGCCGCAATACTTTAAAGCGGTTGAAAAAGCGAGAGCGTCGGAAGCTTTATCCATCATCGGTACGGTAGCGGCAGCTGCGGAAAGGTCAAGATTAGTTTCCAATAATAATACATATCCCGATACGATGGAAAGTATGGATGTGGAGTTCCCCGGTATAACCAGTAGTTTTACAACCATAGAGACAAAGAACTTCACAATAACATATAGCGGCGGGGCTTATGGCTCAGGCAATGTAGAGGCAACCAGGAAAGGCGTAAACGGTTATGCAATTAAAAAGATGTTCTATACGGGCGAAGTAACCTGTACGGATGGCGTTGCGGCCGGCACGTCAACAACAGGTGTTTGCGCGTCGCTTGGTTTAACGGCAAACGGTGGATCAGGCGGTAGTTCAGGGGGTACTTCTGGCGGCGGTTCAGGTGATAACGACCACTCAGGCGGAAACACCACGGGCAATTAAATAGTTGCAAAGATAATATTACAAAACAAAGCCCCCGTTTTAAAGCGGGGGTTTTTATACGACATAATAATTTAAATATTTTTGCCTTTATATAAAAGAAATGTCGGGCGGGGCGTCGGCCTGCAGCTTTGTTATATGCGTGTAAAGCGCGTAACGCAGCGCGTCTAAAATATGGTCGTTAAACTTTACGGGTTCTTCCATAATATTGCCGCTTGCGTCGCACTTCCAACTGTAGCTTTGCATTTCTTTTATAAGATTTACCGAGCATTTAGTTACCGCAGGTTTTGCCGCTTTAACGGCCATTATGCCCGCGTTGACGGATTTAAGCGCGGGGTAAACATTAAACCCCGCGCGGGATATTTCCGCTATACGGTCAGGCTCGGCCGCGTCGGCGTATATGGGCTGGCTGCGTTCCTGCGGGGGGATGATTTCAAGCAAGGTATCTATAAGCGTGCTGTTTGTAAGGCCTGTTGCGTATAATGCTTCCTGCGCGGTATATTTATTATCTTTGATATATACTTTTACCAGTGCGCTCGGATTATTAAACCCAAAATCCAGGCCCCAAATAACTTCGTCATAAGAAGAAGGTGCATTTTCTACAAGGTTTAAATCGGGATATATTGCCCGTTCATTGCTGCCCCAGTTACCGAGCGCAAAAACATTATAAGCGTTTTTATCATAATCCTTAAGCGATAGCAGCGTGCCTATATAATCTTTTGAAAGGAACGGATTATCTTTATATGTGCTTTTGATAAGCTGCACACCTTTTTGCGGCAATAATTTTTTTGCTATCCAGCAGTTAGCGTCAGAAGGGTTAAGCGTCAAAAACATCTTGTTTTGATAGCTGAGCGCGGGTGCGGAAAGGCGCGTTAATAGGACGATATAATCACGGTAATTAAACTCATTTGCTTCCTCCATCCAGATATAATTGAACTCCGCCGATTTTATTTTTTCAGGGTCGTCTAAGGAGAAGAACTGTATGCGGCTGCCCTTAAGGTCGTAGTAATTCTCGCTCTTATTATGGTTTGCGGGGCGGTATAGACGGTACTTTTTAAGCAGGTCCGTAATAAGGCGGTAGGCCGTCATTTTAAGGGCGGGCATCGTTTTCCTTGTAACGGCTATGTTCAGGCCACTTGTCTGCGCCGCGTACATTATTAAAAGCTGTGCAATCGCATAACTTTTGCCGGAGCGCGCGCCGCCTACATTTACCACTATTTGTGATTTAGATTCATGGTTCTTCTTAAATAAAGGGCTTACTTTGATTTGTGTTTTAGCTTTCTTGGACATAGATTATCTGGGCAGGCGCCTCCTCCTTATTTTCCTTGGCGGATTTATTGTATTTCAACGGCAGGCGATTAGCAAGCGAGAACGATAAAATACTTGCGGATTTGGATTTAAGCGCGCTTTCAAGTAAAGCTATTTCCAGCTTAAGGTTGATTATTTTGTCAAAGCGTTTTAGGAAGGTTTTGTCTTTCGTCAGATAGCTATAGAACTGCCCCTTGGTTATATTCATAACAGAGAGTGCTTCTTCCAAAGTATCAGTATTTGTTATTGCTTCAAGCAGTTGTTGTTTGATAAGTTTATCGGTATTTGTCATCGGGTTGAGCGTGTGCTTTTAGTTTGGGCATAAAAGCTTTTTGGGACGCCTCTCCGACGTAAATACTATACTAAATTTATTAGCCGCCGTCAAATGCGGCAGGCACAAAACACCCGTCCTTTTTAGGGGACGGGTGCCGGAGTAATTAAAATTTACTTATATTTTGCTGATTATCTGTAGACTTGTTTTGTAGGGCAGTTGCAATGGTATTTATCAACACAGTCTGCATTATGTACTTTTTCTTCTACCAATTCTTTGGCTACGGTGCGTTTTACATCTTTGGTAGGGCAATCGCAATGGTACTGGTCAACACAATCCGCATTATGTATTTTTACTGTTTCCGTAATTACTTTGGTCGGAACTTTTGCTGATGTGGCTTTTTTTACGGGCGCTGCGCCAACTTCGGGGCAATCGCAATGGTAAGGGTCTTTACAATCTTTAGCGTGATTCTTTTCCGCGGGGCCTTTGTAGTCATAAACTTTGTCGTCTTCACAGGGGCCTACATAACCATTGTATTTGCAATGGTAGCGGTCGCAATCGCTGTGGTCTTTTACTGCTTCAGCTGTTTTCTTTGCGGGTGCTGCCGCTTTCTTTGATCCGTCGCAAGGGCCAATGCCTGCTTCATTGCAATGGTAAGGATCTGCCGCACCGCATCTTGCACAGTTGCCTTTTGCGTCTTTCTCGGGCAGCGGATAGTTGCGGTCATAAGAGGAGCGTGCGGGCGCAGATGATGTTAAGGACTGGGTTTCTACCGTGGTAATATAGATTTTGCTTGTCTGTAATTCTTTATTATTCTTATCAAGCAATGTTACTATCGCGAAGACGGCGTCCGTGCAGTCTTCAAGGTTGGTTGAGCGGTAGTCGGCTTCGGATTTCATATTGATATCAGCCGTTTCAAATTTGTTTGTCTTTACGATTTTGTAAACGATATTGCCTTTACCGTCTTCGGTAAAAGTAATGTTTAAGTTCTTTTCGGCAAAATCAACTTTGCTGTTGGTTCTATTGATGCTGCCTTTCATAAATACGCCGGAAATGTATTCAACTTTCTGCGCATTATCCTGTTTTTCTTTCTGGATGCTTAATATGCTGCCGACTTCATTAGCTTTATCTTTATTAGTATCTAAAGGTAAAGCGCCAAAGGCAAAAAGATTGCCGGTTGCAAGCGCTAATACTGCTGCTAAGGTAATGTGTTTCTTCATTTTAATTCTCCGTTTTTATTTTGTCCTGATTGTTTCTTATTAAGATTCTAAAGTATTAGAGGAGCCTTTACAAGGGAATTTAGGCCTATTTGACGATAGGACTTTAGGACGCAAAAACAGGCCGTAAGGGCCTGTTTTTTGTGCGTTTCACGACGGGGTTTTTATTTTAAGGAGCTAATCCAATTTTCAATTTCAATATAGGCCTGCAACCTTTGCGGCGTGTTTGCGGCTTTTTGCTCCTCATCAGTTTGAGTATCTTCCTCATTTTCTTGTGAGGGTTTTACAAGCCCGTCAGGATCGGCCGGTACGGCGACGAGGCTTATCTCATAAATCTCGGCCAGGGTAAGGCGCTCGGGGTTTTGGGCATCCTCATAGTGGAATCGGCCCGCAATGCTTATGCCTTTTGCGTGGCCCTCGGCGTAAACCTGCCTTGCATGGGCGACGGCGGGGCTCTGCGATGCGGAAAAGACGGCCTTAAAATAGAGGCCGCTTTCATCCTCAAATATCTTAGTTACGGAGCCTGCTATATGATCCACCCTGTTGACGTGGTCTAAAAGCAGGACGGGGTTCTTTTTAAATTCCGTAAGCTCGTAAACATAATCGCGTTTTGATGCGAGCACGCAGGGGACGTCACCGTATCTGTCCGCTTTATTTTTTGTATTGGCATAGCCTTCTATATAAGTAAGCCCGCCTTCCTGACGGATTTTACTTTGCGCCAGCGGCAGTATTTTGATTGCAGGGTTTTTTTGTGTGCCTTTGATTTTATAAGTTTTGTTCATTAATTTCTCCTTTTTTTATTTTTGGGGGCAAGGCCGAAGGGGAGGCCTAAAGCTTCGGCTATTTCCGCTTTGCCATATCCCATATCAGCATATATTTTGGCGGCCTGAGCTCTTTGCAGCTCGTCCTCTTTTAAGACGGAGATATTACTTAAGTCTTTATCAAAATACATCTTACGGCTCTCATCATAGTGTGGCAGCAGGAACTCCGTTAAAGTTTCAAGCATAAGCGTTTGTTTGGGGTGCACGCACGTTTGCCAGAAGATGCGCTGCTGCTCTTTAGTATTAAACTGCGGCGCGTGGTCAAATACGCCAACAAGCGCGGGCGGCACGTGGAATATGGAGAGTATTGTTTCTCTGTTAAGTTTTATGCCTGATATAAAGTCCATATCACGCTGGCTTAAGGCTGTGTTTTGCCATTTTAGGCCGCCTTCAAGCAAAGCTACTTTATGCGCTTTTGAGGCGGAGCGGTACTTCTCATTCCACGCGTTTATTATGCGTCTGCGTGAGGCGTCATCAAGCTTGCCCTCCGTCTGTAATATGCCTGATAAAGTGCCCGAGTTTTCAAAGAAGGCTGTATTATAAGTCTCCGCCTTTTCTAAGGTTTCCACCGCGCGCCTTGCCGCCCCAAGCGGGGAGAGGCCGTAGTAAAAATCAAAGGGATTAAAATACTTGAAGTGTATTATATCCTCCGCCTTATAATAGGCTGTCGTGCTGCCCGCGCGGTATTTATAGCCTTCCACCGGGTTAGACGATGTTTTGCCCGGCACAATCTCCACCAACTGGGAAAGCAGCGGGAAAAGCTCGCGCGGCGTACCGTCAGCTTTTTGTGCGTCTTTTAAGATATATGCATTGCCCGTAAGTTCAAGGGAAGCTATAATCCATTGGCGCAGCTGGCGGCCCGTCATAAACTTATTTGGACGGTACATAAGGTCAAGCGCGGGGTGCTGGCTTATGATTTCGCCATTAGCGTCCTTTAACACAAAATCCGCGCTGGCTGCGGTATCGGCGATGACGTTTACGCAGGCATATACCCACGCTTTATCGCCATAAGCCTCCATATAAGGCGCATAGTTGTGGGAGGAGGGGGAAGGCAGTTTGCCTTCCGTTATATAAGGGGCCGTGAACTCCATAAATAAAGGCGTGTCAAACCCCTTTTGCCCTTTGGTATCGGCAGTTTTGTTCATTAATTTTTCTATTATGTTCATTATAGGTTTTAAGGCGGGCGGGGCGTAAAAAAACCGTCTGCCTTCTTTGTAAGGCGGACGGACTCTCTCAACAATTCCACTATAGCAAATTTGGAGATTATTCACAAATTAAGTGCGATGGCGCACTCCCGTGTGCGGACGTGGCGCCGGTTCAGTTGCCGTATTACAATTTGCGAAAAGACAGAAGTACTAGCCGCGCCAAAATAATATAATGTAAATAATGTTTAATATTTTTGATACTTATTCCTATAAACGCGGCGCGGTGATATCCGTCGGCAGCACATTGCTGTGGAAGCTGCTTTCATTTCTAAACGGCATTTTAATAGCCTTCTACTTCGGCACGCATCTTAAGGCTGATGTATACTTTTATATACTTTCCGCAGCGGGCCTGGCTTTTATGTTTTTTAATTCTTTAAATGAAAACGTACTAATCCCGCAGGCTATGCATCTTAGAAGGGAAAATGAGCAAAAAGCGCAGCATTTTTTAAATGTATTTTTATATTTTTACTTTTTCTTTGCCTTGCTGATAATCGCCATAGGTTTTTTATTCCCCGTACAGATATTTAATCTTTTTTCCAAGTTTAACGCAGACTATCTGCAAAAAGATATTTTACTTTTGCAGTTTGGTTTTATCTATTTAAGCGGCTATATAATGTTTTATTATCTGCTTAATATTATGTATATGTACAGGTTCTTTGCCGTTAACCTGCTGCTGCCGCTTAATGCGATTTGCCCGTTTGCGGTATTAATTTTGTTCCATAATATACTTGGCTTAAAGGCTATGCTGCTTGGTTTTAGCGCGGCGTTTTTGCTCCAATCCGCCGCTTGCCTTTTTGTGATGAAGCGCGCTTTGGGCTGGCAATTCGGGCGTTTAAAAATCCATAATGAAGGCGGCCTAAAACACAATATGCTTACCAACCAGATATTGGTTTTTGCTAATTTTATTATAGGTATTTTGCCGATGTATTTGATGAGCGGTTTTGGCGCGGGCTATATCAGCGCGTACTCCTACGCCAGGCAGCTTACCGACGGGCCAAATGAGATTTTAACCTCCAAAATAACTAATGTTTACTCCATACAACTTAATGAGAACGCCGCCGCAAAACAGTATGGGGAGCTTAATTCCAATTTTATAAAAGCTACTTATTTAATACTTTTTATTATGGTTCCGCTTTCTTTATTTACCTGTTATTTTGCGCCCGATATTGTAAGCCTTTTTTTTAAACGCGGCGCTTTTGGCGAAGAGTCCGCAGCAAACACGGTAAAGTTTTTAAGGCCTATGATGATACTGCTTATTACCACCGTACTTACGCCTTTTGCGGGCAGCATAGTAGCGGCCGCGCGTAAAATTAAGGAAAGTTTTAAGTATATCCTTTTGAGAGATATTATTATTATTGCCGCGCTTTATTTCTTTATAAAAAAATACGGGGCTTTCGCTTATCCTTATGTGCAGCTTGGCGGGTCTGTCTTCGGGTATTTTATACTTTCGTGGTTCTTTAAAAATAATATAAAAGAGATTAATTTCTGGGCGCCGCTGCGCGATGTTTTTAATCTTTGCGCGCTCAATCTTTTTGCGCTGCTCTTTGCCGTGCTTGCCGATAGATTTTTTGGCGTTGAAAACCCGTTCTGGAATTTGCTTATCTGCGGGGTTATCTTTTTAGCGGCGCTTTTTGCGGTTTATTTGCCGACGGGGCATATCAAAAAAATCACCCGTTTTGTTTTGGGGCCCTTCAGGTATGCGGTTTTTCTTAATTTTATTCCTCAAAAATTTAAAAGGTTCTTTATTTAGAGCGGCCTAAAAGATGCCCTGCTTGTTTTGCGCCTTTTAAGGCAATATGCTAAAGTAAAAAAATGAGGACTGCTAAAAAAGGGTTCACCCTTATAGAAATACTTGTGGTTGTGGTAATAATCGCCATTTTAGGCGCGCTTGCGCTGCCGCAATACCGCAGGGCAATTATAAAGACAAGGTTTTCTGAGATGATGACCGCCGTTGAAACCGCCGCCAAAGCCCAAGAGGCACATTACCTTGCCCAGGGCGACTATGCGCAGGATTTAAGCCTGCTATCCATATCCTATCCTGAAGGCCTGCCTACGGCAAAACGCCCGCTTTATGATAGCGAGGGCCGCCTTGTATACATAACGCTTTACGACGATAGCGGCGCGGAGCTTATAAGCTACAGGCGCGGGCTTTTGCAGTCTGACTCAAAAGACTACCGCGCTAAAAATATGTGCACTTTCCCTTTATCCCAAGCGGGGACTGATTATGAAAAGGTGTGCCGCTCCGTTACGCAAAATAACGATTACAGTTGGAATGATACAGACAGGATTTACTTCTTTTAAACCGCTTTTATAAAATAAGCCGCTGCTTGTGCAAATATAGTAAAATAGAATATATTGATTTAGAGGAGATTTTTTATGTTCGTCCCTACAATTATAGAGAAAAATATAGGCTATGACATTTTTTCCCGCCTGCTTAAAGACAGGATAATCTTTGTCGGCGGCCGCGAGGGGGAGGTAAGCACCGAAGCGGCTAATATGATTATTGCGCAGCTGCTTTACCTTGACGCGGAAGATTCTTCAAGGGAAATCAATTTATACATTAACTCGCCCGGCGGCCTTGTAACGGCAGGCTTGGCTATTTACGATACTATGCAGTATATTAAAGCGCCTATCACAACCATTTGTATGGGCCAGGCGATGAGCTTCGGGGCTGTACTTTTGGCTGCGGGCTCTAAAGGTAAACGTTATGCTTTGCCGCATGCGCGCATAATGATACACCAGCCGCTTATTTGGGGCGGCGGGATATCGGGCCAGGTTACCGATATACAAATTGAGGCGGAAGAATTAAAAGAAAATAAAGAGCATCTGCTTGATATTTTAGCGCACCATACGGGGCGCGATAAAGAGAAGATCCGCCAGGACAGCGAGCGCAACTATTATATGTCCGCCGAAGAGGCAAAAAAATACGGCATTATTGACGAAGTGCTGACGCTCAAAAAATAATAATTATTACTAAACGGGAGATTTTAAATGATTGACAGAATTAAAAGACTTGAAGCCTTGTTCCTGGAGGAGATTAATACCATAATATCCCGTATGATAGCCAGCGGCTCCTTCAGCGGTTTTATAACTTTGACGGGCGTTAAGATATCAAAGGATTTAGGCTCGGCGCATGTATATTACTCGGTCTTCGGCAGCGACGCCGACAGGAAAAAGGCCGCTGAGGCCCTTTCGCTTTTGCGCGGGGAGCTTGGTTCATTACTCAGAAAGCGTATCCATATCAAGAGGATACCATCCTTCTCCTTTGAATTAGATGATACGCCTGAAAAAGCGTCAAGGGTTGAAAAAATATTCTCCAAAATAGAGAAAGAGGAAAATGCAGACGCAAAATAATTGTACCTTTACCGAAATACAGGCCGCTTTAAAAAACGGTAAAAAGTTCTTCGTCGCGGGCCACCAAAACCCCGACGGCGACAGCCTTGGCTGTACTTTGGCTGTCTGTTCCCTTTTAAAGCGTATGGGTAAAGAGGTTTATGCCTATAGCAATGACCGCGCGGGCGACGACTTGGCTTTTTTGCCCGGTATGGACTCTATCCACTTTGGCGTACTGCCGCAAGTTTGTGATTTTGACAGCGTAATTTTGCTTGAGTGTTCCGACCGCCAAAGGGGCGGCAATCTTGAAGATATCTTAGAGAACGCCAAAACCGTTATTAATATAGACCACCATATAACGGGGGAAAGATACGGCACTTTAAACTATATTGCGCCGCATGCATCCTCCACCGCGGAAATTATAACGCAGCTTTTTGAGTTTATGGAAGAAACGCCGACTGACGATGAGGCCACCTGCCTTTATACAGGCCTTGTTACCGATACGGCGCGCTTTTTGCATAATAATACCACGGCCGAAAGCCTTTGCGTCGGCGCAGTGCTTGTATCAAGCGGGGCTGATATCCAAAAAATTAATACCGTAATTTTTAATACCAAGCCTTTTAAAGAGCTTAAGCTCCAGGGCCGCGCATTGGAAAAGCTTAATCTTTTGGATAATGACAAAACGGCTGAAATCACCATAACCAAACAGGATTTTGAGGATTTAGGGGTTGACCCGCAGCACGTGCAGGGCATAGTAAGCCTGCCTGTGATGATACCTTCGGTTGAGGTTTCGGTATTATTCAGGCAAGAGCCTTCAAAAGTGGCGGTAAATCTGCGCTCCAAGGGCACGGTAGACGTAAGCGCATTGGCGCAAAAGTTCGGCGGCGGCGGGCACGCAAGAGCGGCCGGTTTTAAGCTTGAAGGCGCGGACCTTGATATTGTAAAGAAAGATCTTTTAGAACGGATTAGACAGGCGCTCAGCAATATATAAATGATACTCACACCGGAAACTTCCGCAATTTTACTTATAGACAAGGCGCAGGGCTGGACGTCGCACGACGCGGCAGCCGTAGCGCGAGGGGCTTTGGGCATCAGGAAAATAGGCCACAGCGGCACGCTTGACCCTATGGCCACGGGCCTTTTGATTTTGCTTTTGGGGCGGGCCACCAAATTGCAGGATACCTTCCAAAAATTACCCAAATCTTATAGTGCAACAATAAAACTCGGCATAGAAACGGATACCTGGGACGCTGAAGGCGATATTGTAAAAACTTTACCTGTTCCCGATATAACTATGGACGCCGTTTTAGCGGCAACCAAAAAGCTTACTGGTGATATTACGCACCCGATACCTTTTTACAGCGCAAAAAAAGTGGGCGGCGTGGCGATGTATAAACAGGCCAGGAAGGGTAATAATATTGAGCGGGAAGCGGCCGTAAAAGTGTACTCCTGGGAAGATATAAAGCAGGACGGGCAAAATATAAGCTTTAAAATAAACTGCGGCAGCGGTACATATATACGCAGTTTAGGTTTGATGCTTGGCAAGCTGCTTGGCACGACGGCGCATATAACACAGTTAAGACGTTTAAGCATCGGCGAATATAAAGCCGAGGGCGCGCTGCCTGTAACGGAACTGAAAACAATGCCGAGGGAAGAGGTTTCCAAATGGATAAAAAATTTATAACTATAGGTTCTTTTGACGGCGTGCACCAAGGGCATAAACGCCTTTTAGGCGCGTTAAAGTATTTAGCGGATTTGCATTCTATGGCGCCGCTTGCGCTTTACTTTCCGTATCCGCCGCGCGTGCTTATGGGCGGGGATGCAAGGATGTCCGTCATCACCCTGCCGTCAGAGAAGGCGCAGCTTCTTTCCGCGCTTAAAGTGCAGCATGAGCCGCTTGATTTTGAAAAGCTGCACAATTACGGCGCACAGCAATTTTTTGATGTTTTGGTAAAAAAATATAATATGGGCGGTTTTCTTGCGGGGCCTGATTTTGCGTTCGGCAAAGACAGGCAGGGCCACCTTGAATTTTTGCGCAAAGCCTGCGAGCTCAATGATATTATGTTTGTACAAGCCGTTTTTGTTCACAATGAAGCGGGCCATAAAATTTCATCATCATTAATCCGCAAGGTTTTAAAAGAGGGGGAAATTCCCGCCGTTAATGATATGCTTGGCCGCCCCTATATGCTTAAAGGCAAAGTTATTAAAGGGCGCCAGCTTGGCAGGACGATGGGTTTTCCGACCGCCAATCTTGCTATTGATGAGGCAAAATTGCTGCCCTGCGGTGTTTTTGCGGGCACAGCTATACTTGGCGCGGAAACCTTTAAAGCCGTTATAAACATAGGTTACCGCCCGACTGTTACTCATACTGATATCCCGTTGACTGAAGTACATATACTTGATTTTGACCGTGATATCTACGGCAAAGAGCTTGCCGTAAAGTTTAATTTTAAAATACGCGGCGAGGTTAAGTTTAAAGGTTTAGACGAGCTTAAGGCGCAAATAAAAAAAGACGCCGATGCGGCAAGACTTGTAAATATCAAATAAAAAAAGCCCCTCTTTTAGAGGGGCTTTTTAAAAATGTGTTTGCCCGCAATTTGCCATGCGGCGAGTAAAAGTGCGTCCCGTCCGCAAAGGGGGTGCGCCTTCGCACACAGGAGTGGCCTTGCCACCCCGTACGGCTAGTACTT
>CAYQAU010000006.1:25078-76960 GCA_964415545.1 uncultured Elusimicrobium sp.
CTTTCTATTCGCAATTTGCCATGCGGCGAGTAAAAGTGCGTCCCGTCCGCACGCCTGTACGACTAGTACTTCTTTCTATTCGCAATTTGCCATGCGGCGAGTAAAAGTGCGTCCCGTCCGCACGCCCGTACGGCTAGTACTCTCTGTCGTATACGGCTACATATGCAAGTAAGGTGGCCATAACAAAAGTCATCGCGCTGTAGGCGAACCACCAAGCCCTTTCAGACGCAAGATAGTCCCCTGACACAGCATCAACGACAAACATAATTAATACTTTTACTACCCATAACCAAAGCGCGAGCGAAAATATCCTGAATATCATATCCAGAATACCGATAAAAAAATTCTTCCTGAAAGGGACTTTTATTGACTCAATAATTTTTTGCATAAATAAATTGTAAAATTCTTTGCGTATATTGTCAATCATTGTATCCTATCTGGGCCTGACTACGGGCTTTGTTTTTGCCTCTTTATGCCATTTGCCCTGCGGCTTATCTATATATTGGAAAAACTCATTAGTAAAAGCGGCCTTAAAGCAAGATTCCTTGTATGACACCGTTTTTATCCTATTCATATCCAAAGCGGTATTAAATACGCCCGGGCCCGTAAGATCATATACATTATTGCTGGTATTTTGTTCTATATTTTGCGTAATTTGATTTATAATTTTTTCAAGGTCCGGGTTATCTTTTGCGCTGCAAATAAAAAAGTTGCTCATCCCTTTGCCGTCGCGGTCTTTATAGCGCAGGTAAATATCGGTATCCTGCGGCGCGATAAACTTATCGGGCGAATAAATTAAAGTGGCATTGATATCCATATATATGCCGCCGTATTTTTGTAAAACAAGCACGCGCCAAAAATCGGCCTGCGCGGCGCCTATTTGCAGCCTGGAATAGCAATCGTACACCTGCGGTGGGAAATTGGCTTTTACAAAGGCGTCCCTTTCCTCTGTAGATACAAAGCGGTACTCGTATGTCGGGGACATCCACTTGTTGAAAAGATAGTTTAAATATACGGGCAGCGTAATCTTATTTGTAAAATTAGTTTGCCAGATTATTCGGGGTATTTTTTGTTCGTAAGCCGCTTTTTTGCGAGCGGGTATATTCGGGCGGAAAGTAAAGCGTTTTTTAGGGCAGAAGAATACCTGTATATAACATAAACATTTAGTGATATTCCCGAGTAATTGAATTAAGAATTTGCGTAAAAGCGTATAAACAGACGGTTTAGTACCAGTTTGAAGGGACATTAATGAACCTCTTATTTTTTAATAGTATACGTTGATAATAGCAATTTTTTATCAGTAAGTGATAGGGTTTTATTATAAATAAAAAAACCGCCTTTTTAAAAGACGGTTTTTAAATCTGGTGTCACCGGGTGGACTTGAACCACCGACCTAGCGCTTATGAAACGCTCGCTCTAACCACCTGAGCTACGGTGACGTTTTATCGTATAAATATTATACCATAACAGTGCAAAGATTGTCCAGATACTGTAGTGAAATATTCCTTTTTCTCTGCTGATGCTATAGGGACTCTTTTATGAGGCTGGCCATAATCTCATTCTTTTGGATATGGTTTGTGCCTTCATAAATTTGTGTTACTTTAGCGTCGCGGGCGTACTTTTCCAGCGGGAAGGTGCGCATATAGGCTATACCGCCGCAAAGGTTGATGCACCTGTCAGCTACTTTCATAGCGGTGTCAGAACAAAAGAGCTTGGCCTGCGCGCTATACTTTGTCCAGCGCGGTCCTTTAAGTTTTTTAAGCTCGTCGTGTACGGTAGTATTATTTTTAATCGCTTCGGCTGATGCTGCAAGGAAATCCTTGTCCATCGCCCTTGTGATATTATAAACAAGCGCGCGGCCCGCTTCTGTTTGGGCGGACATTTCGGCAAGTTCATGGCCGATGCTCTGGAAGGATATTACAGGCTGGTCAAACTGCCGCCTGATTTTAAGGAATTTTATGGCCTCTTCCATCGCGCCCTGCGCCAAGCCGATAGACTGCGCGGCAATACCCGGGCGTGAATAATCAAAAGTTTCCTGCACGATTAAAAGGCCTTTGCCCTCGCCGCCCAGCAGGTTTGAGGCGGGTACCTTGCAGTCTTTAAAAATCAAATCATAGGTGGAGTTAGCGCGCAGACCCATCTTCTTTTCCTTTTTACCTAAGGAGAAGCCTTCGGTTCCTTTTTCCACCACTATTAATGATATTCCGCGCGCGCCGCGTGATGGGTTGGTGGTTACGGCTACTACATAAAAATCAGCCTCCGCGCCGGTGGAGATGTAGTGCTTTGCGCCGTTAAGGATATAATGGTCCCCGTGCAAAACGGCGGTGGTTTTTATTGCGGTGGCGTCAGAGCCCGCCTGCGCTTCAGAGAGGGCAAAAGTCCATAACTTTTTGCCTGCCGCTAAGTCCGGCAGCCATTTTGCGCGCTGCTCGGGCGTAGCCCAAAAATACATCGGCATACCGCCTAAGGCGGAGGTGCCTACAGGCAAGCTTAAAGCGATACAGACTTTTGACATCTCTTCTAAAGCCAAAGCCAAAGCGTGTACGCCCAAACCTTGCCCGCCGTATTCTTTGGGTACCCATAACCCGAATAAATTGGCCTGCGCCATAGCGTTTACCGCTTCGGTTGAATGGGTTTCTTCTTCGTCGTGTTTTGCTCTTAAAGGTTTAAGGACGCTTTGGGCCACTTCGCGCGCTTTTTGTGTAATAAGTTCTTCCTGCTCATTATTAAAGTAATCCATATCTTATCTCCTGTCTAAATGTGAGAGGGCGCTGTAAAGCCCCTCCTGCTTTTTTACCATTGTTTTAATGTCAAAATCTGTAATATCGCCGCGCTTAAATTTAAGGCGGCCATCTAAAATATCGGTAATTTTCTGCGCTAAAACCTCATAGTTGCCGCGCGGCACAAGGTAGCCGTTTTGGCCGTTTGTAATGATTTCTTTTATGCCGTCAGTATCATAGCATACGCACGGTAAGTCCATCGCCAAAGCCTCCGCCACAGCCATCGGCAGGCCCTCCCATAAGGAGGACAGCGCAAAAACATCGGCTATATTCAGAAGCCGCGCTATATCCTCTCGGCACCCTAAAAGCAGGAAGTTATCTTGCAAATCGTGTGCGGCTATCATCTCCAAAGCCTGTTGTTTTAAAGGGCCCTCGCCCGTAAACAGAAATTTTGCGCGCGGATATTTTTGGCAAACAATTTTGGCTGCGCGTATCATATCAAAAACATTTTTTTGCGGTTTTAGATTAGCAGTGCTGATTATTACTTTATCGCCGTCTTCAAGCCCTGATTGCCTGCGTGTTTTTTGCGCGTCTTGCTGCGTAAAATCCGCCTTGGTTTTAAGTTCCGCGCCCGCGCGGATAAGAAAGCACTTTTGCGGGGCCGCCAAATTAAGTTTTATGGCTCTTTCAAGGTTTTCCTGCGATACAAAAATAAGCGCGTGGGTAAATTTATTGCAAAACTTTTCCATTTGCATATAAAACATTTTTAGCGGCCAAAGCTGGTAATCATTGAAGCTGAAGCCGTGTACGGTATGCACTATTTTTTTGCGCAGCAGCCTTGCCGCTATCCTGCCCAGTATGCCCGCTTTGGAGGAGTTTGTGTGCACTATATCAGGCTTTATTTTAGCCAAAGCAAAAAGTATTTGGAAGAAGGCGCAGTAATCTTTTATAACTGATATCGGGCGCACAAGGCAATTAATAAAACACAGGTTTTTTATATCAGTGCGCGCTATTGCGTCAAGGTAGCCGCCCTTGCCGCAAAGCAGGTAAGTTTCAAAAGCGTCTTTATCTAAATTGGCCGCGCTGTAAAGTACGCTTTTTTGCGCGCCGCCCAGCTCCAGCTTAGTTATTATAAATGCAACTTTTGTTCTGTCCATTCATCCGCCACTTTAAAATCAGGGTAATAATAGCTTAATATATCCTGCAAGGTTTTGCCTTGGCGGGACATACCGTCCGCCGCATTAATGCAAAGCCCGCGGCCGCCGCCGGTATCGGCGCCGATAAACATATATTCCGTCTTAGAGCCTTTGCCTAAAGGCAGGAAGAAAAAGAAGTCAGACCTTAATGTCCCCGCCGCCAGTATAAAGTTGGCTTGCTCAAAGCTTAGCTCCTGCGCTTTTTTAGAGCCCGTAAAAAGCATACGCTGCACCCTGCCCGAAGGCGAGTAGGCCGTAACCGCTATGCTTTTAAGTTTGCCTATCGGGTAATAATTATCCAGCCTGGCCTGTATCTCTTTAACAGGCACGGAATATATCCATTTGATTGAGGACCATAAAGTAGGGTCCTGCGGTGCGGAAAGTAAATCCTTAGGCGGATTTGAAAGCATATACTTAAACAGGTTTAAAGGGCTGAATTTATAGTCATAAGCTATATTTGTATTTTTTACGCCGTCTTCCGTAACGGGGCCGCATGCGCGGTAGACTTCAGGTGAAGCAAGTTCAAATACAGCCTGTGCCTGCTCGTCCTTAATTATGCCTTTGGGCTGAGTGAGGACTTTGTTGCCTGTTTCATCAACAGCTTTTTTGATGAAAGCGGACTGCATATTTATCCCGCCAAATGAAGCGTTTTTGGAATAATCGGGCATATCATATATCGCGTTTTGTGTATTAAGAATCTCTTTCATCATTCTTGTGCGTATGGCTATTGCCATGGCTTCCAAAACAGCCGGCTGTTTGATATCGCGCGCTATTGAGGTTAAAAGCGCGGGCATAATGTTTGCAAGCTCGGTATTATTAATAAGCACCATGCCGTCCTGCGCGGGCAGCACAAGCACCGTGCCGCTTAATTCTTTATCGCCAAGGTTGGCGGCAAATATATTATCGGCCTGCGGGTCCTTAATCTGCATCGCCGCGGGTTTGTTTAATTTTATGATGAAAGGCCTTTTGGTTGAAAATTCCACATTGCCCCATTTGTTTTGGATATGTATGCCTTTATGTTCCTCATTCCACATTATGGTTTTGGGGGTATAGGCCTCGCCTGTAGTAACCTCGCCAAGTTTATCGTCAATAATACTAAACCCGCAGGCGGGCAGGAATGTAAAAGATTTGAGCGGCGTTAATCTGCCGTCAGCCTGTGCGTAAAGCCCTATTCTGACAGGCAGTGATTTGCCCTGCTGCGTTTTTTTTGTATAGATTTCAGACAGCCTTGTATAATACAAATAATCCGAAGGCGCGGCTATAAGGTGCTTGCTTAGTTTTTTAAGCTGTTTAGAAATATCTTTATCTTTAATATCAAGCACAAAAATGCTGGCGTAAATTTGCCACGCGGGTATATAACGCTTAAGTTTTGCTTCAGATTTGGCAAGATATTTTTGCGCCATATAATTATTGCCGTCGTGGGACAAGGCTTGCTCAAACAAAGTTTGCGCTATTTTATAGGCGCCTATATTAAAGTTTACCCTGCCCATAAGATATATGGCGTGGGAGATTACATAAGGATTGGTGGAATATAAATTTTGAGCCAGATTTATTGCTTCTTTATATTTTTTATCCAAGAATAAAGCCTGTGTAAGGATAAGCTTTGCGGCGGCGGTATATTCAAAATCAGCCGTCATAAAAAGCATATTTGAATATTCTTTCTGGGCTTTTTTTATCTCGCCCTGCGCGGCCAGCGCCCATATTTTAATAAGCTGGTAAAGCGGCGAGGTATTATCAGCTTTTATAGCATTATTTATTGAGGATAGAGCCTCTTTATAATTACCTGCTTGTAAATCTATTACGGCAAGGTTGGCCATTGCAAGCGGGTATTCGGGGGAATCTTGCGGCGCATTGCGGTAAAACTCAGCCGCTTTTTGGGTTTGGCCTTCTGCAAAAAGCTTTTCCGCCCCGGCAAGCTGCGGCGGCGTATTATAGGAAAAGACGGATTTTGAAATTATATTTTCATTAAGTTTTATATCAGGTAATCTGCTTACGCTTAAAGCGCTGCGCGGCGTTTCTGCCTCCTGCGCGTTTACCGTAACTGCGGGCTGCTCAGCCTGCGCCTGTAAAGCGGGGTTGGGCTGCTCCTGGGCCTTAAGCGCGCCTGAAAGGGACTGCGCATCTAAGACGGGCGTAAAAACTAAAATAATTATTAAAAAAACGCTTAATATATTCATACTAAAAATTATATCAAAATACCGCCTTATATCCTAAGTAAAAGGCGGTATTTCCGATAAATTTTTATAAGTTTTATTTGCCTGCAAATTTTTTGATTGTTTTGAAAAAATCCTCAGTATGCTTTCTGTTTTGTTTAGGGACATAGTAGGGCGATAAAGTTAAGTTTACCGCGACAGGCCTTATATTTTTTGTTTTTATTATCTCAAGTAATTGGGAGGCGGTAGCATTAAACTCTTTGTAATCTTTAGGGCTGTTCCAAGCCTCTATAGTATCATAGCCCGCGTTTGCAAGGTAGTCTGCGTCTATAGTAAGGATAAGGTTTTTACCCGCCATATCAGGCAGGGAAGATTCCGTGCTGATTATAAGCGTAAAACCATGGTAATTATCATGCTGCGGCTTTATATTTGTAAGTATGTCATTTGTAAAATCAAAGTATAAGTGGATTTCAAATGGAGTTTTGCGGATATCAGGCGCCTGTATGCCAAAGCTTTCCATATAAAGCGGGTGGTCATTTTCCTCGCCTGAATATTCATTCTTTCCTCCGTAAAGCAGTGCGGCGATGCCTTCGTATTCAGTCATTTTTTCAGGGAAAACCCAATATATCTTTTCAGCTTTATATTTTGTGGCATAGGTGTTTACCCAGGTTGCCAGGGTTACTTCTTTTAGGGTGTCCTGTTCGTTTAAATACATATCGCTGTGCGAGTCAAAGATAACAAGTTCTTTGGGGACGTTTTTACCCAGCTTTTTTATAGTGTCAAGCGCGCCATCGTGCTGCAAGGTGATATCGGTAACTTTTGTTTTTGCAAGAATAGATTTTATATTTGCGATATCCTTTTTATCTGCTTGGTAAGGCCCGTAATCTTTAAGCTCGTAAGAGGTATCTTTTTGTTCTTCAGGGTTTTCCCCATTGTCTATATTATCATAAAAGCCTATCGGTATTTTTACTTCGTAAGGGCCGACTGTTACTACTGTATGCTCAAGCGCTTCGCCGTATTTATCATAATAATTTTTTACCACGCGGCCCGGTACTTCATATTCGTACATGGTGCTGTCATCATACAATTGTAAAATGGTGGAGGAACGTACATCCGCAAGATTTTGGCCTGTAGGATAACTTACGGCTTGCATCATAAAATCTTCATTTTTATAATTGTATACTATTGCCGTTGCTTGGGAGCCGTCATAAAGAGTAAAAGTTGAGGGGGAGTCAATTTGCGCAACATATTTTTGCTTCGCCTGGGCCAGCTTGGTAAGGAAAAGCTTCATATCATTCACCGCTGTATTATAAGGTACTTCAGACGGTTTGAGCCTATTGGATTTTATAAATTTTTTGATTTCTTTATTAGAAAGCATTCCGTCTTTATTGCTGTCTATAAGCAGTTCAACCAGCTCGTTTTTATCAATGACGGCGTTTGAGTTTACGTCAAAAAAATTAAAATATATTTGCAGCGCACGGTTATCGCCCATATGCCTGCGGCTTACGCCTTCATAGGCATTGGCTTCAAAATCCCAGCCTGTCTTAAGATAATTTATTTGCGGCCCCGTGCAGGCGGCTGTAAATAAGATTGCGGCGAACGCTAAAAAAATATTTTTAATAGTATTACCTCATATAATTAAAGGGCCCGTAAATTCGCTTGCGGGCCCTTTTAAGATTAAAGATTGCTTGTGCAGTTAGGGCAGCGTGTTGCGTCTTTATTAATGGTGCTTTTGCAGAACGGGCACTCTTTGGTATTAACCGCGGCGGGGGCAGGCTGGCTTTTAAGTTTGTTGAGCGATTTTACGAGCATAAATACTGTTACCGCCACAATCAAAAAGCTGATAAGATTGTTAAGGAATGCCCCAAGGTTTAAAATTACCGCGCCGGCCTGCGTCGCTGCGTCAACCGAAGGATAAGGGCCGGGGATGTCTTTGCCATTATGCAAAACTACAAATAAATTGCTGAAGTTAACCTTAGTTAATATTAAGCTTAAAGGCGGCATAATAAGGTCTTTGACTATAGAATTTACAACGCTTGTAAACGCCGCGCCGATGATGATACCGACGGCCATATCAATCATATTGCCTTTTACGGCGAATTCTTTAAACTGCTTAAGTAATTCTTTCATTTTAATTATTTAATCTCCGATTAATTTTTTATTGCTTTTTTATATTTTCTTAAATTTGGAGTATATTGTCCAGCACAGATTGTATAAAACAAAAATAGGCGTATATTAAGTATAAAGGGGTAAATGGCGGTTTTTACAGCCTGTCAACCTGAAGGGTTGACTGTTTTTTTTTTTTTGATACCGTACTTTAATAAAACAAGCCTGCGATAACTATATTGCCTCTACTTGTGCTATAATTGGCTTGTGTGAGGGAGAATCTTGATTATGCTAACAAAAAACACCAAAAAGTCTAAAAAGGGCTTTACGCTTACTGAGGTGCTTGTAGTAGTGCTCATTATCGGCGTAATATCGGCAATAGCCTACCCTGTATATACCAAATCAATAAACAAATCGCGCGCGGTTGAAGCTATAAACTTGCTTGAAATGGTGCGCAATAAACAGATAGCTAACTATGCCCGTAAGGGGGAGTATTTACCTAACTTTTCAAAAATAGGGCAGCTTACCGGCAACCCCGACGCTGAGGTAAAAAGCGCGGGGGACGCGATACTTACTATCGGCGGGAAATATGAGCTGGCGATAAATAATGAAACAAATTGTATGAGCGCAGCTTATGTGCCGGGCAAAGGCAAAGCTGCTACATTTACATTCTCTTCAAGTTATGAAGAAGCGGGTTTGGGCTGCGACGGCGATATCTGTAAAACTTTTGGTAATATAGTGGGTTCCTCCAGCTCCGTATGTAATTGCGGGGACAAAGCTTGCAACGGGGCAAATTTTGTGCTTAACCCCAAAACTTGCAGCTGTGATTGCCCTTTAGCTTGTAATGAAGGCGGGGCCTGCTACAATAAAACCGCAGCAAGGCTTGAGACCAGAAATTGCGGCGTAAAAAACAGCGGTACCCAAACCAGGAAGTGCCCCGCAAGCTGCAGTTCAACTTGCAGTGAATCGTGGAGCTCCTGCACGGGCCAAACCTGTGAAGGTGAAGGCAGCGCGCCTTGCGGCGAAGGCTTTGACGGCACAAAAACGCGTACCTGTACTAACGGAACCTGGAGCGGCTGGAATGAATCGGGCTGCATAAAAAAGCTTATTGAGTGCGAGGGGGAAGCTACAGCCGATTGTGCAAATTGCGGCACAAAAACCAGGGTTTGCGATAAAAATACAGGCACATGGGGCGCGTGGAGCAAATGTTCAGGCGCTAAAGATGAGACTTTAGCCTGCGACAGCGGCTACACGGGCAATAAAACCAGAACTTGCAGCGATGACGTGTGGGGAGAGTGGGAGACCACCGCCTGCGAGCCCGAACTGCTTTGCAAAATAGGTACAGTCCAAAAACAGACCTGCGCAGAAAACCCCGACAAATACCAAACCAGGACATTCCAATCCAACGGTACCTGGACGGAGTGGAGCGGGGATTGCTCCTTGCCAATAGTACAGGTTTGCAGCGCAGGCGCAACAAAAACCTGTGGCACCTGCGGTAAAGCGACTTGCAGTTCTAATGGCAGCGCATGGGGCTCTTGCGTGGAAACGCCTAAACCCTCCGACGTAGTAACAGCTTGCGGCAACTGTGGTAAAAAGACTGATACTTGGTCCTGCAATACATCAACTGCGCAATGGAATGCTGTATCTGGCGCTTGTACAGGCCAAGGCGAATGCGCGCCGGGTACTAAAAAACTGGTTATGTGCGGTACAAATACGGGCTATAATCCGACAGGTAAAGAAAGCTTTATCTACAGGGAAGTAACTTGTACTTCACAATGCAAGGTACCATATGTTGCGCCTTGTAACAGCTGTACAGAGCATCCGAACTGCGGAAAAGATTTTGGTAATGGATTAACAGGGCAGTGTTATTGCCTTGCTGAAATGGAACGGCCTCTAGAGCCTGTAGACTTTGAGGAAGATGTTTTTGTCCCCGAAACAGGTATCGTTGACCTTAATGACGGCAGCCTTTCACTTAATGACAAGTTGGTGACTGAAGAGCAATCTGTTTTGAGTATTAAATAGGAGAAATTAAATTATGATTAAAAATTTATTAATTGCGGCATTTGTTTTTATTGCCGTGGGCGCATATACTGAAGCATACAGCGGGTTTTCCTGTTGCAGAAACGGACAGCTGGTAAATGACTGCCCTAACCCGGGCATGAAAGATGGTAAACAGCAGTATTATGATGTAAGCGGCTGCTCTGGAGGAAATATGGAGAGGTTATGTTCTGACGGTTCGCTATCCATAAACGGAGAATGCGTAAGTATAAACCTAGAAGTATGTGAAGAGGGGTATCATATGTTAAACGGCGTTTGTGTGCAAGATAGTATCCCTGCTGTTGTTATTAAGTGTGAAGCCTTTACCTCGCCCGCAGGCCACCAAGTGCCCGAGACAAACAGAAACCAAAGCGTACAAATGGGCTGTTATACTTACAGTTGTTCTGCATTGGGTTCATGGTCAACTACAAATACTTGCGAATGTAAACCGGGGGCAACTTATTACAGGCCGTGCGGCGATTGCGGCACGCAAAGCAGGACCTGTTCCAGCGATGGAAAGTTCGGCTCTTGGGGCCTCTGCCCTATATCATCTAAGTTTGAAATAAGTGATAAGTTAGAAGTTTCAACAGATATTGAGCAGTCTGTAGAACGGCTTGATTTAAATCCATAGTTTAAGCTTAAGTAATCAAAAAAGGCCCCTCAAACGAGGGGCCTTTTATATTGTTTCAAGCTTATTTGCCAAATACTCTTTTTGCAACTTCGTCCATATGCGTTACAGGTATAAGCTTAAGCTTTTTGCGGATTTGCTCGGGGATTTCACTTACATCCTTTTCATTCGTTTTAGGATACAGGATTGTATTAATGTTTTCCCTGTAAGCGGCGAGGAACTTTTCCTTTATACCGCCCACGGGTAATACGCGGCCTGTAATTGTGATTTCACCCGTCATCGCAATGCCTTTTTTAACAGGCTTATTGCTGATTAAGCTGATAAGCGCCGTACATACCGCCGTACCAGCTGAAGGCCCGTCTTTAGGTACTGCGCCTTCGGGGAAGTGGATATGGAAGTCCGTCTTATCATAATTAAGCTTTTTGCCGTAGCCTTTGCTGCGCGCATAGGTTAAGGCAGCGCGGACGCTCTCCTTCATAACATCGCCCAGTTTGCCCGTAAGGATTAAGGCGCCCTTGCCGTCAAACTTAGCCGCTTCTATTGAAAGCGTTTCACCGCCGACGCTCGTCCACGCCAAGCCTGTGGAGATGCCGACGCCGTTTTCCTCTGTTGCAAAGTTGGAGTAACGCGGTATGCCTAAGTATTTATCAATGTTTTTGACATTTACTTTAACAGGCTTCTTTGTCTCCACAAACTGCTTTGCGGCTTTGCGGCATATGGTGCCGATTTCGCGCTCAAAGTTACGCACGCCCGCTTCCCTTACATATTCCCTCATCATAAGGTCAAGGGAGGGGGTGTCTATAACGAGCTCGCCTTCCTTAAGGCCGTGCTCCTTCATCTGCCTGGGGATAAGGTACTCTTTGGCTATGGACTGCTTTTCATAGTTGGTATAGCCCGAGAACTCAATAATCTCCAGCCTGTCTCTTAATGTTACAGGTATGCTGCTTAAGGAGTTAGCCGTCGTTATAAACATTACTTTGGAGACGTCAAAAGGAACGTCTAAAAAGTGGTCAACAAAGTCTTTATTCTGCTCGGGATCTAAAAGCTCAAGCAGGGCGGCTGCAGGGTCGCCCCTCCAATCGGAACCCATTTTATCAATCTCGTCTAATAAAAAGACGGGGTTATTGGATTTGGCTTTGCTTATGCCCTGTATTATGCGTCCCGGCATTGAACCTATGTAGGTGCGCCTGTGGCCGCGGATTTCAGATTCATCGCGCACGCCGCCTAAGGACATACGCACAAACTTCCTGCCTACCGCGCTTGCTATTGATTTTGCAATAGAAGTCTTACCCACGCCCGGGGGGCCTACAAAACAGAGTACGGGCCCTTTAAGGCTTTTGGTAAGCTGGCGCACGGCTATGTATTCCAAAATACGCTCTTTAACTTTTTGTAAGCCATAGTGGTCTTTATCAAGGATTTCTTTGGCTTTGTTGATATCCAAAACATCCTGGGTTGACAGCGCCCACGGCATATTTACAAGCCAGTCCAAAAAAGTCCTTGAGACGGTAGACTCAGGCGAGAACGGCGCCATTTTTGCCAGCCTGTCCAGCTCCTTCTCGGCTACTTCGGCCGCGCTTTTGGGTAAGTTATTCTTTTTAATTTTAGCTTTAAGGTCATCCAAATCTTTTTGGAAATCGTCTTTTTGGCGCAATTCCTTTTGGATGGCTTTCATCTGCTCGTTAAGATAGTATTCCTTTTGTGATTTATCTATTTGGCTGCGTACTTTATTGTGGATTTTTTCCTCAATAGCTATAATCTCCACTTCGCTGGCAAGCAGCTTAAGCAGCTTTTCAAGGCGTTCTTTGACGCTGGTGGATTCTAAAATATCCTGCCTCTCCTGCGTTTTGACGATTATATTAGACGCTATCGTATCAGCCAGTTTGGACGGATCTTCAATCTGCCTTAAAAAGGAAACGCCTTCAATGGCTATCCTTTTGGTAACCATTGCGTATTCTTCAAACTGGTCCAAAGTCTGGCGCATCAGCGCTTTGACTTCAGCGTCGTTTGTATTATCTTCCTGCGGGTAGCTTACGTCAGCGTACCAGCATTTGGCTACGGGGTTGAATGTTAAATTTTCAACCTTAGCCCTGCATATCCCCTGTAAAAAGACTTTCATGCTGCCGTCAGGCATTTTAAGAGATTGCGTAATCTCCGCCAAAACGCCGAATTTATAAATGTCGTTTACTTTAGGCTCATTGACTTCCGCCGCTTTTTGGGAAACCGCTATTATATATTTACCTGTTGTACCCAAAGCAAGCTCTATCGCCATAACGGATTTTTGCCTGTCTACCGATATCGGCAGCGACATCCCCGGGAACATTACCACATCGCGCACCGCTATTGCCGGCAGGCTGGTGGGGAAGGTCCCCGTCTCTTTCTTTATATCGTTTATCATGTTCATACTGGTTTGTTTACCCCGCTTTTTAAAAAGTGGTTTTTACACATAATAATTATAACTAATTTTAGCAGACAAAGCAATAGGCTGCTAACTTTGCATAATTTTACGTCGGGCGCAAAAAATAAAGATGGGTTTAAAGGTAGATATCCCTTTTGCCTTCTTTTATTTTTTGCAGCTCCTGCTTTACGGTATTTTGCAGGTTTTCAGGCAGGTCCGCCAGCATTTTATCAATGAGGGCAAAACCTTTCTTTTTAAGATTATCGTCAGCAAAGTCGTAAAGGTACTCGGCATATGTAAACATTGCATTTGGCAGGCAATGTGTTTTTATAAGCCCCGGTTTAGCTAAATCCATAAAATCTTTGCCAACGCGGCCAAGCCTGTAACAGCCTGTGCAGAAGGAGGGGATATAACCGTGGTCGGTAATATCTTCCACCACCTGGTGCAGGGTACGGTGGTCCCCAAGCGTGAATTGCGAGCCGCTGTCCGCCTCCTCATAACCGCCCGGGTTTGTTCTTGAGCCGCCCGATATTTGGGAGATGCCTAAATCAAGCGCGTCCGTCCTTAAGGCGGCGCTTTCCCTTGTGCTTAAAATTATGCCCGTATAGGGTACTGCAAGGCGCAGCACGGCTATCAGTTTTTTAAAATCGCTGTCGCTTACCGCGTAGGGCGGGTTCTCGCTTAAGGGCGAGCCGCAGGCCGGCTCTATCCTGGGTACCGATATTGTGTGCGGCCCGATGCCGAAAGCATCTTCCAAACTCTTTATATGCTGCAATATGGCCAGCACTTCATATCGGTAATCATAAAGCCCTAAAAGCGCGCCGATGCCGACGTCCTTTAACCCCGCTTCCAAAGCGCGGTGCATACCTTCTAAGCGGAAGCGGTAGTCCTTCTTAGGGCCGCCGACGTGCAATTGCTTGTAGGTGGGCTCGTGGTAAGTTTCCTGGAAAAGCTGGAAGGTGCCTATATTGTACTTGGCAAGTTCCCTAAATTCCTCCACCTTCAAAGGCGCTATATTTACATTTACGCGGCGGATATTTTGTTTGCCTTCTTTAACTGAATAAATTGTATTTATAGAATCAAATATATATTTAAGGCCCTCGCCGCTGTAGGATTCCCCTGCGACCATAAGTATGCGCTTGTGGCCCTGTTTAAGCAGGGTTCTGATTTCGTTTGCAATCTCTTCCTGCGATAAGGCGCGGCGGTGCAGCTCTTTATTTGAAGCTCTAAAAGCGCAGTAGAGGCACTCGTTAAAACATATATTGGATATATATAATGGCGCAAACAATACAAGCCTGTTGCCGTAAATTGCGGTTTTGACGTATTTTGCGGTTTCAAAAAGTTTGTGCAACTGGGCGGGCTGCTCTATATTTAAAAGGGTAGCGGCGTCCTCAAAGCTTATGCCTTTTAGACCGCGGGCTTTAAGTAAAATTTCATCTACTTGTGCGTCTGTCGGGTTAACGGCATTGCTTAAGGTTTCGGTTATCTTTTGGTCATTTATTATCATAACTATATTTTACCACTTTTAAAATTGTAAAATATAGCTATGAAAAATATACTTAAAAAGATACCCGCAGGCTTTTGGGCCTATTTCATATTTGTATTGTCAAACCTGGTTTGGTTTAATATCGCAAGGGCAGGTTTATATCTGTTTTTTAAGGCCGATACCGCGCCCGCTTCATCGGTACTGTTAAAGTCATTTTACATAGGTTTTAAATTTGATTTAAGATTATCGCTCTTAATCGCCCTTCCTTTGGGTATTATCCTTATGCTGCCGCTTAAAAAGTGGCTTAAAAACTTAACCGCCGCTTTTTATGCTTTAGCAGGCGCGGCTTTAAGCTGCCTGTATATTACCGATTTTGCTTATTATGCTTATTTGAAGGAAAGGCTTAACGCATATATTTTGGATCTTGCCGCAAATAATATAACATCAGCTGAAATGGTGTGGCAAACTTACCCCGTAATCAAACTTTTTATAGTCATTTTAATTTTTGGCGCGGCTTATTTCTTTTGGACCAAATACCTGCTTAATTACGCCGCCAAAAAAGCGGACGGTAAAAAACATTGGGCCTTTTGTATTTTAGCTTTGCTGCTTACGGGCGCGGGCGTGCAGGGCCAAGTATCGCAGTATCCTTTAAGGTGGAGCAATGCTTACTTCAGCAGTGATGTTTTTGCCTCCGCCTTAGCCTTAAACCCCGCGCAAAATCTTTATGATACCTATAAATTTGCCGCCAAGGCTGATGGTTATAACGAAGATAAAACGCGCGAACATTATGATATAGTGGCCGATTATCTGGGCGTCAAAAATAAAGATGCGCAAAACCTTAATTTTGAGAGGCGCTTCCCCGAAGCAAAGGGCGGCGCGAAAGATTATAATATCGTCGTTATCCTTATGGAATCTTTAGCTTATGACAAAACATCTTTTAACGCGCCCGAGCTTGACGCAACGCCTTTCCTTGCCGAACTTGCGCCGAAATCAATGCTCTTTAAGCGTTTCTTCACTCCTGCTGCGGGCACGGCTAAGGGTTTATTTGCTTCCTTTACCGCTTTGCCTGATACTTCGTCCGTTAAAACTTCTTCCAGGAACCCGCTTATAGTTAAGCAGCATTTGCTGCCTGACGATCTTGAAGGCTATGAAAAGTTTTACTTTATCGGCGGCAGCGCCAACTGGGGCAATGTAAGGGGTATGCTGCAATATAATATCAAAGACCTTAAGATTTTTGAAGAAGGCGTCTACAAAGACGTCGCCCGCAATGACGTTTGGGGCCTTTCCGATTTGGATATGTTCAAATATGCCGCCAAAGAGCTGGGGCAGTCAAAACAGCCTTTTTATGCATTTTTGCATACATCGGGTTTCCACCGCCCTTATACAATCCCCGATGATAATGACGGCTTTAAAACTAAAGAGCTTGATGAAGATATGCTTAAAGAATACGGATTCAGCGGTAATGCGGAATATAATTCCTTAAGGTTTGAGGATTTTGCTTTAGGCCGCTTTTTTGAGTTGGCCGCCAAAGAGCCCTTCTTTAAAAACACAATATTTTTTATCTATGGGGACCATGGCTTGACTGTCGCACAGTCCAAAAACACACCCAAAGCAATAATCAATTTGTCGCTTACAACAAATAATACGCCGCTTATAGTTTTTGGCCCCGGCGTTAAACCGGGCGTTGACAATAAACCTTTAAGCCAGGTTGACGTTACGGCCACCATTATGGGCGTTTTAGGCCGCCCCTACCGCGCAACAGCTTTAGGGCGCGACGTTTTTAATAAGGATACGCAGCGCGGCGCGTTTATTTTAAACTCTTCAGGCACGCCTTTAAATGTGGGCTATCTTGAGGATGGGTATTATTATACAAACTGGTCCAATAAGAAAGGTTTATTTAAATATGAGTCTGATAACTCTGACAAAGATTATTGCCAAGAGAAGCCCGAGCTTTGCCAAAGAATGGCCGCTTTGGCCGACGGGCTTTATGAAACATCGCGTTATATGACTTACCATAATAAATAAAAACATTGATATTTTGCTTATAATCAGTTTTAATATTCCAAATACATATTTTAGGGGAAAGGATGATACTAACCGGTGAAAATTTTTTGTTTATAGGCTCCATACTTCTTTTTATAAGTATAGTTGCCGGTAAAACGGGCTACCGCTACGGCGTACCATCATTGCTGCTTTTTCTTTTTGTCGGCATGCTGTTTGGCAGCGACGGGCTTGGCGTACAGTTTTCAGACCCTGCAAAAGCGCAGTTTATAGGTATGATAGCTTTAAGCGTCATCCTTTTCAGTGGCGGTATGGATACTAAAATAAGGGAGATAAAACCTGTCGCGCTGCAAGGCGTTGTGCTCTCCACCTTCGGTGTTGTGCTTATGGCTTTTATAACGGGCGCTTTCATTTATTTTATAGGCAAAATACCGTATTTCAATTTGGAAATGTCTTTTATACTGGCATTGCTTTTGGCTTCTACAATGTCTTCAACGGACTCTGCTTCCGTATTCTCTATTTTACGTTCCCGCAATTTGCATTTAAAAGAAAACCTGCGCCCGCTTTTGGAGCTTGAAAGCGGCAGCAACGACCCTATGGCCTATATGCTTACCATAGCGTGCATACAGGTAATCATGCTGGGATCGGCCAAGATTGATTTTATGGTGTGGTTCCTTATCTTGCAATTTATGTTGGGCCTTATTTTGGGTTATTTATTCGGCCGCCTGGCTGTGTGGATTATAAATGCTATTGATTTGGATTACTCCTCTTTATACCCTATTTTCCTGCTGTCTTTTGTATTTTTATGTTTCTCCGTAACGCAAAAGATGCAGGGTAATGCTTACCTCGCTATTTATATAGCGGGCCTTGTGGTAGGCAACAGCGATGTAGTTTACAAAAAAGTTATGGTAACCTTTTTTGACGGCCTTGCGTGGCTGGTGCAGATAATTATGTTCCTTGCTTTGGGGCTGTTGGTTAATCCTATGGAGCTTTTGCCCGTAGCCGCCGCGGCGATAGTTATCGGCTTATTTATGATTATTATAGCGCGCCCGCTTACCGTGTGGCTGTGCCTGGTATGGGATAAAAAACTTACATTTAACGCAAAGTTGTTTTCCGCCTGGGTGGGATTAAGGGGTGCGGTGCCGATTATCTTTGCAACTTACCCGCAGGTTGAGAATATTAAAGGCGCGGATGTTATTTTTAATGTAGTATTTTTTGTTACCATACTCTCGCTTGTAATACAGGGCACCACCGTGCCTTTTGCGGCGCGCATTTTAGGTTTGGTGGACGATTGTAATGAGAAACGGGAGTTCCCCGTTGATATACCGACGGATATCGCCGCCTCCGCCCAGGTTACCGTCAGCGAACAGCTGGCCGCATATAAAGGCGGTATTTTGGCTGATATTGAACTGCCTGAGGGCACTTTGCCGCTGATGGTAAAACGCAATGATGAATACATCATCCCGCACAAGGATTTTGTGTTGACATTAAATGACAAATTGCTTATTATATCTGATGACGGCAACAAGCTTGAAAGCCTGCCGCCCGAGCTGGGTATAAAACAGTGTATGATATATAAGGATTAAAGGAGAAATAAATGACCGTACTTTTAATAATTGCAGGCGTAATAGTTTTTGGCGCATTATATGTTATGGGCGCCTATAACGGGCTTGTTGTTTTAAGGAACAGGGTAAAAGAAGCCTGGAGCGATATTGAAGTACAGCTTAAACGCCGTTATGACCTTATACCCAACCTTGTTGAAACTGTGAAGGGTTATGCCTCGCACGAAAAGAGCACGCTTGAAAATGTTATCAAAGCGCGCAATATGGCGGCATCCGCACACGGTACTCCTGAAGAGCAGGCCAAGGCGGAGAACTTCCTTTCAGGTACATTAAAAAGCCTTTTTGCCGTTACGGAAAGCTATCCCGATTTAAAAGCTAACCAGAACTTCCTTAAATTGCAGCAGGAGCTTACCGATACCGAAGATAAAATCAAAGCTTCCCGCCGCTTTTACAATACCAATGTCCTTGCCCTTAATAATAAGGTGGAGATGTTCCCCGGCAATATAATTGCGGGCTGGTTCCACTTTGAAAAGGCCGAGTTCTTTGAGCTTGATGAGTCCGAAAAAGAGGCCGCAAGCAAGCCCGTAGCAGTAAAATTTTAAACTGCGGGATTTCCAATGACTATCTACGACCATATTGCGGAAAATAAGAGGACGACTATCGCCCTCATTCTCCTTTTCCCTTTGGCCTTGCTGGCAATAGTTTACCTGACCTTATGGATGGTTTTTGCTTTTGCGGCAGACCCTAAGGCTGCTGCCGATCCTTTTGCCTCCGCTAATTCTCTAATGATATCCTGGGGCCCGATAATTACGGCTGTTGCCCTGGGCTGGATGGCCATAAGCTGGTATAGCGGGGATACGATGATGATTGCCGCCTCGGGCGCGCAGCCTGTCTATAAAGCTGATAATCCTGAAATATTTAATTTGGTTGAAAATATAGCTATAACGGCGGGTATGCCAATGCCCGCTGTGTATATTATTTTTGATGAATCAGCCAATGCTTTTGCCACGGGGCGCGACCCAGAACACGCAACGATAGTTTTGACCACAGGCATAATTAACCGCTTAGATAAACAGGAGCTTGAAGCCGTAATAGCGCATGAAATGGCCCACATACAAGGCCGCGATGTCCGCACGATGATGCTTGTTATTACGGGGATAGGCGCATTAAGCTTGATTGGGCAGATTCTTATGCGTTCAGGCGCGCGCAGCCGTAAAAACGGCGGCGCTATGGTAATTTTGGGTTTGGTAATATGGATTTACAGCCTTGTTTTTGCGCCGCTTATTATGTACGCGCTTTCCCGTGCGCGGGAGTTCCAGGCGGACGCTAATGCCGCCCTGCTTACCAGGAACCCACAGGCGCTGGCAAATGCTTTAATTAAAATAAGTAAGGACAGCCGTGTGGAAGCTTTAGATTCAATGTCCTTAATGTCGGCCGCGTGTATTGCCGACGCAAGCGAACAGCACGGTATAATGAAATCATTTTCATCAATGTTTGACACGCATCCTCCCATAGAATTAAGGGTAAAAGCTTTAATGGATATGGAAGGCCGTATCATTTAACCCTTTATAAATAGACAATATAACCAATAATATTATATAGTCTTACCGATTCGCAAGGGAAGGTTTTTTGCGTACATTGGCGAGCTTTCGTGAGGCAGAATGCAAATAATAAATAAAATTTTTAAAAGGTTAATTATAGCGTTTGTACCATCTAAAGAGATAAGGTTTGCCTTAAGGGTAAAATGGCTTTGGGGGCATAAAAATAATTCCATATCAGTTATAGGCAAGGACGGTAAGTTAAGGGAAGTCCTTTATATCAAAGGTTTAAGGGTGGGGTTTCATAGCGATAATAACCGCTTGATTGTTGATGAGAGTAACAGGTTTTATAAATCAAAGATAGTTTTTGCTTCAACCGGCGGCGTTTGCTCTATCGGCAAATCTGCAACTGTATTGGAAAGGGTTGAGATTATTTTTTCCAAAAACAGTAAGGTGGAGATAGAGGACGGCTTTACTTTATCGGGCGGCAATCTTATCATTTGGGCGTCTTACCCCGATGTTACTTGCCATATAGGCAAAGACTCTATGTTTTCCCGCGATATTATTATGCTGTGCGGCGATGGGCATGTAATACAAAATAAAGATACGGGTGAAATTGTAAATAAAGGCGGCGATATTTATATCGGCAACCATGTTTGGGTTTGCGCCCGCTCCGTTATAAGCAAAAACAGTTTTATAGCTGAGGGCAGTATCGTCGGCGTAGGCTCTTTTGTAAATAAAAAGTTTGAGGAGCCCAATTCCATTTTAGCCGGCGTACCCGCTAAAATTCTAAGGGCAAATGAAATTACTTGGCGCCGCGAAAACCACGCCGATTTTAAACCTTAAAATTATTAGCGCATAAAAAAACTCCCCGTATTAAATTATGGGGAGTTTTTTATTTTATAAAGCTTTATCTTTTCCTTATATCTTCTATTTTTGTATCGGTATAATAGTGGGATAAGATGTCCTCAAAACTCTGGCCCGAATCAGCCCTGCCGCCCGCGCCTGTTTGGCATAAACCAACGCCGTGGCCCCACCCGCCGCCGTAGAAGATAAAGGATTTAGGTTCCCCGTCTTCAAAATTAGGCTGTACGGTAAAATAGGTGCTTCTTAGCATACCCATAGCGAGGTATTTTTTAATTTCATTTTCTTTCGTCAGCGTCAGCGTACCGTTTTTGCCTATTATTTTTACTCCGTTTACATAGCCGCTCCTGCCCCTGTTAAGCGGGATTATGGCCTTAATGGGGCCGATATTCTTCTTTCTGGCGACTATCTTCCTTAAATCCTTTTCGTCTACAAACCTTGTCCAGCGGAAGGTGCTGGGGCTTACATATTTAAAATAACGGCTAAATGCGGGGCGCGTATGCTGCAATAATTCTTTAAAGTGATAAGGCTCTAAATTAGCTTCATCAAAGTCTTTATAGTCCGATACCGGTTGCAAATAAGCGTGCGGGAACCAGCCCGCCTCTTTACTGCTTTGCGTATACCCGCCGCAGTTTGAGGAGAAGACGGCCTCTATCGGCCTTTTTTGATAGGTTATTACAAGGCCCATTGTGCCGTCAGTCGCGGCGTTTGTGCGCTCCCGCTCTGCCTTAACGCCGCCGTAAACCTGGCAGTTTTGCGTGTCGCAAACATCATAACCGTATTGCTTGTGCTTGCCTATAGCTTTTAGCGCGTAAGTGCGCGCTATTACCGCCTGGGCTTTTAGGGCTTCTATGGGGAAGCGGCTTGGCATTTCAGCGGAGACTACGCCGTAAACATATTCCTCCATATTAACGTGGTTGATGACCACAAAGCCGCCTAAAGCGGGATTATATAAAAACTGTATCTCGCCCCTGTATTCTTTATCCTCGCGGGAAAGCCAGGTGGTGCCATGCCCCACAAGCATATTGCGCAGGATGACCGTGTGGGCATTGTCGTCGGGCGATTGTTGCTCTATAGTTACGCTGTTGCCCCTAAAGGGTATCCTTTTGCCGGTATTGCTTATAAGATATGGTTTGCCGTCTATAACCTGCGCTTCCCAAAAATAAACGGGTATGCCTTTGGCTATGGTTTTACCGTGGTCATTTACGGCCTTAAACGGATGGGAGGCGGAAAATTTGACGCTCTTCATCCCCACGGGCGCGCCATTGATTTTGGCCCCTAAACCTACACGGATTTTGGGCAGCTGTCCGTCATAAGAAATAGGCCGCCTTATAATAGTGTGTTTTAGCGGGGGGACAGGCAAATCAGGCACAATTAAATCGTCTTTAGTTACAAGCGGGCGCAGCTCTTCAATAGATTTATTTACTTCCTCATCATCGGCTGCGGCTTTTACGCCCGAATAGCTTTTCCAGGCTTCATTATACCTCTTAAGTTTGGACATCGCGTCCCCGTATCTTTTTTTGGCTTCAAGGAACTGTGAGTCAATATCAATTACTTTTTTATAAGCGTCCGCAGCGGCTTTGTAGTCGCCCTTTTGGGTATAAAGCTCGCCCAGCATAAAGTTTGAAAGCGTTAAATGGTTATTGCCAGCCGCGGCTTGTTTTAAATTGATTTCCGCCAGCTCGTACTGCCCCATACCCATTTGCGCGCGCGCAAGGCTGATATAATAGAACTCCGTCTTATTATTATTTTCCGTCAGGCGGGCAAATACATTTTCCGCATTAAGATAGTAGCCGTTGGCAAGGTAAGCCTCCCCTGCAAATTCCAAAACCTGTAAGTCGGTGGGGAATTTTTTTAAAGCCATACTTATTGTATCTACCGCAAGGCGCGTATTGCCCAGTTCAAGGGCTATATAGGTTGCGTTTAGAAAAGATTCTTTGTCGCCTGTTTCCTTAGAAATTTCTATAAACCTGTCCAACGCGGCCTGCTGCTTAAAATTGAAATACAAATCTGACGCTTCTTTTAAAGCGTCTGTATTTTGGGCGGCAAGGCAAAACGGTACCGTCAGGATTATAAGGAGTGAAAGCAATCTTTTCATTTACTATAATTATACTATATGCAAGAGATTCCTAAATGGCTTAAAGATTTAGTCGCGGCAAATAAGGCCGCATTTCACACCGCGCCCGCGGCAGAGACCAAAGATTTTATTGATGGCCTCAACCTCCATACCGTTTGTAAGGAGGCCCGCTGCCCTAACAGGGGGGAGTGCTTTAAAAACCGAGACGCTACCGTAATGATTCTTGGCGGTATCTGTACGCGCCGCTGCAAGTTTTGCGCGGTTGATAAAACCTGCGCGCCGCTGCCGCCCGATGAGGGTGAACCTGCAAGGGTTGCGCAGCTTGCCCAAAAATTAGGCGCGCGCTACCTTGTGCTTACTATGCCCACCCGCGATGATTTGGCAGACGGCGGGGCAAAGCATACAGCTGCTGTTATAAATGAAGTTACCCGCGTTTTGCCCTTTTGCAAAACAGAGCCTTTGATATCAGATTTAAAAGGGAATTTTGACGGCCTTTCAAAAATACTTGCCGCCAAGCCCGCCGTGCTTGCCCATAATATAGAAACCGTGCCCGCGCTATATGCCGCAGTAAGAATAGGGGCCGATTATACGCGTTCCCTTAACTTGCTTGAGCAGGTTAAAAAGCTTGATAAAAATATGCTTACCAAAAGCGGCATTATGCTTGGCTTGGGCGAAACTGAGGCGCAGCTTAAAGACACCCTTAAAGACTTACGGGCCGCAGGCTGCGATTTGCTTACGCTGGGCCAGTATCTTGCGCCTTCCAAGGCGCATTATCCCGTCCATAATTATCCTGAGCAAAGTTATTATGACGCGCTTACAATTTATGCTAAAAGCATCGGTTTTAAAGGCATAATGGCAGGCCCGCTGGTGCGCAGCTCTTACCGCGCGGGCGCGCTTTATCTTGAGGGCGTTAAAAACAGTTAATTGCGTGGTTTAAATTAGAGTTTAAGTTTGCTTTTGAAGTCGCGCCCCGCATCGCGCGCAAGATCCTTCTTCTTTAAAGTTTCGCGCTTATCGTAGAGCTTTTTGCCTTTAGCCAAACCTATTTTAAGTTTGGCCCAGCCGTTCTTTAAATAAAGCTCAAGCGGCACGATTGTCTGCCCCTTGATATCGCTGTAGGCGGTAAGTTTATTGAGTTCTTTTTGATGCAAAAGCAGCCTTCTTGTACGCGTAGCGTCCAAAGCGGTGTGTGTATTAAAATTATAAGGTTTTATGTTCATATTAAATACATAGGCCTGCCCGTTTTCAAGCTTGATATAAGAGGACTCTAAAGTGCACTCTTTAAGCCTTATGGATTTAATTTCCGCGCCCAAAAGCTCCATACCCGCTTCAAAAGTATCTAAAATAAAATACTCGTGGTATGCTTTCCTGTTTGACGCTATTACATCTGTACCTTTTGCTCTTGGCATAAAAAATCTCCGTATGATATTCTAGCAAATTTATATTTATTCGTATCCGTCTAAAGATTATCCCGTGCAAACTATATGTTTTTTTACTATAATAATATCCATGGGCGGGTGGCGGAATGGCAGACGCGTACGGCTCAGGACCGTATGTCCGTAAGGACTTAAGGGTTCAAGTCCCTTTCCGCCCATATTTTTACTTCGTCTTTTTAGTTTATACTGCGTTCCTTGCGCCTCGGGTACTTCGGGCATTGCCCTCCATGGTACACTCTCGGCGCGGCGGGCCTCGTCTAAACTAAAAGTAAAAAAGTTTTAGAAGTATAATCAAATTTCTGCGGCTTATCCAAATGTATATATACAAGCAAACACCTAAAAGAAGATGCGGGTCCGTCAGAGCAAGAAACAAAAAAGCCGCTCTGTTTAAAAGGGTTTTTCTTTTAATCGTGTTTGCCGCAATAATCTTCGGTTCCTATAAAGGTGTCAAAAAGATAAGTGAACTTTCCTTCAACCGTCCGGCTTGGACTAAGTGGACGCTCAAAAAAACCGATATATCAGGCGCCGAGGGCGACCTTAAGTACGAAATCAATAAATATATTCCATTTAATGAAGGCGATATCATAACCTCCGCCGATACCAATGTTATGGAGGAGATGATATCATCAGCCATGTCCCAGCTGGATTCGGTTAAAGTAAGGCGCAATTTTTTTAACAGGCATCTTAAAGTCAGCGTAAAGCGTAAAGAGGCGCTGGGCAAAATCAGTGACGGCGCGCATACCTGGTATCTTGCTGCGGACGCTAAAGTTTTTAAGGACGAGGCTCTGCCCTCTTACGCCACTCTTATATCCGCGCGTACAAACAGTAAAATAAATAGTGAAATTATGCCCGATGAAATAGTAAAATTGTTTAGAGAGCTTAATGACTCAAAAAATATTAAAATAAAGGAAGCTTCGCTTGACTTAAATAAAAAGACGCTCAACCTTGAACTTGAGGACGGCTCTTTAATTAATATGGGCGATTGGAAGGACGCGGCAGGCAAAGCCGCTTTGTACGAGGACGTAACTGAGCAGGCGCGCAAAAATAATATGAAGGCGCCCTATCAATTAAATTTTAAATATTTTACAGACGGCAAAATTTACTTAAAACAATAAATATCCGACTAAGGTGTATTACAATGGCAAAAACAAATTTAATAGCAGGTTTAGATATAGGCAGCGGCAAAATAACCGCCGTGGCTGCGGCTTATGACGCAAATACAAATTCTTTACAGGTTCTATCGGGCGTAAGCAAACCGTGCAAGGGCTTAAAGGGCGGTATGGTAAGCGATATCAGGGAAACTTCGGCCGTGGTGGCTGATGTTATTAATACTTTGGAGGAGGAGGCTAAGGCCGATCTTTCATCCCTTTACATCGCGGTGCGCGGCGAGCATCTTGAATCTTTTACCAATCACGGTACTTATAATATATCGCGTTTAGATAAAGAAATTACGCCTGAAGATATTGAGCAGGCGATAGTAAACGCGCGCTCAATCCCTATAAAAAACGATAATAAAATTATCAGCATTGTCCCGCAGGGCTTTGCGATAGACAGGCAGCGCGGCATCACCAATCCTGAGGGTATGGAAGGCTCCCTTTTAGAGGTTGATGTGCATATTACAACGGGCCTCTCATCAGCTTTAAGCAATTTGGAAAAGAGCATCATGCGCCCCGGTTTTAATATAGACGGCACATTTTACGGGCTTGTCTGCTTGGGGGACAGCGTGCTTTCCCAGGAAGAGAAGGATATAGGCTCCATGGTCATTGACCTTGGGGGGGAAACAATCTCCATCGGCATCTATGTTGAAGGCGCTTTAAGATATTCCAAAGATTTGCCTTACGGCTGCAATCTTATTACAAGGGATATCGCTTATGCATTGCATACTCCGCAAAGCGCGGCTAAGGAAATAAAAGAAAGCTGCGGCATCACATTCCCGACTTTCCTTGAAGACGAGGGCGAAATAGAAGTCCTTTCCTTAGACGGTAAAACCAAACATAAAGTTAAAAAGAGCTTCCTTTTAGACATCATCCAGCCGCGCGTTCAGGATTTGTTTGACCGCGTAAAAGAAGCGGTGGACAGAAGCGGCTTTGCAGATTTAACTGTAGTAGGTATTTTGACGGGCGGCGGCTCGGTAATGCCGGGTATTACGGAGCAATGCTCGCAGAGTTTGGGGCTTAAAGAAGTGCGCCGCGGCAGCGTGCAGCGCGACAGCGTGATGGCCGCTGAAGAGTTTTTTGACCCGCTTTACTCCACAGCTTTATCACTTGTAAATTACGCGGCAAAACGCGATATGCTTATTGACGGGGAGCCTGCAAAAGACTCAATAGCGTCCAAATCCCCGATCTTAAAATTCTTTAAGATGATAAAAAATTCTGACATCTTCGGGGGCTAACTTATGGACAGCGAAATGGAATCCCTGTTTTCCCAAGCGGAACAATTTGAAGGCAAAAAAGCTAAGATAAAATGCGTCGGCGTCGGCGGCGGCGGCGGCAATGCCATAAACCATATGATGCAGGCGGGTATTGAAGAGGTTGAGTTCGTGGCAATCAATACCGATGCGCAGGATTTGCGCCGCAATAAAGCGCCTTATCTCGTGCAGGTAGGGGAAAAGACGACCAAGGGCCTCGGCGTCGGCGGGGACCCTGAAAAGGGCAAAAAAGCCGCCAAAGAATCGCTTGAAACTTTAAGGCTTATAGTGGCCGATACCGATTTACTTTTTATAACCGCAGGTATGGGCGGCGGTACAGGCACGGGCGTTGCGCCCGAGCTGGCAAGAGTTGCAAAAGAGATTTACGGGGAAAATATCCTCGTCGTAGGCGTAGTTACGCGCCCGTTTAATTTTGAGGGCTATGTAAGGGCCTCCCAAGCTGATGCGGGCATAAAAGAGTTCCAAAAATACGCCGATTCAATGATTATCATCCCCAATGACAGGCTGTTTGAAAATGTGGACGCAAATACTTCCACCAAGCAAGCTTTTAAGATGGTGGATGAAGTCTTACTCCAGGCGGTTAAAGGTATATCTGAAATCATCCTTAAACCCGGGGAGATGAATATAGACTATAACGATTTAAAAAAGGTAACTTTAGGCAGCGGCCGCGCGCTTATAGGCATAGGCCAGGCCGAGGGCAAGAACAGGCATATTGAGGCGGTAAAAGCGGCCTTAAACTCGCCCTTGCTTGAAAACACAAATATAACAGGCGCGAAAGGGTTTATCGTTTTCTTCAGCGCCGCCGACGAGATTAATATCCTTGAACAGGGCGAGGCCATGAACATAATCCGCCAGTATAGCGCTAATGACTCGGTGGTAATGTTCGGGCATATGTATGATACTACGCTGCCTGAAGGTTTGCTTAAGATTACGGTTATCGCCACGGGTTTTGCGCAGGACGGCACGCCTAACCTTACGGCTTTGCGCAGCAGCCCTTTGGGCCAAAATAAGGCTTTGTACCAGGAGGCGTTCCGCACCCCTGCCGCTATAAAAGATTTGAAAGATAATAATAACCGCCAGGCGGGTTGTTCCTCGGATGATTTTATGCTTATCCCCGCATATATAAGGCGCAAAAAGGAAGGTAAATAAGATATGGCCATAGGATTAACAACCTTATTAAGGACGGTAGTAGATAATAAAGCCAGCGGTTTGCATATCAGGGGTAACTCTAATGCATATGTCCGCATCAATACAAAGATACGCGCCATTGACGATTGCTTTTTGACTAATGACGACGTTAAAAAAATAGCCGCCGCGGTTATGGGCGAGAGGGAAAAAGCTTTGCTTGAACAGAATATGAGCGTTGACTTCTCTTTAGACGCTAAAGAGTACGGGCGTTTCAGGTTCAATATATTCAGGCAGTCGGGCAAAATTTGTATGGCTATCAGGCATATCCCGCTTAAAATACCGAGCTTTGACGATCTTTCACTACCCGCAACCGAACTTAAAAAAATGGCCGATAACCACCGCGGCATCATACTTGTAACGGGTATGACGGGCAGCGGTAAATCTTCCACATTAGCCGCAATGATTGACCATATTAATAAAACGCGCTCGGGCCATATTATCACGGTGGAAGACCCTATTGAGTTTGTGCATACCGACCAGAAATCAATAGTCAGCCAGCTTTCTTTAGGTACTGATACTTTATCCTATTCATCGGCTTTAAGGTATGCGATGAGGCAGGACCCTAATGTCATCATGCTCGGCGAAATGCGCGACCCTGAGGTCATCCGCGCGGCAATTTCTGCGGCGGAAATGGGGCAGCTTGTGCTTTCAACGCTGCATACTATTGACGCAGTGCAAACAATTTCAAGGGTTATTGAGTCCTTCCCGCCGGAGCAGCAGAACCAGGTGCGCTTCCAGTTGGCCGATCTTTTAAGGGGCGTTGTCTCCCAAAGGCTTGTGCCTAAAGCCACGGGCGGGCTGGTGCCTGCGGTGGAACTTATGTTCCCGACGGCGCAAATCAAAAAACTGATTATTGATAATAAAATTACCGATATACAAAAATATATCCAAAACGGTGATTATTACGGGATGTGCACTTTTGACCAGTCGCTCATCCGCCTGTATAAAGAGGGCAAATGCCGCATTGAGGATATACTTGAATTTTCAACCAATCCTGACGCTATTTTACTTTCACTCAAAGGTTTTGGCGTACAAGGGGAGCAATAATGAAAAAGATTACCATTGCTATTGACGGCACTGCGGGCGTGGGTAAATCCTCCGTCGGCAAAGCTGTGGCTTCAAAATACGGTTATGTATTCTTAGGCACGGGGGAAATGTACCGCTGCTTAGGTTATAAAGTAGTTTCTATGGGTATAGACCCGCAGGACTGCGAAAAGGTTTTAGAAGTCGCTGAAAATATAGATTGGTCTTTTGAGCGCAGGCCCGACAGCAGCTTAAAAGTTTTAGTTGACGGCGAGTATTTTGGCGATAAACTTTTGCTGGAAGAGACCGGGCGCGCCGCCAGTAAAGTGGCCGCCAACGGCCCTGCTCGCGCAATACTTACGCAGATACAAAAAGACTTAGGCGCGAAGGGCGGCATTGTTATGGAAGGGCGTGATATCGGTACGGTAGTTTGCCCGAATGCAGCGGTAAAAATTTACTTGGACGCCAGCGCAGAGGCGCGCGCACATAGGCGCGTTAAACAGCTTAAAGAGAACGGGCAGCCCGCCGATTATCAGGCTATTTTGGAGTCTATTGAGTCGCGCGACGCGCGTGATAAAGGGCGCGACTGCGCGCCTTTAAAAGCGGCTGATGACGCTTTGGTTATTGATACATCGGACCTGAGTTTAGAGCAGGTAATTGATAAAGTTATAAAGAGAGTAGAGACATATGCTTCTTAATTTGATAAAATTTACTTTCAGGTCGTACTTTAAGATCTTTTATAATGTTAAAGTTACAGGTTTGGATAATATCCCGACGCAAGGCAAGCTTATTATGGCCTGTAACCATCTTTCTAATTTTGACCCGCCTTTAGCGGGCGGTTTTGCGGGCCTTAGGCGTGATTCAATTTACTTTATTAAGAAAGAGCTTATGACGGTACCCGTCTGCGGAAGTTTGTTTAAACATTTTAAGTTTATACCCGTGGACAGGAATAAACCCGGCGGCGATTTGGGCGCGCTTAAAGCTGCCTTAAAAGTCGTCAAAAGCGGGGAAAGTTTATTTATATTCCCCGAGGGAACACGCTCCAAAACAGGTTTGCCGCAGCAGGCAAAACCCGGTATAGGTTTTTTGGTTTACCACAGCGGCGCGCCCGTGTTGCCGATGAGGGTTGTCGGTACAAGCAAGCTGCCGTTTACGAGGAATATTGAGCTGAGAATCGGTAAACCGTTTTTTATTAAGAAGGATGAAAGCCGTGAAATTAAAGAGCAGTTCCAGGATTTTGCAGACCAGGTAATGGCGCAGATAAACGCTCTTTAATAAGTTAGAAAAATTTTTGATAATGTTAAAAAAATACGGAGGAAGTGTGCCTTACGTTTAATACGCAAAGGCGCCAAAGTAGAGCTATATGACTAACTCACAGGAAAATAATGCAGTACAGGCGACTGAAAACCAGGAAAATATGACGATGGACCAGTTGTTTGCAGAGCAGGAACAAATGCAGGAAAAGCTTAATAAGAGGGAAATAGTAAACGTTAGCGTAGTTCAGATTTCGCAGGATAATGTATTGGTAGATACAGGCGATAAAAAAGAGGGCCTTATTCCTTTATCGGATTTTGAAGGCAGGCCTTTACCCGTCGTGGGTACGCAGGTATCTGCGGTGCTGGTCCGCAGGGGTAGCGATGAGAGGCATTCCGTCCTTTCTTATAAAAAAGCTCTTGAAACTTTAGGCTGGGATGTGTGCAAAACCGCTTTTGAAACAAAAGAACGCGTAAAAGGTACCATTACCGATTGCGTAAAAGGCGGCTATAAAGTAGATATAAACGGCGTAACGGGTTTTATGCCCCTTTCACTTTCAGAATTACATCCCGCTTATAAACACTATTTGCCCAAGGGCGCAAAGATTAAAGCTGTTATTGCGGAATTCTCCAAAGAAAAGCAGAAGCTTATCGTATCGCGCAAACAGGTTTTAGAAGAAGATGAGGGCGTCCGCCGCAGCCAGGTTTTAAACGAAGTTAAAGAAGGCGATATTTTAAGGGTTGTCGTCTCCAAAGTAGGCAAGGACTGCTTATACTTAAGGTTCCACGGTATTGAAGGCATTGTAAGCTTGGATAATATCGCCTGGAAAGACGCTGAAACCGTACTTAATAACTACAGAAGAGGCCAGAGAATCAAAGCCAAACTTTTGTCTGTTAACCAGGAAAAGGGCAATATCTCCTTTGGCATTAAGCAATTATTCCTTAATCCCGCTGATTTGCTTAAGAAACGCTATCCGTATATGAGCACGATTAAAGGTATTATCACCAAAGTCTCACCTACTGGCGTTGAAGTGGAAATCGGCAAGAATAAGACCAAAGGTTTTATATCAGAGTTTGAGCTCGGCCACGACTTTACGGGCAAAGAGGGCGATAATATACAGGCTGTCGTAATTGGTGTTGACGCAGCGGCTTTTACCGTCAATCTTTCAGTAAAGAGGTTTGATCAGGTACAGAACAGAAAGGTTGTAGCGCAATATCTTAAACAAGCGCCGCGCCCTACTTTAGGCCAGCTTTTACAGGGTTCATTGGGCGCCACGTCCTCCGAACCTGAAGTAGAAGAGGCAGAGGCTGAAGAAGGTTCTGAAGAAGAAGCCAAGTAAATAAACTCCGTCAGTTTGAAATAAAAAAAGCCTCCTGTTTTTGCAGGGGGCTTTTTAGTTAGGTATTATGTATTATTTTTTGTTCTGTGCTTTTAATTTATTATAAAGCCTCATCATTCCATCAAAAGTTTTATTGGAGTCATAAGGATATTTTTTTAATAATTCCTTAGCTGTTTCCAGAGATTTATCTGATATTTTCTGCGCTTCTGATTCCGATATAGGGCAGTTTTTACCGCGGGGTGAAAAAATATGGCTGCCATACCCTTGGCTATAATTGAATGAGTAAATAACATCTTTTGTTTCAAAAGAGTATTTTGTTTGTGAAACACTGCTATAGGTCTCGTCCCTTAATTGAATTTCTGTCCTTAAAGAATAGGCGCCATAATTATGATATATATCCAAAGCTTTGTACGATGGCGGAATATAAGCAACCTTATTATAGTTTTTTGTACCCTTTTCAAAAATCTTACCGGTGTAATTATAGGGTTTTTCCTTAGAAATAGAATACTCCTCAATTTTTTGTCCGCTTTGTTTATTGTAGACAACAACAATTGATAGTTCATTATTGGAGTTAAACTGGAAATCAACCAATGTAGCGTTCTGCGGATTTGCATAAACCTCACAGTTGTAGGTGTTATTCTTATAGGTATTTCCATTCCTTATATTATTGTTTTGCTGATAGACATTTTCTAAAGTAGTTTCCAGTAGATTCTCTTTAGCAAACTGTGCAATGTTTATAGTAGGCGCGCTATTATCAAATGAAGAAGCGTTCAAGGCGGGAGCAATCAGGGCCAGGCTACAAACAATTAATAACTTGTTTTTTTTCATATACTACTCCTTTAAGCATTTATACTTAGATTATCTATAAAGTGCATTTATAGGGCAAGGGCCTAAGGACCTATCTTGAATAGGCCTTTACCTGTTTTAGGGGCAAACAAAAAACCCGCACTTAAGTACGGGTTTTTTATAGTTGTTTATATTGATTATTACTCTTCCGACAAGCCTTTTGAACGGTTATTGGCATAGTTGATAAGGCAACGCTGCTCGCCTGCTACGGTTTCATAATAGGCCGTAGGGCCGCAAAGATTATCGCATACCTTTCGTGCCAAATCATTGCCACCCTGGCTTTGTACCGCACAGGTAATTGAACCTTTGGGGAAGGGGATATATCCAAAATCTTCCATCTGTATAAATATCCTGTAATAAGGGGCTGTTCCGCTTGTTACGACGTGCTTTACCTCAACCTCATTCCTTGCATTATTTATCAAGATTGTAAGGTTCTTCTTACTCTGGTTAGTTGAGGGCACCGTTACATCCAAGTCCTCCATATTATCGGCCCAACTGCCTGTGCCCAGCTTATATCTTTGCTGCGCGGCATATATAGTGGTTGCTATAGCTAAGCGTTCGGTGGCTCTTGTTTTTTCAACAGCCAGCTGGTATTTGGGTATCGCGATAGCGGCCAAAATACCGATAATTAATACTACTACCAACAGTTCAATTAATGTGAACCCTTTTTTATTTAATTTATTTAACATTTTATTATTCTCCTGTAATAATAAACAAATTGATGATTTTAATCTTGAAAATCAAAGCGGGGGGAAAAAAGCATTAGATATATTATTGCGCTTAAATCACAAAAAGTCAACAATAAAAAAGCCCGCCCTTTTGGGGCGGGCTTTTTAAACTGCTTATTTAAGTAAAACTTTTCTTGAAAGTCTTATCTTACCGTTATTGTCAATTTCAACTACTTTGACTTCAACGATATCGCCGAGGTTAAGTACGTCTTCTACCTTGTTAACTCTCTTTTTGTCTATTTCAGAGATATGTAAAAGGCCGTCTTTGCCGGGCAACAATTCTACGAAGGCGCCGAAAGGCTGTATTGATACAACTTTACCCTTGTAGATGTGGTTAAGTTCAACGTCTTTGGTTAAAAGTTCAACTTCCGCTTTGGCTTGCTGTAACTTGTCGTCATTAGCTGCCGCGATAATTACTTTACCTGTATCATCAACGTCAATCTTAGCCTGTGTTGCTTCGGTAATTCTCTTAATATTTTTACCGCCCGGGCCGATTAAGGCGCCAATCTTATCTTGCGGGATTGTCATCGTATAAATGACGGGTGCGTTCTTAGAGATATTCTTCCTGGGTTCAGGCAATACGGATTCCATATGGTCCATAATGAAGTCCCTGCCTCTTGCGGCTTGGGCGATAGCCTGACGTAAAACGTCTAAAGAGATACCGCTTGCAAGCTTAAGGTCCATCTGGAAGGCGGTAATACCTTTGCGGGAACCGGTAAGCTTAAAGTCCATATCGCCGAGGTGGTCTTCAAGGCCCATAATGTCGGAGAGGACGGCAAACTTGTCGCCCTGTGTGATGAGGCCCATAGCGATGCCTGAGCAGGTACCCTTCATCGGTACGCCTGCGTCAAACAATGACAAAGAACCGCCGCAAACACTGGCCATTGAGGAGGAACCGTTTGATTCCATAATATCAGATACTACCCTTATAGTGTAAGGGAAAGCATCGTGGCTGGGCAAAAGCGGCATTAAAGCGCGGCGTGCAAGCTCACCGTGGCCGATTTCCCTTCTGCCGGGGCTTCTGTCAGGTTTGCATTCGCCTGTAGAAAAGCCGGGGAAGTTATAGTGAAGCATAAATGTTTCATCATAAGTTTCATCCAAGCCTTCAATCATCTGCGCGTCATCGCCTGTACCTAATGTGGTTACGGCTAAAGCCTGCGTCTGGCCCCTTGTAAATAAAGCGGAACCGTGCGCCATGGGAAGTAAACCGACGATAGAGCTTAACGGGCGGATCTGGTCCGTCTTCCTTCCGTCTACGCGGACGCCTTCATTGAGAACCATATTACGTGATTCCTGATAGGAAAGCATTTCCATAGCATAGTTTGCATAGGAGGCGGCTTCCTCAGGGTAAGCGGACGCAAGCTCATTTTTAAAGCTTTCTTTAATCTGCGCTATCTTGACGTCGCGGGTCTGCTTATCGCAGAATTCATGTAAAAGCGCGACAACTTGCGGGCGGTATTTGTTATTGGCTAAATCCAATACATCCTGCGGCAAGGTCTCTGCTTTAAATTCAAATTTGGCTTTGCCGCATTTTTCCCTTAAAGCTATCTGCGCTTCGCAGAGCTTTCTTACTTCGGGTTGGGCAATTTCAATAGCTTTTACCAAATCTTCCTGGGCGCATTCCTGGGCGCCGCCTTCTACCATCATGATGCCGTCTAATGTACCTGCGATTACCAGGTCCATATCGGCGAGCTTGCGCTCTTCAATCGTAGCGTTTACGACATACTGGCCGTTTACGCGGTTTACCCTTACACCCGCTACAGGCGTGGTAAAAGGAATGCTTGAAATCATTACGGCGGCAGATGACGCAGCGATGCTTAAAACATCGGAGTCATTAATGCCGTCAAATGAAAGTACCATAGCCGTTACGTTAACCTCGCAGGCAAAGCCTTCGGGGAATAACGGACGCATGGAACGGTCAATCAAGCGGGATGATAAAGTTTCTTTTTTGCTCGGCCTGGCTTCCCTTTTAAAGAACCCGCCCGGGATTTTACCTGCCGAGTATGTCCTTTCCTTATAATTTACCGTAAGGGGGACAAAGTCCTGCAGGCCCGGCTTTTGGTTCTTGTCGGAAACCGCCGCAGCCATTACCATAGTGTCGCCAAGGCGCGCAACTACGGTGCCGTCAGCTTGTTTAGCAAGAAGGCCGCTCTCAAAAGAGATTGTCTTCCCGCCGATTTCAACGCTGAGGCTTGTTATATTGTTATTTGTCATTATTTATTATTTCCTCAAATTAAGTTCTTTTGTAACTTGCTGGTATTTGGCGAAGTCTTTCTTCTTGAGATAGGCAAGAAGTCTTTTGCGCTGGCCTACTAATTTTAAGAGGCCTCTTTCGCCTGCGAAGTCTTTAGGATTATTTTTAAGATGGGAAGAGATATATTGGATTCTTTCCGTGATTAAAGCTACCTGTACTGCGGGGCTGCCAGTATCATTGGCCGCCGCCTGGAATTTGGAAATAATATCTTTTCTGTCTTTGGTTGTTAATGCCATTGTTTTGTACTCTTAGACCAATACCTTAACTAACCGAGTATAAGTTGTAACCGCGTTGCAATATAATTATGTGTTTACAAAAACCCTTATACCAAGCTAAAGGCTGGCCTTCTCCTTTAATTATTTATATATCTATACAGATACCATTAGATTATACCATATTACGGGGGGATTTTATTGTTGTTTTGTATTGTGAATTTTGGATGGAATTACTTTATTAAATTTTAGCAAATTAAATGTTTGATTGTCACACCTTCATCAGCGGAGGTTCACCGCAGGTGTGTCGTGAGTATCTGCGCTGCGCGTGGCATTCGCCACGATTGTCGTGAGCCGCTAGGCTGCGCTTAGTGCAGCTTAGCTGTTTTCTCACGAGTTTAAACTTTTTGGCCGTGTCATTGCGAGGACGAATGAAATGAGGACGCGGCAATCCAGTTAAATAAAGTAACCTTATTGATTGGATCGCCACGTCGCAAACGACTGCTCCTCGCGATGACAACAAAAAGCTAAGCTCGTGCGAAACGGGCCAAGCACACACTATGCGCAGCTTGGAAAGCCACCGCACCGCCGCTGCGGCTACGCAGTCAACCCTTTGGGTTGACTGTTTTTTGTGTCGTTGAAAACCCCGCCAAGGCCGCTGCGGGGGACAGCTTTTGCTTTATAATGGGAAAGGCAGCGTTAGGGGTTAACGCTGCCTTGGAGGGTAAATCGGGAAAAGATAAATTTTTAAATTGTTTTAAGCTCTCTTACAAATAAACTTTAACATACTTTGCTTGTGGCTACAATGGCTATTAGACCTATTGACGGCTATTATTTGGGCCTACCGCTAATATCCCTAAAGGGCCCACCCTCCGAGCTAAAAAATTATATAGGCAGCTGCAACTTCTTGTCAGACTCTGAAAGCGCGGCCAATTCTTTTTTTAAAGTATCAACATATTCCTTATTTTCGCTAAACTCTTCATTGTGCTTTACAATATTGCCATTCTTATCAACTTCAAATGTTTTGGTTAATGTGTAAGGGCCTATGGTTAAGGTTCTTGTCCATGTGCCAATCGGGTTATTCTTATACTTTAAACCTTTAAGTATAATTTTAAACTCAGCGCCATAATAAGTCTTAATATCATATTTGCTGAAATCAACTTCCTCTTCAAGGGTAAACCTTGTCCTTCCGTTAAGGATATAAGTTTCGGTAACTTCTTCTTCATATGCATTTTTCCGGCTGCTTTCCGGCGTTATTATAGTAATGACGTTAATTGTTTGGTCATAACCGTTGGTGTATTGTGATTCTTTACGGATTCCTGTATCAAAGACAGGTTTGCTGTATTTGTATATTGTCCCATTGTCGCATAAAGATTTAAAAACGCGTTTTGTGCCTGTTATGCGGTCAAGCTTGGTTATCAGGCCGTCAACGTCATCGCATGTCATTAAACTTGCGCAAGACATTAAACCGATTCCAGGGTTAATTGAGGAAAATATAGGATCTGTACGTATAAGCCCTTCTTCATATTGGTCAGCAAGGCCCAGCGCGTGCCCAAACTCGTGCAGAAGAATATACTGGGAGCTGTCTAAATCATAATAGAAAGGTGTGCTTCCATTCTTATTGGTACGCATTGTATTATTTGTAAAGTTGTTAAGGCAAATCATCGGTGTGGCGGTTGATTTGAAAAATGACGCCCCGTTGGCCCCGTCCACATTATTACAGTAGGGAGGGTTATAGATTACAGTTAAATCGGGCATCGGTAATTCGTTAAAATACTCTTCAGTAAAATATTTTTGGTGAGGCCCTGATAGCGCCGTCATATTACACAGCGGCTGCTTTTCAAGTTTAAGCGGTTTGTCTAATATCGCGGTAATATCTTGAAAGTTTTGCTTGTCTTTTTTTATGATTTCCGATGACGCCTCCATCCAATAATGGATAGCGGCCTCTATTTGTGAGTCAAGCTCCGCCTCTGTTATATTGTGGGCATATTTTGGCGAGATATAGGAGCAATAGGTAATAGGTTCCCCATTGGCTATTTTAGTTATAATTAAATCGGTTTTATTATTTTTTTCTGATTTGAGGTGGCCCCACGGCTCTGTCGCGCCCGCCAAACAGGGTATAATAAAAAAGGCAAGGATTGGGATAAGAGTATTCTTCATGCTCTTATTATATCGTTAAATCTAATATGTATGGAAGGGCCAATATACCCAGTTTACCAGCGTAAAAGGACCTATAGCGGCAAATAAAAATTATTTATAAATGTTTAAGGCTTTGTCTGAATCATAAGTCAAGGTAAACTTGGCTTTAGGGTCCAAAACAGGTGCGCGTTCTTTATAGTGCCGCAGCCTCTGATTAACGGCTACGCCCTGTTGGTTAAAAGTAATGGTTTTAACAAAGGTGTCAGGGCCGATGACGATAGTCCTTGTCCAAACGCCTATTTTAGTATTGTCTTTTATCTGCCCTGTAGTCTTTATCTGGAACTGGATATTATTATTTAGATTGATGTCATAAGTTTTTACATTAATTTCCTGCGCCAGCATTGCGCGGATTCTGTTATTTAACATATAGGTATCAACCCTATTTTCAATATAGATATTATTCAGCCTGCTTTGCGGGGTTATGCTGTAAACTACCGTGCCTGTATGGTCCTTACCGTGGGAATACTGCACGATTTTACGGATTTCCGTATTTAAAACAGGTTTGCCGTTCTCATATACCAGGCCATCGCCGCAAAGTGATTCAAAAACGCGTTTTTTGCCTGTAGCGCGGTCAAGGCGGGTAATAAGGCCGTTTACATCATCGCAGTTAAGCGGGCCTTGGCACGACATTATGCCTTTGCCGTTTTCAGGCGAGGCATATAAAACATCGCAATGTTCCTGGCCGCCTTCATATTGGTCCCCTAAGGCCAGGGCGTGCCCAAACTCGTGCAAAAGCACGTTTTGGGATTCCTTGCGCGGGCTGTCATAAAGTTTGTACAAAGCCTCCGACACCGAGTTTTTAGTGAACACTTTACCGGTTGATATACTGTATAAAAACGGGATAGGGGTATTTGCGTCATCGCTGCGCATACTGTTATTGGTAAAATCATTAAGGCATATAACAGGTATAGGCACTTCCGAGAAAAATGAAGATTTTACGCCGTCCAGCAATTTCGTGCAAAAATCGGGGTGGTATATTACCGAGATATCAGGCCTTGGCGCGTTTGAAAAATACTGTTTGTCAAAAAAACCTTCTGCAGGGCTAGAAAGTCCCGTTACATTACAGAGCGGCAGTTTTTTTAATTTTACGGGTGTATCTAAAATGGCGGTAATGTCTGAAAAGTCCTGCTTGTCTTCCTTTATTATTTCAGAGGCGCCCATAAGCCATAAATTTAATGCGGCCCTGATTTGCGCGTCAAGTTCAGCCTCTGTCATATTTTTTGCTTTGTTTGGGGCGATATAGGAGCAATAAATTATTGTTTCGCCGCGCGCTACTTTGCCGATAAGAAAATTTTCAGGATTATCATTGGCCGTTGTTAAATGGGAAAAAGGCGCGCCCGCCGTTAAAACGGAGGGGCAGAAAACTAAAGTAAAAACTAAAGCATGTAATATTTTCATACCTTAATAATATATATAAGCGCGCAAACAGGCAAGGGACTTTAGACCTATTTTTTATATATTTTACCTCCTATGCGATAATATACGATATTAATTGCTTTATAATCGGCAGTTTGATAGAATAAATCTAGGACAGGCAGTAAAACAATAAAATGTCCTGTGTTTGTATAAGGGAAAACAGAAGAGCGGACGCGGAGTAAAAGCGTGTCTGTAATTCGTTTATTGTAATTAAATAATGGAGAGATACTATGGCAGCAAAAAAGAAGCCTACCGCAAAAAAGGTTGCGACAAAGACCGCTTGCAAAAAAAACTCTTGCAAAAAAACTTTAACTAAAAAAGCAGCAGTAAAAAATACTAAAAACGAAAAATTTGTATACCACTTCGGTTGCTGTAAAGCTGACGGCGATGGTTCTATGAAGGAAACCCTCGGCGGAAAAGGCGCGAACCTGGCCGAAATGGCAGGCAAAATGAAGTTGCCCGTACCTCCGGGTTTTACTATTACTACCAATGTTTGCACCTATTACTGGGCAAATAAAAGAACCTATCCCAAAACATTAAAGGCTGAGCTTGATGCACATTTAGCCAAAGTGGAAAAAGAAACAGGCAAGGTTTTCGGTTCAAAGACTAATCCTTTGCTCGTCTCCGTCCGCAGCGGCGCGCGCAGCTCAATGCCTGGTATGATGGAAACAATTTTAAACGTCGGCTTAACGCTTGACACTATCCCGGGTATGATTGCCAAGACCGGTGATGAAAGGTTTGTGTATGACGCTTACCGCCGCCTTATTATGATGTATTCCGACGTTGTTATGGAAAAGGCCGCAGGCATTGAACCTAAAGACGATAAAGGCATCCGCAAAATTTTAGATGAAATGATGCACGATATCAAAGTAGCCAAAGGTTATACTTCCGACACAGAAATTACCGCAGCGGAACTTAAAGATTTATGCATAAAATTTAAAGCCACCATAAAGAAAGTATTGGGCAAGGACTTCCCCGATAATCCTATGGAACAGCTTTGGGGCGCTATCGGCGCGGTATTTGCTTCCTGGAACGGCAAAAGGGCCATCGCTTACAGAAATATTGAAAAGATTCCGCATGAATGGGGCACGGCTGTAAACGTACAGTCAATGGTATTTGGCAATATGGGCCAAAACAGCGCAACAGGCGTAGCATTTACGCGCAACCCCGGTAACGGGGACAGCCATTTTTACGGCGAATACCTTATCAACGCGCAGGGTGAAGACGTTGTAGCAGGCATCCGCACGCCCAGCCCTATTAACCAATGGTCAACATCGGGCCACGGCAATGATAATGACTCTTTGTCCAAAGTAATGCCTAAGGCATATAAAGAGCTTGATACAATCCAGAAGAACCTTGAAAAGCACTATAAAGATATGCTTGATATTGAGTTCACTATTGAAAACGGCCGCTTATGGCTTTTACAGTGCCGCGTCGGCAAGCGTAACGGTATTGCAGCTGTGCAGATTGCGCTTGATATGACGAAGGAAAGATTAATTTCTAAAGAAGAAGCCGTTTTAAGGGTTTCTCCTTCCCAGTTGGACGAGCTTTTGCACCCCATCGTAGACCCTAAGGCCGAAGCCGCAACCAAACCCATAGCCAAAGGTTTGCCTGCAGGCCCCGGCGGCGCATGCGGTACAATAGTATTTACGTCTGAAGCAGCCATAGCCGCCAAAAACGCGGGCGTGGAATGCATTTTAGTCCGTGAAGAAACCAACCCCGAAGACGTTGAGGGTATGCGCGCTGCGCAGGCCATTTTAACGGCCCGCGGCGGTATGACTTCACATGCCGCATTAGTAGCGCGCGGCTGGGGCAAATGCTGCATCGTAGGCTGCAGCGATATCAAAGTCAGCGTTGAAAAGAAGACGATGACCGTAGGCGATAAAGTATTTAAAGAGGGGGACTATCTTACCCTTAACGGTACGCGCGGTTTTGTTTACGGCGGCAAGCTTGCTATGTTAGATGCGGGCGAGTCTAATACAAACCTCATCAGCTTCCTCAAGATTTGCGACGGCGTAAAGAAAATCTTGGTACGCGCAAACGCCGATACCGCCGCTGACGCTAACAGAGCAAGAGCTTTTGGCGCGCAGGGCATCGGTTTGTTCCGTATTGAGCATATGTTCTACGGCGCTAATTCCGAGAAGCCTTTATTCGCCTTACGCAAGATGATACTTTCCAAAACGACGGAAGAAAGAACGCAGGCTTTGTCTGAAATCTTCCCGTTTATGAAAGCCGATATTAAGGCCACATTAAAGGCTATGGCGGGTTTCCCCGTAACTATCCGTTTAATGGACCCTCCTTTGCATGAGTTTATCCCGCACAGCGATGACGCTATCAATGCGATTTGCAAAGCCTTGGGTATCAATAAGGCGGAGTTTGACCAAAGAGCCGAAGCTCTTAAAGAATGCAACCCGATGATGGGCCACCGCGGTATCCGCTTAGGCGTAACCTATCCGGAAATCACGGCAATGCAGGCTAAGGCTATTTTTGAATCTGCGGCCGAGCTCATAAAAGAAGGCGTAAAAGTAACGCCCGAGATTATGATACCCGTCGTCTGCCATGAAAATGAAATCATTGACCAGAAGCCCGTTATCGCCGAAGCTTATAAAGAAGTCTTTGCGAAATACGGCAAAAAGATTACTTACACAGTAGGTACGATGATTGAAATCCCGCGCGCTGCAATAATGTCAGCCAAAATTGCGGAAGTTGCGGATTTCTACTCCTTCGGCACAAACGACCTTACGCAGATGACCTTCGGGTTCTCCCGCGATGACGTCGGCTCCTTCCTGCCCGCTTATTTGGAAAAGGGTATCCTTAAGGCTGATCCTTTCCAGAAGCTTGACCAGGATGGCGTAGGCTTCCTTATCAAACACGCCGTAAAAGAAGGCAGAGGCGTAAAGGAACACCTTAAAATCGGTATCTGCGGTGAACACGGCGGCGAACCCTCAAGCGTGGAGTTCTGCCACAGGGAAGGCTTTAACTATGTTTCCTGCTCACCGTTCCGCGTGCCAATAGCCAGATTGTCAGCCGCGCAGGCGCAGGCAAAAGAAGTTTTAGCCGCACCGGCCAAAAAGGCAAAAAAAGCTAAAAGGAAATAAAGTTTAATATCCGCCCATAAAACGCGCCCGACAGTATAAGTCGGGCGCGGGCGTTTTTAAAATGGTTTTAAAAGCTAAAAATTTAGTAAAATATATCCATACGGTTTTAGTTGTAATAATGGCGCGGCACTACTGCGCGCTGAATTATAATGAGGATATTTATGACAAAAACAAAAAAGGCTGCCGTTAAAAAGACGGTTAAAGTTGTAAAAGAAGTCAAAACCGCCGCAGTTAAAGACAGCGCTTCCCTTACCGAAGTTAAGCAGATATACAAATTTATGCAGGATAATAATTTGGGCACTATAGATTTTGAACAGAAGGGCACACGCGTAAAATTAGTCAGGATGCCGCCCGCGCAGGTGGCTGTCCCCGTAGCAGTAGGCGGCGGCGTATCGGCTGAAGGTTCCTCAGCGCCGGCAGCACCGCAGTACGGGCAGACAATCAAGTCCCCGCTCATGGGTATCTTCTTCAGGGGTTCATCACCCTCGGCGCCGCCGTTTGTAAGGGAAGGCGAAAAAGTAAAAGCAGGCACGCCTATATGCCTTATTGAAGCTATGAAAGTTTTCAATGAAGTCAAGGCTACACATGACTGCATACTTAAAAAAGTTTTGGTAGAAAACGGCCAGCCCGTCAAACCGGGCGACTTGCTTTTTGCAATAGAAAAAATCTGATACAGGCGGTAGAATATGCCTTTTAAAGAAAATATAGAGACGGCTGCCAACAGGATATATGAATTCCTTAAAGATAAGCAGAGCGTTACCTCGTGGGACATAAAGATTAATTTGCAGCTTTCAAGCTCGCTTTTATATCTCGCTTTAGGTATGCTTGCCGCTTGGGGGAAGATTGATCTTGAACAGGACGGCATCAATTATAAAATAACTAAGACGACACAGCCGTAACAAGCTGTGTATGAGAGCACAGTGAAGTACTACAATATACATAAAAAGAAATCTAAAAAGAAGAAATCCGCGGCCGATAAAAATTCAGCAGGTATTTTATCGGCGATAGTGCGGGTTTTTTCTTTTGCGTTTTGTTTATGGCTTGCGTGGGCGCTTTGGTTTGGCGTTGAGTCCCCGTGGGGCAAAAGCGTATCGCAGAACCTTTTTGCGGCTTTCGGGCAGGCCTCAAAGCTTTTGCCTGTGTTCTTAATATATTGGCTGTGGCGTATTATCAGTAAAAAATCTTTCGCTTTTATCTCCATATTTTTGGGGATATTCCTCACCGTTATGGGTGTAGCGGTGGAGGTTTCCTTCCTCAAAGCCGTATTGCCTCAAAGCAGTTTAAGCGGCGGGTTCATAGGGGATTGGTTTTTTGGGCAGATGGCGGGCCTTTCAGGTAATATAGGCGCGGTATTATTTGGTTTGGCGTGCGCGTTTTTAGGCGTGCATATCCTTTTTGCGATACCGTGGCTTGCCACATTATATAAAACCAATGATATCATCAGGCAGGATTTTAATACCTGGATGCAGGCCAGGAGCGAGCTTAAACTTAAAGTTGATGAAGCTAAGGCCGAGGCTGAAAAACAAAGCCCGTCCAAAACCCCGCGCCGCGTAGTAGCCGATGAGGCCGCCAATGAAAACCATATTTCCACGCTTGAGCCTGAGCAAAAACCGCTGCCCAAAATTATGCGCCCCGTTGCGGGAATGGTAAAACTGCCGCCTAAAGGGGAGGGACAAATGCTTTTAACGCAGGATTCTTCTTCAGAATCAGCCCAAAGCAAAAAGCCCGCAGGGGAATTTGAGCTGCCTTCGCTTGACTTACTTAACGAGCCCAAAACCGCGGACCTTATAGGCCCTACAGATTTAGAAATCGCGGAGGCCACCTCCAGGCTTGAGCAAACTTTAAAGAATTTTGATATCGCCGCATCAGTAACTGGCGTTGCGCCCGGGCCTGTGGTAACGCGCTATGAAATTAAGCCCGAGCCGGGCGTAAAAATAAGTTCTATCGTCTCAATCTCAAATGATATCGCGCTTGCGATGAAGGCGCGCGGCATCCGCGTAGAAGCCCCAATACCGGGCAAAGACGCAATAGGTTTTGAAATCCCTAACGAAAAGGCGCTTATGGTTAGTATGCGCGAGATTTTACAGGATAAATCTTTTATTAATTCCAAATATAAAACCACCGTTGGTCTTGGCCGTTACGCGGATGGTTTGCCTGCGGTTTCCGTCTTAGAAAAAATGCCGCATCTTTTGGTGGCGGGCGCGACAAACAGCGGTAAAAGTATCTGCGTGCATTCAATAATAATATCGCTTTTATACCGCGCTAAACCCGATGAAATCAAATTTATGCTTATTGACCCTAAGCGCGTGGAACTTACTTTATATGAAGGCATACCGCATTTGTATGACCCTAAGACTTCTTGCGATGACGTCGGCGTAATTAAAGACGCGCAGGGCGCGGTAAAATCCTTGCAGGCTTTGGTAAAGGTTATGGAAAAGAGGATGAGAATCTTTGAAATCGCCAAAGTAAAAAATATAGAAATGTATAATGCCTGGGCCGCTAAGAATAATGAGGAAAAGGCTTTCTATATCGTCGTAGTAATTGACGAATTGGCGGACCTTATGCTTCAAACCAAAGCCGCTATAGAAGACTCCGTGCAACGCCTTACGCAAATGGGCCGCGCATTGGGCATCCATTTAATTTTATGTACGCAGCGCCCTTCAACAAATGTTATCACGGGCGTAATTAAAGCCAACTTGCCATCAAGGATAGCTTTGCAGGTTACTTCTAAAATAGACTCCCGCGTAGTGCTTGACGCTAATGGCGCAGACGCGCTTTTAGGTAAAGGCGATATGCTCTATTTGGGTATATCAGACGCCAAACCCAAGCGTATACAGGGCGCGTATGTGTCTGAAGAGGAAATCACTAAAGTGGCGGACTTTTTGCGCGCGCAGGGCGGCCCCGATTACCCTATCCAAATAGCTTTAGAGCAAGCGCAGCAGGCTGATAATGGCGAGGGGCTTGGGACATCGCCCGAGGAAATGATAAAAGCTTTAACTTTGGTAAAAGAGCGCAGGCGCGTATCGCAGGATTTGCTTAAAGCGCAGTTTGGCAGCAGCGCGCGCGCGACAAATATCTTAAGCGTGCTTGAGATGAAGGGTTTTATTACCAAGCCTGAGGGCTCTAACCGTTGGGAAATACACTTTGAACTTATAGACCAACAGTTAGATGCGCTGCTTAAAATGCAGCAAAACGGAGGAGAACCGTCATACGATACGGTGTACAAATGATAAGAATTTTAATTTTAACAGTTTTTCTTATGCCTATGTGTGCTTTTGCAAATGAAAGCGCCGCCGCAAAACAGACGCCCAAAACAGCGCCTGTAAAGGCCGCGGCGCAGAGCGCAGCAAAGAAGAAAGCCGCGCCCGCTAAGGCGGCGGTTACGCAAGAGGAAATCACAACGGCTTTTGCCGCTTGGGACAAAAAGCTCAAAACCTTAAAAGTTGATTATGAGCAAATGACTTCTTTTGAGGGGACGGAGATTTCCTCCTCAACAGGCCGTTTGTATAAGGCGGGTAATAATATCAGGCTTGATAATTTAAGCGAAGGCAAAGTGGTGCAAAGCGCGCTTACAGACAAAAATATTATTAATATAACCGACGAGAAAGGCAAAAATATCATGGCGCTTTCCTGGGAAGAATGGCAGGCGCAGCAGCCTAATAAGGCTTTATTTGATTTCGGCAATTATTCAGCCGTACTTAAAAGCCATATCGTCAAAGAGGCCGTAAAAACTACAGACGGTTACAGTTTGATTTTAAACTCCGCCGCAGACGGGTATACATTAAGTTTTCTGCTCGGGGCGGATTTTTTCCCGACAGAGATAACCGTCAGCAATGAAGGCGTATCAACAAAAACGGTATTAAAAAACGCCGCTAAAAATATAAAATTAGAAGAGAGTGTGTTCAAATGACCAGTAAAATGACTTTACCTAACAAAATTACCCTTGCCAGAGCGGCGCTGGCTATAGTTATGTTCTTGCTTATGGTATCGGAAAACAAGATAGCGCTTATCGCCGCTTCTTTGATTTTCGGGATAGCGGCCTCTACCGACTGGATTGACGGCCAAATAGCCCGCCGCACCAATACCTTTACGCCTTTCGGCGCGATTGTGGACCCTTTTGTAGATAAAATCTTAGTCGGCGCGGCATTTTTTGCTTTTACGGAAATCTCCTCTTTAAACGTACCCGTGTGGGCTGTGTTCTTTATTATTTTGAGGGAGCTTACCGTATCCACCTTAAGGGTTTTGGCTGCTTTAAACAATACAGTGCTTGCGGCGGAAAGATGGGGCAAATTTAAGACTACAGTGCAGCTTATTTCCATAGGCGCGATTTTTGTTATCATAGACATACAAGTGCTTATCCCGATGACAAAAGGCGCGCTGCGCGCTAATTTGGACCTTATTAATATAGTGCTTTGCAAACTGCCTTATCCGATAACCGTTATCGCCGCCATAGTAACCTGCGGCAGCGCAATATCATATCTTTCAAACAACTGGGCTATGCTTAAAAAGTCGTGGAGCCTGCCCGTAAAAGAGGATGAAAAAAAGGAAGAGGCAAAATGAGTAATAAGCTTTTAAAATTCTTTGCCACGGGCGCGTATATCAGCTATATACCGACGGCGATTCTTAAAGGCAAAAAGAATACGGGCGCGGGGCTTTTGGGCACTTTTGAGGCTTTTTTGCTGGTAGTATTTTTTATGCCTAAAAACTATTGGGCCTATGCTTTGGTACTGGCAGTCTTTACGGCTTTTTCTGTTTATGTATCAGATAAAGTTGATTTTGGCGACGGCAAGAAGGACGACCCTAAAATAGTTATAGACGAAATTGCAGGCTACTTTTTTGCAATGCTGTTTTTGCCGCAAACGGCCACTATGCTTATATTGGCTTTTGTATTGTTCAGGATTTTTGATACAACAAAAATAGGTTTTATAAGGAAGTTGGAAAATTTTGATTTCGGCAAGTCTTCAAAAAAATTCCCGTCGGCGGGTTTGGCGGTGGTTTTGGACGATGTTGCTGCGGGCGTAATCTCTAACCTTTTGATAAGGGTTATGCTTTTTTTAAATATAATCACTTTGTAAATAAGGAGTGTTGCAGACTATGGAATTTAGCCACATGGGTAGTATAAAGGAACTTTTTAAGGCGGGCGGGCCGGTATTAATTTTGCTTATCGTTCTGTCAATATATTCGCTTTCCGTAATGATAGACAGGTTTATCAAGTACAGAAACAATATCAATAAATCGCGCAAACTTATGGAATATGTGCGCTACCAGCTGCCCGCGCGTAATTTTAATAAGATTATGGACGCTTGCCGCAAAGGCGGCTATGCCAATACTTCAGCTGCAAAGCTGGTGCTTAATTTACTTAAGACGGACAAAAATACCCTGCCCGAACTTAATGACCTTGCCGATTCCATCATAGACTGGGAAGTGGCCTGCCTTTCAAGGAAGTTAAGCGTCTTGGCTACGCTTGCAAGCACAACGCCTTTTATAGGTTTATTCGGCACTGTGCTGGGCGTTATGAGGGCATTTGCGGATTTATCTTCTATATCAGGCGCAGGCGCGGGGCCTTCGGTAGTAGCAGGCGGCATCGCGGAAGCTTTAGTCAATACGGCGGCGGGTTTGTTTGTGGCTGTGCCGGCATTGATAGGTTATAACTACTTTTTAAGCAAAGTTAACTTCTTTGCAAAGAATATGGAATATATGGCGCAGGAAATTATATCGGCCAAAACCTATACGCCCGCGCCGCCGCTTGCCCCCGTGCAAGTGCCTTCAGACGATATCGCGACAATGGTGGGCTGATTTATGAGGCGCAACAGACACACCAGGCAGGTAATGGGGGATATTAATATGGTGCCCTTCATAGATATTACCCTGATACTGCTTATTATCTTTATGGTTATGACGCCGTTTATCGTGCAGTCCCAGCTTAATGTGGATTTGCCCAGCTCATCCGCGGTCAATACCGTAACGGAAGATAATGTTATACGCGTTGAAATTGAAAAGGGCGGCACGGTGCGCGTTATGGATAAAGTGGTTCCTATGGCTTCTTTGAAGAATGAGCTTACTTTGCGCCTTGCCCGCGCGCACGAGAAGACAATCTTAGTGCAGGCCGATAAAGATGTGCCCATACAACAGGTTGTAACGGTATTTGATACAGCCAAAAAGCTTGGCGCGGCTAAGCTGGGCATCGGCGTAATTGATAAGCGTTAAAAAAGCGTTAAAAACAGGCGGATATGAATTTTTCTTTAATACTTTCAGGCGGTATACACGTTTTGCTTTTGGTTGTGCTTATGGCGGCGATGAAGCCTGCCGTATCAAAAACCAAGGCTACTTATACCATTGATTTTATAGGAGCAGCAGCGGAAAAGCCCGTAAGATACGGTGAGCCGCAGTCAAAACCCGCTGCGCCTGTTGCCGCGCCTGAAGTTAAAGAACAGCCTAAAGCTGAGGTTAAAGAAGAAGCAAAACCCGCAATACCCGTCAAGAAAGAAGCCCCTAAACCTAAGCGGCCCGCGTATAATGCAAAGGAGCAAATCGCGGCGAAAGCTAAAAAGAACGCCGCAAAACCCGCGCCTAAAGAAACCCCAAAACCTAAAGAAGAAAAGGTTGTCCTTTCCAAACCAAGCATTTTGGGGGAAGTGGAAAGCTCCAATATCTCCGCAGGGGATTTACACAGTTTAGATGCGGGCGGGGAGTCAAATACCGTACGCGCGAGTTTTACAAATTTCCCTTACCCTTGGTATATAACGCAGGTGCGCAATGCGCTTTGGCGCGAATGGTCAAAACGTATGCCTAAGAAGAGCGGGCTTTCAACTTTAGTTTCTTTTAATATAGATAAATACGGCGCGGTATACAGCGTGCAGATTGAGCGTTCCTCCGGCGATGAAGGCTATGATTATGCCTCCACAACCGCTGCAAACAGCTCCGCCCCTTACCCGCCCTTGCCCAAAGACTTCCCTAAAGATATACTTACCGTAACGGTAGAGTTTAAGAACGAGGATTAATTTCTATGCTTATATTATGGCGTATGCTGTTATTGGCTTTGCTCAGCTTAGCGGTTTTGGTTTGCTATCCTTACTACCAGGCTTATGGCATTGTAACGGTATTTTTTGTTTTTATGGCGGCCGTTGCGGCAATGATTTTGCTTACATGGATATCATCGCTTTTATATCTTTCCCGCTCAAAATTATTTAATTTTTTGTTTGATGTAGTAATGTGCGCGGCAATGATTCTTTTGCTTTTAATTTTTATCCCGCAGGAGGGCGCGCGCCGCCCGCTGGAAAAACTTCAAAAAGGTATTTATCCGACTGAAAGGGATATAAGGTACGGCCTCTCCAAACTGGGGCTGGGTGAGCAAAGCGACGCGCTTAAAAAAGAAATAAAAGATACTGCGGAGGAATTCCGCGACGGCGTAAACCAAATAGAAAAAATAATCCACAAGGGGTAATTAAATGACACGCGCAGTAATAACGGGCGGCAACGGATTTGTCGGCAAAAAACTTACGGACGAACTTTTAAAATACGGATATACGGTAAGGATACTTTCCCGCAGCGAGGCCAAAAACCCGCCCGATAATCCCGCCGTAGAGATTGTAAAAGTTGATTATGACGACGTGGCTGATATCACAAGCGCATTGGAGGGGGCTACGGTCGTCTTCCACCTTGCAGCGGCGATATTTGCTTTTAACAGGGAGCAGTTCCACCAAGCTAATGCCGCGCTTACCGAAAAGCTTGTGCTTGCCGCAGCGGGCGTGCCGACTATAGAAAAATTTGTTTATCTTTCAAGCCAGGCGGCTGCGGGGCCAAGCACTTATAAAAATAATCCCGTAACAGAAGATGATGAGCCCGCGCCTGTTTCCGACTACGGGCAAACCAAGCTGGAGGGGGAGAAGGCCCTTGAAAATCTCGGTAATATCCATAAAGTAATAATAAGAGCGCCCGTCATATACGGTAAAAATGATTCAGGCGTATCAAAAATAGCCTCTTGGGTGGGCAGGGGTATAATGGTTAATACTTCCGCGGGCGATATGTTCTTTAACTTTGTTTATGTGGACGATCTTGTACACGCCCTGTATTTGGCCGCAGCAACGCCGCAGGCAAACGGGCAGGTGTTCTTCGTCTGTGAGCCTACGGCTTATACATGGCGCAATTTTATCAATAAAATGGCCGCCGCCATGCGCAAACCCAACCCTGTTATGTTTACCGCCCCGTATTTTGTCTTAGAAGTGGTAGCTTTTATTTATGAGTTTTTTGCACATATTTTCGGCATAACGCCGGCCCTTAATTATGATAAGATTAAGGAAGCAAATATCAGGGGGCACTGGGTTTGCAGCCCAAAGAAATGGATTACTATGACAGGCCAGTCCTTCACGCCCCTGCAGGACGGCCTAAGGAAGAGTTTTGACGAATGAGCGATACAACTGAAACCACAACCGCAGCCCCAAACGGCAGCGGCCCTGCGCAACAGGCGGAGCCTGCAATAACGCCCCGGCAAAGTGCAAGTAAGACAGTTAACACGCCCGAATATCACCCGGGGGCCGTTTTCTTTACCCCGTCTTATATTTTGGCGCAGGCTTTTTCTTTTTTTATTTACCTGCTCGGTTTGAAGTGGACTTTATTTGGCCTGCAGGTTATACCGTTTGTTTTTAATTGGTTTATCTATTTCTGCGTCGTATTATTTTGGCTTTACTATAACTATATGTGGCTGCGCATCGCATTGGGTATACCGACCACGATGCTTTGCGTCTCCAAAACTTATGAGGCTTTAGGCGTAAAAATAAGTTTTTGGAAATTATTCTACCTTACGCTGTGCAAAGTAAACAAATTGCGTAAGGAAGATATAAGAATAAGGCGCGAGCGAGAATTTATCAAGATGCTTGCAGGCTCCTTCCGCAAACCTGCGCTTGTTGTTAATTTTAAGCGCGGGGAAGCTAAAGATTTGTCCACAGCTATTTTTATACATACAAAACGTAAAGTTATCAGTATGTATAAAGGCATCATGCCTTATTTTGCGCCTACTTTTGTCATTATACTTATACTTACGCCGATACTGGTGTTTTTGGCTTCATATAATTACAGGTTTTTGATGGAGTCTTTAGGCCAGCCGGAGCTTAAAAGTTTTAGGCTTTACCTGCTTATATTGCCGTTTAAGCTTGCGTGGGTGTTTGGGGTGCTGAGCATACTGGCGTCTAATATCCTTTCCCCGTTAGTAACATTGCCTTGCGTAAAGCTTTTTGCGCAGTATGTTAAGGATAATAATTTACAGCTTAACTTAGGCAAAAAGCACCGTTTCCCTATGGAAGGCTTTATCGCATTGTTGATGACGGCGGCTGCATTAATATTTTATATTTCAGTTTTAAAAAATATTTTGGTATAATAAATTACAAGCTGACGAGATCAGCTTGTTTTTATGGATTTAGGAGAGATGGCCGAGAGGCTGAAGGCAGCGGTTTGCTAAACCGCCATACGGGGGATTCCCCGTATCGAGGGTTCGAATCCCTCTCTCTCCGAAAAATTAAAACACCCCAAGCATTATGCTTGGGGCTTTTTAATTTTTCGCAGAGTAGAGCAATGCCAACTGCTTGGCATTGCGTCGGGATGAGAAAAGCGCAGCGATGTACGAGTTTTGGCATAGCCAAAGGCGAGTACCGCGAGCTGGGGTCGCGAGCTTTTTGCGTCAGCAAAAAGACTTGTGACGCGAA
>CAYQAU010000007.1:0-75435 GCA_964415545.1 uncultured Elusimicrobium sp.
ACCTTAAAAGAACCCCCAGCCTAGCTGGGGGTTTTCAAAAACAGACAAAAAACAGCGCAATTAATTATTGCGCTGTTTTTATCTATATCATTACCGCAACTTAAAGAGGGATATTTCCCTTCTGCGGGTTTTGCTTAGGATCGCGTTTATTGCGCAGTATCCTTATCGCCCTGATGATACGCTGGCGCGCCGTAGACGGCTCTATAACTTCATCTATGGAGCCTGTAGAGGCCGTTTGGTATGGGGAGGCAAACTTTTCCGCATACTCTTTGGTAAGCTGTTCCTTAATTGCCTCAACCTTTTCGGGCGCGGCTTTTTTGATATCTTTGGAGTACAAAATTTCTATCGCGCCGCGCGGGCCCATTACCGCGATTTCAGCCGAGGGCAATGCAAAGTTAAAATCCCCGCCGAGGTATTTTGAGCTCATCGCGATATACGCGCCGCCATAGGCTTTGCGCAATACCAAAGTTACTTTAGGAACTGTGGCTTCCGCATAAGCATAAAGCAGCTTTGCGCCGTGGCGGATAATACCGCCGTGCTCCTGCTCCACGCCGGGCAGATAGCCGCCGATATCAACAAGCGTAAGTATCGGTATATTAAAAGCGTTAAGGAAGCGCACAAAGCGCGCGGCTTTATCGCTTGCGTGTAAGTCAAGCGCGCCACCCATATGGTCGGAGTTATTGGCCACTACGCCCACGACATCGCCGCCCATCTTGATGAAACCTGTTACAACGTTTTTAGCAAAGTCGCGGTGTATTTCAAAAAATTTATTTTCATCTGCGATTTCCCAGATGATGTGCTGGATTCTAAACGGTTTGCGCGGGTTGATAAGGCACACCTTTTCCAGTATCGGGGTTTTGCGGTCAACGGAATCTACCGTCGTGGTAGAAGCAGGCCTTTCATTGCAGTTTTGCGGCAGGAAGGAAAGTAAATCACGCACTTGCCTGAAGCAATCCTGCTCGCTGTTTGCAACCATATGGCAAACGCCGCTTTTTTGGCTGTGCGCTTTGCTGCCGCCTAAGGTATCAAAGTCCACTTCCTCGCCCGTGGCTGATTTTACTACGCCGGGGCCTGTTACAAACATATGGCTTATGCCGTCAACCATAAAAATAAAATCCGTTAATGCGGGCGAATAAACCGCCCCGCCCGCGCACGGCCCTAAGATAACCGATATCTGCGGGATTACGCCAGAGGCTTTAACATTGCGGTAAAAAATTTCGCCATAGCCGTCTAAGCTGTCTACGCCTTCCTGGATACGCGCGCCGCCTGAATCCAAAAGCCCGATGACAGGCACTTTAGCTTCAATAGCAAGGTCCATAATATAAGCGATTTTTTTGGCATGCGCCAAACCAAGCGAACCGCCCAGCTGTGTAAAATCCTGCGCGAAAATTGCCACTTCGCGGCCGTTAATGCGCCCAAAACCCGTGATGACGCCATCGCCTTTTAAATGTTTGTCTTTAAGGCCGAAGTCTGTGCATCTGGTTTCAACGAGTGAGTGGATTTCAAAAAAACTGTTTTCATCCAAAAGGTAATTTAAACGCTCGCGCGCCGTAAATTTGCCTTTGGCTTTTTGCGCTTCAACCTTATCGGGCGATACTGCCAAGGCGGCTTCTTTAATCTCCCTGAATTTTAAAATACTCGGCGCGATTTCATTAGCTTCTTCTTTATCTTCTTTGGTGCTGTTTATTATTACGTCTGCCATAAAAAACCTCTCGTAAAATCTTGATTAAAGATTGGGCGCTTCACTTGCCACAACCAGTTTATAACCACCGTCTAAATCCGTTACGTCCAACTGTATTTTGGGGCTGCCCACTTTGGCCCAAATATCAAGCGCTTTGCCGTAAAGCAGTATGCGCCCGCCGACGATGCGTATGTCTTTGGTATCCAAAGATAAGCCCACCCCTAAAAATTTTAGTATCGCTTCCTTCTTAGCCCATAATTCCGTAAGGAAGAAGGCCGCGGAGGAAGAGATTTCCTCCTTAGCAAAGCTTTGTTCCGCCCAGGCGCGGCTGCGCGGCTCTATAATCTCCATATCAAGGCCAATCGCCTCGCCTGTCAGGCCGATGGCGGCGGCGGCATAGTCCCCGCTGTGCGTTATGGAAACAGGCAGCTTTGTGCCGCCGGGGACCAGCAAAACAGGTTTGCCTGTAGGAAGGTTTTTGACTTCCATCTTCTTCATATCAAAAGTAAAAAAATCGGTCGCCAAGGATTTTAAGGCATAGCGGCCGGCAAGCCATTCTGTGCGGCGCTTTTCCACTTTAAACGCGCTATAGGCCGCCATTTCCCTTTGGGTAAGGACGCTTTGGGCAAGCGGCAGGTTTTTAATTTCCACAACTTTAAGTCTGTAAGCCATAATACCCTTTTAATTATAAGTTTATAAATATATGGTACTTAATTTTTCTTTATATTTTACATTCAGCGGGGTTTGGATTATTTAATAACCCAAACCCGCTAAGTTAAATCTTTTTAATTTTTACTGCTGAACTGTTTCCAAAGTATTTTGTGTTTAGTTTTAACTTTTTGGTAAAACAGTATTGATTTTTGAATTATTTTTAATTTTTTCCGCTGTGAGGTATACCGTGAGTGGCCGTAGGGCCCGTGTATCCGAAACAGCGGAAAAATTAAAAAGAAACAAAAAGCACAAAAGACGAAGAAAACTACTGGCCAATCATCTGATAGTCAGATAACTCTATCCAAAGCTTGCCCTTTTCGTCAAACACAAAAGCGTCATAGATGCTTTTGCCTTCTATATTGCGGCCGGTAAATACGCCGAGCATATAGAGGGTATGGGGCGCTTGGCCTTTGCCGTGGATATAGACTTTGCCGATAGAATCGGGTAAAGTCATCCTGTTTTCTAAGGCAAGGTCCCTGTAACCGCAGGTCTGGAAAGCGGCTTCAATGAGCATGGGGTAAGCAAGCAGGTTTTTGGGGCCGTCGTGGAAAAGAACCTCTTTGGGTTTTTTGTAGACGGCTAAGACGGCGTTTTCATCAATATTTAAAATACCGTCAAGCACCTGGAAGCTGGGCCCGTGGAAGTATTTGGAATAAATTTCTTCCTTGGTAACTTTATAGGTATTGGTAATGTTTACCTTATTTTTATACTCGTTCCACTTGCTTGAAAAGCCGTTAAGCGTCCTGGCTGTGAAGTGGCGGCGGGTATTACCCATTTTGATACCTTTGCTGTTAATGAAGTCGGACTCTATTTCCATATTAGCCTGCCCGTTTTCAACATTAGCTTTAATGCGCACCGTTTGAGGATTGCGCCTTAAGAGCTTAATGGGCAGGTAGAAATGCACGTCCTCAAGGCCCTCAGGCATTGCGCCTGTTACTGCTTTTGCGGTTTCCACAAAAGTTTCAATACCCATAACGCCGGGGACATAAGGAGTGCCCGCAATCGCATGATCAAAGAGAAAAGGATACTCCGCGTGAAAAGTATTTTCCGCAGCGATGCTTTTGCCTGCATTATTTTCTTTGACGGTACCGAGAAAAAAGTTTTCCTGCGTTTCGCCTGAAGGCGTCTCTTCTTCCATAGCTGCAGCGACTTCGTGCTCGGGCGCGCCGCCGGCGGATGAGTCGCCGTCAGACCCGTTACCGAAAGACCCGCCGCCCTTATCCGAGGATTCGGGCGCGTCGTCTTCAAGTATAAATTCGTCATCAATACGGATTTGGCCGTCCCAGTCAAGCTTGCCTAAAGTGTCGGTAAGCACGATTTCGGGGACGCGTCCGTAGACGATTTCATTAAGGAATATCTGCATGCCGTCGTGCGGGTCAACAAACCTTAAACCCTGGCCTTGCAAGAACTCAATTACGCCCGGCCTTACGCCCATACCTACATTGGCGTATGCGCTCATATCAATGCTGATTGCCCTTTGGCCCTGGTTCTGGAGTGAGATACAAAGCTTAGCCAAATAGTCATTGGCGCTTGCATAGTCGCTCTGGCCCAGGTTGCCGTATTTGCCCGCGATTGAGGAGGCAAAAGCGTAAAAGCCTGTGTCTTTTACAAAGTTAAGCGCGACAAACGCAGCTGCGCTGGTGGCTTTAACGTCAAAGATGCGGTAGTATTCTTCCGTCGTCTTATCAGTTAAAAGTTTGGAGCGTTCCAAGCCCGCGAAGTGGATTAAACCGTCAACTTTACCGTATTTGGCTTTGATTTTGGTTACGACTTCCTTCATCATACTGCCGTTGGTAACGTCGCACTGGTAGTACTCAACCTCGCCGCCTAAGGCTTTAATCTTCTGCATATTTTTGTAAAGCGTGATAGAGTCTTTAATTTTACCGAAAGCTCTTTCAAGCAATACAGGCGTAGCTCTTACCGAGGTATCGGCCTTAAGCTCCTGCCAGATTTGGTTTTTAAGCGCTTTAAGTTCCTCTTCATTTAAAGTAGCCCAGTAGGCGGACTTCTCATTATTATCAATGATATCTAAGATGAGAATTCTTGACTTATACTGCGCGGCTATCTTCTGTGAAAGCATTGCGCCGATGCCGCGGCCCGCGCCTGTAAAGGCTATGGTTTTGCCCGCAAGGTCCATATGTTTTTTGGACATATTAAGCTTGCGCGGCAGGGAGAACATCGTGCTCCTGCGGCCTTCAAAGTAGCTGACCATGGCCCTATCATCGCCTTTGAGGATTTCCTCTAAAGCTTTATCGGCCATATAGTCAGGCTCAGCTGAAGATTCAAAGTCCATAATCTTGGTAAATACACCACCGATTTCATAAAGATCTTTCCTAAAGCAGTTGGCCGCGCCGCAGACAGAGCCGATTGAAGGGCTTATTGCGTCTTTGGTTTTGTAGGCAAATGCGCCGTCAACTTTGAAGATGACTGATAAGAAGGTATCTGCGCCATCACGGTTAGAAAGGTCTTTTACAAAAGTCTTACATGCCATAAATAAAGGCATAAGATATTTTGTAAGCTCAGCGTGGGGGTTAGCTTTCTTATCAAACTTCTTTATGCTGCACGGCAATAAGTAGACTATACCCTGTATATTCGGATTTTCTTTGGAGAAAGCCTCCAGCGCCGCTGTAGTTTCTTCAAGGCTGTCCCAATTTACTATTGTAGTGTTTTTCGTGCGGGTTTTAAGGGTGGTAAAGATATGAGTCTTTATACCCTGGTCTTTAAATTTATCAATAAACGCTTTTGTTAAGGCGGAATTGTCCGACATTATAAGAACAGGCCTGTCCGCAGATAATTTGCGGTTACCCTGCGCTGTTAAAGGCGCATCAACCAAAGTAGGAACGAAGCGGAGTTTCTTATTGTGTGAATCCTCCCCCTCATACTGTTTAGGTTCTTCCGCTACGGCAGGTGCGGCTGAAGCGGCGGCGGCTACAGGTGCCGACGCAGTTTGCGGAGCTTCTGCTACAGGCGCGGCCTCTTGCACAGCAGGTTCAACTGCCTGCGCAGCTACAGGTGCGGCCGACCCTTTGGCGGCTGAAGCGATTGTAAAGTTAATGCAATGCCTGATTGTCGGATAATCCTTAAGCTGTATGCCTTCTTCTTTAGGCAAGTTATAGATTTCACGCATCGCGGCAAAAAGCTCTGCCTGTTTTACGGTATCTATACCTAAATCGGCTTCCATATCAAGATCCAAGTCAAGCATATCTTTGGGGTAGCCTGTCTTTTCCGCAATAAGGTTTACGATTTCTTCCGTTACCTTAGCCTCATCCAAGTGCCTCGGCGCTATAGGCGCTGATACAGTTGCCACAGGGGCAACTTGGGGTTGGGCAATTGGTGCGGGCGCAACCTGTGCGGCTACTGTCGCCACGGGGGCTACGCTGGCCACGGGGGCCACAGTTGCTACAGGGGCGGTGGCAGGTGCGGGCACAACTTGTGCGGCTACAGCTGCTGCAGGCTGTGCTGTTTGCACACCATCAGACCCTTTGGCGGCTGAAGCGATTGTAAAGTTAATGCAATGCCTGATTGTCGGATAATCTTTAAGTTGGATACCTTCTTCTTTAGGTAAGTTATAAATTTCGCGCATCGCGGCAAATAGTTCCGCCTGCTTTACGGTGTCTATACCTAAATCGGCTTCCATATCAAGGTCAAGCTCAAGCATATCTTTGGGGTAGCCTGTCTTTTCCGCAATAAGGTTTACGATTTCTTCCGTTACCTTAGCCTCATCCAACTGCCTCGGCGCTATAGCTTCTGTTGAAGCTGCTTGCGTTACCGCAGGGGTAGAAGCCACGGGAGCGACGCTCGCCACGGGGGCCTGCGATACCGCAGGGGTAATCTGGGGCTGCGCAATCGGCGCAGGTGTAGCCTGTGCGGTTACCGCTGCTGTTGCAGGCTGCGCTGTTTGTACACCGTCAGACCCTTTGGCTGCAGATGAAATTACAAAATTAATGCAATGCCTGATTGTCGGATAATCTTTAAGCTGTATGCCTTCTTCTTTAGGTAAGTTATAGATTTCGCGCATCGCGGCAAAAAGTTCCGCCTGTTTTACGGTGTCTATACCTAAATCGGCTTCCATATCAAGGTCAAGCTCAAGCATATCTTTAGGGTAGCCTGTCTTTTCCGTGATAAGGGTTACGATTTCTTCCGTTACTTTAGCCTCATCCAACTGCCTCGGCGCGACTGCTGCCGCAGGAGTAGGTGCAACCTGTGCGGCTACTGTTGCCACGGGGGCTGCGACAGCCACGGGGGCTCCGACAGCCACGGGGGCCTGCGCTACCGCAGGGGTAATCTGGGGCTGCGCAATCGGCGCAGGCGCGGCCTGGACTTGGGTGGAATCACCTGCCTGTCCGGCCTGGACTTGGGTGGAATCACCCCCTTTGGCTGCAGATGAAATTACAAAATTAATGCAATGCCTGATTGTCGGATAATCTTTAAGCTGTATGCCTTCTTCTTTAGGTAAGTTATAGATTTCGCGCATCGCGGCAAAAAGTTCCGCCTGTTTTACGGTGTCTATACCTAAATCGGCTTCCATATCAAGGTCAAGCTCAAGCATATCTTTGGGATAGCCCGTCTTTTCCGTGATAAGGTTTACGATTTCTTCCGTTACTTTAGCTTCATCCAACTGCCTCGGCGCGACTGCTGCCGCAGGAGTAGGCGCAACCTGCGCGGCTACTGTTGCCACGGGGGCTGCGACAGCCACGGGGGCGGCATGCGGCGTTACATGATGAGTAGAGCCCGCTTTATCGGCAAAAGCCTGGGATGCTTCCATCACTAATGACGGCTTTTTGCCTGCCTGGTAATTATCTTTAATCCTTAAAGTATTGTTGACTACTTCCAGCACAGGGTTTTCCTGATGGGAAGCTTCTTTAAGCCAGCCCATATACTTGGCATTATCAATAATTCTGGGCGTGCCTGTATTCCACATCTTTTCCTGCAAGGTCATGGAAAGCTGCGAGCCAAAACCCGCGGCAAGCCTTAAAGCGTATTTAAAATTATAATGGCCGCCTTTGCTGAGGTTAATGCCCTCAAGCTCGGGATCGGGCTCTTTATAATTGGCGATAGGCGGTACATTGCCTGTGTTAAGCGAGTGTACGGCAATAGCGTCTTCCAAGCCCGCGCCCATAGAGTGGCCCGTAAAACCCTTAACGTTGCTGACGATGACATTCTTAACATCATCTTTAAAAGTATGCTTAAGCGCAAAAACTTCCGCGCTGGCGCTGCCGCCGCGTGCGGGAGTATAAGTTTCGTGCGAGATAAAGACCATCTCTTTACTCATATCGGCGCGGTTAAGATTATTTTCCTTCTCAACTTTGCTGACAAGCCAATTCATGACTTCGGCTACGTGGTTTACGTCAAGCCTGGTCGGGTGGAAAGCGCTGTTTCTGATTTCCGTACCCAAAACTTTGGTTAAAGGCACCATTCCGCGCGCCGATACTTCCGCGCCGTCTTCAACAACAATGCCTACCGCGCCCATGCCGACAATCATACCGTTGCGGCGCCTGTCAAAAGGCAGGGCGGCTTTGGTAACGTCGCTTTCGCGGCTTACCGCGCCTGAAGCTAAGAAGCCAGCCAATACCCATTCCTGCACGACATCGCTTGTTACGTCGTCAGCGGCGATAATTACAACCCTTTTTGCACGGCCGAGTTTAATCCAGTCTTCAGCAACGCTGATAGCCTGAGCAGTTGATGCGCACGCACCGCTTAAATGTGTGGCGGGGCCTTTTGCGCGTACCCACTGGCAGAACTGGCTGTGCGCTATAGGGATAGCTTTAAGCAAAAAGTCCTGGGAAAATACTCTGGGCTGATGCTCTTCATATTTTGCAAAGTTTTCTTTGAACCAAAGCGTAATTTGCGCTTTTAAAGTTTCATCGGTTATGGCATTGATGATATGGTTATAGAAGGCTTCTGCGTCTTCTCTGGTTTTGTTCATAAGAATATCGGCCATTTTGGTGGAGACTTCGTATGTCCAGGTGGAGACTGTCGGGAACGCGGAGGTAAAAATTACGCCCGTATCGTCAATCATATGCTCGGGCAAGCCCCATCTGTCAGGCAAGTAACCGCCTGTTGTTGTAGGCTTATAATAAAGAACTAAAGGTATACCCGCGTCTTTTAAAGCAAGTATGCCTGCGGCTATTGCATAGGTAAAGCTGTTATCCATTGATTTTACCCATTTTGCGGGGATGCCGAACTCTTTTTCCAAATCAAAAGAGCCTGCGCGCGCCGCTAATTTTACGGATTTGGTAATATCAGTCAGCTTCTCAACCCTGTGGTTGCCCACGCGGGATTTGACGACATATTCAATATTCTTGTCAATCTGCTTCTGCTGCGCTTCTACGGGCAGGTTCTCAATAAGGTTTTTGCCCTGTAAAATTTCGTCTAAACTGTTTTCCCTGAACACCTTTTCCCAGCTGCCCGGGGTGCCTGCGGCTATACCGCTGATTACGATGTTCTTCTTAGCGGGCTGCGCGTCTTCGCTGCGGGCTGCGTTTGCGCTGGCGCAGATGCTCTTTGTCGCCGCGTTCTGTGCATTCATATTGCTTGCATTGCCACCCATAGCTTCAATAAAAGCGGGGTTGTAAATACAATCTTTGGAATTCATATCAGTTTTGCTCCAGTCTATATATATACCTGCTGCAGTTAAATTTGCCATAAGGTCATTAAATTCCATAATACCGCCGCGTTTGGGGTGGTTGGAAGCTAAGACCCTGATGTCCTTCTTATCAGCCAATGTATTGGTTACAAAGGCGCTGAGCACCCTTTTGGGACCGCATTCAATAAATAATCTTACGCCGCGCTGGTAGGCAAGCTCAATTTGCTTAATCCATTCAACGGAGCTCATAATCTGCTCTACCATTATATCCTTAATGATTTTAGGATCGCTCGGATAGAAATCGGCCGAGACATTGGAAGTCATCGGAATCTGCGGGGATTTTACTTCAAGCGTGTCTAAAAATGCTCTGTAAGACTCCGCTGCGGGGCGTACGATTGCAGAGTGGAAGGCGTGTGATACGGGGATAACTACCGACTGTATACCCATAGCTGTAAACATTTCAACCGCCGCTTCAACGGAAGCTGAGTTGCCTGCAATAACAGTCTGCGTAGGGCAGTTCTTGTTTGCTACTGCTACATAACCTGCAATCTTTTTAAGCTCGGGCTCAATCTTCTCCACGGGGGCTGATATTGAGGCCATTTTACCGCAATCTTCCACCTGGATATTAGTCATTGCCATACCACGCATTGTTACAGCCCTTATGGCGTCAGGGAAATTAAGTACGCCGGCTGCTACGGCTGCGCCGTATTCACCCAAGCTGTGGCCCATTACTACATCAGGCTTAATACCAAATTGGAACAAAAGGCGCAGCATTGCGATATTGGCCGTCAAAATGGCGGGCTGCGTCATCTGGGTTTGCTTTATTGCTTCTTCCCTTTTGGCGTATTCTTCTTTGCTTTCGCCTTCTTTAGACCATAAGGTATCGGTAAGGTTACAGCCAAGCATATCATGTAAAATGATATCGGCTTCGTCAAAAGTATCTTTTACCACTTTATATTTGCTGGCAAGGTCCTTCATCATATCAACATACTGTGCGCCCTGGCCGGGGAACATAAAGCACACTTTAGGGGTTTCAGTATGGTTCATAAAAGGGTAGATGCCCTTCATTTTAAGATGCAGAGAAGGCTGCGTCCAAACGTCAAGGCCATCAGCGATTTTAATAAAAAATTCTATTTTTTCCTTAAGCTTTTCAGGGTTTTCGGCATTGATGGAGATAGCATAAGGTTTATGCTTGGCCGTGTGGTTCTTAAGTGAAATTTTGGTAAGATAAGTTACATCATTTTCAATACCTTTTACCGCCGCGTTAAGTTCGTTGAAGAGGTCCTGCTTGCTCTCCCCGCTGAACACAAGCATATCGCCCTGCAACTTCTCAAGCGGGCTCATAAGCTTATAGGAAGCGGCCTGGCATGTTTGGTTTTCTGTCATTGTTTTCTCCTGATTATTCAAATTCTCCGGCACTGACACTTTGGCTGCTTCGGGTCTGTATTCCTCTGTCGCCATATGGAAGTTTGTGCCGCCGAAACCGAAGGAGGATATATTTGCCCTTCTTATTTTATCTGTTTTCCATTCCTCGGCTTTCGTTATTACTCTAAAGGGGCTGTTGGCCCAATCCACTATAGGGTTAGGCGTTACGAAGTTGATTGAAGGCGGTAATACCTTATTATGTAAAGCAAGCATTACCTTAATAAAAGAAGCTATGCCCGCCGCCGCTTTTGCGTGGCCGATTTGGCTTTTGATTGAGCCTAAACCGATTGTGCCCGGCTTTGCATAGTTTGCGAAAACTTCATTTAAAGCGGAAAGCTCAGTAGCGTCGCCCACCTTAGTGGCCGTGCCGTGCGCTTCAATAAGGCCTACTTCACCGGGAGTATAATCCAGCTGCTCAAAAGCCTTGTCTATAGAAATTTTTTGGCCTTTAGGGTTTGGCGCGGTAATACCCTTGCCTTTGCCGTCGCTTGAGGCGCCTATCGCGCGGATGGTGCCGTAAATTTTATCGCCGTCTCTTACAGCGTCGCTTAAGCGTTTTAATACTACGATACCGGCGCCTTCAGCCATTACAAAGCCGTTGGCGCGCGCGTCAAAAGCGAAGGAGCCCTCCGCCGAAAGCGCGCCGATTTTACAGAACTTTACATATGCCGCGGGGGACATCATTTGGTCCACGCCGCCGCATAAGGCCATATCATAGTTGCCCATTCTCAAACCGTTGACGGCTTGGTCCAAAGCGGCAATGGATGTGGCGCAAGCGGCGTCTATTGAAAAATTGGTGCCGTTAAGGTTAAATACATTTGCCACGCGCCCCGCGATAACATTGGGCAATTCGCCGGGCATTGTGTCTTCTGTGATAGGCATAAACCTTTCATTTATTCCTTCCTCAATCTCATAAATGATGCTGTTTGCCGTCTCGGCCGGTAAGGACGCGAAGTGTGAAGACTTCTTTAACATATCATAATATAAAGCCTTATATATGCGCGTGTTGGTATATTCATTTTTAATGCCGCCCATGGCATTGCCGATGATTACGGCTGTGCGGGTACGGTCAAAATCTTTTTTGTCATAGCCTGAATCTTCCAGGGCCATACTGGCGATTTCCACCGCAAGCTGCTGGGTAGTGTCCATCTGCTTGGCTACGCTTGGCGGAATCCTGTACTTTAAAGAGTTAAACTGAAATCCCCTTATAAAACCGCCGATTTTGGTATAAGTTTTATCGGGCGCTGATCTATCTGCATCATAGAAAAGGGAAGAGTCCCACCTGTCGGCGGGTACTTCAATTATGGAATTTTTACCTTCTGTTATGTTTTGCCAGAACTCATCTTTATTTAAAGCGCCCGGCATTACTGCGCCTATACCTACAACAGCAATAGGCTCTAAGTATTTTTTAGACATAGCTATTGAACTCCTGATTAGATTTTAAGGATTTAAAATAGGAAAGGTTGAAACAAAACTGTTTAGGCTTTGTTGGATTTCTCATATATATTAATGATATTAAATTAAGAGCTTCTTATCAAATCCGCAAGGGGAAACAAGGTTTTTAGAACAGCGGGGCAGGCGCGTAAAACGGGAAAATAAAGCAGCCTGATATTTTAAAAAGTATACCTTATTTTTATATCAAATAACTTTTAAAGCAAAAAAATACTTTGCTATAATTAAGTTATGAATAACTGTATATTTTGCAAAATCGCAAACGGTGAATTAAATTCACAATTCATCTATCAGGATGAAGACATAGTCGCTTTCAAAGATTTAAACCCCCAGGCCCCCACCCATATACTTGTGGTGCCTGTAAAACATATCTCCTGCCTGGCTCAGGCGCAGGAAGAAGATATAGAGCTTTTGGGCAAAATCCAGCATACCATAGCAAAAATAGCAAAAGAGCTGGGGTTGAAGGACTTCCGCGTAGTTACCAATAACGGCAAAGGCGCGGGGCAAAGCGTGGACCATCTGCACTACCATTTAATGGCGGGGCGCAGGTTCATCTGGCCCGCAGGCTGATAATTAAGCCCCTTTTACAGCTCTTTATTATGTATAAAGATATTTAGCAGTAAAAATAAATAAAGGAGAAATACAAATGAAAAAAATAGTCTTATCATTGCTTACTATTGTTATGCTCTCTTGTGCAAGCTTCGCCGGTGTGGGCGTTGCGCTTAAAGCAGGTATCGGCCAAACCGACAGTGATGTAGAAAAAGTTAAAGATACTATGTATACCTATACATATACTGACGACGCTTCAGGCATTTTTGGCGTAGAGCTTTTTTATGAACAGGCCGCGCTTTTCGGTATGTCTGAAAACAGCTATTTAGGCGCTAAGCTCGGCTATACGGCGAGAGGAAACGAAGAGCTTAAAGGCAACTTCGGCGGCGGCGTTTATATGGATGATGAAGTAAAGTATTATGAAGTCCCGCTTACTTTATATTACAAATACGCTGTCAATGAAAAGTTAGGCTTAATCGGCGGCGCAGGCATTGCTTTTGGTAAAGCAAAAGCTAATGAGATAAGCGAGAGCAAGGCTTTCCCGTTCCTCACGGCAGGCGTAGAATATAAGTTTAACCAATATGTGGCTTTAGGGTTTGACGCCAAATATAATATCAGCGCAAAGTTTAAGAAAGAGGACTTCCTTTTAAGAGACGTCAACGGTATTGAAGGCTTAGTAAGTCTTAAGTTTTTCTTCAATTAAAAAGTAAAACTATAAATAAAGTAACAGCCCTTTTAAAGGGCTGTTCTTATTTTTAAAAAAGCTGGAAAACGCAAGGTATATTTTATACAATATATCTAATGCAGGAAAAGAAGGTGGTGAAATTACAATGGTATTTGTGAAAGTCCGCGACGCAGAACATCTTGAAGAGGCGATTAAGCGCTTTAAAAGAGAATGCGAGAAGAACGGTATCTTAAGAGAAATCAAAAGAAGAGAAACCTATACTCCTCCAAGCGTAGCAAGGAAACTCAAATCTCAGGAAGCCCAGCGCAGAATGAGACGCACTAAAAGAAAACGCTTTTAGTCTTTATAAAAATATACACAGCACAATGGACCGCTTGAACATCAGGCGGGCTATTGTGCCTGTGTGTTTTTGGCTTTAAAAAAATACACAGCCCAAAACGTGTATTTTACGGATAGAAGATGAACCACGAGATTATAGAAAAAATCAGGGATAACATCGACCTTTTGGAACTTATAAAGGAATATGTTCCTTCCGTCCGTAAAGCGGGGCGCACCTTCAAGGCCTGCTGCCCTTTCCACCAGGAGAAAACCCCCTCTTTTGTCATCAATCCCGATAAAGGTTTATTTTACTGCTTCGGCTGCCAGAAGGGCGGCGATGTCTTTGCATTCCTTATGGGCGTTGAAAATTTATCTTTCCCTGAAGCGGCGCGCAAACTGGCCGAGCGCGCAGGGATTGACTACCAGCCATCGGAAAACCTTACAGATGACGAGAAGGCCCGCTTAAAAGGTTATAAGCTGGTCAATTTGGCTAAAGATTTTTTCCATAAAGTTTTATTATCATCACAGGGCGAGGCGGCGCGCACCTATATCAAAAGCCGCAATATAAATAAAGAAACCGCCGTAAAATTTGAGCTTGGCTTTGCAACAGGCGACGGGCTTTGCCAAAAAGCCGTGCAGGAAGGCTATACTATAGACGAGTTAAAAAAATTCGGCTTGTCAAACCAGTATGGGAAAGACTACTTCCGCGCAAGATTGATGTTCCCTATTTATAATCACCGCGGGGAAGCGGTGGCCTTCGGCGGCAGGATTATGGGCGATGGGCAGCCTAAATACTTAAATTCGCCTGAAACGCCCGTCTTCTCCAAAAGCCGCCTGCTTTACGGCTTAAACATAGCCGCGCCCGAGATAAGAAAAGAGGGCAAAGTTATTTTGCTTGAGGGCTATATGGACGTAATTTCCTGCCATCAGGCGGGCGCGCAAAACTGCGTCGCGCCTTTAGGCACGTCTTTTACGCCTGAACACGCAAAGTTATTAAAAAGATATACCAATGAGGCCGCCGTATGCTTCGACCCTGACGCAGCAGGTATAAAAGCCGCCTTAAGGGCCGCGCTTATTTTGGTAGAAGGCGGGATATATGTGCGGGTAGCCACCCTGCCGGAGAAGCTGGACCCTGATGAATATATCATCAAATACGGTAAAGAACAATTTTATAAAGTAATAAACAGCGCAAGCGACATAATTAACTTCCAGCTTGACCTTTTACTTAAAAACGCGGCTAATTTAAACCCGCAGGACAAAGCCAATATAGCGGCGGAATTGGCTGAAACCATCAAAAAGCAGCCTGATGAGATTATCAAAAACGAATGGATAAAAATAGCCGCTGAAAGATTAAGCCTTACGCCCGATTTGATATTAAGTAAAATAGGCCGCGCGCCTTCGGCCCAGCAGGCGGCGCCAGTAAGAGCGGCGGCGAAAGACAAGACGCCATCGGCCGAGGCTGATTTAGCCAAATGGCTTTTAAGGTACCCGCGTTATGTGGAACTTTGCAAAGATTTGACGGAAGACCACTTTGAAAATAAAGAAATATGGACTATACTCAAAGGTATAGAGACCGTAAGGGAAAAATACCCTAATCAGGAAAATATAGCGCAGCAGCTTATTGAAACAATACCGCAGGAGGAAGATAAAATACTAAGGCTCTCCCTTGCGGACCTGCCCGAAGGCAGCAAACCGTCCGTAGATATAGCGGCGTTTGTTACGGCCATAAAACGCGCGGGGCTCAGTAAGAAATTGCAGCAGTTAAAACAGCAGCTTAAGGCTTATCCCGTAGGCCAGGTGCCTTTGGATTTACTTAAGCGGCAGGCGGAAATACAAAAAAAATTGAAATCCTAATACATAACGGAGCAGTAATCACATTATGGCACAAGAAAATAAGGCATTTAAAAAACTGGTTGAAATTGGTAAAGAGCAGGGTGAAATCACTTTAGAAGAAATCAACAAAACCGCGATGGCTAATGACGACATCGGCGGTTTAATGGATACTTTGGAGGATTTGGGGATACAGGTTGTAGACGGCAAAAAATATAAAGCCGTGGCTTTGGCTGATAAAGAGGCCTACACGGAAGAATGGGCCGCTAATACTGATGTATCAAACTCCATAAGGATGTATCTTTCTGAAATGGGTAAAGTGCCCTTGCTTTCAAGGGATGAGGAAATAACGCTGGCCCGCAATATCCGCGAGAGGGAAAAGGAGCTGCGTAAGCTCGTCTTGGAATCCCCCATTACGATGCGCGAGATTTGCAGCTGGGAAGAATTGGTAGACCAGGAAGAAATGACTACCAAGGAACTTATGCCGCGCGGTAAAAGAACTAATACCGAGCTTAAGAACATGCGTAAAAAACTTAAAGACGCGGCGGCCTTTATCTCCAAAAGGGAAAAGGATATTACGAAGCTTTTAAAAGAGCTGCGCAACCCCGATTTAAGCGATAAGATGATAAGTAAATACTCCAGCGCTTTGGAAGAGAAGCAAAAGGAAGTAGTTGAACGCATTATAAAGCTTAACCTTAACCAAAACAAGATTAAACGCTTGACCAACAGGATTAAAGGTTTGGCCGATAAAATTAATGAATGCAAAAATGATATGCAGAGGTTTGACGACTATTTTGGCGCTTATGACCAGGTTGTCAAAACTTTAAAGAAATTTACAAATAAGAAAATCAGCGAGGCGCAGCTGCATAAAGAGACCAAGTTCTCATCGGCCGAGCTTATACGCGCCGTAGATAATATAGACAGCGTGCGCGCGCGTTATGAAAAGCTTATCAGTACGCTGCCTGTATCGGAAAAGGAATTTTTGTCCTTAAACGAGCGCATTGAATTCTTTGAAAGTATGATTTTACAGGATAAGCTTAAACTTATCCGCGCCAACTTAAGGCTCGTCGTCTCAATCGCAAAAAAGCACGTTAACTCCAATCTTGAACTTTCAGACCTTATTCAGGAAGGCGGCTTGGGCTTGATGAAAGCGGTTGAGAAGTTTGAGTACAAGAGAGGCTTTAAGTTTTCCACCTATGCTACATGGTGGATACGCCAGTCTATCAACCGCGCCATTGCAGACCAGGCAAACACTATCCGCATACCTGTGCATATGAAGGAGCTTGTCTCCAAACTGACAAAGGTTACAAATAAGTTCCGCCAGGAGCACGGGCGCGAACCGGGGTTGGAAGATTATGCAAAGTCGCTTCGCCTTTCTGTAGAAAAGGTTAAAGGCATACTTAAGATTATGCAGGATCCGATCTCCCTCTCCACGCCCATCGGCGAGGATGAGGACTCTAACCTTGAGGACTTTATTGAAGATAAGACGGGCCCTAACCCCTCCGCCTCGGCGACTGACTTTTTGAGGAAGCAGGAAGTCTCTGAAGTTTTAGAAACTTTATCGGAAAGGGAAGCCAAAATTATTAAGCTGCGCTTTGGTATTGAATCAGGCTACCCGCGCACTTTAGAGGAAGTCGGCAAGATGTTTAATGTTACGCGCGAGCGCGTACGCCAGATTGAGGCTAAGGCCATCCGCAAGCTGCGCCACCCAAGCAGGACGCGCATGCTTAAGGATTATTCCGACCAGAACAATTAGCATTGGGCAGTGCGGCGGCGCACCCCCGTGTGCGAGGCGCACCCCCGTGTGCGAGGCGCACCCCCGTGTGTGTGAGGCGCACTCCCGTGCGGACGGGACGGGTATCTACTTTATGTAATATAAATTGCGTGAAGGCACAAGCCATCCAACCTGCTCACTTAGCAGTTTTTTAAAGTATTACCCGCACAAAACGGGTAATACTTTTTTATATCTATTAGGCATAAAAAAGCCCCCTTTCAAAAGGGGGCTTTTTAGTGTTATTGAAAATACTTAATCTATATAAGACCTTTTTGTTTCATTAATTCAAAGATATCTCCTGTATGTGCTTTAAGCGACGGCATATTAAAAAACTCAGAGGAAGATAAGTTGCTAACTATTCTGGCCGCATTTTGCTTATCCTCATTACTTACAACCTTATTAAACCCTTTAATCACTTTTTCGTGTGTGTCAGGGATTAATGAATCGCCGCTGTCAGCTAAAATAGTGAGCAGATGGCTTTCCATTATATCTGAATCCTGCTTTAAATAGCTGGTCTCAGGCATCTTTTTATTTTTCTCCAACTGATTGTTTACCACCCAAAGGAGGTCATGCGTAGTTGTTCTCAATATCGCGTCCTCCTCTCTGTTGAGAGATGAAGGCTCAGTTTTGTTTGTTAGCCTGGGTGCAAGTTGTGTTCTCATATATTCATGGTCTATAAGGCTTAAATTATCATATATATCTTTAACCGGTAAATAAATGCCGCCATATGAAAGAGTATCATTATATTTAAGATTAAAAGAGTTATAAAACAATGTAGTAAAGAAGGTGTAATCCTTATTCATAACAATTGTAGTATATCTGAATAAGGGGATATACCTTTCTGATTTGCCCGTCATCTCTGAAAGGAAATAATTTAAAATAATACCGCGTATACCGAAGTTATTGTCATCATAGTAAGGGCGGTATTTTTCATAATAAGCTTTCATAACATCACCGCCCTTTACAGGGGTGGATTTCATAAAAGCTTTAAAATCATTATCTATTACCTTATAGATAGCTTCATATTTAGTTGTATCCGCCATATCATCGCGTGAAGAAGAGGACGAAACCCTAAACCTATATAAACTTTCATACTTATTTCCGAAATCCCTCGGTGAAAGTTTAGCGAAATCAGCCTCTATTGCTGTTTGCGCCTCTGCCGTTTTAAGATTAGCTGCCTGCTTCTGCAACTTACGTCCGACATCTTCAGCAGCGTTTGTTTTTACTTCAGAAGAAATTTTGCTCAACGTATTTACTTGATTATCGTAAATTACCTTATCATCCGCCTGCCCGGCATTTACAAAACTAAAAGTAAATAGCAGAATAAACGATGAGATTGCCACATTATATTTACTCATTATTGCCTCCATTAACTACCATTTTATAAGGAATGCAAAGAACCTTATACTTAAACTATATGATAAATCCTATTTAAAAAACAGGTCTTTTGTACCTATATGCTTATGAATAAAGTACCCATTTAATTGTGGGGCCAAAAAAGCCCCGCCATTAAATAATGACGGGGCTTTATTATACGGCATTTATAAAACTTATTTCTTAAATGTTTCCTTTAAGTAATTGGCCACAACTTCCTTTGAGCCTAAACCAAAGCCTATGCCGAAAGCTAAACCTAAGGAGGCTATGATTATCAATATCACGCTGTTGATAAGCGCAAGGTTGATATTAATCTGCTCCAAAGCTAAAAGCGCGGCAAAGACGATTATCACTATATAAACAATCTTGGCGATAAACACGCCGCCGTTGATATTATTGGCTTTTGCGGAATTTTCAACCACGCCGCTTACAAAGCGGCCCAGCAGCAGGCCCGCAAAAATAATTACCACAGCAGCAAAAAGCTTAGGTATAAAGGCAAGGAATGTAGCCAATAACTGCCTGATAGTATTTAGACCCAAAGAATCGGCCGCTATCATAATAAAGGCTATCATTACCGCCCAGGAAAGCACAAAAGCTATTACAAATGTGGGCGATTTGCCAAAGCCTACGCGCGCTAAAATCTCATTAACGCCTATTTTTTCCGTCCACGTATCAAGCTTAAGCGTGTTAAGGACTTTTGTGGTGATGGAGCTCGTCCACCTTGATAAAAATAAACCGATAAACAGCATCACCAACGCGGCTAATATGCCCGGGATAAGCTCCACCGATTTATTAAATAAAAGCACAAAAGGCTCTATTGTTTTATTTGCTAAAGTTTCAAGTTCAGGCGTCATCTTCCCTCCTATTTATATTCCATTTTTATAAGTTTATACTTACGTGTAACACGGGGCAAGACCAAAGCAAATTCTTCCCCCTCTTTTTTCCCCAAAAGCGCGGCGGCTACAGGCGCTTTTACCGAAAGCAGTCCGCCTTCAGGGTCAGATTCCATAGAACCTACTAAGGTATAGGTTGTTTCTTCCCCGTCGGCAAGGTCTTTAATCGTAACGGTGGCGCCTATACGGGCCTCGCTCTTGTCTACTGTAAGATCGTCCGTTATACGGCTGTTGCGCAGGCGGATTTCCAACTCATTAATTTTTGAAAGCGTTTCAGCCTGTTTTTCTTTTGCGGCGGCGTACTCCGCGTTTTCCTTTAAATCACCCTGGCGGGCGGCTTCGCCGATTTCATCAGATAATTTGGCCTTGAGCTTTTTAAGTCCGTCCAAGTCTTCTCTGAGCTTCTCATAGCCTTTGCGGCTTACATAAAAAATTTCTGACACAACTCCTCCTGACAACACATATTCATACTGGGCTAAAGTTTACCAATTATTCCCCGCTTTTGCAAATATCCGCCGCGCGGCTGCGGTTTGACTGTGGCCGCTTCTGACGTATTTAAGATAAATTGTTATAATATCGTTATGAAAAAACTTATAACAATAATAGCTTTATCTTTTCTGATTTTGCCGGCCTTCGCCGCTGATTGCGATATTAAGGCTGATCCTGTATTAAATACTATGCAGGGGGAACTCAAACGCAGCTTTAAAAAGCTTGCCAAACTTAAGCCTTCCGTATATTTCCTATCTTACCAAATTACTGATACACAAAGCACTTATATAACAGCGTCATCAGGCGCAATTAAAAGTAATGATATCCGCCAAAACCGCCTTTTAGATATAGTGGCGCGCGTTGGAGACTATAAGATGGATAATACCCGCAAAATTAAGGTGTTGGACTTTGCCGAGCTTTATGCCCGCTATAACCCTTCTATGAACCCCAAGATGATACCGCTTGATAATAATATAGAAAATATCAAAAATACGCTTTGGCTGGAGACTGAAGAAACAGTAAAACAGGCCCAGCAGGATTATCTTAAAGTCAAAACCAACAGCGCTACCGCATCTGAACGCAGCGACCGCTCTGACGACTTTTCCCCAAAAATGAAAGCCCAGACGCACTATGATTGCTTTGAACCGCTTAAAACAGATACAGGGAAAATAGCGGCTGAGCTTAGTGAACTTTCCGCCCTGTTTAAAGGTTATGGTTTTATTTTGGATTCTGAGGTCAGCTTCTCCGCCAAGGATGACAGCGTTTATTTTGTCTCCTCCGAAGGCAGCAAAATAAAGAAGGATCAAAACCTCGTACGCATCGGCTATTATGCCAGAGCAAGAAACAGCGACGGCATGGAAATGGAGCGCACCAATTCTTATGACGGTTTTTCCATGGCTGATATGCCCTCCAAGGAAGTTATTGCCGCTGATATCTTAAAATCCATAGAAGAGCTGCGTAACCTGACAACCGCTCAAGCGGCGGAGCCTTTCCACGGCCCTGCCATATTAATGAATAAGGCTGCGGGCGTGTTCTTCCACGAAATTTTGGGCCACAGGGTTGAGGGCCACCGCCAGAAAGATGATGACTTCGGGCAAACTTTTACGCAAAAACTTAACCATCAAATCCTTTCCCCCATCTTAAGCGTTTATGACGACCCTACTTTGCAACGCTTCAATAATATACCCCTGCGCGGCCATTATAAATATGATGACGAAGGCGTACCCGCGCAGCGCGCCGTACTTATACAAGACGGCGTGTTAAAAGGTTTTTTGATGAGCCGCAACCCTATAAACGGTTTTAATGCTTCCAACGGGCACGGGCGCAAATCACCCGGCAATAAAGTAGTTTCCCGTATGGGCGTAACGATAGTGGAAGCCAAGGAAACCATGCCCTTTGACCGGCTTAAAGCAAAACTTAAAGAGGAAATTAAAAAACAGAATAAACCTTACGGCCTTATAATAAGTGATATTTCAGGCGGGTTTACAAATACCTCAACTTACAGCCCGCAATCTTTTAAGGTAACGCCGCTATTGGTCTATAAAGTCTACGCTGACGGCAGGCCTGATGAATTTGTGCGCGGAGCCGACCTTGTTGGCACACCGCTTACCGCTTTTAATAAAGTTATCGCTGCGGCTGACGATTATGCAGTGTTTAACGGCAGCTGCGGCGCGGAATCGGGCTGGGTGCCTGTATCGGCCATTGCGCCAAGCTTATTATTATCTGAAGTTGAAGTTGAAAAGGTTGAAAGGACATACAGCAACCTGCCGCTTTTACCGCCGCCGCCGGTAAAAACAGATAAGGAGGCAAAAAAATGAGATTCTTAAATTTAGCAGCCGCCGCAGTCCTTTGCCTTTTGCCTGCTTTTGCCCAAGCGCAGGACGCGCAAATATTTAATGCCATGCAAGATGAGATGGACCGCAGCATTAAACATCTGCGCCAGGATAAATTTGCCAAGCCTTATTATATGAGCTATACGGTATTTGATATCAACACCTACCAATTTAAGGCTGACAGGGGTTCGCTGCTTTCAGCCGCAGAGTCCAAAACTTTAGACACCGATATTATGATGCGCGTAGGCGATAGTAAGGAAGATAATTCATATTTTGAAAATAATGTGATGAGCACCGCCTCCATGCAATGGCCCGCCAAGGGCTATGACGCGCTGCGCTTTGCGCTTTGGGAGGCGACAGACCAAATTTATAAGGACAGCCTTTCACAGCTTGCCAAAAAGCAAGCCTACAAAAAGAGCAAGAATGTAACAGAAGATTACGGGGACTTTTCACCCGCCAAAACCGCCCAATCTTATGAGACGCAGCAAAGCGTTGAAATAGACCAAAGCTACTGGCAAGGTATCGCACAATCACTTTCCGAACAGGGAAAGATAAAGGATTTAGATGAGTTTTCCGCCACTATTACCATTACGCGCAGGCCGACTTACTTCCTTTCAAGCGAAGGCGCAAAGTATTTTAAAGACGATACTTTAGCCGCAATAACGCTTTTTGCAGCCGCAAAAACCAAAGACGGCTTTGAGCTTAAAGATACAAAACGCTTAAGTTATGCCGCAATCAAAGATATCCCATCAAAAGAGGAGCTTATAAAAAAAGCCGCGGATTTTGCCGCGCAAACAGCCGCGCTCATCAACTCCCCAAAGGCGGAGCCTTATATCGGCCCCGTACTTTTAGATAAGAATGCGGCCGCTTCCCTGTTTGACACTATGTTCAAGCGCAATATAATTAATACGCGCCAAATACTTTCAAATTCTTATGACAAAGATTCCGGCGCAGGGGAATTCGCGCAAAAAAAGGGCCTTAAAATTATGCCCGTAAACTTTAATGTTATTGACGACCCTTTAATGCAAACCTTCCGCGGCGTTAAGCTTGCGGGCTTTTATACGGTTGATGATGAGGGCGTAAGCGCCCAAAAATTGCAGCTTGTCAAAAACGGTAAGCTTAATGACTTGCCTACTACAAGAAGCCTTATTAAAGACCAAAAGCAATCCAACGGCCACGCGCGCGCAGGCTATGGCAACAGCCAGGTTTTTGCAAGGGCCGGCGTAGGCAATTTGATGTTCCTGCCGCACTCCACCGTGCCCGAGCAGGATTTTAAAGCCCGATTTATAAGCTATTGTAAGGAAGAGGGCCTTGATTACTGCTATATTATTAAAGATTCATTGGACGGCGGCATCATATCAGCCTATAAAGTGGACGCCAATACAGGCGAAGAAACGCCCGTGCACGGCGCGACGGCCAATGATATCACAACCCGTACTTTGCGCGATATCAAATTTGCGGCTGATGACCTTACGGCCTATAATTACCCGGGCTATAGAAGTTATGGTTATTCCATTATTGCGCCTTCGGTAATTTTAAGCGAGCTTGAAATCAAGCCCGCCCAAAAAGCGCCCGCGCGCAAACCGCTTTTACAGAGGCCCTAGAAACAGCAGCCCTTTACACACGGCGCAGGTTTTGCTAGTATAAATATATATAAGTATGGCTATAACAGAGACAAGTATCCCTGTGGTACTAAAGAAAAACAGAGTTTTCATTTTAAACGGTAAGCTGGCCAAGAAGGACATCGTGGCAATGCTTATCAATTCCATTTGTGATGATTTGCCCGAAGTTGACAGGCAGGACGTATTAAAAAGCGTCCTTAAGCGTGAAGAGGGCATCAGCACCACTTTGGATACAGGTTTAAGCATCCCCCACGCAAGATTGGAGGACCTTAAAGCCTTTGAAGCCGCTGTGGCTATATTGCCGCAGCAGATAAACGACGATTACGGCCTGCCGATAAAGGTTATGTACTTATTCCTTTCCCCTTCAGGGCCGGCTTTCTTCAGCCAGCATTTAAAGATGCTTGCTTCTTTAGCGGAAAAATTTAATACGGAATTTATTAACGACCTCACTACACAGACTGACACCCGGGTAATTTTAGATAAAATCTTATAGCTATGGACAACCCTTCGCAAACCCAGACAAGCATTTTTAAAGTTAAAAGCGTTGTGGTTTTAACTACTGCTATGTTAACGTTTATACCGTTTTGGAAAGCGGCCGCCGTAGTTTTGTGTGATTTCGGCTCAAGCGCTTTTTACGCGGGCGGCATAGCGATGAAGGCCTTTGGGCCCGCATTCCCGTGGTATATTTTAGCGGTGATGCTGTTCTCGGGATTGCTCCTGATGATGTACATAGAGTCCTGCACGCTTTTTACGCGCGGCGGGATTTTCCCCGTAGTAAACGCCGGGTTGGGCGAAAACGCGGCAAAAGCCGCCGCTGCGGCCATCCTCTTTGACTTTATGCTCACGGGCCCTATCAGCAGCGTATCGGCGGGCCATTATCTTGTGGGTTTAATAAACTCATCTATGGAGTATTTTGGGGTCAACTTTGCTGTTCCGCAGGATTCCTTTTCCGTAGTATTTGCTTTGCTTGTAACTATATACTTTTGGTACCAAAATATAAAAGGGATAGAAGACTCAAGTGACAAAAGCGCAAAAATAATAAAATTTTCAGTCATAATCTGCGCGGTACTATTTGTGTGGACGGCCATTACATTGATGGGCCGCGGCCACATACAGCTGCCGCCGTTTAAGCCAGAGCTTACGCCCGAATCCTTAGGCTGGGGCGTGCATATGCCTTTTATGCAGAAGATTGGCTATATAGGCGTGTTGGTAGCTTTAGGCCACTCCGTATTGGCTTTAAGCGGCTTGGAGACGCTGGCGCAGGTGTATAGGGAAATTGAGTACCCTAAAATCAAAAATCTTAAAAAAGCGGCTTTGCTGGTTTTCTTCTTCGCGCTTTTATTTACGGGCGGGTTGACGTTTTTGGCCTCCCTCATCATCCCGCCGGACCTTATAGCCACAAAATACCACGATAACCTTTTATCAGGCCTTGCAATGCACTTAAGCGGCCCGCAGATACTCAAACTTATCATGCAGGCGGCGGTGGTTATCGCGGGCGTGGTAATGCTTTCAGGCGCGGTAAACACATCAATCATCGGCGCAAACGGCGTTATGAACCGCGTCGCCGAAGCGGGTATACTTACGGACTGGTTCCGCAAAATACACCGCAAATACGGCACTACATACCATATCATTAATATGATATGCATCTGCCAGATTATAGTTATCCTTTTAAGCGGCGGCAAGACTTACCTTATCGGCGAGGCTTATGCCTTTGGCGTATTATGGAGCTTTGTGCTTGAAATGTCCTCCATAGTCATACTGCGCTTTAAGAACAGGGAACATAAGCGTGAGTTTATGATGCCTTTAAATATTAAGTTTGACCATTATTATATACCCGTCGGCGGTATATTTGTTGTGCTGGTGGTAATAGCTTTGGCCGTGGTAAATGTTATAACCAAAAAGACGGCCACAATAGCGGGGCTGTCCTTCGGTATACTATTGTTTATAGTATTCCATATATCGGCAAAGCTTAATGCAAAAAAAGCCAATGATATTTTTGAAGAAGGCCACAGGGAAAAAATTAATAAAACCCTAACCGAGAATATTGACGACGCGCTTAAACAACTGGAATACCAAAAACGTATTTTAATACCCGTCAAAAACCCCGATAATCTTTATCACTTAAGGGAAACATTAAAGAACCTTGACAATGATGAAACTGATATAATAGTATTATATGCCAAGCCTTTAGATAACTGGCGTATAGGTAAAACTGAAGGCGCGCATATGGTGGATGAAGGCGAGCTGTTTACCAATGTTATACTTGCGGCTGAAGATTACGGCCACACAATAACGCCTATAATGGTAAGCAGTAATGAGCCTTTTTACGCCATCACGCAAGTTGCGCAGGCTGCTAAGGTGCAGGAAATTATTATGGGCGTATCAGGCACGCACGGCGCAAATGAGCAAATGGAAAGATTAGTAATGGCTTGGGCGGTAACACATAAGGAAAACGCGCAGCCGATAACAGCAAAAATAGTGTGGGAAGGCAGGGAAGTTGCTTATAAATTTTCCTGATAATACAAAGGTTTAATTATGGCGATAATGAAGATTTATACTTACGGTAATGAAATCCTGGCAAAAAAAGCCACAAGGATTAATTTCAATATTATTGAAAAGAAATTGCCCAAAATTATTAATGATATGACGCAAACTTGCCTGTTTGCCAATGGCGTAGGTTTAGCTGCGCCGCAAGTCGGCCTGGATTTATCTTTGGCCGTGATTATGCTGCCTATGGGCGAAGACAAGCAGGGCAATACCCAATACAAACGCTATATTATAATTAATCCTGAAATCTCAACCAAAAAAGGGACTTGCAATAGTGAGGAAGGCTGCCTCTCGCTCCCGGGCGTAAGCGCGCAAATAGAGCGAGCCCAGGAAATAAAAGTTAAATGCCTTAACGAGAAAGGCCTGCCCATAGAAATTAAGGCCACAGGCCAGCTTGCTATCATTATGCAGCACGAGATTGACCACCTTTACGGCAAAGTTTTTATTGACCATTTGCCCGCCGCCAAGCGCGCGGAAGTTGTAGAGCAAATGAAAGCCGCCCGCCGCAAAAACGAATCAAATAAATAAGTGGCATTCGCCGGTGCGAAAGTGCACTCGCAATTACGACAAATTGTTAATGGGATGATTATTTTGCGAATTACGGAAAGCCCCGCCACTCTTCCCCATACTGTGAGCCGCCACACTACGCACAGATTATTAAAGCTAAAGATTCTATTAAGTTTATTCATCCATAGATAGTTGAATAGGATACTTTTTCTCTTTGCAGTATCTGTCAAAAACAGCCGAAGCGTCTGATGTATTACGAACACAATAGGTATCACCTCTAAACGGCTTTACAATATATACAGTTTTAGAATTACCCATTTTTTTTCTTAACTTCCCCTCTAAATAGATATGTGCATTCCAGTGGTTTGTCAGATAGGTAGACTCCGGACATATTAACCTGATTCTATATATATCGCCATAACTACTTACAGAATCCAAGGTCGAAACTTCTTGACAATTATCAAAATGCTTATAGGTAATATCAAGATTTTTTAAAGAGTTACACTTCCCTATCCCGCCGGACGAGGTATCACACAATCTTTTAGCTTTGTATACAGTATCCAGCATGGCTTCCTGTAGTTGCAGTTCTGTTTTGAAAACTGAATATTCATACTGCGGGGCAGCAATCGCCGCCAAAATACCTATTATCAACACTACTACGAGCAGCTCAATTAAGGTAAATCCGTTTTTAGACTTTTTAGTGTTTTTTATTATCATTTTTGAATAATCATTCCTACAAAGAAAATGACAGCGCGTCACGCAGGTATTAGCAAGCTGGAGGCTGAATTATCTAGGTATGGTATCAAAAAAAAAAAAACAAGCAAGATTTTTCTAAAAATCTTGCCTCGCGCGCTATGGGGCCTTGCGGATGGGACGGTGGCATTCGCCACGTGTATCGTGAGATATCGGGCTGCGCGTGGTGTATGCTTGGCCCGTTTCGCACGTGCTTAGCTTTTTGTCGTCATCGCGGGGTGGCATTCGCCACATTTGTCGTGAGATGCCAAGCTTCGCATAGTTGTGCTAGGCCCGTTTTGCACGTGCCATAACTTTTTACGTTGTCATCGCGGGGTGTTGCCACACGGGCGTGTCGTGAGATACTAAGCTGCGCTCGGTGTAACTTCGCTGATTTTTCACGAGTTTAGCTATTTAGTCGTCATCGCGAGGAGCAAATCATTTTGCGACGTGGCGATCCAAAAAATGTGTGCGGTATTACTAAAGCGCCGCTTCAAATATGCGGTAGGTTTTGGTTTTGTGGCAGCCCGCTTCTTCTATGACGGAAATTATGGCTAAATTGTCCTCTAACATCCAAGATAATTCAGCTGTATTCCAACCTGCTTTTACGCCGTCGTCAACCACTTTTTTGATAAGCAATAGCTCAAGGCCTTTCTTCCGGTAATCGGGATGCACGCCCAGCATAATCATACGGCAGTCTTTCATATTGCGCCAAGTCATTAAGGCTTTGGGCAGTTTAAAAATGTTTAAGCCGCCGCCCAAAATTTTGAGGATGCGGTTCATATTAGGTATGCAAATTGAGAAGCCCGCAGGCTTGCCGTCATATTCTATTACCGAGGTAACTTCAGGCTTTACCACAAGCTTAAGGCTCTTTGCGGTGTTTTGGATTTCCGCTTCGGATATCGGCACAAAGCCCCAGTTGTGCGACCAGGAAGCATTATAAATTGTGCGCACGATTTCTACTTCATTGCTAAAATCTTTCATATTAATATGGCGCACTTTGACTGACGGGTTGCGCTCCACACGCGCGATAATCTTTTCCATTCTGGGGGAAAAGCAATCCTTGTCCGTACGCTCAAAAGCAACCAAATCTTTAGCTTTTGTAAGGCCCGCGTTCTCCATAAGTTTAAGATAATAAGGCGGGTTATAGGGCATCATAACAACAGGATCTTTATCAAAATTATCAGCCAGCATACCGCAGGTATGGTTGGTGCTGGGGTTAAGCGGGCCGCGTATCGCGCTTTTGCCTTTGGACTTAAGCCAGTCTCTAGCGGCATCTATAAGGGCGTTTGCCGCCTCTTGGTCGTCTATACATTCAAAAAAGCCGAAGAAGCCCGTATTATCATCCCAATGTTTATTATGCGCATAATTTACGATGGCGGCAATCCTGCCGACGGGTTTGCCGTCTTTTTTAACGGTAAACAGCTCGCGCTCCGCGTCGTCCCACACAGGGTCCTTTGTCAAAAGGAGCTTTGTATCGCTTTTAAGTTCCGGCACAAAATGGGAATTACCCTTGTATAAAACGAAGGGTAATTCTATGAATTCTTTAAGGCTTGCTTTCTCTGCTTTCAGCATTTTATTTTATTATGCCCAGCGCCTTGCCCGTTGTGGCAAAAACCTCTACAATTTTATCTATTTGCTCGTCGGTATGCGTAGCCATAAGCGTGGTGCGGATTAAGCATTTGTTTGGCGGTACCGCAGGCGGTACTACAGGCGTTGTGAAGATGCCCGCGTCAAAAGTGCCGCGCCACATTTTAAAGCAGTCTTCCATCTTGCCGATAAAGACAGGTATAATCGGGCTTTGCGTATCGCCGATATCAAACCCCGCTTTTAAAAAGCCGTCTTTAAGCCTTTTTGCATTGGCCCAAAGTTTATCCTTGCGGGACATATCGTCCCAAATCAAATCCAAAGCCTTGCTGATTGAGGCTACAGAAGCAGGCGGCAATGCCGCAGAGAAAATCTGGCTGCGCGCATTATGGCGGATATAGTGGATAATGTCAGCATCGCCCGCTACAAAGCCGCCGACGGTCGCAAAAGTTTTAGAGCATGTGCCGACAACAAGGTCCACCTCTCCGTTTTCAAGCCCGAAATGCTCGCAGGTACCGCGGCCGCGCTTGCCGAAGATGCCCGTTGCGTGCGCGTCGTCAACAATAATCCTTGCGCCGTATTTTTTTGCAAGTTTTACGATTTCAGGCAAATTGCAGACATCACCTTCCATACTAAATACACCGTCAACGATAATGAGCTTGCCTTTAGAATCGTCAACTTTGGAAAGCACTCTCTCCAAATCCTGCATATCATTGTGTTTAAAGCGCAGCATTTCCGCGTCGGAAAGTTTAACCGCGTCTAAAATACTTGCATGGTCAAGCTTATCTACGATGGCGACGTCCCCTTTTTTAAGCAGGCAGGAGATTACGCCCAAATTCATCTGGTATCCGGCGGAGAAAATTAAAGCCGCCTCTTTACCTTTAAAACGCGCTATTTTGTTTTCCAAATCCTCGGCCAGCTGCGTATTGCCGTTTAAAAACCTGGAACCCGCCGAACCCGTACCGTATTTTTGAGCGGCTTCTACCGCAGCCTTTTTCATCTCAGGGTCATTGGCGAGGCCAAGGTAGTTGTTGGAGCCGGCCATAATATATTTTTTACCGTTAAGCTCAATCTCGGGCGCCTGTGCGGATGATATCGGCTGAAAGTACCCGTATATGCCCATGCGCATAAGGACTTTAGCGTCTTTAAAGTTTTTACATTTCTCAAAAATATCTGCCATTTTCTTTTCCTTCTTGTTTAATAATTTTCTTTAATTTTTATTTGCTTTTTTTATTACATTGGTCGTTGAACGGCCCTTTAAAATAGGATAAAGCGCAACCTTGCCTGCATATTCCCTGCCAACTACGTCTTCCGCTTTATAGTCCGCGCCTTTTACAAGTACGTCGGGCTTAATAAATTTGATAAGTTTAAGCGGCGTGTCTTCCCCAAAAAGCACTACAGCGTCAACAGCCTCTAAAGCCGCCGCTACTAAGGCTCTGTCCGCCTCTTTATTTATGGGGCGCCCAGGGCCTTTAAGCCTTTTGACTGAGGCGTCGCTATTAATGCCAAGCACCAAAACGTCGCCCTGGTTTTTGGAAAATTCCAAAATACTCACATGCCCAGCGTGCAGGATATCAAAGCACCCGTTTGTGAAAACAATACTCTTGCCCGCCGCGCGCTGCTTTTTTAAAAAATCCGCAAGCTTGGGGCGTGTATAAATTTTATTTTTTTGTTTCATCTTTCTTCATTATCTTTTCCACCAGGCCTGTATTCATATCGCCGTTTTTAAAGCGTTCATCGGCAATCATTATTTGGTGGAAAGGTATCGTAGTCTTTACGCCTTTAACCTTAAACTCGGCCAAAGCGCGCCCGCTTCTTTTTAAAGCAAGCTCCCTGTTGCGGGCCGATACTATCAGCTTGGCGATAAGGCTGTCATAATATGAAGGTATTGTATAACCCGTATATACATGGCTGTCTATCCTTATGCCTAATCCGCCGCTGGGTATCCATTCCTCAATCGTACCGGGGCAAGGCATAAAGTTTTGCTCAAAATCTTCCGCGTTGATGCGGTGTTCAATGGCATGGCAAAGCACGCGCTGCGCTTCTTCTTTAGTAGGTTCAAGCTCATAACCCTGCGCGATATTAATCTGCATTCTTACAAGGTCATAACCGCTTACGAGTTCCGTTACCGGATGCTCCACCTGCAAGCGCGTATTGACTTCCATAAAATAAAAATCGTGGTTTTGGTCCATCAAAAATTCCACCGTGCCTACGCCTGTATAACCTGCGCCTTTGGCAAGGTTCATGGCCGCCCGGCAAAGCTTTTTGCGGACTTCCGGCGTTACAAAAGGGGAGGGCGATTCCTCAATAAGCTTTTGGTTTTTGCGCTGCATGGAACAATCGCGCTCCGCAAAAGCTACCACATTGCCGTAATTATCGGCGGCAATTTGCACCTCAATATGGCGCGGGTTTAAAACAAGCCTTTCAAAATATACCCTGCCATCGCCAAAAGCCGCCTGGGCTTCACCCTGTGCGGTATCTAAAGCTTTTTGGAAATCAGCCTCGCTAAAAGCAGGGCGCATACCCCTGCCGCCGCCGCCCATAGTGGCTTTAATCATTATCGGAAAGCCGACTTTTTTTGCTTCCGCCAGATGGTTCTTTTCAACAATACCGTCAGAACCGGGAATAACGGGCACCTTGCTTGATATTGCAAGTTCCCTTGCGCAGGACTTTTCACCCAATTTTTTGATAGCTTGCGGGGTAGGCCCTATAAAAACTATGCCCGCGTCATTAATAGCCTGGGCAAATTTTGCGTTTTCAGACAAAAAACCATACCCGGGGTGCACAGCGTCGGCATTGGTAAGCTTGGCTGCGGCCACAACCGCGTCTATATTAAGGTAACTTTGGGACGAAGGGCCCGCGCCGATACAAACGGCTTCATCGGCTTCGCGCACATGGGCGGAGAATTTATCCGCGTCCGAATAAATAGCGACGGACTTTATATCCATCTCCTTTAAAGTACGGATTACGCGCAGGGCGATTTCCCCCCTGTTGGCGATAAGAACTTTCTTAAAAGATACTTGTTTATGTTTAGAAGTCATATGTATTACTTGGGCTCTATAAAGAAAAGCGGCTGGCCGAATTCCACGGGTTTGCCGTCAGAGATTGAAATTATTTTTAAATTGCCCTCTGCATTGGCGGTAATGTCTTTAAATGTTTTATTCATTTCCACCGCGCCTAAAAAATCGCCTTCCTTAACGGGCATATTTTCTTTAAGGTTTACCGAGCAACCTTTTTTGCCTGCGTGGTAGATGCCTACCGCGGGGGCTTTTACAGGTTTTAAAGGGGTTGAGAAGTCAGAAGCACGCGGGTTTGCCTGCTCTGTTTTTATTTCTATGTTTACGCCGTCTTTATTATAAAGCACTTCCTGCAAGTCCGTCGTTTTGGACCATGCAATAAAATCTGCAAGAGTTTTTGTATCCATAATTTCTCCTATTGTAATATGATATCATTTTTTATATTAATTTTTAATAGCGGCAGCTCAAGAAATTAACGGAGGATTAATGATAAGACTTATCCTGACAATAATTATTATTATGTGCCTTGGCGCAGCGGGCGCTTTTTTTACCGCGCCAAATATAGACGGCTGGTACAAACTGCTGCAAAAGCCGCCCCTTACTCCGCCAAACGCGCTGTTTGGCCCGATGTGGACGCTGCTTTATTTTATGATGGCCATAGCCTATTACAGGTTATCTCAGGCTAAAGCCCAAAGCGCAAAAAAATGGTTTATAATACAGTTTGTTTTGAACCTTGCCTGGGCGCCAGTCTTTTTCGGGCTGCACAGCATATCGGGCGGTATGGCTGTCATACTTTTGCTTGACGCGGCTTTAGCAATAACAATAATCAAAGCCTATAAAGCAGATAAACCCGCAGGCTTTTTACTCACCGTATATTTTGCGTGGCTTTGCTTTGCCACATACCTTAACGCAGGCATATATTGGCTTAACTAAAGCGGGTTTTGTTTGCGGGTTTATTTTGAGGCTGCTTGCCACGCCGCATCAAAATCAGCGGGCGGAGCAACTTCAAATTTTACTTTGCGGCCGTTAGCGGGGTTCTTAAACTCCAGCTTACGCGCGTGCAGCATTAAGCGCGGCGCGCTTGCGCCTTTATACAGCCAGTCCCCAAGCACGGGGTAGCCAAGCCAGCTCATATGTACGCGCAGCTGGTTGGTGCGGCCTGTGCGCGGGTACAGCTCCATATAACTAAAGCCGTTTGCGCGTTCTAAAACTTTATATTCTGTAATAGCCTCGCGCCCTAAAGGGGAGGCTTTAATTTTTCCGCCCGTCGGGCGGCCTATGGGTACGTCTATGGTACCCTCGTCATCTTTAACTTCCCCGCAGCAAATTGCATTATAGGTTTTGTTTACCTGCCTGGAGCTAAAAAGCTCCGTCATCTGTTGTTGGAAGGCCTCATTCTTAGCCACAAGCATAATACCGCTTGTTTCCCTGTCTAAGCGGTGGACAAAACCCGCGCGCGGCATATTGATATCAAAATTTTTGGGTGGGTTGGCAAGAATCATTGAGGCTAAAGTCTCATCCGTACTAAAAACGGCCTGCGGGTTATCCTCCCACACGGGGCTTTGCGGGTGGACTAAAAGGCCCTCGGGCTTATTGATGACAAAGAAGTTTTTATCCTCATAAATAATAATATCGGCAAGGTTTTTGCTCGCTTTTTTTTGAGGCCACGCCACTTCAATAATATCGCCGTTTTCCAAAGGCCAGGAAGGCTTGCGGATTTTGCCGTTTACCGTTACCGCGCCGTCTTTAATCAGCTTCTGCACTATTGAGCGCGAGTAGCCGTCAGCCGAATCGGTAACAAAAACGTCAAGGCGGCCGTTTAGGCCTTCAAAAATAAAAAGCTGTTTTTCATTGTTTTCCATAAAATCTATTTCCTCTTAATCAGGTAAAAAGCGGCTGCAAGTACAAGCGCCGCGCCTATAAATTGTGATGGCGAAAGCCCTAAAATAAAAGCGCCCCTGTCATCGCCGCGCAGGAACTCCAGGCAAAAGCGTATTATGCCATAGCCTATAACATAGGCTGCCGTAACCGTACCCGTTTTATGCGGGCGTTTATATAAATACGCAAGTGAAAGGAATAAAACAAAATTTGCGCCAGCCTCCATAAACTGCGTGGGGTATAAAGGCAGATTGTGCAAATGCTCAGGCACAAGGCATTGCGGGTTATGGTAATGCACCGCTAAAAAACTATGCGATATTTTACCGTAGCAACACCCCGCCAGCCCGCAGCCGATACGCCCTAAACTGTGCCCCAAAGCGATTGCGGGCACTACAAAATCAGCAAATTTAAAAAACGGAACTTTAAATTTGCGGGTATAATAAATTGCCGCCAAAGCCGCGCCGATAAAACCGCCGTAAAAAACAAAACCGTAGCGCAGTTTATCAAACAGGTTTAAGGTTATAAAACTATCCCAATTAAAAATAATAAAGAATATTTTACCGCCGATAAGCGCGCCCACTACTATAGCAAAAGAAATATCCCATATGTTCTCTTTAGCCATATTAACGCTTTGGCGGTTATGTATGCAGTACCAGATAGCGCAGGCATAGCCCAGCGCGGTCATAATACCGTAAAGCGGAATCTCAAAACCGAATATAGGGGGAAGGAAAGGATACATTTATTATTTACCGCCTGTTATAATTTTAAAAGCGTCGTCAAAATCCAAAGGGCGGTAGGCCACATTATGCTTTTGACAAAGTTTGGCTAAGTAGCTGTCGGCAAAGACCATATCGGCTTCTTGCGCGGCCTCAAAGTCGCCGGGGCCATCGCCAAAATATAAGGTTGTGTAGCCCGCGTCCTTAAAATGTTTAACGCGCGCGCGCTTAAATTCTTCCAGCGAGCGGCCTTCATAATCGGTGAAGGAGACGTCTATCCCGTCCCGAGTATACTGCCCTTTTACCGAACGCACGGGGAAATGCGGCACTTTAAATTTATTTAAGACGGGCTTAATATAAATATCCAGCCCGCCGCTTGCTATTTCTATAGGTATATTATTTGCAGTGCAATGCGCGGCAAACTCCATAAAACCTTTGCGTATAACAGCATTGTTGAGGACGACTTCCTCAAACTCCGCTTTATCCGCCTTTATGCGTTTAAAGTGGCGGCGCATCCACTCACGCGCGTCGGCGCGCATATCGTAGGCGGCCTCAATATCATATTGGGTGGTCGCTTTAAAATGCAGGCACAGGGTATTGCCAATATCTTTATAGGTTACTGTTCCGTCAAAGTCGCTTATTATTGCGTATTTCTTCATATAAGGTCGCCAAAGTAGCTGTTCTCGTCCATATTCATAAAAGGATTGTTTTTAACCTCGTCCCCTATGGTTGTAATGCTGCCGTTATCAACCCCGTAAGCATGGCCGCAGTAAACTACTGTACCGGGTAAAAGGTTTGCAAGGCGTTTTAAACTTTTGCGCATCTCTTTAGGGTCTGACCCGGGAAGATCCGTCCTGCCGCAGGCGCCGGGGAAAAGAGTATCGCCCGTAAAAACTACATTCTCTATCCTGATACAGGATGAGCCCTGCGAATGCCCCGGCGTATGCATAAAATTGACGATAAGGCCTATAATAAGTTCCGTTTTATCGCCGCTGTAGACATTAAGCAGCTCGGGCGGGAAGGAGAGCATATGCAAATCCCCCTGCTGGATATAGGCTTTGATATTGTATTTCCTTAAAAGCTGTTCGGCATTGGTAATATGGTCGTAGTGGCCATGCGTGAAGATTACACATACGGGTTTTATTTTATAGTCTTCCAAAACCTTTTCTATTTTATCCATATCCCAGGCAGGGTCTATAATGATGCCCTCCCCGTTATTTTCAACAATATAAGTGCAGTTGGCCATATCGCCCACGTGCAGAGTATAAACTTTCATCGCCTGCTCCCGTAATTAAGGTATATAATTCTATTCTACAAATTAAATTTAAGGCTTAAATTTTATTTTTTGGTTTTGGCAGCCGTATTTCAATCTCATCGTTTAAAGCCATATGGTATTTGGTGCGCGCGGTATCTTCAACATAAGAGGCGTCCCCTTTTAAAATGGCCTCATATTCGGCGGAAAGTTTTTCATACTCAATATCCAAAGCCGCCGCTTTACGGTTAAGCTTCTTAAGCTGTAAGCTGTTATGTACCAAAGCAAAAAAGTTGCCGTTAAGCAAAAGCAGCGCGGCCGCTATTGCAATAAGCGTTAAATAGTAACCTGCGCTGCTTTTGAATAATTTCATTTCTTAAATGCTCTTCCTTTAGCGTAGACGGCTTTTTTGCCGAGCTCGCTTTCAATCTGTAAAAGGCGGTTATATTTTGCCAGCCTTTCGCTGCGCGCGGTTGCGCCCGTCTTAATCGCGCCCGCGTTTACCGCTACTGCAAGGTCGGCGATAAAGCTGTCTTCCGTCTCGCCCGAACGGTGCGATATTATAGTGCTGTAGCCCGCTTTCTTTGCCATATAGATAACTTTTACCGTTTCCGACACAGAACCTATTTGGTTAAGTTTAATTAATATGGAATTTGCGGACGCAGCTTCTATACCCTGTTTTAAGCGGTCGGGATTGGTAACAAATAAATCATCCCCCACTATATTGACTTTCCCGCCAAGTTTGGAGGTAAGGTACTTCCAGCCTTGCCAATCGTCTTCCTGCAAAGGGTCCTCAATAGATATTAAAGGGTACTTTTTACACCAGCCCGCGTAGATTGCCGTCATTTCCTCAGCCGTACGCGCTTTGCCTTCAAAATCATATTTGCCGTTTGAATAAAACTCGCTCGCCGCCGCATCTAAAGCTAAAGACAGGTTTTTTACGCCCGCCGCTTTGGCCGCCTGTAAAATAATCGTTAAAACATCTGAATGTTTCGCAATCTTTGGGGCAAAGCCGCCTTCATCGCCTACAGCCGTTACCATATTCTTTTTTGCAAGCAGGGCTTTTAAGGAGTGGTAAACCTCCGCCGCGTTCCTTAAAGCTTCTTTAAAGGAAGGCGCAGCTGCGGGTATAATCATAAATTCCTGTACGGCAAGCCCGCTGTCGGCGTGTTTACCGCCGTTGATGATATTAAGCATAGGCGCGGGCAAAATAAAAGCTTTCTCTTTAAGCTTATAGGCCGTCCTTATATATTTGTATAAAGGTTGTTTTTTGCTTGCCGCAGCGGCCCTTAATACAGCCATTGATACCGCAAGTATGGCGTTTGCGCCAAGCTTGGATTTATTTGGCGTGCCGTCAAGTTTAATCATCGCCGCGTCTATTGACTCTATATCAAAAGCGTCTTTGCCTTTTAAGGCTTTAGCTATTTTAGCTACATTGGCTACTGCTTTTAATACGCCTTTGCCGCTATAGCGTTTTTTGTCTTTATCCCTTAATTCTATAGCCTCGTGCGAACCTGTTGAGGCCCCGCTGGGTACTGCGGCGCGGCCGAAAGAGCCGTCCGCCAAAGTTACATCAGCCTCTACCGTAGGCCAACCGCGGGAGTCCAAAATTTCCCGCGCGGTTATTTTTGCTATCTTCATTTACTACCCCCCGCCCGCGCTTAAACAGCGGCGGGCTTAAGCTTTATTTATGATAAAGCTTCTATGATTTTTTGAGCTTCATTTATCAGCTTGGCGGGCGTATCAGGGTCCTTCGCTTCGGCATAGATTCTTATAAGATGTTCCGTGCCGGAAGGGCGCAGCGCCAGCCAGTTGCCGTTCCTTAAAATGAATTTGAAGCCGTCCGTCTGGTCTATACGCCAAACGGAAGTCTTATTAATAAGCAAAGGCGGTTTGAGGTTAAGCTTTTCCATAATTTGCGCAATCTCAAGCTCCCTTTTGGGGATACTCACCTTTTTATCATAGCACGCAGAGTATTTTTTATAAAATTCTTTAAAAATTTGTTTAAGGCTCTTGCCTTCAACAGCCATCATTTCAAGCACGAGCAGGCAGGCCAAAAGCCCGTCTTTATCGGGCATATGGTTGGCGATGGCGATGCCGCCGCTTTCTTCCGCGCCCATTACATACTGGCCCGTTATCATAAGTTCATTAATATATTTGAAGCCTACTGGCGTTTCCCTGACTTGCAGGCCGTGTTTTTTAGCCACTTCGTCTATAAGGCTGGTTGTAATTAAACTGCGGCAGACTTTGCCCGTCATCTTCCTGTTCTTTACGAGGTGTTCAAGCATCAAAGGGGCTATTTGGTTGGGCGATATCCAATCCCCGTCAGGGCCGATTATGCCGAACTTATCGCAATCGCTGTTACACGCGATACCCGCGTGCAACTTTTTGCTGACCACAAGTTTACTTAACTCCGCCAAAGCCACGGGGCCGGCGTTTGGCACGACGCCGCCAAACATTACATCAGCGTCTTCGTGGATGCCCTCAACGGTAATGCCGCAGGATGTCAAAAACTTCCTGAAATAATTAGAAGCCGTACCGTGCAAAGCGTCAATACCGATTTTAAGCTTGGCTTTTTTAAGAGCTTTTGTATTGATAATTTTTGCAAGATGTTTAAGGTATTCGTCCCTTACATTCTGCTCCGTTACGGCCGCGTTTTGATAGCCGAAGGCAGGCAAGTCTTTTGGCATTGAGGAGACGGAGATGATATTCTTTTCAATATCAGCCACCACCTCATTATTTGCAATGCCGCCATAGTAGGAAATCCATTTAAGGCCGTTTTGGGTATAATCAGCCTCGCTTGCCGTGATAACAACCGCGCCTACCGCGCCTTCTTTAAGCACGGCCCATTCGGCCACGGGCGTAGGCAGCGGGAAGGCTGTGCGCCTTACCGTAATGCCTTTTGATGCCAAAACATCGCTTACTATATCTGCAAATTGTTCGGAAAGGAAACGGCAGTCGTGGCCTACAAATACCAAAGGTCTCTTAAATTTAAGACCCATTTCCTTTATATGTTTTTTATAGCCCGCGCCCTCAAAACCGTAATAATCATTAGTAAAAATATGCGCTGCGATACCCGTTGATATACGATAGAGATTTTGAGCCGTTACCGTATCGGCTATCGTCCCGCGGAAGCCCGCCGTAGCGAACTTAATTTCATTGGCCATAGACACCTCTTAGAATTTATCTGTGTAAGCAATATACAAAAATTAGAGAAAAAAAGCTACACCCGCATTATCTCCGCATTAAAAAGCGCGCGGCGGCTAATTAATGTTTAACAATAAAAAATATAAATATTATAAAATTGATATATGTTCGGTATCATACCAAGATATATCTCTAAAAATTTGCTGACCTTCTTTTTGGGCATATTGTTTGTATTTGTATTTGTCGTCTTTATGGGCCAGTTCAGCAAGATATTTACTTATGCCATGTCCTACGGGGCTGATATGCTTTGGGTACTTTCCACAATGGTATATATGATGCCCGATATCCTGGCTTTAAGCATACCGATGGCCTTCCAGATAGCTATTTTGATGACTTTAACCTCCATGAGCCAAAGCGGCGAGATTATGGCTCTTCGCGCTGCGGGGTTTTCCTTCAGCGAGATTACGCGCCCCATACTTACGCTTGCCGTTATACTAAGCATTGCCATGATTTATCTGACAGGCTGGCTAAGCCCCCAAGGCCGCCATAATGTTGAGGAAGCTAAAGAAGATATAGCCTCAAAAATATCCAAAGTAAACATAGAGCCAAAAACCTTTATTGATATGGGCGATTGGGATATGTTCGCGGAAAATGTAAATAAAAAAGCCAATACTCTTTACCAGGTACACCTTTCAAGGAAGAACGATAAAGACGCTTTAAGTACAAAAGTAAATGCTGCGGAAGGTAAAATCTCCGTCAATAACAGCGGCATATCGCTTAAACTGGAAAAGGGGCAGATGCAGCGCGTGGAATCTTTAGAAAGCCGCAAAATCATTACGGCGGAGTTTGATTCCTATAATATCTTTATCCCGCTGGCCCAAAAGGCGGAGAAAGAGAGAGTCCCCAGAGTAAGCGAGCTTACTACACCTGAAATACTGGCTTTGGTAAATGTCGGCTTTTTGCGCGGCAAGCAGGAGATTGAGGCCAGGTCTGAGCCGAGCTTCAGGCTTGCGATGTCTTTGGCGCCTATAGTATTCTTCTTTTTAAGCTGCCCCGTGGCATTTGTTACCAATAAAAAAGCGGGCCGCGCAGGCGCAATGATTTTTAGTATACTTTTTATATTCTCGTACTTCGGGCTGCTTACAATCGGCGGAAATATAGGGGAAAAGTTCCAGTTTTACGCCATACCGTATATTGCGCCTTTGCTGCCTGTATTTGCAGGCCTTATAATAAGCTATAAATTATGGAAGAAGAGGCTCTCTAACTGATGAAAATTATTTCCCGCTATATCGCCCATAAATTTTGGGGCCCTTTCATTTTTATAATGTGCATCTTCAGCGCGCTAATTTTTTTGGGCGACAGTATTGAAAAAATGCGCTGGATATCCACCTATGGCACTACGCTGCGCCTTGTCTTAAAATACTCTTTGCTTACCATGCCCTCCTGGCTTTTGCAGATTTTGCCTGTGGCCTGTTTGCTTTCCGCCCTGTTTGTAATATCGGATATGATAACATCGGGCGAGTGGACGGCCTGCATAGCAGGCGGTTATACTGTACGCCAGATTTTCAAACCGCTTTTAGGCTGCATAGCTTTAATAGCCTTGCTCGGCTTTGCCGCGCAGGAATTTGTGGTGCCCAACCTCAGCAAAAAGGCGGAGCTTACTCTGCAACGCAAAATACGCGGTAAGAAAGACTGGTACTTTAATGTGCAAAAAGATGTTACATTGCGCCTGGACGCAAACCGTATACTTTTTGCCAAGGAAGTCCGCGCCGACGCGGGCGAAATGGAAGGGATGTTTATAGATATTTATGACAACAGCTGGGCAATATCTTCCCAGATAAGCGCAAATAAATTTATTTGGGACGACGATAAAAATACCTGGGTATTCAGTAATGGCATCATAAGGTACTTCGGCAAAAACGCCAGCGTTAAAGAGGAGGCTTTTGAGGAAATGGACTCCAACTTTACCATCCCGCCCGAGCAAATAGCCGTAGGCAAAGCGGATTCCTCATACCTGACTATAAGGGACTTGCTAAGACGCATAAAATTCCTTAACGCAAGCGGTTTAAGCACCTTTCAGGAAAGAACATTCCTTAACGCAAAACTGGCCGCGCCTTTTGCTACAATTATTATGTGCCTTTTGGGTATGCCTTTGGCTATAGCTTTAAAAAGGTCAAGCAAGCTGCTTAATATCGTGGCGGCAATATCAATAGGCTTTAGCTTTTGGTGGATAGTTTCTATGCTTTCATCGGCAGGCCAAAGCGGGATGATTAACCCGATAATTGCAGGCTGGCTGCCGGTGGTTGTATTTGGGATTATCGCCTATATTGAATTTAAAATACTAAAAATTTAAATATAATTTTTGCTATATATATAAAATCATACACTACGTGTATGATTTTTTTATAGAATTAGAATAGGGAGATTGTGTGCTTAAACAATACTTAAAGCAATTTTTAAGGATTTCATTCCTTTTTTGCCTATTTTTTAATTCGCTTAACCTGACGGCGCTGGCCCAGGCCGCAGCTGAAGCGCGCCAAAATGAGCCGCCGCTATCCCCCATAGTAAAAAATGAAAAAGAGGCCACGCCCCGCTTTGCTTTGTTTGACCCTAAAAAGTATGAGTTTATGCAGCAGGACCCGCTTTTAATGGTGCCGGCGCAAGTCGCCACAACAGACAGGGACGAAAATTATTACCAATACTCCCGCACTTATTTAGATAAAGTAATACGCGATATGGAAGGAGGATACACCTTAAAAGAACAAGGGTTGGAATACCTTGAAATTTTAAATCCCTCCCTTTTACTGCCTATTTACGGCACCACAATATCGCTTACGGGCCGCAAGACCTTCGGCATAAAATATGACGCTAAAAAGTATAAAAATACCAAAAGTACAATAGATGATAAAAGTTACAGCGCTATGGAATTTGAGCAGGAAATGCAAATCAAATTACAGGGTAAAATAAGCGATAGGATTTTTGTTGATATTGACTATGACGACCAAAGGGAAGAAAGCCAAAACATAGCGGTTTCCTACCGCGGTAAAGGCGATGAGATAGTGCAAAGCGCGGATTTTGGCGATATTGAGCTTTCGCTGCCTTCTACGGAATTTATTTCCTACAATAAGCAGGTATTCGGCGCGAAGATGCACCTTAAATACGGCAATGCAAATTTAAGGATTATCGGCAGCCAAACGAAAGGTGAAAACCGCAGCAAACAATTTAAGGGCGACAGCGTATTTGAAACCGTAACGCTTAAAGACACACAATACATCCGCCGCCGTTACTATGACCTTACCTTCGGCGGGGACCCTAACTGGACATACTCCATAGTGCCAGGCAGCGAAACTATTTATATTGACGACCAAACCAACCAAGGCTATGTGGAGGCAATGAAAGCCCAGGACCTTTTGGTTCCCACCTCCATCTACCCTTTAGACGGCGGCAACGCGGCCTTTAAGCAGCTTACGCGCGGCGTGGACTATGTTATAGACTATAACCGTAATATCCTGATATTTAATAACAGTTTAAAAGATACTGACGTTGTAGCCGTAAACTACCAAAACACTAATGGGGACTGGCTTGTAAACGCAACTACGGGGCCCTACCCTAAACTTGTAAAAACCAGTAATGACAGGCCGCTTGTAACCCCGACGGAAATAGACTGGCGCCTTGAAATAAAGCGTTATTACAATATAGGTTCCCAACAAATTACGCGCGATAACGGGCAGGGCAACTTTATATTGCAGCTTTTGGAATCGGACGGCAAAAGCTCCTGCCCGACGGGCAATACTTTGGACTATTGTAAATTTACCGTTGATTATGAAAAGGGCATTTTTGAAATAGGCGGAAAGTTCCCCGATAACGGCATATATAATCCCACGCCGACATCATCGGCAAACCGTTCTTTCTTTATACAGTTTACCTCCACAGTAAAGACTTACTTTTTGGAGCCTGATATCGTAGTCCAGTCCGAAACGGTAAAAGTAAACGGCGCGACGATGAACCGTAACCGCGATTATTATGTTGATTATGCCTCGGGCTTTATCACTTTTTATAATGAAAACCTTATAGGATCCAACAGCACTATTGACGTTACTTATGAAGTCTCCTCCGGCGGGCAGGGGGAAAGCACGCTTATCGGCGGCCGTTTTAATTATGATTTTACCGACAATATAACCATAGGCGCGACCATATTAAACGAGGGCAATACCAAGCCCAAGCGCGTACCGATGGTGGGCGATATGTCAACCAATTTAACCACCATGGAAGCGGACTTCCGCGCCAAAGACGTGGAAGTAGTTGAAGGCGTTAAAATTACCGTAGGCGCAGAAGCGGCGCAAAGCAGGAAGGACGAGAACCTGTTCGGCTATGCATTAATTGATAATATGGAGGAAACCAAAACATATATCAAATCCTCCTCCATATATAAAGATTGGTATTTCGGGTCCAACCCTAATGGGAAACCTAACTTTTTTGACGCGCTTAAATGGGACTCCCAGGAAGTACCCGTTTTGGAAATTAACCCCAGCAGCGTCGCCAATGCCGATGACAAACAAAACGTACTTTTAATTAATTATGATTTTAGCGTCGCGCAGGCCGCAGGCTACGGCGACAGGGATGAGATTTCGCTCGTCTTCCCAATCAGCAATTACGGTGTGGATTTTACCGATAAAACGCTTATGGAATTTACTATGATGGGCGAACTTAACGGCCCTAAGCTTAATATCGCCTTCGGCCAAATGGATGAAAAGAACGATAATTACAGCTATATCCCCCCAGGTTTTACGACTTCAACCGTTTTCCCCACTTGCAGCAAATACTATGTGGCGGGCATTTCATCCGTGCCTAAGACGGAAGATATGCGCTGCACGGGCGTTATAAGCGCGGCGGAGGATATAGGCTGGCTTTTCGTTAACCCTGACGGCTCCTACCAGCGTTACAACCCTTTTGTCAATAACGTATATAACCGCCAGGGCCAGCCAAACGGCATCATAGATACACAGGACTTAAACGGCAACGGCATCTTGGATTCGGAGGACTATACCGCAGGCGGCAGTTTTGGGTTTAACGGCAGTCCTATAATCACCAACCCTTCAGACCCGGGTTACATCTACCTGCAAAACGACACAATAAACTTTGAAGGCTGGAAGCAGTTCCAAAGGGAAGTGGATTTTAATGACGGCACGCAAAGATGGACTTCAATTAAGCAAATGCGCGTAACGCTTAAAAAAGCGCCCGGCGGCAAGGACAAAGGTACAATAAAGATAGCCAATCTTTCAGTATCGGGCAATACCTGGCAGCCGCTGGACAGTAATGAAAAGGTTTTACTCTCTTACGGTATCAATAATATAGACAACCCGAACTATAAACCTATTTTTAATGATAATGGCGACGGCGGCAAAGTATTCCGCGAGCTTTACGGCTCCGTTAACGAGCTTAAAAGCGACGACGGCACCGATAATATTAAAGAACAATCCCTTGCCTTACAATATGATTTTAGCGGCTCTTTAACTACTCAGGCAAATGTACAGCGCAATTTTAGCGCGATGGACTTTTCACAACACAAGCAGATGCGCTTTTTGCTGTATAACCCCAGCCCGCCGGACCCTGATACAAAATTTTACCTGCGCGTCGCTACCGACGATAATAACTATAGCGAAATTGAAGTCCCCCTTGATTTTACCAATGAGTGGCGGCTCTATACCCTTAAGCTTATAGACACCAATGGCGACGGCGTGCCCGAACGCTGGGAAAATGATTCCCCCTACGCCGCAACCACAGATAATGTGGGTTACCTTAATTTTAAGAGGATAGGCATCATAATATCGGGCATCAGGAGCACAACCCAAAGCCGCGGCACAGTATGGCTTGACGATATATTTTTGGCTGAAGCGGTAATGAGCGTCGGCACCGCATATATGGCGGAGGCTAAGATTGACGTCACAGATTGGTTTGAAGTCGGCGGTAAATATAAATATATGGACGATAAGTTCCAGACGCCTGTCTCCGTCCCAAAAAAGCAGACTAATACGGAAGAGGATTACTTCCTCAAATTTAAGCGCATAGAAAACCTGCCAATAACGGCAAATTACTACCGCTCAAACACCTTGACGCCTGACGTGCTGGATTATACAAAAAGTAATACCGTAAGCCTCTTGGACCAAGGCGAGGTTGACCGAAACCGCGGCAATATCCGCGCGGAATATACAAAGGCCGACGCGCCGCGCATAGGCGTGGAATACTCTTTTGAAAATACCGACTACAGCAAGCTTGAGCGCAGCGACGGACGCAATACCTATGCCGCTAATTTGCAGTATGCGCCGAAGACGACATTCGTCAAAAATATTACCGCAGGCACAAGCTATGTAAACAATAAAATAGATTATAGCGACCAAACTTTAAAGCAGGATAATACCACCAATTACAGCACGGATGAAAATACGCAAAACTATAATCTTAAACTTTCGCTTGAGCCGTGGCAGGGCAGCTCAATCGTACCAAGCTACAGCCTTTCAACCGCGACGGAAAAACGCAGGTATTATGATTCTTCCCCCTCTATCTTAGAGTTTAGGGATAAAAGTTACTCTAAATACGCTAACCAGAACCTGGGCATCACAACGGCTATGCGCATAACAAAGTGGCTGGCCCCTACGGCAAGTTATAATGTGAATATCAAAGAAAACAATAACTTAAACCCGATCTCCACCAAAATCAATAGTAAGGACTATTATTTTGACGTAGGCGCGGTAAAAAGCATAAGCCGCAGCTCCGACGGCAATATATCGCTTACCTTAAACGGGCGCGAAATTATGCCCAATTCCAAACTGATGGGCGGCTTTAGTATATCGGCCGCATATAAATTGCAGGACGGCGATACCTGGGAAAATGTTGACGATTCTTTTAATACTCTTGATAAACTGTGGGTACGCAATTCGCTGGGCATCAACTCGCCTTACAGCTACAGATCGCGCCTGACATTAAGGGATACTTATACCACCACTATGCGCTGGACGCCGTTTAAAGAATACGGGCTTGAAGGAGCGGCCGCGCCGATAAAAACAATCTCAATAATAAACAACACCTCCTTCGGCACGCAGAAGAATGAGGATATGGGCTCCTTCTACAGGACAAAGACTTCCACACTGCCTGACGTAGTTTTCTTTATTGACGAGCTTGAAAGGATTATCACCGATAATACTGATTATCTTTCCGGCACCAATCTTAAGCTTAAATATAATAAATCGCAAAGCGATGTAATAGGCAAAGAGTTAAGGGTGGACAATACTTACGGGGGCGATTTCAGGATGCTGCTGCTAAATTATTTTGACACCACTTTAACCTATAACCAACAAACTTTAGACAGGACCGATACCCGCGTCAACGCACCGCTGGAAACTTATTTAAGGAAAGACTTTTCCGCACAGACTTCCTTTAACTATAAGCGCGTGCGTTTTACGCCAAAATTTACCTATATTTTTGATAAGCGCACGCAGCTTAATAATGAAGCTGTAAACGATGTTAAGGAAATTGTGCCCAGCTTAAATATCAAGGTGGACTTTAATTTGCCTTTCAGCCTTGTCATCCCATTTATCAGCCGCCAGTACCTTGTTACAAACCGCGTTATATGGAATACAAATATAAGTTATTCAAAGCGCAGATCCTATACCGTAACGGAAAACAGGGACTTATTTGATATTAATACCAATTTTGATTATGAACTTTCCAAAAATATCCGCGTAACTGTGTCAGGCGCATTCCAGCAGTTTAAACATATTTATATCCCCGAGGAATCATATACCGCCTATAATGTCGGCACTATGCTTACGGTGCAATTCTAATGAACAGATACCTGCATAAAATAACGGACGCGCTTTTACATTTATTTTTGCCGCGCACCTGTTTTAACTGCGCGGCCGATATGGCCAAAAAAGATATCAACCCGCTTTGCCCTGATTGTATGAAAGGCCTTAAACCGATAAGCGGTTTATTTTGCCAACGCTGCGGCCTGCCTTTGCCCGACGGCGGCAAATACTGTTATGACTGCCGCGGCGCAAAAGCGTCCTCCTTCAAATGCAGTTATATAAGGAGCGCGCTTAAATTTACACAAGAGTCAAGGAGCTTAATCCACGCTTTTAAGTATGAAAAGTATATAAATTTAAGTAAGTTCCTCGGCAATCTTATTTATATTGAATATCTTAAGAATCCGCCTTTCTTTGAGGCCGATTTAATTGTGCCCGTGCCGATACACAAAAGCCGCCTTAAAAAACGCGGTTTTAACCAGTCCGCGCTTTTGGCCCGCGAGCTTAGTTTAAAAACAGATATACCTTGCTATGAAGCGCTGGCCAGGAGCAAGAAAACCGAAAGCCAAACAAAATTATCCAGGAAACAAAGGCTGGAAAATATAAAAGATTCTTTTACCTGCCTTGACAAAAACGCCGTCAAAGGCAAAGCCATTATACTTATTGATGATGTTTGCACTACGGGCGCAACTTTGGAAGAATGTGCAAAAGCATTAAAAAAGGCCAAGGCGAGGGAAGTGCTGGCGCTTACTGTTTTAAGAGAATAGCTTTTAAGGCAACAGATTTTTTGAGAGAGCGGTCTTCTTAAGCGCGTATTTTATCGCCGCCAGCATACTTGCGCCGTCAGCTTTATTTTGGCCCGCAATATCAAAAGCGGTGCCGTGGGTGGGAGACGTCCTCAAAAACTTTAAGCCTGCCGTTATATGTACGACAGGTTCCTTCGCGGCAAGCTTTAGGCCAAGCAAAGCCTGGTCGTGATACATACAGAGTATACCTTTATATTGCCCTTTTAAATGTTTGGGCCACAGGCTGTCGCACGGCAGCGGGCCGCTGATATTATAACCCGCTTTTTTAAGGCTTTTTACCACGGGGATAATGGTTTTAATTTCTTCAAAGCCAATCTTGCCGCCGTCACCCGCATGAGGGTTTAAAGAGGATAATGCAATAGAAGCGTCCTTGCCTAAAACATCAGTAAATATGGAGAAACTTTCCATAATACGCTTTTGCGTTATTACCTTGCCTAGTTTGCTTACGGGATAATGCTCGCTGACTAAAGCGCAATTTATTTTGCCGCTGCTAAACATCATAAGCGCGCCTTGCGCGGCGGCGTGTTTTCTAAGCATTTCGGTATGGCCCGTAAATTTTATGCCGCACATCGCCCACGCCTCTTTAGATATCGGCGCGGTTACCAATGCTTTATATTTACCTTTAAGGATTTGCTTTACGGCATAGTCCAAAGCTTGATAGGAAATATCGCCGCCGTATTTTGATGGCCCGCGTTTTAATGTTTTTTTATATTTTGAAGCAACAGGAATAAACTCACACTGCCCTTTAAAACCTGCTTGTATTAAGGAAGATTGCTCCCCTATAACGGCAATGCGTTTAAGCGCGGCGGCAGGCAGCTTGTTTAAAGCTTTTACAAGGACTTCAGGGCCGATTCCCAACGGATCGCCTGCGGTAATAATAATATCTGCCATAAAAAAACACCTGCTTATTTTAAAATATACAATAAAAAAAGGCGGTTTTCAGGCCGCCTTTTTACTTACTTAAATAATTTATTTTTTTGCGTCTTGTTTTTTAGCGGCTTCGTCCATCGCTTTCTTAAGAGACTCTGAGTATTCAAACTTCTTCATCACTTTGATGTCGGCTTTATCTTTAAGGATTTGCATATAGTCCGCCATAATCTGCTTCATCTGCGTGGCGGTAAGGATTTGGCCGAGCTCAGGCTCTATCTGCTGGAAGGTAAAATCCTTCTTAGCGGTTTTGCTGTTTACCCTGATTACATAAATACCATATTCCGTTTTAATAGGTTCGCTTATCGCGCCTACCTGTACGGCAAATACCTTTTCATCAAAATCTTTAGGCATTACGCCGCGTACTAAAGTTACTTCCCCGCCGCTTGATAAGGCGGTTTTGTCGTCGGAGTATTTTTCAATGGCTTCCACAAAAGTGATATCGCCCTTCTGGATATCTTTTTTGATTTTGGCGGCCTGTTTTTCTTTATCTTTTAAAAGTACGGCCGACATATTCTTTTCCGTCTTAATAAAGATAGGGGAGATTTTAACCTGCTCCGCAGTAATCTGGTTAAGTTTGGCGGCCAAAGGCGCGGCGATTTCCAGCGTGCTTTTGGGTAAAGCGTTAATCTTTTTTTCATCGCCTTTCATTATCGTTTCAATAGCTTCAAAAAGTGATTTTATATCTTCTTTTGAAGGCTGTTTAAGCTTGGCTTTTACAATGCTGTCAACCAATTTGCGCACGGCAATCTGCTCGCGGATTTTGGTTTCAAACTGCTTGTAGGAAAGGCCTTCTTTTTTAAGCTCTTCGTTAAAAGCTTTTTCCACCGCTTTTTTGTCGGTTACTTGGTTGCCCTGCGCGTCAACGCCAAAGCGGCCTTTAATTTCGTTAATGCCTTCGGCCAGTTCGCTGTCTTTAACTTTAATATTTTCGCTCTTTGTGGCTTGGAGCAAAAGCTCATTAGAAATCATTTGGTTTAAAACTTCTTCTTCAATCGCTGTTACATTATCTTTGTTTTCAAGAAGTTTCGGCGCGGATTTTTGGTATTCGGCAATTACTGCGTTTCTTACCTTATCATAATCCGAGGACATAACAGCCTGCCCGTTTACGGTGGCTATTGTCGTATCTACTACCTTTGCGCTTGCTAAGCCACAGCATAATGAAAAAACAGCGGCGGCCGTCATCACTTTATTTAACTTCATTTAATACCTCCACGCCAAACTTGCTCTTTAAAGAGGCAAGGTAAGCGTCCATTTTTTGTTTTTCTAAGATTTGCGCTATCCTTTCCTTCGCTTCCTGGTAGGACAGCTTTTCTTCCTTAACTTTCATAAATATATGAAAGCCCTGCGCCGTCTTAATAAAACCCTGCGCCTGGTTTAAAGGCGTATTGGCGGCGGGTACTTCTATCTCGGGCAAAAACTCGCCCGGGATAAACGGCGGCAATGCCCCGCCCTGCTTTTTACTTACGGGATCCACGGAGAATTTGCGCGCCGCGGATTCAAAATTGTATCTGTTATTGCTTCTTTTTACTTCCCTTGTAACTGCGCTTGCTTCCTCGGGATCGTCTAACAAAATTTGCAACAGGTAGATTTGGTATGAATACTTTTTATAGTAATCCTTTATTTCCTGTTCGCCGGCCGATAGCGTACCATCCTCCTGCAACTTGCCCAAGAGCATCCTTTGCTTAAGATTATTTTGGAATTTTTTAAGGTTTGCCGTCTGCATCTCTTTAAAATCCCGCAGCTCTTTCTCGTACTCATCAGTTTTATCTATGCCTGCAGCAGCGGCCTGCTGCCTTAAAAGTTCCTCATTTACCATAAGGCCCAAAAAGTTTTCCCTGCCTGCGGGCGTAGCTATAAATTTTTGGAAATCCGCATCCAGCCCCTGCGCGCGCTGCTCTACATCCGCAACGGTAATATAGGCATTGCCCACTTTAGCCAATGCGCCTGCTACGGCCTCTTGCTGCGGCTGCTGTTTGCAGGCGGCAAAAAAACATAAAACAGGCAGTAGTAAAAGCATTTTCTTCATAATATATACAGTTTAGCAGTTTTGCCCCGTTTTGAAAATAAGTTTAAGCGTGCCCAGTATATCCTTTGCCGCCGCTATAGGGTTATTGCTGCCATGCCTGATGCTGAGGCCGTCCCCGTTTGGCGCGGGCAAAAATTTAAGTTTGGAGCCAAAAAGTTTAAGCAAATTTATTACCGCGTCTGAAGGCACTTTAAACTGCCGCGCAAAAAATACGTCCGTTACGCCGTCATAGCCCTCTATATGACGGATATTTAGGAGGCCGCCCTCGCGAGATAAGGTCATAATCTCAAGTAAATTTTTAAGTTCAACGGGCGCGGGGCCGCAGATATCTTCCAACTTGGAAAGGATAACTTGCTTTTGGTCTTTATCGGCCTCTAAAAGTTCGCGGTAGTATTTAAGCCTTTCACTGTCGCTTGTAAGATAATCGGGCGGGATATACGCCGGCAGGCGCAGGTTGACAGTTGCAAGCTGCACCCTTTGTATTGGTTCCCCTTTAAGTTTTTTGACTTCAGCTGATACTAAATCACAATATAAGGCCAGCCCCACCTCATTTGCATAACCGTGCTGGCGCACGCCTAAAAGCTCGCCGCCGCCGCGGATTTCCAAATCGCGCAGCGCAAGTTTAAAGCCGCTTCCAAGCTCGCTGAGTTCCATTAAGGCGGAAAGCCTTTTCTTTGCGTCTTCATTAGGGTCTTTAAATTTTTTGGGGATGCTGCCAAAGAAGCTTTGGATTGAGGAATCCTCCTCATCCCTTTGCTTTTTGCCGAACAGCCAATCGGGATGCAGCAGGTAGCAATATGCTTTTGTGCTGCCGCGCCCTATGCGCCCGCGCAGCTGGTACAGCTGGGCAAGCCCGAAATCCTGCGCGTTTTCTATGATTAAGGTATTGGCGTTTGTAACGTCTAAACCTGATTCTATTATGGTTGAAGCTAAAAGGACGTCATATTTTTTATTGTAAAAATCCCAAAGCGTGGCTTCCAGCTCCTTCTCGTCCATCTGCCCGTGCGCCATACAGATTTTGACTTCAGGCATAAGCTTCTGCAAAAGCGCCATCCTGGACGCCATACTTTCCACCCTGTTATATACATAAAATACTTGGCCGCCGCGCGCGATTTCTTCCCGCACGGCTGTGCTGATGACGTCATTATTATAAGGCAGCAATCTTGTCTTAATAGGCATACGGCCCTGCGGCGGCGTTTCTATTACAGACATATCGCGCAAGCTGGAAAGCGATTGGTTTAAGGTTCTTGGTATCGGCGTGGCCGAAAGCATTAAAGTATGTACCCCTAATGATTTGGCTTTTATCTTTTCCTTCTGTTTAACCCCAAAGCGGTGTTCTTCGTCAATGATACAAAGCCCGAGGCGTTTAAATTCTATGTCTTTGGAAAGTAATCTGTGCGTGCCTATCGCGATATCAACCAAACCTTTATTGATATCTTTTACTATCACAGACTGCTCCTTCTTGCTTTGGAAGCGGCTTAACATTTGTATATTTATAGGAAAGCCCGCCATACGCGCGCTGAAAGTTTTATAGTGCTGCGCGGCAAGCACCGTCGTCGGCACAAGCACCAGCACCTGCTGCCCGCTTAAAGCCGCGCGCAAAGCGCCGCGCATAGCTACTTCGGTTTTACCGAAGCCGACGTCCCCTATCAATACCCTGTCCATAGGGCGGGTATTGGTGATGTCATTTAAGATTTCGCCGATAGCTTTGGTTTGGTCTTCAGTTTGGTCGTAGGGGAAGGAATCGGCAAACTCGCGCTCCAGCCTTTCATCGCCGTACAGGGTTTGGGCGGGGTTGGCCTGGCGCAGGGCCTCTAATCTTAAAATTTCTTTAGCGGTTTTTTGCGCGTCCTCTTTAACCCTTTTCTTAATCTCCTTCCACGACTTACCGCTTAAGGAGGAAAGGCGCGGCGCTTTACCTTTAGTGCCGACATATTTTTGCACCTTTTTAAAATCATTTATCGGGACGAAAAGTTTTTCACCGCGTTTAAAGGAAATTATCAGGCAGTCCACCGGTATGCCGTCATTATCTATAGTTTCCATGCCTATATATTGGCCGATACCGTGTTCCTGATGCACTATAAAGTCGCCCGTCTCCAGCTCCTTAAAGCGGATGCGCTTGGCGTTTTGGCTGTCAAACTTCCTTATTAATGTGCTGCCGTGATAGCTGCGGTTTAAAAGCTCCGCAGAAGAAAAAACGGCAAGCTTTTCCTTTACATTCCAAAAACCCTGCATCAAAGGCGCGATATCCATTTTAAGCCGCGTAAGGGAAAGGTAGGAGGAAAAGACGTCCAAAAGCCTTTCAAGCTCACCCCGGTTTAAGCAGTAAAAAGTTATATCGTAGGAGGCGGCTTTAAGTTTAGCGATTTCCTTATCAAATAAAGAAATATCTCCGTTAAAATTGCTGTTTGCAAAGTAACCTTTATTTGTGGCTTCATCACCCGCAAACGGGCTGTAGATTAAGGCGTCAGGCCAAAGCGCGGCGGCCTCTTCGTCAGGCTCATAGAGTACAGACTCAAAGCGTTTAAGCCAGTTATATAAGGAGGACGCTTGCTCCTCAAATTTTACGGGGATTACAGTAAACTCGTCTAAATTAATTTTGGTGTTTTGCGTCTCTATATCAAAAACGGAAATTTTACCTACAGTATTGCCGCTGAAGTACAATCTGTAAGGCGCGGCCTCCCCCGCCACAAAAATATCTACTACCGAGCCGCGCACCGCATACTGCGCGGGCAATTCGGTAAAATCTTCCCTGCTGTACCCGCAGGCTTCCAAATTATCTATAAGCTGTGTTCTGTTTAAAGAGGAGTTTTGTTTGATTGTAAAAAGTTTAGCCGCAAAATCGCGCTTGCCCGGCAGCGCGCTATGCAAATTTTCATAAGTAGTAGCTATGATTACGGGCGCGTCCGGTTTAAGAAGGCTGATGCGGTATAGCGCATTATAGAGGGTAAATTTATCATCCTCTATAATAATTTTTTGGCGGGCAGGGGCAAATGTGCTTATGGCCGCGCTTAAAGCTGATAGCTGCTCATAAGTTTTACAGCAAAACGCCATCGCGCCGCTTTTAGTTTTAAGTATGTCAAAACAAGCGGCGGATATATTGGGTAAACCTGTAAAAATTACTGCCATACAACTTTACGGAGCTTTTAGAACGAAAGAGGCTCCGTCCCCTTTTTAAATGCTTCCAAAATCCTTTTATGGTCCGCAGGCGTAGCCAGCTTGCCTGTATCGGGATTGACAAACGCAAATGATATTCCTTCAGGTACGGGAAAGTCCGCCACAGGCTCGTCTTTTAAGACTTCCTGCATAATGGCCGTCCACCACGGGGCTACTGTGCCGCCGCCAGTCCAGCGGCCGCTTTCCTGCGAGGTATCGTCATCATAGCCCATCCACGCCGCCGCCGCCGTATATGGCGTCATACCCACAAACCACATATCGCGGTGGCTTTGCGATGTACCCGTCTTACCCGCAACGGGGCGCTTTAAAGCGCGCGCTGCGCCGCCTGTACCACGGTCCACAACGCCTTTCATAAGGTTAATCATAATAAAAGCGTCTTGCGGAGTAAAGGCCTCTTTTTCCACGGGGATATGCTGCTCAAGCACGCGGCCGTTAGCGTCTTCCACGCGGTCAATAGCGTATTCCTCCACATATATACCGTTATTGGCAAATGTGCTCATGGCTGAAATTAATTCATCTAAAGAAACTACCGATACGCCCAATGCCAAGGCCGGCGCGAAAGGTAAATTGGATTTTATGCCCGCGCGGCGCGCCGCATTAATGACCTTGCCGACGCCAACCGCGTCAATTAAATTAACCGCGACAAGGTTCTTTGAAAGTTCCAGCCCGCGCCTTAAAGTTACAAAGCCTGAAGAACGGCCGCCAAAGTTACGCGGCGCCCAGACGTCAAAATCCTTGCTGCCCATAAAAGGCTGCGCGGCAAGCTGCAAGGAGTATTGGTCCTTAGCTTCATCAAACACACGCCAGTTTTTGCCGTCATAGTAGAATACCATTTCAAGGTCTTTAATTAAGGAGGAAGGCGTATAGCCTTTCTCAATAGCGGCTATCCACACAAAAGGTTTAAAAGAGGACCCGGGCTGACGCTTGGCCTGCGTGGCGCGGTTGAAGCGGGAATCCTCATAATTCCTGCCGCCTATCATTACGCGTATTGCGCCTGTTTTAACGTCCCTGGCCAAAAACGCGCCTTGCAGCTGCGGGTATTCTTCCTGCTCGGGCTTTTCCTGCGGCTGTGCGTCTTCGTCCTCAAGTTGTTCTTCGGAGGGCGTGTTTTCGTCAATAATTTCTATGCCGAGGTTCTTGGCGATTTTCAAATCGTATTCGTGCAGGCGCTCATTCATAATTTGTTCGGCAAGCTCCTGCTTTTCTATGTCTATTGTGGTGTAAATGTTAAGGCCGCCTTTCCAGAATGTTTCCACCCCGTATTTAGGCTCAAGTATACGGCGGATATATTCAATAAAGTACAGCCCCGGTTTACCCGCTGAGGTTTTGCGCTCGGGCAAAGGTTCCTCTTTAGCGGCGGCGGCTTCCTCGGGCTTTATAAAACCCATTTCCTGCATAGCGTTAAGCACCAAAGCGCGGCGCGTTTTAGCTACCTGCGGGTTGGAGAAAGGGTTATAGCGGCTGGGTAAAGGGATGATGCCGACAAGCATTGCGCTTTCGCCCAAAGTAAGGTCCGCCAAGTCTTTATCAAAATACTTTTTGGCGGCCGCTTTAACGCCGTAGGCGCCTTCGCCCAAATAAATCTCGTTAAGATAAAGCTGCAGGATTTCCTGCTTGCTGAAGCTGTTTTCAATTTGTACTGAAAGGAAGATTTCCCTAACCTTTCTGATAAGCTTCTTTTCTTTGGTAAGAAATACACCCCTTGAAAGCTGTTGCGTTACGGTAGATCCGCCCTGAGCGGCTTTACCCATTACAACGTCATTTATCAAAGCCCTTAAAATGCCGCGGATGGAAAAGCCCGCATGGTCAAAGAAGTTCCTGTCCTCCATAGCTATTACGGCGTTTTGGATGTCTACGGGGATATCCTCTAAAGGGACGATTTGGCGCTTTTCTACCGAAAATTCATAAATAAGATTATTGTTTTTGTCAAAAACTTTTGTAGCTACGGCAGGGGAGTATTCCTCAAGCTCATAGACGGGCGGCATACCCGAAAATATAAAATATGTAAGGCCCGCGCCCGCTAAAATAATAAAAAGCGAAATGCCGATAATGCTGAAAATAAATAATTTGGATTTAAGTACATTCATTATTAAATTATATCATTATAGCAGGCGCTGTTTAAACGCGTTTATTAATATTTAATATATTTTGCCAAAATTTAGGTAAAATATATTATATAGCATTATACCAGGGTGCCAACTATGGAAATTAAGAAGCATAATAATAAATATATATCCTGCGCTATAAACGAAGACGACGCGCAAAAGATATATAACAATAAAAAACAGCCTATTTTGTTTGAGGTCCATCCTCGCGAAAATATAGCTTGCGTTTATCTGTTGGACCAGAAGAATAAGTGCGCTTTTATCTATTCTTCAAAATCCTTCCTGCCACCGCATTTCAAAGAAGATTTGCTGGCAAATCCCGTACATAAAGACGCGCACAGAAAAGGCTTTGAAGGCAAAAAAATAAGCTATCAGTGGTATTGCGACAAAGCTTCTTATGAGGTTTATCAGACGATAATCTTCCCCATGAATGAAGAAAGCGGCGATGGCAATTACCTGCTGGCTGTTGTAAAAGTGCTTAACAAGTCCTGCCTTGGCGGCATACTTAAAATACATGAAACGCCTACACCCACATTCCCGCAGATGATTATGCTGGCAAGGGAAGAAGAAAAACGTAAAATAGCATCGCTTTTGCATGATGAGATAGGCTCCTCCGCCGTATTTATAAATTCGCTTTTAAGTTTAATAAAAGAAGATATAAAAGAAGGCAAAAATACAGCCGCTTTGAAAAATGTATCTAATGTTGAGAAAGCTTTAGACCAATCTATAGACAGGTTGAAAAAAACCATCATTGCGCTGCGCCCGCCGCAGTTGGCCGAGATAGGTTTGGACGCGGCCGTAAAAGAGCTGGTTGAATCTTTGGCCGATACGACAAAAATACACTATAATTATTCTTATAATATAGAAGAAACTTTTAAAATGTCGGAAATAATAAAAATAACGCTTTACCGTATTGTGCAGGAAGCGTTAAACAATGTATTAAAGCACGCGCAAGCGTCCAGTGTTGAAATAAAATTCACAGAAAGCAGATCGCATATCCATTTGACCATAAAAGATGACGGCATAGGCTTTGAAAAAAGCCGCACCCGCAGCATCAAAAAAATGGGCCTCTTGGGTATGAAGGAAGGGGTTGCTTATCTGGGCGGCACTATCAAAATAAATACTGAGAAGGGCCGCGGTACCGCTATTTGTGTGGAGTGCCCTAAAATATCTTATGCGAGGAATATATGATTAAAATAGTAATGGCTGACGACCATACCCTGGTCAGAACAAGTATAAAATCCGTTTTAGAAAGAAAGGCTAAAAACCTTGAAGTCATTGCCCAACTTTCTAACGGCAAGGAGGTCCTTGATTTTGCCGAGCACAACAAGGCCGATATATACTTAATGGATATATCCATGCCATTATTAAACGGCATTGACGCGACGCGCAAGCTTTTAAAGATTGTGCCCGACGCAAAAGTTATCATCTTAAGTATGTATGATGACAGGGTATCTGTGGAAAAAGCTATCAAAGCGGGCGCTATGGGGTTTGTCGTTAAAGTTGCTACTATTGATGAAATCATTGAAGCTATAAACGAAGTAGCCCAGGGGAAACCTTTCCTTTGCTCAAAAGTAGCAAAATATCTTATGCAGGGTTTATTTGATAAAGCCGCAGGCCGCAAAGCCAAAACAAGCCTTACCCCTAAAGAGCGGGAAGTTTTGCAGCTTATTGCGGAAGGCTACAGCAGCAAAAAAATCGCTATGGAATTTGGGCTTTCCTTAAACACCATACACGTGCACAGGAACAATATTATGCGCAAATTAAAAATCCACAAACAGGCTGAGCTTATAAGATACGCCATTAAAGAGGGCATTGCGCATATATAATGAGGATAATAGCAGGCACGGCCAGAGGCCGCAAAATATTTTCGGTATCGGAAAAGCTGCCGGTAAAACCGATATCTGACAGGATAAAACAATCCCTTTTTGACATAATCCGCCCCCGCATAACAGGGGCGATTATGCTTGATTTATTTGCGGGCACGGGTAATGTTTCTTTGGAAGCATTATCGCGCGGCGCATTAAAAACGGTAATGCTTGACAGGGAACCGGCCTGCCTAAAAGCCATGCACCGTAACCTTGAACATCTTGGTTTTACCCAGCGCGGCAAAGTGCTTAAGGCCGATATCTTAAAAGGAGTGGCCTGGGTTGCGCCTTACAGCGACGGCGAAGGCTATGACATCATTTTTATGGGGCCGCCTTACAGGGATATCAAAAACACGCCTTTAAGTTTTACCGATCCCGTATTAAAAGACGTGGCCCAAAGCGGGCTTTTAGCCAAAGACGGCATAATAATAGCGCAGCACCATAAAAACGAAACTTTTGATACGCCGCCTAACCTGGAAGTTTACAGGGAAGAGAAATACGGCGACACTTTAGTGCATTTTTTAAGATATAAGAAAGATGATACCAAATAATCCCAAAGAGCTTAATTATTCAAAAATCAAAACATACAGGGACTGCCCCCACCTATATAAACTTAAATATATTGAAGGTAAAAGGGAAGGCCTTAGCGCGGCGACGTCTTTAGGCGTATCAATACACCGCACGCTGGAGGCTTACCACGCGCAAAGCAATGACCCGAGCCAGCTTATCGCATACTACAACCGCTACTGGCTGGGCGCGGGTTATGAGAACGCGGCGCAGCAAATGGAGTGCTACTTAAAAGGCAAGCGTATGCTTGAGGTTTACGAAGAGGAAGAATACTCCCGTAAAACTACGGTTGACGCTACCGAAAGGGAATTTATTTTTGAATACGAAGGCTGGACGCTGCGCGGTAAAATAGACCGTATAGACAGGCTTGAAGACGGCAGCTGGGAAGTAATAGATTATAAAACCGACGCTGAGGTAGATGAAAACTTTGATATAAAAAACTCACTCCAGCTTGGCATATACAGCATAGGCGCAAGGCGCGCTTGGCATATACAAAAAGGAAAGGCCACAATATATTTTGTGGCTGTGAACAAAAAAATATCGGCCGATTTTGATTCTTTTGACGAAAATGAAATTTTAAATATCTTTATAGAGACGGGCAATAAAATAGAGGCGCAGGAATTTGACCCCAATACAGGACATTGCGCAAAATGCCTTATGAATGACCGCTGCGAACACTCAATCTTTAAAAAAACCGTCGGGGAAGGGCAGGAATGAAATTTATAGCAGGCATAGTAATAGGCGTAATTTTATCATTATCTATAGTTTTTGCAGGCGCGTACTTTTTGTTTAACGGCAAATTGCCCGCGCAGCAAAACACGCAGCCCGCAAACAGGGCCGCGCAAAAATACGCAGCGGCGCAAAATAACTTTGCGGCCCCGCAAATCCCCCAAACGCCGGCGGAAATGCTGAGCGCATTAGATAAGATGATAGCGGCAAACCCCGCCGATTACAGCGCGCTTATCACTAAAGCATCCCTGCTTGCGCAGATGGGCGAAAACGGCGAAGCCTTAAAATTTTACGACAAAGCAATTGCCGTCAATCCCACGGACCCTGCGGCCTACTACAGCCGCGCATTATCGTATTTTGCGCTGGGCGATATAAAATCAGCCAATGACGACCTTTCAACCGCTTTAACGCTTAACCCGCAAATGGCGGAAGCCTACTATAACAGAGGCGTAACGAATCTTAACCTTTCTAAATTTAATACCGCGGCGGTAGACTTCAGCAAAGCGGCTCAATTATTTTACGGGAAGGACAAAACCTCCTATAACCAAAGCGTGCAGGCGGCAAATGCCGTAAAAGTATATGCGCGCAATTTAGCTGCGGCAAAACGCGGCAATAAACAAGCGGCGGCGGCTGTAAAGAAACAAAACCCCAAGGAGCTGGTTTCCGTCAAACGTGATGACGATATCCTAAAAAGAAATAAGAGCGACCTTATTGCAGGCTTGAAAACGGGCGGCCCTAACGGATTGGCTGAAAAATTTAAAGCATTTTCCTCCGGCGCGCAGGGCGGTATGGGGTATGATGAAAATTCTTTTGCCACCTTGCAGGATTCTATGAACAAAGCCATTAAAGAGAGCGGCGAAAGGCAGCAGAATATGCCTAAAAATGTTTTGGATTACCGCTCCGACGCGCAAAAGAATATGGCGGCGGGTAATTATAAGGGCGCGGTTTCAGATATAGATAAAGCTTTGGAAAAAACGCCTAAAGACGGCAGCCTCTACGCTGAGCGCGCTAAAGCTAATATGGCGCAAAACAATACGGCGGAAGCTATAAAAGATTTATCAAAAGCCATAGAATTAGATCCTAATGACGCAAGCGCATACTATAACCGCGCTAACCAAAAATCGCTTTTAGGCGATAATAAAGGCGCGATAGCAGACGCGCAAAAAGCGCAGGAAATTTTTGAACAGCAAAACAATCCGCAAGGTAAAGAGCAGGCGGAAAACCTCTCTAATATGCTGCAAGGCAAAATGGTTAAAACCACTAAGGCCGATACAGAGGCGCAACGCCTCTTGGCGGAAGGCAGCAATGCCTATAGTAAGGGCGATTATAAAACAGCCGTGGATAATTTTAATGCGCTTATACAGCGCCAGCCCGATATACCCGAGCTTTACTATAACCGCGCCATAGCAAATGCCGCAAACGGCGATGAAGAGGCCGCGCTTAAGGACTATAATTCCGCCCTGGCCCGCAATGACAATTTGCCTGACGCGCACGTGGGCGCGGCTTCCATACTGCTAAAGCAGGGCAAAGATCAGGAAGCTATGAAGCATATTGATAAATCCATAGAGCAGAATCCGGAAAACCCGAATTCTTACCTTATGCGCGCGGCGCATAATGCGCAGCAAATTAAAGAGAACCAGCCGCCGCAAGTGCAGGAACAGTATAAAAACAAAGCGGTGGAGGATTATGATAAAGCAATCACTTTAGACCCGCAAAACGGGCCGGCCCATTTTTACCGCGGCATCCTAAGCGGCAATAAGGAAGATATAAATAAAGCGCAGGAGCTTGCAAAACAGCAAAACAATACACAGCTTTTACAACTTATTTCACAATATACGCAACAGGCGGCAATGCAGGAGGCAGGACAATAAAAATGGAAGACAATAGCAAAATACAACAGCTTTTTGATTTATATTCGGCAGGCACAGCGCCTTCCACAGCAGACTTCCATACAGGCAAATGCTTCCTTTTATTGCAAGACCCATTTGGGCTTTGGTGCAATTACCACGCGCCTAAAGAAGAAGCGGTGGAGGAAGATAATCTATACGAACATATGCGCGGCAAGACAGACCGCAGCAACCGCGACGACTGGGTTACAGCACACTGCCCCGTAAGTGAAATCATAACGGGCGCAAGCGACAGGGAACGCTTCTATAAAACGCTTGATGCCATGGCGCGCGGCGTAGACGGCATAAGAGCCGCAAGCCTTTGGGATTTGCGCAATGAGTACGGCGGCGTTTGGGGCGGCGTTAATTTGCTGTTTAAAGTTAACTCAGGCTCAAGCATATTTGGGGATTACCACTATAAAATAGTACAGCTTAAACGCGCGGGCGACATCAAAGAACATTATGCAATGCAAACTGTTTTGATGAATGATATTCTTGGGCAAATCCAGGGTTTTAAAGCCGACCATGCTTTATTTGTGCTTAAAAATAAGGAGCAGAATTTAGATTGCTCCAAACTGATAAAGAAAGCGCATGATAATATAGCTATGTGGCGCGCTATTAAAGACGGCAGCTTTATGCCGGACGCTAAAAAACCGCCAAAGGCCGCGATGTCCCCGTGGCGCGTTTATGCTAATAAATTTTTATTTGAGAATAAGGATCTTGTGCTTATCCCCCACCTGGCGCATCAGATGAGGGATGCCCTTAAAACCAATGGCATTAAAAATTATGACGATATTGTAAGCGCAGGGCTGCCTAAAATTTGCGATATCTTAAGGGACCCTGCAATCAATAATGACGCGCTTGCGCACCAAACCTATTATACGGCATTGGCCTACCAAAAAAAAGCGCCTGTTTTAAGGGCGGAGGGCTATTTCCCATTAGAGGCCAAAGCGCGCAATCTGTATTTTGATTTTGAGGCTACGGAAACTTTTACAAAAGACAGTATCTCCTTTGTATATCTTATCGGTATTTGGGATAAGGAGGAAGATAAATTTGTAAGCTTTGTCGCAAAAAGCGAGGCGGAGGAAGAAAGAATCTTTAAAGAATTTGCCGACTATATGGGCAATAGCGACGCGGCCCTGTACCATTGGACTGAATATGAAGTCAAAAAGATGGTTGCGCTCTGCGATAAATACCCCGCAATAGCCCCCGATTTAAGGAAGTTAATCGCCGCGTGCGTAGATTTAAAAATAGTGGTGGAAAAAGCTTTTTACCTACCCGCACCCAGCCTTTCGCTTAAAGCAGCCGCGCCCGCCTTCGGTTTTAACTGGCGCCAAGATGACTGCGGCGCGATGGACAGCATGGTCTATTTTACCAACTGGCTTAAGACGGGCGACAACAGCCTGCTTGATAAAGTGCTTATGTATAATGAGGACGACTGCAAGGCTATGCTTTTTGTGGAAGATTACCTTAAACAATGTGAGGTTATAAAACCGTGAAACGCGAATTTGAAACCCTAAACCTGGCCATAAAAGAGGCCGCAAAAATAGCCAAACGTTATATCGGCAAAGCTGACGTGCATCTTAAAGGCCGCGCCAACCTGGTTACCCAGGCGGATTTAGCCTGCCAAAAAAAGATTATCCAAATAATAAGCGCGCGCCATCCGGATCATTCATTTTTAGCTGAGGAAGAGCAAACAGGTTTGCCCTCATCGGCAAAAGCAAAAAGCCGTTATGTCTGGGTTATTGACCCTATAGACGGCACCGCCAATTATGCCCATACTTTTGCGCACAGCGGCATATCAGTGGCGCTTACGCTGGACGGCAAGCCCATACTTGGCGGCGTATATGATATTTTTAAGGACGAGTTTTTTACCGCAATTAAAGGCAAAGGCGCGAAACTGAACGGGAAAAAGATACATGTTTCCAATGTAAAAAAACTTAAAGACAGCCTTTTGGTAACGGGATTTCCGTATAAAAGGGAAAATATAGGGGAAGTACATTTGCCTATATTTAAAGATTTCATACTTATATGCCACGACGTAAGGCGCACTGGCGCGGCATCGCTTGACCTTTGCTGGACAGCCGCCGGCCGCTTAGACGGATACTGGGAGTTTGATATCAACCCGTGGGACGTTTGCGCGGGCAAGCTTATCCTTGAAGAAGCAGGCGGCAAAGTAACCGATTTTAAAGGCAAACCGTGGAAAAACCTTGCCGATTTCGGCAGGCAAACGCTTGCAAGTAATGGTAAAATACATAGAGAGATGCTTAAAATTTTTGACAACAAGAGGCTCTTATGAAAGTAAAAAAAGTGCATCAATACAGTGTATTTTTAATTAATGAGGCGGGCTCGCTCACCAAATTTGCCGCAAACCTTACGGCGAAAGGCATTAATATAATCGCGCTTTCTTCCGACGTAAAATACGAAGCGGCGATACTTAAATTTATAGTTGATGAGAACCCTAAAATAGAGCTTAGTAAACTTATCTCTACCGCAGGTTACACCAGCGTAAAGACCGAGGCCCTTTGCGTGGAAACGCCCACAGGCGTCGGCGTTGTTGAAAAGATAGGCAGCGAGCTGGGTAAAAACAGCATCAATATAAGCAGTATTTACGGATCGGCAATCGGGGAATCGGCGTATATAGTGCTTACCGTAGATAATCTGGAAAAAGCGGCCAAAACGCTTGAAGATTGCCAATGGCCGGAAAATTAAAGTAAAATATTTATAATTATTTAAAAGGCGGGTTTTAATATATGTCTACAATGTTACTTATAAGCAGCGGCGGTTTTTTAGTTTGCCTGGTTTTACTGGTTTATTTTATTGCAAAATACAAACAGTCCCACGAGCAGGAGTTCGGGGACGATTTGGCTATTTTAGATGAAGTCTCCGCGGCGGCCGGGGCGGCGGCTATGGACGCTAAAAGGCTTTTTGCAAAAAACACTAACCTGCCCGCAAGCGAAGTTTTAGATATTAAAGATAAGGTTAAAGAGCTGCATTATAAAATTGAAGAGCTTAAACTCGCCGAAGAAAAAAGAACTAATGACCTTGCAAAAGTTATCGCCAAGGTGGAAGAGCGCATAAGCACTTTTGAGAATGAATATGTAAACAAATTGCAGCCCACATTATTCAGCCTTATTTCCGAGTTAGAAAATATACAAAAAGGCGCAGGGAAATAAGTTATCGTTTTACTGATTAAAGCCCTCTTAAAAGGGGGCTTTTTTGTGTGTTTTTGAAAATCCCCGGCTGGGCCGGGGTATATTTATTGTAACGAAAAGCCACGAACGGAAGCCCGTGCTTCTTTACAAAATAAAAAATATTATACTAAAAAGGACACTCGGTATAAGATGATCCTTTTCTGCATCCTTTGCCTGTCATAGATTGACAAAGCCTCAAAGAGCGTTTCTCATCATAATCCCAAACAACATTATTAGTACGGCAAACGCCTTCTTTATAGGAGTTTATCGGCGACGACGCGAACCCAACTATATAGATATTTTTTGGAGAGACCTTTAAATCGCACTGTATAGCTTGGTTCTTATATATACCGCAAATGAACTTTTTATTTCCTGCGCCCCAACCGGGGTATAGATCAAAACCTTCATAAGATAAATCTAAGTCAGCTGTATCAGTAGGCCAAACCCCGGTAGCAAGATAATATCTATCAACAGCATCACGCATAGTACGGGCAAAAGTCATCATTACTGAATAATGCGTTTTTGCAACAGCGAGTTGGTATTTAGGTAGAGCTATTGCAGCTAAAATACCTATAATAAGCACTACTACAAGCAGCTCAATTAAGGTAAAACCGTTTTGGGAGTTTTTAATGTTTTTTATTATCATTTTTGAATAATCGTTCCTATAGAAGAGATTGCAGCGCACCACGAAGATGATAGGACGTTGGAGGCTGAATCATTTAGGTATGGTATCAAAAAAAAAAAAACAGTCAACCCAAAGGGTTGACTATTAGAATAGCGCAGTGTCGCGGCTTTCCAAGCTGCGCGTGGCATTCGCCACTTCTGCGGACGGGACGGTTATTTTCTTGCTATAAAGCAAATTGCGAATAGACGGAAATTTTTGTTGATGTCACCTAGGGCGTACTTTAGTACGAGTGACAATCCAGTTGTTGGCGTGTCATTGCGCTCGTACTTGTCTGTCTTTACGCAAATTGCGTTGCAGCAATAATATTGGCGTCCCATCCGCATGCCCGTGCGGCAAGCACTGTGGCAATCCAATCAATAAGGTAATTTTATTTAACTGGATCGCCACGTCGCAAAAAAGCCTGCTCCTCGCGATGACAACCAGAGAGCTAAACCCGTGCAGAACGGGCCAAGCACACACCACGCGCAGCTTGGAGCCTCACGACGTGCCCGTATGGCAATACCGAAACAATGGCAGGCAATTTGTATGCAAGCGATAATAAAAAAATTAAAGTAAATAAAAAGCCGAAGTAAAAACCTATTTGGCAGAAACCCTTTTACACAGGATTTTTGAGTTATTTTTAATTTTCTCCGCCGTGAGGTATACCGTGAGCGCCCGGACGGCCCGTGTATCCGAAACGGCGGAAAAATTAAAAAGAAACAAAAAGCAGAAGTAAAGAAGGCTAAGATTCTATTTTAAGGGTATCTTTATGGTCTGGCACGGGCAGGCATTCCTGCACTTTAAGCGGGGTGTTAAGCATGGCCTTTATTTCTTCAATATCAGCGTCATTTAACACTTTTTTGTAGTAGGTAGTCCTAAATTCATACGCAATGGACGAAGCCTTTAAAAGCGAAATACTGCGTTTTACCTTTTCTAAATCAACGGGGCCGCAGACGGCTTCGTATTTACCAAAAGGAGCCTTAATATCCATGGCGGCATAGTCTAACATATTAGCTTTAAGCAAGGCTTCAAGCATATCGGGATTGGTGCCGTTGGTATCAAGCTTAACGGCAAAACCTAAACTTTTGATTTTAGCTATAAAATCAGGTAAATCGCTTTGGAGGGTAGGCTCCCCGCCTGTTATGGTAACGCCGTCTAAAGCTTTTTGGCGTTTTTTGAGGAAGGTAAGGACGGCATCCTCCGTCATTAAAGCGGGTTTATCTGCCGGTATAAGCTCCCTGTTATGGCAATAAGCGCACCTTAAATTACAGCCCTGCGTAAAAATTACCGCGCTTACCTTGCCCGGGAAGTCTATCATAGTAAACTTTAACATACCGCCGATACGCATAAACAAATCATCTCCAATAAAACGCCCCGCCTGCTTGCCTGCCAGACAGGGCACTTAAATTTTAATAATCCTGACTTATTTGATTATTTGCCGCAAATGCAAATGTTTTTGCGCATTGCGAACTCTTCCTTCTTGCCTTTATTCCACATCATTACGGGGCGCAAATAGCCTACTACCCTGCTGTAGACTTCACAGCCTGTGCCCTTTACGGTTTCTTTGGATGCTTTAAGTTGGGAAATCTGGTTTTCAATATTTTGTCTTTCTTGTGCTGTCATAGTATTAACTCTCCTGATTGCTGCGGTTTTTGGCCGCCGCCGCGCGTTTTTTAAGCGCCCATATTATTTTTGCAAATTACTGTTAAGTAATCAAGGCCCAATTTTTCAACTGGGCCCAAAGCCCTATTTACTTTTGTAAAAAAAGTTTATTTGCTGTAAAGCTGCTCTTCTAAGAGCGCTATCTTTTTCTCTATTTCTTCAATCTTATGCGCTTTGCATTTAGGGCATTCAAAATGCTCGCCTTCCAGGTAGCCGCACTTGGGGCATACGCTGAATGTAGGCGTGATTGAGAAATAGGGTAATTCATAGCCTTCACAAACTTTTTTGATGAACTGCTTTAATGCTTCGGTATCTTTAATCCTTTCGCCCATAAAGATATGAAGCACGGTACCCCCGGTATACTTTGCCTGGACTTCGTCTTGCAAGTCCAACAACTCAAAGATATCATCGGTATAATTTACGGGCAGCTGGCTGGAGTTGGTGTAGAAAGGCGGCCTGCCGGCTTTGGCTTCCTCATTATTAGCTACGATGATATCGGGATATTTTTCCTTATCAATCTTAGCCAAACGGTATGAAGTGCCTTCCGCAGGCGTGGCCTCAAGGTTATAATTATTACCTGTTTCCTTTTGGAACTCCACCAGTTTTGCACGCATAAAATCCATTACTTTAACGGCGAATTTGCGGCCCTTTTCGGTGCCTACGTGTTCGCCTATCAGGTTAAGGCAGGCCTCGTTTAAACCCACAAGGCCGATTGTGGAAAAGTGGTTCTTCCAGTACTCGCCAAACCTCTGCTTAACGCTGCGAAGATAAAATGTCATATAAGGATAAAGATTCGCATTTGTAAAGCGCTCAATCACTTTGCGCTTAATCTCAAGGCTGATTTTGGCCGCTTCCATACGTTCGGCAAGTTTGGCGAAGAAATCATCCTCATTTTGCGCTATATAGCCCAAACGCGGCATATTGATAGTTACTACGCCGATAGAACCCGTAAGCGGGCTTGACCCGAATAACCCTCCGCCGCGGCGGTTAAGTTCCCTGTTGTCAATCCTTAAGCGGCAGCACATTGAGCGTGCGTCCTCAGGGCTCATATCGGAGTTAATAAAGTTTGCGAAATACGGTATACCGTATTTGGCCGTAATATCCCAAAGCGGTTTAAGCTCGGGGTTATCCCAGTCAAAATCCTTAGTGATATTATATGTGGGGATAGGGAAGGTAAACACGCGGCCTTTTGCGTCGCCCTCAAGCATAAGCTCAAGGAAAGCTTTATTAAGCATATCCATTTCTTTTTGGAAATCGCCGTACTTTTTGTCCTGCACCTTACCGCCGATTATTACGCCCTGGTCCTTATAATAGGAAGGGACAACAAGGTCCATCGTAATATTGGTAAATGGCGTTTGGAAGCCCACGCGCGTAGGCACATTGACGTTAAAAAGGAATTCCTGCAAGGCCTGCTTTACTTCAGTATAGGTTAAGCCGTCATAGTGGATAAACGGGGCAAGCAAAGTGTCAAAGTTGGAGAAAGCCTGGGCCCCTGCGGACTCGCCCTGCAAAGTATAGAAAAAGTTTACAACCTGCCCCAGCGCGCTGCGCAAATGCTTTGCAGGCTTGGCTTCGGCTTTGCCGACTACGCCCGTAAAGCCGCTTACAAGCAAATCCTGTAAATCCCAGCCGACGCAGTATGCGCCGATAAGCCCCAAATCGTGGATATGGAAATCCCCGTTAGAGTGCATTTGCTTTACTGTTTCAGGGTAAATTTTATTGAGCCAGTAGATTTTGCTGATTTCAGATGATATATAGTTGTTTAAACCCTGCAAAGAATAGCCCATATTGCTGTTTTCGTTTACCTGCCAGTCTAACTTCTGCAAGTACTGGTCAACCAGCTCTACGTTAAATTTTGAAGAGATTTCACGCACTTTGGCCCTTTGGTCCCTGTACAAAATATAGGCTTTGGCCGTTTTGTGGAAGTTTGAGGTTAAAAGTACGTCTTCTACGATATCCTGCACATTTTCTACGCTGGGCGTGATTTCCGAATAAAGCTGCTGGATGATATTTATTACCCTTATGGTAAGCTTTCTTGCGGTATCAACATCAAACTCGCCGGTCGCCTCGCCCGCTTTTAAAATGGCCTGCGTTATCTTTTTAGCTTCAAAAGGCTGGGTAGAACCATCCCTTTTTATAATGGTAATCAGGATATCAGTGTTTGGCATAATAATTTGTTTCCTTTCAGGTTATATTTTTGTATGTTTTTGATTGAAGCCGCATAAATTTTATTTACTGCTAAAGTTGCTGTTGCAGGCTTAAAAGCTAAAAACTACCTTTAAATTTTAACAAATGTTTTTGAAAAGTCAAAACCTCGTCTTAAAACAGCCTAAAATAAGTTATCAACAATAGTTATCCCCGACGGAGAAACAAAAAGATATCCACAATTATTTTTTGTGGATATCTTTTGAATTTTGGACCTATTTTTAATGGCAATTTGGGCCTATTTTTGCCTGTTTCGGCTTACTGTAAAACGGTTAGTTTTAAAACCTTTTATGCGCAAAAACGGGCCTTTTGCCAAAACTTAGTTATGCATATGTAAAAGACTTATTTCTATAAATATACCTTATATTATAAAGCGGCCCTTTTCATAGATTGTAAGTTTTTTACCGTTTTTGAGCGTGGCCGTTACAAGTTTGTCTTGCGTATTTACAAGGTCCCAATGCAATGCCGATTCATTAAAGCCAAGCTGCTTTTTAAGAGCTTTATTCATTTTAGACATCGGGCCGCTAAAAGTATCGCTGTAGCTGGAACCTATGGCAATGTGGGAATTGCCGTATTTGCCGCCAAAGTTCTCGTCAAAGAGGGTATCGGCCATAAATTTGTCTATCTTTGAGAAGCGGTTATCGGTAAGCGAATACTCGCCCACCTGTGAGGCCCCGCGGTCCATAGCAAGCATTTTTTTGAGGAAGTCCTGCCCTTCCCCCGCCGTGGCTTTAATAACGCGCCCCGCTTTAAATTCCAAGCGGATATCCTTAATATAGTTGCCGTTGCGGAAGGATTTTAAATCGCTGTAATACACGCCTTTTGTGCCGCGCCAATCGGGCGAGGTAAAAATCTCAAAAGAAGGCACATTGCACCCGCCCCCGCTGATAAAACGGCGGTTTTGGCCGAGCAAAATTTCCATATCCATATCCTTTGATTGCGTGCGCAAAGTAACAATAGGCAGCGACGATAGGCGTTTTGATATTTCTTCAATAGCGGCCGTAACTTCCTTCCATTTCTTTACAGGGTCCTTTTCTGTGAGGAAGCAGGCCTTTGCTATCTGCGCCTCATATTCTTTAAGCGAGAGGCCCGCCTGCTCGGCCAAGCCCTGTGTAGGGTAGTTGGCTAAAGTCCAGGAAAAGAGGCCCTTTTCTTCGCGAATATCCATAATCTCGCGCAACGGTTTGCGCGCTATGGCCGATAGGGCGATTTTTTTGGTATCCACATTTTTAAGATTAGTCAAATCCTGCGGCGCGCGTAAAGCTACAAGGCCGTTTAGGTTTTCGGTCAGGACCTTTTCCCAGACGGGCGTAAATTTAAGCTGTTTATCATTTGCAAGAGTGTAGAGGCTTTTGCTCATAGGCTCGGTAAGGTAAGGGCGCGGCACGATATTATAACCTTCCGCAATTAAGATTTTATAGACTTCCTCTGCCAGCGGCAGCGCGGGGATATCATAGGAAATTAAGATATTATCCCCCTTCTTAAATTTGCCCGTCCTTGCGCTTTTTAAAGCGTGCACTAAAACTGTTGCGTATTTTTCTAAATTCATATTTGCTCCTTATAAAAAGGGCCGCCGTGGTTACCCATGGCGGCCTTTTAGTTTATTTTAAGTCTTCTATAGATTCTTGGATTTGCTTAAGCTTAAGTTCCATTTGCGCAAGCTCTTCTTTGGCTCTGTCAACCTGCTCTTTTGGGGCATTATTGATAAACTTTTCGTTAGAAAGCATCGCGCCCCTGTTCTTAATACCGTTTTGCACGATACCAAGTTCCTTGTTTAAGCGTTGGTTTTCCTTTTCAAAATCTATCAGGCCCTCAAGCGGGATATAAGCCGTTACATTGCCGTATACGCCCGTTGCGCTCTGTTTAGGTTTTGCTATGTTTTGGCCGATTTCAAGCTCCCCTATTTTTGCCATGCTGCAAATATAGCTTTGGTAGCTTTCAAGAACAGCAATATCCTTTTTATCCGCACAATTTAACATAACCTTAATTTTAAGCCCCGGCGGTACATTAAACTGCGCCCTGATTGCCCTTATTTGGCCCGTTACGCCTTGGATTAAAGACATTTGAGCCTCGGCGTCTTTATCTTCAAGCGCGGGGTTAAAGGCGGGGTAGGCTTCCTCAATCAAAAACTCTTTGTGGTTCTTGATATATTTTTTAAGGCTGAGCGCAATTTCGTCCGTAATAAATGGCATCATCGGGTGTAAAGCCTTCAAAGTACCGTAAAGTATATTAATAAGGATGGAGATTACTTCCTTCCTGCCCTCTCCCTCAAAGCGCGGCTTGGCAAGTTCTATATACCAATCGCAAAAATCGCCCCAGAGGAAGTGGTACAAAGTGTCGTCCGCAGCCGCCATATTGTATTTATTAATTTCATCGGCTGACTGCTTTATTGCACTGTTATAACGCGACAAAATCCACCTGTCGCAAAGCTCTTTGGGGTTTGCGGGCAGCTCAAGCGGGCCTTCAATCCCTTCGCTGTTCATTTGAATGAAGCGTGAGGCATTGTAAATCTTATTGCAAAAATTCCTTGCGCCGATGATACTTTCCTCACCGTAAGGGATATCTTTGCCCAATACCGATTGGGACAGAAGCGAGAAGCGTACTGCGTCTGCGCCGTACTTTTCCGTAAGGTCAAGCGGGTCCACCACATTGCCTAAGGATTTGGACATTTTTTTGCCCGTCTTATCCCTTACTATACCGTTTAACATAACATCTTTAAAAGGAACTTTGCCTTCAAATTCAAGGCCCATCATTATCATTCTGGCTACCCAAAGGTAAATAATCTCATACCCCGTCACAAGCATACTGGTGGGATAGTAGTATTTAAGGTCCGCCGTCTCATTAGGCCAGCCGAAGACTGACATCGGCCATAAGGCGGAGGAAAACCAGGTGTCTAAAACATCAGGGTCCTGCACGGTATCCTTGCTGCCGCAATGCGGGCAAACAGGCTGAGTGAAGGAGATTATAGGCGCGGCTCCGTCTTCAAAAGACACTTTTGCAAGCTGCTCCTTACCCTGTTTATCCGTAGTAAATGTTAAACCTTTGCCGCTGCAATGGCGGCAGTACCAAACGGGTATCCTGTGCCCCCACCAAATCTGACGGGAGATACACCAGTCCTGTATATTCTTAAGCCAGTTGGTTACGGGCCCCTTCCAGTTAGCGGGGTGGAATTTTACGTCCTCATTCTCCACCGCTTTTAATGCGTTTTGCGCAAGATTATCCATCTTAACAAACCATTGTTCGCTTAAATAAGGCTCTATCGCGCTATGGCAGCGGTAGCAGGTGCTGACGGCATTATTGTACTTTTCTTCCTTAACCAAAAGGCCTGCTTCCTCTAAATCTTTTACTGTTTCTTTGCGGCAAAGGTCGCGGTCCATCCCAAGATACTTTGCGGGCAGGTTTATCATCTTGCCTTTATCGGATATTACGACTACAGTTTCCAAATTATGGCGTTTGCCCACTTCATAGTCCACAGGGTCGTGCGCGGGCGTAATTTTTAAGGCGCCTGTTCCGAACTCAAGCTCAACGGCTTCATCGGCAATGACGGGGATAAGCTTGTCCATTAAAGGGATGCGCACCTTTTTACCTACAATGTTTTTGTATCTTTCGTCCTTAGGGTTTACGGCTATGGCTGCATCGGCAAAAATGGTTTCGGGGCGGGTGGTGGCGATGATGATGCCTTGGCTGCCATCCTCCATTTTATAATGCAGATGCCAAAGTTTGCCTGCGTGCTGCTCGTGCTCAACTTCAATATCGGATAAGGCGGTGGAGCAGCGCACGCACCAGTTAATCATACGCTTGCCGCGATAGATATATTGCTTGTCCCATAATTTTTGGAAGCTGGCAAAGACAGATTGCGCCCTTTCATCATCCATAGTAAAGCGGATATTGCTTTGGTCCAAAGCCCAGCCCATTTTCTCAAATTGATTATAAATGGCATTACCGCAATCTTTGTACCAGTCCCAAACAGTCTCAACAAATTTATCGCGCCCCAAGTCGTGGCGGGAGAGCTTTTGCTCTTTAGACAATTTCTTTTCAATAACATTTTGGGTGGCAATGCCGCCATGGTCGGTACCGGGCACCCAGTTTGCGCACTCCCCATTCATACGGTGGAAGCGGATTAAAGTATCCTGCAAAGTATTATTAAGGCCGTGGCCCATATGCAAAGCGCCCGTTATGTTTGGCGGCGGGATGACGATAACATAAGGCTTTTTATCCTCATTGATATTTGCTTTAAAAAGATTGTTTTGATGCCATAATTTGGAGAGCTTTTCCTCCACCAATTTAGGATCATACGCTTTGGGTAACATACGGGAACCTCACTGAAATATATTTAATATATATATTTTAGCAATTTAGTAATATATATGTATATGACAAACAATCAAAAACCCATAGAGCCCGAGATACTTGACGAAGCGGGCCGCCCTATAAGCGCTGCGCCTAAACACGAAGAACCGCGCAGGGCCGTAGTGGGAATATTAAGCGGTATTGTAGCCTTACTTTCAGGCATAATGGCGTTTATTGTATTTTTGGTAATAGCAGTAATTATTGCCGTGCCTTTATTTATTTTAAGCTTGTTCGGCAAAAAGCCTAATGTTAAAATATTTAAATACAAAATATGAACAAAACGCTTATCCATTTAATAGCATACCCTGCAACGGGCAAGTTCACCATCGCCAAAGCGCTTAAAAAGCAGCTTGGCGCTTATTTGATTGATAATCATACCATAAATAATGTGTTCTTCAGCGTTACGGATTTAAGCCAACAACTGCCGCCGCAGGTTTTTAGTTTTATATCTAAAGCTTATGATTTGCTTTTTGATTATCTGCGTACCATAAACCCGCAAAAACCGCTTATACTTACAAACTGCCTTTGCGATAGCGAGGGAGATTTGGCTTTTGTATCTAAAACACAGGCGCTTTGCAAAGATATCGGCTACAAATACCTGCCAATAAAACTTATTTTGGATGAAGAGGAAATGCTGCGCCGCCTGCCTTCTGCGGACCGCAAAGCCAAAATGAAGCTGACTAACCCCGAATTGCTAAAACATTTCATCAAAACCTACCCGCTTATCACTAAGATTGAAGGCGCGGTTGAAATAGATATAAACGGCAATAGTATTGAAGATACAGTAGCGGCGGTAAAGAAATATTTGGTATAATAGAACGGTAGCAGCGCAAAAAAGCTGTAAAGGCGCTGCTTTTTAACTGATTTACTGATTTGGGAGAGGTGGCCGAGCGGTTGAAGGCGCAGTCCTGGAAAGACTGTATGCTCCAAAAGGGCATCGAGGGTTCGAATCCCTCCCTCTCCGTGCAAATTTAATGTACCCCGAGCTTTTTGCGAGGGGTACTTTTAATTTGCACCGGGCTTGGCAGCCGCAACAACTGCTTGTTGCGGCGTAGGGATGAGAAGCCCACAGTGATGTTTTTGTTTGAGCTGCTTGCAGCGAAAGGCAAAAACCACGAGGGCAGGCCCGAGCAAAATTACCGTCAGGTAATTTATGCAGGGCGAATCCCCCCACTATCAAATATTCTTTATTATCGGTTTTAAATATCTGCATAAATATATCGTTTGAGTCTCTCGTAACAATATACAAAAACGCCAAGGCACGCCGCAGCTAAAATAAATTGCAGAGCCCAAAAATATACAGTTGTTGAAATGCCTAAAAAGTTAAACGCTTTTACTATAACCGCATTAGCGGCATAGTTAAACCCGAAAAAGATTAAAGAATACTTACCAAAAAAAGCTAGGAACTTAGAACCGGAAAAATATCTTTTTATAAAAAATGCCGCCGCTACCGTAATTAACAAGCCCGAGGCATAGGCCAAAACGGGATTATTAAGTATATTGCTTGAGTAATCTAAAGACTCTAAACGCGGCAGCGCAAAGTTAAAATACCCGGCCAATAAACCTATAGGCAGTAAAAGAATAATAAACCTGTTAAAAACAGGCCTGTCAAATACACCCTGTATACGCAGCATATTGCCGAAATACATAAACACAACTGCCGTCAGGGCGACGCCTGCATTCCACGGCAAAGGCGGAGCATTTAATAAAGACAAAACAGCGCCGCTAAACCCGCAAGCGCAAAACAACAATACGCGCATTGCTTTTGAGGACAGCCTGCAAATTGCGGCAAAAATAATACTTGCGCAAAAATAGCACGTTAAAAACCACAAAGGCGTTGCGTGGACAAGCCAGTCATATTTGGGGACAGAATATAGTATCCCAAATATAAAACGCAAGTTTAAGGAGGCAAAATCCTCCGTAAACCCATATTTTAAATAGCCCACTATTATGCCATTAACAAAAAGCAGAATACCCGACAATACAAAATAGGGGACTATATAACTTTTAAAACGCCTGGAAATGATTTCCTTAAAACTCTTTTTTCGGTATTGCCCATTATTATACAAATAGCCCGAAATAATAAAAAACAGCGGTATGTGGAAAGCGTAAATAATGTGGTACAACAACTTAGGGCAGCCTTTTGTATGCCCTAAAAGCACTAATAAAATACCAAATCCTTTTACTGCGTCTATCCATATTTCTCTTTTCATAAGTAGCCCGTTAATTTATATGGTTAATATAAATATTCTAACACAAACTTATAGACTATACGGCATAAAAAAAGGAAATAGCGACAAAGGATTATCTAACCCTATAATCCTATTGTTTTTAATCTAGATACTTTATATTATTATTTCGTGAGGATACTATGATAAATAAATTACTATTATTAATTTGTGGCATCTGCTTAGTTATATTGGCCTATTTTTCGTCGTCAGCCGGTAATGAATTAAGCGGCTGGGCCTTTTATATTTTCATACTGTCTTTTATCCTATTAAAACCAAAATTTAATCATTTTACATTAAAACTAATTACATTAGCAGGCATATTTTTGGCAGTCAGGTACTGGTTCTTCAGGACTTTGGTAACAATGTCCTTTGCGGAGGTTAAAAGCTTCGTTTTAGCTATGCCGCTTTATTTGGCTGAAACTCTTTCCATAATACTTTTTATCACTACAGCCCTAATAAATTTGCGCATGAGCAAACATACCCCCAAGCCAATAACAAAGTACCCTAAAATTATTGTTTTTGTGCCAACTTACAGCGAATATACCGCCGTATTAAATATAACAAAGAAATTTTAATAAATATCCCCCGGCGTAGCCGGGGGTTTTTATCTTGCGGGCATAGCCCTT
>CAYQAU010000008.1:0-31184 GCA_964415545.1 uncultured Elusimicrobium sp.
GATTTGTTGCATGGATGGATGATTATGCGGAATTTTACAATTCTTGTAGACCAACCTATTATAGAGAAAAAGAATATTACTACTGAAATGTTATATGACACAGTATGTGCGGAAAATAAGAATTTTGAGGCAGTTTCTTCCTTTTTTAATGTTCCTATTACGGTAATACGGAAAGCATATAACTATGAATCGTCATTAAGGAATTGCTTATGATGACCTCTTCTATTATTATCTTTGATGAGAATTTACAAAATAATAAGTTAATTGAGTTTTTAGAAGAAATGTTTAAAGCTGATCTCTCTTCTCTAAAAATAACATCAATAGCAAAAGAAAATTTAAATGGCACTAAAGATAATGACCTTTTTAATCTTTTTGGGACTAATTACACTAAAAATAATATAAGGCCAATTCTCATTACTTTTGACAAAAATCAAAAAAGAAAGAACATAGAGGTCAAACTAAGAGAAAAAAATAAAATATCAAATATCTTTCTACCCAAATCTTACTCTCAAAAACCTATAAAAGATAAAATTCTCTATATCATAAATACCTTTTCAGCCCTTGTTGAAATTGCAAAAAATGACCATAATAAACCCTTAAACTTAACTTTGCCAGCAAAATCATTTTCTATAACAAAAAATGACATAATTTCCAATAATAAAATGCTCCAACGTTAATTCCAATAAATGAGGCGCAGCGATGTTTTTGTTTGGTGCGATGGCGCACTCCCTTGCACTATGGCGCACTCCTTTGCAGCATGGCTCACGCCCAATTTCGTGAGACATTAAGCCGCGCATATCATAACTTCGCCAGCTTTGCACTAGCTTTTACTCTTCTGCTGTCATCGGAATAAAGTGAGAAGGAAGTTGCAAGCACGCGTGATTTGCCGATATTAAAAACGGATTTTGATTTTCTTTTACAACGTAGTGTACGTTTAGTGTACTCAAGGTGTAAAAAAAATCAAAATCCGTATAAGAGCGGCAAATTGTACAGTGCTAAGAATCAAAAACCCATCAAACTTCTTTTATTTCCCTTTGTATATCCTGTTGATTATAACAGCTATAGCGCCATCGCCCGTAACATTGCAGGCGGTGCCAAAACTGTCCATCGCGATATAAAGGGCAATCATAAGGCCTACAGCCGTCTCATCAAACCCAAGCATAGATTGCAGCACGCCCACGGCAGCCATAATCGCGCCGCCGGGCACACCTGGCGCGGCGACCATAGTGATGCCAAGCATCATAATAAAAGAGGCATACTGCATAAAATTAATATCCATACCCGATACCAGCATAATAGCAAGCGAACAAGCGACAATCTTCATCGTACTGCCGGAAAGATGGATAGTAGCGCAAAGCGGGATGACGAAGCCTGCAATCTCGGGCTTGACGTCATTTTTAATAGTCTGCTCAAGCGTAACGGGGATAGTCGCAGCTGATGACTGGGTGCCTAAAGCCGTCGCATAAGCGGGCATCATATTAGCAAGCAGTTTAAACGGGTTCTTTTTGCCGATTACGCCCGCCAAACCAAACTGCATTACAAGCAATAAAACAGTAAGCAGGAAGATAAAAATAATCAGCTTAATAAAAATACCCATAATGCCGGCCACCTGGCCGCTTACCGTAATATCCAAAAATATGCCAAAGATATAAAGCGGTAAAAACGGGATGATGATATTACGGATAATCTTATTGATAATATCCTTAAAATCCTCCATAATGCCTTTAAGCTTATCGCCCTTAATAACAGCCATACCCATACCGACGACAAAAGCCAATACCAGGGCCGTCATAACAGACATTAAAGGCGGCATAGCCACAGTAAAAAACGGCTTTAAACTTAAGGGCGCAATATCCTGTACGGAAGATAAAGCAGGCTTTGCGCCAAGCAGCAGGGGGTAGGAAAACATAGCGGAAAAATAAGTAAAAAAACCTGTAAACAAAGTAAAACCGTAAGCAAGCACAGTAGTTATTAAAAGCAATTTGCCTGCATTTTTACCTAAGTCGGCAATACCGGGGGCCACCAAGCCCAAAATAAGTAATGGGATAATAAAGCCCAGGAAGTTGCTAAACAAGCCGTTAAAGGAAAGGAAAACCCTTACCAGCCAGTGCGGGAAGAAAAGCCCGCAAACAATGCCCAGTATTATTGCTATAATAACTGCGGGCAAAAGCGGGATGGAGAACTTCTTTTTTGTATTCATAATAATTTATCCTTGTAATTTTTGAATATAGTTTATATTTTATCACATATGAGGTAAGGGCGATAAAAAATCTTGTATAATAAACATATACGTTTTGCGGAGGGCCTTTATGAACGAAGAACAACAGGAAATACAAATAGCGTCCGTCTTTGAAAGAGCTATAGCCTTAATACTTGATTTACTTTTATTCTTTTCAGCCTGGTTTTGGAGCTACTACCTTATAATCCAAAGCGGCAACTATATAGCTGGCTGGCAGGCGGAGCTTTACTATTGGTTCTTCATCCTCTTCTTCGTCATATACGCAACCTGGTTTACCGCAAACGGCAGGAGCACGCTGGGCAAATTCTTACTCGGCATCAAAGTAGTTGATAAAAACAATTACGGCAAAATAGCTTTACCGCGTTCTTTGATGCGCGCCCTTTCCTATTATTTATGCCTGCTTACGGGCTTTGCGGGCTTTGGCATGGCTATACTGACGCGCGATAGCCGCGCGCTGGAAGATTATGTAGCAAGCACCAAAGTAATACGCACGCGCGAAAAAACAGCGGCGGAGACAGCTCTTGTAACCGCATTTGGGATAATATCAATAGCGCTGGTAGCCATTTACCTTTACGCCGCTATTTTTGTAATGCCCTCCCAGTTTGACCGCAAGCGCGTTGAAGAAGCCAATAACCAGCTTATTGATATTTCTATATTGGAAGACATACACCACCAACACTTCGGCACATATACGCCCGACCTGGTGCGCCTGGGCTTACTCAGCGGGGATCCCGTGCAGTTCCAAAGGGATGTGCAGAAGAACCTGCGCCGCCACGGGTTCAGCATAGGCTTTGATAAAGACGGTTATGAAATCAAAGCCGTCGCCAAAGACAGCAAGGCTACCACTGTAACAAGTTCCTTTAAGCGGACACAAAACCAATAAATTATATAGGTCCTTTTATCTGTTTGCTATAGGGCAAAAGGCACTTGCCTTACGCGCGTTAGTAATAATACTATATAAGCATGAGATTATTACTTAATAAAATCGCTGCGGTGGCTTTATCCTTTTTAATTTTATTTACGCAACTGCCTGCGCAGCAGCTTCTTCCTCCTCAAAAAGAGCGGGTTGACTGGCCCAAAACCTTATCCCAAATGGCGCAGCAGGCCGATATTGATTGGGTAAAAGCTTTTAACCTGCCTATACAAGATGATGACGCCCGCGAGAGGGGGGAAGTCTTTAACCTTCTAAACAAAAAATTTTATGACTCGCAGGAAAACTACATTAATTTTAGGGATTTACGCTTCTATATCTTTAATGCCCTTAATACTACGGACGCTTTTTCCAGGCACAGCTTCCCTTTTGCCCCTCAAAAAGATTATACGGTAATAAATACAGCGCATGCTTATGCGCGGTTTTTGATTCATCACGCCTCAAACACAAAAGCTTTTAAACAATACAATATACACGACAGCGCCCCCAAAGGCGGCTACCGTCCTGCCCCGGGCGTCATATCGGAGCTGCTGTATGTAATAGAAAACTATGGCTTAGATGATGGCGCCGTCAATCAAACACAGGCCTTCATGCGCGATTTTATAAAAATGGCCCCAAAATACTGCGCCTCTTCACAAAACGAATGTTTGACTGCCTCCAAAGCTATAATAATCTTATCTCTTATAACGGGCCCCGCATCAGTAGACGAAGACGCAAAAACCATATACGCCGCATTAGCCCGCAGCTACCATAAGCAATACGGGCCGATGTTGATTATACCCTCAGCAGCGGCTTTGATTTCTTTTGATACAGAGGCCTCATTTCAATATATAAGGAAATTCCTTACAAAAGATTCTTTACCTGTCGGCACTGTTTGGGAAACGGCAAAATCTTATTTGGGGGAATTGCTTGATCTTATTACTGTTTCAGGCCTGGTCCGCCACGGGATAGGCGCAACAAATAAAATACGCGGCGGGGCCGGGATGTACCTTAACAACATTAATGTAAAACTTCAATATATTGATGAAGACGCCGCCTTAGAAGACGGCCGCTCCTCCGCAGATATTTTTAATGCGCAAAGAAGTTCCGTCCTTGAGCAGGCCTACCAACTGCCCTACAGGAACATAATGGAAGATATAGGCATTATGCTGTCGGCCGCCCAAAGCGATAGGGCAAAGAAACTTGCCGACAGGTTTTTAGCTGAATATCAAAAATTAAAGAAAGATTTAGCCCTTTGCGCATACCAAACAAATAAGCAAAGCATTATCGTCGGCAATAACTGCGCGATAAATAATTTTATACATATCCCTCTTATAGTAGGGCTTTTGCAAGGGGGCAATACCAACCCCGTTTTGACTGTTGATATCGCAAAGCAAATCAATTCAAACGACTGGTGGGACCTTAATGAAGGCACGCAAAGGCGCATAAACAATGCGCCCTTGGCAAACAAATACTCAGCTTTTTTACCTAAGATTACCCGCGACGAACTAAAACTGGCTCGCGCCCAAGATAATGAGAGATTGCTGGATATGGCCATGTGGGGGGATATGGCCGTCTGCGCCGCTTTTGTAAGCACGCTTATCTATAATTTACCTGCAATAGCGCGCAATGGCGCAAATTTTGCGGCAGCGCTTTCAAAATACAAAAACATAAATAAGGCTTTTAAAATATCGGTAAGGCAACGCCATATTGCCGCCGCTAAAACCGGCGCCGCCCGTTCTGTAGCAAAAACAAGCACGGCGCAAAACGGGATAAAACAAACGCCTGAAATTGAACAAAAAGCTGTAAATAATATAAAGCTCCAAAAAGAAAGTGAAATAGCAAACCACTCGGCAACCGCAGAAATAAAAAAACCGTTTTTTGAATATACGCTTGAAACGAGAAACAACCCCTCGGAATTAAAGATTAACAATAACCTTACCGTTTCTATCGGGGAAGGCGGCGGCGGCGGAGTAAACGCCGTTTCACTGCCATCGGGCACGGCACAGAGGGCTTATCCTCCTTTGCCCGCAAAATCAGCGAAATTAAAAGCTGTGGCCATAAAAAACCCGGCGGTAAACCGCATATCGGCAAAATTCCGCGCTATTAATAAACAGGGTGGGAAAACTATCCTCCAACCCGTCTCCGTAAATAAACCTAATTTCCTAAAAACATCTTTAATTAACCTGCAGATAAATGCGGAAATAATAAAGGAGTCTCTATTCTTTTCACTAAAACCAAGCTCTGCCTTGGCCATGCTTCCTTTAGGCGCAACGTCAGCTGAAAGCGCAGGCCTCAGCACCATCGCAATTTACAGACAGCTTGACGGCACGGCAAAAGCAATAACTTTTACAAATCTATTAAAGCAAACCGCGGCAAACCCTGTATTGACGGGCACGCTTAGCGGCAATATTGCACCCGTTTTAAAAACCGCCTCTATACCCAGAGCCATAAGTAATATGGATAAATTGGGCACTCTTTTGGGGGTTTACAGTTTACCGAAACTCAATATTATTTTAAACCATCCACACAGCGGCAATAGCAGCGGCGGCAGTTTGAGAGGGCAGGCCTATCGGTCCACCCCTGCCGATAAAAATCAATTATTACTAAAAAATATAGAAGGCGAAGTTTTTGCAGTATCGCCCTTTGCCAAAAAAGTAAAAGATACCCGCCATTTAAACGCCGCTATAGAGGCTAAGCAAGGTTCAGTTAAAACTATGTATCTGCTGGGCGGCTTAAACGGCAGCGGTAAAAGCACTATAGCAAATAAGGTCTTCTCCCAATACGGCATAGAATTTATAGACCCGGACGCCATGGTAGCCCAAATATCTGATATGGAAGACCCGTCTAAAGACTTGCGTGCGTGGAAACAGGTTGTTACTAAACTTAACGATATCATAAAATCTGGTAAAACTTTTGCCATAGAAACAACTATGGGCGGCATAGGTTATACAAAAACAGTAAAACAAGCTAAAGAGGACGGATATCAAGTAGTAATGATATTCCTGTTTTTGGATAATCCGCAGCTATCTATTGCCAGGATAAAAGGGTGTGTGGCAAAGGGCGGCCATGCTATACCTGATAAAGTTGTAAAGGACCGCTTCCACCGCACAAGGGATAATTTTTGGAATAAATATAAAGATTTGTCTGATGAATGGTTCCTTTTCTATAACGGCGGCAAGGATTTTGTGCCCGTAGCGGAAGGCCGGGGCCCGACTACGCAGATAATCAACCGCAAGCTGTTTAAAATGTTTTATAAAGAGGTGCCAAAACAATGAAGCTATCCAAAACCCAAATAGAACAGGCCGCTAAAGCCGCTATAAAACAGGAACAAAAGGATAATCTGAAAAAAGGCATCCCCAATGTTTATTGTATCAAAGGCAAAATAGTGTACGAACTGCCCGATGGCACCATTACCGATAAAGAACCGGCCTACCCCAAAAAATAAAAATTATAATTAAAAATAATTACTTATATATTCTGAAATATTAATTGACATTTTTTAATTAATTTATATTAATTAAGGCATAAGTATATTATATGTGGGGGTGTAGTTATGAGGGTAGAAAAAACAATAAATAATTTGCGCAAATGCAAATGTGTACTTTGTCCCAGTTTTACGACTGAATGCAAAGTAAAAGCCATAGGGCAGGATGTGGAAAAACTTGTAACGGGTTTAGGCAAAGCCAAACATTTTGAGGGTATGTTCTGCGCTTTTGAAAAGAGCGAATGTATTCACGACCACAAGGGCTGCAAGTGTAAAGAATGCGAGATAGAAAAGGAGTACGGCTTAGAGCGCGTTTATTACTGCACGGGCTCCGAAACGGTTGAAAAGGCCAAAAAAGAAAATAAAAGCTGCTGCCCTGAAAAGCATAAAAAAGCTTAAAATATATTCAGACAGACAAGAAACCCCGTGCAAAAAGCGCGGGGTTTTCCAGCAATAAAATACGGGGGCTTAATTTACTTTAAAATTAAATTACACATTTTCTGCGCGTCTTTATATTGCGCGCCGCCGATATAGGCCAAAGCCAGCTCCAGGCGGGCGAGAAAGATTTTTTTATCGGCCTCTGTTTCAGCCAAATTATACTTTTGGGGCATAAGTTTTAAAGAGTCATCTATTTGAAGTAAAATTTTCCTGCTTTCCTCTTTCTCTTTGGAAGCGTCATAGTTGCTGTAAGCGGCTTTCCTTATTTGCATACGGTTGGCGGCGGAAGGTTTTTTAGGGAAGGGAATAACTTTTTTGTCCGTTCTGATATTTTTTATTTCCCTCTGCAAGTCAAAGGAAGCTAAAACGCGGCGCAAGCGGCCGTCAATAGCTGCGGCATTTTGGGCTTTATCTGAAGTATTTTTAACCTTTATAAGTTTTTGGGCCGTATCCTCAATCACGGCGGCGTTTTGGGTATTGGAGACATCTAAATTTAACTCCGCCTTAGCATCCAAAACCGCTGCGGCTAAAAGCAAAGCCGCAAGTATCACTATATTTTTTAACATACTTTCTCCTCTGTTTATTCTTTAATGTTAGGAAGTCCTAACATTTTTATTATAACTTTATTTTTTGGGTAAAGCAAGCCGTCAGCGGTATTTGATATGATATATTTATGACTAATCTTGAACAGGAATATAAATGGCAGGCCGCAGGGCGCGCCGACTTACAGAATGTTAAGCGCGCGGTAATGCGCCTGGATATTAAGCATAACCTTGAGCAGCTGCTTATTTTGGACAGCTATTACGACGACGAGCAACAAACGCTCAATAAAACAAAAACAGCCTTAAGGCTGCGCACATACGGCAGTAATTTTGAAGTTACCGTAAAAAGCGCAACCAAAATAGTAAACGGATTGGCTAAAAGGGAGGAGGATACCCTCCCGCTAAGGGCCAAATCCTTTACTGCTGCAATGGGGCAGTTTAAGGCGATATTCCATAAACTTTTACCGCAAAGCGGCAAGCCGTGCAAGCTTTTTACAATAAAGAACCGCAGGGAAGTAATAGAACTGGCAAACCAATACCTTAAGGCGGAGCTTTGCCTTGATAATTGTGATATCATACTGCCGTCAAAAACAATCAAATTTTATGAAGTTGAGCTTGAGCTCAAAAAAGGTTCCGCCCAAGCTTTTGCCGAGCTGGCAAAAGAGATAGAGCAAACCTGCGCCTTAAAACCCGCCAAAATATCAAAAGTAGCCACGGCATTAGTTAATATGGGGCAAAAATGTTAGCGGCTGTTTTTGCTTTCTTAATCTCATTAATTGCGCCGGGCTCGGGCCAGTTGTTTAATACGCAGTATTTTAAGGCGGCGCTTATTTTGGGCTTTTTCATCTTCGGCAAAACTGCGCTTTTACCGCTGCTTATAAGGATAATAAATTTTAAATCGCAAGTGGCATTGCTGAAGTTTATCTATTTTTTCAATATACTATATCCTATAGTTATGATAATATCTGCGGTGGACGCGGCAATAAAAGCGCCGCATATTTACCATGGCGCGCTGTCATTTGTCTTTTCCGTAATAATGGCGGCAATAGCGGCGGGGATGTATAAAAATATGCAAAGCCCCTTTATAATAACCGCCTTAAGCGGCAGGCAGGATATTACGCCTTATATCTTAGGCGTAAAAAACCGTAAAAAATGACAGAATATCTTTTCCTGGGCTTTTTACTTTTTGTTGCGGGTTTTATTGACAGCCTTGCAGGCGGCGGCGGTATAATAACGCTGCCCGCTTATCTGGCTTTCGGGCTAAACCCCGCAATGCTTTTGGGCACTAATAAACTTTCCTCCTGTATGGGTACGCTGGTTTCAGCCTTTAAGTTAAGGAAGAACATCAAACTAAGCCATAAATTGTTGCTGAGGCTGATGTGGCTGGCTTTATTATTCTCCGCCGCGGGCGCGCTTTTAAGCCGCCTGATACCGCCGCAAAAACTTAAGTTTATCATCTTTATAATCATCCCGCTTATGGCGTATTTTGTAATCAAAAGCAAAAATATGCCCGAGGGGGAAAACAGGCTTAAAACAGGCATCAAAAAGTCCAACCGCGCAAGCCGCTTTATAGCTGCGGGCGTATCTTTATATGACGGCTTCTTAGGCCCCGGCACAGGCACTATGTTTGCCGTCCTCTTAAACCGCTACAGCGGGCTTAGCCTGTTAAGGGCTACGGCGCTGGCAAAAGTATTAAACTTATGTTCCAATGTATTTGCGCTTAGTATGTTTTTGGTTTTGGGCGCGGTTGATATTAAATTGGGGCTTATAATGGGTATATTTAATATAGGCGGCAATATGACGGGCGTATATATCGGCAAAAAGCGCGGCGCAAAAATAATCAGGCCGATGATAATCACAGTATGCATCTTAATAATTTTAAAATTAATCTATGATTATGCGGGCGTAAATTTGTATAATGTTAATGTAAAGTTCTAAGATAAATTTAGACGAATCTTATAATGAGAGGTAAAAGAAAATGGCTTATAAAATTAACCCTGATGCTTGCGTAAACTGCGGCGCCTGTGAATCTGCTTGCCCCGTGGCTGCAATCTCCGAACAGGACGGCAAACGCGTTATTGACGCATCTAAATGTATTGACTGCGGCGCCTGCGCGGCAACCTGCCCCACCAGCGCGATTTCCCAGTAATAAGAGCTGATTGGATTTAGCAAAAACAAAATATCCCCCGTTTAAAGCGGGGGCTTTTTTATGCCGTTAAAAACCCCCGGGTTGGCCGGGGGATATTTTATTTAATCTGCAAAAGCGTTTGCGTCTTCGGCTATCGGGGCCGTTACAGGCTTGCCTGTTTCAATTTCCTGCACTTCTTCCATATTTTCCAGATAGAAAAACCCCATAAGCGACGCGGCCGCAAGCAGCGCGATTATTACTATAATTATATGTTTAAGCTTCATATTTACCCCCGTATAGAAATACTTACACAAACATTCTACATATTTTAGGAATAAACGCCTATATATTTTTAATTAGGCCTTATAAGAGTTTTTTACGCTTATAAGGCCTGATACAAAAACAAAACTTAATAATCACCTATGATGGAGTTTGTCTGCGCCCAGCTATTAAACTCCTCCAGATTATTGATGGGCACCAAATCTGCGGTCGGGGTTGGCGGCGTCTCGCCCAAAATATCATAGTAGCACCCGTTTTGGCAGACGGGCTGCCACATATAAGAAGTCTCATCAAGGCGCACTTTTTTACGCCAGCAAAAGAATGGCTTCCTGCAATCAAAGTACTGGAAAATTTTATCTGATTTTATAGGCCTCACCGTTTTTGCAAAAGCGTTAAAATCGGCTTTTTCTTTGGCGGAAAGGCTGCTGTTAAGCCTAACCCTGTCCGTCAGCGGGTCAATTATATAGCCGATGACGCTCTTATAATACTTTGCCAGCTCAAGCGGCATTTCATTGGCGGCGGCCTCGTAGATATTAACCAAATAGGTAAAACTTTGGTTATCGCTGTCAGGCTGCTTAATAGCTTTAAGCGGGTTTTCCTGAATAATTTTTGCAAGGGCCTCTTTCTTCTCTTTCTTTTCCTTGTCTATCCTAAAGGTCGCGCCCTGCGGCTCAAGGTAAATCATAACGATAGGATTATTGGTTTTAAGATCTTCAATCTGCTCCTCTGTAAGCGTAGGCAGGGCAAAGCCGTTGGAGAATAAAAACTCCTGCTTTTCTTCCAAATCCTTAACGGCGGCATTGCGCTTGGGATCAAATAAATCAAGGAAGGTTTTAATATTTATCGTCTTAGGCATATTAGTGTTCTGCAGGAAGAAATCCGCCGTAACCATCTTATTATCCCGCACTAATTCTGAAAACAGGCTGTCGCCCGTGGGTACTTCCTTCTTTATCAGATATTGTATCGTACCCAGGTTTTCGCTTTCCCTGCCCTTATTGATAGCGGCATAGAACATAAGGCCGCGGCCGTCCCTGTCGGTAACCGTTAAGGGCACGCCCTGCTCAACCAAGTGGTCAAAAAGCGGGATATTAGCTTCTGAAACAGCTTTTAAAATTTCATCCACGCCGCGCTCTATATAGCACTTTTCCTGCCAGCACTCCACTTTGGGGGCAACTTTGCATGACGCAAAAAGTGAAGGCGTATTAGGGCAGTCCGGGCCGTTGGCGGGCGCGGGATTAAACTTCTCATAATACTCTTTATTGTCTTTATTGATAGCCATAAACCCATAGCCGCCGTTATTGCAGCCGCAGGGCTCTTGGGTATTTACAATCACGCAATCGCTGTCTGCACGGCAGGAGTAAAGGCCGCGCGGTTCAATATAGACCTCCGGCTCGGCCACTTTAGCTACCGCCACAGGCGCCGGCGCAGATTCTTTAGAGACAAATAAATACGCCGCCCCTCCGCCAAGCGCAAGACAGATTGAAGCCGTTATTACTATATTTTTATTTTTTACAAAAAATTCTTTCATTACCGCCGCTCCTTTAATTGATAAATCCCTTTTGTTCTATGGCCCACGCCAAGAACTTACGCCACTTTGCATACAGCTGCGCAGCATTGCCTGCAGGCATCTGCGGTTTAAATAAATTATATATATTAAATACCTGCCAGTGTGCAGTTTCTATTTTATTTTGCGCCGCGCATATATACGCTACGCCCATAGCGGTTGTTTCCGCCTCATAGTTTTGCAGGATATTTGCGCCCAAAATATCGCTTTGGAACTGCAAAAGCGCGCCGCAATCAGCCAAGCCGCCCGATACTCTTATATTTGAGATATCAAGCCCGCCGTTCTTTTTGATATAAAAAGCGATATCGGCCATCAAAAAGCCAAGCCCGCGTATCGCGCCAAAAATTATGTCTTCCTTAGTTGTCTTAGGATTAAGGCCCGTTATAATGGGCGTTATCTTAAAATCCCAGTAAGGCGCGCCCAGGCCGCCTAAAGCGGGTAAAAACCAAACGGGCGCTTTGGATTGCGCGCAAATTTCGGGCAAGTCCTCCAGCTCAAAACGCAGGCCGATTCCGTTAAGCCAATTTAAGATTGAGCCCGCAACATTAAGCGGGGCCTCAAGCAGGTAATCGGCCTTTTTGTCTTTAGAGTTCCAGGAAAGGGATGACAAAATACCGTCTAAATGTTTAGGTTTGGGGCCCGCGTTTGCAAGCAAAAACGCGCCTGTGCCGTAATTGACGGCCACATCGCCCGTATTTAACATCCCAATACCCGCTGCGGCGGCCTGCTGGTCGCCCACGCAAACGGTTATGGGTATGCCTTTATAGCTTCCATAATCATCGGCAGAGCATTTTATCTCAGGCAAAATTTCTTTGGGGATATTAAAAGATTTTAAAATTTCTTCGTCCCAAGTCTGCGTATCTATATTAAAAAGCATAGTGCGCTGGGCCAAAGTAGGATCCGCCGCGAAAACTTTGCCTTTGGTCATATGCCAAATCAAATAAGTCGCTACGGGGCCCGCTAAAAGCCTGCCCTCTTTAAGGGCAAGGGCGGCCTGTGTATAATTATCAATGCACCAGCGTATTTTGGGGGCGGAGTAATAGGCCGTCTTATAAAGCCCTGTTTTTTGGTGGATTTCGGTATGGGAAAGTTTATTCTCCGCAACCTGCTTTTCCGCGCGGCCGTCAAGCCAGCTTAAGACGGGGCAAAGCGGCAGGCCCGTAACCTTATCCCACAAAACTATGGTGGAACGCTGGCTAGCTACGCCTATGCAAAGCGGTTCACAGTCCTGCGGCAAGGTGTCCAGCGTCTCCTGCAAGGCTTCCATTTGGGAGTCTAAAAGCGCGGCGGCGTCATACTCGCACATATTATTAGCCGTCATAGAAGGCAATAACTGCACGGCGGCGCGCGCCTGCACAACGCCGTCGGCGGCTACAGCCACCGCGCGCGAGCTTGAGCTGCCTTGGTCAATACAAATAAAGCAATAGTTTTTAGTCTTCCCGTTCATACCACCTGCCTTCCTTTATAAGAGTATAGTAAGTTTTGTCCAAAGCCAACAACATTTTTTCGGTCTCTTGTTTATCAAAATCTCGGGTATAAGCCTCATCCTCCAAAGCTTTGGCGCGCGTGTGGCGCATTGCGCCTTTGTCGGTAATAAGGCCTATTGTATAGCCGTCTGCAAAAATTGCGGCCCTGTCGGCCCTGCGCTCTAAAAGGGTGGAGCCCGCCGCGCTGTAAGGCGCATTCAGTTTAAGCAAATCAATAACCGTCGGCAAAATATCAAGTTGGGAGGCCGTCTCCTTAACACGCTGCGGGTTAATAAATTTGGGGCCGTAAATAAGCATCGGTATATTATATTTTTCTTTTATGGAACCTTGCCTGTTAAAAGTATGGTCCGCCACGAAGATAAAGATTGTATTATCAAACCAACCGTCTTTTTTAGCCTGCTCCAGCAAATAGCCTATACTGTAGTCGGCATAGTTAAGGGAATTTAAGTATTTATGCTGCTCTGTATCATTGGGATATTTGTCAAAACCCGCCAGATTACCCAGATAAGGCATATGCGTAATACCCGTAAAGGCAAAGATAAAGAAGGGCTGTTTAGTCTTATTAAAATCTTTAACTTTTTGGGTAAGCAAAGCATACATATCATAATCATATCCATAGCCGTCCTGCTTGACGTACGGGAACTGCTGCGGCATATCTTCCATACCGTAACTTTCTTTAAACCCCAGTTTATAGGCCGTGTTACAAAGGTTAAATGATTTGCGCTCGGACGTTTGGGCAAAAATAGTATTATAGCCCTGTTTATCCAAAATATCAGCCAGCTTGGTGATGCCCTTTTCCTCCAGCCCATAGCCCAGTTTAGGCAGCTTTGGCAATGCGGGCACACCCGTTAATACGGCGGCGATGCCGTGGATGCTGCGCAGTTCAAAAGCATAAAAATTATCAAAATACATACCGTTTTTTATAAGCCCGTCAAACACAGGCGTAACGCCGTAGGAGGAGCCGTTAACCTCGTCAATATACTGCGGCACCCAGCTCTCCATCGCAATAATGACTATATTAGGCTTCCTACCTTCGGGCTTAGCATTATCATCGCTTCGCATAAGGGGGAACTGATATGGCTTATTTACAATTTGTTTATCATTTAAAAGGTGTTTTGCGGTTGTGTCGGTAGCAAGGTTGATATCGGTATCGTTCTCGTCAATATAATTACCCTGCATAATCACTTGGTAGGAAGTAAAAATACCGTTAAGCGCGAGGTTGGCCACATTGCTGTTTTGTACAGAGTAATAGGCGTCTGGTATATTAAGCGGGTATTTGGCGGGCTTTCCGTAAACGCAAATTAAAATCAAAGCCAGTATAACAGCATAAACGGGCCCCTCTTTGGAAAGTTTGAAAGAAGGCTCATTATAATGCCTGTCTATAAAAGCCGAAATAGCCCACACCAATACAAAAAGCGCAAATAAAAGCGGTATAAGTATTTTTAAACCCGGCCCGAAAGCATAGCCGATAATAAAGGTAATATCATTGGCAAGGCTTAAAAGCTCCTCGCCCATATGGCGTTTTACGTAGCCGAAGTAAATCATATCCGCCGCCAAAACGGCAGCGGCAAGTATAAACTCAAAGACTATAAATACCGTCCAAAACTTTATCCACTTTTTGGATTTTACGGGCAGTATCATAAGCCAGATAAACGGCAGGGCAAACAGGGCTATGGTTGCAGCGTCAAAACGTATGCCCTGCAAAAAACCCCATAAAATATCGGTAAAAGGCAATGCGGAAAAGGTTGAATAATTAAGAGTAAAAAGCAGTAATCTTGCGCCCGTAAACAAAAGCGCAAAAGCCAAAACGGCCGCCGCGCCCAGCTTGAAGCGGAAGTCCGTCTGCTTTCTTTTACGTCTTATATATGAACCTATCCTCATATTTATTGCGTCTTTTTGCAATTAAGTTTAAATGTCTTAATCTCTTTAGCCAAAGCTTTAATTTTGGCCTTATCTTCTTCATTGAGTTTATCGCCTTTAAGCAAAGCTTTAACGCTGCTTAAAGTCGGCACAAGCGCATATTTTAACGCGCCGCTTTGCCTTAAAATATCTACAACTTTTTCCTTATCGGTAAAATCTATGGAAGAGGCTTCCTCCACCTCCGCCACGAACTCTTTACCGTAGTGGATTGAGTAATTGGCCTTCTGCATTAAACCCAAAATCTCGTCCTTAAGCGCAAGCGCCTGCGCGGTAAGCTTGCCGTACTCGTCAATCTTGGCGGAAAGCTGTTCAAGCGGGTTCTTGTCAATGTTTTGCGGCGCGGCCTGCCGTACGGCGGGGGAGGGCACGTCTGCAAAGCCAAATACGGGGCACATATCCCTGTAATCGCACCAGCGGCACTTGCTTTCATCAGGGTCGGGGTTAAATTTCTCTGCCTTAATTTCATCAGCTACGCTTAGTACGCCGCTCCAAAACTCGTCTATCTGCTCTTTAGGCATAGGCTCAAAAGCCTGTTCCTGCAAAGTGGGCAGATGATAAAAAAGCATATTTTCTATTTTGACTTCCTGAATAAAAGGCTCTTTGGTTTGCACAAGGTTCAGTATTTTAGGGTTAACGCTCATCAGCTTTTGGTACATCATAAGCTGGTCAGGTTCGCGCGTAAGGGTTTTGCCTGTTTTATAGTCCAGTATGGAGATTTTACCCTCGCCATGATAATCAATCCTGTCCAAAATACTTATGACGGAAAGGCCGTCAATATCGGTAGTTGTCCTAAATTCGTTTGCAAGCGGGACGATGCCGTCCGCCTGATGTTTGGCATAATAGGCGTTTATAATACGCAGGCCTTCCTCAAAACCCGCGCGCTCCTTTTCAAGCGACTGATAGCCCTTAGCGGCCCAAGAAGTGCTGTTCCAATCAGTCTTAAAAAAGTTAAGCGCAGTCTCTAAAGGGGGGAAAGCGGGCGCGGAGTACAAAAACTCCATAACTTTATGCAAAGCGGTGCCGAAAGCAAAATAGTATTTAGGCTTCTCGGGAATTTTTAGGATATAGCGGAAGTGGTATTTTTTCGGGCACTCTTTATAGAGCCCCAGTTTTGAATAAGAAAAACTTAATTTGGCAGGCATGTAATAACCCTCTTAAAATGATAATTAAATTCTAGCATTTTTAGAGGGTTATTTAGCTTTACTTCAGATTGTTTTTTACTATCCTTTACATGCCGCTTATATGTGCGGCTATCCAGTAAAAACCCGCGCCTATTACGGCCGATGCGGGTATAGTTATAATCCAGGCCCAAACTATCCTGCGGGCAACGCCCCAGCGCACGGCTGAAATACGTTTTAATATACCTACGCCCACTATGCCGCCCGTTATGGTATGCGTTGTGCTTACAGGTATGCCCATCGCCGACGATATGAACAGCGATAAAGCCGCGCCTGATTCCGCGCAAAACCCGTCAACAGGTTTAAGCCTTGTAACTTTTTGGCCCATAGTTTTAACTATACGCCAACCGCCTGAAAGCGTACCCATGGCTATAGCCAAGTGGCAGAGTATGATGATGCTTACTGGGACAAAGAAGGTATCGCCGCCTGCAAGCTTTGCAAGCTCGTGATTGGTGAGGAAGAACTCCCTTACGCCTGCAATAGCGGGGCTGTCGGCAAACCCGCCGAACAGCAGCATCGTAATAATACCCATAGTTTTTTGGGCGTCGTTACCGCCGTGGCCCAAACTGTAAGCCGCGGCAGATACCAACTGGCCCTTCCTGAACAAATGGTCCACCTTAAACGGGTTGGTGTGGCTAAAGAGGTGAAATACAATCACACCAATAAGCATACTCAAAACCGCGCCTAAGATAGGGGCTATGATGATAAAGGCAAGTATCTTCATAATACCGCCCATCATAAGGTACTGCGGGCCCGCCTTAAGCAGCGCCGCGCCTACTATGCCGCCGATTAAAGCGTGTGAGGAGCTTGAAGGCAAACCCCACCACCAGGTGAGCAGGTTCCAAATACAAGCGCCCATAAGCGCGCCGAAGACCAATTGGGAGTCAACCACGCTTAAATCCACAATGCCGCTGCCGATTGTTTTGGCAACGCCGGTATGGAAGACGAACAAAGCCACGAAGTTAAAGAACGCGGCCCAGAAAACAGCCACCTTGGGCGATAATACCCTGGTGGAAACTACGGTAGCTACGGAGTTTGCAGCATCGTGGAAGCCGTTTAAATAGTCAAAGAACAGGGCTATGATGATAAGTAATAATATCCAAGTCATTTCTTATCTCCTAGTTATTCTTAACGAGTATTGACTCAACGACATTGGCCACATATTCGCACATATCGGTTACGGTTTCTGCGGCTTCAAAAAGCTCCTTTTGTTTTATTACATGGATAGGGTTTGCATCAGGCTCATTAAGTATGCGGGAAATAGCTTCGTCGCGGATGACGTCGGCCATATTTTCAAGGCGGTTAATCTCCACGCACTGTTTAAGAGTATTCTTCATATTCTTATTGCTTCTGAGGAAGTACACCGCCTGCTTTACGGCGCGAGCGCTTTGCTCAATAATCTCAGCCAATTTTTTTGATTCTTCGCTCGGATTATTTATTTTATAGAGGTAGAAACGGTTTACAATCATATAAATGCCGTCTACGATATTATCCATATTGGTGGCCAGGGAAAGCACGTCCTCCCTGTCAAACGGGGTTATAAAACTTTCGTTTAAAGTATTGATGATGATATGGTTGATTTCATCGCCATTGTGTTCAATGGCGTGCATCTTGTCAACATTATCGCGGGTGATGGCAGATTCGGTAATTATTTTCTTAAATAATTCCGCGCCCTCCAGCAAGTTGGCGGCCTGCATATCAAACAGGTCAAAGAATTTTGCTTCTTTTGGCATAAACAACATATGTATTCTCCTTTACTTCTTTATTTTTATTCCTTTATTTGAAATCTGTTAAATAAAAAAAGAGCAAATGGAATTCATCTGCTCTTTTTAATTAAATTAAAATCAGTTATGTTTATTATATGTTTAGCACACTTATGAGTAATCATATCTACATAAATTATAACATTAAACAAAGTTTTGTGAACAGGCCTTTAGTCCTATATAAAGAATCGGTCCAACGGCCCATGTAAAACGCGCGGCCTTTTGATATTATATAGATTATGGCTGAAAAAATTTTAATGCTTGCATTTCTCGTCTTATCGTCAACATTTGCGCCGCTTTGCGCAAATGACTTCGGGTTTTTAAAAGAATCAGGCAAAAAAGAAAACTCTGATTATTCCCCATATATAATACATAAAATAGCCAAAGGCCAAATACTGACTTACTGTGTAGACGGCAATGCGCCGCAAGATAAACTGGACAGCCTTGAGCAAACGGCCGTGCGCGCTTTAAACAACTGGTTTGCCTCTACCGTAAAACAAATTGAATTTTTAGACAGGAAGGCCGAGTTTGAGGACCTGTACCCCATAATCGCCCAAGAAGTAAAATTACAAAAAGTTAATTGCTCTGCCTCCTTAAAACACTATTCATTTTTAGCCAGCAATAAGCCCGGCTACCAATATAATGATCAAATAGAGGATATGCGTCTTATGCTGCTTAATGATAAAACTTTTGAAAGGCATATGGACCGCAGGGCAGGCGGCGTAATGATGGAAGGTACAGAAAACGCAAAACCCGGCTTTATCGCAATAAGGGAAAGCAAGGCTGAGGATAAAAGCGATTTTTATTCCGTAATAGTGCACGAAATCGGCCACCTTTTGGGATTGTCTGACCAGTACCTCTCCGGCCGTATAAATACGGACCCGCAGTACGGAACATCAGCCACGCGCAATGCGGTAATGGGATACTCAAAATACCTTACCTGTGATGATAATGACGGCCTTATAAACCTTATAGACTGCAAAGTAAACAATAAACAGCGCGGCGGCGCAAAGGGGTGGAGGAGCCTGTGCCCCGATAATATAGTATTTAATAATTGCAGTGAAGTCGGCCGCGCGCCATTTGTAACCTTCCGCGAGACGGTTGAATCCGCGCAAGTTAATATAACGCAATATAATGAAGACGGCAGCGTAAAAATATCTAAGACGGAATTTTCGCGCGGCGCGCGCCTTGATTACAGCCCGCTTGACGTGCTTTTAAGCGGCAAAATAAAGAATATTCAGCGCGACAAGGATAACAGAATAATTGCCTTTGAAGACGAAGGCGGCGTAAAAACACGCCTGAACCACTTCCCCGACAGCCTGACAGAACTAATTTCCGTAAATACAAAAAATGAGGATATGCGCCCGTTTGTAGCCAATATGCAATATAAGCCAAACGCCGATAAAAGCATAAGTTTTGAATACAGCGATAATAATAATGCCATAACCAAAATAACATTGCGCCCGCAGGATAAAACATCCTATAATGCGTCAATCCATAAAGGCGGCAAAAACAGCCGCGCAATGATATACAAGCAAACGCCGCAGCATACGCTTATAACCGCCTGCCTTGGCAAAAACAGTACATATTGCGAGCGCGGGAACCCGCAAAGCGTCTATTATTACGAGGACGGCAAAAACAGCGCAGCCTGTTTGGTAAACCAAAGGAGCGCAGCCTATTGCGTGAATGGGGACGGCAGCGCGGATTTGGACAAAGATTCCAAAGCCTACGCGGCGATAGCTGATGCTGTAGCGCAAACTAAATTGCAGCTTGGGCAGCTTCTGCAAACGCAGCAGGATAAAGCGGAAGCGAACCAAAAAATCTTAAGTGAATACCTGCAAGATATAGCGCAGCTGCGCACATACGCAAAACTGGCGTTTAACATATTTGACGGCGCGCAGGTAAAAAACGCCGAGATAAAAACAGAACTGCAAAAACTGCTTAAAGAGCCCAAACATATATCGGGCAAACAGCTTTATTAAAGCGCGGCCTGACGGCGGGCGCCATTATGCTTATTGTTAAAATTTTCATAAATTTATATAATTAATAGGTAATAAATAAACGCCCCCATAGCTCAATGGATAGAGCACCTGCCTTCTAAGCAGGGGATATAAGTTCGATTCTTATTGGGGGTACTTCAATTTAAATATAAGACTGCAACCCTAAAAGATTGCAGTCTTTTTTTGTGCCATTAGAAGTTGGGGCCTGCAAAGCGGCGCAAGGCAAACCCCTAATCCGCATAAGTTTTACCCGGGATAAAACCAAATAGGTCTATCATTGAAAAACTGATACAAATATGTATAATATAAAAACAATCACTTACTAGACTAATGGGCTACTTAAGACGCTACTTATTTAATTATTTATAAACAGGAGACTGATATGAATTCAGCAAAAAAGATATTTTTGGCATTATGTATTTGTTCTTTGTGCGGGCCTTTATTCTCGCAATACACCGACTCGCCGCAGCAAAAGAAGTTGCAGCCCTCTACAAACAGGCCTGCTCCTGCTGCAGAAGGCCTTGATTCCGATGATTTAAGGGAAATTGCGGAAATAAAGTCCCAAGTTCATGCTAATGCCGTAGCCAAAAGGGGCGCGGCGGTAGCAGCAGCCACAGCTGATATAGCAATGCAAAAAGCGAATTTAGCGGCGGTTTCAGCGGCGAAAGCAAAGGTGTCGTCTGATACAGCCTCCCAAGCTGCTGTTAATGCAGAGGCAATGGCAAAAACATCTGCGGCTGAAGCGGTAAAAGCAAAGTCATCGTCTGATACAGCTTCGCAAGCTGCTATTACTGCAGACGCAAAAGCAAAAGCATCAGCGACAGCCGCCTCAAAAGCAAAAACAGAGGCTGACTCCGCCGCCAGCACCGTTTCCGCAGCGGCATCAAAAGCTCAGACAGTAAATAAAAAAGCTGAAGCTGTTGTAGCAAAAATGAATGCCATGCCCGCAGAAAATGTTGATTCGGAACTTAAAAGAGAAGTTGAGGCATTGGCGATATCTGTAAGGGAAGCGGCCTCGCAAACCGCTATGGCGGCGCAGGCTGCCAGATCCGCCGCGATGAACACCGCGGCAAAAGCAAAGGCTGAAGCTGATAACTCCGCAAAAGCAGCGCTTGACGCTGCCGCAAAAGCAAAGTTAGCTGCGGCTGACGCTGCAAAATCAAAATTAGCGGCTGATAACTCCGCAAAAGCGGCTGCTGATACTGCGGCAAAATCAAAATTAGCGGCGACTGACGCGGCAAAATCAAAAGTTGATGCAGATACCTCCTTAAAAGCTGCCACAGACTCTGCAACAAAAGCAAAAGCGGCAAAAACGGCGACAGATTCCGCTATGGCCCACAAAATTGCGCAGGAACTCGCTTTACAAGCCAGGCAGAACTAAAAGCTCTCACAGTTAAACAGGCAGGTTTTAAGTAAAGAAATAAAAATCCCCGTTCTAAAAAAGAGCGGGGTTTTTATTTTTTACTTATCTCATAACTTTGGTCTATAAGCGAAAAGAGATATTTATCTTTAAGCGAGCCGTCCAGCAAAACCGTAATCCAATGCGTCTTATTCATATGATAGCCGGGGAAAAACGTCCTTTTATCTATCAGCGCGCTTATGGTCATAGGGTCGCACTTTAAATCCAGTATATCAACAGCTCCCTCTTCATTTAAGCCCAGCTTGCGCTTATCAATAGTAAGAAGGGCGGCATACCATTTAAGGCTTCCTTTATGCCTTAAAACAGCGTTATTGGGGAATCTTCTCCACAAAAACTCGGGCTTTGTGTTATACTTTTTATTTACATATTGCAATACTTTTTTTGTTTCAGCTCTGGTAAATGGCATATTTTGTCCTTTGATATCAAAATACTAGCAAATTATTTTTAATTTAATTTTGTAGAATCATTATAAATAACGGATACATCAAACGGAGAAACAGACCATGAAAAAAATTATATTTTCTTTTATCTTCCTTGTTGCCACTTTTTTACCGCTTTTTGCCGCTCCTTCTTATTTTATTTACGACAGGCCCGCTGATTACACCGAAGAAGAGGCGCAAAACCTAATGCTTGAGGAAAATAAGTTTACGCTTAACGGACAGGCAATAGTTTCCGATTCTTATAAGGCTGACAGTTCTCAAGATTCCTACGCTCGGTATGGCCCAAAGGTACTGCTGCGATTCCGCGACGAGCCTGTATTTAGAGGCGTGCCCATCCGATGCACGCCCGATTCAGGCTGCTTGGCGGCAAAAGATGTCTTCCTTATAGACGGGCCCGCCAATATCAGGATAACGCCCGGGAAGCCTAAAAAGGAAAAGCCTTTTTATAATGAAAACGGCTGGAAAAACCCTAAAGAATGGGACGGCAAAGTAATAGGCGAGATAGCGGATAATACTATGGTTTTTGCCGCACAAAAGTATGGCGATTGGTATTTTATCTACGACAGAAGCAATAACACAGGTTGGACCAATAAACAAAACCTAAAACCTATTGCGGCGGACAAATTATACTTTTTCAATAAAATAAATAATGCGCCTGAATATTTTGCCTCTTGGAAAGAAGAAACAAATGAAAAGATAAGCGAAATCTTTGAAATTTTAGAGCCTAATACCGCCTTATCTAAAGGTTTAAACAGATCTTTGACAATGGATGATATGTGTTTTGGAAATTGCAATGTAAAACTAAGGAATATCTACCTGCCGGAGGGGAAAACCCTCAAAGACCTGTGCCCAAAATTCATAACCCCTTTTGAGAAAGACGGCTTTGTTTCAACTGTCATACCTTTTGACACAAGCGCAAAAAAGAGCTATATTTGGCGTTACTGTAACGGGCAAAGCCCATACAAATATGTATCGCCTTCCACTAAAATTGCCGATGTTAAAATGAAAACGGACAGATGCGTCTGCATTGAAGGCTCCTCATGGGACGGCTATAGCGCTAAAGAGTTCTATAAAAACGAATTCTTCGGGAATGATTGTACTGAAAAAGATAATACTATTGTTTGTGAACTTGAGTGCAAGTGGGTTGACTCCAAAACCTGTTCTTACTGTGATTCTTATGAAGTTTGCGAAAGCGGCGGGCCCATAAAAATCTGTCCTAAAGAATGTATGCAATGGCAGCCTGTAAGCGAAGAGGCGCAAGAACCCGCGCCAATTCAAGGAACTATTTTAGATAATAAATTGATTATTGAAAAAAATAATTAAGAATAGATATAGTAAAAAATATACACAATCCGATGAAAGGAACTTGCAAACTGAGGGAGGAGCAATGCAAAAAATAATAATAATTTTATCAGGCTTATTCTTACTAAGCGCAGGATATGCCCAAAAAACAAAAAAGGATTACGATATAGAAAAAGCTAAATATTACTTTGACAAAGGCTCTGCCGCGCAGAGTAACAAAGAAACTATTCAGTATTATAATTTAGCTACAAAGGAATACCCGTTTTTTGCAAACGCATTTTTTAGGAAAGGATATATATACTCTTACAGCCCTAAACAGGAGATGGCGTTTTCTGCTTTCAAATCCGCCGCGCAAATTAATCCTAATATGACTAAAGCCTATACTTGCAGCGCAAAACTTAATAAAAGATTAAGCAGGCATGAAGATTCTGCCGCTGATTATAAAAAAGCTCTAAAAACAAAGCCGGTCACGAGTCAAGATAAAACAGCTTTTGCCACCGCAGCCTATATGCTGGGTGATATAAAAACAGCACAGCGGTATTGCAGCAATATACTGCGCTCCAAAATCTTTTGGCCCAAGAATCCGCAAATGCGTGAGACAATCAACACAATGCAATTGGATAATATATGCACTGATCCTTTTATGATGGATGACGCCTTGCAAAAAAAAGATATCCCGCTACAAAAAAAGCTGGCTTTATATGAGCTTAAAAATTGTTTTGACGGTTCCATATACAGCCAAGATATTGCGCCCCATGAAACTATAGATATTTACCTTTTTGAAGCGCTCCAAAAAGAAGAAAGCCCCGCCCAATCAGCAAAAGCCTATGCGAAAGCCGCCCGGTTATATAACAAGAAAGGCGATATAATGAACTCCGATTATTTTTTAGCCATGTCAAAATATACAAACCACGATTATAAAGGCGCTTTAGAAATATTAAATCAGCTAATAGAAAACTTTAAAGTACCTTCACATGTAATTTTTTTAAGAGCATTGACTTTTTACTATCAAAATGAATATCAAGAAGCTTTAAACGATTTAAATACACTAAAGCCCAATACTATCGTCCTCAGCTGGAAAATACCCGTTAAGAAAGCTCTTAACGATCAAACATATATACAAGACCAAAAAAAATTAAAACAGCTGAAAGATAAACAAAAATACGGTTTATAAAGTATCCGCACAAACTATCTTTAACCCAAAGCGGCGCGCCAAAAATGCGCCGCTTTTTATATATCAGCCCAAAAGGCCCAGGCGCTATTTAGAGCTTTAGGCACTTGTGAATCGCCTTCATAAAAACTAATTTATTAATAAGGAGCTTTTTATAATGCTTAAAAATCTTATTTCCGTTTTATCATTAGTATTTTTTTGCGGCGGCTTTGCTTTTGCGGCTGTACCGACGGCGAGGGTATTTTCCTATAATGAAAATAAAGACAAATTTTTCGCCCCAAAACTGGCCGCCAACCGCCCCATTACTTACTGCGTATATATAAGCGATGAGGCCAAGGATATCACAGACGCCAAAGATTTTGATGAGCATATAAAACTGGCCTATAAATTATGGATGGCTTACCCCGCAAAAATGATAAGGCAGGCGGGCCGCGCAGAAGAATTTGCAAAAGTTTTGCAAAGCCTGGAAAAAGAGCCTGATTTAATATCCTTGCAAGATTGCAACTTCCTGCCCTATCCGCAAAAGTACAAGCAATTCTTAGCCCCGCAGCCCGCAGAGGGGGCAGAGCCCGCTGATATCTCTTTCTTCTATGAAAACCATTTCTTCGCGCACCTGCTCGGGCGCGAAAAGATACCGCCGCACTATACATATAATCCCGTGCCGCGCGTTGTTTTGCCCACAAGAATGTACAGGAATTACTCCAATCTGAAAACTATGGGCAATGACGCTGCGGCGGCAAAAGAATTCAGCCGCCTGAAACAGCAAATACTTGCCACGCCAAACGCTGATTTTGAAAAGATGTCCAAATTAATAGACGAACTGCAAACTTTAGTTAAAAAATTTGCCTATGACGACAAAAGCCTTTTTTACGGCCTTATGCACGAGGTGGGCCACTCCATCGGCTTGGCGGACCAAAAGGCAAACTCGCAAGATAACAGCGATATGCTGTACTCCACCGTCAACCCCAGGCAAAGCATTATGGACAATATAACCACCGTGCAAACCTGCGATGACGCAGACGGAATTATTATGCTTTTTGATGACGCCTTGGGCATAAAAAGGGATTTTGAGTCGCTTTGTAATGACGGTATAAAATTCTCTAACGGTAAAGAATCCTTTAAAGGCCAAAAATCCAACTATTACCGCACGCGCGATGTAGAAATGGAAAGGATATATGACCAAACCACCAAAGATACTGGCGTATACACAATAAAGAGGGAAGAATATACAGGGACATATTCCAAAGAAGACTCCCAAAATATTTACGATAAATTTGACCGTTCCGCAATGCCAAAAGACGTAGGCGGCTACCAGTACTATGAGGGCCAAATGCGCCTTACCGATTTAAACAAACCCGAAGGCAGCCAGGTACCTGTAGGCAAGCACAAATCCAAATTAACTTTGGGCCCCGGCGCGCAGCATAAACAGATTTTGTATGAGGAGTTTGATAATAACGGCAAGTTGCTAAACTATAAACTTGAGATATATGAATACGACAAACTGCAAAAAACCAAAACTAAGGCCATAAAATAATACTTAAAAATTTTTAAAACCCGCCGCCAAAGGCGGGTTTTTTGCGCATAATTTAAAAAGCAGACATTTTGCCATTATGATAAAATAATTTATATGAAGAAAACTATTATTTTTGATCTCGGCGGCGTCCTGATAGACTGGAACCCGCGTTACTTCTATAAAGACGTCTTTAAAGATGACGCTAAAATGGAAGATTTTTTAGCCCGTTCCTGTAACACACCGTGGATTGTCAAAATGGATGGCGGGTTCCCGATAAAGGAGAATATCGCCCTTGGCCAAAAAGCCTGCCCGCAATATGCTAAAGAGCTTGCTATGTACGACGAAGGCTGGCACCATATGTTTGGCGGCGTAATAGAAGGCACGCTGGCAATACTTAAAGATTTAAAAGATAAAGGCTATAAAGTTTACGCGCTTACAAACTGGTCGGCGGAAAAGTTCCCGTGGACGAGGCAAAACTTCCCGTTCCTGGATTTGTTTGACGGCATAGTGGTATCCGGGGAGGAGAAGTGCATAAAACCTTGCGCCAAAATCTACCAAACCTTGCTGGACCGCTACCATCTGCAAGCGCAGGGCTGCATTTTTATTGACGACAATAAAGATAATGTAGCAGGCGCAGAAGCCCTTGGCATCACGGGCATAAGGTTTACTAACCCGCAAGACCTCAAAAAACGCCTGGCGGAACTTTTAGATTAGGCCCCGCACAATAAAAATAAACATAACAGTTAAAAACTGTAAGGATTTTGTATGGACAAAAATTTCAGCCAAACCACAATGAATTTAATGCTTAAATACCAAAGGGATGAGGAGACGGCCTCCGTCATATACGGCCATATCGCGCGCCGCGAAAAGGGCGCAAAGAACAAGGCTATACTCTCAAAAATAGCGTCTGACGAAAAGGAGCACGCGCTTATCTGGCAAGGCTATACGGGTAAAACCGTGCGCCCTGCGCGCATAAAAATTTGCTGGTATATCTTTTTAAGTTACCTTATGGGTTATACCTTCGTCATAAAACTTATGGAGAAGAATGAGTATATCGGCATCAATGACGTGGAAATACTTAAAAATGAAATCCCGCAAGCCCCAACCATTATCGCGCAGGAAAAGGAGCACGAAGCCCAGCTTATAGAAATTTTGGATGAAGAACGCCTGCAATACGTCGGCGCGATGGTGCTTGGGCTAAATGACGCTTTAGTGGAACTTACAGGCACCATAGCAGGCCTGACCTTTGCGCTTGCCAATACGCGCCTTGTAGCTTTAGCGGGCATTATCACGGGTATTTCGGCCACGCTTTCTATGGCTGCGTCCAATTACCTGGCGGAGCGCGCTGATAATAACCCAAACGCCCTAAAAGCATCCGTCTACACGGGTATTGCATATCTGGTTACCGTAGTTCTTTTGGTTTTGCCTTATTTAATTTTCCCCAATGATATGTACTTGTGCGCCCTTATAGTTATGTTGAGCACGATGATATTTATTATCTTCTTTTTCAACTATTATATATCCGTAGCCAAATCGCTGCCATTCTTTAAAAGGTTCGCGGAAATGGCCTCAATCAGTTTAGGGGTGGCCTGTATCTCTTTCGTCATCGGGCTATTGGCCAAGCATTTCCTTAATATAGATGTAGGTTAATGAACAAACAAATACTGCGCCTTGCCATACCAAATATAATTACCAATATAACCGTTCCGCTTCTGGGTATGGCAGATACCGCTATAGCGGGCCGCTTGCCCGACGCTATGTATATAGGCGCGGTATCCGTATCCGCAGTAATTTTTAATTTTATTTATTGGAATTTTGGGTTCTTAAGGATGGGCACTGCGGGTTTTACCGCGCAGGCCTGTGGCGCAAAAAACAAAAAGGAAACGGTAAATATTTTACTGCGCTCGCTCTCTTTAGCTTTTGGCGCAGGGCTGACAATTATAGTTTTGCAGTCATTATTATTTAAGGCCGCTTTGCTCTTTATCAAAACAGGCCCCGTAGTGCAGGGCTATGTAAGCGATTACTTTTTTATATATATTTGGGCCGCCCCGTTTGCGCTTGGGCTATACACAATGACGGGCTGGTTTATCGGGATGCAAGACGCTAAAACCCCGATGTTCGTGGCCATATTTACCAATATAGCCAATATAGTTTTAAGCTTAGCTTTTGTTATTTTATTTGGGATGCAGCTTAAAGGGCTGGCCTTAGGTTCGCTGCTTGCGCAGGTATCGGGCTTTTTGCTGGCGGCGGGTATATGGTCGGTAAAATACGGATATCTAAGCCAATACCTTTCTTTTAACTTCCTGCGCAATTTGCAGGATTTTAAGCCTTTCTTTTCCGTCAACCGCGATATCTTTTTGCGCAGCGCGGGCATAATAAGCGTAACGGTATTTTTTACTGCCGCATCGGCCCGTATGGGCGGCGATATACTTAACGCTAATACGCTTTTGATGCAGTTCTTTATCTTCTTTTCCTATCTTATGGACGGCTTTGCCTATGCGGCAGAAGCCTTGTGTGGCAAGTATTTCGGGGCGGGGGAAAACTCAAGGCTTATATTATTGATAAGACGGCTGTTCCTATGGGGTTTTGCCGTCGCTGCGGCCTTCAGCCTTATCTATTTACTTTTTGCGGGCGGACTCTTAAGGCTTTTGACGGATAAAACAGCCGTAATAGCCACAGCCAAAACTTATGTATTTTGGGCGGCCGCCTTCCCGCTTGCGGGTTTTGCCGCGTTTTTGTGGGACGGCATATTTGTCGGCCTTACAGCCGCACGGCAAATGCGTAACAGCGTATTTGCGGGCGTAGCTTTATTTTTTGCGCTTTACCTTTTGCTTACGCCGCGCTTTGGCAACCACGGGCTTTTGATAGCTTTTAACGCGTGGCTTATAATGCGCGGGCTTATGGAAACGCTTTTATTTAAATCCGTAAATGACAATAAAACCATAAAAAGCTAAAATATATTTATACTTTCTGACGGGGATACGCTTGTGCCGCAAAACCAATTAAAAAAACAATACAGCTGGCTCATTACGGGCGGTTCGGGCTTTATAGGCTCGGCCGTTGCCGCGCTTTTAGCAAAAAACAACCAAAATATCATTATCTATGATAATAATCCGCCAAACTATAAACTGCCGCATAAATTTATAAAGGGCGATATTTTAGACAAAACCGCGCTTATTGCAGCAGCCAAAGGCTGCGATTTTATTATCCATTTGGCCGCGCTTTCTTCCGTCCCCGATTCCCTTAAAAGCCCGCAGCTTACGCTTGATACAAATACAAACGGCGTACAAAACGCGCTTTTAGCCGCACAGGCAAATAATGTAAAACGTTTTATATTTGCGTCATCTGCATCCGTCTACGGCAATAATGAAAACATACCTTTAAAAGAGGATGAACCCCTTAACCCGCAATCCCCTTATGCCTTAAGCAAAATCAGGGGGGAGGAGCTGTGCCGCAAATATGCCGCAAAGGGCCTGCAAACCGTCATAATGCGTTTTTTTAATGTTTACGGCCCCAATACGAAGGCAGGTGTAATAAGCATTTTTGCGCAGGCTTTAGCCCAAAATAAACCTATTTTGCTGGAAGGCGGCGGCGAACAAATCCGCGACTTTTTGTATGTTGATGACGCTGCTGCGGCCTCTGTTACAGCCGCTTTTAAAGGGCAAAGCGGGCAAATCTATAATGTTGGCGGCGGCAAAGCGCATACGCTTTTACAGCTGGCTGATATGATGGAAGCTTTAAGCGGGCGCAAGTTCATACGCGTCTCAACCCCGCCAAGGGCGGGGGACGTAAAAAAATCCCGCGCGGATATTTCCAAAATATCGGCTTTAGGGTTTAAGCCGTCGGTAAATTTGGAAGAAGGCCTCAAAAAAATACTTGCCGAAATACCTGTAAAAATTTAAGCCCGATATCTTTTGCCCGCCGCTATTTGTTACAATATATAGTATTTTAATTTTTAAGGAGACTCTTTATGACAACCCCACCCACCCAAAAGCAGCCGGCGGGATTGTACCTTTTATTTGCCACGGAAATGTGGGAAAGGTTCAGTTACTACTCCCTTCGCGGGCTGTTTGTGCTTTATTTAACCAAAGCTTTAGCTTTTGATATACCGCGCGCGACAAACCTGTACGGCACGTTTACAAGCCTTATTTACCTTTCACCGCTTATAGGCGGCTATGTGGCCGATAAATGGTTCGGCAAACGCGCCTCAATCATCTTAGGCGGCATACTTATAGCCATAGGCCAGTTTGTAATGGGCTTAGGCGGCATCGGCGCGGTATACGCGGCCATGGGCTTTATAATTATGGGCAATGGCTTCTTTAAGCCCAATATATCAAGCATAGTGGGCGACCTTTATGAGAAAAACGACCCCAGGCGCGATTCAGGCTTCACCCTATTTTATATGGGCATCAATCTTGGGGCATTTTTAGCCAACCTGATAGCGGGAACTATAGGGGAAACTATAGGCTGGTTCTACGGCTTTGCCACGGCGGGCGTAGGTATGATAGTAGGTTTGTGCATATTCCTTTGGGGCCAGAACAAATACCTGCAAGGCAAAGGCTATTCGCCGCGCCATTACCGAAAGGAGCTGCCCGCCGCCCAGCAAAAGGAAGAGAAAAAAGACGAACCTTTAACAAAAGAAGGCAAACAGAAACTGGCCGTAATCTTCATTATGGCGTTTTTCTCAATCTTCTTCTGGAGCGTGTTTGAGCAAAAAGGCGCCGCGCTTAACCTTTTAGCGGCAAATAATGTGGACAGGGTAATAAACTTCTTCGGCCATTCGTGGGAGATGCCGGCGACGTGGTTCCAGTCCTTCAACCCGATGTTCATCATATTGTTTGCGCCTGTGATGTCAAAACTTTGGATAAGCTTAAACAAATTCGGTAAAGAGCCCTCCAGCCCCGCCAAGTTTATGTGGGCTTTTTGGCTAATAGCGATAGGCTACGGCGTATTGCTTTTAGCGGCAATGCGCTTAGGGCCGGGCATAAAGATGGGTATGATATGGCTTATAGGGGCCTATTTCTTCTTTACATTGGGCGAACTTTGTTTATCCCCCGTGGGCTTATCTTTGGTAACCAAACTTTCACCGCCTAAATTTATATCGCTGTTGATGGGCATATGGTTTTTGGCCAATGCGGCGGCAAATAAAGTGGCGGGCTTTTACTCGGGCTTTATAGCGAGTATGCCTTTAGATAAATTCTTTACCTGGCTTATGCTGACTCCCGTTGCGGCGGCGGTATTGCTTATAATACTTATGAAGCCTATAGAGAAATGGATGAACGGCGTAAAATAGCGTTTTACTTATATAGAAACAAGCGAAAACCCCGCCTTAAACAGCGGGGTTTTTATATTTATGGATTGTGGCCGCTCGCCGGTGCGGCAAGCACTTCTGTCTATACGCAA
>CAYQAU010000008.1:31284-63673 GCA_964415545.1 uncultured Elusimicrobium sp.
TTTGCGTGTTGGCAAGAGGATAACCGTCCCGTCCGCACGCCCGTGCGGCAAGCACCGCGATGACGACAAAAAGCTGAATCCGTGCAGAACGGGCTAAGTTATACTACGCGAAGCTTAGTATCTCACGACACGCCCGTGCGGCAAGCACTTCTGTCTATACGCAATTTGCGTGTTGGCAAGAGGATAACCGTCCCGTCCGCACGCCCGTGCGGCAAGCACTAAAGTATTCTTATACTTTTAGCGCGGCAGTCTTCCAACATCTCTTGGGGCCAAAGGGAAACCTGTACCTCGCCTATATGCAACTTCTGTAAAAGCAGCATGCAAAGCCTGCTCTGGCCTATGCCGCCGCCAATACTTAAAGGCAGCTGGCCGTTGATAAGCAAATTGTGATAGTTATATTTAAGGCGTTCCAAACTATTATTTTTTGCAAGCTGGGCTTTAAGGGATTCAGGCGTAACCCTTATCCCCATGGAGGAAATCTCAAGCTGCTCGCCAAGGACATCATTCCAAAACAATAAGTCGCCGTTAAGTTCCCAGTCGTCATAATCGGGGGAGCGTCCGTCGTGTTTGATGCCGCTTTTTAAGGTATCGCCTATCTGCATAATAAAAACGGCGCCGTATTTATGCGTAATCTCCTTCTCGCGCTGCTTGGGGTTAAGCTTGGGGAACATATCCTCAAGCTCCTGTGCGGTAATAAAATAAACATCCCTGTTAATTTGCGCGGTAATTTGGGGGAAGGCGGCCTTAACGTCAAGCAAAGTATCGGCAACACACGCGGTAATTTTGCGGACTGTCTCTTTAAGATAATCCTGCGTTCTTTGCCCTTCGTCTACAACCAGTTCCCAGTCCCATTGGTCTACATAAATGGAGTGGATATTATCAACATCGTCGTCGCGCCTGATGGCGTTCATATCGGTATAAATACCCTCGCCGTGCGCATAATGATAGGTTTTTAAAGCCATGCGCTTCCACTTAGCAAGGGAGTGCACGATAACAGCTGTGTCCTGTATAGATTTAATGTCAAAACTTACGGCGCGTTCTGTGCCGTTTAAATCGTCATTTATACCGCTGCCCTCGCGCACAAACAAAGGGGCGGAAATACGCTCCAAATTAAGCGCGGCGGCAAAACGCTTTTCAAAATTATCTTTAATAAGTTTTATCGCTTTTTCCGTCTCCCTTAAGGATAAACTGCTTTTATAGCCTTCGGGTATGGTTAATTTATACATAGATATGGTTTCCGTTAATTAAAAAATTACAGCTATAATTGTAGCAATAAAAGCGGCGTTTTTAAACTTAAATTAAATCAATAGGCCCCTGCAATAGGTCCTTTAGCACCCGTCGGGGTTAGGCCTAAAAAATACTGTTAAGCAAACTCCGTAATTGATATAATTTTTACATAGCAAATTACAGTAAGGATACATTTACAGATGAAAAGCAGAAGACTTACCTTAACCTCATTTCTTACAAAGTGCCATAACTTTATGGCGCTCATTTGCTTGGCCTGCTGGCGTCCTTCCATGAGCAGGCATACCCATATGTTTAGGATGTCCAACATCCTTCTCCTCTCAAAGTATAGCGCAGTACACGTCAAGGAAGTTCTAATACTATAAAGTTTAAATTAAAAGATACAGATATTAAAAAACTTCTTGATAACCAAACAGAAGCAGATATTTTTGGTATGGGCAAATATAAAGGTAAATATAAAATGGAAAATTCAAATAAAACAAATTTATTAATAAAACTTAAAAAAGCGGCGGCGGCTGTATTGGCCTCCTGCATATTCTTTAATATAGCCGGCCAGTCTTTTGCGCAGGCGCTCCAGCCCTCAAAACCCGCTTTGCCCGCCTACCTTACATATGAAAACTTCTCAAAAGATAGCGGCGGCGTTGCCCTTAACCTTGCTTTTTCAACCATACCTTCAACCTTAAGTTATGAACAGGTAAAGAACGCCCTGGCCAAAGAGTACCCTGTTGAGGACGAATCCTTTTTCAAACAAGCCTACAATATATATAAGCAGGCTGTAGTCGCTGAAGAAACGGCAATTGCGCAGGCCGCAGCCCAAATCGCCAAGAAGGAGTTGGACGGCTGTACCAAACGCAGCATTAACACGCGCTCCGTGCGCGGTTATGGCGATAATGTCGTAGACAACAGCTGCTTTAAAAGTTATGAGCACGCGCAGGGCGCGCTGCGCTACTATTTAAAAGAGGGGATTGGCGCAACAACAAGCATTAAAAAATACCAATGGAATAAAGAGATAATGCTCACCTACGCGCCCATACTTACGGATATCATCGCCGTATATGGCGCAAACGCAAAGGATACGCCTGTACTCCAAAAGTACTTCCGCCTCCTGGTGCAGGACGGGGGGGACTATTGTGATAATGACTTTTATATGGCAGATATCGCCCCCGGCTTAGCAGGCGGCAAAGGCGCGGCTGACGCACGGGACGGCAAGGCCCTTCGCGCTGTTGAGTGCGAGCGGCTTACCTATGCCTTAACGGGCCTGGCTTTGCTGGACGTCAACGCGGCCGATAAAAGCCTAAACGCGCAGCAAATCTATAAACTCTTAAAAGATTCATATAAGGATGACTATGGCGCGCTGCTTTTAAGCGCGGGCGTAAGCTCTTTAATGTTAATAGCAACTGACGAAGCGTATAAACTTTTAGACGCCTTCCTCTTAAAAGACAGTCTAGCTGACGGGCTTAACCTCGGCAGCATCTGGCAGGGTTTGGGCAGCGTATTTGATATTATCTCCGTCAATGCCTGGGGCAGAGGGATAACCAATCTCAGCAACAAAGCCCAAGGCCGCGCGGGGCGTTATAATAACAGAATAACGGAACGCTTCAATTATATAGACGCAGATACCGCCCGCGCCTACGGTTTAAGTGATTTTACTATAGCCCTGGCCAAAGAAGGCCACAATGCCTACAAAATGCCTTACGGCAATTTGTTTGAAGATATAGGCCTTATGCTTGCAAGCTCTAATGACAAGCGCGCCAAACTTATAGCGGCAAAAGCGGCTAATTTGTATATGGCCTCGGTAAAGCGCAATAATAATATTTCAGGCACGCCGCAGGAGCAGGCAAATATCTTAAGAACGGCCAATAATTTTGTACACGTCCCGCTTGCCGTGGGCGCAATAGCAGGCGGCGCAGGCAGCCAAGATATTGTTAAACAAATAAATAATTTTGACTGGTGGGATTTAAATGAAGGCACGCAGCGCCGCGTCAATAACCTTATGCTAAAGCCCGCAAAAGCCAAGGGGATTGCAGGCGTAACCCTGCACGGGGCCGACGCGGCAAAAGCCAAAAGGGCCGCGACAAACCGCAAGGTTGAAAGCGCAACGGTATGGGCCGATATCGCAATCAGCGCGGTACTTTTAACGCAGCTTATCGCCAGCCTGCCCTCAATAGCGCGCAGCGCATATACTTTAAGCCGCGCGGTAAATATCCGCATTGCGGGTAAAGGCAAAGTTTTAAAATCGGTAAGCGCACAAATTAAAGCGCAAGGTATATCGCCCAAATTGGCGCGCTACCAAAAATTAACCGCGCAAAAAACGGCAAAAGCTGCCCCTAAAACCGCAGCCGCACCCGCCGCGCAGCCTAAAGCGCAGCCGCAAAAACCTTTAAACCCTGCCGACGTTGAAATCATTGGCGCGGGCAATAGCGCGCAATTACGTTTCAAATGGCAGTTACAGCAGCCAAAAACGCCTGCCGCCACAAATGTATATAATCAACTTTCCGTGCAGATTGGGGAGGGTTCAGGGGCTTCCGGCGCGGCGATAAGCGGCAGCGGCACAACAACCAAAGCAACCGCCCAAACAAGCAAAAACATAGCCGATAAAGTAAGGGCTTCCAATACGCAAAAGCCTTTAAGCGGGCCCGCGCAAATAAAAAATTATACGCCCAAACCGCAAAAAACAGTTGATAATGCGCGTGTTGATAAAGCGATAAGGCAGGCAAATTTAGCAGCCTTTAAAGACGCTGTGCAAAGCATAGGCCGCACACTTAGGACAAAGACGGGCGGATTGCTTTTAAGCGTAAACTTATCTTTGATGAACCCCGTCGCGCTTAATGCGGCGCAGGCGGGCAATGCATTTAATTTGAGCGCGCGCGGCGCAGGCTTGACTACGGAGCTTGTATCAGGCGGCGGCGGTTTAAGCAAAGCTTTAGGCGGCTCGGGCAATATATACCACGCTTTTAGCGCGCCTTTAAAAGCTGCGCCTGCGGCGGTAAAGCAAGCCTCCTACGCGCAGGGCATAGTATCAAAAACAAAAAGCTTTTTAGGTTTTAAGCAGGCCGCGCCTTTAAGGGCAAATACGGGCCTTCCGGGCTCGGGCTTTCGTATGCCTAAAGGTATGGACCTTAAAAAGGACGTGCAGGTATTTTATGTTGATAAAGCCACCCGGGCTGAAGTTAAACTGCCCTTAACCTTCAATATAGATAAAGGCATAAAAGTAACCAATCGCCAGCGCGCGGTTTTTAACGAGGATTACAGACTTGAAATCCGCAACGGATCTAAAAAACCGCAAAAGATAGAAGGCTTTAAAATGTTGCTTGAAAACACGCCCAAGGCGCGCCTTAGCTTTATTGACGCGGTAAAAACCTCTGCGGTGGATAAATTCCGCCTTAAAATACAAATGCCGACGGAAAAAACGTCCCGCCATTTTAAGGATTTTGAGATTTTAGGCTCAGACTTACAAACCCCTTTACCCGTGGCCCTGCAAGCGCCGCGCGATATAATAGCCGCTGATGAAACGCTGTTTTTGGATCAAAACGGCAATATCTCCGCCGTTAATGAGCAAGGTAAAATAAGAATACTTAATAATGCCACCTTCCGCATACCAAAAGGCGAGATTGAGAACATTATCAATGTCCTTAAAACAGCGGGAACGGATTTTGTTTTTGACATCCGCCCCACTCAAAATAAAGCTTTGCCTTTTATTTTATCCTTGCTTTCAGCCACAACCATTATGGCTTTTGCGCCTGCTTTTAAGGAGATATTCGGCCTTAGTACGCTGACGGCAAATACGCTTATGGGCATAATCTCCTTCGGCCCTGCGATAATGACGCCGTTTCTGGGCGTATTTTTCAAAAAGTACGGTATGGTAAATGTGATGAAGACGGCCACGCTGCTTTCTTTATCGGGCGTTGTTATTACCGCGCTTTCCGGCTTCTACGGTTATGCAAGCGAAGGCAGCAATATCGCCGCGCTGATACTGGCCTCGGCCGGCCTTACGGCATTATCGCTTTCAAATGAAATTAAGTTTTCAACAATGTCGCCTTTGCTTGAGGCTAATTTTGAAGAGAACAAAGCTATGTCTGTAACCACACAGGCCTTAATGGCGCGCAGTTTAGGCACGATATTCTTCCTGCAATTCCCCGCGTTATTTAATGCTGCGGCAAACCTTATCGGCATACCCGTAGCCGATGAAACTATATCAGTGGCAGGCTTACTCTTGCCGCTTGCCGCCATAGCCGCGCTAAAAATGTTCAGCGCGAAATTGAGGGATTTACATATTACGGAAGAGTCTAACCTCTCACCCTTAACTTTATGGAAAACTTTTAAAACCAACGGCAATATCCGCAATGGCGCAGCGGCGTTTATTATGTTTGAAAGTTTTGAGGCCACACTCTCTTTACTTTTATTCCAAATGGCAAAAGCGCATTACCCCGCCGCTTCGGACATCCCTGGCATTTTAGGCGGCGTAGCGATATATGGCGCAATGGCTTTATCGCGCTATATCGTGGGCAAATTGCAGAAGCAGGAAGTCCTAAACGGCCCGCAGACTTATCTGCTCTCTGCCGCGGCCGCCATAACGGGGCTGGTAACTTTTGCTTTAGGCGGTATTTCTACAGCAGGCCTCTTCGGCGCGGCATTGGCTTTTATGGGGACGTCAAACTTCTTCCCGCCGCTTTATAGCGCGACAAAGAACCGCAGCCCTGAAAAGGCGGGGGAAATCTCGCTCATATTCTTTACCGCCACAACGCTTGCCGCGCTTTCCACAATGGTGCTCGGCGCGGTGATAGACGCTACAGGCTCAACTTTTGCGGGCTTTGCCGTACCTTTAGCTTCAATAATTGCGGGTTTAGCGTTCTCAAGTTATGTGCTTAGGGATTCGCCCGCATTTAAAGCGGCTGTGGAAAAAGCTTATAGCGCAATAAAACAAGCATCCGATAAAATAAAGATGCAAGCCAATAACAATAAACCTTTGCAAGACTAGTAAACTAATTAGCCTATGCTTATACAATAAATATCCCCCGGCTAAGCCGGGGGATATTTATTAATTATATTTTTTATACCTGATTATTTGGCGCATTATTGGATTTTAACTTAATACAGTTGATAAGATAGACGGGGCGGCCATCTTCCCAAATCTTCTTAATACCGTGGAACTCCGTCTCAAACCCGCGGAATATGCAGTCAAAAAGCTCGCTCATTTTCAAAAAGCGCATTATATTGCTTTGCATATCAGGCACCTGCTCACCCGGCATAATAAGCGGTATCCCGGGCGGATAAGGCAATATCATAAATACGGAGACGCGGCCCGCCGCCTCATCCAGCCTTAAATACTCCGTCTTGCCCTCAACAAGCGCATAATAAGCTTTATGGGGGGCCATAACCTGCTCGGGCAAATCGCTGTAAAGATTGGTAACAGATTCCAGTATATTGTGGCGCATCAAAAAGCCGTGCATTTGCTCGCACAAATCGCGCACGCCCGCGTTTTTAGGATAGCAGTCCCCGTAGTTCTGCAAATCGGGGAAAATATCAAATATCGGCGTATTAGCGTCATACAAAGCCTTAAATTCATTAAGCGCGCGCTTTAAAGCCCTGCTTTTGGCGGGCGTAATCCCGGGGGAGAAAAGGAAAAGGATATTATAAAAGCCCGTCTTCTCGGGCACGATACCCTTGGCGCGCAAAAACTTGCTCAGCACACAAGCGGGTATACCAAAACCCGCCATCGTACCATCCTGTTTAATACCGGGTGTAAGCAGGGTTATTTTGATTGGGTCAAGCATAATATCATCCTGATCTTTTATATCAAAACCGTGCCAGTTCTGCGTTTCCAAAAGGCGCCACTCCTCGGGATTATGAGTCAAAGTTTTATAATGCGGCTGGTAGATGCTGAAATACCAATCGCCCTTCTTCCTATAGGAACGCTCCGTCTTAGCCATAGCGGAACGGAAGCGCAAAGCCTCCTCCAGGCAGGAGCTCACAATCCTGTAACCGTGCCTGCGCATTATCCTTGAGGATATATCCAAAGAAGCAAACATCGGGTAAAAAGGCGATGTGCTGGCATGCATCAAATTAGCTTCTATAAGGCCCTGCAAATCCAGCTGGTACTTATTTGTGCCGTGCTTAAAATGCAGCATTGAAGCCTGCGAGAAAGCAAATAACATCTTATGGGTGGACTGGGTTACAAACACAGGCGGGATATGCAGGCCGCGCTTTTTCATATAAGGGCTTAAGCCGTAACGCTTATCGTAAAAAGTATGGAATGCGCCATACGGGAACCACGCCTCGTCAAAATGGAGGTAGTGTGTAGCGTCGGCCATTTTGGTTTTTATTTTGTCGGCATTATAAAGAAATCCGTCATAAGTGGAATTTGTTAAAACCGTAAGCTGCACCTTATTGGCTTTTTTATTGGTAATAATTTTACTTTTATTTATTTTGTCCTTTATGCTTTCTTTTGAAAATTCCGCAAAAGGCACGGGGCCGATAAGCCCGTAAATATTATTTTTAGGTTTTAAATAAATAGGCAAAGCTTCATTCATGACGATAGCGTGCATTATTGATTTATGGCAGTTACGCCCGACAAGCACCACATCGCCTGGGGCGACGGTGGTAAAAAATACAACTTTATTTGCGGTGGAGGTACCGTTAAGAACAAAGAAGGTGGTGTCGGCGCCAAAAGTATCGGCGGCTTCGCGCTCGGCCTCGGCTGCGGGGCCTTCGTGCTCAAGGATAGAGCCCATCTCGCTGACGCTGCTGGAGATATCAGCCTCAAAAATATTATGCCCGAAGAACTCCCTAAAATCGCGGCCTTCTTTACTTTTAAGCAAAGCGTCGCCGCTGCTGTGGCCGGGGCTGCTCCACAAGGCCTTTTTAGTGAGGGCGTATTTTTTTAAAGCCTTATAAAAAGGCGGTAAAGTATTATCAATATCTTTAGGCATTTTGACCCTGTTTTTACAGATAGAAATATTAAACAAAATATCCCTGCTTTTTAACAGGGATATTTTGCAATTTTTTACGCGGGACTTTTATACGCTTATCAATCCTCTTGCAAAGCCGTAAATCGCGCCTAAAGCAATGATGATTAATATGGTAACGCAAACCGCCTCAGCCTTAGAAAAGACTTCAGTATTTTGCTTGTCCTGCTTACGGGCCCATATAAATACAGGTATGCCGATTGCCAGGAAAATAAAGGCAAGGAACAAGTATTTAATGCCTGCGGCATAAATAAGCCAAAGGCCGTAAAGCGTGCCCAGCGCGCCTGTCATCAGCGCGAAGAACCTGCCATGCGGAGCTATTTTGGCGTACTCGCCGTCTTCAGTAAGCTTCCACAGGTATAAAGTGCTGGCGATGTATGCAGGCAACACCATTACACCTGTGATACTGAGCATGGTATTCCATGCATTGTTGGAGAAGTATACCACCAGGATTGCCAATTGCATAACAATGCTGGTAACCCACAGCGATACAGAGGGGGACCCGTTTTTATTCTCCACCGCAAACTGCTTTGGAAATGCGCCGTTTTTAGCAGCGGCATAAGGCATTTCCGCGGTAATCATCGTCCAAGCCAGCCAGCTTGATAATACGGCTATAATAAGGCCGCCGTTCATCAGCCAACTGCCCCACGGGCCGACTACCCTTTCTAACACCCCTGCGGTTGAAGGATTGGCGACATTTGCCAACTCTTCCTGCGTCATAAAGCCGAACGGGAGTAAAGAAAGCAAAACATAAATGACCAAACACCCCACAAAACCCATTAATGTAGCTTTACTGACATCGCTTTGCGTTTTAGCTCGGCTTGATAGGACTACCGCGCCTTCTATACCTATAAACGCCCATAACGTTACAAGCATAGTGCTTTTAAGCTGCGTCCCCAAACCGCCTAAAGCGTCTTTGCCTTCAACCATCTTACCCCAGAAGTTGAAGTCAAACTTATCCATATGGAATACGAAGACCATCGCTATAATGAATATGGCCAAAGGCACAAGTTTGCCTATAGTACCTATCACGTTAACGACAGCCGCCTGTTTAACGCCTTTTAATACAACGAAGTTAAACACCCATATCAATATGGAACCGCCGATAATGGAATTTAAATTATTACCGCCCGTAAATACGCCCGGGAAGAAATAATTTAAAGCGTCCATAGTTATGACAGCATAGCCGACATTGCCAAATATCTGGCAAAGCCAATAGGCCCAAGCTATGCTAAATCCCGCAAACGGCCCAAAGCCTTCGCGGGCGTACATATAGATACCTGAAGTTAAATCGGGCTTTACTCTTGAAAGAATACTAAAAGTATTAGCTACAAAGTACATCCCGATACCGGTTATAACCCAAGCTAAGATTACTGCGCCTGCTGCGGCGCCCTGGGCCATATTTTGGGGGAGGGAGTATATCCCACCCCCTATCATAGAGCTGACTACGATACCGGCTAAGCCTATAATGCCCAGTTTAGTTACTGTTGTATTATTATCGCCCATAACCTTGTACCCGTGTAATTATTTGCTTACTACGGCAGGTGCGGCATTTTTAAAGTTTAAGAATCCAAGGACTGTTAAACAATAGCCGAACTGCTGTGTAAGGTTCAAATAATTATGGAAGAACTGGAATTCGCTGTGTTTTTTGACGCCGCGTAATTCAAGCTCGTGATTTAATGATTTATTAAGCCACATCTTTGCATGGCCTTCGGCAATTTCATCATCAATGGGGGTGGAGAAATACTCTACATATTCCGCAGCCCAGCCGCCGATAAGATTGCCTTTTGCGTCCGATCCCCAGCAAATGCCGATACCTGTGGCAATTGCCTTATGGTCAGAAAGATTTGCGCCGTTACCGGCCATAATAACTTCAAGCACAGCGCCGTGTTGGAATTGGTTTACAACCTTCTCAACCGGTACGATATTACCATAAAGATCTTTAGGTAATACAGAAGTATAAGGCACTACGTTAAAGTTCTCTATTTTTGCCTGCGTTAAAGCAGAGTCATAACAGAAAGTCTCAAACGGCTGCGGCGGTATACCGTCATTGGCCTGCCCTGCGCCGCCCGTGTGAAATGCTAATACAGGATATCTTGTTCCATATACATTATTGTCCATACTAATTACCTCTCTCTTTTACCTTTTTATTTACTTTAATACGCAACCGTTTAGAACATCAGCGTGCTGCGCAACCCCACTACTGTTACAATGCCGTCATCGGCTGTTAAACCCGCGCGAGGGAAGACTTGCACATCAGGCGTAACTGTAAGGTATTTGCCTACACCCCAAACCCATTGCAGTTCCGCTACGGCTTCGCCTGTTCTGTAGAACTCGGGATAGCCGAGGCCTTCTCCGCTTAAGCGGTTATAAGCCACACCAAAAGTAATTGCGTCAAGCGGGTTGCGGTCTAAGGGGTTTACAAAGCTGGTGCCCAAAACATAAGACTGCTTAATCGGCAGTATATTATGGTTTACAGCATTTGCGCGCCCGAAGAGCACCCATTTTTTACCTATATTCTGCTGCATATTTAAGCTTACGCCCGTTGAGTTGCCTTCCTGTTCTGTTACAGAAGGCTGATAGTAAGCCAATACTGAATATAAGGAATTTGAATCAGGAGCATAGCCCGCATAGGCAAAGCCCGTATACTGGCCGTCGAAAGCCGTCTTAAAGTTCACGCGTGAACCTGTTACGTTATTGGCGTCCTGGTAACCTGCAGCGACGGTAAATTTACCCACTTGCGCCTGCAAATAAGCGCCCAAGCTGGCTAAAGGATAACTGGCCGTAGCGTTTTGGGAAAGCGCATAGTTCATTAAACCAACCTGCTGGTTATCATCATAGGTCGTTCCGTCAAAGTTATAGATAGGGAACTGGCCTAAAGTGATTGATAGCCAGTCAAACTCACCCGGCAGCGTATGGGTATAGCTGGCCTGGGAAAATAAGTTAGACCTTGTTGTATAGTCATTAATACCGTTTACTACATTTACCCTATCCTGCAAAACTTCAGCCTCTTGGCCCCAGTATCTGACTAAGTTATAGTTAAAGTCAATTTGGCCGGAACCTATAGCAGTGTCTTTAAACAGATTCCAAGTAGCATAAGGATAGTACATCGCCTGCACAGCTGTCTGCTTGCCGCTTGGGGCTGCGCGCTGCGCAAGGAATGAGGCATCAAACCCGAACTGCAGGCCGATTTCATCATTTACCTTATTCTTAAAATCATAATACCCATCCATAAAAGACGTCATATCTGACTCCGCCACTGTTGCGGCAGCGGCAAAGCGTTGTTTATGTTTTGCGGGGGAAAGTGTAGGCTCTAACTGTTCCATAATGATATCTTCATGTCTGTTGATAACCATTACATTTTTGTTGCCGCTCTTTCCATACATAATTTCTGTATCTTCTTCTTCCATTAATATTACAGGCTGCCCGTTTGCGGTTTTGGGCTGCCCCTTTTTAGCCGCAGGCTGCTGCGCCACTTGTTTGGCTGCAGGCTTGGCAGTAGTCTTTTGCGCCGTCTGCGCAGATGCCGTAACGCTTAAACCTAAAGCGGCGGCAAACGCAAACAACATATAACATATACCCCTCTTCATTTCACTCCTCCTTTTAACAACATAATACTTTATAGTTATTGTTTACTACTTTAAATTTTTAAAGTCAATCGGACATTTGTACTAGTAATTCTCACTCGTAAAGTAATATAAACTAATTAGTCATATTTTATATGACTTCCATTTCAAATAATTATTTTTGATATAAAAAAACTTATAAATCTATTAAAAAAAAAGAAGAATAAATATAATGGGAAACTTTTTCACAAAAGTTTTGCTATAATTTTAAAACATCCGATGAGGATAAGGAGGGGATTATGAAAAACAACAAACAGTCCGTTAATGACTTGATTAACGAAGCTGTAAGGACGATGAACAATTCCTACTCACCATACTCAAAATATAAAGTGGGCGCGGCCGTAGTCGGCGGCAGCGGTAAAGTTTATACGGGAACAAATGTTGAAAACGCTTCCTACGGCTTAACGGTTTGCGCAGAGCGCATAGCAATTTTTTCCGCGATTGCGGCGGGGGAAAAGGAAATTAAAGCATTAGCTTTAGTATCCAAACAGCAAAATTTGGATAATATAAACGGCCCTTGCGGCGCGTGTCGCCAGGTTATAGCGGAGTTTGCAGAGCCTTCAACACCTGTTTATATTGGCGATGTAATTAATGGTAAAGTGGCGCGCATTTTAACTAAAAAATTTAAAGATTTTTTCCCTATGCCTTTTACTCCCAAAAATCTTAAAGACTCAAAAACAAAAACCAAAAAAACAAAAAAATAATTTTTTCAGACACAAAAAATAATTTTTATTTTCAAAAATCCTCCGCTTAAATAACGGGGGATTTTTTGCTGCCATAAAAAATTTTAAACTATATTCTTACCGTCAGAGAAAACAAAAATAATATAAAATAAAATGTGATTCTAATTAATTAAAGGAATTGACAAAGTATAAAAAATAATATTAAAAATTCTTGCTTTTTATTTGTATTTGTAGTATTATAACTTTGACGTTTATCATCCTAAATGTAAGTAGGAGAAACAATATGCCCGTAAAGAAAACCGTTAAGAAAGCAGCAGTAAAAAAAGCTGCTCCCAAGAAAGTTGCAGCAAAGAAATGTTGCGCAAAAAAAGCTTGCTGCAAAAAAGCAGCTGCAAAACCTGTAAAGAAGGTTGCGGTAAAGAAAGCGGCAGTAAAAAAAGTTGCGGTGAAGAAAGTCGCCGTAAAGAAAGCGGCCGTTAAGAAAGCTGCTCCCAAAAAAGCTGTAAAGAAAGTTGCGGCAAAAAAGCCCGCAGCAAAAAAGACAGCCAAGAAAAAATAGTAAGTCTTTTAAAATAAAAAAGCCCTAAACTAAATTATTGTTTAGGGCTTTTTTTATAAATAAACAGCTATTTAATTTTATAATGTTTGGCTATAATATCCCAGGCTTCCTCTGCCGTATCAACAAGATGATATACGTCATTACCTGAAATTACGCCGTACTCGCAAACCTTTTTGATATTAAAAATACTGTTCCAAAACTCTTTGCCTACAAGTATTATCGGTATATCAGCTTTTTTGCCCGTCTGCACAAGGGTCAGTATTTCAAAAGTCTCGTCAAAAGTTCCATATCCGCCGGGGAAGACAACCACCGCTTTAGAACGCATTACAAGATGCATTTTGCGGATGGCAAAATAATGGAACAGGAAAGCCAAACCCTTTGTAATATATGGGTTGGGATATTGCTCCATAGGTAAAGTGATATTAAAGCCGACGCTCTTGCCGCCCGCTTCAAATGCGCCGCGGTTAGCCGCCTCCATAATACCGGGGCCGCCGCCTGTTACCATAGCAAAGCGATTTTTGCCCTTTTTGACGACCAGGCTGCCAAACTCACGCGCAATATCATAATACTTTGCAAGCCTGTCTAAGCCTGTAACCTCACATAATTTGGCCTGCAATTTTTTATCGGCGGGTTTTTTGGAGAGCGCGGCTTTAACTTCCGCAACCCTCTGCTTAGATTCTTTGGGCGGGCGTATACGCGCGCTGCCGAAACAGACTATGCTGTCATTTACATCCTCTTCCTGCAAAACGACTTCAGGTTTAAGGAGCTCAAGCTGCAGCCTCACGGAACGGGCGGGATCGCTTTTAAGGAAATCAACGTCCTCATAAGCTTTCATATAAGAATTTTTGACCCACTTCCTCTTGCCCCTGCCATTTTTTTTGATTGCCATATAATTGTCCTTTTACTTTGAGAATTTTTTTGCCGTTGCGTCAGCTATCTTTTGCGCTGTAAGGCCAAGCTCGTCATAAAGCTCATCCTGTTTAGCGTGCTCTACAAATTCATCGGGGATACCAAGGCGCAGCGTATGGTTTTTAAGGTTATTGTCTATAAGATACTCCGCCACGGCGCTGCCAAAGCCGCCAATTAGCGCATTATCCTCAACAGTAACAAGGTTATGGCTTAAAGCCAAAGCTTCATTGATTATCTTGGTGTCCAAAGGTTTAACAAAGCGCATATTAACTACGCCGCAGTCTATACCCTTCTCTTTCAAAATCTCCGCGGCCGCTATGGCGGGGTGCACCCTGTTGCCGATAGCAAGTATATTAACGTGCTTCCCCTTCTTTATCCAATGGCCTTTATGCGGCAAGGTTTTTAAGGTTTTATCCGTTTCAACGCCAAAACCCGCACCGCGCGGATACCTTAATATGAATGGTTTTTTACTGTCAAAAGCGGTTTTAAGCATATGCTGCAGCTCGTTCTCATCAGCAGGCGCGGCGATTAAAAGGTTAGGAACATGCCTGAACAAGCTTAAATCAAACACGCCATGGTGTGTCGGGCCGTCTTCACCTACCACGCCCGCCCTGTCCAAAGCAAATACCACAGGCAAATTCTGCAAGCAGATATCCTGCTGCACCTGGTCATAGCAGCGTTGGGAGAAGGATGAATATAATGCAACAACAGGTTTTATACCCTGCGTAGCTAAACCTGCGGCAAATGTGGCGGCGTGTTCTTCCGCAATACCCACATCATAAAACCGGGCGGGGAATTTAGTGCGAAATGCGCTTAAGCCCGTGCCTTCAGGCATAGCGGCTGTAATGGCTGATATATTTTTGTCGTCTTCAGCCAACTTTATCATAGCTTCGGAGAAGGCCTGCGTAAAAGTTTTTGTGCCGCCGCTGCTTAAGGTTTCGCCTGTCTCTGCGTCAAAGATACCAAGCCCGTGGAATTTAGTCGGTTTTTCCTCGGCAGGTTTATAGCCTTTGCCCTTTTTGGTTACTACGTGCAGAATTACCGGACCGCGTACATCCTTAACCTGCTTTAAAATATTTACCATTTCCAATACATTATTGCCGTCAACAGGACCAAAGTATTTAAAGCCCATTTCCGCAAACAATGCGCCTGAAAATAATATGGCGCGCGCCCTTTTGGCAATTTTAATGGCATTGTTGCCAATCTCAAAATTGCTCATAATTTTTGTGGCTTCTGTCTCAGCCGCCTGCATATATTTGGTGGTCAAAAGTTTCGTTAAAAAACTGCCTAAAGCGCCTACGCGCTGGGATATAAACATCTGGTTATCATTAAGAACAACAAGCAAGTCCGTTTTAAGCTGGCCCGCGTTTTGCAAAGCTTCATAAGCCATACCGCCTGTCATACACCCGTCGGAAACTACGGCAACAACTTTATTATCATCGCGCTTTTGGTCACGCGCGATGGCAACGCCCAATGCAGCTGATAATGCGGTTGAAGCATGGCCAGCCCCAAAAGTGTCATAAGCTGATTCATAAATCTTCAAAAACCCGCTAAGGCCGTTTTTCTTACGTATGGTTTTAAATTTATCCAACCTGCCTGTTAGTATTTTATGGGCGTATGTCTGGTGGCCCGTATCAAAGACAAGCTTGTCTTTGGGCGTATCAAAAACATAATGGAGTGCGGTAATTAAATCAACCGCCCCTAAGCTTGAGCCTAAATGCCCGCCCGTTTTGCTGACGGTGTTTACTATAACTTCCCTTATCTCGGAACAAAGTTCCGGCAGCAGCGCAGGGTCAATAAGGCGCAACTGTTCAGGTGATTTAATTTTACCCAAAATTTTCATAATAATCGCTCCGTAATAAAAAATCAGTAAGATCTGGCTACTATGAACTGCGCCATATCATATAAGGGTTTAAGTTTTGCTTTATCTGCGGTTTTTACTGCGTCTAAAGCTTTTACAGCGTCTTTATAAGCTTTCTGCGCGGCCTGTTTGCTTGCGTCCAAGCCGTAAAGCGTTACAAAGGTAAGCTTTTTGTTTTTAGCGTCGCTATTGCTTTTACCAAGCTGTTTTGCGGTAGCGGTGGCGTCTAAGATATCATCAACAACCTGGAAGGCAAAACCTATAACGGCGGCGTATTTTTGCATATTCTTAAAATCTTTCTGTTGTGCGCCCGCCAAAGCCGCGCCCATAAGGATAGATGCGCTTATAAGCGCGCCTGTTTTGTTCTTATGTATATAATTTAAAAGCTCAGCGGCGGATACTTCTTTAGCTTCCTTGGGCAGCAGGTAGTAAGCAGGTTTTTTACCTTTAAAATACTTATTTGCCAAAAGCTTTGCGGCGCGTTTGCTTTTGCCTTCTAAAATACCCTCGGCAAAAATATCGGCCGTCTGGCCGCCTATCATACCTGATACGCCGCCTAAATTAGCCATAATGTTAACAGCTTTTAAGGCCCTTTCATAACCTATGTTTTTGTTAGAACCCTGGCGGCTTAAAACCTCAAATACATAAGTTAAAAGCGCGTCGCCCGCCAGTAAAGATAAATCCTCCCCGAAAATTTTATGGTTTGTAGGTTTGCCGCGGCGTAAATCGTCATTATCCATAGAGGGCAAATCATCGTGTATCAAAGAATAGGTGTGCAGCATTTCCACCGCGCATGCGCTTGGCATAGAATCGGCCTGTTTAAGGCCAAAAGCCTCCGCCGTGGCAATCAGGAGTATAGGGCGTACCCTTTTGCCGCCTGCATTGACGGAGTAAGACATTGAATCAATAATAATTTGGGGGGTGTTCTTGATAAGAGCCAACTGCTTTTTAAGACCTGTTTCAACTTCTTTGGCTTTTTTAGCCAGATATGTATTGAAAGTTTGCATTTATTTCTCCTCTATAGGATAGTTACTTTTATTATAGCAATAAAAAAGCCCGCTTGCTCAAGCGGGCTTCCAAAAAACTGTATTTACGGCAAACTAGAATGTAAGGCCTACCCTTAAGCCCCACTCGGTAGTTTCGTTTTTAGGCTCCATCACATAGATAGCATAGTTTCCTGTTGTATCCCATATCGGGCTCAAATCTGAGTTTTGCACGTGCCAATACCTGAAGAACGGCTCCACAAAAACGCCGACAGGCTCAAATGACTTTTCAGCCTTAACAGATGCCCTTACGCCGTAACCTTCATCCTGCTTATTTTTGGCTGTACTGTTAAAGTATATGGTGTTGGGGCCGACAGTACCTGTAATATTTTTCATTTTGGATTTCTGCGTACCGTTCCAGAAAATATCATACTCCGCAGTAGCTGAAAAGGACCACTTACTCTCTGTACTATACTTAGCCGTAATGCCGACAGGAGTATAAAAATAGGCGGAGCTTCTGTCATATCCGTATTTGGTATCGCCAAAATTATCGTATAAATACCTGTAACCGACTCCTAAAAACGGCAAAAGTTCAAAACCGCTGTCGCCAATTTTATAAGAAGCGCCTGCAAGCAAGCGGCCTTCGGCAAAATAGTCTTTGATACCATTCTCTTTGATACCCTCGCCGGTCATCAAACGGCCGTCATAATCTACTGAACCCTGCATATACCTGCCCTCAATAGATACAAAGGAATTATCTGATTCATCCTCCTCCACCGTCATAACCCCGCGGCCCAAATAACTGGCCGCAACGCCATACATAGGGCCGTCCCAGCGCACAGCAGGCTCCGGCTCGCGGTAGGTATAGGCGGAAGTCTCAAACCCTACAGAAAAATTATGCTTTTTATCTTGTGCAAATGCGGGCAAGACCAATACGGCAAACAGCAAACCAAGTAAAAGTTTCCTCATAAACGCTCCTGTTATATAATCGGATAAGAAATTATACAATATAAATATGGAAAAAATATATATCGGCATATACGGTGCCGTAAACAGCGGCAAAAGCAGCCTTATAAACAGGCTTTGCGGGCAAGATATCGCTATAGTATCGCCCGTGCGCGGGACGACAACGGACCCTGTCAAAAAATTAATTGAGATTGACGGCATCGGCCCCTGCGTCCTGATAGACACCGCGGGTATAGATGATGCTACCGCGCTGGGCACAACGCGTATAGCTAAAACTTTGCAGACATTAGACATAATAGATATCGCCATACTTGTGATTAATAATGAGCCCGCGCCACAGGATATTGAGCTTTTAAATAAACTTAAAGCCCTAAAAAAACCGTTTGTCATAGTTAACAATAAAGCGGATTTGCCCTCCTACAAGCCCTTCAATTTTGAAGGCGCGCAAGTATTACCGTTTTCCGCTTTAGGCGGGGATGTAAAGCCGCTTTTAGCCGCCTTAAAACCCCTAAAAACCAAAGGCTTGGGCCGCGTACTTTTAGACGATATTATAAAGGAGGGTGACAGCATTGTACTTGTAGTACCCATAGACTCCGCCGCGCCGCATGGCAGGCTTATACAACCGCAGGTAAATACACTGCGCAATATATTGGACAATAAAGCCATAGCCACTGTTTTGCAGCCGCAGCAGCTTGCAGGTTATTTAGCAAGCTGCCCCAAAAAGCCGCGCCTTGTGATAACAGACAGCCAGGCTTTTAAGGAAGTTGCCGCCATAGTGCCGCAAGATATCCCTCTAACAGGATTCAGCATATTATTTGCAAGATTTAAGGGTAATTTTGACGCCTATTTAAAAGGCGCGCGCGCCATAAATAATTTGAAAGAAGGGGATAAAGTGCTTATACTTGAATCCTGCTCACACAGCGCAATAACGTGTGAAGATATAGGCCGTGTAAAACTGCCTAAACTTATAGAAAAGAAAAGCGGCCAAAAGCTTAATTTTACAATCATCCCCAACCTTGAGCAATTGCCCTCAGATTTGGGCGCTTACGCCCTTGCGGTGCAATGCGGCGGCTGCATGGTAACGGCCGCGCAGTTAGCTGCGCGTATAGGCAAAATACAGGCGCAAAATATCCCCGTAACCAATTACGGTATGGCAATAGCATATTGCACAGGTATATTTGAACGCGCGGTAAAACCTTTTATACTACCCGAGGAAACCAGATGCGTAAGCCTGTTCTAGTATAAAAAGCCCCTGCTTTTGGCGGGGGCTTTTTAAAACTGCTGATTTAACAGTTAGGCTATTAGCAGGCGTTTTCTTTCTTAATGCGCCTGACAATAGTCTTCTTTTGCGTGCATTCAATTATATCGCCCGCCAAAGTTTTGCGGAAGCCGTCTATAAGGATACCGCACTCAAAGCCTTTTTCAACTTCTTTCACGTCGTCTTTAAAGCGCTTTAAGCCTGAAAGCTTACCCTTATAAATCTGCTCGCCGCCGCGCAGGATTTTGACTTCATAGTTACGTATCATCTTGCCCTCTTCTATAAAAGAGCCTGCTACGAAACCAGAAGATAAGTCAAATATCTGCCTTACTACCGCGCGGCCTACAAGTTCATCTACGATTTCAGGTTCAAGCAAGCCTTCCATAGCGGCCTGCAAATCTTCCAATAATTCAAAGATGATATTATAGCTGCGGATTTCAATGCCTTCCCTTTCGGCAATTGAGGCTACTTCGGAATCGGCCTCAACGTTAAAGCCTATAATAACGGCATTGCCAGCTTTGGCCAAAAGGATATCGGACTCATTAACATTACCAGCTGCGGAGTGGATTATCTTTACGCTAACCTCGTCTGTGGGGATTCTGAGTATCGCGTCCTTAATAGCTTCAATGGAGCCGTGAACGTCAGCCTTAAGAATGATAGCCAGCTCTTTAACCTTTTTGCCGTCAATGTCGCTCCTTAAAGTGGAGAGGGAGACATGCTTCTGGTGCGCCAGCTTTTCTTCCTTATGGGCAAGTTTGCGCTTCTCTGCGATAAACTTGGCCTCTTTGTCTGAAGCGGTAATAAATAAGGTGTCGCCGACCAAAGGCGGCTCCCCGTTAATACCCAGGATTTCGGCAGGCACTGAAGGCCCCGCGCTTTTAAGCCTGTTGCCATATTCGTCAACCAAAGCTCTTATCCTGCCGTAGTTATTGCCTACGATAAACGGATCGCCCACTTTCATCGTGCCTTTCTGTACCAGCACGGTGGCTACAACGCCGCGTTTATTATCCCTTTTACTTTCAAGGATAACGCCCACACCGCGCATATCGGGGTTGGCTTTAAGTTCCATCATCTCGGCCTGCAAGGCAATCATCTCAAGCAAAGTATCTATATTGATGCGCTTCTTGGCGGAAATTTCTACATATATCGTGCTGCCCTGCCATTCTTCGGGCACAAGGCCGCGGTTTGCAAGGTCTTGCTTAATTTTATCGGGGTTAGCGCCGGGCAAGTCAATTTTATTGACGGCCACTATTATCGGCGCGCCTGCGGACTGCGCGTGGTTTATAGCCTCAATAGTTTGCGGCATTATGCCGTCTGTGGCTGATACTACCAGCACCACTATATCCGTAGCCTGTGCGCCGCGTGCGCGCATTGCGGTAAAAGCTTCGTGGCCCGGGGTGTCTAAAAAGGAAATATAGCCTTTAGAAGTTTTAACTCGGTAAGCGCCGATATGCTGCGTAATTGCGCCAAACTCGCCTGCAACTACATTTGATTTGCGTATAGCGTCTAAAAGGCTTGTCTTGCCGTGGTCTACGTGGCCCATAATGGTTACCACAGGCGCGCGCGGCAGGAGCTTGGATGCGTCTTCCTCTTCCATAACTTCCATATTAATTTCCTGCGCGCCGAACTCCTCGGCCTTTTCAACCTTAAAGCCGCATTCGGCAACGACCAACTCTATCATATCGCCTTCAAGCCTTTGGTTGATTGTGGCAAAAATGCCCATGCCCATAAGCTTTTTGATGAAGTCATTTATTTTGATATCCATCTTTTCAGCCAGTTCTTTAACCGTAGGCTGGCCTAAAATTTTGATGACCTTGGCGTCCTTTACTTCCTGCTGCTGCGGCTGGTTCCTGTTGCTGCCGTGCCTGGGCGTATAATGCGCAGGCTTTTCCTGCTGCCCCGCAGGGCGGCTTTGCTGTTGTACGGGCTGCTGCGCCTGTTGCGGCCTTTGTTGCTGCACAGGCTGCGTTGCAGCTTGTTGCTGCTCAACGGGCGCGGCGGGTTTTTGTACCTGCGGCTGCTGTACCTGTTGCTGGGCAGGCCTGTTAATTACGGCAGGCTGCTCCTGCTTTACAGGCTGCTGCGCAGGCTTTTGTTCGGCAACTTTTTGTTCAACAGTTTTTTCAATGGGTTTAGCTTCAGCTGCCTTAGTCTCTGCGGGCTTTGACGCGGCAGGCTGATGCACCGGCGCGGCAACTGCTTGAGTATTAGTTTTTACTTCAATATCAGCCGCTTCCTTAACTTTTTTTACGGCTTTGGATTTCGTAGCCGTTGTTTTAGCGGAAGTCTTTTTAGCCGCAGTTTTTTTGGCGGCGGGTTTCTTAGCCGCTTTTTCACCTGTTTTGGCGGCGGTCTTTTTTACCGTTGTTTTTTTGGCGGCGGGTTTCTTAGCTGTAGTCTTTTTCTTATCAGCCTCGTCGGGATTAGATGTTTTCTTGTTCACTGTCATTTACCGCCTCCTGTTGCTCAAGGTACTTCTTTGCGCCTTCTATAATCTTTTCGGCCGTCTTTTCGCCCACGCCCTGTATGGTTGCAAGGTGTTCGGGGGAAAGCGTTGCCAATTTTTCAACGGAACCAAAACCTGATTTAACTAATACTTCAGCCAATTTGGGGCCGATACCGTCTACGCCTGAAAGGGTGTTCTGGATAGCTAAAGCCGCTTCCTGCCCTTCCTGGTTCTTCTGGCTTTCATTCTTTACTTCAATTTCCCAGCCGCAAACTTTTGAGGCCAGTTTAATGTTCTGCCAGTCTTTGCCGATAGCTATTGCAAGCTGGTCGTCAGGCACTACAACCAAAGCCTTCTTTGCCGTCGCATCAATAATGCGGACGGATAAAACTTTGGCGGGGGAAAGGGAGTTAACGATAGTCGTTACGGCGTCGTCGCTGTAATTAATAAGGTCAATTTTCTCGCCGCTAAGCTCATTAGTTACCGCGCGGATGCGGATGCCGCGCATACCTACGCAGGTGCCGATAGGGTCAATCTTATTATCATTGCTTTTTACGACGACCTTTGCCCTGAAACCGGGGTCCCTCTGGATGGATTTGATTTCAATGATACCGTCGGAAAGTTCAGGTATCTCAACTTCCATTAAAGCTTCAAGGAAGGCGGGGGAAGTGCGGGACAAAATAATATATGGTCCCCTTTGTCCCTTATCCATTTTATAAGCGGCTGATTTATAGCGGCTGGTTACGGGGTCAAGCTGTTCTGCCGCAAAATCGTTTTGATTAAGCACTTTAGTGATGATGGCTTTAACCCTGCCGCCGTGGATAAAGCGTTCTTTTTTAATCTGTTCGCAATAAGGTAAAATGGCTTCTGCTTTGCCGAGATCAACTATAATATCGCGGTCGGAAAAGCGCCTCACAAGGCCTGTTACGACTTCATTTTCCCTGGGTTTAAATTCTCTGTAAAGGTTGTCCCTTTCAATCCCGCGTACTTTCTGTATAAGCACCTGTTTGGCAATTTGGGCCGCGATGCGTGAAAAGTCTTCCACTTCAAGCGTATGGGTTATCGTGCCGCCGATTTCCACTTCGGGGTCAAACTCTCTGGCTTCCTCTAAAGACAAGTCGGTCTCGGGGTTTAAAACTTCTTCCACAACATTTAAAGTCTGAAAGGCCTGTATAGTGCCTTCTTCCGTATCAATCTTGGCGGAAATTAAGGCCGTCTTACCCAAGTTTTTGCGTAAAGCGGAGATAATTGCGTCTTCAATAGTCTTTAAGATATCCTCTCTTTTGATATTCTTTTCTCTTTCAAGGCTCTCTAAGGCTAAAAGTAATTCTTTGCTTTGCATATTTTTGTTTTCTCCTAAGTGTTAAAATTCCAATACAGGATCTAAATTAGCTTTTTTGATATTGTCAAACTCAAAAACATATTTGTTTGTGCCGTCATTTAAAGTCATCGCTTTGTCGTCGGCAGCGTCAATAAGGCCGGTAAAAGTGCCCCTATTCTCAAGCGGCTGCTTAAGCTGTATTTTTACTCTCTCGCCTATAAAGCGTTTAAAATGTTCGGGCTTCTTTAAAACGCGGCGTACGCCCGGGGAAGAAACTTCCAAAATATAAGCGCCGTCTACGATATTTTCCATCGTTAAAATCGCGTCAATTTTATTGGTAAGGGTTTCACAATCGGCTAAAGTAAGGCCGCCTTCTTTATCGGCGAAGAACTGTAAAAGCTTTTTGCTGCCGTGGGCCTGGATAATAAGATCTACAAGTTCATAGCCCTGTGGCGCTAAGGCCGCGGCTACGGTTTCTTCTATATTATTTTTATTTTGCATAGTTTACTTCCTTTTAAAGCAAAAGCGACTTGCTTGACAAGTCGCTTTTCCTTTGTTATTAAGATACTTTTATTATAGCACAATACGCTAAATCCGTCAAATCACGATATAATTATCGGGCTTTGCCGCCCCGGCTCTGCCCTTCCAAATACCGCTGCCTAAATTACTGATAGAACTTCCTTCTTAAACTTGATTACTATCTTCATCACAGGCTGCGGCTTGCCGCCGATAGCGATTCTTGGGGCGTGCGCCTCCCCGCAATTAAAAAACACAGCCTTTTTGGCGTCAATAACGGCTTTGGGGTATGTTGTGGGCTTTTGCCAAAATTCTATATCCTTATGCTCGTCATACGGCATATGCGGGATAAGGACCGCCGTTTGGCAGTATCCCAGCTCCTCAGAACCCTCCAAAAGCAAGTGGATCTCACTATATTTTTGGTGGCTTTCCATAAGGATTTGCTCTTCAGACAGTGTTGTATAGCGGCTTACAAGCAGGAAGATATTATCCCCGTCAACATTATATCTGCCTTCAGGTGTATTCTTATCAAATCCCGCAATAACCGTATCTAAGCCGTCAAATACGGGCGACGCAAGCAATAATTCATTCAGCTCTTTATTAATCATATTATTTGGCAACTACGGTTTTTACTTTTGACTCAAGCTCATCAATCATCCAAAAATCCGCGGCAGCGTCCGTGCGGCCTTTATATTCTATTTTGCCTTCGGGCAGCATCCTTTTGCCTATTACCAGGCGGTGGGGGATGCCCATTAAGTCAGCGTCTTTAAATTTAACGCCGGGGCGCTCATTGCGCTCGTCATAAAGCACGCTATAACCTAAGGCCTGTAATTTTGCATAAATTTCATCAGCCTTTTCTTTTACTTCGCCTTCCGTGTCCATGGCTATAAGTTCAATATCAAAAGGCGCGATAGGCGCGGGCCAAATGATGCCGTTATCATCGTGGCTTTGCTCTATTGCAGCAGCCAAAACGCGGCTTACGCCGATGCCGTAGCAGCCCATAATGAACGGGTGTGGTTTTTGGTTTTCGTCCAAAAATGTTGCGCCCATCGCGGCGGAGTATTTTGTGCCAAGTTTAAAAGTATGCCCCACTTCAATGCCGCGCGTAAAATCAAATTTTGCTTTACAGCGCGGGCAATGGTCGCCCTCGCCCGCCAACTTGAGGTCGGCGTAAGCGTCAACTTTAAAATCCCTTTCAGGCGTAATATTTATGGAGTGTGTGTCCTTTTTATTTGCGCCCGCAATGCCGTTAAAAATTGTTTTTACATAATTATCGGCAATGATTTTTACGTCAGCATTTCTTTCCTTAAGGCCGACGGGGCCGCCAAAACCTAAATCTGAGTCTGTAACCTGCGTGTACATTTCAGGGGATGCTTTTTGCAAATCAGCCGCGCCTAAGTATTTTTGCAGTTTGATTTCATTAACCTCATCATCGCCGCGCATAAGAACAACAACAGGCTTGTCATCAGCGCTGAAGATCAAAAGCTTAATAAATTTATTTACAGGCTGCTTTAAAAAGCCCGCCACTTCCTGTATGGTGCGCTTATCCGGCGTAGCGATATTTTGGGCAGGTAATAAATCTTCAGCCTTATATTCTGCTGCGGCGGGGGCAAGGACTTCCGTCTTTTCCGTATTGGCGGAGTATCCGCAATCAGGGCAGACGGAGATTTGGTTCTCGCCCGTATCTGCCAGAACCATAAACTCGTGCGAAAAATTACCGCCGATGGAGCCTGTATCGGCCTCCACCGCTTTAAATTTAAAGCCGCAGCGTTCAAAAATTTTGGAATAAGCATTATACATCTTCTGATACCATTCATTAATGGATTCATCGCTTGCGTGGAAGGAGTAAGCGTCCTTCATATAAAACTCTCTTGCGCGCATAACGCCAAAACGCGGGCGGATTTCATCGCGGAATTTTGTCCCAAACTGGTAAAGGCATAGAGGTAATTGTTTATATGAGCTTACGTCTTTGCTGACGGTATTTGTTATCACTTCCTCGGCGGTAGGGGCGAGGCAGAACTCCGCATCCTTGCGGTCTTTAAAGCGCAAAAGCTCCTTGCCGTAAAATGTCCAGCGGCCGCTCTTTTGCCAAAGGTCTGCAGGCTGAACAACAGGCATCCATACCTCGCAGCAGCCTGCGGCGTCAAGTTCTTCCCTGATAATCTGTTCAATTTTTTTAAGCACGCGCATCCCCAGCGGCAGCCATTCATAAATACCGCTTGCCGTCTTGCGGATAAGGCCCGCGCGGAACATCAGCTTTGCGGAAGGTATATCCGCATCCTTTGGGGCTTCTTTTAAAGTGGGTACATAGTATTGTGATAATTTCATATATTTATTATTTCCTCAAAGTAACTGCATCATTTTTTAATTTCGTTTATAAAAGTTTCCATCCACTGCGCTTGCGGTATCTTTTTGATTATTTTGCCTTTTTCAAACCACAGGCCCTCGCCTTTGCCGCCCGCTATGCCGAAATCTGCGTCGCGCGCTTCGCCCGGCCCGTTTACTACGCAGCCCATAACCGCTATCTTTTTACCTGTGGACTTTGCAAGCAGCTCGGCATCCCCGTATATAACTTCTTCCAAAGCTTTTACCGTGCCCGCGATATCAACCTGCGTGCGCCCGCACGTCGGGCAAGATATAATATTCGGCCCATACTGCCTTAGGCCTAAAGCCTTTAAAATTTCATATGCGCAGCGTGTTTGGATTTTAGGGTCCTCCGTCAGGGAAACCCTTATAGTCGCCCCGATACCCTTTGAGAGTAAACGGCTTAAAGCTATTGAGCTTTTAACCGTGCCCGCCAAAAAGCTGCCCGCTTCAGTCAGGCCGATATGCTGGGGGATATCAGTCTGCTCCGCCAGAAGCTCGGCCGCCAAAACTGTGCGGTTTAAATTATCGGATTTTAAGGAAACCAAATACTGCTTAAAATTAAGCTGCTCCAAAATCTCGGCGTTTTCTAAAGCCTCGCCCACCATTGTTTTGGCCCATTGTTCGTCAGTCCACTCGGGTTTGCCCTCAAAGCTTTTTAAAGCTTTTAAAGAACCCGCGTTAACACCAATTCTTATAGGCACGCCCGCATCGGCGCAAGCTTTTACCACTTCTTTTACTTTACTCTTATCGCCGATATTACCCGGGTTTATGCGTATTTTATCAATACCCTGCTTTACCGCTTCTAAAGCAAGCGCATAATCAAAATGGATATCCGCTACAAGCGGGTTTTTAATTTTGGCTTTTATTTTGCCTATCGCTTTTGCCGCGTCCATATCAGGTACTGCTACGCGGTTAATCTCGCAGCCCGCGTTTTCAAGCGCGGTAATTTGCGCGGCGGTAGCGTCCGCGTCGCGCGTATCGGTATTGCACATTGATTGTACGCGTACAAGGTTCTTGCCGCCTAATGTATAGCGGCCTACTTTAACTTCTCTAGTCAGCTTCATTTATCAAATCCTGCATGGTTTTATTTTGCGCGTCGTTAGCAGCAGGCGCCTGCACCTGCTCAATTTGCGCTTTGGGCTGCTTCATACTGCGCTTCCTGATGCGCATCACATCACCGTAGGAGGCATAAATAATCAGCATTATAAGGAATAATGCTCCCGCCGAGCTTAAGCGCATAAGCGTCTTTTCTTTAATACGTTTGCGCGTGATGCCCTCAATAATAAAGAACATTATATGCCCGCCGTCTAATATGGGTATCGGGAAAAGGTTGAACATACCGATAGCTACGGAAATTAAACCGATTAGGAAGAAATAGTCTTCCGCGCCGCTGTGTACGCCTTTGCCGACAATTTCAAAAATCCCTATCGGGCCCGCCATATCAGGGGCCTGCCTGGCCCACAGCTTCTCGGCAATGGTGGTGATTGAAAGCGCCGTCCAGTAATAGCACTGATGCGCGCCTACTTTTACCGATTCAAAAAAACCTGCTTTCCTGTAAACGGGCGCTAAAGCAAGGCCTATTTTTTTGTCTTCGCCAAGGTCCATTACGGAGTCAAAAGTCTTATCGCCCTGCCTGTACTGCACGTCAACTTTGTTTTGGGAGGCGGAAATTGTTTTTACCAACTCTTCCCAATTATTAATATCCTGCCCGTTGACGGCCAAAATAGTATCGCCCTTTTTAATGCCTGCGGCCTGCGCGGGGTAGCCTTCAATAACCTCGCCCACCACGGGGGGGATAAGTTTGGGGTTAGATATCGGCAAACCTACGCTAAAAACTACAATGGTAAAAATAATGAAAGCCAAAACATAGTTCATACCTGCGCCCGCAAAAACCATAAACGCGCGTGAATACCAGGGCTTTGCGGCAAAATCGCCAGGGTCAGTGATATCAGCCTCGGCTGCATAGAACTCGCCTGCGGGCTTTACATAACCGCCCAAAGGTATCATCCTTAAAGAATAAACCGTACCGCTTTTTTTGCTTGTCCACTGCTTAATGGGCTTACCAAAGCCGATAGAGAACTCTTCCACCCTGATTTTAAGTAAGAGGCAGGCCAGATAATGCCCGAGCTCGTGCACCAAAATAACAAGGCCCAGCGCGAAACCTATCCCCAGTATTGAAAGTAAAGTGCCGGGGCTTACAAGCCACAGTAATTTGTTTAAAATTGAATCCAGAATTTGCATTTAGCGGTATTCTCCTTATATGTATAGGCTTTTTATATTATAGCACTTTAACACGCGCCTTTAGCGGCACTTAAGGCACGTTTAAATAAAAAAAACAGCCGTCTTTAATAACGGCTGTTTTAAAATTAAAATGAAACTTTTTTGTATTTCTTATTTTCCAAATACTCCACTGCTTTAAGCCTGGCCCAGTTATCCACCTCAACCGCCGCGCCCAAAGCTAAGGGTTTATCGGTTGAAGTATGGTCCATCATAACACAGCTTATAAGCTTGGGGATATCGGTAAAAAGTATCTTTTCTTCAAGGAAAGCGGCCACTGCAACCTCATCAGCCGCATTAAGCACGGCGGGGAAGCTTCCGCCCTTTTTAGCTGCGTCTAAAGCTAAAGAAAGGCAGGGGAATTTTTTGAAATCAGGCTCGCTGAACTCAAGCTTAGTCATCTCCATAATAGAAAGGCGCGGCACGGGGCTGGGCTTCCTTTCAGGGTATGTGATGGCATATTGTATAGGCAGGCGCATATCGGGGTTGGAAAGCTCCGCAATGATTGAGCCGTCCTTATACTCCACCGCGGAATGCACTATAGATTGCGGATGTATAACAATTTTTACCTTTTCCAAAGGTAAATTAAAAAGGTGCATAATTTCTATAGTTTCAAAACCTTTATTCATCAGGGTGGCGGAATCAACGGTAATTTTTTTGCCCATTTTCCACCTGGGGTGCGCAAGCGCTTGGGCGGGCGTTACTTTTGAAAGCGCGCCCTTATACTTAAAAAACGGGCCGCCTGAAGCGGTTAAAAGCACGCGCTCTATTTTAGGCTCGGCCTTAAAATAGGATTTACTGTCAACATTCTCTAAAGATTGGAATACGGCCGAAGGCTCAGAATCCACAGGTATTATAGTGGCGTTCCAGCGGCGGCATTCGTCCATAATGGCGCGGCCGGCCATAACTATAGGCTCTTTATTTGCAAGGGCTATAGTTTTACCCGCCTTAATAGCGGCGATAAGCGGCACAAAACCCGCTGCGCCTACCAGGCCGTTAATAATCAAATCAGCATTATGTAAAGTAGCCAGAAAGACTAAAGACTCCACCCCCGGGCCCAGTAATCTGGTGCCTTGGGGGATAGAGTCTTTTATAATATCGTAACTTTTTTGGTTGCATACAGCCGCATATTGCGGCTTAAAGGTATGGACCTGCTTTAAAAACAAATCCGTATTATTATTACCGGTAATTGCAAGCACTTTGTAATCTTTGCCCAAATTGGCAATAACGTCTAAAGATGATACGCCGATAGAACCCGTAGAACCTAAAATTACGATATTTTTCATTTATTTATTCACCATAAATAAGATTACATAATAAAGTACGGGCGCGATGAGCAGGTAAGAATCAAACCTGTCTAAAACGCCGCCGTGCCCCGGCAGTATGTTAGAAGAGTCTTTAATACCGCTGCTGCGTTTAATTAAGGATTCTGCCAAATCTGAAAGCTGGCCCAACACAGCTATAAGCACGCCAATTATGATAACCTGGGTTAAAGTGATATACCACGGGAACAGGATGTTCCAGCAGATAACCGCGACGGCAACCGTCGCAACCAGGCCCGCGATAGAGCCTTCAATACTCTTTTTGGGGCTTACTTCCTCATTTAAGCGGTGTTTGCCGAAGGCCTTACCGATAAAATAGGCTGCGCTGTCGCCCGCCCAAACGGAGAAGAAGATTATATAAATAAAGTATTCGCCGTAAGGTTCAATAAGGCGGATGCTTATCAAATGCATCAAAGCCCACGGGATAAGCATTACGCCCAAAAGAGTATTGGCTACCCTTTCAAGCGAGCGGTTGGGGGTAAACATTTCAACGGCAAAAATGCCTGCAATGCTTACAGCTATAAAGAAAGGCGCGACATTGCTTATATAGTCTAAGGAGACAGGCAGCCTGCCTGCCAAAGCGCCCAGCATCATAACTATGCCAAAAACCACTAAAGAGACGCGGCTTACGGGCTTTTTGCCCGCAAACAGAATCAAACCATACTCGTATAAACAAGCTATGGTTACGGCTACAATCAAAGCCATAAAGAATAGCCCGCCAAAATGGATGGCGGCTATAACCAGCGGGATGCCCACCAGTGCGGTAATTATTCTGGGTAATAACATAAAGATATTTTACAAAATTTTCCGCCTTAAAAAAGAGGGGGGGAGCTCTTGCCCGCAAAAAACCCCCGCCATAAAAGCGGGGGTTTCATTTATTTTAACTGTATATATTATTCCTGCACGCACACGGCAACCCTGGCCGAGCCTTTAGTGGGGTGGAATTTTGTTGACCTTGTTTCTCCGCTAAAAGTTTCGCAATACAATCCATTTACAAGGCACGGGGCTATTGTATGAGCTTGTACGCACGTATTTCTGTAACTGGTTTCTATACACATAACCTGCCCGTTATACATATTACCGTTTCTACAGCGATCATAATCATCTCTCGTACATTCACGGTAAGAAGACGACCAACCGCTGCAGGAAAAGGAGTATGCATTATCAAACTCACCGTTAGGATCATAAATCTGTATCCAATTAGTGTCAGCACAAGAGCTGCCGTCGCCTTTACCATAATACTCTGAATAGCGGCTTGAATGCCCTTTTGCCCTCAAATCGCAGCGCGTAAGCTGGTGGTGTGTATATATACCGCCGCTTGCACTTACCTTCCCATTACAAACAGCTATGCTGCCGGCCCCATACCCCGAGCAACTTACAATAGTATCAAAAGATTCACTTCTGATACTCCATTTTATATCGGGCTTACACATATCTGTATTCCAAGGGCCCCATATATCATTTCTACACGTCCTGCTCCTATCGCCTGTATATCCGCTATCACAAGCTGCTGTTTCGTCCTTCGTGCCGACACACCCGCTCCACTCGCTCCACGTGCCCGTAGTTTTGTCGCAAGTTCTGGTTTTTGTACCGCAGTTTTCACAATTTGCTGTGGCCTCACCTTCACACTCCTTTTCTACAGCTACACACTCTTCTCCGTAGGCGGGTATGCCTTCATATCCGTCATTACATTTGCAGCCCCCCATACTGTCGGCTGAACCCGTAAAATTACCTGATACAAACGATGCATTTGCAGGGCACACACACGCGCACGTATCTTTATCCTGCCAACCCCCTGTCCGCGTACACAGGCTTATTACATTGCTGCCGCTACAGATACAGCACTCGCCGTCTTCCTCATACTCTACATTATAATCACGCATCTTTAAGCTGCTGCATTCCCCGCAAGGCGTCTTTGCAGGCACGCATTTACTTGTGTCCCATTCTCCCCATACATTATCCCGGCACTCTCTTACCTTCTCGCCCCAATAACCCGTATCACACGGCAATTGCCCTAAACCTATTCCCGTGCATGCACTCCACGCTCTCCACGTACCCGTGGTTTTATCACAAGTCCTGCTCTTTGTTCCGCAATTCTCACAATTTGTTGTCGCTTCACCTTCACACTCTATCGGGTCCTTTGTGCAGCCTGATATGTTCCATCCGCTCCATGTTCCATTATTACAAGTACGTGTTTTTGTCCCGCTATACCCCGCATCACAAGGTTCTGAGGAATTGCCATCACACTTTTGCCCCGTGCAACTGCTCCAACTTGCTGAACACTCTCCGCAACTTTCAGGGCAAGTTCTGCTCTGGGTCCCACCATTACCGCACGCTCTTGTCTCAGCTCTCGCTGGATTTTTGTCGTGGCAGCCCCCTTCTCTGCACGCTAACGGGCAATCGCAGTTACAAGTTTTACTGTTTAAATTATATGGCGAAGAACAAGTCTTTGTCCCGCAATTACACACGCTTTGCGATGTTCCCACGATATTGCCGAATGTTTTACAAACGTCGCCGTCGCACCCAAGGCCCGCGTCTTCGTAGCTTGAGCTGAAGGTAAACGTTGCGGGTTTACCTTTGGCGGGGATATACGCCGCACTCATACAATTTGTCGCATTATTCATCGCAAGCTCGTATTTGCCGTTGACGGTCAATATCGCGTCGCCTTCGGTTTTTATCTCGGCCTCCGCATTACTTGTTAATTGGCCCATATCTTTGAACGTCGGCAAATACTCACCGCGACGCGCGAAGTTAGCTATCTGTTTATTGCGTACCATCTCAAGTAAATTGATAGCTTCTACTGCGCGGGATTTATTTATACTTTTTGTGTAAACGGGATACGCTATCGCCGATATCACACCGATGATGAGCACAACTACCAGCACCTCAGTTAGCGTAAAGCCCTTTTTAGACTTTTTAGTGTTTTTGTTTAACATTTTGTTCTAATCTCTCTTATAAAGAAGATTGCAGCGCACGACGGAGATTTTAGCGGATGGGAGGCTGCTTTATCTAGATACGATATCAAAAAAAAAAATAAATATCCCCCAGCGTAGCTGGGGGTTTTTCATATGCGGGCCCTGCCCTC
>CAYQAU010000009.1:0-62395 GCA_964415545.1 uncultured Elusimicrobium sp.
AACAATACGCCGATAAAGGCTACTTTGATAATGAGGGCAACTTTGTCTTTACCTCCCCTTTAGGGATGGAAGGCCCCGATAGGCCTGATATGTTCAACAACGGCAGCAATACAATGTTTGATAACGGCGGCAACAGTATGTTTGGCGGTGCGGGCCGCACTGGCGGGCCCGTGCGTGGGGAAAGGCGCAGCGGCAACACAGGCGGCTTTGGTTCGCGCGGCATAAGCGGCGGTGATGAAGCAGGCGTAACAGATACCCAGGCGGACCTTGCCGGCAAATACGCAGGCGCCCGCGCTAGGACGTCTGCCATAAACAAAGCCAGGGAGGCCGTAGCCCAACAGCAGCAGCAATACGCGCAACAAATTGAAGGCCAACGCAACCTTATTGAAGCCAATGCTTTGCCCAAAACCCCCGCCATTTTAGCATCATTACTTAAAGGCCAGCCTACAGCTGATTTAAACAACGCTCCTGCCACATTAAATGGTGCGCCTATTTTAGGTGAGATTGGTGCGGAAACTGTAAAAAATAATGATACAGATAAGGCTACTAAAAACATAAACATAGTTCCGTTAAGTGATTCAGGCGTTAATACAGGTAATACCAAGGCAGGGGAAATTATGACAGAAGCTTTGCTAGAAAAAGGAAAGACCTTTAAAGGCTTGCCAGAGGATTGTAAAGTAGCAGATGAGGGAGCCTGCAAGCCTGTATTAAATCCTTGGCCTTTGCCAGAGCAATTTGACAAAGACCCTATTTCCTCAATAAAGTGGCAGCTTACAGATGTCCCTTATGTTTCCGATGCTGATAAAAAAATTTATGCTTCAGATAAAAAGTATGAAGTATTAAAAGCAGTGTTGGCCTCTAACCCTAAAGTGAGCGATTATAAAATAATTATGCATGACGGCATACTCCCCAATGGCCAAATAGGTTATGTGGATAGGAGCAGATACCAAGCCAAAATTATGGAAGGCCTATTTGGCGGCAAAGGCCAGGTGCTTGAAGCGCAGGAGGTTAATAGATTACTAAAAACTATGGAAAAGGATGCCAAAACCAAGCCATACAGGGTAATCGTTACCGCGCCTAGTGAGGAAGTTGCCCAATACTACAGGGCCAAAGGCTTTACGGCTGTTGTCTTTAATGACTATGCAATCACACCTGATATTATGAACAATGTGTACACAGGTGTTGAAAGGGGTGTAAAAGGCATTGCTGATAGGGAAACAAACCAAAGCAAAATGCTGGCGGATCTTAAAAACGCCACCCCGGGGACAAAAAAATTAATCTAAACTAATCAAAAGGGCCTAAGTTGTATTTAGGCCCTTTTTCCCTTGAATATTTATTGGCAAAGTAATAAACTTAATTTAGAGATACTATTTTTCAACTGTCATTGTCAGTGTTTTAAAGCTGTCATTGCGAATGAAGTGAAGCAATCCAGCCGTTGTTTTAAAGCCGTGTCATTGCGAGCGCAGCGCGGCAATCCAGCAGTTGTTTTAAAGTCGTGTCATTGCGAGCGCAGCGCGGCAATCCAATTAATAAGGTTACTTTATTTTACTGGATCGCCACGTCGCAAAGAGATTGCTCCTCGCGATGACAAACAAAAAGAGTCGTCATTGCGAATGAAGTGAAAGCAATCCAGTTGTTGTTTTAAATCCGTCATTGCGAGCATAGCGCGGCAATCTAGTTGTTAAGTAGTATTTAAACTAATTTTAAATTATTCCATAATACGGAGGTCAGAAGTATGAAGTTATTCACTAAATTATTGTTATTAGTACTTGCAGTCTCCTTAATACCTGCGGTACTATCAGCCCAAACGAGGAAAGACTTTAACTGCGTACAAGGTGATAAAACATATTATTTCCCGTTTGAGATTCTTCAGATGCCTGGGGATAATACCGCCCTTATTAAATACTGTTGCGATTTGGCAGATAAACACCATCTTTATTCCTGTAATGCTGGTAATTTTTCATTTACTGAAAAGCGTGAAAACCTTTTGCATTTATCAGCAAAATATAAAAATGAATATGCGGCAAAATTCTTTGTTGAAGAAAGGAAACTTACTCCTAGTGTTCCACCATATGGGAGAGAAGGGTTTTTCCCAGTAATAGTAGCGACAGAAACAGGTTACAACCCTACAACAAGTTATTTTCTTGTTAAGACTGATTCAGATATTATTTCTGAAATTAAACCAAATATTTGTGCTACAGCCAAAAAAGCAACAAGTCCCAGCAAAGATTTCTTAAATACGATGAAGACACTTTGCAATTCTAAAGAAGACCAAGCTTTCTTCTCATCAACCTCTTCTTTTGAGGACGCAAAGAACAAGGCCTCATTCGTAGCCGTGTTTGATAATAAGGAAGACATTGAGCGCCAAGTCCAAATGCTTAGGAACTCCTTAAAATTAGACATCAACGCCTTACGCAGCTAGTTAGAATTTAAATGATTAAAAAGGGCTCTTTATCTTCTAAAGAGCCCTTTTTAAATTAAGTAGTTATGTAGCCGTGTCATTGCGAGCGTAGCGCGGCAATCCAATTAATAAGGTTACTTTATTTTACTGGATCGCCACGTCGCAAAGAGATTGCTCCTCGCGATGACAAACAAAAAGAGTCGTCATTGCGAATGAAGTGAAGCAATCCAGCCGTTGTTTTAAAGCCGTGTCATTGCGAGCGCAGCGCGGCAATCCAGCAGTTGTTTTAAAGTCGTGTCATTGCGAGCGCAGCGCGGCAATCCAATTAATAAGGTTACTTTATTTTACTGGATTGCCGCGCGCGAAATGTCGTTACGCAGCAGCCTTTTTAAAAATACTATTGCAATCAAAATAAATCTGTAGTAGTATATATTTATCCATAAGTTCCTGCCTGCTTTGTTAATCCTGCGTATATGGAATAAAATATACGGCAATACTGCAAAAGTAATTTGCCTTTGATGTAAATAACTTAATTAGGTTTAATATATGGCGGATAGACACTATTTTATATATATAGTTACCAATGCCAAATACGGTACTTTGTTTACGGGATTTACTGATAATCTGGTCGCGCGCATCTACGAGCATAAAAACAAACTTATGGAAGACCTTGATTTAGAATCCCCAATTGACAGATTAGTCTACTACGAGATTTTTGAAAACCCTGAAAGCGCACGCCGCCGCGAAAAAGAAATAAAATCGGGCACGCGTAAAAAGAAGATTGAGCTTATTGAATCAATCAATAAAGACTGGGCGGACCTCTACTATACCTGACTAAACTGCAACAAAATAAATAAAACTGCCGCGCTTATAAGCGCGGCTTTTCCTTTTTAATTATAAAAATTTTTGCTATTGCCCGCCTTACTTTACTGCTTGGGCGGTTTGGCTATCGGCTTGCACATCGTCTTGTTCAACTTCTGTTTGCGCGGGTAAAAGTTCTTGCTGCGGCAAATCCTGCTCATTAAGCGGCAGCTCGGTTTGATTCTCCGCAGGTTGCTCTTGTTGCGGCTCCTCCTCTATTACGGGCGGCTCGGGCAATGGCGTTGGCGGGACAAGGATTTTGTTTTCACTACTCTCCTGCGCAAAGTTAAGCAGTATGGCAAGCATAAGTTTGAGCTGGTTATAAAAATCCTCCCGGGATATACTTTCATCCGTAGTGTGCGCGCCGCCGCTTTCCGCGTCCATCACGGGGCCCAGGCCGTAGGATATTATGCCGTGCCTTCTTAAAAACTCGCTTTCTGTGGAGGCAGGCGTCATCCCCGCCACGGTTATTGTATTAGGGAAAAGCTGCGAGGCGGAAAGCTCTATAGCTTTAAAAAGCGGGTCCTCATTAACCGCAGGCGGTTGGGGGAAGGGTAGCTCGGGGCTTTCAATAATCGTAAGGTTTATTGAGTCATCATTGGCAAAGAGGTTCTGCAAAGCTTTAAAAAAGGCGGAGGGGTTCGTCGTCGGCAAAAGGCGGCAGTTTAATGTCGCGCTTGCTTGGGAGGAGAGGGTGTTGCTCTCCGTCCCTGCGGCTAAAAGCGTGGGGGTTATAGTGTCGGTTAATTGGGTTTTGAAGAAGGCGTCCTCACTAATAATTTTGACGGCCTGCATTACCTGGTTTGTGTCGGGCGAATCCAATAACGATATGGTGGTTTTTGCGTCGTCGTCTTGCAGCTCCGATATTTTGTCAAAAAAAGTTTTGGTAAAAGGCGTAAGGTTAAGCGGGGACTGGTACGCCTCTATAACAGGCAATGCCTCCGATAATTTATATATCGCGTTTTGCCCCGCAGGCACCGCCGAGTGCGCGCCTTCCCCGCCTGCAGTCAGCAGGATATCCATATACATTTTGCTTGCCGCCTCCACAAACATTATGTTTTTGGGGACGTTTGCGCCATTGCTTAAGATAAGGCCGCCGCCCTCGTTAAGAGCAAAACCCGCTTTAAGTTTTTGCGGGTATTTATCAAGCAAAAATTTTATGCCTTTGTTACTGCCGTTTTCCTCATCTGCGGTAAAGACAAAAATTAAATCACGGTTAAGTTTAATTTTATTTTCCTTAAGCCATATCAGCAAAGCCAGGTTTGTAGCCACATAGTTTTTTGCGTCGGTAGAGCCAAGGCCCCAGATGCGCCCGTCTTTTACGGTGGCTTTTGTCGGCGGGATTGTCCACCCGTCCTGCACGGCCGCTGTATCAAGGTGCGCTATTAAGATAAGCGGCTTTTCTTTGCCGCCTTTAAGCGTGGCTATAAGGTTGCCGCGCGCCTTTTCAACGCGGTATATGTCCCAATCAATATTATGTTTGTTAAGCTCTTTGTAGATATAGCGCGCTGCTTTTGTTTCTTCAGGCTCGGGCTGTGCGGTGTTTATGTTTATAAGGTTTACTAAGTGTTTTTGCGCTGATTCGTTTAAAGCGTCAAAATCAATATCCTGCGCGCGTAAAGCGGCGGTTAATGTTAACAGTAAGATTGCAGTTATAAGCCGTTTCATAATTTAAAATCCAGTTTTTGCCCTTCAGTAAGATTATGCTTTGCGCTCGCCCCCGCAGGCAGCTCCAGCACATACATCCCGTAACCTGCCGCGCGCGCTACCTCATCCTCGGGCGTAGCTTTGTAGGAGCGCGGCACATTTTGCGCTATATTTACTATCGCGCCGTTTTTGTCCAAAAATAAAATATCAAGCGGGATAAAGGTATTCTTCATCCAAAAAAGGCGCGGTTCTTCCTCGGTAAAAGTGAACAGCATGCCTTCATTATCGGCCAGCTTCTCGCGGAACATCAGCCCCAATTCCTGCTTTTGCGGGGTATCAGCTATTTGCGCTGTTACGGAAAACCCGTCGGGCAAAGTTATCTTTGTTGTTTGGTATCCGCCGCAGCCTGTAAGTAAAAGCACAGCTAAAATGAGAGCCTTTTTCATATTGATATTTTACTAAAATTGGCGAAACATTGATATAATTTATAGGTGTGGCTTTACGTCAAAGCCGCCGCCGCGCGGTTTGTGTATGCTTAAAATAGATAATCTTACCATTAATTTTAATGATGACGGCAAAAAACTTACAGTCGTTGATAATCTTTCCTACCGGGTAAAAGAAGGGGAAATTACCGCAGTTGTAGGGGAGTCCGGCTGCGGCAAAACCGTGCACGCCTTATCGCTTATGCAGCTTTTGCCTCCTTCGGCCACGGCAAGCGGCAAAGCTTTGTTTGACGGCCAAAATATACTTGAACTTAAAGGGGAAGCCCTGCGCGCTTTACGCGGCGGCAAAATAGGTATAGTTTTCCAGGATCCGATGACGTCCCTTAACCCCGTTTTTAAAATAGCTTCCCAAATAACCGAAACGCTGCGCGCCCATAAAAAAATTACCAAACAGGAAGCTTTAAAAGAAGCCGTAAAACTTGTTAAGCAAGTAGGGCTGGAAGAGGATGTGCTAAGCAAATATCCGCACCAGCTTTCCGGCGGGATGCGCCAGCGCGTGATGATAGCCGTTGCGCTTTGCTGCGGCCCCAAACTGCTTATTGCAGACGAGCCTACAACCGCCTTGGATGTTTGCGTACAGGCGCAGATTTTACAGCTTATTAAAGATTTGCGCGCGGCCTCAAAGCTGACGGTAATTTTTATCACCCACAACCTGGCTATAGTAGATGATTTGGCCGATAGAGTAGTAGTGCTTTACGGCGGCGTTAAGGTGGAAGAAGCCTCCAAAAAACAATTATTTGATAACCCGCTGCACCCTTATACGCAGGGTTTACTGGGGTCGGTCGTCTCTTTAAACAATACGGAGCAGCGGCTGCCCGCGATAGCCGGTAACCCGCCTGTAACGGGCCAGGTTTTTAAAGGCTGTAATTTTGCATCGCGCTGCAAATATGTAATGCCTTGCTGCACTAAAGAAAAGCCGCCGCTTTTTGAAGTTGACGGGCGCTGCGCAAGATGTTGGCTGATGAAGGATAAGGCGGTACAAAATGGCTGATATCGTACAAATAAAAAATTTATACAAGACATACGGCGGCGCGGGAATCTTTGGGGCTGATGACAAAACTGCCGTGCTAAAAGGCATATCATTTAATATAAAAGAGGGCTCAAGCTTCGGGCTTTTGGGGATATCCGGCAGCGGCAAAACTACGGCCGCAAAAATACTTTTGGGGTTGGAGAAGCCGACAAGCGGCCAAATTTTTATTGAAGGCAAAGATATATCGCGCCTTGGCAGGATAGAGCTTAGAAAGCTGCGCCGTAAAGTGCAGGCCGTGTTTCAGGACCCTTACTCATCGCTTGACCCCAGGATGACCGTGCGCGAAATTATTGAAGAGCCGCTCCTCATACACGAAATGCCTGTAACTGAAGCTAAAATTAAAAAATTGTTGGATGATGTTGGCTTAGCTTCCTATGTACTTAACAGGTACCCGCATGAATTTTCAGGCGGGCAATGCCAAAGGATAGGCATAGCGCGCGCGCTTGCTTTGGACCCTAAATTACTTGTGGCTGATGAGCCTGTATCCGCTTTAGACGTATCAATACAAGCGCAAATACTTAATCTGCTTAAAGATATAAAAGCGCGGCGTAATATCAGTATGCTTTTTATATCGCACAGCTTTGGGCTGGCCAAGTTCCTCTGCGACGAGGTGGCCGTACTTTCCGGCGGGGTGGTAACCGATATCGGCACGCCTGCGGAAGTGTTTACAAACCCCAAAAGCCAAGCGGCCAAAGATTTGCTTGCGGCTATACTGCCGTTTGAAAAAGCCCGGGAGGAAAAATGACAGTAAAAATAAACTATAAAAGGATGCTGGATAATTTTTTGGAAATGACGAAGATTGACGCGCCTTCCAATAATGAACTTAATATGCAGCTTTACGCGCAGGAAAAGTTAAAAGCATTAGGCTGCAAAGTTACGGTTGATAATGCAGGCAAATTCTTTAATACAAATGCTAAAGGCAATGTAATCGGCTCTTTGCCCGGCAAAATTAAATCCGCGCCTTTTGTTTTGGCCGCACATTTAGATACCGTAAGGCCGTGCAGCGGGATTAAAGCTTCCGTCAAAGGCGATAAGGTTGTAACAGACGGCAAAACCATATTGGGCGCTGACGACAGAGCGGGCATCGCCATAATTTTTGAAGTTTTGGCGGCTTTAAAGGAAAGCGGGGAAAAGCATCCGCCGGTAGAGGTCGTCTTAACCCTTTGTGAGGAAGCAAGCATGTACGGCGCGAAGAATTTTGATATCACAAAAATTAAAGGCCGCGAAGGCATCATCCTTGATAATGACGATAACCGCGAAGTTACCGTAAACGCGCCTGAAGCCGTAGTCATCAATATAGAAGTAAAAGGCGTTGCGGCCCACGCGGGCGTATGCCCCGAGAAGGGAATATCGGCTTTGGAAGTGGCTTCAAAAGCGATATCTATGATGAAAATCGGCCGCATTGACCCGCTGACGGTAGCTAATATCGGCATAGTAAACGGCGGGGACGCGACTAATGTCGTTATGCCTATGCTCCAACTTAAGGGTGAGGCCAGAAGCCGCAAAAAAGGCATGATAGCAAAGCAGGTTAAACATATGAAAGACTGCTTTGCCAAAGCCGTTAAAGCTTATACCAAAAAAGTTGGCGGCAAGACGATAAAGCCTATAGTTACTTTTGACGTACAGCAAAAGTATCCTTTACTTAATATCCCCGTAAAATCGCCTTTGATTAAACATATACAGGACTGCGGTAAAAAACACGGCGTTAAAATTACGCCTGCTTCAAGCGGCGGCGGGTTTGACGCTAATATCCTGTTCGGCAAAGGTTTATACACGCCGATACTGGGCATAGGTTACCATGAAGTGCACACCACGGCCGAGTGGCTGGATCTCAAGGTTTTTAACCAGACGGCTGATATCGTGCTGGATATTGTATTTAATTACAAAAAGTAAATCAGTAAGCGCGCCGTTTAACGGCGGCGCGCAATTATAGTATAAGGAATAAGATGCTTAAATTTATCTCAAAAAGACTGCTGATGCTGCCGCTTGTTATGATAGGCGTTTCCTTTTTGCTGTTCTTTTTGACGCAAAGGCTATCGCCTGAGATGCGTGCCTCCCTCTACATTCAGGACCCCAGGCAAATGGCGTCTTTAGACGAAGTCATAAATAAATATGGTTTAAACGACCCTGTTTTAACGCAGTATGGCCGCTGGCTTAAAAATGCGGTTCACGGCGATTTGGGTTATTCCGAGACGGCAAATATGCCTGTCTCCTCCGCCATAAAGGCTTACCTGCCCGCAACTATACAGCTGGCGGTGGTTACTATTGTTTTGGTGCTTTTCTTCGGCATATGGTTTGGCGTTGTCTCCGCCGTATATAAAGATAAATTTTTGGATAATTTTTTGCGGATGGTCTCGCTCGGCGGGTTTTCAATCCCGATATTTGTGCTGGGCCTGCTTTTGCTGATGGTTTTTTACGGCAAGCTGGGCTGGTTCCCGCCGGGGGAATACTCATTTAGGACGGATATGATTGTACACGCGCCCGCCTTCCGCCACTACACAGGCCTTTTGCTTATAGACAGCCTGCTCAATTTAAGATTAAGCGTATTTTTAGATATTTTAAGGCATCTGGTTTTGCCCGCTTTTACATTATGTTTAGGTTCCTTTGCTTTAATGGTGCGCGTTATGCGCTCCTCAATGTTGGAGGAGCTGGGCAAAGATTTTGTAAGGACGGCCCGCGCCAAAGGGTTAAGTGAGTTTGCGGTAGTCTATAAGCATGCGGGCTCTAATGCTATGCTGCCCGTGATAACTTTGGCGGGCATACAATTTATAAGGCTGCTTGGCGGCACGGTTATTGTTGAAACTATTTTTGACTACCCCGGCATAGGCCGCTGGGGCGTAATGGCGGCGCAGCAGCTTGATATAGCGGGGGTTTTAGGGTTTTCGCTTATGGTATCGGCTTTATTTGTGGTGGGCAATCTGGCGGCGGATATACTTTATGCTTTTGCCGATCCGCGTATTAAAAATTAACTATGTATAACAAAAAAACTTTCAAAAAAATACTTAAAAATAAGAACGCCTTGGCGGGCTTAGGCATTATATTATTCTTTATAATAACGGCTTTGCTTGCGCCTTTTATCGCGCCGCCCAAAAGCGCGGACGTATACCGTATGCCGCAAGACGGCTACAGCGTTACGCCGCAGCCGCCGCAGGCGGGCCATATCTTCGGCACGACGGAAAACCAGTACGATATTTTTTACGGCGTAGTTTGGGGCAGCCGCATGGCTTTTAAAGTTGGCGTAACGGTGGTATTTTTTGCGCTTATTATAGGTATTATAGTAGGCGGCGCAGCAGGCTTTTTAGGCGGGTGGATTGATGAAGTATTGATGCGTTCTACCGATATAGTTTTTGCCGTGCCTTCTATGGTCCTGGCTATGGTTATAGCGGCGATGCTGGGGCCCGATTTAAAGAATATGATGATAGCTTTAGCTATAGTTGCCTGGCCGTCTTACGCGCGCCTAATCCGCAGCGATGTGCTAAGCGTTAAAGAGCGCGATTTTGTTACGGCCGCGCGTTCGCTGGGCGCAAGCCGCAGGCGTATATTTTTAAGGCATATTTTGCCAAACGCTATTTATCCTGTGATAATACTTGCAAGTTTGGATATAGGGTATATTGTTTTAACGGCCTCCTCCTTAAGCTTTTTGGGTTTGGGCGCGCAGCTTGGCACGGCCGATTGGGGGCAGCTTGTCAGCCTTTCGCGCAACTGGGTTTTGGGTACGCACGGCAATGCTTTTGCTTATTGGTTTACAATAGTAATCCCCGGCGGCGCGCTATTCCTTTTTGTGCTTGGCTGGAACCTTTTAGGCGACGCCGTGCGCGATATATTGGACCCGCGTTGCCGCTAACCATTCCCTAAAGGCCTATAGCGCGCTGGGCCATAAAACCCTTGCCGATATATTTTAGCGCAGGTATAATATATTAAAATAAGCGGGGGAACTATGTTCAAAAAAACAACTTTATTATTTACCTTTATACTTGGCGGCGCGGCTGTTTTTGCTGGCCCTTTTGACCACGGCAAAAATTTGACCTGGCAGGAAGTTACGCCCGGCGCAAAGTTCAGCTGCCCTTCAGGCAGCGAGGCGGATCCGCTTATCCTTTACCGCGTTGAAGGCAGGATGCGCTTTATTATTACTACCGATGAATTTGCTAAATCCCGCCAGTATGTATTTTGCGGTTTAGATAACAGTTACGGCCCCGTGGCCATTGCCGCTTTTAATGACGAAATCACAAAAAAGGAAGTAAAGGCGCACCCGCAGGCGCTTTGCAATATGCTTACTTATGATTTTGTGGGGGCTTATGGCGGCGCAAAATCAATGCGCGCAATTTCCACCTGCTTAGACGGCTTAAATAAAGACCTGCTTTTACAGCAGGCGGCTAACGGCGCTTTTGCTTCCAATAATGAAGTTTCCTTAAACGAAATTATTAAAATTTATGACGGCGATAAAAAAATACCCGCCGCAAAAAACGCTTTATGCGTCTATATCAACCCGCAAACGATGAAGCAGGAGCCCTCTTTCTTCCGTTTAATAAAAGACCGTACAAGCGAGACGCTTTCCGTCCTGCTTAACCTCTGCGCCGATACAAACTTAAATTACAGGAATAGGGAAGGCCGCACGATTTTGCACCAAATGGCTATTAAAGGCGATGACGCTTCAATGAAGCTTTTGCTTGATAAAAAAGCTAAAGCTGACGTAAAAGACATTATGGGCAGGACAGCTTTTCATTATACTGAAGGCGCGCAGGCGCAGCTTATGCTTATTAATGCAGGCGCGCGCGCTGACGCGGTAGACAACGAAGGCAAAAAGCCGCGCCTGGCCAAGGGTACAATAGAGTATTTGGAAAGCCTTAAAAAAGCTGAAGAAGAAAAAATGAAAGCCGCAATACAGGACGCCATAAAAGAAAGCCCGAAGGCGGATTTAAATAAAGCTCTTTAAAGGCAGCATTTTTACACTTGACAAACCGGCAATCTAGTTATATACTTTTAATAGATGCCGGGAGGCATCCGGATTTAAGCTCCATGTTTGAGCAATCCCCACACAGGGGGGTTGGGTCATCAGGAGCCAAGTTTTTTGTTATATAATCAGGAGCAAATTATGGCAATCATAACGGGAAATAAAAAATCTAAGGCGGCGCAAGATAAAAGGCAGGCTTATACCTGGGCAGCGTGCATCATGGTGGCTGTGTTTGTAATAGCAATAGCCGCGCCTTTACTCTCCAGCGGATCTAAGTCCGAGGAAGATTACCGCGCCCGCGCTTATGACCTTGCACAATTACCTTTCAACAATGACGCGGCGGAAGAAGCCCTTCTCGCCCAAGCGCAGTATAGCGATATACCTAAAAACGACTTAATAAACAGTATTTATTCTAAAGAGGATAAGGCGGAACGCCAAGCCACAGACGCAGTTGAAGGCGTGCCCGCACCCCCTGATGATGAATACAAAGCAGCCGCAGTGCAAAGAGAACGTAAAGAGGCCCGCACAGCAGCAAGGGAAAACGCCCGGCGCGCAGCAGCTGAAAGGGTGGCGGCATCCCCTACACGCGTAGGCTCGCTTAGCCGCAGCAGTATGGCTACAAGCGGCGGCGCAAGCAGCGGCGTATCAGCCAGGATTTGGACCAGGGAAGACCAGCAGCGCAATAGCGGCGCGACTGCCAGCAACCCTAACAGCCAGCTTTTAGCCAAAGTAAACGCCAGGGGCGGCAGGGCGACAGGCTTTACCGACGCTTATATGAAAAGCAGCGGCGCAGCCAATGCCAAAGACGCGGATGCAGCGGCGGCGGGAGCAGTTGACGCATTTGCCAAAGGCGTAACGGCAGACAGCGCAAAAGTAGCTGAAGGCAAATTGGAAAAAGACGCTAAAGATTTAGAACTTAACGCCGACGCATTAGCCAGTAAAGATTTATCTAAAAATGACTTGGATCAGGTTGATAAAGCGGCGGACAAACTTGATGATAAAAAGAAAGATAATGACGCTAAAGAGCAGGCCGAAGCTTTTAATTGGTTTGAAATAGCAAAGTTATTACTTAATACTGCTACACAGCTTGTACAGTCTAAAACACCGAAGGCTCCCGAGGGTTTTTCTCAATATAAAGGAGCTAATGTAAAAGTTAATGCCGATACGGGTAAATATGACTGGAATGGCAAATCTTATGACACTTGGAGTGGGGCAAAGAAGGCGATAAATGAGTCGCTGAAAAGTGGTAAATAGATTTTAAAAAAGGAGTAAAGATTATGAAAAATATATTCAATAAGTTAGGTTATATGTCTAAGCCCGCCCTGATAGGGACGGTATTAGGCGTAGCAACTGTAGCCGTCGGCATTGGCATAGTTACCAACTTCGGCGGCGGCCCAAAAGGCAGCGTAGCTGGTCCTGCGTTGGAACAATACTCATCTGAGAGGGCAAGCTCCGCCAATTTAACTGCGGGCTATGCCCCCGGTTATTCTAAAGAGGATTTAGAAGCCTCTATGGCTTTGGCCGAGCAGCAGAGATCCGTTAACTCAGTGGAAGCATTGAGGTCAGCTTCAGCTAAAGACAGAGCGGCTTTCGCATTAAATGGCGAAGAGGCTGAAGGCTACGGTATGCAGGCAGGCGCGTATGACGAGAACGGCAATGCTTTGCAGGGTTCTGGCATTGACGGTATGGCGGCGGGCGCATCAGGCGTGGACGCTGTAGCGGCAGGCGCGGTTGCTCCTAATGAACAATCCGCCAAAAATAAAGCGGCGGATGCTAAAAAAGCTGCACAGCAAAGAGCCACTATTGACAGAGCAGGCGCAACGCTTGTTTCCTCAAAAGGCAAGCTCGGCATCGGTTCAGGTGGCTCAGGTTCAGGTTCTTCTTCAGGCGGGTCCTATGGCGGTTATGCATTGCCTACAGCCCCTGAAGGCGCAGCGGCACAAAATATCCCGCAAAATTTAGCGGGCCAGTTGGTCGGTAATACTCCTGATATTGATTCCCACAAAATGGGCCGCGCAGGTTCTATGGGCGGCTTTGGCGTAAAAGCGGGCAGAGGGGATTCCACAGGCAGCGGGCAGCAGTTTTACTCAACAGGTATTGCCGAACTTTCCAATGCTTCCAGGTTCTCGCAGTTAGGTAAAAAGACGGTTTATGGCGATAGCGCAAAAGGCGCGGCCTTTGCGGAAGCGGCTTTTGACGGCAGCCAGACTGGCGACGGCGTGCAAATCGGCGAAGGCGCAAATATTGCCCAAGCGGCAGGTTCCGCCTTGGAAAGAAGCGCTAATCCTAACCTTAAAAATGGTATAAACAAGGTAGGTAAACTTGGTGATACTATTAACAATGACATCCAAGAGGCAGAAGAATTGAGAGGCAAGATTTCTACAATGATGAGTATGATGTTTTTATTGGCTACCACTACGATGTTTTTAGCTGCCGCTGCCGGTAAAACTGGTGGGTGGGGCATATTAGCAGGATGTATAATAGCAGGTGTTGGCTCAGCTGGTATTTTGGCAATGCTTGGTGTTATATGGTCATATGTTACAAAGATTAACGGTTTACAGTATGGTGGTAGCGCAGGTGGTGTTGGCGCAACAGCAACTGCTATTGCCGCTATTATGATAGGTGCCATTTGGACTGCTGTTTTTGTAAAATCTGTTGCTGATTGGATGATGGGCACTGTGGGCGCTATGTTGGTTGGTCTGTTCGGTTCTGCTGGTAGTATGCTTGGTGGCCCTATCTCAGGAATTGGTCGTAATAAATAGTATTTAAGGGGTAATACTATGATACAAAAAATGGACGGTTTAAATAATAATCAGGCTATGGGCGGTACCAAACAGGTACCGCCCCAGGCCAATACTTGGAAGCGGGTTTTAAGTTTTATAATTGTTTATGCAATTTTTTCAGGTTGTATTTTTGCGCTTAACGGCCTCTATAAAATGAAAATGAGAAAGGATATGGAGGCTCTTAAGCAAGCTTATTTAAAAGCCAATGCAGCACAAATAGCTAAAGAGGATGCGGCCGATAAGCAAATAGCCGCTGAAATGGAAATTAAAAGGCGGGAAGCCTTCTCTTTATCAGTAGTAAGACAGGATGAAAATAAAGTTGATTCCGCATTATTATTTAAACAAGCGGTGGAAGCGGAAAAAGCTAAAAATAATCCTAACTCCGTGCAGCAGGCCGCGGCCCCTACACCGGGCCAACAGTATGAAGCATATCAGGCCCAGTTAAGGGTGCAAGAGCAAGCGCAGCAGCAGGAAGCGGCAAGAAGGGCTCAGGCACAGGCGGATTATGAGGCCAAAACAGCGGTAAGGACGCCATCTGCCCAGCCGCGCAAACAGGCGCAGGCAAATATCGCCAGCCCTGCAGCGCAACAACAGCCTGTTGCGGATACGGCGGCGCCGTCTGTTACGCCGGTGAGGAAAAAAAGAGTTGCAAAACAGGCGCAGCAACCTACGCAGATAAATAAGCTGGAGACAAAAAAAGTCTACTAATTTTAAGTTTTTAAAAGGGTAAATTTATGGAAAAGGCTAAAGTTATTAAAAAGAAAGAAACGGGAATCAAGGCTTTCCTTTTTGAAAAAAAGGGCTGGGCCGTGGTTGGTATTGCTATAGTCCTGCTTCTGTTAATTTTTACTGCTGTGCCGCTTTCCGACATCCCCGGCTTAGGCAGGCTTGCGGCGGCATTGGGGATATCAGATAATTCTATGCGCAGCCTCAGGCTTTCGGACTTGGCAGCCTATGGCGTAGGCGTGAAAAATAACAGGATAGCAGCCGCGCAGTTTGCGGAATATGACCAATTTGCAAGCGCGGGCGGTATATCGCCTTTTGTCGCAGGCGCGTTGACGGGCGACAGGCTTTTAAACGCAAGGGAAGCATATTTAAAAGAATACCAGGCCACAGGCCGCTACCCTGAAGCGGTGGCGGGGCCGTTAAGTATGGCTCAAACCCAATATGGCAAACCTGCCGCTTATGAAGGCGTTGCCGTAGGCAATACCGCAGGCGGCCCAAATGCGCCGATTATTGACGCTAAAAGGGTGGAAGCAGGCGAAAACGGGCAAAACTATGGGGACCCTATTTTTGCCAAACTTGCAGGTAATAATATAGCCGCTTTAGGGGAAGGCAGCGGCGGCCTTAATATGAATTTAGCGGGCCAAAAAGGCCAGACTTCCTCCAAAATGACATTGCCTAAATTGCCCGCAGGCGTGGGCATAGGCTCTATGTCAGGCAAAACCAATTATTTTGAAAAGGCTCTTGAAGGCACAGCAGGTAATATGAAAATGGGCCGCTTGGGCGCAATGGGCGGTTTTACGCCGATTGTAAGCAGAGTAAACACCAAAGCGGGCGATGGGCAAATGGGCGCTTTTGGCGGTATCGGCCGCCCGTATATCTTTAGCTATAATGCTAAAATTGCAGGTTATAAAGTAGCTGCCAAAAATTTAGCTGAAGCCGCTTTTGACGGCGCAGTAGCGGAAGAAGAAGGCCTTATCGTCCCCGGTGAAGCGGAAGAAAGGGTAGTGGGGGATTTGCGTCCGCCAAATACGACAATCAGCAAATTGCAGGCAAACTCTAATAAATGTAATGAGGCGAAAGCCGCAATAAGGGCCCAAATTTCACAGATGTATAAAGATAGTAAAAAAACATATAAAGAGATGCTGGATATTAACGGCGGAAGCTTACCCGGCAGTTGCAGGAAGTTCTTCCACCCCCGTGTTTATGCAAAAAGGGAGCAATGGAACGGCAGGGTTACAGGCCTAAAGAGCCAATGCGAGGCTTTAAAAGAATTAGAAGCAGCATATGCCGGCGCATGTTCTGTAAATTATAACCCCTCACCAAAACAGGGTTGCGCTAATGTAGATAATATGACTTTAAATAAATCGCCTAAATGGAGATTAAGTAACTCTTGCAGGAAGCGCTCATATCATGGCAAAACGAGAGTGTATGTTAAAGATATGACAGATTTAGTTGAAAAGGCTTTTGAAAGTGAAATTTTAGGAGTTAAGCCTGACTTTATGGAAGGCTTAAAATAGGTTTAAAAAAGTAAAAGCGCGGTGTTAAAATCCGCAAAAGAAGTGTAAAGGCTATATTGAGATTTTGTAGTTATTTTTTAGAGGAGGCTATATGCCAAATAAAGATAGCTTTACCTTTAGTGATAAGTTAAGGAAGAGTAAATCCTTACCCTTATCCAAAAGGATTCCCTCCAAGATTGGTGGGGATGGCAAAGCAAAACGCACACTTATTCAGCGTGCGCAAAGGGATTTGCCCTTTATCATAGTCGCAGCAGCCGCCTTGCTCTTGTTGCCGATACTCAGCCGCGATAGCGGTTCAGAGTACGGCCCGACGGGCACTGGCTATGCGGACTTCGTACCTGCGGACAATAGCGCCGTAGGTGCCCCCGATTATTATGGAAGCGGACAGGACATTGCTCCGTCAAGCGGTTTCAGGGACCCGTTAAGCCTTATTAAGCGCAAAAGCGGTGAGGACTCCAGAAACAGTTTTGACCCTTCAGAGGATATTACAAACCTGGGTTCTGACGAGGGCGTTGTTCGCGATAGGCCTTCTTACTCGGAGCCTTACAGACCCGCAGCCAAAAAAGCAGTAAGGAAAGCAATAGCAAGGAAAGCAACCGCCATTGGCTCGTTGAGGACGGGTAAAGCCGTCTCGGGCGATAGAAGCGGCGGCGTTACAAAAGCTTTAAACTTCGGTACAGCGCGTCAGGCGACGGGCGGTACCTCAATCCGTGAAGGCGTAAGGCCTGTTGCCTTGCAGCCTTTAACCTCCGCAGGCAAAGGCGGCCGCTCAATGACGGGCGAAGGCCTTTATGCAGAGGCAGCGCGCTCACTGGGCGCGATGAACAGGGGCAGCGCAAAGCAGGCCTTGTTTGATTCACAACTTAAAAACGTAGACGGTACGCCCTTAGGCGCAGCCGGCGCGGGCACAGGCTTTGGCGCGGGCGCAATGCGTAATGGCGGGGGCGGCGCTCCTACCGATAAGTTTGGCTATATGCCCAAAACCCCTTGGTGGTGGGATTTTGAAAAGCAAAAACTTATGGATAAGTGGCGCAACTGGGAAGGCAGATTAGACAAAACCTTAAGCGATATTACATTTAAAATCGGCACAGGTTTAGCCTACTGTTTACTTACCGGCAGCGAAGACGGCAGCGTAAAGTATTTTGCGGGTAAAAAACCTGGCGATGATGCCTCTGTTTGTATGAAAGATGGCAAAGCTATTATGAGATCTTTTGAAGATATCTCAGCCAGTACTTCGGGCACGGACAAAGACGGCGGTAAAACGAGCGGTACTCTCTCTTATAAAGAATATGAAGATAGCTGTATTGCAAGAGGCGGTAAAGTTGAGATTGACCCCGCGGGCAAAAAGAACCCATTACAGACACGTGCTGAATGCTTAGGCTTTAAATTAAAAGGCTTTAAAAAACGTGTTGTTGGTGAAAAGAGCTCTTGCGGCGGCGTTTACGGCCCGAACAAGTCTGTTAACTTCTCATCCAATAAAGCGGGCGATGCAGAGTATATCGGTGTCTATGTTTTAGTTGATTCAAAGCCAATTGGAGAAGGCAACTCCAAGGGCGCAATAACATCAAAGCGTGTTGCTCATATCCAAAAAGGCGGTTCTTGGAATGGCGGCGATAGGTTGTCAATACAAGAACAGCAATACTATGTTACTGATGTTGTTGGCTTTAAAGTTAAAGGTTTTTATAGAGGCGATGGTTCTCAAAATCCTTTAAACTCTGCTTCTACCAAGAGCTGCAAAGATTATGAGCGCTTAGCTTCAGAATATGCGGCATTAGAGGCTAGCAATAAGAGGGAAGCGTCTGTTACCGTAGATGAGAAAGGTAAGACGGAGGAGCAGATAAAAAAAGAAAATGATACAATTACTGCTTCTAAAAAGAATGCTGCGGACAAATTAACAGCATTAGGTAAGAAGAGAGATGCTGCCCAAACCAAATGCGGAACATTTAAAGATAAGACAACTAATATTGGTAAGGGAGATAATGAAAATGAGCTTTCCGCAAAAGTAAATAAGCAGGATATTGATAGAATTAAAGCGGAAATAGCTTCCGGTATAGATGTAACTGAAGCCTATGTTCAAAAAGAATTACATATAACGCCTATCCAGACATGCACCGTTCCCAGCGATTTTAGGGATACCAAGTTTGGTGCGGCAGAAATGGGTGAAGATCAATCCCCGAGAACTACTTGCTTGAGCCCTGAAATATTCAGGTTTACAGGCAAAGGCAGGACATATGACTTCGCAGCAAAAATAGACAGCGTTCCTCCTAATGCTGAAGTCCATGCTGTGGTGGTAGAAAAGACTGCTGCAGGCGATAATGAGGGCAAAGTGATTGTAAGAAAGGTTGCTCCAAATGTAGGTAAGAGAGGCGATTACTATGTCTTCAAAGCTTCTCCCGCGGAAATTGGTAATGCTAAGGTTGATACTATAAACGGACAAGGCTTTGTTTATTGGATTGTTACTAAACCTGATGTGGAGCTTACTGTTAAAGAGCAGGATATCGTCAGAGACATTGGCAACGCCAGGCTTGCAGCACAGAGATTCGTATCAAAACCTGATATGACCGTAGGTGTTTGTGAATATCTGTGGGGCTGCAATAAGGACGACTGCGATGAAAAAAAGGCCGAGGCAAACGAGAATATCTGCTTTGAAGGCAAAGACATCTATTTAGCTGAGCACAAAGGTGGGAAGATCCTTAAAACAGGTGAACCTATTTCTGATGACAAGTTACAGACGATTGCGCCTTCTTTGAAAGATATAGAATGCACAGAAAAATCTATAGCTGATATCAGGGCGCAAATTCTTGCTAAGGACATCTATGCCTGTGCTGAAGAAGAAAAGCAGGAAGATGAAATTAAAACTGATGTTAAGACTGCAGAAAAGTCTGGTACATGCTCCATTGATATCAAAGATACATTTGTAGGTGGTAAATATCAGTTTAATGATGAGGCGTCAGCGCAAGCGAATATTGAAAAAGAAACCGAAACATTATTTAACTGCCTTAATGCTAAGGATAGTGAAGGGAAGTTAAAAAACAGAAGGGATGTTACAATTAATGTTGACGGCTTTACAAGTTCAGAGGCTGGAGGTCCTGCTTATGGCAAACTTACGAATGATACTGCCAGAAGAAAGGCTACTGAGCTTAATAAGGCTCTTTCTGAAGCGAGAGCTTTACGCGCTGCTAAAATAATAAGAGATAACCTTAAGAAACGCTATGCTGATAAAGGTATACCAGCACCTGTCTTAAACATTAAGGCAACCCCATCGGGCTTGAAAGGGTTTAGCGATGAGGATATTTTTGTTAAAACCTATGCGGATGATAATGTTTCTGATAGTGAGATTGCAAATAGAAATGAAGCCTTTTCAACAGCTAATGCGCTGAAGAGAAAGTGTGAAAAAGAGACGGAAGGTGCTTCTGAAAAATTTGCAGCACTTGCCGATGCGGCTGGCGTTTCTGAGCAAAATCTTAAAGATCTTAAAGAATCTCGCGGGATTTTACTTAAAGCGCTCGCTGAATATCCTGATCCGAAAGAACCAGCATATATAGAGGATGTTCTTCCTCTTCAGGAGAAATATGAGCAAAATATTAAGGCTATAAAAGATAGAATATCGTCTTATATTGCAAACCTTTCAGAGGAAGAAAAAGTGGAGGCAACTAAGTCCATGGATATTATAGAAGGGACATCCTTCTGCAAAGATGAAGTTATTGCCGCACAAAGGGCGCTACAAGCGGCACGCAAGGTTACAATTAATGTTACCGGCTACGGCTTAGAGAAGGCTGATAAGAGCAAGATTGTTAAGTCAGATAGAAAAATAAGCGCCTATGTAGTTGGAAGGAATTAATCAATAAAATCTGTACAAAAGGCCCCCGTTTAACGGGGGCCTTTTTTGTGTAAGTAAATTGATATAATTTATCTATGCAAAATAAAAGGCCCGCAATCAGGCTGCCGCTTATTGTGTTGGCGGCAATCTCCCTAAATTTCAACGCTGCAACTGCTGCCGCCGCTTTGCCTAAAGTATTGGGCGGCACAGGTATTGGTATAAGCGGGCAAAAGGCTAACCTTGACGGCAAGTACCCCACTTTTTGGGATAATCTTATGGAGCAGCAATCCTATTCCGATATGCGCCGCGGCCTTTTGGAGATGCAGGCCTCCAAATATGACGAGGCCGCACAAAGCTTTGCAAAGGCTGTCGTCAAAAACCCTAACGAGCCTTACCCCCACGTTTTTTTAGGTGTTGCGCTTTACTGGCAGGGCCGTGTTGACCCTGCAATGGCGGAGTACCGCGCCGCCCTCAAACTTAATCCCGATAATGCCGAAGCCCACCAACTTTTGGGCATAGCATATGCTTGGAAGGGACAGCTTAAAGACGCTTTGGAAGAATTTAAAACCACGGTAAAGCTTGCGCCTAACAGGTCTGACGCGCATATGAACCTGGGCTCTACTTACGCCGCCTCGGGCAATTTGGATGATGCGCTTTTCCACTTCCGCAAAGCGGTTGAGCTTGACCCTAACCACCCGCTTTACCAGTATCAGCTTGCTTCGCTCTTAGAAGTTTTAGGGCGCGACGGCCAGGCGGAGGAACATTTTAAACGCGCCCTGCGCCAATACCCGTATTACGAGGAAGCGATGCTCGCACTAGGCGCTTTGTATGAAAAGATGTCCAAAAATACTAATGCGGAAATTTATTATAAAAAAGCCCTCAAACTTAAACCCGGTGATAGCGTGGCCCGCGTAAGGCTTGCTAATCTGCTTGCGAGGGAGAACCGTAAAGACGAAGCTGTTGAAGTAATGTCCCGCGCATTTGTGATATCGCCGCTAAGCGGCGAGGGCCTTGCGCTTTCAATAGCTTATGGCGGCAAAGGGGCTTCATCAGCAGCAGGCAGCGGGCCCGGCTCAGGCGGGCAGTCAAGCGGTTTAGATAAACAGTTACAACAATTTAAAAACAAGCTTGCCCAAATACCCGCTGACAAGCAGGTTAATATAGATGCGGAATTACTTTTTGAGCCCAAGCCCGCCCCCCCTAAGGCAGATGTCATCAAAATAAGCGGTGAAGGCGGCAAACCTGCCACAAAGCCTATCCCGCAAGGTGGCACGCAGCTTGGCGCGGCAATACAGCAGGCTATGCAAACCACATTCAGCCGCACGTTTATACTTATGCCGTCGACGCAGGAGGCCAGGCGTGAGCAGCTTGATAAAATTTTTGAAGCCCTTGATAATGTGCTTAAAGAGAGCAGTAAAACCAATAATATAAAGATGTCCCTGCGCGGCGCGACGCCCGTTAGGGATACCACTACGCTAAGCGGGGAAATGGCTAACCCGAACCTGAGCAACAGTAATGCGCGCGCGGGCTATAATCCCTATATGGTGGGTAATGATATGGGTTTATGGGTAGCGGGCAAAGGCTGGGTAAAATATATACAGGATATTTTGCCTGAAGCGCAAGGCCGCCTGTCGGGCGGGGACAGCCGCGACTATATTATAAGCGGCGCAGCCGCAATGGTTTTGGGCGATGGCGCAAACGCTTTGACGGACTATGCAAAAGCTTTGGATTTGGCTACTGCAAATAATGTTAAGGAGATAGGCTCCTTGGGCATAGCTACGGCTTATGTGATTTTGGGGGATGAAGATTCTGCTTTATCCGAATACAAAAAAGTTTTGGAAATTAATCCGAAGAACGAGATAGCGGCAAATAATATCGCCGTTTTAAGCTTTAAAGAAGAGGTTAAATAACAAATGCAAAAATACGGGCAACATTTTTTAGTCAATAAAGGAATAATAGATAAAATAACCGATGCGGCTGTAGATAATATGCAGCCAAATACGGTGGAGATTGGCCCCGGCAAAGGCGCGATAACGCGCGCGCTTTTGGAGCGCGGTTTAAATGATTTTACGCTTATTGAGATTGACCCTGAAATGATTTCTTATCTCAATGACAACCTGCCCGCTTACGCGCAGGTGAAAATTATTAATAAGGACTTCCTTAAAGTAACTGATGCGGAGCTGCCGCAAGGCGATACTTTGTTTGTCAGCAATTTGCCCTATATAGACGCGGCCGATATTTTATATAAGACTTTGCTTAACCCGCATTTTAAAGCCGCCGTTTATATGTTCCAGCGCGAGCAGGCGCAGCGTATTATGGCCAAGCCTGAAAGTAAATCTTACGGCCCGCTTTCAATTATCGTACAGGCGCAGGCGGAGATTTTGCCCGTATGCCGCGTAAGCCCCGGCAGCTTTTGCCCGCCGCCTAAGGTTGACAGCGAAGTCCTTTTGTTTAAGCCGCGCCAACAGGACTTATTTATTAATGCGGAGCACCGCAAAAACTTTATTGATTTAGTTAAATCCGCTTTTGCATACCGCCGCAAAACTATCCTTAACGCTTTTTGCGAGTGTTACGGCAAAAATAAGGACGATCTTATCTTAATCCTTAACAAAAGTAATATACCCGTTTCCGCGCGTGCAGAAGAGCTTAATATAAGAAAGTACGCCGACTTAGCTAAAAACTTCATTTTCTAGTGCGGTGGCAGTGGGTCACCCCTGCCCTATGCTGTACTTTTGATAACCACAAAATAATTAGAACTCGCGCTAAACTGGCGAAGTTATACTGAGCGCAGCTTGGAAAGCCACCCCACCGCGCTATGCAAATAGTCAACCCTTTGGGTTGACTGTTTTTTTTTTTTTGATACTGTATCTAAATAATGCAGGCTCCCACTTGCTATCAGCTCCGTCGTGCGTTATAATCTTCTCCATAGGAGCGATTAGAACAAAATGTTAAACAAAAACACTAAAAAGTCTAAAAAGGGCTTTACGCTAACTGAGGTGCTGGTAGTTGTGCTCATCATCGGTGTGATATCGGCGATAGCGTATCCCGTTTACACAAAAAGTATCAACAAATCGCGCGCGGTAGAGGCAATAAACTTGCTTGAGATGGTGCGCAACAAACAGATAGCTAATTATGCCCGTAAGGGTGAGTATTTGCCGACGTTCAGCAATATCGGCCAGCTTACAAGCAATGCGGATGCCGAGGTAAAAACCGAAGGCGACGCTATATTGACCGTCAACGGCAAGTACGAGCTTGCAATTAACTCTGCAACAAATTGTATGAGCGCGGCCTATATCCCCGCCAAGGGCAAGCCCGCAACATTTACATTTTCGTCCAGTTATGAAGACGCGGGCCTTGGCTGCGACGGCGACGTTTGTAAAACATTCGGGAATATTGTTGGGAGTTCAAGCTCGGTATGTAATTGCGGCGATAAGAGTTGCAGCTCGCCATATAATTTAAACAGTAAAACTTGTAACTGTGATTGCCCGCTTGCGTGCAGCGACGGCGGTTGCCACGACAAAAATCCAGCGAGAACTGAGACAAGAGCGTGCGGTAATGGTGGAACACAGACGAGAACTTGCCCTGAGAGTTGCAGCAGCGAATGCAACACAAGCTGGAGCAGTTGCACTGGGCAAAAGTGTGATGGCAATGCCTCAGAACCTTGCGATGCAGGCTATAGCGGCACCAAAACGCGTACTTGTAATAATGGCGTGTGGAGCGGATGGAATACATCAGGCTGCACAAAGGACCCGATAGAGTGTAGCGGGGCGGCGGCGGAAGCCTGCGGTAACTGCGGAACAAAGAGCAGGACTTGCGACAAAACCACGGGCAATTGGAGCGCGTGGAGCGCGTGCACAGGTACTAAAGACGAGACGTCAACCTGCGACGAAGGTTACACGGGTAATAAAACGAGGACGTGTACAAATGATGTGTGGGCAGAGTGGGACAGAACTGCTTGTATCAAGAAGGAGATAGAGTGCGATGCAAATGCCAAACCCGCTGAAACTGATCCTTGCCACGCAGGCTGCGGCACACGTATCAGGACGGTGGATTGTGATAAAACCGTGGGCGCGTGGCAAACAGGGGCTTGGAATGAGAGTGCGTGTAGCGCGCCTGCCCAGAACCAGCCTACAAGCCAAAATTGCGGTAACGGTACGCAATACCGTACTTGCAGGGCAAGTTGCGGCGGCGGGGAGTGCGACGGCTGGGGTGCTTGTAACTGTAATAGCGGCTATGTTTTAAGCGGTGGGATATGCGCAAGTTGTAATGATAACTCAATCCGCGCGGCAAATAAATCTAAGTGCTGCCCCTCTGCGGCGCAAAGCGATGATATCTGCTATAAGGATTGTTATAAATGGGAGTGTGGATCGGGCTCAGTCTCTTGCGTGCGTGAATGCAGCTATATTGGCGGTTGCCCTTCGGGCTGTTATTATTTCCCAAGCGGAGGCGGTAGCTGTACCGATAATTGCCGAGGAATAACGGACGCTATGCAAAACAGTACATGCAAAGGCAAAAACGGGGCAGAATGCTCTGCCTCAGATGCAATGAATTACGGTGAGTTTAGCACGCCGTGTAATTACGCCGAGCCTGAGCGGACGGAAAGCAGCGGATGGGAAACTTATATCCTTAGCCTTAAAGTATATAATTGTTTTTGTAAAAAGACTTCACCCAGATGTAAAAACGGCTGGTAAGCCATAAATATAATTATACGGGGCGCATACTTTGTTTTGCTTAAAAAAATAGTAGAATATACTTAATGGAAAATATCGGATTTAAAAGCGGCTTTGCCGTACTGGCGGGGCTTGCAAATGCGGGTAAGTCCACGCTTATTAATAAGTTCGCGGGGGTTGACCTTTCGCCCGTAACGCATAAACCGCAGACTACACGCCAAAATATTTTGGCTATAAGCGAAGGCCAAAACTACCAGGTTGTCTATGTAGACACCCCGGGCTTTTTGCACGCGGAATATAAATTGCAGCAGGTTATGCTAAGCTCCTTCAACCAGGCTGTAAACGAGGACGCGGACCTCGTTATCTTCCTTTACGACCCTACTGTCTCTATATCAAGACATCTGCCGCTTATCAAGAAGCTTAAAGAGCTTTTTTGCCCGATAATACTGGCGATAAATAAAATAGATTTAATTAATGACAAGGACGAGCTTGATAAAATCACGCGCCTTTTAGCCGATGAGCTGCCCGTAAAAGAAGTATTTTATATCAATGCAAAAGCGGGCCTTGGCGTGGACGAACTGCAAAACACGGTTGTTGAGCTTATGCCCTTTGGGCCCGCTTACTTCCCGCAGGGCCAGCTGACGGACAGGTGGGAACGTTTTTATATTGCGGAGTTTATAAGGGAGCAGATTTTCCTGCTCTATAGCCAGGAAATCCCCTACAGCACATTTGTAGAGGTGGAAAAGTTTACCGAAGATTTGGGCGATAAAAATTTTATCCGCGCCATTATCCATACCGAGCGTGCAACGCAAAAGCCGATACTTATCGGCAAAGGCGGCGCGTCCATCGCAAAATTGCGCCAAAAAGCGCAGGAAAGGATTTGCGATTTCCTTAAACAAAAGTACCGCCTTGAGCTGCAAGTTGTCGTTACCCCTAATTGGCGGAGCAGCAGCAAACAGTTGAAAAAGTTTGGCTTTTTTGGTGATTAAATATGTTCAGTAAAAATAATATAAGGGCTTTAATTGATTTACTTTCTTCCGATCCGGAAGGCTGCTTTGCGCTTAGACAGCAGCTGGCCCTTGTAATTAAAAGCCAGCCCGTGCAGTTTAGGGAGGTTATTTCATCTGATTTCGGCGGCGCTTTGCCTGCTGTTGTAAGTGATGTTTTAAACAATCTGCACAGGGAAGGCGTGCTTAAACAGCTTGACGCTTTATTTGCCAAACCCAACCCCGACTTGCTTGAAGGCCTTGTCCTTATCAACCGTTTTATTGATATTAATATAAAAGAGGGGGAGGTCCTTTCCCAATTTAATTTATTGGTGTCGGAGCTTGCTTACAGCATAGACGGCTCTTTTGACATCTTCCATAAAGCCGAGATTTTTAGGACTTTCCTTTTTGAAGACTTCAGCTTTAAGCTTGAATCCTTAAGCGGTAATGACAGGCTTTTGTGCCTGGCTGACGCTGTAAGAAGGCGCAAATGTTCCTCTTTAATGATGGCCGCTTTATATATTACGCTTGCGCAAAAATTTGATATTGAGGCATTTGTCTCCTACGCGCAAGGCAAGCCCGTGGTTTGTTTTAAGGATAAACTTTCGCTTGAGCCTGTGTTCATAGACATCACGGCAAAGGGCCGTTTTGTTAGCGAGGAGGAGTGCCACTCCTACGCCGCCGCGCGCGGTTTTGATTTTGATGCGCGCAATATAACGGCGCAAAGCATAAGGCAGGTTTTAAGAAGGCTGATATCAAACCTCATCTTCGTTTACTCTCAGGGTAAAAATAATTCCGCTGCGGCCGCCGCGCTGCGCAAATATGTAAAAAACAGTTAGGGGGTTTTTTGTGTATGGCTTTAATATCCGATATTACAAAAGCTATCGGCAATACGCCTTTAGTTAAAATCAATAATCCTGAATCACAAGCAAATATATATGCAAAGGCGGAGTATTTTAACCCGCTTGGCAGCGTTAAAGACAGGGCCGCTTTTTATATGATTAAAACCGCTTTTGAGCAGGGCCTCATAAAAAAAGGTTCCGTTATTGTTGAGCCTACAAGCGGCAATACAGGCATAGCTTTGGCCTATATCGGCGCGCAGCTGGGCCTAAAAGTTATACTGACAATGCCTGACACCCTTTCCGTAGAACGCCGCACAATGCTTAAACAGCTTGGCGCGCAGCTTGTCCTTACCGACGGTAAACTTGGTATGCCGTGCGCGGTGGAAAAAGCAAAAGAAATACGCGCGCAAACACCCGGTTCTTTTATACCCGATCAATTTTCCAACCCCGCAAACGCGCTTGCCCATTATGAAACTACCGCGCCTGAAATTTGGCGCGACCTTGACGGTAAATTAGACGTTTTTATTGCAGGCGCGGGTACCGGCGGCACAATAAGCGGTTGCGGGCTTTATTTTAAAGAAAAAAATCCCGATATAAAAATTATAGCTGTAGAGCCCGCGTCAAGCCCCGTCTTAAGCGGCGGCAAAGCGGGCCCGCATAAAATACAAGGTATCGGCGCGGGTTTTGTGCCTGCGCTTTATAATAAAAACGTGGTGGACGAAGTTTTACAGATTAAAGATGACGACGCGCTTGCCGCAGTTAAATTATTGCATGCGCAAGGTTTGTATGCGGGCATATCATCAGGCGCGGCCTTCTTTGCGGCATTGGAAGTTGCGGGCAGGGCGGGCAATGAAGGCAAAAATATAGTTTTTATTTTGCCTGACAGCGCAAGCCGCTACTTAAGCGTTTTATAAAATTTATGGATTTACAGCAAAAACTTAACCTCTGCCAAGAGCGGGATATTGAACTTAATGAAGCGGAAATAGAGCGCCTTTTAGCAAAAGACTTCCACTTCAAAACGCTTGCCTCCGCCGCTGACGCGGTGCGCCAAAGAACAAAAGGTTCAACCGTCCATATAAGAGGGCTTGTAGAAATCTCCAATATCTGCGCGCGCGATTGTTTTTACTGCGGGATACGCCGCTCCAACCCTTTTGCGCAAAGATATAAATTAGACAAAAAATATATCCTTGATACCGTGGAAGAAGCTGCCGCCGCAGGATTTAAAACCATAGTAATGCAGTCTGGCGAGAGCGAGGCTTTTTTAACACAAGATATCTGCGATATTATCGCGCATATTTCCGTCCTTGGTATGGCGGTAACGCTTAGCCTTGGGGAAAAGGATTTTGATACATACCGCGCCTTTAAAGACGCAGGCGCGGACCGTTACCTGCTTAGGATTGAGACTACCGACCCGCAAATCTACCAAGCCCTGCACCCCGATATGAACCTGCAAAACCGCATAAACTGCCTTAAAAACCTTAAAACCCTGGGTTTTGAGCTGGGCACAGGCATATTGGTGGGCTTGCCGAAACAGACTTTAAAATCCATAGCAAAAGATATTTTATTTTTTAAAGATATTTCTGCCGATATGATTGGGCTTGGGCCGTTTTTGCCATGCCAAAACACGCCGCTTGCGGCAGAAGAGGGCGGCACTCTTGAGCTTGCCCTGCGCGCTTTAGCTGTTACCAGGCTTATTTTACCCGCCGCCAATATACCCGCCACCACCGCGATGGAAGCCTTAGCGGCTGACGGCAGGTTGCAGGCATTATCTTGCGGGGCCAATGTTATTATGCCTAATATAACGGGCGGGAACAGTAATTTTTATAAATTGTATCCTGACAAGCCTATTAATACGCAAAGTATAAACGATACATTAAGGAACCTAAAATTATTGCTTGCCGCCAATGGCAGAACAGGTAAATAGCGCGGTGGCGCAGTGGCATTCGCCACCCCTGTCGTGCAGTGGCGCACAGGGTGTGCGCCTTCGCGCGCTTCTGTCTTTTCGCAATTTGTGTATTGGCAAGTAAATAGCCGCTCCGTCCGCATTGGCTAGTGGCCCATGCCACTAATTTTTGTATACTGTATGTATAGAGTAAAAGGGGGAGTTATGCCTGCAACAGATTCAGCAAAAATATCAGCCGTCCGTAAAGTGATGGAAAACAATAAAATTGACGGCCTGATAGTCAGCAACTATATAGACCTAAAATACCTTTTGGGCGATATTTTCCTTGACGGGGAAGCCATATTGCTTATCCACCCCAAAGGCCTTTTTGTAACGGCGCGCAGCCTTTACCTCGCGCCAGTTAAAACGGCATACCCTCAAATAGACATCATAGCCTGCGATTCACAGCGCGCGGCAAGCATAGTTGAAGCGGCCAAGAAATTTAAATTAAAGAACGTCGCTTTTGATTGCAAAAAGGAACCTTACTGCGACGGTAAGTTATATGCCGCCAACGGGTTTAAAGAGATTTTTGCCCTAATAGACGCTTTGCGTATGGCCAAAACCGATGAAGAAATAAAAATTATGAAGCAGGCCGCAAAAATAGCCTATAGCGCATATGAACACTTGCGCAAATTCCTTAAAGCAGGTATAACGGAAAAACAGGCCGCGGCCGAGCTTGAAAGATTTATGAAAGAAAAGGGCGCAAGCGCGCTTTCCTTTGACACTATAGTTGCCTTCGGCAAAGGCGGGGCAAACCCGCATTATGCAACGGGTAATGTAAAACTTAAAAATGAAAGCCCTGTCCTTTTGGATTTCGGCTGTATTTATAAGGGCTATTGCTCCGATATTACGCGCAGCTTCTGGTTTGGCAAAAAGCCTGTGGCGGAGTATAAAAAGATTTTAGATATCGCAATTAAAGCGCATGATGAAGTCGTCAAAAAAGCAAATAAGAATATGACGGGCGCGGAGATTGATAATATCGCTAGGCAATACATTGCCGCAGCAGGTTACGGTGATTATTTTACGCACGGTACGGGCCACGGCATCGGTATGCAGATACACGAGGACGCTTATATCAACCAAAACAATCAAACAGTTAAAATAGCGCCTAACTTTTGCTTCAGCGTGGAGCCGGGTATTTACCTTACGGGCAAATTCGGCGTGCGTTGGGAAGACTGCTTTTATATGACTGATAAAGGCATAAAAATTATAGCTTAGGATTTTAAAATGGTAAAAAACGAGTTACTGGCGGGCTTTCAGGCGGCTTTAAAAAAAGCAAAAACAGGAGCTTTTGTTGTTATGGATTTGCCTTCGGTAAATCTTATAGGCGGGTTCCCTTTCGTTTGCGAGGGCGACGCTTTTTTACTTATCACGCCTTCTAAAGCGTTTTGTTTTACAAAAGCTATGTACGCCGCTGACGTAAAAGCTAAAGCCCCTTACCTCACGCTTACCGACAGCCTTGACGTCAAGGATATCGCAGCTGAAGCGGCTGCCTTAAAAGTAAAAAAAGCGGCTTTTGACCCGCTTAAAATGATGTATATTGCAGGCAATTTTTTAAAGGCCGCAGGTTTTGAAGAGGCGCCGAACTTCCTTAACAAATTTAAAGAAGTTAAGACGGAAGGTGAAATCGCTAAAATCAAGAAGGCTTGCCAAATATCCGGGAAAGCTTTTGATGAGCTGCAAAAATATATCAAAACAGGCATTACGGAAAAGCAGCTGGCCAAAAAGTTGGAAGATATTATGGCCAAACTTGGCGGCCAAAACCTTGCTTTTGAAACCATAATGGCTTTTGGGGAAAATACGGCCAACCCGCACCATTCTACAAGCGACAGGAAGCTTAAAAATAATGAGCCTGTGCTTATGGATTACGGTTGCAGATACGGCGGCTATTGCTCTGATATCACGCGCACTATATGGCACGGCCCCAAACCGTCAAAGGAATTTGCCGATACTTTTAAAATTGTAAAAACGGCGCATGATAAAGCTTTAAAGCAGGCGGCTATAGGCCAAAGCGGCGCGCAGCTTGACGCTGTGTGCAGGCAATACTTTGCATCTTTGAATTTGGACGGTTTTTTTATACACAGCACTGGCCACAGCCTGGGTTTAGAAATACATGAAACGCCCTTTCTGTCGCGTTTAAGCGCGGATATCTTGAGGGAAAATAATATTTTTACGATAGAGCCGGGTTTATATTTTGAAGGCAAATTCGGCATAAGATATGAAGATACGGTACGCCTTACAAAAAAGGGCGCGGTAATTTTGACAAAATAAAGAACAAGGAGTAATAAAATGATAGGAACACCCGACTTTAGAGAAGGCTTGATTTTTGAGAATGAAAACGGAGACATGGTTGAAATTTTAGAGTACCAACACCACCGTAAATCACAAGCCCGCGCGGTAGTAAGAGTAAAAGTCAGAAATTTGAACACGGGTTCGCTTATTGAAACGAGCTACAGGCCCGAAGATAAATTTAAAGAAGTAACAGTAGAAAAACGCCCCCATAGCTATTTGTATACCGAGGGCGATATGGTAACCTTTATGGACAGCGAATCTTTTGAGCAGATTTCTATCCCTAAAGAAAAATTAGAAACGCAGCTTAAATACCTTATTGACAATATGGCCGTAGTGGGCTTGTTTATTGATGATAAATGCTTCAGCATTGATTTGCCGATAAAAGTTGACTTAAAGGTAGTAAGCACGGTGCCCGGCGTAAAGGGCGACAGTGTAGCAAATCTTTCCAAACCCGCTACTTTAGAATCGGGCTTGGAAATTAAGGTGCCTTTATTTATTAATGAGGGTGATACCGTCCGCATAGACACAAGGACAGACACCTATGTGGAAAGGGTTAATGCCTGATAATTTGTTAAAGCGCGCAGCCTGCTTTGTTGTTTTAGTATTATGCGCAAGCGGGCTGCAAGCATTAGGCATATCGGCCGTAAAAGCGGAAGACGACGGGGAAAGAACCTTCGCCTTCTGCGGTAAGTTTGAAGTTGAAAATTGGGATCTGCGTAAAACCGCGGCCGGCATAGTGCTTTTGCCGCCCGAGGATTTTGGCGGATATAAAAATATAAAAGTTCTGTCCAAGGACTTAAGTGTGCTTATGAAAAATTGTTTTGAAGGTACTTGCATCATTGTTAAAGCTTGCCCCGTTCCCTTAAAAACAGTGTTCGTAAAGAAGGTAAACGAAGGCAAAACAATTTTGGTTGATGTTATATTTGGAGAAGAGCTTAAGGCGGTATTTCTTGTATCGCAATATAAGCGTAAAGGCAAAACGCATTACAGAATAAAAAAGCCGCAGGACTTTGTGTTTAAAGACAAAAAGTTAGAGGCTTCAGTAAGGAGCGCATTGCTTAAAATTGCTAAAGAAAATTTATGAAATGCTTTAATCTGACCACGGGCAAACTTATTGCCGGTAAACTTAAAATGAAGGATAGCTTCTTTGGGCGTCTTGTTGGCCTTTTGGCCACAAAAAGCCTTGGGGAAGGGGAAGGCATAGTTTTAAAACCGTGTACGCAGATACATACTTATTTTATGCGTTTTAGTATAGACGCTATATTTGTTTCAAAGGATTTCGTCGTCGTAAAAGTTATAGAGGATATGAGGCCCTGGCGCCTTGGCCCTTTGCTTTTTGATTCTTATTACACCGTTGAGCTGCCTGCTGGCGCGCTTAAAGGTTCGGTTAAAAAGGGCGATAATTTGCAGTTTGAGCTTGATTAACCTTTAAAGTTAAGAGGGTTTGACATTTTGCTTTTTAACTAACATAATTTCTTATAGGGGAATGCAGTTTTATGAAAAAACTTTTTTGTTTATTTGTCTTTGCTTTCTGCTGCACTTTTGCGCAGGCGGCGCGTTTGGATTACGATAACTTTTCCAAATTTGTTGATAAGGAAAACCTTAAATACTTTGCCGAGGATATGGGCGGCCTTTTAGGTTCCGGCACATATACCACGGGCCGTATTTTGGGTTGGGGCGGGTTTCAGCTTTCCGGCCGTGTTGCCTATATGCCTAAACAGAGCGAAAAGAACACCGCGCTGGGGCCTGAAGAAGGGCACCAGCTTTTCCCGTGGATACAAGGGGAAATCGGTTTACCTTTCAGGCTTGACGGCTTTATCCGCGCCTCTTCCTTCGGCGGCCTTACAATAGCAGGCGGCGGTTTAAAGTGGGGCATAGTGCGCCCTACCGAGATTTTATATACCTTCCAGCCCATGATAGTCGTTATGGCGCAAAGCGGCGTGCATAAAGATTTTTCCCTCACGCAATATAATGCGGAATTTGTTTTGTCCTTTAAATTGCCTTATGTCGTCCCCTATATCGGTGGCGGTGTTGACAGCACCAAAGTTACCGTAGAAAGTTCCGATAATCACCCTGACCTTGTGGGCTATTATGAGACTGTAATCACCCCGCGCGCGACCTTTGGGCTTAACTTTAAACTGCCCTTGTATATGGATTTAAGCGTTGCAGGCAATTATACAAGTTATGGGGTTGGGGGCGAGGCTTCCTTCGGCGTGCGTTTTTAAGGCGGATTTTTGTTTCTTTTTAATTTTTTTGCGGCTTCGGATATAAAAGGGCTCCGCCCTACGCGATATACCTTGCCGCAAAGAAAATTTAAAATAATTCAAAAATTTTTTAAAAATTATTTAGTAGTTTTTAGGCTTATAACTTGTTGTTTCCTTGCTCGGATACACGGGGCTTCGCCCCGCTAGATATACCTCCTTCCTTGCTCCTTGTCTAAACCACAAAAATCCTTGTAAAAGATATTGCTGGTGCGTTTTTAAGGCGGCTTTTTGTTTCTTTTTAATTTTTTTGCGGCTTCGGATATAAAAGGGCTCCGCCCTACGCGATATGCCTTGCCGCAAAGAAAATTTAAAATAATTCAAAAATTTTTTTAAAAATTATTTAGTAGTTTTTAGGCTTATAACTTGTTGTTTCCTTGCTAGGATACACGGGGCTTCGCCCCGCTGGGTATACCGCCCTCCTCGCGCCTAGTCTAAACCTCAAAAATCCTTATAAACAGTTTATCGGACGGTGGTTTTTGGGTTTATACTTCGTTGCTTCGTCAGTGCGAAGCGCACTCCTGCATCCTGAACATCTAAGCTGTACATAGTGTGTGCTTGGCCCATTCCGCACAAGCTAAATCTTTGTTGCTGTCATCGCGAGGAGCAAATTATTTTGCGACGTGGCGATCCAGTAAAATAAAGTAACCTAATTGATTGGATTGCCACGTTCTCGCCCGTGCGGGGCCAGCGTGGCCTGCGGCTCGCACTCGCAATGACGGAAAAAAACTAAAGCCCGTGCAAAAGCAGCGAAGTTATACCGAGCGCAGCTTAGTATCTCACGACAAAAGTGGCGAATGCCACGCGCTAAAATCTCCGTTGTGCGCTGCAATCTTCTTTATAAGAGAGATTAGAACAAAATACTGACAAAATAGCCTTCTAAATCCAATCACAAAATATTTTTGTAATATAAATAATTTTTAATTTGTGTAATAGCAACTAACGTCAAGCTTTTAGAAAAAGCTTGACCGTTTTTTTTTTTTTTGATACGCTGGTAATACCGCGTATAAAGCGTTTTTATTTCGCGGTGATTTAAAAAGGAGATAAAAATGAAAAACTTAAACAGAAAGGGTTTTACCCTTATTGAATTACTGGTTGTAGTATTAATCATCGGTATTTTGGCAGCGATAGCATTGCCGCAATACTTCAAAGCGGTGGAAAAAGCGAGAGCTTCCGAAGCCTTATCAGTCATCGGTACGGTAGCGGCCGCCGCGGAAAGAGGCAGACTTGTATCTAATGGCAATACATATCCTGATACATTAGAAACAATGGATGTGGAGTTTAATAACCTCGGCGGCGCCCTTGCTACCGGCGTAACAATAACAACTAAGAACTTTACTATTACCTATACGGGTGGTAAATACGCTGCGGGAAAAGTAGTTGCAACAAGAACAGGGCAGGGCGGATATAGAATTCAAAAGATGTTTTATGACGGTTCTGTTACTTGTGATGATAAGACTACTGCTAATGAGGGCGCCAAGGTTTCAGGCGTTTGCGCTTCCTTGGGCTTAAACACAGGCCCTATATCATAAACTGATTTACTGTGAGAGCAGTAAAGGTAATCATATGGTATTCATATGATACCCTCCCAACTGTGGCCGATGCTTAATTGCCTCGGCCACAGCCATTTGTGCGGTGGCAGTGGTGCCACTGCAGGCAGCTCGGACGGGACGGTTATTTTCTCGCGGTTAAACAATTTGCGAATAAACAGAAATCTTTTTTTGTAGTCATCGCGAGGAGCAAATTATTTTGCTACGTGGCGATCCAGTAAAATCAGGTTACCTAATTGATTGGATTGCCACAGCTGCTACGCAGCTTCGCAATGACTACGAAAAACGTGTATTACCACGCGTACTGACGATACGCCCACAATGACGGGAAAGAACTTAAACTCGTGCAGAACAGGCCAAGCACACACTAGGCGCAGCTTAGTATCTCACGACACGCCCGTGTGGCAATACCTCGCAATGACACGGCAACAACTGGATTGCCACGTTCTCACCCGTGCGAGGCCAGCGTGGCCTGCGGCTCCCACCTGCACCTGGAGTGGCACCCCACCCCGTACGGCTAAGGCTTCTGTCTATACGCAATTTGTAATGCGGCAAGCAAAATTGTGTCCCGTCCGCAGAGAGTGGGCAAGCCGCCTAGAAGGGAATATGCTTAAATAATCTGCTGTAGGATAAGGATACGCCGATGAAGAGATTACTGCCCGTCCTGTCAAAATCGGAAGCTTTGGCTTGGTAATAGTTGACAAACGGGGCGATGCTGAACTTCTTCCAAACCTCCATTTCAAGGCGTGCGTCAAGCTCCAGCTCGTAGGAAAGGTTTGTATTGCTGTTGGTGTCTAAAATGAAGAAATCCCTTATCATCGCGCGATAAATTGCTTTAGTATTATCAGCTATTGGTTGTTCTACTTTTATGCCGAATTCCCATGCATATTTTGTTGAACTTTCAGGGTATGTAAAATCAAGCTCGGGCACAATTGCAAGATATAAATCTTTAAGGTATTCACCTTCAAACAGCCTGGCGCCGCCCTTACCGCGCAGCACCTTATAGCGCGGCGCATTATCCTGGTGCGTAAACTCCGTTTCATAACCTAAACTCAAAAACGGACCCATCAAAAACCCGCCCAAAAAATGTTTTATGGTTGTGCTTTTATAGGTGTATTCGGTAGATATAAGTATCTTGTCCATGCTCTCGTTTACCACGCGCGGCCCGTCAATCGGGCGTAATGTGATTTTGCCGTATTGCAAAAGCACGCTGTTATCCCAGCGGATATTATCGCGGTAATACTCTGCCGCAAAGTTAAGGCTGCCTTGTATCAATGTTTGGCTGTCGCTGTTTAGGCGGCTGTTTGGGAAATCTTTATAGTACGCGGAATTATTGATATTGGTATTTGTAAATTGCAGCGCAAGATTCTTTAAATTATAACGCCAAATGCCCACGGGCGGGATATCCTTTTTCATCAATTTTACAAGGTCTTCTGTGTAGACGGTCTTCATCTGTTCGGTAAAGTATTCCTGCGCGGCCAGCGGGCCTAAATCTTCCATATTCTGGTCAAGTATCATTGCCGCGGCGTCCTGCGGGGGCAAGCCTGTTTCTTTGCGGGTATAATAATCTTCAAGGTAATTATTGAACATTTTATAAGCGGCTTCTGTATTATCTTCCTTAAGTTTTTTAAGGTAATTTACTACGATTTCAGGCAAGGTCTCCCCTGTTTCTTTGATGTCAGTAAGGCATTTGCGCAGCGAGGGTAAAACCACGCGCTCCTCAAGTATATTTGCGGGCATGGTGAGGAAATAAAATTCATCATCATTTAATGTAAGGCCGTTTATTTTGTATTTATCATCGTCGGGTACTACGCCCGCTGCGGCCAGGGTAAAAGTTTCCTCATAATCTTTTACGGGCGCGGAACAGGCATTGGAAAAATCAACAAATTTAAGTATATTTTTTAAGTCCTCACCTTTAATCCTTACTTTAAGTATCGGTTCGGGCGATTCGCTAAGCCACGCGGCCAACTGGTGTTCGTGTACAGAGCCAAAAATTTTACGCTTAAAATTTTGTATTTTGACGATTGAAACTTCACTCTTAGTCTGCTCCCTTATGATACTTGCCGCTATATTAAAAACCTCTGCGGGGCTGTAAGTCAAAGCGGCGGAGCAGCCTGCGGCTTTTGCCAATACTCCAGCCGGCGGCAGTATACCCTCGCCCTCGGCCGAAAGCCCGCTGAAAAGCTTTTTGTTTATTGCGTAGAATTTGTTTGAGAAGGTGTTGTCGTCATACAAATTGGTCGGCGGCAAATCTTCAATTAAAACAGGTGTAAATGAGCCTAAAGAATCTTTATCAAAATCCACCTGCGTATCGCCCAGTATATAGCCGTTGCCGCGCGAAGTATAGGCGGGCACCAGGTGGCGTTCTTTATTCCAGTCCGTCAACTCTATTTTGCGGTTGCGCAGCGAATAATTATCCACCTTCTTTGCCGTTATTACCATATCAATGCCGTATTGCCTGGTAAGCAGGCGGTTTAGGGAGTCTTCTTTCATATGCGATACTAAGACGACAAAATCCACCTTCTCAGTATTGCGCAGTTTGCTTACGGCCGCTTTTGCGGCTTCAAAAATATCAGTTGATTTTAAGGGTATATTGCGGCCCGCCGCCGTACTTAAAGCCATTGTATCCATAAGAGCAAAAAAGCCTGTTTTTACCCCGTCGCGCTCAATTACCTGTGTTTTGGTAAAAGGGTTTGGGCTGTCGCTGTTTATCGGCTCGGCATTTGTGGCCAGCAGGGGCGGCAGCGGCATATCTTTTTGTTCAAGAACAGACCATAAAATATCTATATCTTTAGGCGAAGGAGCAACTATATCGGCGCCTGTTTCCTTCCAGTAATCCGCCAGGAACTGCGCCTCAAGATTAAGCGGTGCGTAAACCTGTAAACCGCCTGTGTTAATTACTATGGTTTTTTGAGGGGCTTGCTTTTCAATTTTTTTAAGCGTATCATACCACGCGCCTATGCCGCCAAGCGGCTTTTCAAAGACGGATATTATGCTTTGCCCTTTAGGAGTATTGATATGGTATTTTACCAGCACTGCCGGTACCCATTCTGATGTAAGGCGGTTGCGGTCAGTCGCTATAACGTCATAAACGCCCGATGGCAGGGTTATTTGCCCGCGTATTGCAGTAAAAGGGCGGGCGACTACAAAGCTGTTAGGGTCTTCGCTGGAATTATCTAAAATGGGTTTAGTTATGTTTTTATCTTCAGCAGGTTCCTGTATCATAAGTGAAGAAGGCGTGATTATTACGTCTTCTTTAGATGAACTCCTGTAATAAAATACGGAGTTATTAAGCTCTTCTTCCGTTAGTTCGGGCGATGGGTTTAAGATATAGGCGCTGTTGTTAAAGAAAGTCGGCAAGCGTTCAACCTTTTCTATTGAATAACCTTTTGCGTTAAGCAAGCTGTTTTGTAAAGCGTTTTGTAAGTTGGAATTTATATTATATTCTTCTGAAAAATAGATATAGCGCACACTTGCCGTTTGATTGTTCTGGGCGTAAACGGGTAAGTATGCTAAACAGAGAAAAAAGAGTGGGAACAATTTGCGTAACATTAATAAATTTTAACATTTTTGGCTAAATGCTAAAACCTTTTAAAAACAGTTTAAATCCGATTGGGCCTTTCTTGACTGAAAATCTAGGCCCAAATACCCTTGATGCTTGCGCCTTAATACAGTAATATTTAATTATGATAAATAGGGTATTAGGAAAAACAATAATTTTTACGCTTGTGCTTTCACTGCTTTGCGGGCAGAGTTTTGCACAGCTTGCGCCCGTGCGTAAAGATTTACTCAAAAGCTTTAACGCCGACGATATAAAAATACCCGTAGCTGTGCAGGATAATACGCGCGTTGTAAACCACAGGCTTAATGAGGCCTTCCAAAAGCAGACCTTTTCCGCAGTTGCCGCGCAGCTTATTATTGACCATAATGATTATTCCGCCGCAGGTATGGACGGTCTAAATAAGCTGGCGAATGATAATATAGCAGGTTTGCTTGAAGCGGTTTCAACCGCTTTTAAGCCTTCAAAAGAAACGGCCGACCTTGTATTTTTTGCCGTGCTGCCAAAACTTTATATGCACGCGGTTTTTGAAGATGTCTCAAACTATAGCAAAATCCGTAAAATTTATACAAAAGCTTATGAAGACTGCATATACAACAAACCGTCTTGCAACTATGAACGCGGCGGCTATGCTACTGTATTTTTGGCTGCGGGGGACGTATATGACCTTAAATTAACCGATATTGCCGCTTTAGCGAAGAATCCTAAGCTAAGCGGGGAAGACAGGATAGCCTTCCTGCAATATGCCGCGCCCGTGCTTTCCCAAAAAGGCGGCAGGATACATTTTGAAGATATAATAAATACCGCAAATAAACAAACCGATATGAAAATGAAACCGCAGAGCGGTTATGTTGACCCTTTTATCCTTGTTAAAATTGTTGACGGCGGTTATGAATGGGTTAAAGAGGCATGTTCCCATCAAGACGGGTTTTGGAAAGGCGCTTGCGCAAAAGTTTCGTCAGATAAACCTTTTAAAGAGTATATGCGTGCACCGCGTCCTTCGTTAGGGGCGGAGCAGCAACTGCCGTATGCTTTATATACGCTTGACGGCATAGGTTATAAAGATCCTTCGCTTTTGGCTTCTGCGATAAGGTTGTACGGGGAGTTTTATTCCGACGAATACTTTTGGAAGGATACCTTCAACTTCCTCTACAATTTGCCTGCTTACGGGGATTATATTGTTTCCTCACATTTAGATATAGCTTTGTCTAAAATGCTGCTTAAAGCGCCTGCGGATTTCAAAGATTTACAAAAATTTAAAAATTATGTTGCAGCATCCCTTAATAATGACTATTTTTCACTTAATCTGCTTGAGGACGGTGACCCTGCCGTAAGGGCTACGCTTCAAAATGAAGTCGGCGCGGCTTATGCTGCTTTAAAAGGTTATAAAGGCCAATCCCCTTTAGCTTATACTACGGATGAAGGGTTTAGGGTACAAATCAATTTTAAAGATAATGAAAAACAGATAGAAAGTTTTACCGCAAGCTTATTTAATTTTAAAGACCGCCCGGCTGAAGCTTTAACAAATATCTTTATTATCGGTGCGATAACTAAAGGGCTTGCCAAAAACGGTGATAAGATTATGGCCGCGGCAGGCAGGGCTTTGTCTTCAGGCGGCAAAGCCATAACAAATATGCCTGCAATTATAAGCAGGGCTCGCGCGCAATATAAGGCATTGCAGTATCTTTCCTCAAAGAACGGGATGTCTTTTGCTAAGTATGCTTACCGTAATAACCAATACCGCAAAGCGGCGCAAGTTGCCTCTAAAGCCAATATACTTACAGTTGAAGGTAAGGCTGCGGGGGAATTTTTTAAATCCGTCTCTTATAACCCTTCCTCGCACGGTAATATCGGCCGTGTAGCAAGTGATGTAAAGCAGGCTGCCCGTGCGGGCGTGCAGCATTTAGGCATTGGCGGAACGGTGCCTTCTTATGTTGATGAGGCTACTTTTGCTAAGGGCGTGCAACCTTTTGCGGCTGATTATTCGCAGCAGCAACGCCTGCAGGTAAGCATAAGCAATAAATATAAAGCTACGGCTTTGGAGGTTTCCAAATCTACAGCGGCGGCGCAGCAGGCGGCAGCGGATATTAAAGCTGCGCCTTATGCTTTGCCCAGGCGTGTTTTGCATTCCTCTAATGCAGGCTATTTACCGCTTGCGCAAGATATCGGTTTTGCTAAAGACTATTTGCTGCGTAACCAAGCTTTTAGCGGGTTAAATGCGCGCGGTTTCAGATTTTTTGATACCGGTACAGGCAAGCTTATCGGCCCCAATCTTACATTCCATCACGAGGGCTATTTACAGGCGCACGGCCGTATAGGGCTGGCGTTTGAAAATATTACAACTGCCGCCGCGCCTGCTTCTGTTGAAACTGCTTTACAAACTGTAGCCAAACAAACCCCGGCGGCGATAGCTGCATTACGCAATACTACAGCGGCGGCTTACCAAAAGCTCTTACCTAAGGTAAAGAAGGCTTATAGCGGCTACCAGGCGCTTACGCTTGCGGCTTTAAACGGTATACCTGTTACTCTTCCTCAAGCTGCGCCAATTGTAAACGCTCCGCTTAAAGGGTTTTCAACCGATGTTTCTCTTGCAGAAATTTACGGACAAAGCGGAAGGGAATATCTTGAGCGCTTCGGGCAGGATTTTGTACCGAGCAAAAAAGACAGGTTTTTTAATATGCCTGCCTTCAGGGAGCGCTTGGGCAAGCTTATTGAACTTACGCCCTATATATCGCCTTTGGAATGGAATTATAATAACCAAAACAGCCTGTTGTATATGCTTGTCTCAAACAAGCCTGCCAGATGGGAAATGTTTAGCCATTATTATAATGCCATTATGGCTGATTTACCGCAGGCAGGCAGAGTTTATGCAATGAATAATAAGCTCTCAGGTGATTGGTTGGAGGCTGTAAAAACGGGCCCCGTCTATATTTCCACCGACGGCTCCGCAACCGCAGTGCAGGATATGATGATTGAATCTGAAATCCGCACAACATTTAATATGTCTAAGCCTTATGCAGCAATACAGAAACATTTATTCTCTTTTGAATACGGTAAAAACAGGGTCGGCGCTCTTTTAGACGGCATTGCAGACAAAACGCAGTTTGAGCAAACCGGCAAGATGCTGATGTCGTATATAGAGGAATTAAAGGATTTAGGCTCAGGCAATGTGGCGGCTTTAAACGGGGCTGCGCATTGGGAGGCTATTGACGAAATCACTCCGCAAACTATAGCGATATCACATGAAATTGATGATATAACAATAGGCGAAGCCATAAGCAAATGGATACAGAAATCCAATATCCCTTATAAAGGTAAAGACGTATTGCAGTTCATGCCCGATTATATAGAATCAACTTTAGGCATAAGCGCAGAGAATCCGGGGATTTTAATTAAATTTGAAGACAGTTTTATGCTGTATAATAATGACTACAGCGCGCGCATTCGCTTTGGCAACCACGAGATTGAAGACGCACATATACATTTTGAATTTAAAAACAGGGTTCCATCCGTTTTAGGCCATGCGACGCGTACCAATTTCTCATACAGATGGCCTGAAAAATATACAGATTTTGACTTAGCCGGAAAAGAGATGTTCCACAATTATATCAGCGTATTGGACGCTAAGGGCTTTATCGCGGACCAAACGGGTACGCTTACGGGCCACGTGCAGCCTTTCATGAAACCGCAGGAAGAGCTTAAGGGTTTAGTGCCTTCAGAATATGCGCACTCCACTTTTAAAGTTTACAGGAAGGACGGCAATAGCGGCAGCGGGTTTTATGTAAACTATCACGGCATTCCGATGGTTTTGACCGCTGCTCATGTCGTTTTGGCTGATACCAGGTTAGAAGTGTCTGACTTTAACGGCAACATTACCACAGGCCGTCTTATGCATAAGATGTCAGGCGGCGGTTATGATATAGCGGCTATAGCTGTTGATTATGATTTCCTTAAAGGCCGCCAGCCTTTTGCAATAGCTAAGAATGAACCTAAAGCGGGTGATATATTGTTGCAGCATTCCTTCCCGATATTTAACCGTTTCCGCACCATCTTCAGGAGTGATATTGTAAAACTTTTAAACCCCGGGTTTTTAGCGCCGTATCTCAGGAATCCTTTGTATTTAGGTACGCGTTCAAGCATTGACGGCGGCAGTAGCGGCGGCCCGCTTACCATGGGCTATTTTCAAGATGAAGTTGTTGGCATTACCCATGCCATAACGCCTGATAATAATAACTCCCTTTTTATGCCTTTGCCCAATATAAAGAGCTTTTTGGGTGTGCTTGGCCAAAAACTTTTGTTTGAAGATTATTTTAGAGAAAAGTTCCTCCCCGGATTTCCCGGATTTTCTGCCCGTTATCCTAATATTTTAAACAGATTCGGGCAAGACCCCAACAGTATCTCCCTATATAGAAAATATATGGAAAACCGTACGGGTATACGCAGCGCTGTACAAGATATATCAGTGCAGGAGGCGGGGGCTATTTCAGCTGCTGCGCAAAGCGGGCAAACGCCTGGTGAGATAGAAGACTCCGTAGTAAAAATAAGGCGTTCTGCTAAAGACGGCGAAAATGCAACCAGCGGCACAGGTTTTTATATAGAGTACAGGGGCCTGCCTATGCTGCTTACGGCTTCGCACGTAGTGGGCGATAATAAATTTGTTGAATTATATGACAGCGACGGCATTTTCGGCACCGGTGAAGTTTTTGCAAAGACCGGCAATATGTTCGGCTATGATTTGGCCATAGTTTTACCTAACGATGGCTTCCTTGAAGGTAAAACACCTTTAAAGCTCAGTTTATCGCAAGGTATTGAGGGCGATAAAATGCATACCATCGGCTATCCCGCTAAAAAATGGCTTACGCATACAGACCTTACTTTAACTAATAAGCCCACCCAGCCTGATATGATTAAATCTTTAAAAGAAAACCCGAACGCAGATATATACACGCTTACACCAGGCGTTTTAGGCGGTAACAGCGGCGGCCCGCTTTTAAAGGCTGATAATACAGTGCTGGGCGTGGCGCATAAGGGCGCTTTCCCTAAGGACGATAAAAAGAACGCTTTAGAAGCCTATTATATTACGCTGCCTAATATAAGAAAATTTTTAAGATTAACTTTAAAAAATAAATTTTTAGACGCAAGCTTTAGCCAGAAGTCATTTTTAAAACAGTATCCATTACTTGCCAAAAACTATGAAAATGTAATAAGTCGCTTTAAAGATAAAATGGGTACGCAGGTATTCGGCTTTATGCCTACGGTATATGAAAAGGATATAGAAACAGGCAGTTTTTTTAAGTTCGGGCGCAATATTTTTAATGTTTCGGCTGTAGAAAGCGACGACCTTTATTTCGCTTCTCAGGCGGCATATAACAAAAACTTTAACCGTATAAAATCAGGCGTGTTTGAGTTAGAAAATTCTATAACAGGCGCTACCGGCACAGGCTTTTATGTGCAATACGGTAAAGACGCCGCGCTTTTAACTGCGGGCCATATGCTGCGCAATGCCTCAACGGTGCTTGTCCGCCCTGCTATGGGCAATAAGTTTTTCAGTGCTAAAGTGGCGGGCGCGGGCACGGGGGACGCTAATGATATCGGTATTGTGGAAGTTGATAATCCTGAATTTTGGAAGCTTATGCAGCCGCTTACCCCATCGGCCAACAGTTTGGTTTTGGGGGATGAAATAATTTCCTACGGTTTCCCGTGGGGCAGCGCTTTTGAGGACCGCATAGGCAAAATAACTAATTTTGAAACCTATGCAGACGGCAATATGATAAGGGCTACGGAACATACTGCCCCGGGCAGCAGTGGCAGCCCTATATTGTTTAGGAATCAGATTGTCGGTATGTGCGCCAGCGGCGTATGTTCTGAAGATCTACCTTATATGATTCAAAAAACCGAGCCTTTTTCCCTGCATACCCCGTGGGCCAATATAGAAAGATTTTTGAATATAATGAAGCTTTGGACTTTGCCGCCTTCACTTAGAATCGGAGTGGATTTTAATAACCCAAAATCTGTTTCAAACTTCCTCAGGAGTTTAAAAAACCCTGTTGTACTTAATCCCAAAGCTTATCATATCCTTAACAGGCAGCCCGTAATCTTCATCAATCCTTACGAGCAGTTTACGGAATTTGATTTCAATAAATAATACTTACATCAGCTGTTTAATGCGCCCTTTATAACGCGCGGCTTGCTTGGCATTATTATCGTCGCCCGCATTATTGCTGCTTAAATATAAAGGAACGTCAAAACCTTTATTTATAAGTATTTCCGCCGCAAGGTACATTATATTATTCATAATCGCTGCGCCGCCTATGGTTGATATGGGCGCAACGGGCTTGCCTTTAAGTTCAAGCGCGGTTTCCTCTTTTGATACGCAATTATCTATAACTATATCGCCGCAGTCGCGCAGCATTTTGCCGCTGCTGTGGCGGCTTTGCGTTTTTTGGTGGGCTTCAAGCGCGGTTATAACAATAACTTTTACGCCGTGTTTTTTAGCGTACAAAGCCGCGTCAATACCCGCAGGGTTGCGGCCGCTGTTGGATATTATGATTATTGTATCTTTATCCGTGAAATCGTGTTTCCTCATTATTATTGGGACAAAACCCTCAAGCCTTTCAATATCCGTGGCGGCGTGGGCGGTGGGGTAAAAGTTGAAGGAAGGATCCGTTACCGCGCTTACGCACGCCATTGATCCGCTGCGGTGAAAGGCCTCTAAAGCTACGCTTAAACTGTGCCCGCTGCCTAAAGTGTATATAAGGCCGTCAGCCTCAACCGTTTTGGCAAGCTGCGCGGCTGCGGCCTGCATAGCCTGCGTTTGGGTCTTATCAATCTTTTCCAAAAGTTTTACGGCCTGTGTAAAATATAAATTTTGCATATTTTAAGAATCTCCTTAATTAAATTATCAGAAAATCGGATCATACGCCCATTGTAAAAGCGCCTGCCTTTGCCTTGGCCTGCACTCAAGCGCCATAGGCGGGCAGTTCTTTAGTATTTGCGCTTTATGGCGCACAAAAGCGCGCCAGCGTTTAATTTGCAGAGCGTCAACCTCAGGCAGCCTGCGGCCCATATAATAACGGCAATACCATTGGAACCAGCCGCGTACGTCAGGCCCTATAATCCAACCGCGCTTTTGCCATTCTTGAAGGCTTAAGCGTGATTTGATTTTAAAATAGTTTTTGTTTATATCGGGCGCGGCGGCGGTTTTAGCATTTTTAAACCAATCGGGCGGGAACTCGGCCTTGCAGTCATTAAGATATTTACCCTCAAAAACGCCCATTTCAAGCATTTGCTTTGGCGTAAGCTGTGGCTTAAAGTCTTGTGCAAAACCCGCGCCTTCAGGCGCGCTTAATGTATAGGAATAACCCTTTTGCATTGTATCATTGACATATATGGTTTTAACGCTTTTCATAAAGCTATTATATTTTTTTTCACGTTAAAATGTTATAGAATAAAATTAAGCTTTTTATTTGAATTGTAACGGAGTGGTATAATGAGGAAAGTATTTTTAGCGGGCGCGTGCCTGCTTTCAGTAATGGCGCTGAGCATCGGCTGCGGTAAAACGGAGCAGCCCCAGGAACAGGAAGTTCTTGTAAACGGTATGAAGGTGGAGAAGGTGGATGCCCCGCTTGACATACAATATCCCGCGCAGATATCAGGCTCGCTTGAGATTGACGTAAGGGCGCAGGTTGGCGGCATATTAAAATCCCGCAATTATACGGAAGGCGCTTATGTTGAAAAAGGTACTTTACTTTTTGTTATTGACCCGCAGCCCTACCAGGTTGCTTTAGAAAAAGCAAAAGGCAATTTGGCGCAGGTGGAATCCGACGTAAAAAGAACCAAACGCGAATATGACAGGATGGCCAGGCTATTTAAACAAAACGCGGTAAGCGCAAAGGAAAATGATGACGCGCTTTCAGCTTATGAAAAAGCGCAGGCTAACTTTGTCGTCGCTAAAGCGGGTGTGGAAGACGCCGCAATCAATTTAGGTTATACAAGCGTAAGCGCGCCGATATCAGGCATTACGGGGCGTGAGGCCCAGTCGGTTGGCAGCTTAATTTCTCCCACGAGCGCGCAGTCCAGCCTGCTTACCACTATGGTGCAGACTAATCCTCTTTATGTAAACTTCTCCGTACCCAGCCAGCAATGGAATGCTTCCTCTAAAACTAAAGAAGCGGGTAAAATTGACGTCGGTGTAAATGACGTCGGCGTACAGATTATTATGCAAGACGGATCAGTGTATCCGCAGCTGGGCAAGATATTCTTTGTAGATAGTGCAGAAGACGTTAAGACGGCCTCCATTGCAATTAAAGCTGAAGTCCCTAACCCTAATATGGATAATACTCTTTTGCCCGGTAAATTTGTAAAAGTTAAATTAACAAATATTATTTTTAAAGACGCAATTATCATACCTGCAACAGCAATAGCCAGCTCATCTGCGGGGGACAGCGTATATGTCGTCAATAATGAAGGCATTATTGAGGCGCGCCCCGTTAAAGTTACTTTGCAGGGTTCTACCGCGTTTGTCAACAGCGGTTTAGAGGCGGGGGAAACCATTATAGTAGAAGGCCTTGTTAAAATAAGACCGGGGCAAAAAGTAAAAGTAAACTACATCAATGCCGTCGCCCCCGAGGCTGACGAAGTTGCTCCCTCAATTGCTCCCGAAGAGGAAGCGACCGCGCAGCCTGCCGATGATATGGCGCCTTCAGTCGCGCCTGAAGCGGCAAATTAAGGAGAAGGGGAAATGTTTTCAAAATTCTTTATAGAAAGGCCTATCTTCTCTACCGTTATTTCTTTATTTATAATGCTGGCGGGTATAGTCTCCATAGCAAGCCTGCCTATTGCTCAATACCCCGAGCTTACGCCGCCTTCAATTGCGGTTAAGGCCCAGTATCCCGGCGCCAGCGCCGAGGTTATTGCGGAAACTGTAGCCGCCCCGCTTGAACAGAAAATCAACGGCGTAGATAATATGATTTATATGAACTCCGTCTCATCGGGCAATGGTGATATGAACCTTACGGTTTACTTTAATATCGGCACCGATGCGGACCAGGCTATGATTAACGTCAATAACCGTGTGCAGTCCGCCCAAGCCTCTTTGCCTGAGGATGTGCGCCGCTACGGCGTGCAGGTTGATAAGAAGTCAAGCTCAATGCTGCAAATTATCTCCTTATTTTCCAATGACGGTTCTTATGACACCACTTATATCGGTAACTATGCTTTGGTAAATATTGTTGACGACCTTAAACGCTTACCCGGTGTGGGTGACGCGCAGGTAATGACTGCAAACGATTATTCAATGCGCATTTGGCTTAAGCCTGATGTTTTGTCTAAACTTGATCTTGCCACCAGCGATGTTGTAGCTGCTGTGCAGGAGCAAAACGCGCAGCGCGCCGCGGGTAAAGTAGGCCAGCCGCCCTTGCCGATGAAAGTTGACAGAGTGTATGCCATTGAAGTTGAAGGCCGCTTAAAAACGCCTGAGGAATTCGGCAATATAATTTTACGCGCCAATCCCGACGGTACATCCCTAAAACTTAAAGACGTGGCTGATGTTGAGCTTGGCTCGCAAACATATGAATTTAATGCAAAGCAAAACGGCAAGCCTTCCGTACCAATAGGCATTTATCTTTCCCCCGGCGCAAACGCGGTGGCCACGGCTGACGCAGTTAACGCTAAAATGGCGGAGATTGGCGGGCAGTTCCCGCACGGTATGGAATATAAGGTTACCTATGATACGACGACCTTCGTTAAAGTCTCTATTGAAGAAGTTGTAAAAACGCTTATTGAAGCTATGATATTGGTGTTCCTTGTTGTCTTTATATTCCTTAAAGACTGGCGCGCCACTTTAATACCGTGCTTGGCGGTGCCTGTCTCTATCGTGGGTGCATTTGCTGGTATGATGTTATTTGGGTTTTCAATTAATACCTTAACTTTGTTTGGCCTTGTTTTGGCAATCGGCATCGTGGTTGACGACGCTATTATAGTTATAGAAAACGTAGAGCGTATTATGCACGAGGAAGGCCTAAACGTAAAAGACGCTACCGTAAAAGCTATGGAGGAAGTCTCAGGGCCTTTAGTGGCTATAGTTTTAGTACTTTCGGCCGTGTTTATCCCTGTATCATTCATGGGTGGCTTGACTGGCGCAATGTACCAACAATTTGCTATCACTATTGCGGTTTCAGTGGTAATATCGGGCCTTGTAGCCTTAACTTTAACGCCTGCTTTGACTGTTTTAATTTTCAAGAAACCCGAGCATAAAGACACAGGCTTCTTTGCATGGTTTGACAGGAAGTTTGAATCCCTTACAAATAAATACGTCGGTATGGCGGGCTTTCTTATAAAGCATGCTACGGTTGCTTTAGTTTCTTTCGGCGTAGTTTTAGTTTTAACTTTAGGCCTGCTTAAAGCCGTGCCTTCTTCTTTGCTTCCGGAAGAAGACCAGGGCATTATGCTGGTTTCTGTAATGTTGGATCCGGGTTCCTCACTTGAAAAGACAACGCAGGTAACCGACAAGATGGCCGATATTATTATGAAAGAGCCGCAGGTGCAAGACGCCTTAGGCTTTAGCGGGTTTGATCTTATTTCAAGTTCAATGAAGAACAATTACGGCGCTTTCTTCGTTACGCTTAAGAATTGGAAGGAAAGGAAGAGCAAAGAACTTTCCGTAAACTCTTTAATCGGTTCAATTTATAAAAAAGGTATGAGCGAGATACCTAATGCGCTTGTGCTTCCTTTTAATATGCCGCCGATATCGGGTATGAGCACCACGGGCGGCCTTGAAGCTTATATACAAAGCCGCGGCGCGAACTCCACCAGTACGGACCTTGAGGCGAAGATAAGCGACTTTGTTGAAGTCGCGCAGAAAGACGCTTCAATCCAATCGGTAACCACGACGTTCAGCGCGCGCGTGCCGCAGCTTAAGATGTTGGTTAATACTACAAAAGCTAAGGCTATGAATGTATCAATCAATAAACTTTTTGCCACTATGCAGGCAACCTTCGGTACCTACTATGTAAATGACTTTACTAAGTTCGGACGTAGTTTTAAGGTTATGATGCAGGCCAGGGGCGATTACAGGGCCTATAAGGGCCAGATTAACGGCGTATACGTACGCTCTGAAAGCGGGGATATGGTGCCGCTTTCATCGTTGGTTACTTTTGAGGAAATTGTAGGCGCAGACACCATTGAGCGTTTTAATATTTTTAAGGCGGCAAAGGTTATGGTTACGCCCGCTGCGGGCTATTCCACAGGCCAGACTATGAAGGCGATGGAAGATGCCGCCAAACAGGTTTTGGGTGATGATTATTCACTTGCCTGGACAGGATCGGCCTATCAGGAAAAGCTAACGGGCAGCGCCTCAACGGCTGCTTTGGGTTTGGGCCTGTTGGTGGTATTCCTCATCCTTGCGGCGCAGTATGAAAAGTGGTCCCTGCCTGTTGCGGTAATGATGGCTGTTCCTTTTGCTATTTTTGGCGCATTGCTGGGTGTTTATATAAGGGGCCTGCACTTTTTGCCTGTTAAATGGAGCCAGATAGTCTCTTATTTCTCGGGCGGAGCTTTTATATCTACGTTAAATAATGATATTTACTTCCAAATAGCTTTGGTAACGCTTGTCGGTTTAGCTGCTAAGAACGCTATCCTTATTATAGAATTTGCCGTAATTATGAAAGACCAGGGCCTATCCGTAACGGAAGCGGCTTTAAAAGCAGCGCGCTTAAGGTTCAGGCCTATTGTTATGACTTCACTTGCTTTCATATTAGGCGCGATGCCGCTTGCTTTATCGGGCGGCGCGGGCGCGGCCAGCAGGCACTCAATAGGTACCGCGGTAGTTGCGGGTATGTTGGGCGCTACGCTGCTTGCACCTTTATTTATACCTTTCTTCTTTACTTTGACTTCAGGCGGTATAAGCTTTAAAAAGAAGCCCGTCGCAGAGGAAGAGGCAAAAAAACAGGGGGACACAAATGCGTAAAACAACAGCAGCATTATTATCGCTCGCTTTCCTTTGCGGGTGCCTTATGGGGCCTAATTATAAAAGGCCGCAGATGGACCTGCCCTCGGGCGATGAAGTAAATGTAAGCGTTTTTACCAATTCCAAATGGTGGGAGATGTTTGACGATCCCGTCTTAGATAAATTGGAAGAAGAGGCGCTTTTAAATAATAAAGATTTAGTTAAAGCTATGGCCCGTGTAGACGAAGCCAGAGCAAATGTAGGTATAGCCGTGGCTGACCAGTTACCGCAAATTACTGCAGGCGGTAATGCCGGCGGCAAAGGCGCGGGCGTGGGCTCGCCAACTGAAGTCTACCAGCTTGGGGCGCAAGCTACATTTACGGTTGATCTTTGGGGCCGCTACCGCCGTTTAAGCGAAGCGGCAAGAGCGCAGCTTTTAAGTACGGAATCGGCAAAAGACACAGTAAGGCTTGCCCTTACGGCTGATGTCGCAACCTATTATTTTGCTATGGTTACCTTAGACGAGCAGCTTGAAATATCTAAGAGGACCTTAAAATCAAGGGATGAATCTGTAAAACTTTACAAAATCCGCTATGAAAACGGGTATTCTACCGAACTTGATTTGAAAAGAGTAGAGGCTGAACGGGCCAGCGTTAAAGCTTCCGTTTCCGAATATGAGCGCCAGCTTTCCCAAGCGGAAACAGCTTTAGCCGTGCTTTTGGGCCGCAGCCCCAGGGATATTGTAAATGCCGATATTGAAAGGGGAGCAACTTTAAAGAATATCAAAGTTATACCTGATGTTCCTATGGGTTTGCCGGCGGACTTGCTTACAAGGCGCCCCGATGTACGCCAGGCCGAAGGCCAGCTTATCGCGGCCAATGCCAATATAGGCGCGGCCAGAGCGGCTTTCTTCCCGACGATTTCTTTAACCGCACAGGGTGGATACGCAAGCGACAGTTTTACAAATATCTTCAGGCCTGAAAACGCAATGTGGAACGCCTTAGGCGGCCTTGTTGCCCCCGTATTTACTGGTGGGAAATTAAGATCGCAGGAAAAGGTTGCGCGGGCCCAATACGAGCAAATGTTGGCTGACTATGAAAAGACAGTCCAAAATGCCTATAAAAATACCTATGACGCTTTGGTTGATAACCAAAAATACCGCGAAAGCGTGGTGGCTTTAAGAGAGCAGAAAGACGCTCTGGCAAAGAGCTTGGAATTAAGCCAAAAGCAGAAGGACGAAGGGCTTATAGGTATGTTGGACTTCCTTGACGTTGAAAGGAACCTGCTGCAAGCGGAAATCAGCTTAGCTTCAGCCGAGCGCAACCAGCTTAATGCTTTAGTCGGCGTAAGCCAGGCTTTAGGCGGCGGCTGGATGGAGACAAAGCCTTTCCCGTCATCGCAGGAAGAGGCAAAAGCGCAGGCTGATGAAGCCGCAAAGATTGAAGCTGAGAAGGCGCAGCAAACCGCAAAAGCTGAGGAATTAAACACGGATGAGCCACAGCCTTCAACAGACAAAAAAGACGCAAAAGCCGTCAATGCGCAGCCTGCTGCAAAAACAAGTAAATAAAATTAGTCCTAAAGATTATTTTGAAGGGCTGTCTTAATAAGACAGCCCTTCCTTTTTGGGGTTTTCTATGCTAGAATTAGAAGGTAAGATTACGCCGTAGTTACGGCGGGAAAACCAAAAACGGGGTTTATATGAAAATAAAAATTTTAGCATTATCTTTTGTCCTGCTTGCGTCAAACGCTTTTGCGGTAAACGCTTTTAAATACCAGCAGGAAATTGATATTAAAAAACAGGGCGTTTATAAAATAGAGTTATCACCCGAAGCCATAAGCAAAGCCTGGCCTAATGCGGCGGATTTTAAAATTAAAAATCCTTTGGACCAGCTTATTCCCGTATATGTCAGCTCCAACCCTTTAGCGCAGCGCGTTACTTATACAAGTTTTAATTCCATAAACGATACTTCAACGCTAGTCAATATCAGCTTATCGCACGCGGCCAAAATAAAAACGGTTACAGTAGATTTTTTGGATAATACAAATGCGCTTGCCGTTTTGGATATAAGCCCTGATGAGGCCGCTTGGACGCAGTTTGGCAAGATTAACGGTATTGCAGGAAATAAACAGTTGACGTTTAATCTTAATGGTAAGGAAACGCAGTTCCTGCGTGTTAATATAGGCTCCAAAAATGTAAAAATAGCGAAGGTAAACGTGGATATTATGCCGCAGCCCGAATCCTCCTTTGATACTTTTAAGGCAGATTTTTCGCAGCATGATACAGGCTCCTTTACCATACTGGATATCTCTTTACCCTATAATAATTTGCCCGTGTACAGCATAGTGCTTTATACTTCTGTGCCAAATGCGGTTAAGAACAATGAAACTTTACTTGTTTTGGGAAATAATAATGGAATGATGGAAGAAGTTTTAAATTCTTTTACGGCAGAACTTAATAAAGTAAGCAATAATAATAAAGCTGCAGAGTTAGTTTTAAGCTCTAATACAGGCAATGCCAATATATTACATTTGGATATTTTTGGCCTGACTAAAGCCAAAATAACCAAGGTTGAGCTTAAACTTGCCAAAACGGCTGTTTCTTTTGACGCAAAGTATAAAGGCGCTTATACTTTATTTTTAGGCTCTTCTGCTTCTGCGGAGCTGATGACTGACGCAGGTTTGAAAAATAAAAAAACCTCTGTAGTAAAAGGCAAGAACATACAGGGCAACCCCGCATTTGATGACCCTACGGCGCTTTTGTTCCCTACCGTAAAAAACTGTGGTTTTGATTTAAAGGAAGCTGAGGCCAATTATCCTATTGCCATACAAACAATCGGCGTGCAGGAGCTGCCTGTCCCTTTTGATAGCGCTGATATAAACAGGGTGCGCATAATCAAAGACGGTAAAGAGCTGCCTTTTATTTTAGCGGGTAAGGGCTACTACTCATCTGCCGCGGCGCTTGCCGCTGATGGGCCCAGCATATATAAATTCCGCAATGATATTAAGGCTGTAACCCCGCAGGATATTACTTTGTTTACGGGTAATACAAAGGGCTTCTTGGCCAATATTGATATTAAGCGTGCAGGGACGGAAAATCCTGATACAAGTTTCTTCGTCTGGGATTTTAACCCTGCCTTTAATTCTCCTTTTATCATTAATCCCGTAACAATTAAGGGCGGTTTTGAGTATATACTTAATTTAGCTGTTAATGAAAGCCCCGCCCCTATAGATATTACGAATGTGTTTTTGGGCTATAATTTAAATAAAATACGCTTTTACGCCGATGATTTGCAGGGCTATAAACTTGTTTATAACCCCAATGCGAAAGACGCAAAGTATAAAGACGGCGCTATTGTGGAGGCATTAAAGAACGCTAAGGATATATCTGCGGCGGAAGTATCGGGCGAGCTTTTTATCAATGCTTATACGCCTGCCAAACAGCACGGCGGTTCAATTTTTGTGAAGTGGCTGCTTGCTGCTGTTCTTATCGTGATTTTTATCTATATGGCCACAAAAAAGACGGCAAAAGTTAAGAAGGCGGCAAAGCCCAGGGCGCCGCGCAAGAAAAAGACGCAAAATACGGAAAAATAGATTTTAAGCCGCCTGCCTTCAAGCAGGCGGTTTTACTTTAGAGTAAAAGCTCCGTTTTCCATATAGAAATTTGCTAAACTATATATATATTTTTAGAGAGGATTACCGCGCCTTTTGCGCAGTTTATGCATTATGGATTTTGAGAAAATAAAACAGTTTGTTAAAGATAATAATTTGCCGTCATACCGCGTCAACCAAATAAGGGAGGCCGTCTATTCAGACGGTATAACTTCCTGGGACGCCGCCAAAACGCTGCCTTTGGATTTAAGGGAAAACCTGAAAGAGAATGTAAAAATTTTGTCCTTTGACAGTGTTTTGATGCAAAAATCCAGAAGGGACCTTGTCTTTAAAGCCCTTCTTAAACTTGAAGACGGCCTTAAAATAGAAACAGTACTGATGAAGCCTGGCAAGACGTGGAGCGTCTGCGTTTCATCGCAGGCGGGCTGCCCGCTGGGCTGCGCGTTTTGCGCGACGGGTAAGATGGGCTTTAAGCGTAACCTTACCGCTGAAGAGATATCTGACCAGGTGCTGTTTTGGTACCAGTTCTTAAAGAAGGAAAATATAGGGGAGCGTATCTCCAATATCGTTTTTATGGGTATGGGCGAGCCGCTTTTAAACTATATCAATGTCGTCAATGCCGTCAAACATATTGCCGACAGCGACTTTTTGGGCATAGGTTTAAGGCATATATCAATTTCCACCGCGGGCATTGCCGATAAATTCTTTAATTTGGCGGAGGATTTGCCGCAGGTAAATCTTGCAATTTCATTGCATAATGCCGATGATGAGGAACGCTCGGCCCTGATGCCCGTAAACAAAAAATTTAATTTGGAAACTATCAAGAAAAAGCTGGAAGAATACCTTGCCCGCACAGGAAGGGAAGTCTTTATAGAATACACCGTCATTGACGGCGTAAACAACTTCCCCCAGCATATACGCAAGCTGGGTAAATGGATAAACAGCATAAAGAGCAATTATCTTTTACATGTTAATTTAATCGGCTGCAATGCGGCTGTCGGCAAAGCGGTGCAGACTGATGAAGCCGCCGTAAAAAGAGTTGCTGCGGCATTGCAGGCAATGGATATTAATGTAACTATACGCAAGAGCTTAGGCGGTGATATTTCAGCCGCGTGCGGCCAGCTTGCGGCTAAGAATAACAGGAGCAAAAAATGAGATACCTTCCATTATTATTAATTTTGGCTTTATTTACGGGCTGCGCGACGGTCCTTACCCCTAATGAGGATTATATCGCCATCGGCCCGCAGGACCTTTCCGTCCAAGTGCAGGACTATAAAAATATGCCTGTATATTTGCAGCGCGACCAGATAAAAAAACCGTGGGCAAGCATTGGCTTGCTGCGCGTTAAGAACCTGCCCAATAACCAGGAAGTCCTTAAAAAAGAGCTTAACAGGATGAAGAAATACGCCGCGGCAAAAGGCGCGCAGGCTATAATAGTAGCCCAGTATTTTGACGAAGACAACCAAAGCGCCTACCCCGTAACTTTGGCGGCTTATTTGGTTAAGTATCTGGAAGATGTATCGGAAGCAGACAGGAAAAAGATTGAAGAATTTTCACAACAGGCGGCTATGCAAAATGACGGCGCAAAGTAAAAAACAAATAAATAAAAAAGCTGTGGTATTATTTTCAGGCGGGTTAGATTCAACCACGTGCCTTTACTGGGCTTTAAGCAAGGGTTATGAGCCTGTGGCGCTTAATGTAAACTACGGGCAAAAGCACGAGCGCGAAGTAAAAGCCGCGCAGGCTATTTGCAAAAAGCTTAATGTGGAGCTTATAAAAATTAAATTTAACTTCCCGTGGCTTGCGGCGGCGACAACGCTTGTCGGCAAAAATTCCAAATTACCCGATGAGCCGCTTACAAAAATTAAAAACTCAAAGCGTATTCCTTCCACCTATGTGCCCGCGCGCAATCTGGTTTTTGTCTCAGCCGCAGCCAGCTTGGCAGACAGTATCGGGGCAGAAGCGATTATTTGCGGCCCTAACGCTATAGACTATTCCGGCTACCCTGATTGCAGGCCGCAGTTTTATAAGCCTTTGCAAAAGGCCGTTAAAGAGGGCACGCGCAAAGGCGCGGAGGGCGGGGAAATAAAGATTATTACGCCAATTATCAATAAAAGCAAAGCGCAGATAGCGCAGCTTGCCTACAAGCTGGGCGTTCCTGTAGCTATGACGTGGAGCTGCTATGCGGGCGGCGCAAAGCCTTGCGGAAAGTGCGACTCCTGCAAATTACGCGCGCAGGGTTTTAAAGAGGCGGGCTTAAAAGATATTTAGTTTAAAGGGCGCATAAACGCGCCCTTATTTTGCGGGGTATTATGAAGATAATTATTTTTGCTTTAATTGCTTTTTTACCTTTTGCCGCTTTTGGCGCGCAGGAGGATTTTAAAAATTTAGGCAGCAGCTTTGCAATGGGCGCAGCCGAGGATAATATACTTAAAGAGGATAATGATATGAAAAAGCTTATCCTTAAGTATGACGCCGCCCCCGCCGCGCAAAAACCCGCGATAAAAAAAGATATAGAAAAATTGCAGCTTAAGAAGGAAGAAGAAGCAATAAAACGCGCGGAACTGCGCCTTAAAAGGCAGCAGGCTAAGATAGAAGAAATAAAGAAAAATCTGCAAGACCGCAAAAAGAATAAAACCGCAGATACGGCAAAACGCGTGGAATATCTTATAAGCGCAGACAGCGTAAAAAAGCTTAAAGAAGAATCTTTAAATAAAAAAGTGATAGATAAAATTAAGGATAAGAGATAGCAGGATGACTGTATTTTACAGATTATTTAAACTGTTTATTTTTGTTATTATAACCCCGCTTTTTGTAACGGGGGTGTTCCTTTTTTATTATCAAAATTACAATAAGACGCAAATCCTTAATAATTATCTTAATATAGCGCAGATATCATCCAAATTTATACAGCAGAATATAGAAAACGCAAGCTTGCGTTTATCCTTCTCCCAGGATTTGTTTAATATGCTGGATGATGGTAAACCGGGCGCGCAGCAAAGGCTGGATGAGGCGGTTGAGGATAATCCTGATTTTGTTTTCCTTGCTATGCTTGATAAAGACGGGCGGGAAATCCTGCGCGCAGGCACGCCGCAAATGCTTAAGCTTATCGGCCCACTGGACCTTTCAGGCGATAAAAGCATAAAAGAAATCGGCGCGCAGAGCATGGCCATAAGCGGTTTTAGCGACGGGCTGGCATTCCCTTTTGTTGAAGTTGTTTACCCTGCCGGGGAGGGCCGTTTTGTTTTTGCGGTTATGAGCCTTTTTAATATTTGGGACAAGCTTGCCACCCAGCGCATAGGCATAAGCGGCGGCATATATTTTGCGACGCCAAACCACGGGCTTTTAGACGTGGATTCCCAGCCGCTGCCGCCGATATCAGCCGGTGTTTTGGGGGCGGACTTACTTTCAGACAAAAAGATTTTTAAGGAGATTAAGGCCACTACGGGCGATATTTTTGTGGGCGCCGCTTCGCCTACGGTTATACCTGATACCTATATTTTTGTGCTCCAATTCCGCCGGGAGGCCTTTTATACAATCAGCCTTATAAGCTGGCTTATAGCGTTTTTTATTTTGGCTACCACTACGCTTTCCTACTTCGCGGCTTTATCTTTTTCTGAGGAAATAAGCTCGCCCATAGAAGCGCTTACCAAAGCTGCCCGTAAAATAGGGGAGAATGATTTTGATGTTGAAGTTTCCGCCCGTGATTCATGGGGGGAGTTTGATATCCTTATAGAAGCCTTTAATGCTATGGCTTCCAAACTTGGCGAATATAAGGCCGTGCAGCTTGATAAACTGTTGGACGAGAAGCGCAAAATAGATTTGCTGGCGGGCCTTATGCGCGACGGCATAGTTATGGCTACGCTTGAAGGGGAGCAGCTTTTCGCCAACCGCACCGCGCAACAGATTTTAGACAGCGACGCGCTTTGCAGCCGCCTTGAGTGCACCTTGCACGGCAAGGAATTAAAGCCCGAACTTCAGGCGATAACCAAATTGCCAAGCGGGACGGTATTCAGCTACCGCAAGGGCGATAAAACGGCATATTTTGAAATGATAAGCGAAACCTTTAAACCCGCTAAAGAGGATGGCGTTATACTTATGGTCTTCCGCGATATTACGACTGAGCGCGAGGTAAGCGAGATGAAGAACGATATCTTTAACTCCGTCGCCCACGATTTACGCGCTCCGCTTTTGGGCTTGCAGGCTTATTTAATGGTTCTTAAAGAAGGCGTATTAAACGAGGCGGAGCAGGCAAGGGCTTTGACTGCGATGGAAAACTCCTCCAAAACTCTTGCAGGTTTGGTTGAAAATATTTTAGATATTTCTAAGCTTGAGCGCGGCCTCCTAATGGTAAACCGCGCGCCTTTTAATATAGCGCAAAGCGTGGAGCGCGTATTCTCCTCCATCATGCCTTTGGCGGAGGCTAAAAATACAAGGCTTGTTAATCATATCCCGCAAAGTTTAACAGTTAATGCTGACGGCGCATTGCTTGAAAGGGTTTTTATGAACCTTATTTCAAACTCAATTAAATTTACCGAAGGCGGTACAATAACAGCCGCTTTTAAAGAGGAAGATAATAAATATATTTTAAGTATTACCGATACGGGCGCAGGTATTGAGCCCGAGCATCTTACAAAGATATTTATGAAGTACCACCAGGTTGATAAAAACGTCAAAGGTTACGGCCTGGGGCTAGCCATAGTGCGCCAGATTATCAAAGCGCACGGCGGCGAAATTTGGGCCTCAAATAACCCGCAGGGCGGTGCAGTGATGACTTTCAGTTTACCTAAGGAAGAACAGCTATGATAGTATTTTACCGCCTGCTGCTGGCCCATATGCTGGCTGATTTTGTGTTCCACGGCAACAGTATTTATGACTTAAAAAAGCATCAGGGTTTTTTGGGTTATCCTATCCACGGTTTAATATATTTTTTATGCGCTTTTGTTTGTTGTATGCCGTTTTTAAATATGGTGTGGTGGCAGTTTGGCGCGGTAAAATTAAACGGGTTTTTGTGTATTTTTTTGCTTACGCTAATCCACCTTGCGGCCGATAAATTTAATAAAGCTGACAGTATGCTGGTTGAGGGTTACAATGCCCCTATGTTTGTTTTATGGCAGCTGGCGGAGTTTTTGGCGCTTTTCCTTGCCGCGCCGCCTTTTGTTATTTTGGAGGAGCCGCTTCTATTTAACCGTTCCTTTACGCTTATTATGCTTGGGGCTTTATTTTCAACGTATTTCCTTATGGTATTATTCCTGCTTATAAGGCGCGACAGGGAGGGCATAGCCTACCCCACTTTTGATGAGAAATATTTTAATATGTTTTACCGGCTTGTGCTTTACCTGCTGCTTGTTTTGCCTTCTTTAACCTCCGTCATTTTTGGCATTTGCTGGTTTTTATTTGTCGTCTGGCGGCAAAGGAAGGGGCTTGTGTGCGATAAAATGCGTATGTATGCGGGCACGGTTATTACGGCTTTCTTTGCTATTGCAGTCAAGATTTTAATACAATATTAATGATGATGACACCACTTAATGATGCGACTTTTATTTGCCTTGATACCGAAACTACGGGCCTAAGCCCCGCAAGCGGCGGGCGTATTTGCGAAGTCGCGCTTTTAGCAAGCAGGGGCGGGCAGCGCGTTAAAGCGTTTTCCACCTTAATTAATCCTGCAATGCCCATTGCGCCTGCAGTTACGGCTATACACGGCATAACCGACGCTATGGTGCAGGGCAGCCCTTATTTTGAGGATCTTGCGCCGCGCCTTTTGGATTTGTTGGACGGCGGGGTGCTTATATGCCATAATGCTGATTTTGACGTCAGCTTCCTTAAGTTTGAGTTTGAGCAGCTTGGGCTTAAAATGCCGCAAATGACTATACTTGACACTTTAAAATTTGCGCGCTGCCACGGCAAGTTTACGCGCAACAGGCTGGGTATAATCGCCGCTGAGCTGGGAATATCGTGTGAAGGCTGGCACAGGGCTATGGCCGATACGGTAATGACGGAAAAGATTTTTTATCATTTCCTCAACAAGTTCCGCGCTATGGGCGCGCTTACGGTAGAGGATTTATGCGACTTACAGACAAAGAAGGTACTTGTATTTTAACGGAGGAATTATGTCTAAAGCAGTTTTAATAATAAGGGACGGCTGGGGGGTAAGAAATCAGCCGCAAAACAATGCGGTGGCGGAAGCTAAAACGCCAAACGTCAAAGAGTATTTGGCCAAATATCCGCATACATTGATTGAAGCTTCGGGCGAGCCTGTAGGTTTGCCTGCCGGTTATATGGGTTCATCTGAAGTGGGCCACCTTAATATGGGTGCGGGCCGCATAGTGGTACAGGAACTCAAACGCCTTAAAGACGCTATTGAAGACGGCTCCTTATTTAATGCGCCCGCCTTTAAAGCCGCTATTGATAATTGCGTTACAAACGGCAGCGCATTGCATCTTATGGGGCTTGTGCAGGATGAAGGCGTGCACGCGCACCAGGACCATTTATACGCCATTTTGAAACACGCCGCGCAGAAGCAGATTAAGAAGGCGTATGTACACTTTTTTGCCGACGGCAGGGATACCCCGCCGAGGAGCAGCATCGGCTATTTAAGGATGTTGGAAGAGAAGATGAAAGAATATAATATCGGCCAGGTTGCAACGCTTATGGGCCGCTATTATGCGATGGACCGTAATGAGACATGGCAGCTTACTTCCGACGCTTATGATTTGATAGTAGACGCAAAGGGCATCCACGTTGACACGCCTGAAGAAGCCATTACCCGCGCCTATGACAATGATAAGACGCCAGACGGCAGCCCGATGGTGGACGAATATATCCCGCCAACCACAATCGGCAATTATGAAGGCGTGCGCGACGGCGACAGCATAATATTTTTTAACTTCCGCCAGGATAGGGCAATCCAGCTTACAAAAGCCTTTGTGGATGATAAATATGACGGCATCCGCAAACGCCGCCCCGCGATAGTTTATTGCGGACTTACAAAGTATTATGATACTTTTGCCTTCTCGGCTTTGCCTTCTATGACTGAGGGCGGCGGTATGAATAATTTGCTGGGCGAGGTTATATCCGCCGCTGATTTAAAGCAGTTAAGGATTGCCGAAACGCAGAAGTTTAAGCATGTAACTTCCTTCTTCAACGGTAAGCTTATAAAGCCTTTTGCGGGGGAAGACAGAATTGAAATTAAAGGTTCTTTTGACCCTGCAACCTATGCCGAGCATCCCGAGATGGACGCATATCCCGTGGCCGAAAGAGCTGTAAAGGAAATTGAGACAGGCAAATATGATTTTGTTGTCATCAATTTTGCTAACTGCGATATGGTCGGGCACACGGGCAGCGAAGCCGCGGCAATTAAAGCGGTGGAAGTGGTTGATGACTGCACGGGCAAGGTAACGCGCGCGGCTTTGGCTAAGGATTATACTGTCCTTATCACGGCTGACCACGGCAATGCAGAAGAGATGTGGGACCCTGCTATTAATATGCCCAAAACGGCGCATACAACAAACCCTGTTGAACTTATATACGTCGCCAACAATACCGATGGCATTAAGCTTAAAGATGGCGGTAAATTATCGGACATCGCGCCCACGGTATTGCAGATACTCGGCGTACCCGCTCCCAAAGAGATGACGGCCGAAAGCCTGATAAAATAAAAATTATTGAACTGATAAAAGCCCCTCTTTTGAGGGGCTTTTTGCATTTTATAAAAAGCAGGCCTTGACTTTTTGTTCTTTATGGCTATATTAGTAATAAGGCTGTAAAGAGGCATCCCTAGCGGGTGTTGTAGTAAGCGGCAGATGTGCCCTTCTATGGCATTAAGCCCCCTTCGGTAAGTTGACCGGTGCAGCTCTTAAAGGAATAGATAAATGACCGTAGAGTCAATAACTAACTAAACCCCCAATACAAAACGGGGGTTTATTTTTGTGCGAAGCGCACACTAAGCGCAGCCTAGAATCTCACGACACAGGGGTGGCTTTGCCACCTCGCGATGACAACAAAAGATTTCTTTCTCTACGCAATTTGCTTTATAGCAAGTAAATTAGCGTCCCATACGCACTGCCGCTGCGGCTACGCAGTCAACCCTCTGGGTTGACTGTTTTTTTTTTTTTTGATACCGTATCTAAATAAAGCAGTCTCCCACGCGCTATCAGCTCCGTCGTGCGCTGCAATCTTCTTTATAGGAGAGATTAGAACAAAATGTTAAACAAAAACACTAAAAAGTCTAAAAAGGGCTTTACGCTTACTGAGGTGCTTGTAGTCGTGCTCATCATCGGTGTGATATCGGCGATAGCGTACCCTGTTTACACAAAAAGTATCAACAAATCGCGCGCGGTAGAGGCTATCAATTTACTTGAGATGGTGCGCAATAAACAGATAGCTAACTTCGCGCGTCGCGGCGAGTATTTGCCTAACTTTACGGGCATTGGCCAATTAACAAGTAATGCTGCGGCCGAGGTAAAAACGGAAGGCGATGCTATATTGACCGTCAACGGCAA
>CAYQAU010000010.1:0-1220 GCA_964415545.1 uncultured Elusimicrobium sp.
GTTATTAAGATGCTTAAAATGGAAAATTTATTAATCACTCAAATTTGCGATATTTCAATTTTTGGGTATATTTATATACCCCCGTTGCGGAATTTATATAATGCGCTAATCTGTTTGAAATATTTAGATTATTAAATTAAAGTTTATTATATAATAATTGTGTGTGCGTGCAATCTTGCTTGTGCTTGGAGGGCAATAAAATATGCCTAATATTTTGCCTAAAAAAAGGAAGGGCTTTACGCTAACAGAAGTGCTTGTAGTGGTGCTCATCATCGGTGTGATATCGGCGATAGCGTATCCCGTTTACACAAAATCAATAAACAAATCGCGTGCTGTAGAAGCAATAAACTTGCTTGAGATGGTGCGCAATAAACAGATAGCAAACCACGCGAGGAAGGGAGAGTATCTGCCTAACTTTACGGGCATTGGCCAGTTAACAAGCAATGCGGCGGCCGAGGTAAAAACGGATGGCGACTCTATATTAACCGTCAACGGCAAGTACGAGCTTGCGATGAACAATGCGACAAATTGTATGAGCGCGGCGTATATCCCCGTAAAGGGAAAGCCCGCAACATTTACCTTTAGCTCAAGCTACGAAGACGCAGGATTGGGGTGCGATGGAGACGTCTGTAAAACCTTCGGCAATATCGTGGGTAGCTCGCAAAGCGTGTGTAATTGCGGCGATAAGAGTTGCAGCTCACCATATAATTTAAACGAAAAAACTTGTAACTGTGATTGCCCGTTAGCGTGCACAGAAGGTGGATGCTACAATAAAAACCCGTCAAGAATAGAAACAAAAAATTGCGGATATAATAACAGCGGAACACAGAGCAGAACTTGCCCTGAAAGTTGCAGCAGCGAATGCAATACAAGCTGGAGCAGTTGCACTGGGCAAAGCTGCCCTGCGCCAACGCCTTCAAGCAGCCAAAGTTGCGCGAGCGGATGCGGAACACAAACCAGGAGCGTAAGCTGTAACTCAGGTACAGGATCGTGGGATTTAGGTAATTGGAGTAATACTTGCACAAGCCCAGCACAAAACCAAGCAACAAGCCAATCATGTGGCAATGGCGGCACGCAAACCAGAACCTGTACGGCGACATGTGGCGGCGGCGAATGCGGCGAATGGAGCGCATGCGCAGGCCAGAAGTGTGATGAAGGCACAAAACCGTCTGAAACACAAAATTGTTCAAGCGGATGCGGAACACAAACCAGGAGCGTAA
>CAYQAU010000010.1:1320-22274 GCA_964415545.1 uncultured Elusimicrobium sp.
CCTGTGATAATGGAACTTGGAGCAGCGGCAGCTGGACCGGTGATTGCACAAGCCCGACGCAAAACCAAGCAACAAGCCAAAGCTGTGGCAATGGCGGCACACAAACTAGAACTTGCACGGCGACATGTGGCGGCGGCGAATGCGGCGAATGGAGCGCATGCACAGGGCAAACATGTGATGAAGGATCAAAACCGTCTACGACGCAAGAATGTTCAAGCGGATGTGGAACACAAACTAGGAGCGTAACCTGTGATAATGGAACTTGGAGCAGCGGCAGCTGGACCGGTGATTGCACAAGCCCAGCGCAAAACCAAGCAACAAGCCAAGCGTGCGGCAATGGCGGCACGCAAACCAGAACCTGCACGGCGACATGCGGCGGCGGAACTTGCGAGGCGTGGAGCGCATGTACAGGCCAAAAGTGTGATGAGGGCACAAAGCCGTCTACGACGCAAGAATGTTCAAGCGGATGTGGAACGCAAAGCAGAAGCGTAACCTGTGATAATGGAACTTGGAGCAGCGGCAGCTGGACTGGTGATTGCACAAGCCCGACGCAAAACCAAGCAACAAGCCAAGCGTGCGGCAATGGCGGCACACAAACCAGAACCTGCACGGCGACATGCGGCGGCGGCGAATGCGGTGAATGGAGCGCATGTACAGGCCAAAAGTGTGATGATGGATCAAAACCGTCTACGACGCAAGAATGCAGCAACTGCGGGCAAAAAACGCAAACTGTAACTTGTGAAAACGGAACCTGGAAACAAGGCGGATTTGGCGGCTGCGTAGGGACCAAGAGTGAAAGCGCGGCATGTGACAGCGGTTACAGCGGCAACAAAACCAGAACCTGTACCAATGACGTATGGGGTGCTTGGTCTACAAGCGGGTGTACTCTGTTGGCTAAAGAGTGCCCTGCCTCCTCCAAACCATCCTCTTACGAAAGCTGCGACGCTTGCTCGGAAAGGACAAGAAGCGTCAGCTGTAATACTACGACGGGCCAATGGGTAACCGGTTCGTGGGGCAGCTGCCAGAACCTTTATACAAGTTGTGAGTGGAGTAAAGGCGATTATGTTTCAGCTATGACCGATAGTGAGCTTAGCGGATATATACAGGCCTCCCCGGGCGGTTCGTGCTCTTGTTCGGAAAAAGGGCGTGAAGGCTACGAGGTAATAGGTTATCAAAACGGTTATATAATGGCCAGGATGGGTATGTATTGCGAGTGCTACTAAATTAAAAAAATTCTTAGGCGATGGGGCGGTTATAACAAACCGCCCCTTTGCTTTTTATATAATATGGATATGCAAAAGATGCTTCTTTTATCCTGCTGCGCGCCGTGCAGCGGCGGCGTAATCAAAAAACTTGCCCGTGAGGCCAGGCCATTTAGCGTGCTTTTTTATAATCCCAATATTGATAGTTTGGCGGAATATAATAAACGCCTTGCCGAGCAAAAGCGGCTTTGCCTTCATTTTGATATCCCTTTTGACGAGCTGGAGTATAACCCGCAAGTTTGGGAGGCTGCCATCCGCGGCCTTGAGGCGGAGCCGGAGCGCGGCAAAAGATGCGGCAAATGTTTTTATATTCGCCTTAAAGCTGCCGCCAAATATGCAAAGAGTAATGGGTTTGACTGTTTTTCCTCCGTCTTAGCTTTTTCCCGCTACAAGGATATGGCGCAGGTAAACGCGGCCGCCGCGCTTGCCGAGAAGGAAGAAGGCATCCCGTACGATTATACCAATTGGCGCAAAGGCGGTGCGTGCGAAATGCAAAAGGAAGTTATATCAGAGCTTTCCTTATATTCCCAAAAATACTGCGGTTGTAAATTTTCCCACAGGTAATAATTTTTTGCTGTGTCATTGCGAAGCTGCTTTAGCAGCTGTGGCAATCCGGCCTTTGCCGTGTCATTGCGCTCGTACTTTTCTGTCTTTACGCAAATTGCGTTGCAGCAAGTAAATTAGCGTCCCGTCCGCATGCCCGTGCGGCAAGCACTGTGGCAATCCAGTCGTCGTCGTGTCATTGCGAACGCAGTGAAGCAATCCAGTTAATAAAGTTACCTTATTTAACTGGATCGCCACGTCGCGAAACAGAACGCTCCTCGCGATGACAACAAAAGATTTCTTTCTTTACGCAATTTGATTTATAGCAAGTAAACCAGCGTCCCATCCGCACTGGGAGTGGGCCATCCCACCGCGCTATGCCAATAGTCAACCCTTTGGGTTGACTGTTTTTTTTTTTTGATACCCTACTTAAATAATGCAGCCTCCAACATACTATCATCTCCGTCGTGCGCTGCAATCTTCTTTATAAGAGAGATTATTCTAAAATGTTAAACAAAAACACTAAAAAGTCTAAAAAGGGCTTTACGCTTACTGAGGTGCTTGTAGTAGTACTCATCATCGGCGTAATCAGCGCGATAGCGTATCCCGTTTATACAAAATCAATCAACAAATCGCGCGCGGTAGAAGCTATCAATTTACTTGAGATGGTACGCAATAAGCAAATAGCCAACTTCGCCCGTAAGGGTGAGTACTTGCCGACTTTCAGCAATATCGGCCAGCTTACAAGCAATGCCGAGGCCGAGGTAAAAACGGAAGGCGATGCAATCCTTACCGTGAACGGCAAGTACGAGCTTGCGATGAATAATGCGACAAATTGTATGAGCGCGGCGTATATCCCCGCAAAGGGTAAGCCCGCAACATTTACGTTCTCTTCAAGTTATGAAGATGCAGGCCTTGGGTGTGACGGTGATATCTGTAAAACCTTTGGCAATATCGTTGGCAGTTCAAGTTCTGTGTGTAATTGTGGGGACAAGAGCTGTAGTTCGCCCTACACATTAAACGCGAAGACGTGTGCGTGTGATTGCCCATTGGAGTGTAAAGACGGAGGCTGCCACGACAAGAACCCCGCAAGAACAGAAACAAGAAACTGCGGATACAATAATAGCGGAACACAGACGAGAGTTTGCCCTGAAAGTTGCAGCGCAAGTTGTGATGGGAGTTGGAGCAGTTGTACAGGGCAAAGTTGTGATGAAAGCACAAAACCCGATACTACGCAAAACTGTGCTAGCGGATGCGGGACACAGACGAGGAGCGTAACTTGTAATAATGGGACCTGGAGCGCAGGCAGTTGGGTGGGCAGCTGTTCAAGCCCCAGCCAAAACCAAATTACCAGTGAGTCCGGTGGTAATGGCGGAACGCGAACACGAAGTTGTTGGGCCACCTGCAGCGGCGGTGAATGCAGTGGTTGGGGTTCATGGCAATGCCCTGAAGGCTACTCCTGGAACGGGAGTGAGTGCGCGTATAATTTGATGTGCCCTTTAAATATAGTCCAAAAGAAGAGCTGCGCTGATTATAAAGTGCAGACACGAACTTTCAAAATAACAGGGTGGACGGAGTGGAGCGGATGTAATTAAGGCAAGCAAATATTCGTTTTTTTAAAGGAGAAAATTATGAAAGATATTAAAATTGCGGTTATAGTTTCAGTTATGTTACTACTTAGTATGGCGGGTATGTCCAGGCCTGCCCAGAAGCATTGCGCCATTGGGGATAATTCTTGTATTTATGAAAGGACTCCCGCCAACAGTTCAACAGAGACGCGTAAGTGCGCTGTATACGGTACCCAAACCAGAACATGCTCCGTTGGCGAACAAGTGTGTTATACGATTGCTAATGGTTCGCTTTATTGCGAGTGTGAAGGAAAAATCGGCGCTTGCCGGGAGAGCTGCGGTGTCTGGCAGGGAACCTGCGGGATTTGCGTTCCCGGTTCTAAAGAAGAAAAAGCCTGCCCGATTACAGGCAAACAGCAAAGGACTTGTAATTCTGAAGGTTCAGGCTATAGCGGCTGGACGCAATGCCCCGTATGTGCGGCGGGCACAGTTGAATACCAACCTTGCGGCGATTGCGGGACACAAACAAGATCGTGCAACAGCGACGGCTCAGGTTGGTCAGGCTGGGGCGGCTGCCAAAATCTGAAATCCTGATTTCAAATTTTTAAAATTAGAAATTAAAAACCTTAAACCCGCAATAGCAAATGCTAAAGAAGTTTAAGGTTTTTTTATTTAGAAAAGTTTATTCTACAGGGTCATCAAAGCCGACGAGCAATGTGGCCGCAAAACCCGCCAAAGCCGCAGTCAAAAGGCCGACAAAATAGAATATTGTACTGTGAATATTGCTCATCGCCAAAAGCAATACCACGCCCGATACCCCAAAGGGGATAGCCGCCGTAACGTGCAGCGCAGATATTACCGCGCCGCCGAATGCCGCGCCGATACAAGCCGTAATAAAAGGTTTAAAAAGCGGCAGGGTAACGCCGTAAATAAGCGGCTCCCCAATACCTAAAATACCGACGGGTAAAGCATTTTTAATTATAGATTTAAGCCTTTGGTTTTTTGTCCGCATAAGAACAGCTATGCTTGCCCCCACCTGCCCCGCGCCCGCCATACATAAAATAGGGAACAGCGGGTTATTGCCCAGCGTATCTATAAGCTGCTGGTAAAGCGGCACCAGGCTTTGGTGTATGCCCAACATTACCACGGGCAAGAATAAACCCGCTAAAATAAAGCCTGTAAATGCCCCGCCGTGCGCGATAGCTTTTTGCGTATATATCGCCAGCATATCTGAAAGCCAGCCCGCCGCAGGTTGTATGGCCGCCAGGGAAAGGAAACCGATTACCAAAACGGTGATTGTCGGCGTAAGGAACATATCCATACTGCCGCGCATATGTTTTTTTACATAACGCTCAAACAAGCTGCCAAAGTAGCAGACGGCCAGCACGGCGATTATCCCCCCCTTGCCTGCGGTAAGGTTGGTCCCAAATAATGTAAGGCCGTTAAGCGCGGGTAAATTTAAAATACCCGCAAATACTACGCCTAAAGCGGGCGTGCCGCCAAACTCCTTATTGGCGTTGTAACCCACTATCGCGCTTAAGTAGAAGAAGATGCCATTACCGAATACCGCTAAAAGAGCGGTAATGTTTTGGTGGTTTTCAAGCAGCGTTTTGGCTAAGAGATTATTGACGCCAAGTATCAAGCCGCAGGCTATATAAGCGGGAATCAAAGGCAGGAATATATTGCCTATTTTTGCGCAGGCTTTGCTTAATATGCTGCCGTATTTTTGCTTCATTTTGGTTTTGACTTCTTTACTTTGCCCAATTTGCGCGTTTTGTTTTTGCTGCGTGTTTTGGGGCTCTTCGCCATCGGACAAAGGGGCATAGGCGTGCTGTTCGTTAAAGTATTTTGCAAGCGTATCAACTGTTCCGGGGCCGATGATAAGCTGGTGCTGCGCGCCGTTTTTTACATAGCCCAATACGCCCGTGATTGTTTTAAAATTTTGCAGATTAAGGCCGTCTTCCGTCCTAAGCGTAAAGCGAAGGCGCGTCATACAACTGCCAAGTGATGATATATTATCCGCGCCGCCCGCGGTTGTTAGAATGTCTTGATGAAGGCGTATAATTTTGTCGTCCATTTATATATTCCTTTAGGTGAAGGTTCTAATAAGATGATACAAAAAAACCGCCCCTTCAGAAAGGGGCGGCTAAACTTTTATGGTGATATTGTTTATTTTTTAGAACTTAACTAACATCCCGAGCTGGAAGGCATAAGGATCGTCCGTCGCATCGGAATTTGTTATATAGGCAATGCCGCCGTTAAAGTCTACATATTCATTAAAAGTATACTTTGCGGTTAAGTCAAACTCATTGCCGAACCAGGCTGAATGGTCCCTGGGGCCGCTGTTGATAGCATACCAATCAAAGGCAAAGGTAAACTTATCAAGCGCGGGGAAAGCAAAATCAAGGCCTACATTGAAGATGCCGTAGTTAGCCCCATTATCCAACGGGCCAAGCATAATGCCGCCGAATAATAAACCGGGCGCGTAGTTACCGAAGGAAACAAAATCCTTTTCCGTTCTGTAATAGCCTGCGCGCGGCGTAAGGTCAATATCTTCATTGCCCATTTTTAAAGATGCGTCAACGGCAGCCATCCAGCCTTTGTTTGCATCTTGAAATACTTTGCCTTCATAGTTCTTTGCGAACTCGGCTGATACTATTAAGTTATCGGCCGCGAATGTCGGCTTAATGCCAAAGATGCCGAGGTGGTCTGAAGGGTCATTCTTTTGTTCTATATCATACCAATAAGCCTGGGCATTTAAGTTCTCATTAAACATATAGGTAAAATCCAAGCCTGCTAAGGAATTATCGGTTACAGCCGGCAGATTCCTCCTTGCGAGTTTACCGTAAATTGCATTGAACGCAATCTTTTCGCTGTTATAAGCGAGGACGGCCGCATCTAAAGAAAGTGAGTCGCGTACGAGGTTGTATCTGCCGTGTGTAGGCCCGAAATAGATGATTTTGCTGTCTTCATTGCCATAGAACTGGCGGCCGACCTTAAGGTCCCACGCGCCAAATATATTGGAAATGGCAACATTAGCTTCTACAACATTAATTTCATCTAAAAAGCCGTTAATATTTTGCCCTTGGCCGAGCTGACCGTTTGTGGTTGTATCGCCCCAAGAGTTTGTGTTGATGAAGGACACATTAGCCCTTACATCCTCAACTAAATCCATACCGAGGCCAAAAATAACCCTGTTGTTAACTCCTACATCGCTTGGCACTCCGATATTAGACGCTTTTGCGCCGATTGTCTGAACTTCACCATAGGTTTCAACATTGCTGAAGATATTGGCGGCGGACGCAGGTACTACCAATGCGCACACCAACAATATGCCTAGTAACTTTTTCATTTACTTTCTCCTATTTTATATCGGCGTTACTCTGGTTGCAAACGGACGCCGAGGTTTAGTTATATTACCCTTCCAATTTATAAATTTAGCCCGCGTTTGTCAACCATTTGGTTTAACGCGGGCTAAAAGTGCAACTGTAAAAAATCGGCTTAATTATAATTCCTGTAATCTCAACTGCGCAAAAGCCGCATAATAAGTATTGGGATAATCCTGCGCCAGCTTATTATAGGATGCTTTGGCATCTTCTTTTTTACCGCTTAATTCCTGCGCTAAAGCCTTGCTGTGCGATACTTGCGCCAAAGCAAAGTGGTTAGGATTTTTTGCGATAAAGGAATCAGCCTGTGCAATGGCCTGTTCATTTAAATTCTGCGCGATTAAAGCGGTGATTAAAGAAACTTCCGCCATAGCAGATATATCTTTGAACTTTGAAGCTACTGCCTGTTTAAAGTACATCTCCGCCTTAGGATAATCGCCGATTTGATAGTTGGCGTTACCAAGCATTAAAGCGGCGTAAGCGCCTGCTTCATTATTCTTATTTTGCTGTGCATACTGCTCCAAAGCGGCGGTTGAATTTTCTTTATCGGTAAGGAAATTAAGCTCCGCCAGGAACATATCCCCCCACTGCTTTTGGTGCTTTTTATTTTGGTATGCTCCATAGCCCGCATAAGCGGCGGCTGCTACTACAATGGCTATAATTACGCCTAAAATGCCTTTGCGGTTAGCTTTGACAAAGTTGGTTATTGCATTGGTATGTATTTCTTCTGCCTTCTTAATTTGCATATTACTTTTATCTCCTTGATATATAAAAAACTATTTTGTTTCTTCTTCTGTCAGCTGGCGGCATTCAATGCCGTTTTTGTTGAGGAAGAGTATCCCTTCCTGCGATCTGTCATAAAGCTCTTTAAAGAAAACCTTTTCCACGCCTGAAGTAGTTATAATTTTTGCGCAATGTATACACGGGGACTGCGTTACATAAAGATGCGAACCGTTTGTAGCTATCCCGTTTTTAGCGGCAAATAATATGGCGTTTTGCTCGGCGTGAAGCTCGTGGTCTATAGACCATTTGCCGTGCAAGTCATAGAAATCTTTGCTTTTAATGAAGTCCTGAAAGTCGGGATACTTCTCCTTAAAGCAAGGCGTATTGTAAAGTTCTAAAAAATTATCTTCACAATGCAGCTGGCCTGTGGGCACGCCGTTAAAACCTATGCTTATTACACGGTTATCTTTAACCAATACCGCGCCGACGTTAAGGCGGCAGCAGGTTGATTGTTTTGCTACAAGCTCTGCCATACTTATAAACAGTTTATGCTTGTTTTTCATTTTTGTCCTCGCGGGTTTTATTTTTAAACTGTGCTTCGTAAAGCGTTTTATAGGCGCCGTTGCCCTTTTCCAAAAGCTCGGCGTGTTTGCCCTGTTCAACTATACGGCCCTCGTTTATTACCACTATATTATCAGCGTTTTGTATTGTGCTTAAACGGTGCGCTATGACAAAGACGGTTTTGTCTTTCATCAGGTTCTCTATAGCTTTTTGTACTATGGCTTCAGATTTATTATCAAGGGCGCTGGTGGCTTCGTCCAAAATAACTATCGGCGCGGATTTTAAAAGAGCGCGCGCGATGGCTATACGCTGCTTTTGTCCGCCTGATAACATTACCCCGCGCTCGCCTGTAAACGTATCAAGCCCGTCTTCAAGCGATTCTATAAAATCCTCCAAATGCGCGTTTTTGACGGCCGTCATAAGCTGTTCCTGCGTAGCTTTGGGATTGCCCAGCATAATGTTTTCCCTTATAGTACCCGTAAACAGGAAGTTATCCTGGAATACTACGGAAATCTGGTCCCTTAAAGAATTAAGGTTCATATCTTTGATATCAATGCCGTCAATCTTGACTGCGCCCTGATATACATCGTAAAAACGCGGAATCAGGTTGACAAAAGACGTCTTACCGCCGCCGCTGTTGCCGACTAAGGCCGTAGTCTGCCCCACTTTTACTTTAAGGTTGATGTCTTTGAGTACGGGCGTGTTTTCATTGTATTGGAAGGATATATTATCAAAAACAATATCTTGCTTTACGCCTTCAATTTTAACAGCATCTTTTTTAGATTTTACCGACGGCTTGAAATCAAGCATTTCAAACACCCTTTCAGTGGCCAGGAAGGCTTTTTGTATATCAATAAAACTGTTGCCGATGCTCTTTAAAGGCGTATAAAGCATAAGCAGCGCAGCGATAAATGAAGCAAAGTTACCGCTTGTTATAGTGCCTTTTACGATTAAGTTATTACCATACCAAATTACGCCTGCAACACCCAAAGCCACTACTACATGCATTACGGGTGAGAGCCAGTTTGTATGCTTAATCATCTTCATGGAAAGGCTAAAAAGCTCGTCTAATATGGAATCCTGTTTTTTAAGCTGGTATTTTTGCAGGTTGTAAGCGGTAATGGTTTTGTAGCCGCCCACCGTCTCATTATAAGACGTAATAACGTCGGAACCTGATGTTACTATTTTAGGCGTAATCTTTTTGATTCTGCGCCTTACGTTTTGCATCGGTATAACCGCCAGCCCCAAAACTACAAGCGCGATAACGGTAAGTTGTACCGAGTTATAAAATAAAACAAAAATTAAACCTATGGACGAAAATAAACGCGTCAAAAACAGTTTTGTATTATTAACAAAGCTGTTGCTGGCGGTATCGGCGTCGCTGTAAAAGCGGTACACAACGTCGCCCGAATTATTTTTATCAAAAAAAGCAGGGTCAAAAGTAAGCAGTTTGCGGTAAAGGTCTTTTTTAAGCTCGGTAGTCATTTTTGTGCCTACCCAGCTGTTTAAATAGGTTGATGCATAGTTAAGCACGCCCTGCACTATGGCAAAAATTACTATAAGCAGCGGAATATAGGCCGCCCATTGGGCGTTTTTTGCCACCACTACTTTATCTACATAGTATTTAAGGAACATTGCCACGGTGCCGTCTAATGCGCCGACGGGTACCGTCAACAAAACGCCTAAAAGCGCCCTGAACCAAAAAGGTTTTATGTAGGGCCACATTCTTTTTATAAAGGCGGAAAGGGTACTGGGGTTAATTTCTCTGTTTTTGATGAATTCAGGCATATTTATATTCTATCAAAAATACTAGTTATTTTTATATTTATCTATATAGAATAATACCGTATCTTTTAAGGACGCGTCAAAATCAGCCTTAGGCTGCCAATTAAGCGAGTATTTAAGTTTATCGCTGTCTGCCCCGTAACGCTTGGCGTGCCACTTAGGGTCGGGCGTAAAGGTTATTTGCTCGCCGTAAGGCTTGCCTGTTACTGTGGGTATTATCTCATCTAAAATTTTACAAATCTTTTGCGCCATAACTATATTGGGCAGCTCTGTGCCTGAGGTTATATTATAGATTTCGCCCGCGCGGCCGCTGTTAAAGACGGCCTCAACGGCGGCGGCTGTGTCACGCGCGTATAGCCAGTCCCTCACATTCTCGCCATTACCGTAGACAGGGATGCTTTGGCCGTACAAGGCGGCGCGGACTATTGTGGGGATAAACTTTTCATCGTGCTGGAACGGCCCGTAGTTATTTGAACATACCGCAACAGTAGTCTGCAAACCATAGGTTTTATAATATGAAAGCGTAAGTAAATCGGCCGCTGCTTTGCCTGCGGAGTACGGTGTATCAGGCGTATAGGGCGCACTTTCTTTGGAGAGTGATGCGTCAGATTTTGCACCCCAGACGCTGTCTGCAGACACTTGGCAGAAGCGCGCGCCTTTATATTCCTCTTTATATTCGTTTGGCCCGTTAAGCCAGGTTTTGCGCGCCGCTTCAAGCAAGGTAAATGCGCCCTCTATATTTGTTCTGATGAACTGCTGCGGCGGGATGATGGAGCTTTCCGTCGGGGATTCCGCCGCGAAATTGATGATGCCGTCTATCTTGCGCGCTTTAAAAATATCTTTGAGCAAAAGCGCGTCGCAGATATCGCCGCGCACAAGCGTGTGGCGGCCTTCGGGCAAACCCGCCAGGTTTTTGGTGCTTGCCGCGTAGGTAAGCTTATCAAGGTTGATGATATTGATATCAGGATTATGTGTAAGGAAGTAATGTATAAAGTTTGAACCGATAAAGCCTGCCCCGCCAGTAACTAATATGTATTTCATAGTTTTGTCCCCGTTAGCGATATTTAAATTAATTATATAATATTATTTATTTACTTTTTGTAACCAAAAAGTTGGTGCTGCGTATTGCGCTGTTTAGGGACTATGTTGAGTAAAACCTCCAAATTTGCTAATATGAAAATGTAGTTCTTAGACGGGGAGAGCCGTTTAAAACGCAATTTTTGCAAGGATAATTTTGCAATGTATTATATCTCCCCCTCCTTTTCCTTCAGGGAACTTGCCTCAACCTATAACCGAAAGTTTAAAGAAGAAAACCGCTTAAAAGCGCAGGAGTTTTTGTTTAATCTGCGCGTCTTAGCCAATTATATTTTGGAGCCCTCGCGCGCGCTGCTGAAATGCCCGCTCATAATTAACAGCGCGTATCGCTGCGAAGGCCTTAATGCCGCTGTCGGCGGCAGTGAAAACTCCGAACACCTTAAAGGCCTTGCCTGCGATTTTACGCCGCTGGGCCTAAGCGTTCCCGTTGCATACGGCATCTTAAAAGATAATCCGCTTATAAAATACGGCCAGCTGATAAATGAAAGGGATGAATGGATACATATCTCGCTTGGCTTTCCGTTCCGCACGCAGGAAAAGTGCGGGCAAAGTTTCAGGATAGGCTGATTATGAATAAGATTGTAATTTGGGTTTTGCTCGGCTTGCTTATTTTCTTTATATTAAGGATAAGCCTTTTAAATAACAAGCTTGAAAAGCACTCCGCGCTTACCGCCACGCTTGCAGAAGATAGCGAGCGGGAAATTATATTAAACAAAAATACGCTTATCCATAAATACCGCGAGCCCGCGCCTGATGCGCTTACTGCGGCAGATGGCCAAACGCCGCCAAACCCTGTTATTAAACTGCAAACAAAATATATCGCGCCTGAAGGCGGCTTTAAAATAGTACAAAAGACTGACGGCGCATTTAGTATAGATGTTAAGGATAAAGGGTTTACATTTGCGCCTTTCGGCGGTATTGGCGCGGCGGCGGACGGGTTTGGGTTTTACGGCGGCGCGCGGCTTTTGTATTATAAGCGTTACGGCTTGGGGCTTGCCTATGGCGGCAACAGCGGCGGCGGCCGCGCGGTAATCGCCGCAGATAGAAGGCTTGACGATATTACCCCGCTACTAAGCAATAGCGCGGCGGGCGTTTACATAGGGCGCGGGTATTTCGGCATTGCATTTAATGTGTATTTATAAATAAAAACCCCCGCCTTTAAAGCAGGGGTTTTTTATAGAATTACTGTTTTTAGTGGAACATTACCTGATTTACTATTTCTTCCTCAATAGGGTCCTTCGCGGCAGGGGTTTCCTGCTCTGTTTGGCTTTCCTGCAGGGCGGGCTGCGTAGTTACTTCATCAGGATATTTTTTTGCAAACTCAGCCCTGACGTCAGCCGCCTTTGCTTTTATTGCTTCTTCTTTTTTTTGTTCTTCGTTTTTACGTCTTTCAAACTCACGTTTGCGCTCTATCATAAGGTCAGCTATAATAGCTTTTTCTTTGGCGTCAATCATAGATATGCGGTCAAGAATTTCGGCCTGTTCAGCCTCAGATAATTCCGAGCCTACATAATAATATGAACGTATAGGGTCAATATGCTCTTTTATCGGGTAAAGCACTTTGCAGGCTTCATTGGCGGGCGCAATGCCTGTGGCCGCCACGCAGCTTACCAAATCGCCCTTATATTGCATATAAGCCCTGTTCTTTGGGAAGTTAGCCCCGTAAGATACCGTTAGCAATATATTATCAGGTATGCCAAAGGCGTTCCTGTCATACTGGACGTATATGGGATCATCCAAATCAAGCTTATTAAAGTAACCTTTGATATGATCCTTTTTAGTGTTTTCGTCCATCATAATTTCTATAACTTCAATCTTCATACCCGGGAATTTAAGTTCCCTTAAATCTTCAGGGTATTTATGGTTGGAGCGGATATACCTTTGTAAATACAATTTTAATTCCAACATAGTGCGGTATAAATCTTTTACATAGGAATTATCTTTAGGTATAGGCAAAGTATCTTCCGGCAAGCTCGGTATATTTACATTGCTTTTACGGGCCGCCTGCGCAACGCTTTGCTGCACGGCGTTTTGCCCGCCGTCTTGTTTTTGGCGGTCTTCTTCTTTAGAGCAAGCCGTAAACAGGCATATGCCTGCCGCAGCAATAACCAGAAGAATAAATTTATTCATATGCGCCTCCTGTTAAGCAGGGCGGTAGTTTGATATAGCGTCAAAAATATCCATATTACCAAGCTGGGCCGCAACAGTTGCAGCGTCAACGCCTTGCCTGTTTTTTATATTCTTGTTTATCCCTTTTTTAAGCAGCATATTAACGGCATTAATATCGCTTTTCTCCACCGCGATAAATAATACGCTTTCCCCTTTCTTATTGCGTATGTTAATATCTGCGCCGTTAAGAAGCAGCACGTCAATAAAGCCTTCATGCCCCGCTTTTACGGCTTCAAATAAAACCGTTTCACCTTTGTCGTTTGCAAAGTTGACGTCTGCGCCGTTGGTGATAAGGAATGTCGCAAAATTCATGGCTGTTTTGACTGCGCCGTCTGTCCTTGCGTTTTTAACTTCGTCAACCATAATGGCAAGCGGCAGCCTGCCGCGCCCGTCCGTTATATCCAAAGAGGCGCCTGCGGCTAAAAGCATTTTAACCATATCCTGGTTCTTCTGTATCACGGCGTCAATCATAGGGTATTGCAGCGTCTTCATATCGGGCTTATTGGGGTCTATGGCGGCCTGGTCTACAAGGAATGTCAGCAGCCTTGTGTCGCTTGCGGTTATAGCGTCGGTAAGGCTGGGCAAATAGGGCGCCATATTAATATCATTATTTTTTGCATAGTTAAGCAATAATTTAGCAGAATCATAATCCTTACGTTTGATAGCTTTTACGATATCATTATCGTCCCCGATAAGGCTGGGCGTGGCGCCCTTTTCCAACAGTACTTTTATGATTTCGCTGTTGCTGTTCATTGTTGCCATTTCGTAAGGCGTTACATTTTTAAAGCTCGGCAAATTAATGTCCGGGTTTTTTTGCATAACGATATCAAAGATAGGTTTTTTATCTGTCGCTACAGCTAAAAACAGCAATGTAATATCGTCAGTATCGCGCCTTATATTATCGTAAAGGAACTGGTACTTTTTTAAGGATTCCCTAAAGCTTAAGGCATTTTCCATAGTGCGGATTTGCAAAGGCGAATCCACAATTAAAGGCCTGTCTAATTGCGCCTGGATAAATCTTAAATCATTGTTTATTACCGCGTTTATAAGCGCTATCTGCGTAGCGTCATCGGGCGCGACAGGCTCGGGCGGAGGAGGCGGCGGCAATTCTTCCTGCGGCGTCGGTGGCGGCGGCGGAGGCGGCGCCTCCTTGCATCCTGTTGAAAATGCCCCTGTTAAAATGATTACTGCAAGTAAAAAATTAATTATCTTCATAATGTCTCTCCCTTTGAATCTCCCTCCGAGTTATATTATCATATTACAAAATATTTAATAGAATATTAAAGTAGCTTTTTAGAGGATTCCAATGTATAAACCCATTTTGCTGCTTGTTGTTTCAAATATTTTTATGACTTTTGCCTGGTACGGCCATCTCCGCCACAAGGACAAAGCCCTTTGGCTTGTTATCTTGGTAAGCTGGCTTATCGCTTTTGTGGAATACTGCTTCCAGGTGCCCGCAAACCGCATAGGCCACGCCTATTTCAGCGCGGCGCAGCTTAAAGGCTTGCAGGAAGTTATAACATTGCTTGTCTTTGCCGTGTTCAGCATAACTTATCTTAAAGAAGATTTACGATGGAACCACTATGCAGGTTTTGCTTTGCTTGTGGCGGCCGCTTTCCTGATTTTTAAAAAATAAAAAAAGGGATGATTGTTTTTATCATCCCTTTTACGCTTCTGAAATAATAATCTATTTTATTATATTGACGTAAGATATCGCCTCTATAGCCGCTTTTGCGCCCGCGCCCGCAGCAATGCTTGCCTGGCGGTATATATTATCGGCGCAATCGCCCGCAGCGTATATGCCTTCCACGGTAGTACGCATTTTAGCGTCAATTTTTACATAGCCGTCGCGCTCCAGCTCTATAGGGCCGTCTTTGATAAAGGCCGTTTGCGGTACGGAACCTATGGCGACAAACAGGCCGCTGCAATCTATCACGCGCTCGCTGTCGTCCACCACGCTGCGCACCGTTACGGAGGTAAGGCCCTTGCCGTCGCCGTGCAGCTTTTCAACCACGGAGCATAAAAGCATCTCTATTTTAGGGTTTCCTTTCACTTTATCCACGGTATTTTGATGCGCCCTAAAGCCGTCGCGCCTGTGTATGATATAAACTTTTGTGCAGAAATTGCTTAAAAATAAAGCGTCTTCAAAAGCAGTATTGCCGCCGCCTACAACGCAAACCGCTTTGCCTTTAAAGAAGAAGCCGTCGCAAGTCGCGCAGGCGGAAATGCCTTTGCCCTTATACTGTTCCTCCCCCTCAATGCCCAGCCAGCGCGCGGCTGAACCGGTGGCTATTATTATGCTTAGGGCCTCTATCTTTTGGCCGTCTGAAGCGGTAACCGTAAAAGGTTTTTTGGAGGAGTCTATTTTAAGCGCCGTCGTCCTTAACATTTGCGCGCCCAGGCGCGTTACCTGCTTATGCATTTTGTCCATAAGCTCAAAGCCTGATATGGGTTCAACGAAGCCCATATAATTTTCAATATCATTAGTCTGCAAAAGCTGGCCGCCCGGCATTGCCCCGCCCAAAATTATTGTTTTTAAACCGGCCCTTACCGTGTATGCCGCAGCAGAACAGCCCGCAGGCCCCGCGCCGATTATAAGTACATCTGTGTTAATCATATTAAAACTCCTTTAACATTTCTTTAAAAAGTTCAGACGGAAACCCGACGACATTATCATACGGGCCCGATATCTTTTCAATAAACATATCATCATTATCCTGCATTGCGTATGCCCCCGCCTTATCCATATGCTTGCCTGCCAGTATTTCAAGCTCAGCTAAAGGCAGCTTGCGCGCTTTGCATTTTGTTACTTCAACCCCCTGCAAAATCTTCTTTTTGTTTTTGCAGACTATTGCTATGCCCGTATAAACTTTTTGCCATGAGCCGTTTTCCATAGAAAGCAGCCTTAAAGCATCTTTTTTGTTTTTGGGTTTGCCCAAAACTTCACCCTTACAATATACAATAGTATCAGCCCCGATTACCACCGCATCGGGATATTGCTGCGCTACGCAGAATGCTTTTTGCAAAGCGATTTCCTTTACATAAGCTGCGGGGTATTTTTTGTCGGAGTGTTCTTTGACGTCAGCGGCTATAATATCAAAATCATAACCGTGTTTTTTTAGGATTTCCCGCCTGCGCGGGGAAGCGGACGCTAAAATTAAACGCATTTTATTTCTTCATCAGGTAGCTTACTATAAGGTAGGATATTATAAGCCCCAAAACGCCGCATACATTAAAGTTAAACGATAATGCGTGCACGCCTATATCCCAAACGCGCACCAAACTGCCTACCGTTGAAGAGGGCAAAACAGCTACAAACAATCTTTCAAAGCCATAGCCTATCAGGCCGGCCAGAATAAAAAATATAACTACAAATATAATGCTTCTTACACCTTTCATATTTACCTCTTACTTATAAGTTCCGTAAAATCTTTAGCGGGTAAAGGCTTGCTGAAGTAGTAGCCCTGCCCGTAATCGCAGCCGATGCTGAGCATATGTTTTGAATCCTGCTCCGTTTCTATGCCTTCAGCCACTATAAGCATATTAAATGTTTTTGCCGTTATTATGGATTTTATGGCAAAAGTATTTACAGGGGCTTCGCTCTTGGTAATGCTTTTATCAAGTTTAAGGATTGTCGCGGGCAGATGTTTTAATATGTCAAAGGAAGTATAACCCGCGCCAAAATCGTCAATGGCTATCGGGAACCCGACGGAGCGCAGCTTGTTTAGATTGTCAGATAAATCAGTTATCGGGATAAAGGGCAGGCTTTCCATAACCTCTATTTCTATAAACTTAGGGTCAACTTTATGGGTATCGGCTATATTCTTGAGTTTTTGGGTAATATCGGGGCTGCGCAGAGTGCGTTGTGAAAAATTAATTGAAACGGGCAGCTGTTTTATTTTTTGTGTTTCCCATTTTTTTATTTGTTTGCATAAAGTTTCAAACATATAAAAATCAAGCAGCATGATATCGTCTGATTCTTCAAGCCGGTTGACAAAATCGTTTGGCATTATCAGGCCCTTTTCAGGGTGTTGCCAGCGGACAAGCGCTTCCCCGCCCGCGACCTGCAAATCTTTAAGATTGTAAATGGGCTGGATATATAGCAGAAGCTCACCCTTATCTACGGCGCGCCGTATTTCCCCGTTTAAATCGGGGATAGCAGCGGGTTGCGCTTTAACGGGAGTTAAAACGCAAAATGATATAGCAAAAAATACCAGTAATTTATTTAGCGTCCCGTTCATAGTAGTTATAGTATAGCACATTTCCGGGCGGTTGCTCCCAAACCCGGCAAGAAGAATAAAAGGACAAAACAAAACCGCTGCCTTTTAAGCAGCGGTTTTATATTGAATCAGAGTAATGTTTACGGTATCGCGTCCATAACCTTTTTTAAAGCTTCTTCACTTTTACCGCGCACTTCTACCGTTTTTTCCTTACCTTTATTACCTTTAATGATGTTTATGCCTTCTTGTGTTACCATAAAGAAATCAGCTAAAAAGACCTTCAAGATATCATTGGCTTCGGTATCTAATAATTTTGTTTTCACTTTAACGCGAAGCACGCTGCCTATCCTGCTGACGACTTCATTATCCCCTGTTGTTGAAATAACGCGTACCTTAATAATCATTACATCCTCCTTCTAATCACGCCCGAAGATTGCACTGCCGACACGGGGTAAATTGCTGCCTGCGGCTATGGCGGCCTCAAAATCGCCGCTCATACCCAATGATAAATAATCACCAGGCCCAAAATTCCCGTCAAACAATACCTTAACCTGCTTAAACAGCGCTTTAAGGTCTTGCCCGTCCTGCTCCTGCGGGGCTATTGCCATTATCCCTTTAAGGTCAATGTTTTTAAAAGCCCTTACTTCATTTATAAGCTGCTGCGCCTCATTTAAATTTACGCCGCCCTGCGTCTCTCTTTGCGTAAGCTTTACCTGCACAAGGCACTGTGCCCGCTTTGCAAGTTTTTGCGCGTTTTTATCCAAAACGGCCGCAAGTTTAAGCGAATCTAAACTGCATACTATATCAAAGCTTTGCAAAACTTTTAAAGCTTTATTGGTTTGCAAATGGCCTATAAAAAATTTTTTTACTTGGAAGCGGGCTAACTCGGGACAGGACCACTTTTCCAGGCTGTCTTGCAGGCGCGATTCCGCAACTGCGTATACAGGCCTGTTTGAAAGCAGTGTTAAAATATCTTTAGGATCGGCATATTTCGTAACTGTTAATATTTTAACTGCATCCGGCTCCCGTCCGCTTGAAAGGCACGCCCGCCGCACACGGTTTGTTACTTCATCAAAATTATCAAGCACTTGCCTTTCTTTCTGCATAGAACATTATCCTATTGACTATTATATCAAAATTTACTTGACCGGGCAAAAGGAAATTTGTTATATTTCGCCCCGCGCCGCTAAAATAGTACAATATTAAATATGACAGAAAAGACTAAAAGCATCGTTATCATATCCATTGCGAACGGTTTAATCTCCTTCGGGTATGGTATATCAATCCCTTTCCTTGCGCTTTATTTAAGCACCCAAAAAGGCGTGCCCTCAGGCGTTATCGGCCTTATGCTGGCCCTTGCTATGCTTACCACGGCTATAGCAAGCGCGATAAGCGGCGAGGTTTCAGACGCTTTCGGCCGAAAGCGCGTTATGATGTATTCCCTTTTTATGCGCAGTATAAGCATTTTGATGATTGCCGTCTCAATCTATCTTGACTGGCACTATTCCTGGCCGATAGCCTTCCACTTTGCAGGCAGTTTTTTGGGGGCCTTCTTCCGCCCCGCTTCAAATGCGTGGATTGCCGATAATACTACTGCGGCCGAGCGCGTAAAAGCCTTTGGTTATATGCGTATAGGTTTAAACCTCGGCTGGTGCCTGGGGCCCGCTTTGGGCGGCTTTTTGGCAAAGATTTCCTATTCATCGGGCTTTTTTATAACGGCGGCGGTTTTCTTTTTATCTTTGGTTTATGTCCAAAGGAATATTAAGGAGACGGCTACAAAAGCCGTCGGCCGCAAAACTAATTTTGTGGATATGATATTGCAGCTTAAAGACGGCGTGCTAGCCAGATTATGCGCTTATAATTTTTTGATTTCCATGGTGCTTTCCCAACTGGTGGTAGGCCTTTCGCTGCATGCGGTAAACAGGCTTGGGATGACGGAAAATATGGTGGGGATGTTCTTTTCCATACAAGGCCTTTCCGTCGTGGTTTTGCAGTATCCCGTAACAAAAGTGATATCCAAAATGCCGCTTACGGCGGCCCTGTCTTTAGGCTGCGTGCTTTACGCGATAGGTTTTGGCTCAATAGGTTTTTTTATAAGTTTTGCGGGCATAGCCCTTGGCGTTATTTTAAGCGCGGTGGGCGAGATGTGCGTCCTGCCCGCAGGGCATTCTTTGGCCTCTAATATCGCGCCTGATAATAAGCGCGGCCGCTATTTGGGGCTTTATATACTTTCCAACCAGGCGGGCGTATCAGCGGGCGTATTATTTGCGGGCATTATGATGGAGCATCTAAGCCCGATTTACCCCCCCTTGCCGTGGCTTATAGTCGGCGCATTGGGGCTTATAGCGGCGGTATTCTTTTGGTCGCTTAAACGCTTCCTTACTCCTGCGCAAAACGGTATTAAGCCGCGCCAGTCGGTGCCTATTATTAAGCAGATACCTTCGTAGTTTATTCTTTCTGTCTCTACGCAATTTGCTTCGGTGTTGCCACGCGCAGCTTGGAAAGCCACCCCACTGCCTTATGGTGTACTTTTGATAACCACAAAATAATTAGAACTCGCGCTAAACTGGCGAAGTTATACTGAGCGCAGCTTGGAAAGCCACCCCACCGCGCTATGCAAATAGTCAACCCTTTGGGTTGACTGTTTTTTTTTTTTTGATACCGTATCTAAATAATGCAGGCTCCCACTTACTATCAGCTCCGTCGTGCGTTATAATCTTCTCCATAGGAGCGATTAGAGCAAAATGTTAAACAAAAACACTAAAAAGTCTAAAAAGGGCTTTACGCTAACTGAGGTGCTGGTAGTTGTGCTCATCATCGGTGTGATATCGGCGATAGCGTATCCCGTTTACACAAAAAGTATAAATAAATCACGAGCGGTAGAAGCTATCAATTTACTTGAGATGGTACGCAACAAACAGATAGCTAATTATGCCCGTAAGGGCGAGTATTTGCCGACGTTCAGTAATATCGGCCAGCTAACAAGCAATGCGGAGGCCGAGGTAAAAACCGAAGGCGACGCTATATTGACCGTCAACGGCAAGTACGAGCTTGCAATTAACTCTGCAACAAATTGTATGAGCGCGGCCTATATCCCCGCCAAGGGCAAGCCCGCAACATTTATATTTTCTTCAAGTTATGAGGACGCAGGATTGGGGTGTGACGGGGATATCTGCAAGACATTCGGTAATATCGTGGGAACATCGCAAAGCGTGTGTAATTGCGGCGATAAGAGTTGTAGTTCACCATACAAATTAAACGAAAAAACTTGTAACTGCGATTGCCCGTTAGCGTGCAGAGAAGACGGCTGCCACAATAAATATCCTTCGCGAACAGAAAGCAGAAGCTGTGGCTACAATAACAGCGGAACGCAGACGAGATATTGCCCTGAAAGTTGCAGCAGCTCGTGCAGCAGAAGCTGGGGTGATTGCGAGGGCGAGTGCGTAACTACAAGTTATAGTGAATCACAATCGTGCGGCAGCGGCGGGACGCAATATAGAACTTGTTACACGTGTGGCGGCGGTTGCGATGACTGGGGTGATTGCGAGGGCGAGTCGTATGAGTGTTCATCAACTAAACCTGCTGAGAGCGAATCTTGCGGCAATTGCGGGACAAAAACCAGAAGCGTTACCTGCGATACGG
>CAYQAU010000010.1:22374-60642 GCA_964415545.1 uncultured Elusimicrobium sp.
CGGCGGGACGCAGACGTGCAGCAGCTCTTGCAGCTGGAATGCTTGCGAGGGCGAGTCGTATGAGTGTTCGTCAACTAAACCTGCTGAAAGCGAATCTTGCGGCAATTGCGGGACAAAAACCAGAAGCGTTACCTGCGATACGGCAACAGGGGAGTGGGATACCGGCAGCTGGGGCGGTTGCAGCGGAGAAGGCGAATGCAGCGCAGGGGCAAGCCAAAGCTGTGGCAGCGGCGGGACGCAGACGTGCAGCAGCTCTTGCAGCTGGAATGCTTGCGAGGGCGAGGAAAAAGAGTGCTCTGAATCATCAAAACCGTCTGAAACACAAAATTGTTCAAGCGGCTGCGGATCGCAAAGCAGAAGCGTTACCTGTAATACGGCAACAGGGGAGTGGAGTACAGGCAGCTGGCAGGGAACCTGCGGCGAAAAGACCCAAAACCAACCCACAACCCAAAGTTGCTGGGGTGATGGGACACAATCCAGAAGCTGCACTGCTACTTGTGATGGCGGCACATGCGGGGCGTGGGGCAAATGCAAGTGCCCTTCTAATACTGTAGAGTATGGGGAGAGCTGTTCATCCACCTGCTACTGTGCTGTAGCTCATGGGTATACTCCTGAAGCTTTCCCCCCTGCCTGCCCCTATAGCCAGTGTAATAAATTAGGCTGCTATGGGGATAATCCTGATTATCTTTTCTGTACAGGCGGGATAGTTCTGGCAGTAGACCCTTAGCTTAAAAAAGAAACCATAAAAAATACCCCGTTTTTGGCGGGGTATTTTTTATGTATAAACTTTATTTCTATTGGTACAGATTGGTAAGGCTGAAGCTATCGGCTTCTTCTTTCAATTTCTGCGCGAGTTCCTCTATACCTATACCTTCTATATTCTTGCCGCTTCTTAAGCGCAATGTTACGGTTTTGTTTTCCGCTTCTTTTGCGCCGATTACGATGCTGTAAGGTATTTTTTCCATATGCGCTTCACGGATTTTCGCGCCGAGCTTTTCTGCCCTGTCGTCAAGCTGAACCCTTAAGCCGTGGCTCTTTAAAGCTTTTACCACTTCTTTGGCAAAGGGCACTTGCGCGTCGGTCAAAGTAAGCGCTTTTGCCTGCACGGGCGCAAGCCAAAGCGGGAAGAGGCCCGCATAATGCTCAATCAAAATACCAAGGAACCTTTCAATAGAACCCAAAAGCGCGCGGTGTACCATTAAAGGGCGTTTGCGGCCTTCAGCGGCTACATAAGTAAGGTCAAACCTTTCGGGCAAATTAAAGTCAAACTGTATGGTTGAAAGTTGCCACGGGCGGCCTATAGCGTCAATAAGCTTCATATCAATTTTAGGGCCGTAGAAGGCTGCCTCGCCCGCGTGGGAGGTATAAGGTATATTGTTCTTTTTAAGAACGCCTTCCAGCGCAGCCTGGGCTTTGTTCCAGTCATCGGCTTTGCCTGTATAATTTTCAGGGTGTTTTTCGTCCCAGGTGGAAAGTTCCACTTTAAACTTTTCAAACCCGAAGGTCTTCATAATATGCATTGCAAATTCAAAGCATTCTTCTATCTCGTTCTCAACTTGCTCTTGCGTGCAGAAGATATGCGCGTCGTCCTGCGTAAAACCGCGCACGCGCAGCAAACCGTGCATTACGCCCGATCTTTCATAACGGTATACGGTACCAAGCTCCGCTAAACGCAAAGGCAAATCGCGGTAGCTTCTAAGCTCGGTATCATATATGGCGATGTGAAACGGGCAGTTCATCGGTTTAAGCTGGTATTCTTGCTCGTCAACCTTTATGGGGCTGAACATATTTTCGCTGTAAAAATTTGCGTGGCCCGATTTTTTCCATAAGTGCAATCTCGCGATATGCGGGCTGTAAACCATATCATAGCCGCGTTTTACGTTTTCATTGCGTATCCAGTCCTCAAGCGTTTTCCTTAGCATACCGCCTTTGGGATGCCAGATTACAAGGCCGGGGCCGATGTCTTCATTGATGCTGAACAGTTTTAGTTCCGTGCCCAGTTTGCGGTGGTCGCGTTTTGCGGCTTCTTCCTGCTGTTTTACATAGGCGTTAAGGTCGTCCTTAGTATCAAAGGCAAGGGCGTAGATGCGCTGCATTTGCGGGCGTTTTTCGTCCCCGCGCCAATACGCGCCTGCGATATGCGTAAGTTTAAAATTATTGATAAGCCCCGTATGCTCTATATGCGGGCCGCGGCATAAATCCGTAAAAGGACCGTTGGTATAGATTGTTACGCTGTCGCCCTCAAGGTCTTCAATAAGCTCAAGCTTAAAAGGCTCATCCGCAAACAGTTTTTTAGCTTCGTCCTTGCTGATTGTTTTGGAGGAAAAAGGCTGCCTGGCCTTAATAATCTCTTTCATCTTATCGCTTATAGTTTTTAAATCTTCGGGAGTGAATTTATAATCGCTCAAAAAATCGTAATAGAAGCCATTGTCTATAGCGGGCCCGATACCGAGCTTAACCGCAGGAAACAATTCCTTAACAGCCTGCGCCATGATGTGCGAGGCGGAGTGGCGTTTTGTTTCAAGTGTAGGGTTTGACATATAAGTGTTCCTCTTTAACACAGGGAAAAAATGCTGCCCTGTATTTATTAAAAATGTATAATTATTTTATCATTTTTTTACTTCAAGGGGTGTTATGATTAACTTCGTAAAGAAATATCTGCTTCTGCTTAAGCAGGATTTTAAACTTTTTGCCGTTTTATCTATACCGGGCATTATATTTTATCTTATAGGCTTGCATCAGTTGGGAGCCTTCAGCTGGCTAAGTTTAACTGTGGGGCTTATACTTAAGTTTGCCGTTGAGTTTTTGACGATTTCCATACTATTCAGCCTTTTACACGTTGCGGGCTTTAAAAACCGCTGGCTTTTTGCTTTTGCCATCTTCCTCTACTATATAACGATAACGGCCGATATCGTGCTTTTGATGTATTTTAAGGAGCGTTTCAGCCTAAAGTACCTTATGACGCTTGAAGGCGCGCAGTACCAATTCCTTTTTGATATCAGGCTGCTTTTGTATTTTGCTTTCCTTTACAGCTATGCCTATTTTACAATACGCCGCTACTGGCACCGCAGCAGCCGCCACGCAAGCGCAAAAAAGATAGCCTGCGCCGCCGTACTGCTTTTGGCTTTGGCTTTAATATCGCCGCTTAACTATTCTAAGACTTCAGCCGCTTTTTATGCTTCCTCCCTTATGGATACGACGGTAGCGGGTATAGTGCGCGATTTGACGGCCAAAAAACCGCAGCAAAACATTATTAAGGCCCCGCTGCCCGCCACTGTGCAGGCTGCGGCCGATAAATACGGCCTGTTTAAGCCGACGGCTTTTACCAATAAGAATAATTTTGACAGGATTATCCTTTTAACGACGGAAGCATTTTCCAATAAATTCATAAATTCCTTTAACCCCGCAATCCCTAAAGACGCCAGCTTTGTTATTGACAGCCTTATACAGGAATATCCTTATGCCTCCCTAAAACCTGTTACGCTTTCAACCTTGTACGGTTTAAGCGTAATCTTTAGCGGGCACCCGAACGCGGAACTGATTTTTAAGAATAAGTTCCCCCTCTCCTTTGTCCGCATATTGCGCGATAATGGCTTTAAGACGGCCTTTATACGCGGCGCGGACGAGGAATATATGGACGAGCACATCCTCTTCGGGCAAGCTGGATTTGATGAGGTTTACGGCGCAAAATACTTTGAGCAGCAGCCCGCCTACTCCAAATCCGTAGCGTGGTGGGGCCTGACGGACAGGAAGCTTTTTGAATTTACGGTTGACTATCTTAAAAAACACCGTGATGAGAAGGTATTTGTAAATATCCTTACGGTGGACAGCCATGTACCATCGGGCCGTAATGACTATCTGGGCCAGGAATACCCGCCTTTAGACGAGCCTGAAGCCTCCAAAAAAGTACGCAAGATTTATGAGGGCGAGAATATGGCGCGCGCCTTCCGCAATTTTAACTATGATTTGGGCCGCTTTTTAGACGGGCTGGAGAAAGCCGATCTTATGGACGAGAGGACCTTGCTTATCATTACGGGTGACCACCCTTTCTTTGCCAATGTTGATACGGGCTCGCTGTTTAAAAATTACAAACCTGTATTTGACGAAGTGCCATTAATTTTCGTTTCCAAAAAGCATATTACCGAAAGTGTATCGCCCGACTTATTTAAGTCCCAGCAAGATATCGCGCCGACGGTGCTTGCGCTTGCGGGGATACCCGCGCCGCAGGGTATGTTCGGGCGCAGCGTGTTTGAGCCTGCGGAAAGGACAGTGTTTAATATAAAGAACGGCTATGTTATTATCAATAATACCAACAGCACAAAGATGCTGCCGTTCTCTTCCGAGAAGGCAGAGGGCAAAGCCGTTATTGAGCTTTTAAATACCGCAGTAACAGATTAAGTTTTATGTACTTGCATTGAAATTAAAAAACCCGCTCAAAAGGCGGGTTTTTTGCTATTCTTTTTGATCTGTTTAATGTCTTTTATTTATCTTATCTGAAGTAATTTTGGCTCCACCAAGTTGGCGGGTTTGGGGGGCATTCATCAGTGCCGGCTTCGCACTTATAACCTGCGCTTTCGCAGGCTTTTGCCGGAGGGGTTTTGAACGTTCCTGAAAAGCCGCCAAACCCGTCTAGGGTAAACAAGCAGCGTATAATACCAATCTTGCCTTGTTTATCACTTACCGCCACACGAAGGCCTATGCCATTTTTTGCCATCGTATTTACTCTGGATGTTACGCCTGTGTTTGTAAAGTTAACAATGAAATATCCGTCACCGGTAGCATGGTCAATAATAATTTTTGATGGGGTTTCTTTTCTGTCTTCATAGCTGTTTATGTTAAAAACCGGTAAGGTGATATCAAACTTATCATTATATGGGAAATAGGCAAATTTGCCTGTAGCAAGGCGGTAGCGTTCCTGCGCGCTTATATAGGATTGAACTATTTGTTCTACTTCCGCAAGCTTAGCGCGCATTACGAATGCTTGGTATTTTGGCAATGCTATGGCGGCCAAAATACCTATTATTAATACTACAACAAGTAATTCAATTAATGTAAAAGCTTTTTTATTTATTGTCTGATTTATCATGTGGGGCATCCTCTCTTTCCCAAGAAGCAGAGCCCAAAAAAGGCAATAAAAAAGCGGCTGCCTTATTTGAGCTAAGTCCAATAACCCAAATATAAACAGCCGCGGTTTCCCGCCAAAAGACGGGAAACACTAAGCACAAAACGTAAGGGTAATTAAGCCTTCCGTTTTGTGCTTTAAAGCGACTGCTCTTGGTTTGGACTTATACTTTTAGCCTTTAAGCTAAAAGCTAGTCATTTTGCAATGACACCAAAAACAGTTCAAATTGTATTTTAAGCCTTTTTATGCCGTGAAGTAAAATAAGTTAGCCGTTGTGGACGTTCAGCATTTCTTTGGCTGTGTCAAACACTTCCTCCACCGTAATATCGTTCATACACTTAAAATGGCCAAGCGGGCACTTTTTACCGCCGTGTAAAGCGCAAGGGCGGCAGGGCAAATCTTTGACTTCCACTACCCTGTGGCCTTCGCCATAAGGGAAGAAGCCAAGCTCCTTTGTCGTCGGCCCGAAGATAGCCAAAGTAGGCACGCCAAAAGCCGTAGCAATGTGCATGGGGCCAGAGTCATTAGTAATAAAAAGCTCAAAATGTTTCATCATCGCCATAAGCTCAGTAAGCGTTGTCTTGCCGCAGAAGTTTACGGGGTGGCCTTCGCTTAAACGGCATACTTGCTCGCCAAGTTCAAGATCGTTTTTGCCTCCCAAAAGAACAGCCCTTACGTCAAGCTCTTTCTCCATCTTTGTGATAAGCTTTGCGTAACGTTCCGCGGGCCAGCATTTTGTAGGCCAGACGGAGCCTGCGTGCACGCCGACAATCGTTTTGCCTTCAAGGCCTGCTTCCGCCAGCATTTTTTTGACGCTTTCCTGCGCGTCCTCGGCGGAGTTTTCCATATTAAGTTCCGCATTTTTAAAATTCTCGTTTACTATACCCTGTAAGAGGTACAAATTACGTTCCGCATCGTGTATCATCCAGGAGAACGGCACCGTTTTTGTATACATAAACCAGCCTTCGCTGTTGCTGAAGCCGATGCGTATCTTTACGCCGCTTAATTTTGCTATAAGCGCGCTTCTAAAGCTGCGGTGCGGGGACAATATAACGTCTACATGGCTTTCGCGTATCTGCTTTGCGGTTTTAAATACGCCAAAAATTTTGCCCCAGCCCTTTTTATTGTCCATAATGATTTTGGAGACTTCTTTAAGATTTGCAAAAATTTCTTTAGTTTGCGGGCGCGTTACCACGATGATTTTGGCTTTCGGGAACAGTTTTGCGGTTTTCTGGATAAGCGGGGTTGTCAGTACGCTGTCGCCGATAAAAGAGGTTTGGAATATGCAAATTGTGCCGACTTCTTTTTTTGTAAGGTCCGCCGTTTTGAAAACCCAGTCGCTAAGCTGCGGCGTATGGTATTTTATGGGGATATCCCAGTCTGAAAGCGCTTCAAGGTATTTATCTAAGGTATGTTTTTCTAAGGCGGGGCTGGTCATCTTAAACTTTACGAACATCCTGCGCTCCATAGAATTTTTATTGTATCTTTTGCGGTTCGCTATGCCCGAGAACATACCCAAAAGTATCGTGCGCAGCGTGGCGTGTAAATCCAAAAGGTGGGTGTATCCGCCGCGGCGTATCTCCATCAAAGTAGGGATAAAACCCTTAAAAACCATAATCTCATCAATATCGGGATGGCCTGCAAGCGCCTGGGCAAACTGCTCTTTTACAAGCAGCGTTATATGGCTTTGGGGCCACTTATCTTTTATATTCTTAAATACAGGGGACAGAAGGACAATATCCCCCAAAGAGGAGAGGCGCATCACTAAAATTTTTTGTTGTGTATTTTCGTTCATAATTTTTTCACCGTATTGATAGTTTTTTCAGTCGCGCCTTTAAATGATTCGGCAACCGCTTTTGCGTTGCGCGCCATTTCAGCCAAGGCGTTTTTATCCGATAAAAGATTCCCAATAATTATACTAAAATTGTTTTTGTCCGCCGGTTTTGCGCCGCCGCCGTCAAGCAGCTTTACAGCGACGTCAGGCGTATTATAGAAGTACGGCCCAAAGATTACCGGCTTTTCAAGTATTGCCGCTTCCAGGAAATTATGCCCCCCGCATTTTGCTATGCTGCCGCCGACAAAGCAGATATCCGCTATGCTGTAAAGCCCGCTTAAGCGGCCCATAGAATCAGCCAAAAGTATTTGCGTATTTTTGCCGCTCTTTTTTATTTGGCTTAAAACCGCAAAGTTTAAACCGCTTTGCGCCAAGGCATTATGTATTTGTTTTTTACGTTCAAGGTGGCGCGGCGCAATAATAAATTTGACGTTCTTCAGCTTCTTTGCCGTCTCAATTATTAAGGCTTCCTCCTCCTCGTGCGTGCTGCCGCAGGTAATAATGGGCGTGTCTTTGCCCCAGCCTAAAGTTTCCATATTCTGCAAGGCTTCGTCCCTGCGCGCGGGCTGGTCGTTTAACATATCATATTTTATATTGCCCGTTATATGTAATTTTGAGGGGTTTGCGCCTACAGAGAGATAGGTGTCATAAACCTGTTTTGTCTGTACGCAGATTATTGAAATCTTTTCCAATATAAGTTTTACCAACGGGCTTAAAAGGCTGTAGCGTTTTGCGCTGCGTTGTGAAAGCCGCCCGTTTATTATTGATACCGGTATATTATTGTTTGCCGCCGCCACTATCATATTGGGCCATAAATCGGATTCCACTATAAACAGGCTTTGGGGTTTGTATATTTTTATAAATCTTTTGATTACGGGGTAGCAGTCAACAGGCGCAAGCAGGGCTTTATCAAATGCAAGGTCTTTTAAAGCGGCGGCTTTGCCCGCTGCGGTATCGGTGGTAATAATTACGGGGCGGCGCATAAGGATTTTATAATCATTTGCAAATTTGATTACCGATTTTACTTCCCCCACGCTGGCCGCGTGTATCCATATAGGCTTTTGATGTATTTGGCCTATCCCTTTAACTGCAAAGCGTTCCCAGACCTCCTGCTTAAGGTTTTTAAGCAAGCCCCTACGCGGCGATATCAAAAAGAATACCAATACCGCTATAACGACCAAAGGGAAGGCCAGATTTAAAATAAATAAAAGAAAATAACCTATCATATTATTTGTTTACCAATTCCTGCGCTATGGAAGTAGCGTCAGTTAAAATTTTTGTAAGCTGTTTACGCGCGGCCGATATATCGTCATTTGCCCCCACTTTTAAAGGCTCGCCGTATACTATCGCGCATTTGCCAAACGGCAATGGTATTTGGAATTTATCCCAGGAGTTAACGGCAAATTTATTGCTTGAGGCCACGCCTGCGGCGATAATCGTCATCCCCGTTTTTTGGGCTAAATATAAAATCCCGGGCTGCGCTTTATAAAGCGGGCCGCGCGGGCCGTCGGGCGTTAAAGCTAAATTAAAACCTTTTTGCGCGGCGTCCATTAAATTCCTTAAAGCGCCCGCCCCGCCCCTGCTGCTGGAACCGCGTACAGCCGTCATATTAAATTTGGGGAGCGATTTGGCCATAAACTCGCCGTCTTTGCTCATGCTTACCAGCACCGCTACTTTACCGCGCTTGCGGTACGGAAATAATAAAAATGCTTGTTGGTTATGCCAAAATGCATAAATTACTTTTTGCTTTTCATTAATGGCCATAGCCTCTTTATTGCCCGTGTGGATATAGCGGGTTAAATAACCGCAGAAATGCGCATAGAACGAAACTAAATTCGCTACTATCGCGGGCAAGAGTGAGTTGCTTTTCTTCTTCTTCATTTATTTTTTGCCTTTCTTCTTTTGCCACGGCATCATAAAAATTATTGTGGCTTTGGGGGTTAACTTCCCCCCTTCAAAAGAGACTGATATTTTTGACGAATTTAATCTTTCCAATAATACCGGTATCGCGCGGGCGGCCAACTGCGGGTCCACCCTTTGGGCCTCCCTTAAAAACTTGGGCTCGGGCGCGTATCCGAATACGGGCGAAGATAAAATCTCATATCCTTCAACTGTAAAATCTTCTTTATCGGCATCCTGTTTTACCAAGTCCGATATAAAGGTTACCGCAGTGCGTAAAAACTCATAAACAGCTATATTTGCTATTGTAAGCGCGCCGGGGTTTGTTATAGCTGCAAGCGCTTCTTCAACCGCAGGGCCCAATGTTACCGCGCATACGCTGAAGCATTGCGCGTTTTGGCGTACGCCGGCGGTTGTAAGCTCCATACAGGGGCCTTCAATAAACTCATATACTACGCCCGGCTCTGCCTGCGCGTGAAGGGAAGAAATAAAAACAGCTATATCGCTATCAAGGGGAAACCCCGCCGCGGCAGCGTCTGTATTAGACGCCCTTACGCGGCGGAGTATATCCTTAAAATGTACGGCTATTTTGAACTTCCTGATCTTGCGCATTAAATATTTCTTTTTTTGCTTTTCTTTTTCTTAGGGGTTTTAACTTCGTCTGCAGCGGGTTCTGCGGCAAGCGTATCGCCCTGTACTGAGGCGCTGTAGTTGCCATTTTTTGTCCACTGGTACACAAGCCCGATGACGAGCGCGATTGTTGAATATGTACCCGCTACAAGGCCGATAACCATAGCAAAAGCGAAGTTATGCAAAACCTCACCGCCCATAGTAAACAGTATTATTGAGGCAGCCAAAACCGTAAGTGTGGTGATGATTGTCCTGGATAATGTTTCGTTTACGCTGACGTTAAGGGTTTTCTTTAAATCCCATTTGGGGTTTAACTGTATATTTTCGCGCACCCTGTCAAAGATAACAATTGTATCGTTGACCGAGAAGCCCGCTATAGTAAGGAAAGCCGCTACGATTACAAGGTCAATCTCCAGCTGTAATAAGGAGAATATGCCCGCGGTGAAAAGTACGTCATGGAACAAAGCCACCACGGCCATCGCGCCCCAAATTATGTTCTGGAACCTGAACCCGATATAAATAATCATCGCGCCCATTGCAAGGACGAAAGCAAATAAAGCTTTCTTGGCCAAATGGTTGCCGACTGTCGGGCCTACAAAGTCCGTTTGGTCTATATTAAACGGGGTATTTGTGGCTTTTAAGGCGGTTTCAATCTTGGCGGAAACTTCGTTTACATTTTCCTGTGCGCCTTTAATCCTTATAGTAAAAGCGTCCTTTCCGACAAATGACTGTATGTCCGCCTTAAGATCTTGCGCGGCAAGCGCGTTGCGGACTTCAGCTATGTCTATAGGTTCTTCAAACTGGACCTGCATCATAGTACCGCCCGTAAAGTCAATACCATAATTAAGCCCTTTAATAAATATGGAACCGATACAAACTATCATTACGATTGCCGTTATAGGGAAAAATATTTTGCGCAATCCTACAAAGTCTATATTGGTTTTAGGCAATAACTTAAAAAATGTCATATACTAATCTCCTTCGGGTTTGCTGTAAGCAGTAACTCATAAATAGCGCGGGTAACAAATACGGATGTAAATACGCCCGCTAAAAGACCTAATGTCAAAGTTAAAGCAAAGCCTTTTACGGGGCCCGTACCGAAGTTGAAAAGCAATAATGATGCTATCCAGGTTGTGAGGTTGGAGTCAAAAATCGCGCTCCACGCCTTTTCATAACCCTGCCTTATGGCGACAGCCAAAGGCTGGCCCGCAGCGCGCTCTTCCCTTATACGTTCAAGGATAAGCACGTTCGCGTCCACCGCCATTGCAAGGGACAGTATGATACCTGCGATGCCCGGCAGCGTAAGCGTAGCGGAGAAATAAGACATCATGGCAAGCAAAAGCACAAGGTTAAGGCCTAAAGCTATGCTTGAAATGATACCCGAAAACCTGTAGTAAACGCTCATAAAAACCACGATGATAACAAAAGCCACCAAAGATGCCCTTACGCCTGCGCGGATAGAGTCTTCACCCAAGCCCGGGCCGATGATGCGCTTTTCAATGATTTTTACGGGGGCAGGCAATGCGCCCGCTCTTAAGACGATAGCAAGCTGGCGCGCTTCGTCCATTGTAAACTGGCCTGTGATGCGCCCGTCCCTTGAAATCCTGCTCTGGATGGTTGGCGCGGACTGTACGGTATTATCCAAAACGATGGCTAACTGTTTTTCAATATTATTGCCCGTTAAGGTGCCGAACTTTTTGCTGCCTTCGCCGTTAAACTGGAACTGGACTTCAGGATAGCCGTAGTCACCGCTGGGTGAAACTCTTGCGTCCTCAAGGTCTGCGCCTGTTACGGGGATGGAGCTGTCTAAAGCCAAAATATAGCCTTTTTTGTCCTTCATTATTGATACGCCCTGGGGTACAAGCTTGGCCGCTTTTTCAGTAAGCGTGCCGTCGGGGTTAAAGGCGTCGTCCATCTCATTGATTTTGTTTACGGCTTCTTGGGCTTCAGGCGTAGTTTTTACGATTCTGAATTCCAGCATAGCCGTTTTGCCGATAAGAGCCTCAGCCTGTTCAGGGTTGGCGATACCGGGCAGCTGGACGGAAATCCACTTCTCGCCCTGGCGGGTTATTGGTATTTCCCCAACGCCGTACTGGTCAATCCTGTTGCGGATGATTTCAATGGCGCGCTGCATGGCGTCATTTACGGTTTCTTTCGCCGAAAGTTTAGAGATATCTAATTCCAGCAATAAGGAGGAGCCGCCCCTAAGGTCTAAACCTAAGTTTAAAATCCTTTTGGGCCTCTCACCGGAGGCTTCCATCTTTTCTCTGTCAGTATTGGTTTTGGAGTACCACTCGTATGAAGGGTAAAGCAAAGCCAAAGAACCGCAGAGCACTATCAGAATAATACTCCATTTCCATGCCAACTTATTCATTTACTTGCTACCTCCGCTTTGTGCGTTGTTCTTTACCTGATAAGCTGAAACTATCCCGCTGGGCAAAACAGAAAGTTTTGTGTTCTCGGAGATTTTGACTTCAAATGTTTCATTATTGAAGCCTACTATCGTGCCTATTACGCCGCCGATGAGTATTACCTGGTCGCCTTTTTGAAGGCTCTTAATCAGCGACTGCTGGGCAGCTTCTCTTTTCTTTTGTGATCTGCTTGAAAGAAACATAAACACAATAAGAAAAGCTATCATTATGAAAAAAAGACCGTTGATACCGCCGCCTGTTGCCGCTGCGGTTGCTGCTGTTGTTTCCATGAACTCCTCCTAAAAAATAGCGCAATGCTAAGGCGCTATAATAATTTTATCTCTTTAATTTTACCATATAAAATGCATATTTACACGGTATAAATCTGACGGGCGGGCCTTTTACGGCCCGCGCCCGTTATCTTTGTAAAACCGCTTTTTTTAGCTTGCTTTATAATTTTTTATCGCGTTTGCAAGGCGTTTTATGCCTTCTTCTATCTGCTCAAAAGAAGCGTAGGAGAAGTTTAAGCGCATTGTGTTTAAACCGCTTTCATCGTGGAAAAACGCGCTGCCGATTACATAAGCTACATTATTTTCTATAGCCGTCGGGAACATTTTTACCGCGTCAATATGCTTGGGCAGCACCACCCACAGGAAAAGCCCGCCTTCAGGCTCCGTCCAGGTTACGCCCTCGGGCATATATTGGTGCAAGGCCTTTATCATAGCGTCGCGTTTGGCTGAATAGATTGCGACAATCTTTTTGACGTGCGGCGCAAGCTTGCCCGCTTTTAAAAATTCTTTTGTTACCGCCTGGCAAACGGGCGATGTACATAAGTCCATAGCCTGTTTAAGCACGCAGAATCTTCTGATAATATCTTTGTCGGCAATTATATAGCCGAGCCTGAAACCCGGCACGAATGTTTTAGAGAAAGTAAACATCGTTATTACATTGCCCTGATTATTATCAAGCTTATAAAATGTTGTTTGCGGCTTGCCCGTAAAGCGGATTTGCCTGTAGGGCGAATCTTCCAAAATAAGCGTATTGTATTTTTTTGCGATTTCAAGGATTTTTAAGCGTCTGTCCTCGGGTATTGTTGTGCCGGTGGGGTTTTGGAAGTCAGGCACGATATAGATAAATTTGCATACCTTGCCTTCTTTAGTCAGTTTTGCAAGTTCTTCCTCTAAAGATTCAGGTATAATGCCCATATCGTCAGACTCTACGCCAATCATATTTGCGCCATAGGCTTTAAAGGCCTGCAATGCCCCAAGATAGGTGGGTTTGCTTACTATTATTGTATCGCCTTCATCTACAAAAGCTTTTGTAACAATGTCCAAAGCCTGCTGGGAGGCGGATGTTACTATAAGCTCGTCGGCTGAGACTTCAATGCCTTCATCCTCTTTAAGCAATTTTATGAGTTCGGCTTTAAACTGCGGCTCGCCTTCCGTCTGCCCGTATTGGAGCGCGACGTTTTTATCATTCTCCACAGCTTGCGCCATAAGCTTTGCGATTTCCTGCGCGGGGAAGGCCGCAGGATCGGGCATACCGCCCGCAAAGGAAATAAGACCCGGCTTATTTGTAAATTTTAACAGCTCCCTTATTACCGACGCAGTTGAACGGTGGTTTACCTTAGCCAGTAAATTTGTAAAATCTTTCATCTTTTATTTGCTCCTTTTCTTCATTTTAATAAGCAGGCTTATGTCTTTGGACGGTACCGAATGGGTTAACGCCCCCATTGAGATTACCTGCACACCTGTTTTACAGTATTCTTCAAGATTATTCCTGTTTACTCCGCCTGATACTTCAAGTATCGCTTTGCCGGCGGCAAGCTGTTTGGCTTTGACTATTTGCTCGGGCGTCATATTATCAAGCATAATGATATCTGCGCCCGCTTTTAGAGCCTCGGCCACTTCTTTTAAATTTTTGGTTTCTACTTCTATCTTAGGCGTGTGCCCTATTTTGGATTTGATGATATTTACCGCTTTGGTTATACTGCCCGCCGCCGCGATATGGTTATCTTTAATCATCACGCTGTCTGCAAGCGACATACGGTGATTGCGCGCCCCGCCCGTTTTTACAGCGTATTTATCATACTTACGCATCCCCGGCAGGGATTTGCGCGTATCAACCAGCATAACGCCGTATTTTGACGCTGTTTCGGAAAGTTCCGCCGCCATTGTGGCTATGCCGGACATCCGCTGCATAAAATTAAGCGCCGTCCTCTCCGCCTTAAGTATGCTTAAGGTTGAGCCTTTGGCGGTTGCTATCTTTTCTCCTTTCTTTACGGACGAGCCGTCTTTTTTAAGTATGGTAAATTTTACCGAAGGGTCAATATATTCAAATACTTTTTGCGCCACTTGCGCGCCGCAAAGCGTCATATCGTCTTTAGCTAAAAACTCGGCCTCGGCCGTGTCTTTGGGAGTAAAGATATTATCTGATGTTATATCGCCCAGGCCAAGGTCTTCTTCTATGGCAAGTTCAATTATTTTGTCCGTCATTTTGCCTCCGTAAATTTGAACATATTTTCTATGCTTATGCGCGCTTTGTCCATAATGTCGGCGGGCAGCTCCACCTTAAATAAGGCGGGCTGCTTTTCAAGCACGGTTAAAATATTGTTTAAAGTGTTTTTCTTCATCTGGTTGCACGGGCGCCCCACAGGCAGGAAGTTTTTTGCGGGGTTTTCAATCTCCATACAATTTATTATGCCTGTCTCGCTAAGGACCGCAAACTCTTTGGCGGATGATTCTTTTACATATTTAAGCATACCCGCAGTACTGCCCACATAGTCGCATAATTCGCAAACGGTTACGGGGCACTCTGGGTGGCAGATGATTTTTGCCAAAGGATGCTTTGAGCGGATTTCCGCCACGTCCTGCACGGTGTATCTGTCGTGCACGCAGCACGTTTTGCCAAGCGCAATAATCTCTTTTTCCACGCCGCGGCGTTTAAGCTCGGCGCGGATATTATCGGCCATAAAAACGTCAGGCAAAAAGACTATTTGCTTTTGCGGCAATGCGCAAACTATATCGTATACATTGGAAGAAGTTACGCAAACATCGCATAAAGCTTTAACCTGCGCATTACTGTTTATATAACAGACAAAGGCTGCCTCAGGATATTTTTGGCGCGCGGCGGCTGTTTGCTTTGCGTCAATACTATCGGCCAGCGAGCAACCCGCGTTTAAAGCGGCGTTAAAAACATTTTTTGAAGGATTAATTATTTTTGCGGTCTCAGCCATAAAATGCACGCCGGCAAAAATTATATTTTTTTGGCTTACCTGCGCGGCTTTTTTGCTTAATGCATAAGAGTCGCCCGCAGCATCGGCCACGCCGTAAATTATTGATGGTAAAGTGTAATAGTGCGCCAGTATAAAAAAATCCCCCTCGCGCTTAAGGCGGTTTACCGCCAGCGTTAAGGGAGCAAGCTTTAGACAAGAGGCCCTGTCATATTTAAGACCGGTTGAAAAATCCGTGGTATTGCCAAGCTTTTCCAACAGCCTCAGGGCCTCCTGCTCTACTGACAAAATATCGTAGGACATTATTTCTTAACTGCCGCCGGTTTCTTTGAAGGTTTTACTGTTTTTGTTTTAGCATCAGCAGTGTTTTTAATTTGTTCGGAATACGGAACATCTTTTTCATAATCATATTCGGGAGCTACGAGCAAATCAAATTCCTCGTCAATAATATTATCCTGTAATTGTGTGCCTGCGGGCTGGTTTGCCGTCTTTTTATCAGCCGAGGAACATCCCCCCATTAAAAAAAGAGCCGCTATTGTAAGAGCGATGTATTTCATACTGCCTCCGTACAAAGATTTAAAGTTACCTATATATATTACCAAAAAATAAATAAAAATACTTGCAAGAGCGCGTCCCTAAAAGTACAATATAGTATCAAGTTCCACGTAGTGTAAATATCTTAAGAAATAGGATATAATCAAATTATGAAAAAAAATTTAATGCTTATTCTTTCCGCTTTAATCTTATGCGCCTGTGCAGGCGTCAGCACCACTGACGGCGATTCAACCAAACAGTGGGTTGTTCTTTCCTCCTCCAAGGCTGATATGGACGGCGATGTTTATGACGTCTGCTTCCGTCTTAAGCTGCGTTTTAACCCATCAGAGGTTACCCAAAGATTTGATACCGACCGCGCTTGTATCACCAAATGCTGCTGGTACAGCGAGAATAAAACTGTTGAAATCAGGTTTAATGACGGCTTTGTAGACGAGTTCGCTAAAAACGGAAAAGCCAGGAAATATGATACCGACAGCATGAAAATTTATTTACGCTACTCCCCCTTCCTTAAAACCATTCACGCCAAGGCAGATCCGTCCTCAATCATCCGCAGCGACGGCTTAGTTACGCTTACCTATGATGAAGTACAAGACGAGAAGCGCCTCCTTAAAGTAGGTACGGAGGAAGTAAAAGCGCAGGATTTTGAAGGCGCAACCGCCGCCAGCAATAAAGGCGAGTATCTTTTCAGGCGTAATTCCGAAGGCACATTGCTCGTCAACCACACCGCAGCTATGAAAGCGCGTGAAGAAGCCCAGCGCCAGGCCGCCGAGCCTGAAAACCCGCAGGGCGCCAATGTTGATGAAACCGCCGAGCGTGAAGCCCTTTTAGCTAAAAAGCTTGCCTACGAACGCCGCCAAGCCGTGCTGCTTTTGAGAAGATTTTACAATAAAGATATAGACGCCTATATAATGAATATAGACAAAGCGCAGAAGAAGAAAGGCCTTGTCCTTCTTGCCAATGACCGCAAATGGGCTACCACCAAAATAGGGTCCCCCATTTACAGGGTTACCTGCAAAGTTAACGGGCAGCTTGGTAAAACCAAGGCTGATATGAAAGATTACCCTATCCAATGCGGCGTGTATGAAGTTAATTTAGACGAACAGACTGTTGAGCCGATGGATACTGTAGCCACAGCCATAGTCTCGCGCGAATATACGGCGGCTTTTTAGTTTATACTTTGTCGCTTCGTTGCTCGGATACACGGCCCTACGGGCGCTCACGGTATGCCTCGCTCCTTGCTTCGCGTCTAAACTAAAAACTAAAACTTAGCTAAGAATCCTTGTATATTTTTCTGGCGGCTTTTTAGTAATCTTTAATTAGGTTTTTTGACGGCTTGCTAATTTTTTAGGCTATACAATTTGCCGCTCTTATATTAACAAAACCCCCGATAATCAGTCGGGGGTTTTGTTTTTGAGTATGTATTTATTATTCTAAATTATACGTCAATACCTGCTATAGCCTTTTTCAGGCTGTCGCGCCAATAGGGAATTTTTATCCCGAAATCCCTCTTGATTTTAGCTTTGCTCAAAACCGAATAATGCGGCCGCTTGGCGGAGCTGGGGTAGTCCTGGCTTTCTATCGGCAGCACTTCGCAATTGATGTTTTTAAGAGCGACAATCTCTCTGGCAAAACCGTACCAAGAGCAAACGCCCTCGTTAGAATAGTTATAAATCTTTTTTACGCCGTTTGTCAGTATCGGCAAAAGGCCTTCAATTATATGGGCCAAATCGCCCGCGTAGGTAGGCGTACCGATTTGATCGTAGATTACCTTAATCTCGTCCTGTTTACGCGCCGTATCAATAATAGTTTTGACGAAGTTCTTCCCGTACTCGCTGTAAAGCCATGCGGTGCGCAGGATTATGCTGTTTTCCACATTCTTAAGTACAAAAAGCTCGCCCTCAAGCTTAGTTTGGCCGTAGACGGATATCGGGTGCGGCGTATCTGTCTCCGTATATGGTTTAAAATTATTGCCGTCAAAAACATAGTCGGTGGAAAGTTGTATCATTGACGCTTTATTTTCTTTAGCGGCAACAGCCAGGTGTTTGGCGCCCAAAGCGTTTACGCGGTAGGCGCTGTCAATATCGCGCTCGGCCGTGTCAACCGCGGTAAAAGCCGCGCAGTTGATTATGGATTTTATATCATTTTCCTTAACCGTTTTTTGTACGGCGTCATAATTGGTGATATCCAGCTGCTCTATATCGGTAAACAGCGCTTGTTTATCAGTAAAAATCTTTTTGAGCGATTGGCCCAGCTGCCCGTTTGCGCCTGTTATAAGTATCATAAAATTCTCCGTATATCCGTCTGAAATACGATACATTATTATACGGGCCAAAGCAATAAAAAATTGTAAAATTTACACCAAAAAAAAGGATATGCAATAAAAACGCCGCCTTGCGCGTTATATTAATGGGGACGAAAATATCCTTTTTAATAAATTTAAAATTACTTTCAAAATAGGTACAATTTAAATATGGCCAAATATATAACAACAGTATTTTTGATATTTTTATTTACATTATCCGATGCCCAGGTAATACAGCCTGACCAGGAACTTTCATTACAGGAATGCATAGATTTAACTTTACGGAATAATCCCGCTTTAGCCGCTTCGCAAAGCGGCGTGCAGGCGCAGTACAGCAGGTTGTGGCAGAGCCGCTCCGCCTATATGCCGCAGGTAAACGCAAGCGCAAATTACTCGCTGGGCGACAGCGAGGACCAAAACGGATTTAAGGGTAAGGATGACAGTTATTCCTCCAGTATCTCTGCCACGCAGCTTATTTATGATTTCGGGCAGACGGGCAATAGCGTTGATATCCAAAAGAATACTTACCATTCCGCTATAGCCGATACAAAGAACCTTACAAATAATACGCTCTATAATTTAAAGAAGGCTTTTTACGGCGTAATTTCCGCCAAAGAAAGCAAGGAAGTCTTTATCCAGTCGGTAGAGCAATACCAGGAGCAGCTTAAACGCGCGCAGGCTTTTTACAGCGTCGGCACCAGGCCTAAGATTGACGTTACCACCGCACAGGTAAACCTTAATAATGCCAAGCTTAACCTTATTAAGGCTGATAATGCTTTGCAGGTTGCCTACCATACTTTACTTAATGTTATGGGCATCTATGAAGAAATGCCCGATTTTAAAGTTAAGTCGCAAAGCACAATCCCGCAATATGAAATTACAGCGCAGGCCGCATTGGAGCGCGCTATGAAGAACAGGCCTGACTTAGCTTCCTACCGCCTAAAGCTGGACAGCGCGCGTATGAACGTAACCGTTGCTAAGACGGGATACGCGCCCACCTTAAACGCTAATGCCAGCTACGGGTGGAACGGCGGCAACTTCCCGCTTTATGACAGATGGTCGCTCGGCGCGGGCGTATCTGTGCCGATATTCAGCGGGCTTAGCACCTATAATAAAGTGCAGGAGGCCAACAGCAATTTAGTTACCGCTTACTATAATCTTTCAGGAGCGGAGCAGGATATACTGCTTGAAATTAAAACGGCTTACCTTAATTTTAAAGAGGCCTCATCGCGCATACCCGTGGCCGATCTTTCGCGCGAACAGGCGCAGGAGAATTACCAACTGGCCGTCGGCCGCTATACTGTTGGCGTTGGTAATTATATTGAAGTTAAAGACGCGGAAGTTACTTTAAGCAATGCCAAGCTTTCCTATATCAGCGCAGTGCTGGATTATAATTTGGCGATAGCAGATTTAAAAAGAGTTATGGGGACATACTAATGAATAAAAAGAAAATAATTATAATAGCTGTACTTATCCTAATCGTTGCGGCGGCGCTTTACTTTATTTTTAAGCCGTCCAAAGGAATAAACTATAAAACGGAGAATGCTAAAGAGACTTCCGTTACCGAAAAGGTTGAAGCCTCCGGCACAATAAACCCCGTTACGCAAACCAGCGTGGGCACACAGGTTTCCGGCCGTATACAGGAGCTTTATGTAGATTTTAACTCCATCGTAAAAGAGGGCGAGTTGCTGGCCGTGGTGGACCCTTCCGTCTACGAATCACAGGTAGTGCAGCAGCAGGCCAGCGTTGACAGAATGCAAAGCCAGTTTAATAACTCCAAACGTAATTTTGACCGTTATAAAAGGCTCTATAAAGATGAGCTTGTGGCCAAGAGCGAGCTTGACGACGCCGAGACGGATTATCTTTCCGTCCAGTCCCAGCTTGTACAGGCGCAGGCCGCTTTAGATAAGGCGCAAATTGATTTGGGGTACACCAAAATTGTATCGCCCGTAAACGGCATAATAATTTCAAGGGAAGTGGAGCTGGGCCAAACAGTCGCGGCAAGCTTCCAGACGCCTACTTTGTTTTTAGTCGCCGAAGACTTAACTAAAATGCAGATAGAGGTTGCTATTTCTGAAGCTGATATCAGCAAAATAAAAGAAGGGCAGGATGTTGAATTTTCCGTAGACGCTTACCCCGATATTACTTTTAAAGGTAATGTAAGCCAGGTCCGCAACTCCCCCACCACGGTACAAAACGTTGTTACATATACCGTCGTAGTGGCGGTGGATAATAAAGATTTGAAACTTAAGCCCGGGATGACGGCAAACGCCGCAATAATTACCGCGCATATAGATAAAGCTTTAACGGTGCCCAACCAGGCTTTGCGCTTTGTGCCGCCAAGCGGCGCGCTGATTAAAGGCCTTCAGCAAAACGCCGACGGCGCAAAAGGCCGCACACGCACTACCTATAAGAGCCAGGGCGTTTGGGTTGAAAACGGTAAGGAAATTGAAAGGCTTGACGTTGTTACGGGTATTACCGACGGTATTAAAACGGAGATTAAGCAAGGCGCGCTTTTGGCGGGCGCGCCCGTTATAGTATCTGTGGAAAACAGCGCAAGCGGCAAATCTTCATCTATGAGGATGCCGAGGTTCTAAAATGTCCTTAATTTCAGTTAAAAATATTTGGAAGATATATAATGTCGGCGATATACCGCTTGAGGTGCTTAAAGATGTTTCTTTAGATATCAACAGCGGGGAGTTCGTCGCCATTATGGGCCCAAGCGGCAGCGGCAAAAGCACTTTTATGAATATCTTAGGCTGCTTAGATAAGCCTACAAGGGGGCAGTATTTTTTAGACGGGCAGGATATCAGCGGCTCCACCTTAAACAAGCTGGCCGATATACGCTGCCGCAAGATAGGTTTTGTCTTCCAGGGTTTTAACTTGCTTTCGCGCACTACCGCTATGGATAATGTTGAACTGCCGATGATTTACGCGGATATCCCCTCGGCGGAGCGTCGCACAAAAGCCAAAGCGGCTTTGGAGGCTGTCGGCCTTGGCGACAGGATGGACCATATGCCAAACCAGCTAAGCGGCGGCCAGCAGCAAAGGGTGGCCATAGCGCGCGCTATCGTCAATGACGCGCCGATTATATTTGCCGACGAGCCTACAGGCAACCTTGACACAAAAACCAGTATAGAAGTTATGACGAGCTTCTATAAACTTAACCGCGACAATAATAAAACAATAATACTTGTTACGCACGAGCAGGATATCGCCGACTATGCAAAACGCATCATCCGCTTTAAAGACGGCGAGATAGTGTCAGACATTATTAATGACAAAAGGACTATGGTTGTATGAATGTAATTAAAATAGCTTTTAAAGCGATTTGGGTAAACAAAATGCGCTCCGTCTTAACGAGCTTGGGCATCATTATCGGCGTTGCGGCCGTTATCGTGATGCTTGCTATGGGCGAGGGCTCGCAGAAAAAGATTTCAGACCAAATGTCCAGCATGGGCAGCAATCTGCTTATGATAAGGAGCGGCTCTGTAACATCAGGCGGCGCGCGCGCGGGCCACGGCGCAACGCCAACATTGACCTTAAATGACGCTTATGCCATTGAAAAGAGCGTCCCCTACGCCACACAGGTAAGCGCAAGCGTAAGCGGCACAGGGCAGATAGTTTACGGCAACCAAAATTGGTCCACCAGAGTAACGGGGGATATGCCTTCATTATTTTATATACGCGATTGGTCCGTCAGCAACGGGTCCGTTTTCGGCGATGAGGATGTGCGACAGGCTACCAATGTCGCCATTTTGGGTAAGACGGTAATTGATAATCTGTTTGGCGTTTTAGATCCTGTCGGCAAAACAGTCCGCATCAATAATATACCTTTTAAAGTCGTCGGCGTTTTGACGGAGATGGGTGATTCCGCCTTCGGTATGGACCAGGACGACACAGTAATCGTACCCGTTACCACCGCGCAGAAAAAGCTTTTCGGCACGCGTTTCATCGGGACGGTAAATAATATTATGGTTCAAACAGGATCGGTAGAAGAACTTGAACCTGCCACGGAGGAAATTACCGCCCTTTTGCGTCAGCGTCATAATATCACAGGTAAAAAAGAGGACGATTTTATTATCCGCAACCTTACCCAGGCTATGGAAAGCGCGATGGACGCCACCAAAACTTTTACACTTCTTTTGGCGGCTATAGCCTCAATCTCTCTGCTTGTCGGCGGCATCGGCATCATGAACATTATGCTCGTTTCCGTTACCGAACGCACGCGCGAAATCGGTATCCGTATGGCCATCGGAGCCAAAGTCTGGGATATCCGCCTTCAATTTTTGGTTGAGGCCCTGGTCCTTTCCCTCACAGGCGGCTTTTTGGGCATTGTCCTGGGCGTCGGCATATCGCTTTTGATTAAGCATCTTGGCCTTGATTTTATGCCCGTTTTAATTACCCTTACCCCTATGGTCGCTTCCTTTATCTTCTCAGGATTAGTGGGGATTTTCTTCGGGTTTTATCCTGCGTATAAGGCGTCCAAGCTTAACCCTATTGACGCTTTACGTTTTGAGTAATTTTTAACTTATACTTTGTTGCTGCGTCGCTCGGATACTAAACGGTATACCTCGCTTCTTGCGCCGCGTCTAAGTTAAAAATCAATTTGGCACACTGTGCGCCTATGCTCCTTGAATAAACGCAAAATATCATTTTTAGCTTATACTTTGTTGCTTTCTCGCTCGGATACTAAACGGTATACCTCGTTCGTTGCTCCGCGTCTAAACGCAAAATATCATTTTTAACTTATACTTTGTTGCTGCGTCGGTGCGAAGCGCACCCCCTGTCTCGGATACAGATGCCGGCATATCGCCGAGAAACTACCTTGCCGTCATTGCGAGGACGAATGAAATGAGGACGCGGCAATCCAATTAATTAGGAAACTTAAAAGAAAATTTGTGATATACAGACTCCCATATTATTGCCCGCCGCATTGGAGCGTTTATGAAGTTTTTAAGGGCGACATCTCGGCGCCTATAAAGTGAAGTTTTTTAGAATGTTAACTTATCCGTTTGCCCGCAGCAAAACGGAGCAGGTTGTTTCATTCTGTTTTTGCTCCGTTTTGCAAGTTGCGGATAAAACCTTAAAAAACTTTACTTTATGCCGAACAGGAGCCTAGCTTTTTGCTATCTTTTGGGCAATGCCAAAAGATAGGCTGGGTTTGGGGCGCAGCACCCAATACTTATTAACTGGATTGCCACAGCTGCTAAAGCAGCTTCGCAATGACACCGCAGAGAAGTAAAACCCGTGAAAAACCAGCGAAGCAATGCCATGCGAAGCTTAGCGGCTCACGACAATCGTGGCGAATGCCACGACATGGGAGTGTGCCATCGCACATCGGGAGTGCGGCATCGCACTACAGACTAGTTGGAAGTTATTTCCAACTCAATATCCTTACTTATACTGTTATGCACGGGGCACGCGCGTATGGCAGCCAGATATTTCGGCTTATCTTCCTGCGCGGTATCCTGCGGAAAATTTATCTTTAATATAAGTTTTGATACGCGGCGCGGGGCAGACGCCATAACCTTCTCCACCTCTATTGTCGCGCCGTTTAGGCTTTTGCCGTGCGTCGCAGCCATTTTGGCCATAATAGTTATAGAACACGCCGCAAGAGAGGACGCAAATAAATCAGTAGGGGAAAACTCTCTCCCCTTCCCCCCGTTATCAAGCGGTAAATCCGTTTTTATTTTGGCTCCGTTGCCAAGGTGCTCCAAAGTGGTTTGGCCGTCGCCCGTATATGTGCAGCGCATTATAGTCATTACTGTACCTCCGCGATTCTGTTATCGCCCGCAATTATGATGTCATTGCATTTTGTGCAATTACTTTCAACCGCGATATCGGCGGCCGTTTTGCCGTCAAGGTCAACCGCTGTGGCGTCCGCGCCGCGCGTAAGCAAAAAGCGTATAGTGTCGGGCCTGCCTGCTTTTGCTGCCAGCATAAGCGGCGTTTCCCCAAGGATATCTTTTTGGTTTATATTCGCGCCCTTCCTAATTAGCATATCAAGGATTTCATTTGATCTGAAAAGCCCGTCGCTGCCGTATACCGCGCCGCGCGCGGCCTCGTGTATCGGCATAAGGCCTTTGTCATTTACCTGCGTTACCGAGGCGCCGTGCTCCAGCAAAAGCTGTACCATTTCAGGGTTATTATTTGCTATCGCTATAAAAAGCGGCGTGGTGGATGTTGCATTATCAGCTGTGTTGGGGCTGATTCCTGCGTCTAAAATTTTTGTTGCGCTTTCAATATCGTTTGACGATACCGCATTTATTAAACCTTCCTCATTATACGCCGCCGCATTAGGCCCTTGCGCGGTAGCGGGCGCGGTTTTGGCATTGGAGTCAAACTCTATGTAGTTAGGTTTTTTAGAGCCGTCAATAAAAAGCTCTTCCGGCAGTTGGCTGTCGTCCATTTCAAGCGCGTCATTATCAGGCTGCTGCGGTTGCGCGGCGGCCTGCTCGTTTAAGTTTGCCGCAGCTTGCGCCGCAGCGTCCTGCGCGGCGTTTTGTTGAGTTTTAGTTATATCAACATATTGTGAATCGGGCGGCGTAACGCCGTCAAAGAGATAGGTTTCGTCGCCGGACTCGGCAAAACCTGTTGCAGGCGCGGCCCCCTTATCCTTTGAAGCGGCTACATGGGCCGATATTGCTGAGGCGCCTTTCATTACATTATTAACAACGCGCATATTGCCGTTGTCATCTTTGCCTATAAGGTACCAGCCGCCTGCAAGTATAATTATGGCGGATAGTATTGCTGCAATTAAAAAAACTTTCTTCATATAACCCCCGTTACTGCTTAAGGGATAAATCCCTTATTGCAATTCTAGCAAATTCTCCAAAAAAATTACTATTGCTTATTTTGATTGAAAGGCAGGCCAATTATTAGATAAAATATAACTATGGAAAATATTCACAGATCAGGTAATTTTTGCAAAATTGTGGCGACCGTCGGCTCAATCCAGGGTAGAGAAGATATTATAGAAAAGCTCTATCTCGCGGGCGCTTCTGTTTTCAGAATGAATTTAAGCCATGCCAGCGTTCAAGAGCATGCGCAAAAGATTGATATTATCCGCGGTTTGGAGAAGAAGTATAATTGCTCGTTAGGCATTATGTTTGACTTGCAGGGCCCCAAATTGCGCGTAGGAACCTTCAAAAATGACGGCGTACTACTTAAAGACGGGCAGGAATTTACATTGGACTTAAATCCCGCCCCCGGTGATGAAAACCGCGTCAACCTCCCGCACAGGGAGATTTTTGACGCTATCAAAAAAGATAAAATTTTACTTTTTAACGACGGCCTTATCCGCGTGAAAGTAACCGAAGTCAAGCCCGACGCCATTAAAACGGTTGTGCTTAACGGCGGTTTCCTTTCCAACAGGAAGGGCGTTAATGTTCCTGATGTAATTTTGCCTATTTCCGCCTTGACGGAAAAGGATATTGAGCAGCTTAAAGAAGCCGATAAATTAGACGTAGACTGGTTTGCCTTATCATTCGTCCAAAAGCCTGAAGATATTATGCTTGCCCGCAGCCTTATAAAGTCAAAGGCCGGCATTATTTCTAAAATTGAAAAGCCCAGCGCGGTTGAACATCTTGAAAAGATTGCTGAACTTTCAGACGTTGTTATGGTAGCGCGCGGCGATTTGGGCGTTGAAGTTAATACCGAAAAGGTGCCGGTAATCCAAAAGAAAATCGTCAGCGTCTGCCGCAGGCTTGGCAGGCCCGTTATCATTGCCACGCAGATGCTTGAGTCTATGATAAACAATGTCAACCCGACGAGGGCTGAAGCTTCCGACGTCGCCACCGCCGTTTTTGAAGGCGCTGACGCCGTTATGCTTTCAGGCGAGACGGCTAACGGCAAATTCCCGATTGAAGCTGTTTCAACAATGTCGCGCATCATCCATACGGTTGAGGCCGAGCAGATGTTCCGCGATAATATGGAACAGACGCACCAGGAACCGCTTGAGGCTGATGTAGCTTACGCCATCACCGCGGCGGCCAGCGTTACGGCTAACCTTATTGATACGGCCAATGTAATCGTTAATTTTACCGATTCGGGCATTACAACTTTAAGGACCGCCAAACAAAGGCCGTGTATGCCCATACTTTCACTTACCCCGCATATTAATGTGGCGCGTAAAATGGCTGTTGTATGGGGCGTAACGGCTAAAACCGTTACGGACCTGCATAGGTTTGAAGACATCCCCGCTCTTGCTAAAAAAGCGGTAAAGGATATGGGTCTGGGCGTTGAGGGCGATAAAGTCGTCATCACCGCAGGTATACCTTTTGGCGCGTCAGGCGATACTAACCTGATTTATGTCGCCACTTTAGATTAAACAACTCAGATAATACTTGCGCAGCCCCGCCCCCTAAAAGGCGGGGCTTTTTCTTTGTAGAATTAAATTGTTTTAGAGGGCCAAAAGGCCCAGGGCTAAATAGGCATCTGTGCCCTTGCAAGTTGCCGTCGGGTGTGATATTATATTTATATAAGTTAAATATAAATTTCACGGGAAATATATGACTACTAAATTACTGGCCTTTTTAAATGTAAAAGCGCTGCCGCTTTTTTTGGCGGCCGTAATGTTATTTAATTTGTCTTCCGCGTCTTTTGCGCAGCTTCTTCCGAAAGAAGAAGAAAAGAAGATAGATAGCTATCTCATGGGCGGTTTTGCCGAGCAAAACCAGCCGACTTACTGGGATTTGTGGAAGAAATCGGTTAAAGATTTAACCGAAGCGCTTGAAAGGACCAGGGACATCAAATCAGCTTTTAAAGGCAGCGCAAAAGAGGACAAACCGCAAGACGAGCAAAAGCCTATGGATAAGGCCGCTTTTGCCGCGCAGTATAATAAAGAGGTTGCCTCCGCAGAAAAGGCGGCTTTAAAACAGTTTGAGGTTGAAAAGGCTAAAGCTTTAGCCGCTTTGCAGCTTGACGCCTCCTCCTCCCCCGATGAGCAGGCGCAAAGGCAGGCCGCTTTTAACGATTGGCAGGCGCAGGTAAATAAACAGATTGCCGACTGGAAGGCAGCTGCCGCCAAAGAGTTAAACTTACAGTATAACCAATATGTGAAAGAATTTAATGCATCAGCAGCGCAAGCGCAGGCTTTAAGCGAAAAGGAAGTAGAGGCCTTTGTCGCAAAATCGGCCAATGAGCTTATGGCTCTTTACAAAAAGTTCCCCGGTAATTTTGAAATAAGCAGCACACTGATGGAGCTTGCGCCCGTCATCGCTATGCTTGAGACAAGCGACAAAAAATTCTTTACCGCCGCAGATAAAGAAACAATAAGGCAGCTTTATCTTAATGACCTTAAAACCAATGACGGCTGCAAAATGGTTGTCGTCAAAGAGACTGTAACTTACCCCGGGTTAGACGAGAAAAACGGCGTAATGTATGTATCGCACGACACGCCTTACTTCCCGCAGAAGAACAAAGAGTACGGGTTTAAGAGCAAGGCGCAATGCGACCTTTTATTAAATTCAGTAATGGGTTTGGGCTTCTTCGGCCATGACGGGGACGCTTATACAATAGTTGCTTTTATGGAAGCTAATACGCAGTCTTCCATCTCCGTACCCACTTTGCTTTACGGCGCGTCAGCCTTGATGGCTATGGGCGCGTACGGGCCTTTAAGAGGTTTTGTCCATTCGGCTATTAGTAAGGAAGAGGGCAAAATCACTTTCCCCTCACTTTCCGATTTACCTGCGATGATAGCTTATAACGGCGTATATCTTGGCGAAGTTTCTAAATATACCCAGTATCCTATTGAAGGCGGCGCAAAAGGCAATGCATGGGAAGATTTGGCCTATCTCCTCGCCGACGATAATACCAAAGAAAGTTTGGAGATTTTAAGCAGCGCAATTAACTGCAGCGTGGCCTATGAGGGCGCGACTTTTACCGACGCGGGCCGTTTTAGCTGTATCGGCATTAAGCCTTTCCTTTTAGGCGCGGTATTAAGCGGTAAGACTTCCGTAAACTCTAATACCTATAAGCTTGCTCCTTTCTATGGCGAGCATACGCAGGAGTTTATGACGGACGGTTCCGTTTTTAACCGCACCTATGCGCAAGTGCAGGATAACCGTAAAAAGAATGCGCAAAGACAGATAATTTTTGACAATTATATAAAGAGATTTAATCTTAATACAGACGCTTTTATCACAAGGTGGCTTTTTACCTCTGATATGGGCGGTATTGACACGCCCAGCAAATTTGCGCTGGACTCTAAATTATATAAACATTATGTAAAAGTTGCCCCTATGGGTGCGCCCGCCTTACAGATGTATAAAAAGGGCGACAGCGTGTACCGCAAAAAAGAATCTTTAAGGAGCGCGGTAGAAGGCTGGACGGCCATCGCTATTATGGCTGATATAGCCTTACTGGTTTGGGCCGCATGGGATTTAGGCCGTTTAGGTTATAAAGGGTATAAGCTTATTTCCTCTTTAAGCAAAGCGGCAAAAATGGTGCGCGCAGGCGCAACCGTAACACAAAGGACCACGATGCTGCGCCAGATGGGCACCGCAAGAACGCTCGTTAAAATAAGACGCGGTTTAAGGGGCGGCAGTTTTGCGGCCTCAACTATTGCGGGCAACTTTGGCATACGCCGCCCGCAGATAAGCGCAGATTCCTTCATTACAGGCCTGCCTAAAGCTGTTGTCAATACGGCCGCCATCCCCAAAGTAGCGGTTGCCGCGCCTGTTTTGGCTGATATTACTTCTACGGGTACATTGGGCAGCAAAATATCAACGCCGTTTAAGAGAACCTACCAGGAAATTTATTACAGCGTTAAAGGTAAAGACCCTTTTGCTCCAAAAGCGGGGTTGGAACAGTCCTCAATGTTTAATGAGGCGGCCTTGTTTAATAAGAAAGGTTCGCAGCTTAACTATTCCTCAATGAAGATTAATGATAAGGGCGAGCTTGTTGTTGACGGCGAAGTGCAAAAACTTTATAAAATCGCGATAGACCAGAAGGAGTTTGGCTCCTTTGTAAACCTTTCGCGTATGCAAGGGTATGAAAAGACTGTCGGTTTTAAAGCTGTTATGGCGGGCGACAAAAAGGTTTCTTTCCTCAAATCGCCTATCAGGTGGACGAAGGACAGATTTATATCAGCCAAAGAGTCCGAATACGGCATTAAGCTGGACGTGCTTGATAATATGGGCAACCCGATGAACGCCACGCTTAGTTTTAACTCTTCTTACGGTATGGCAAAAGGTATGGCCAATGCCAAGAATGTTACATTCCGCGGCGGCAAGTTTTGGTTTGAGGGTTCCCCGCTTAACGTCAACTTGGGCCTGCCTAAGAGCGAACTTAATTATATGATAAGGAACGGCGTTGATTTTACAAAGCTGCCGCAGATATCAATTAATTATTCAAAGAGCAAAATCGGCCCTATTTATATGAATATGGCGATGAGCTTCTCCGCCGCTTCAAGCGGTTTGTACTTCCCCCTTACCAATGACCCGTACAGAAGTATGACCGAAGGCACTATGCACGTGCCGATGATTACGGTAATTTTGCCTTATGCATTTTCTTTCCTTTCACCAGTGGCGTCAGGTTTTGTAAGCAAAGTAGGCGCGTCTAAAACGCAAAAACTTGCCATGCTTGCAGCCGCAGGCGGTTTAGGTATAGCCGCAGCTGCAGGTTATAACAGCAAAATTAATAATGACGACCCGCCGGGCTTATGGCCTTTATACGTAGCCTCCGGCGTTACGGGCGCGGCTTCCGCTTTGGGGCGCGCAAGTTTGGGCGTGCTTGTAAAGCAGATGGAAGTCGGCAACTCTATGCTTAAAGGTATGGTATTTAAAAATATCGGCGGCTTGGCTATGCTTTTACCGCCTGCCGTAATATCGGCCGTCGGCGGTGAGGTTGACTTCTCCGTCGCTTTCCCCGTACTTGGCGCGGCGGCTTTGACGACTGTCGGCTGGATGCAGTTTGTCAAATACCCCAATAATATCAACAAAATACCTAATTTTAAATACACCCTTAAAGGCGTGGCGGAATCTTATAAGATGATGGGTAATTCCAGCGTATTGCCTTATATCGGCGCGTTTACTCTTTATTCCGCATATGAAGGACAGGCTTTGTTCCAGACGGCCCCCGGCTTGGTTAAAGATAAAATAGGCTACAGCAATGTAAAGCCCGCCGCAGGCGATACGCCTGAAGAGATTGATGCCAAGAACAGGACGAAGAACTATCTTGCTTTGGGCAGCAGCGCTTTGATTGCCCTTTCACCCGCGCTTACAAGGTGGTTTGCCCCTAAAGGCGTAACAAATTACGGGCCCAATATCATAAAAGCTACAGCCGCTTCCGCTGCTGGCGGGGCATTGCTCTACACGCAAAAGGACGGCCTTGACTGGAGAGGCGCGGCAGGTATCGGCTTAATGGGTTATGGCACTGCCAATATGTATGTATTTTTACAGAAATCCATGCTTGCCAGGCTGGAGAAGGCTTACCTTACAAACCCCGCTAAATTTAATGTAATGCGCGGCGGCGTTTCCATAGCCAGGACATATAAACAGGTTGAAACGGAAGCCTTAACCGCTTATACCGCCGCAAATATCGGTATAGCTTTAGGGCCTCAGCTTACTTCACTATATGCCAAATCTATTAAGGATGAAGCGGGCAGCCCCGTTTCACAGACTGAAGCTAACCGCCGGTCCTTATGGATACCGGGTATTATTATCGGCGGAGCGACGGCTATAGCGGCTAAAAAGAACATCATCTCCTTACCTAAGCTGCCTTTTGGCTTATTTAAGACTGTTGGCGAGGCCGCAGGCCTTGGCTACGCAGGCTACAATGCCTGGAAGATTGGCAGCGGCAATTATAACTTTAATATCGCCCCGCAGGCTGTTGATTTGAAGCTTGAGATGCCTGATCTTAAGTTTAATACATCATCAGCGGCCGATGTTAAGCTTGACGCGCCTGCTATTGCCCCCGCGCCATTGGCCGATGACGGGCAAAACCCTGAACCTGCTTTAGCGCAGTAGCCAAAAAGAGCTGCAAAGATATTTTAAAGGCCCCGTAAAAGGGGCCTTTATTTTTTTAATTTAAAAATATAGAATGACGGTATGCTTAATAAATTTAGATTACAAGCTTTTAATATGGTAAACAGCGGTTGGTTTACGCTTTTTATTGTATGCCTTATTTTGGTTAATATACCGCTTTCAATCTTTTCCAGCGGGACGGACTTAAAGCCGATAGAGCTTGCAGGCATACAAAAAACAGATACCTTTATAACCATAGTTTTTACGATAGAGTATTTACTTAGGATTTGGACGGCCCCACTTTTCCCCGAGTACAGGGGCAGCAGGTTAAAATTTGCGCTGCGCCCTACTATGATTATAGATTTGCTCGCGATAATACCTGTTTCATATTTACAGATACCGCTTTTACGCACGTTTAGGATGATGAGGATTTTCAGGATACTTAAGCTTGCCCAGTATTCTTCCTCCGTCAAAACTATTCTGCGCGTAGTAAATAATAAGATGGATGTTTTGCTTTCAATAAGTTTTATTATAGGCTTTTTGATACTTTTAAGTTCTTTCCTCGTCTATTATGCCGAGCACCCCGTGCAGCCCAAAAACTTTGATACTATCTACGACGCTATTTGGTATTGCTTTATGATTGTAAGTACGGTGGGCAGCAGCCTTGAGGTCCAAACCAATATGGGCAAAATCGTAACGGCGGTAACATCGCTTTTCGGCATTATGCTTGTGGCTGTCTACGCGGGTATCTTTTCCGCAGGGTTCAGCGAAGTCAGCGCCGCCGAAAGGGCCGCCGCCGCAAAAGCAGCCGCACAAAATGCTGACGCACAAAACGGTGCGGATGAAAATGCCGCCGCTGAAAAGCTTACCGCTGAAAAAACTGTCATTAAAAATGCCCGCCCCCAAAATGACGGGAACGGGCAGTAAACTGCTGAATAATTATATAATCCGGTTTGCTTATTTGCGTTTATTTTTCTTTGTCGCCATAATATATACGGGTATGCCGATGGAGAAGAAAATTACCGCCATAAGCAGATATTTAACATTGGCCGCATATATCAGCCACAAAGAATATAAAGCGCCGAAAATGCCTGTTAAACCCAATTTTACGCGGCTTATTTTATACTCTTTGGGGTAGTGTTTCTTAGAGGATAATTTAAGCAAATACAATGTTGAAAATAAGTAAGGCGGCAATATCATAACCGCCGTGATATTAAGCATTGTGTTCCACGCGTCGTTGGAGAAGAAGGCTATCAGCAGAGCCAGCTGCATTGACACCGTTGTAATTACCAGTGAAAATACCGGCGTGCCGTTCTTATTCTCCTTAGCAAACTGCTTAGGGAATGTGCCGTTTTTAGCTGCGGCAAAAGGTACCTCTATAGATATTACTATCCACGAAAGCCAGGCAAATAATACCGATACTATAAGCCCTAAAGCCATTATCTTGCCGCCGATGGGGCCCATTATATATTCAAGCACGCCGGCGGTGGAAGGGTTTGGATAGGCCGCTATTTGCTCGCGCGGCAATATGCCGAAAGGCAAAAGCGAAATAAGCATATAACATACCAATGCGCTTACAAAGCCGAATACCGTCGCTTTTGCTATATCTTTTTGGCGGTCTGCCCTGTCTGAGAGCACCACGGCCGATTCTATGCCGATAAATACCCACAGCGTTATTATCATTGTATTTTTAACTTCGCCAATAAGCCCTTTGAGGCTGAATGCCTCCGGCTTAAGCGCGCTCATAAAAGCTGTTGTGAAAGTATCGGCCTTAAACGCTAAAAGGCAGACTATGATAAATAAGACCAAAGGCAGTAATTTGCCTACCGTTCCTACAAGGTTTACCAAAGCGGCTGTCTTAATACCCCTGGTGATAAGGAAGAAGAACCCCCAAATCACTATTGTCGCGACGATAAAAGAATTTAAATTATTGCCGCCCGCAAAATACGGCGGGAAGAAGTAATTTAAAGCCTCCATAACTATAACGGCCATAGCGGTATTGGAAAATACATTTGAAAGCCAATACCCCCAAGCGATAAAAAAGCCCGCCCGTTTGCCAAAACCGGCCCTGGAGTAGCCGTAAATGCCGGAGGTCATCTGCGGTTTTACCGTAGAGAGAAGGCGGAAGGTCTCCGCCACGAAGAACATCCCTATGCCTGTTATTACCCAGGCTGCAAATACTGCTGTTACGCCCGCGCCTGCGCTCATATTTTGCGGCAGGGAAAATACGCCCGATCCCATCATAGCGCTTATTACCACGCCAAGCAGGCCCAAAAAGCCTAACTTGCCGGATGATGTTTGTTCAGTTTTCATAAATTATTTTGCTCATTTTGTTGTTTCTGTTTTTTTGCCATTATAAGCACCGGTATCCCCGCCGCAAAAAATAGCACGGCGGTTACCAAATACTGTATATTGGCGGCGTATATCAGCCATAATGAATATAGGACGCCTATTGAGCCTATAAACAAAGCCTTGGCTTTGCTTACATTGCAGGTTTTTGTAAAACCTTTTTTGCTGGATACTTTAAATAGGTAGAGCGTCGTTACAAGATATACGGGCAGTATCATAACGCCTGTGATGCTTAGCATTGTGTTCCAGGCGTCGGCCGAGAAAAATGCAATCAAAAGCGTTATCTGCGTTGTAATTGTTGTAATGAGCAGGGAAAAGACGGGAACTCCTTTTTTATTTTCTTTAGTAAAAACTTTAGGATAAGTGCCTTTTAGTGCTGCGCTATAAGGTACTTCTGTTGCTATAATGACCCATGATAACCATGAGAAGAGGACCGATACCATAAGCCCCGCTATCATTATAAGGCCGCCCGCTTTTCCCAATATATGTTCAAGCACTCCGGCGGTTGACGGGTTGGGGAATGCGGATATAGCCTCCCTCGGTAAAATACCCAAAGGCAGTACCGAAATTAATATATAGCAAGCCAGGCAGAAGAAGAACCCGCGCCTTGTGGCTTTTGATATATCCACCGTCTTTTTTGCGCGGCCCGATAAAACTACCGCCGTCTCCACCCCGATAAAAGCCCAAATGGTAACAAGCATTGTGCTCTTTATCTCTTCAAAAAGCACGGGCCAGCTGAAGTTGGCAAAGGTGAAATTATCAAAAAGATCCTGCCTTAAGATATCAAATTTAAAGGCAAATAAACAAAGCGCGATAAAGATAAATACGGGCACAAGTTTAAAGCAGGTACCGATAAAATTTACCATAGTCGCCGTTTTGATGCCGCGGTATACGAGTATATAAAATACCCATATGATTAAGGTTGAAACTATAAGGGAATTTAAATTATTGCCGCCCGCAAAGTACGGCGGGAAGAAGTAGTTTAAAGATTCCATAAGTATTACGGCAAGGCCTGTGTTTGCGCATATATTGCAAAGCCAATAGCCCCATGCAATAAAGAAGCCCGAGCTCATCCCGAAGCCTTCCTGCGCATAGCTGTAGATGCCTGTAGTCTGCGGCTTGATTTTTGAAAGCAGATGAAATGTATACACTATACAGAACATCCCGATGCCTGTTATTATCCAGGCTGCGATAATTGAACCTGCGCTTGCGCCTACCGCCATATTTTGCGGCAGCGAATACACGCCTGAACCTATCACGGAACTTACGACCACACCCATTAACCCCCAGACGGAGAGTTTTATGGGAATTTTTTTAGAAGACACATCAGCCTCAGCATTTTGAGCCATTTCTTAAGTTTACACCTTCCTGTTTCTATAGGGGCGTTTGGCATTTTTTATGGTACTTTTGCCTGCCCGCGTAAAATAAAAGCAACATCTTAAATTCTATCAAATTTTGCAGTCATAATAGTTGTTAATATTTATTGATTGGATTGCCACAGCACGGCAAAATAGGTGATATGACAGCGAAAAACCGCTGACTAAAAAAAGGGCCCGCATTTATGCAGGCCCCTGTAAGCAGAAACAATATGCCCATTGTTTCTTACAAATTTAAATACTCTTTTTTATAATGCTGCGCACTATGCCTTCAACTACAAGGCTTTCGTCGGCGACAATCGGCGCGTAGGTATTATTGTCCGATACAAGCAAAACGCGCCCGTTATCCTGGTGGAAGCGTTTTACCATTGTCTCCCCATTATTGACGCAGACTACCACGTCGCGCTGCCTGGGCGTATGATTCTTCTCAACAATAAGCCAGTCTTTAGGGTGGATAAGGTCTGTCATAGAGTCGCCTTTGGCCTCTATCATAAAACCTTTACATTTGGGGAAGGTAACCATAGAAGGGTCAACCGGAACCACGCGCGAGGGCGCGCCGTCAAGTATTGTGCCCGCAGGCCCGCATTTTGCCATGCCGTAAAGCGGCAGGTAGATTACAGACTCCTCATTATCTTCCGTTATAAAATAATGGCTGCTGTTCGCGTTTTGGCGCGTTATGCAGCCCTTCTTTTCCAACTGCTTAATATGGTAATGAACAACGCTTTTGGCGGAAATATCAAGGTGCAAAGCTATCTCCTCCATCGTAAGCGGGGCGGCTTGGTGTTCCTTTAAAAGCTCAAGTATTTTTTGCTGGTTCGGGTGAAGATTTTTTAGCATATCTCCCCTCCTTTCCAAAATGATAATAAATTTAGAATTTAATTGCAAGTTCTATATTTTGTTCTAAATTGTTATCATAAAAAACCCCCGCTTTTGGCAGGGGCTTTTTTTAAAACTTAGTTTGCTTTTGCTTCTTTAGGATCGGTTGCGGCTTCCTTCTTCCAAGTGGTGGCGATTAATGCGCCGGCTATGATACAAGCAAAGATGCAGGAGATAAAGACGCCCCTCCACCCGAAATGCTTGCTGATATAAGCCGCGCCGCTGCTTGAAAGCATAGCGCCGAAGTAACCGAACATACCCGTAAAGCCGCAGGCTGCTGATACTGATTCCTGCGTTACGATACGGCTGGTTTGCACGCCGCCGGCCAGGTTTTGCGGGCCGTCAACGAAGAAGCCGATAAAGGCAGCAAGTACTGACGTCCAGAAGAAAGCGTCTGTCCCTGCGATTTTGTAGAAGCCCCAGCAGCTTGCCGCTAAAATGGCTAAGTAGATGAGGTTCATTTGCGTGCAGCGGCCCTGGAAGAATTTATCAGCCAGGTAACCTGCAACGATGCCGCCGGGCATACCCAAAAACGGCATCCACTTTAAAGCGGAAACGGCCGCGCCCTGGGTAAAACCTCTTTCTTCAACCAGGAACAGGGTGCCCCAGTCCAAAGTAGCGAAGCGGACATAATATACGAATACATAGGATACAGCTAAAGCCCATAAGAACGGGTTGGAGAAAACGTTCTTTTTAAGGATTTCCCAATGCGTCATACCGCTTTCCTGCTTGACGGGCATAGGGTCGTTCTTATAAACATCAATAGGCGGCAGGCCTACTGTTGTGGGCTTATCGGTAAGGAAGAACAATAAGAAAACGCTGTAACAGATACCCATTAATGCGGGGATTACGAAGGCCATTTTCCATAAGTCAAGCTTAAGTAAATAGGAAATAAGTACGCCTACAAAGAATGCGCCGAATGTGTGGGATGAGGACCATAAAGTCCACTTTGTAGCCCTTTCGCTGGGTGAGAACCAGTACACTAAACCTTTAGCGACCGGGGGAAACCCCATAGATTGGAACACGCCGTTTAAGCCCCACAGGAAGGCCGCTAAGCCTACAAGAGGGATTGTTAAACCGGCTTTTGCAATCCAAGTTTGGAACTCGGGTATGAACGGGAAGGCTAAGTTGACGAGTGAGGACATAAACAAACCGGTTGCCATTACGGCCCTGATATTGCATTTGTCCGCCAAAACGCCGCTCAAAAATTTACCTACACCGTAGGTGGCGTATATTGTTGTGCCGATAATACCCAGCTGTATAACGTCAAAGCCGAAGTTATCTTTAAGCGCGGGTTTTACGAAGTCAAGGTTTTTCCTCGTAAAATAGAACAGGGCATAACCGAAATACATTCCAAAGAACATTTTTATACGCCACATTGTATAGGTGCGTTTTATTTGCTGTTCGTCGGTTAGTTTTTCGGGAGCATCTGGAAGGGGTTTCATCCAGTTGATAATCTTTGATAACATTATTTTCTCCTAGTATTCTTCTTAAGTAACCGAGCATCAGGCGCAAAAAAAATAACTATCGTCGGATAGCAATTATCTTAACGCCTAATGATCTCTTTTAATGCTTATACTCCAAAATTGTAACATAAAATGTTTTAAATGTATACTTTTTTGAGAGGTTATGCCGCCGTTTTGTTTATAAGGTAATTTTATATAATATAGATATATGGATAAACAGAATAATAAACTTAATATACCGCGTCATATCGCTTTTATTATGGACGGCAACGGCCGCTGGGCCGCAGCTAAAAAGCTGCCCAGAAGCGCGGGCCATAAAGCCGGCGTTAAGACGGTGGAGGAGCTGCTTAAATCCGCCCAAAAGTTTGGCGTTAAGTTTATTACTTTATATGTATTTTCTACCGAAAACTGGGCGCGCCCAAAACTTGAAGTTACGCTTTTAATGAATTTACTTAAAGAGACGCTTGCCCGCCTTTCCTCCGACAAAAACGAGGGTGTGCGCATAATCGTAAGCGGGCGCAGAGAAGGCCTGGCGCAAGACGTGCTGGAAAAAATAGATGAGGCTGTAAAATCCACCGCGCATAATGACGGGCTTACCGTAAACCTTGCCTTAAACTACGGCGCCAGGCAGGAGATTTTAGACGCCGTGAATAAGCTTTTAGCCTCAGGCGCAAAAAACGCGGATGAGAAGCTTTTTACCGCTTCCTTATATAATGACCTGCCCGATCCCGACCTTATTATAAGGACTTCAGGCGAGAAGCGTTTATCCAACTTCCTCTTATGGCAGGCCGCTTATAGCGAGTTTTATTTTACCGATGCGCTTTGGCCTGATTTCCGCGAAAAGCACCTGCTTGCGGCCTTGCAGGATTTTACCGCCCGCAACCGCAAATACGGCGCATTATAAATTTTCATAAAATCATTATTGTTATCGTGCTCGGTAATCCGGCTGTTGCCGTGTCATTGTGCGGTGGCATTCGCCACGATTGTCGTGAGATGCCAAGCTTCGCATAGTATAACTTAGCCCGTCTCTCACGAGTTTTAGCGTTTAGTAGTCATTGCGAAGCTGCGTAGCAGCTGTGGCAATCCAATTAATTAGGAAACCTTATTTAACTGGATCGCCACGTCGCGAAACAGAACGCACCTCGCGATGACAACCAAAGATACCGTCCTACGCAGTCAACCCTTTGGGTTGACTGTTTTTTGTCTGTTTTTGAAAACCCCCAGCTAGGCTGGGGGTTCTTTTAAGGT
>CAYQAU010000011.1:0-582 GCA_964415545.1 uncultured Elusimicrobium sp.
GTATGATTCAAAATATTTTAAAAATGTTTAGGTTTAAAAAGATTCGTTTTAAGATTTTAAGCCTTTATTTTAAATTTTAAAATATATACTTTTATACCAAAAGCAACAAAAATTAGGATTTTGACGGTTTATAAAATATTTTGAATCATACCGCCCCCCACCCCTCCATTTTTTTAGAATTATATAGATTTATTTTAAAATATTGGACTTATTTTAGCCTCAATACTCTTTATAGGCCGTTTGAGGGATATAAGTGTACCAAAACAGAATAAAAAGCTCTTAAAACGCAAATTTCGCGGTTTACCGTCGTAGAAATACGAAAAATCTATATTTGGCCAAATAAACGGCTGCCCTCCCCCCGTATTTCAAGCTTTAGGTTATTTTATGCTACTCTTTAAGCTAGCTTGTAAGGATTGTGTCGCCTTGGGTAAACTTTCCAGCTAATATGTTTTAAAAAAAGGAATAGAGGCTACGCGCTTGTTTTCTTAATAAATGCTTATTTAGAAATTGAAGCACTATAAAAGCCATGAATTTAGCCAGCACCTAAATGGCGGGTTGTGGGCACTGTTTGCGCAGGGAATC
>CAYQAU010000011.1:682-57518 GCA_964415545.1 uncultured Elusimicrobium sp.
ACGCTATAAAAATAAGCGCGCCATTTAATACTGCAACATTTAATTTATTAATAATGCGGTTAAAAACAGCTTTGGCTATGAGGTTAAAGCGCGCGAAAAATAAACAAATACCTAAATGGCGGGATGTGGGCACTATTTGCGCAGGGAATCACGCTATAAAAATAAGCGCGCCATTTAATACTGCAACATTTAATTTATTAATAATACGGTTAAAAAACAGCTTTGGCTATGAGGTTAAAGTGCGCGAAATATGTGCACACAAGTGTATATTTTACTATCTACCCGAAGGAGAAAGAGGAGGAGGGGGAGAATATAAAACAAGCGGGGGAAAGTTGTAATTAAAGGAGCATCAAAAGAATATTCCCCCCCGGCTAGGCCATGGAGTTTTCAAAAACAGACAAAAAATTAAGGGCCCGCTGTTTATAACGGGCCCTTAAACATTTATACTAAATAAGCTTTAGTAAGGCGTTGTTGTAGTTGTAGTTGGAGCAGGAGTCGTCGTACTACCGCCGGGGGCCGTGGTAGTAGGCGTTTCCCAAGGGTAAATGCCATCATAGCTCGGGACTTCTCTACACTCATACAAGCTTACAGAAACAGAGATGTCAACACTGTTCCCCCTGCTTACCCCGCTATAATAAGAAGAGAGACCGTCGTTTTTATCAATCCGGCTGCACCTAAAGCCATCACAAGTAAGCGTAACTCCTCTAAATGTGCCACATTGGTTGCCCCCCGGATTATTGCAATATTGCTGCCATTGCTCCGTTGGAGAGCCGGTAACATTCGGCAGGCCAGGGGTACCCGTCTCTGTATCTTTTTTCTCTGCGTCATATCTGCATTTTTCGCCAGCTGATGAACAGTTGGAGAAGTTACCATAATTAAAGATGGTTTTAGGGCAATCGCTATAGCTTGAAAATGCACTATCTCCATTAGGGCCACCATCTCTGACAGAAACAAGAGCCGCTCTGTCGCAAGAGCCTGAAAGATCATCAAAGTTGCCAAAACTACTGAAATAACAATCATAGACAACCTTTCCCCTTACAGTCTGACTATCTATACTCCGCCATTGCTTAAATGAGGTATAGCATTTGCAGTCATCCGTATTAATCCAATAGCCTTTAGGGCAGTCCGTCCTATCGCAGATCATATTACAGTTCTCATCCTGTGTTCTATTAGGTGTAGTGGAGGCTGGCGGGCATACACACTGTTTTAAGGTGGAATTCCAAGTTTTATTTGCAGTGCAGGTTGTGTTGTAACACTCACAAGTATTGGGATCCTGCTCGCCGTCGCAAGGCTCTTTACATTTGCAGTAGCCTTCAACAAATTCCTTTAAGCTATTATTACAGACATTTGTGCATTCGCAAGTTTCATCATCGCATTGCTTTTTATATTCTACCGTCGGCGTAGAGGTTGTAGAGCCGGTGGTTGTAGGGCCGGGGGTTGACGTCGGCGGCAACGTGGTAGAAGTAGGCCCAATCAAATGCGGGCACTTGCACGACGATGTTGCACTATCCCATTGCTTAAGCCCTGCACATTTACAACTGCAACTTCCGGGAGTTAAAGCCATACCCGCATCACATGTTTTATTACAAACACAACTATCTTGCGCGGCATTAGGCTTATAATCCTGATGAGTGCAAACTTTTACGCACTCGCAAGTCTCATTATTACATTGGGTGCTAATAGGCATAGCCCACGGCGCGGTGGTAACAGAACCACCCGGGGTTGACGTCGGCGGCGGCGTAGTAATAGGATCACCCGGGGTCGTCGTCGGTGGCGGTGTCGGCTGCGCAGTGGTTGTAGAACCATCGGGGTTTGTCGTCGTCGGTGGCGCAGTGGTAGTAGTAGTACCACCGGGGGTTGTAGTCGTCGGTGGCGCAGTGGTGGTAGTACCACCGGGAGACGTAGTTGTTGTCGGCGGCGCGGTCGTCGTCGTCGGTGGCGGCGGCGCAGTGGTAGTAGTCGTCGTCGGTGGCGGCGGCGCGGTGGTTGTAGGGCCGGGGACAGCAGCAGCCGCTCTTAGCCATGCACCTAGCGCTGCCGCAGGTGTAGGCGTTTGCGGAGCAACAGTACTCGTCGGCGGTGTAGTAGGTGTTGCTGTATCTGTAGGCGCATTTGGCGGCGTTGATGTTATTTCATAAGAGCACGCGCACCTTTTTAAATGAGAATCCCATATCTTCGGCGCGCTGCAAGCGGCCTGGCAGCAGGGGCCATCCTCATAAAAATTATATGTTGTACGCTTTTGGCCTTCCGCACAAGTTGACGGGCACGGTTTTTTATCGCCCACGCATGGGCCCCATGGCTCACTACATTGGCTGGCGCAACTTTCCGGGCAAGTTCTCGTCTGCGTACCCATATTATTATAGCCGCAACGCTTAGTTTCCGTCCTGGCGGGGTTTTTGTCGTGGCATCCACCGTCGCTGCATGCAAGCGGGCAATCACAAGCACAAGTCTTCGCGTTTTGCACATATGGTGAGGAGCAAGTCTTCGTCCCGCAATTGCAAACCGAGCTTGAACTCCCAACAATATTGCCAAAGGTTTTGCAGACGTCCCCGTCGCACCCCAATCCTGCGTCTTCATAACTTGAAGAAAATGTAAATGTTGCGCTTTTCCCCTTAGCGGGCACATAAGATGCGCTCATACAATTTGTCGCATTGTTCATAGCAAGCTCGTATTTACCATTGACGGTAAGTATAGCGTCGCCTTCCGTTTTTACCTCGGCCTCCGCATTACTTGTTAATTGGCCCATATCTTTGAACGTCGGCAAATACTCGCCTTTTCTGGCGAAGTTGGCTATTTGCTTGTTGCGTACCATCTCAAGTAAGTTGATAGCTTCTACCGCCCGTGATTTATTTATACTTTTTGTGTAGACGGGATACGCTATCGCGCTGATTACGCCGATGATGAGCACGACTACAAGCACCTCAGTAAGCGTAAAGCCCTTTTTAGACTTTTTAGTATTTTTGTTTAACATTTTGGGATAATCTCTCCTATAAAGAGGATAGCAGCGCACGACGGAGCTGATAGCAAATGGGAGGCTGCATTATTTAAATACGGTATCAAAAAAAAAAAACAAGCAAGATTTTTCACAAAATCTTGCATTTCCCCCCGCAAAAAAATATATTATATAGTTATGAAAAGAGCAATAATTTATTTAGCAGTTTTTTTAGCATTTTATATCGGCGGCCTGCTATTTTTTACGACGGGCGACGCCTTTAGCCTTAAAGACGCAATAAAAGATATTTTAATGCCGCCGCAAAAGGTTACCGTTTCCGAGGCCAAGCAAAACCCAAATCTCGCGCCTGCGGCCGAGCCTAAACGGGTAGCAGCTGTTGATTCTGCCTTATCTATATCGCTTGTCGGCCAACTAAGCGGCAATAAGCTGCCGCCGAATGTTGCGCCCGCGCCGCCGCCCCCCTCGGCTGAGGCGCAAAAAAATGCATTCCCGATGGATATGCCATTACCGAAAATCAGCAAAAAAAATGATGCGGATAAAACCTTACCCGCTGAAGAGGTAAAGGAAGCCATCGTCAAAAAATTTGAAGATGTAGAAGAAAGGCGGCAAGAGCGCCAACCCGCCCCAAATCAGCCCGTGCAAAGCGCGCCTGTAGCAGCGGCAAAGGCGGAGCCCGCACCGCAAGAACAAGCAGCCCCAAAACCGCAAAGCGCGGCGGATAATCCTTTACCCCAACCTGAGGACGCAATTTTATTCCCCGTCGCGCAACAGGCATTAGAGGAAGCCTCCTCCGCAGCGCCCGCCGCTACGCCTGACATCAATTTAGCCAAGGCCGACGCCAGCCAACAAACGGCAAATAAGGCAAAACTACTTGAGACAACCCTTGCCAAAAGCGGGCTTATTGATGTAGAAACATTACCGATGACCGTATTTTTGGATATGAGATACGCTACAGAAGATAATTTTACGGGCAAGCAATTATATTCATCGGCCAAATGCTATCTTAAAAAGCCTGCAGCGCAAGCTTTGGCAAAAGCGGCGCAATATGCGCTTGAAAGTAAAAATTCTTTTTTCCTCTGCATTTATGATTGTTACCGCCCGCCTGAGGCGCAAAAAGAACTTTGGGAAATAATGCCCGTAAGCGGTTTGGTCGCAAATCCCGATACAGGCTCCAACCACAGCCGCGGCACCGCTATTGACCTTGCGCCCTGCAATTCCAGCGGGCAAGAGCTTGAAATGCCCACAGGCTTTGACGAATTTGGCCCCAAAGCGGAAGCTAATGCAACTGAAGGCATAAGCGATAAGGCTTTGCATAACCGCCAAATACTGCAAGATGTAATGACTAAAGCGGGCTTTAGCACAATCAAAAAAGAGTGGTGGCACTTCAACTACAGAAATTATCAGAAGGAACCGGTAATAAAGATAGTCAATTAGTTTTATAAGCCTTATAAAAAGCAAAAACCCCCTCGTAAAAAGGGGGTTTTGTTTTATTGAAAAATTATTTAACGGCTACATTTTACAAGCTCGGCATTTTTGCCGATTACGTCTGTACAGTGCCAAGCATTAGAAAGCCGCGCACACTCCGCTGCGTTGGAACATCTGCAACGCTCGTCTTTTCTACAATCGGCAACGTAGAACTTTTCAGGTTTATATAATTTTAGTTTTGCTTCATCTTTATAACAGTATATGTTACATGTTCGCTCATCCTTGTTGCACAGAGTATCGCAAATATTTAGATCTTTATAAACTTTAGGACATATGAAAATAGCCCCGTAAGGCGGCCTTACGCGCGGCTCTTTGGCATCGCGCCACCCGTCTTTATAAAGACGCATATAAAACATATCAACACGGCATTCATAAGCATCGTTCTGAGCACATCCGGCGTAACGCCCGCAGGATTGGACCTGTTTCCAACCATCAAAAGCGGAATAGGAAGGCGCTATAATCCTTTCTTTTACAATAGTTTCATTGACAGGAAAAGCGCAGTACTTCCCAATCTCTCTTCTTACTATAATTTGTCCCTCCAGGCAGCATAAGCCTTCCTTCGCAACAGTAGGCTGCCCGTTAATTTTTTTCTTATAGCAATAAGATTCACAGCGGCAGCCCTTTTCATTATCATTCACTAAAATAAAGCCTCCTTCGCACTGCTTATCCTGCGGGCATTGTATTTTGACAGACATATCCGCACCCCTGAAAGTCCTTATACTACTGCTGTTTTGCAACTGCGCAAAAATATCGGAATTAAAAGAAAGAAAAAATAAAAACAAAGCAGCCGCCCCTGTCCGCAACTTCATACACTCCTCCAAAAAAGCTAAATATGCTTTAGTTTTATTTTAACAAGTTATAATAAATAGCGCGCAAAAACTAAAATACGCCTGCAGCAATAATGGCCGCAGGCGCGTAAAAAATGATAAACATCACTAAATTAATTAACGCCTTTACAATGTGTTATAGGTACATAACTGCTGTATGTATACGCGCAAGGCCAGGACTTAGAGTTAAATTTACAATCGTCCTTCCATACGCAGCAAGTGCCTGAATCTCTGCAAGAAGAGGAATAGTATCTGGACCCGTTAGGCAAGGTGGGCGGGTCCGAGACTGTATATTTAATGCAATACTTATCGCAGGTTTTACTTGCGGTATCACATAAAGAATCGCAAACATCTTCGCCTTTCTGTACCACAGGGCAAGGCTGGGTAATTTCAGTACCGCCGCTCCAACCCGTATTATGCGCGTCAACAGAAGCAAAGCACCTGCCGCAACATTTTGAGCCGCAAGTCTGTTCAGTCTTAGTTGATCGGCTGACGCTTCCACCCTTATAATATCTGACGGAAGCATAGTTGGGCTTACATACATAGCCGCCCTCCGCATCACAAGCATTGCTGGTCAAGTTAGTACAATACTGCGTTGAAGGAGAAGAGCCCTTATAAGAAATCGTAGGCGCAATAGCATTTACATAATATGATTCTTCAGCAAAAACAAAGGTGCAGTATTTACCGCGCGAGCCGCGTTTTACTATTTGGCCGGGCTTGCAGCAAAGGCTGCCTTCTTCAACCCAAACGGATTGCTGTCCGTCAATATAAATTTTAGTACAGTCAGGCACGCAGCGGCAGCTGTCGTTAACAGGGCTGCCCATCACAAGTTCTTTATCTCCGCAGGTCATAGTGTCGGAACATTTAGGCTCCGTCATAACTTTGGGCGCGCCGCAGGTAAGATACATTCTATAGTAATCATCCCCGCCAAGCCTTAACTGCTGCCATTCTATTTTTGAGTTTTCGGGGCAATTTTCCCAATCTTCCGTTCCGTCCTTATTTGCGCCTATACCGCCCTTACCGGGCCAGTACATTCCTTTTATTGAAAGAGTGCCGTCCGCCTCAAGCACTTTTACTTTTGATACGCTGTTTACTACGCTTACATCCGCGCCCGCTTTTAATTTACCGGTGTTTACCGTATCTTTGGAGCTTGTACTTCCCACCACTAAATCCGTATTACCGCCCGCATCATTAAAGGACGTAACGGCAACCCTGCCCGCCTCAAACTTACTGGCTACCAAACCGCTGGGGGATGCCGGGTTGCCAAACTCCACCGTAGCATTATTTGCCGCGCCAAGCACAGCCTTCTTCCCCACATTAAGCTGGGAATGCGTAGCCGAAGGTATAGGATAATAACTTATATACCTTATTGACTGGCTATATCCTATACCCGCAGTTAAGCAGAATAAAAATACAAAAATTAAGTTTATGAGTAGTTTACGATTAAGCATTCAATTTCTCCCGTCTATGTCCCTTTACATTGGAGTATACCTACATATGCGGTGGTGTCCCCGCACATATACCCGTTATAATCTATAATTCCGTTATCACAGCCTATATTATCATGTTCCGTATAGCAAGTTGAGTATTCATACTTGCTGCCGTTTTGGAATGTAGGCACAAAATCTTTTTTAATACAAATTTTATCACAAGTCTTTTGGTTCCTGTTGCATATTAAATCGCAAGGGTATTGCCCTTCATCGCAATATATTTTAAATTCGCTGCCGCCGCTCCACCCGCTGTTGTGCAATTTACTCCATGCCCAAACGCGGTCATCACACCACACAATCCCCAGTTTTTTCTTTCTCTCCCCACATACTTTGTAGGCATCCTTATTACTCCCAGCGCTGCCCACGCTGCCGCCCTTATAATACTTTACTGTTGAAGGTATAGGCTTGCAGACGGAGCTTGCGTTCTTACACTGGTTAGTATTGGGCGTACAAGTAGTCTGCGCCACCGCATTTATCCAGTATTGCCCCTCATTAAAAGGGTAAGTGCAGTATTTGCCCTGCGGCTCCCTCTTTACTATTTGGCCTTCCAAACAGCAAAGGCCGCCTTCTTCAATAAATGTTGTGGTTTGGCCGTTAATAAATATTTTAGTACAATCGGGCATGCAACGGCAACTCTCATTAACAGGGCTGCCGATAACCAATTCCTGTTCAGTACAGCCCGTGGCCTCGTGGTCGCACACAGGCTCCTCCATAACATTGGGCGCGCCGCAGGTAAGATACATCCTATAGTAATCGTCCCCGCCAAGCCTTAACTGCTGCCATTCTATTTTTGAGCCTTCGGGGCAATTTTCCCAATCTTCCGCCCCGTCCTTATTTGCGCCTATACCGCCCTTACCGGGCCAGTACATTCCTTTTATTGAAAGAGTGCCGTCCGCCTCAAGCACTTTTACTTTTGATACGCTGTTTACTACGCTTACATCCGCGCCCGCTTTTAAAGTGCCTGTGTTTTCCGTATCTTTATTATTTATACTTCCAACCACTAAATCCGTATTACCGCCTGCATCGTTAAAGGTAGTAATTACAATCCTGCCCGCCTCAAATTTACTGACCGCCAAACCGTTTGGGGATGAGGGGTTGCCAAACTCAACAACAGCGCCGTCGGCTGCGCCAAGCACGGCTTTTTTACTGACGCTCAACTGCGAATGCGTCGCGCCGGGCACGGGATAAAAGCTTATATACCTTATTGACTGGCCGTAAACATCAGCAGCGGCAATAAATGCATATATGCAAATAAAAGATACAAATAGGTTTTTCATAATAAACCTTATTTGCCGATAGGGCAAATTAAATTACTTCGTTTTGCAATGCGTTATTATAGCCTGGGTTGTAAAACTATCCCCGCATTTCTTGCCGTGATCCCTGCTGCCATATGTATAGTGGGGCTCATCACAGCCGCGCTCATTGCCTGTATAGCACGCCCTATAATCATAGAAAGCGCCCGCGCCTATAGAAGGTTTATACCCTTTTTTATAACAATAGACATCACAACTGGGGTTATCCTTATTGGGGCAATTAACCTCACAGATAGGCTGGCCTTCCGCCGGCTCATTGCATTCCGTTACTTTTCTACCGCTCCAACCTTCATTATGCGGTTTATTATATTTTGGGTTATTTTTGCATCTCTTCCAACGTCTACATAATCTGCCGCTTGTTCCGCAACAACCGGTACTCCCCTCCTGTCCCGCCCTTCTGACATTACCGCCAATATAAAATTCTACAGTCTCAGGCATTGGAACACAGGAAGATGCATTCCTGCAGGAATCCGCCGTATTATTACATTTATTTTTTACAATGGCGTTTGCGTATATGTTTTCCTCAATAAATTCATATGTGCAGTATGGTTTGGCGCCCGGGATAGGGCTATTTCTTGAAATTTGGCCTTTAAAGCAACAGATACCGCCTTCCGTTTCAACCTTATCTTTTGTACACTCTTCAGCGCAGCGGCAGTTTTGGCGCGCGGGTGAGCCTTTAACTACCCAAGGAGCCCCCAGAGCAATACATTTGTCATAGTCTTTATATGTTGTTCTATCGCAAACAGGTTCCGGCATCTCCAGCGGATTACCACAGACGAGATAAGTTTTATATTCATCGCTGCCCTTCATCTTAATCTGGCGCCACATAAGCGACTGGCCTTTAGTACAGCCCTGCCACGCATCGGTATTATTGGCCGCGTCAAAACCGAACCCGCCCTTATTTTTCCACGTTACACCGGCTATGTTCATAATACCTTGGGCCACAATCTTATCAGCAGAGGGCCAGCCGGCCGTCGCGATATTGCCAAAAACCTTAAGGCGGCCGCGTGTTTCCGTCAAATTAGGGGTACCCGTATTGCCGACTATTATACTCGGCTTCCCCGCAGGCGCGACATAAGAAGTTACTGACACACGGTTAGCATCAAAAGAGCTTGTAACAAGGCCGCTCGCGTCAACATCAATGCTGCCGACCTCAACCCCGCCGCCGTCAGATGTCGCAAGCATCGTCTTATCGCTTACTTTTAGCTGGGAGTGTGTTACAGACGGTATAGGATAATAAGTTACATATTTAATCAGCTGGGCCTTTAAAGGCACAGCAAAAAATACGGATAGAACCGCAATAATTATTTTTTTTGTTACCATAGTTTCCCCTTAATATAGAAAGGTATATTATATTGTTACTATTTTAGACGAATATTTCAAGTCATAAATAAGGCATATCCGCACATAAGCGGGCATGCTCTAAAACATCTATACCGCTGACGGCTTTAAATATATAGACAAACTGTTCTGTAAGTTTATAAAGAGCTTGTCCTAAGCTTATTAATTACCGTGCGTTGCTGGGTTTGCTCTTTGGGCTTTCTCATAGTAAGTTTTTTGGGTTGCATATTGCTTTGGGAGGCCGCCCCGCTTTGCTGATTTGCGCCTTGCTGCTGGCTTATCATCGCCTGTACCTCAGGCGGGATCGCGCCCTGCTGCTGCGCTGCGGCCATAGCTTGCGCCTGCTCCGGCGTCATTTGTTTCTGTGCGGAAATATCAATACCGCCTAAAACATCATTCATACTGCTGTTTGTCGTCGTAACGCCCTGCTGCTTGCCCGTATTAGCCGCAGTTGTTTTTTGCGCGGCCGCAGCCTGTTTTTTGGGTATTATCGGCTTGCCTTTAGCGTCGCGCGGAATACTCTTAAAAGCTATATAATCGGATATTATTTTGGCAGTTTTAGGGTGCCCGTTCTTTTGGGCAATCTGCAAAGCGCTTACGCCGTTGTTTGTAAGTTTTTTATAATCGGCGTTAAGTAAAAGTAAATTATTAACAAGCTCATCCTGGCCAAGGTAAGCGGCCCAATAAAGCGCGTTTTCGCCTTTATTATTGGCCTTATTTATATCCGTGCGGGAATGGTTTATAAGATAGTTGGCGACATCAGTCTTTTTATTTTTTACGGCATATAAAAGCGGCGTCATCCCGTTCTTATTTGCGGCATTATTATCGGCGCGGTAATCAACTAAAGCTTTGACGCTTGGCCCATCGCCCGCAGCCGCCGTAACGATAAGGGCTGTATTGCCGTTGGCATCAGCATAATCCGGCTCCGCGCCGCCCTTAAGCATAATATCTACGCCTAAAGGATGCTTGCGGAAAGCGTAATTTAAAACATTCTCTTTAGAAACGCCCGCACGCGCGCCGCTTGAAATTAAAAGGTTAGCCATTATTGAATTATTAGCCTCAACCGCAGCGGTAAGCGGAGTAACGCCGCGCTTGCTCTGCGCATTGACATTGGCATTAGAAGAAAGTAAAACCGTAACCATATCCGTATTACCGTTGGCGGCCGCTTTCATAAGAGCGGTCTCGCCGCTGTTGACTTCGGCAAAATTAACGTCCGCGCCGCGCGCGATTAAAAGGTTTACAAGGTCATTACTGTTTTTGGCGGCCGCTATCGTAATAAGCGGGAAGCCGCCCGTGGTAGGGATATTAGGGTCAACTAAAAGTTCATCAATTTTTAAAGACGCTGTTTCAAAATCATTATCATTAATATACTGGGCTATTTCGTCGGAACTCTCCGTCGGAGTAATCAGCTTAAGCTTCTCCGTTACGGGTATAAGTTTTTTAGGATTCACTTTGCCTGAAGACTGGCTGCGGAATGTATATGCAGCCAAAACGATAATAGGTAAAAGCAAAAGCCCCGTTATGATAAATTTGAAAGATACTTTTTTCATACGATTAAGGAAGCCCGAAGGCCGCCCTCCCCCTCTTCAAATCGGTATTAATACTTTACAAATTTTTTAAAGTTTTTCAATGGAAGCAAGCCGCGTTATTTACGCAAAGCCTGCAGCCTGAGCATAGCTTCTTTGGCGGCTTGTTGCTCGGCCTCTTTTTTATTGTGGCCTTTGCCGACGCCAAGCTCTTTGTCATTAACCGAAACTTTGACCGTGAAAATCTTATCATGTTCGGGCCCGATGGTTGAGATGACTTCATAAGAAGGCACGGGCTTGCCTTTCTTTTGTAAATGTTCCTGCAGGATGCTCTTATAATCGCCTGTATCTTGCTCTATAGTTTGAGTGGCAAGCCAGTTTAGAATAATGTCTTTGGCCGCGTCAAAACCGCCGTCAAGATATACTGCGCCGATTAAAGCTTCTACCGCGTTTGAGAGTATGCTCGCACGCTCCCTGCCGCCTGTAGATATTTCGCCCTGGCCAAGGAGCATATAACGGCCTAAGTCTAAATCCTTAGCCCAGAAATACAAATTGCGCCTTGATACAAGGTTAGATTTTATTTTGGAAAGCACTCCCTCTTCCTTCGTCGTCAACAGCCTATATAGATAAGCCGCGACGATAAGGCCAAGCACGCTGTCGCCTAAAAACTCAAGCCTTTCATTATCTTTGGCCTGCCGCCTTTCCGCAACATACGATTTGTGAGAGAGCGCTTCTCTCAAAATATCTTTATTTTTAAAAGTATATGCTAATACTTTTTCCAGTTCATCAAACACTTTTGCTTATTATTTGCTCGCTTTTGCTTTGATGTGGTCCATAGCTTCGCCGACAGTTTTAATCTTTTCGGCCTGTTCATCGGGGATTTCGATGTCAAATTCTTCTTCCAAAGCCATAATCAATTCTACGGTGTCTAAAGAATCTGCGCCTAAATCATTTACAAACTGGGCTTCGGGCTTTACCTGATCGGCTTCCACGCCAAGCTGTTCTACGATGATGCTTTTAACTCTTTCTTCAATATTTTTTGCTTCCATTCTATCCTCCGTTAAATCGCTTTAAATGCGTTTAATATATTCTATAATTTTAGAACATAATGTTCTACTAAAATCTGTGCTTGCCGCACGGGCACGTCGTGAGATACTATTCATCAGACAAGCAACTAAAGCCAGTTTCTCACGAGCTTTAATGCTTAGTACAACCTCCATCCGATGGCCCACACCCAATGCGTACGGGACGCTTATTTACTTACTGCCAAACAAATTGCGAGTACTAGCCGTACGGGCATTCGTACGGGACGCTTATTTACTTGCTATCAAACAAATTGCGGCTGACTGCCGAACCAGTTTTCAAGGATTTTTGAATTATTTTTGATTTTCTTTGGCTTGAGGTATACCGAGAGCGGGTGGATACCCCGCGTATCCGAAAAGCCGAAAAAATCAAAAAGAAACAAAAAGCCGCCAAAACAGTTTTCAAGGATTTTTAGTTTAGACTAGGCGCCAGGAGGGAGGTATACCGAGCGGGGCGAAGCCCCATGTATCCGACCGACGAAGCAACAAAGTATAAACTAAAAAGCCGCCGAAAACTAGATGTAGAGTCCGCCATTGACGGCCAACACCTGGCCCGTTATATAACTTGCTTTGTCGGAACAAAGGAACATAACGGCATTGGCGATATCCTGCACTTCCGCAAATCTTTTAAGCGGAATGGTATTTAAAACAGTTGTTTTTACATCTTCTGATAAAGCGTCGGTCATATCGGTTTTGACGAAACCGGGCGCGACGGCGTTTACAGTAATATTGCGTGAGGCAAATTCTTTAGCGAGTGATTTGGTAAGGCCGATTAAGCCTGCTTTTGAGGCGGAGTAATTGGCCTGGCCGCCGTTACCGCTTTGGCCGACGACCGATGACATATTAACTATGCTGCCGCTTCTGGCTTTCATCATAATTTTAAGGGCGGCTTTAGACATTAAAAAAGCGCCTTTAAGATTGACGTCCATAACAGCGTCCCAGTCCTGCTCGCTCATCCTGATAAGTAAGGTATCACGCGTAATGCCGGCATTATTTACAAGCGCGTCAAGGCCGCCTAACTCTTTGACGGAATTGGCGATAAAGGAATCGCAATCATCTTGTGATGAAACATCAACTTGCTGTATGTAAATTTTTGCGGAAGGATTAAGTTTAAGGAGCTCTTCTGCGGCTTTTTCCAGGGCGCTGTGGCCTGTTGCGCAAAGCGCAAGGTCCGCGCCGGCGGCTGCGAAAGCGCGCGCAATGGCAAAACCTATGCCCCTGCTTGCGCCTGTGATAACGACTTTCTTACCTTTAAAATCCATTTGGTCTACCCTTATTTAACTTCGTCAAAGACGGGTTTTAGGGCCGTAAGGTTTTCCTTAATGGCGCTTACCGCGTCGCTCTGCACAAGTTTGGCTGATACCTTAATGGCATTGTAGATAGCCTTCTCGGTGGATTTGCCGTGGCAGATTATGACGGGGCCTTCAACGCCTACTAAGGGCGCGCCGCCGTATTCTTCAGGGTCGGTATGGTCCTTAATAGCTTTAAAAGCCGGTTTGGCAAGCAAAGCGCCAATCATTGCAAGCGGGCGTTTCTTTACCTGCGTTTTTATCATATTAAATACTGCTTTAGATAAGCCTTCGGAAAGTTTTAAAACGATATTGCCGACGAACCCGTCGCATACCACCACGTCAATCATACCTGTGTGGACATCTCTGCCTTCTATATTACCGTAGTAATTAAGGCCGAGCTTCTTTATATGCGGCGTTACGTCTTTGACCAATTGGTTGCCTTTGCCTTCTTCCTCGCCTATAGATAAGAGGCCTACAAGCGGATTTGTCGCGCCGTAAGCTATTTTAGAATAAATAGACCCCATTACGGCAAATTGTAAAAGGTTGAGGGCTTTGCAGTCGGCATTAGCACCTGCGTCTAAGACTAAAGATACGCCCCTCTGTGTGGGCATAGGGGAGGCTATAGCGGGACGGTCAATCCCTTTAATCCTGCCCAAACCAAAAACCGCCGCTACCATAGTAGCGCCGGAATTACCCGCAGAAATCATAGCATCCGCCTTACCTTCTTTAACTAATTTGGCGCATACCACAATACTTGCATTTTGTTTTGCTTTGCATTCCCTTGCGGGGTTGGCAGCCATATCAATAACATCGGGCGCATGCACGATGGAGATAAGCTGCTCGTTATAAGGTTTTGCGGCTTCAAGCTCTGTCTTAATAGAAGCCGCATCACCTACCAATATGATTTCATAACCAAAATCAGCCGCGGCTTTAACCGCGCCTATTACATTTGGCTTTGCACCGAAATCGCCACCTAGGGCATCAAGGGCTATACGCATAATAACTCAGTTATTTGGATTTGTCTTCTGCTGCTTTTTTTACTTTGACTTCCACAACAACTTTACCATCGTAAAAACCGCATTTGGGGCAGATGTTATGGGGCAATCTTGCCTCGCCGCAGTTTGTGCAGGGGACTACATTTACAGCTTCCAGTTTGGAGTTGGAAGACCTTCTGAGATCCCTTCTTGATCTGGTGTGTTTTCTTTTTGGATTAGGCATTTGTACTATTCCTCACTTATTGTTACTAAATAAAATTTATTTTGAAAATTTATCTTTCAAAACGGCAAAAGGCGATACCGACGGCGCTTCACAATCACATTGCGTTTTGTTTTTATTTGCGCCGCAATATTCACACAGGCCCTTACAATCTTTTGAACACACACTGCTTATATTGTTCACAAGGGCCAGCGTTTGCTTTGTTGTATACATTATATCAATTATTTCGCTTTTAGTGGAATATAATTCCGTAAACTCTTCGGCAAACTTATCTTCAAACATCTCAAGGCAGCGGCCGCACTGGCGCATTACGCGGCCTTCAACTTCCCCTCTTACATATATATCTTTACCGGCTACGGAAAAGTGCAGCTTTATTGTTATTTTAGTTATTTTGCACGGCGCGTCAAAAACATCGTCAAAATCTGCGGGTTCAAGCAATGCGCTGCAGTCAAGCCCGTCCATATCCAGGATATCGCGCGTCCTGAAAATTAAATCTTTAGGTATTTCATAATCTCTGTAACTCATTTTATAGTCCTTAAATAGCCGCGTTTATTTTGCTTACGTCAGGCAGCCCGAAACCCTGTTTGTTCTTAGGAACATCAGGCAGCTGCACGCTGATTTTTTGCAATGTATTATAAACTTCCTGCGGGGTTGGCAGGCGGCCGTATTTGTTTTTGTATGCCTGTGAAATCAAAGCAACGCTACCCGTTATATATGCGCTTGCAAAAGAAGTGCCGCGCACCCAGGAGTATTCCCCAAAATTATCAGGCGCGTAAATGCCTGCGGCGGGCGCAACGACGGCTAAACCTTCGCCGAAGTTTGAAAGCTTCATCGGCTTTCTGTGATAGCTTATCCCCCCCACTGCTATAACAAAATCATAAGCTGCGGGATAGACCAAAAAGCCCTGCCCGCTGTTACCGCTCGGCGCGATAATTGTTATACCGCTTTCATAAGCGCTGCGCAGAGCGTTTTTAAGCGTAGGGTCATCCCCGCTTAAACCGTAACTTATATTTATAATGCTTATTTTATTATTAGGGTTTTCCTTATTATATTCAAAAACCATATTTATGGCCTTTGCTATGTATGTATTATCCGTTACGCCGTTTTTGGTCGCGATTTTATAGGATTTTATTTTTGCGCCGGGCGCAATACCTCTAAAACCCGTATCGCCAAAACCATTGCCCACGATAATGCCCGCCACGGCGGTGCCGTGCCCGTATTCATCATCAACTTTTGAGCTGCCCGTCATATCTAAAACATCAACCATACCCGCAGTAAACTGGTTATGCGGGGATATACCGCTGTCAAAAACAGCCACATTTACACCCAGCCCGCTAAGCGCGCCGTTAAGTTTGTCCGCCCCAAGCGCCTCAAAAGGCCAGGCTTTTACTTTGGGGCTGTCAAAATCTGCATGCGGATTAGGGCGCACGGGCGCGGGCTCGCTATACAAGGTTTGCTCCGCCATACTGTCGTACGCGCCGGCCTGCGGGTTGTGGTTTACAAGGTAGCCGTATTCCTTATTATAATAAAGCACTTTGCCGTCAACTATAACAGGCACAAAAGTAGGCGTGCGCCTGCCAAGCCCGTCAATGGCATTAAGCGGGCGTTTTTGGTTTGAGCCGTCGTCCTGCTCAATGCTTGTGTTTGAAAAAGTGCCCCTGTGCATATTAACCGTAGTTTGCGCTGTTAAAATGGCCGGAGCAAGCAGAAGGGCAAGCATTATTATTTTGTTTTGCATAAGCTTATGACGGGTGCAAGCTGCTTCCTTTTGAAAGCGGAACCGTCTATCCTTTGTATGGTATCAGCAACCAGCTTTTTATCGGCCTTAAGCTTTTGGGCGATTTCAGCGGCGGCTTTACTGTTAAATATATACTCTTCTATTATATTATCTAAAAGATCATAAGGAGGCAAGGTATCCTGGTCCTTCTGGTTGGGCGCAAGCTCGGCGCTGGGGGCGCGGTCAATGGTATATTGCGGTATAACTTCGCCGTTCCTGTTAATAAATTCAGCCAAATGGTAAAGCGTGCTTTTATAGACGTCCCCTATCGGCGCCAATGCGCCGCAGGTATCGCCGTAAAGGGTGCAGTAGCCTGTATAAATCTCGCTCTTATTGCCTGTTGCAAGCACAACCGCGCTTAACTGGTTGGCAAAAGCCATAAGGGTAAGCCCGCGCATACGAGCCTGAAGGTTCTGTTTTGTAATCTCATTTAACCCGCCCGCAAAATGTTTAAGCAGTTCCTTTTCTTCTAAAGCCACTTGCTCTTCAATAGGCAGCACGCAATAGTTAAGGCCAAGATTACCCGCAAGCTGGCTTGCGCAGTCATTACTTTGGCAGCTTGTATGCTTTGAAGGCATAGCCACGCCGTAAACATTACCCGCGCCAAAAACATCGGCCGCCAAAACAGCTACTACGGCGGAATCAAGCCCGCCGCTTAAGCCTATAACCACCCTGCTTACCTTATTATCTTTTTTAAATTGTTTTAAACCTTTTACTAAATCTTTATAAATTTGCTCCATAACAAACCTCCGTTAACGGCTCAATTTTCTTAATAATTATATTTTACTAAAAAAAGTGCTATCATTATTGTTGTAGTAATAATGCATTATATTATGAAAGGAGAGAGAAATGAAAAGATTATTTACGGCAGTATTCTTATTCTGTCTTGCGGTTGGCGCATTTGCACAAAGCCCTGTAAAGCTTTCTTTATTTGATGAAATCGCCTGGCCCAAGCCTTCCCATACCAATGTAGTAATAGGTTTGGTGGATAATAATACGCCTTCAGTCTCAGGGGTAGACTTTAATATCATTTCCGCCCGCACGGAAGACTTAAAAGGTTTACAGTTAGCTTTTGCTTATGCAAGAGCAACAACTATGCGCGGCGTAAGCGGAGCTTTGTATAATGTTACCAATGACGCAAAGGGTATCCAGTTCGGCTTATTAAATGTAACGACTGACCTTGCCGGCATACAATGGGGCGCAGTAAACGTGGCAAACAATGAAGTCTGCGGCGCGCAGCTGGGTTTAATAAACCTGGCGGAAAGAGCCACCGGCCTGCAATGGGGCGTTTACAATCAGGCGCAGCACTTCAAAGGTTTGCAGTTAGGCCTGATTAATAATACCGTCTCCATGGAAAAAGGCTTGCAAATCGGCTTAGTAAACATTATCAAAGTAAACGGCTGGTTCCCTGCCATGGTAATAGTAAACGGCAGATTCTAAGCAAAACAGCAATATCAGCAAAAAGGCCTCTGCGTAAAGCGGGGGCTTTTTTATGGTATAATATTTACAGCCCTGTACCTGATGCCGCGCCCAAATGCAGTAAATTAAATGCGGCAAAAGAGAAAGGCTTGGCTTATTACCGCTTATGGGCATCCTCTGCCTAAATTTAAAGGTAAAAGCCGTCAACAAGGAGAAATAATAAATGAGTAATGTATCAATGAAAGCCATGCTTGAGGCCGGCGTTCACTTCGGCCACCAGACATCCAGATGGAACCCTAAAATGAGCCGCTATATATTTGGCGAAAGGAACGGCGTTCACATCTTAGACTTACAGAAAACAGCCAAAGAACTTAAAAAAGCATGCGCCTTTATTAAAGAAGAATCAAAAAAAGGTTCAAAATTTTTATTTGTAGGCACAAAGAAACAAGCCCAGGAAGCCATTTTAGCCGAAGCCCAGAGAGCCTTGTGCCCCTGCATCCATGAAAAATGGTTAGGCGGCACATTAACTAACTTCCAGACAGTCCGCAAATCCGTAGAAAGGATGACCGAGCTTGAAAAATGGGACGCAGAAGGCGTATTAAAAGCGATTTCCAAAAAGGAATCTTCCAGGCTTACAAAAGAGCTTAACCGCCTCCAGAAATTATTGGGCGGCATCCGCGATATGAAATCCCTGCCCGATATCGTATTTGTAATTGACCCTGTTGACACCCAAGGCGCAGTAAAAGAAGCCAGGACTTTAGGCATACCCGTAATCGCCATTTGCGATACGAACGCCAACCCTGATATGATTGACGTACCAATACCGGGTAACGACGACGCAGCCAGATCAATCAAATTGTTCTGCGGCGCGGTAGCTGATTCTATTATTGAAGGCCGCAACGAAGCCAACGGCGTTAACGCTGAAGAAGCCGTAGCAGCCCAGGCAGCCGCCGAAGTTGTAGAAGCGGTAAAAGAAGTTGTGGTGGAAAACACCGCAATGGCAGACGCTTTAATCGGCGCGGCAAAAGAAGTTGAAAAGGCCGAAGTAGCCGCTGAAGAAGCAGCCGCTGCAGTTGAAGAAGAAGAAATAGAAGAAGAAGAAAAGAAACACGGCCGCGAAGAAAAGAAAGCCAAAAAAGCTATCACAACAGCCAAGAAACCGGCCGCCAAAAAAACCGTTAAGAAAGAAGACTAATCTTTTATAACACAAAACTTACGCCTGCCCGCGAAAGCGGGCGGGCAAATAAACTTTATCAAACAAATTTTACAGGAGAATATATGGCATCAGCCCTTGAAAACATCAAAATTTTAAGAGAAAAAACGGGCGCCGGTTTAGGCGCTTGCAAGCAGGCTTTGGCAGAATGCAAAGACAATGTAGAAGAAGCGGTAGTCTACCTGCGCAAAAAAGGTTTGGCCGATATGGCTAAACGCGCCGGCAGGGAAACCAAAGAAGGAAGGTTGGCGGTAAAAACCTCAGCCGACGGCAAATATACCGCTATGGCTTATTTAGGATGCGAAACAGACTTTGTGGCAAAGACGCCTGACTTTATCGGCCTTACCGAAAAGATTGCGGACTATATGCTGGCAAACACAGCGGTAACAGACTTTGTAAATGACGAAGCCCTCGGCAAAGTCATCCATGAAGTCGCGCCCAGATTCGGCGAAAACGTATCCTTTACCAAAGCTGAATTATGGACCCTCAGCGGCAAATGCGGCGTAATTAACTATTACCTCCACAGCGACAACAAAAAAGGCGCTATGGTTGAAATCGCCTGCAAGCAGCAGGACGGTTCATGCTGCTCCAAAAAAGCCGAAGTTATGGAAATTGCGCGCAACCTGGCCATGCAGGCCGTAGGTATGGTTGCCCAGTATCTTAACGAATCCGACGTACCTGAAGCCGATATCGCAAGGGAAAAGGATATCGCAATCACACAGGCCAGGAACGAAGGCAAACCCGAAGCCGCTATTGAAAAGATGATTCCGGGCAGAATCCACAAGTATTGCAAGGACGTCTGCTTAATGGAACAGCCTTATATGAAAGACTCCAAACTCTCAGTCAAAGATTATTTTGCGCAGGCTACAAAAGATTTAGGCTTAGATTTAGAGGTAGTAAGGTTCGTAAGGTTCTAAAAATAAAACAAGTTCTTAAGAAGCCCCGCTCTTACGCGGGGCTTTTTTTATGTTTAAATAATCACACAAGGTACCCATAATGCCTAACGGGCGATTGGGCCTAAATAACGTTTACAAAAAATATAAACAATGTTAGAATGTGTTTATAATACTGCTTGCATACGGAGACAAAATGAGAACAAAACTTACCGCCCTACTCCTTACTTTAAACCTGATAGTTCCCGTAAACCTGTTTGCTTTGGTAAACGCCGATGCGCCTTCAGGCGCGCAAAAAGCATTGCTTCTGCTTGAAAAACCTATTACAACATACACCCAACCTGCAGCAAAAGCAGGCGTAAAACCGTTTACATTAGCGGCGATGTCAGCTGCGGCGATAGCGCAGGAAAGGGCTGCGGCGCGGGAAGTCTTCCTAAAAACTCGCCCGTTGGACGCTTTGGTTGAAAATGTGCTCGGCATGATGCAAATCATGCAGCGCGATCCTTTGTTGGCAAAATATAACCCCGCTTTGACAAGGGAAATGTCAACCGCGTTCAGGGAATTAAGGGGCAAATATGATTTCTTTTATTGCCTTGACCCTAAAAACCCTATCTACCAGGAAGTCCCCTCCCATATCCGCAACCATTTTGTATTTGTTTTGGATAATATTAAATTTATGAAAGGCGATCCGCACGCGGCGAAATTTCAGGAACTTATAAAAGAAACAAACCATATCTTAGGGCGCAAACCGCTTAAAGTAAGCCGCGGCGGCGGTGTTTTGGGCACCATAGTTTTGGCGGCAGGCGCAATTACCGCATATTATTTAATATCGGCAAATGACGCGCAACCGCAAAACATAATTTCCAATGCAAGGGCGCAGTACAGCGCAAAGCTTAAACAGATAAAGCAAAACAGCCCGCAGGCATTTTCACTGGCCGCGCTTAAACTTGCGCAGGAACGTAAAAACCTTACGGCCTCAATCATCGCTGAGGAGGAAGGCTTCTTAACATTGCTTGAGGAGCAGGTAAACCAAATGACTTCCCCCCAAACGCAGCAGATTATCGCGCAAGCCCTGGAGCAGGATTTAACGGCAGCCCAGCAAACAGACCAGCTTAAAGAGCAACTTGCAAAACCTTCAACAAAAGAATTTAAATTAAGTTATAAAATATAGAAAGATATATTAAAAACAAAAAAGCTCCTCGTAAAAAGGGGCTTTTTTGTATAATAAAAACTATGAATATAAAAAAAATTATCCTGCTTTTTTTATTTGCCTTTTTATGCCTGCCCGTATGGGCGCAGCGGGAAGCTGTTTATAATTTTATCAGTACGCTTAATATCCGCCCAGACGCATCGGTAACAGTTACCGAACGCATAACAATAAATGCGCAGCACCAAAATATCAGGCGCGGCATATACCGAGAACTGCCTGCAAATAACAATGAAAAAATTACTGTAAAATCTCTTACAATGGACGGCCAAGAGCACCCGTATTTTGTTGAGGAGCCATCCTCAAACGCCCTGCGCATAAATTTTGGGGACGATAATTTTTTGACGCGCGGCCCGCATACTTATGAGCTTACTTACGATATAGCAAATGCCGTGCGCTTCTTTAAAGATTATGATGAAATCTATTGGAACGTAACGGGCAATGGCTGGAACTTCCCGATACACCAAGCCTCCGTCAAAGTAAATTTACCTGACGGCGCACAACCTTTTGAAGATAAAATATCGCTTTATACGGGCTATTACGGTTCTAAATCCAATAATACAATCCAAACAGGGCATCTCTCCTATCAAACTACGCGGACGCTCAATAACCGCGAGGGTATGACAATAGCCGTCCCCTGGCAAAAAGGTTTTGTGCGTGAACCGCTGCTCTATAAGCTAAGGTATATCTTAATGATTATCCCCGCCGTATTTACCGCGCTTTTATTTGCCTATTATTTTATTACCTGGTACAAATACGGGCGCGACTCTAAGGATATCGCGCCGGTGCTTTATGCGCCGCCTGCGGATACTTCCCCCGCATTCATCCGCTACTTTAAGAATAAGCGTATGGACTCAAAATGCCTTTCAGTAAACATTCTGAGCCTGGCCCTAAAAAACAAATTAAAGATTACGCAAAACTATCGCGAGGCAAATTTAGAACTGCTTGACCGCGCGCAAAATAATCTGACGGAAGACGAGGCCGCGCTCCTGGGCAAAATATTTGCGGGGCGCAGCTCATTTGTAATAGACGCCGCGCACGCTCATCCGGTAAGTATTTTGCAGAATATGCTGCGCGATAAATTCAGCAAGAAGGAAAAACTGTACCGCAACAGCAATAAAAAATTCCTGCTTACTCCGGTATTAGTATTGATTGCCTGGCAGTTATTATTTATACCCGCCGCGCCGCTTATTTTTATTAATTTGCACTACAGCGTATTTTTGGTCGTCTCCGCCATTGCTGTGCCCTCAAGAATCCTTAAAGTTTTGGTAATGCTGGTTTTAACTTTATTTTACTCCGCCTTTTTTATACCGCTGCTTATAAACGCGCAGCCTTTTATAATAGCGGCGGAGGCAGGCTTCCTGCTCGGTTTATGGGGGCTTATATTCTATAGCGATTTTATTGATAAGCTTACGCCTAAAGGCAAAATATTTTCAGCCGAGGTTGAAGGCTTTAGGCGTTATATGACTATTGCCGAGGCGCACCGCGCCGAGCTTTCCGACCCTGATGCGGCAGGCAGGATTTTTTGCGACTATCTGCCCTATGCCTTCGCTTTTAATATACAGAATAAGTGGATAAAAAAGTTTTCCAAAATAATCGGCGCAACCGCTATGGAACAGCTTACAACTAATGCAGGCGGCTTTAAGGCCGTGCGCGGCGGATTATTGGCAGGCGCGGTTGCAAGCGCAATGCCAAATAAAAGCGGCGGCGGCTCAGGCTTTAGCAGCGGCTCGGGCGGCGGCGGGTTTAGCGGGGGCGGTTCCGGCGGCGGTGGGGGCGGCGGCCGGTAAACAGCTTTATATCAGGGCCGCTATACCGTAGAGTTTAAATATTTTGTATTATAATAAAAAGTTTGTGCGTCAAATCAAATTTCACGAGGTTACCACATATGTCAAAAAGAGTTCTGCTCAAATTATCAGGTGAAGCGCTTGCCGAAGAAGGAACCAGGGGCGTAAACCCTGCGGCTTTACGCTCTATCGCGGCTGAAATTAAGGGCGCGCTTGCCACAGGCTGCCAGCTTGCCATAGTAATAGGCGGCGGCAATATATGGCGCGGCGTGCGCGACGGCGGCGGGATTATAGACCGCGTAAACTCGGACAATATGGGTATGATGGCAACTATTATAAACGCACTGGCCCTGCAATCAGCTTTGGAAGATATAGAAGTGCCTACGCGCGTTTTAACCTCAATTAATGTCTACAAATTGGCGGAGCCTTTTATCCGCCGCAAAGCCATACGCCATTTGGAGAAGGGGCGCGTAGTCATTTTTGCGGGCGGCACAGGCAGCCCGTTTTTTACAACTGATACCGCAGCCGCTTTAAGAGCGTCTGAAATCAAGGCCGACCTTGTACTTAAAGCCACCCAGGTTGACGGCGTATACGACAGCGACCCTAAAAAGAATCCCAATGCAAAACTTATACACAAAATTTCTTACAATGACGCTATACAACAGGGCTTGCAGTTTATGGATACAGCCGCGTTGGCTTTATGTTTAGAAAATAAATTTAAATTATGCGTATTTAATTTACACAAAGCAGGTAATATTAAAAAAGCTATTGAAACTGAAAATATCGGCACATTAATAGGATAATATATGGACGAACTTATTAAACCATATAACTACAGCTGGCTTATACCATTATGCGTACTGGGCTTTGTAGTTATATTCTGCACTTGTTTTTTACTTAGGAAGGAGATTTATAATTTCCTTAAAAACACCTTCTTCCCCAACCCCAACCGTTACAGCATACCTTCTGCCATACTCTCGCGCGTAACGGGCACTATGCCGGAGCCTTCAAACAAAGAGGCTGAGGAAAAAGTAAAAGTAATGCATGAATCTATAGCGGAGGATGAGCCCCCCTCCCCGATTATCCCGCCCGAGCACCTGGCGGTAGATATCCCCGCGGAAGAGCCGCAGGCCGCGCCGCAGCCCCAAGTTGAGCCCGAGCACAAAGCAGAACCCGAGCTGCAGCCCGTACCCGAGCAAAAAGCAGAACCGCAGGAGCCCGCTAAGCCCGAACAGCAAATAATACCTGAAGAAAAAGCCTCGCCTGAACAGCAGGCCGCGCCCGAGCAAAAGACCGGGCAGGAAAATAATCCCCAAGCGCAGCAAGAGCAGCCAAAAGAACAGGAAAAGGAAATCACTCTTGATGAAAATCCGCAGCAAGAACCTAAAGAAAAAACAGCTATGCGTGAGGATTCCCCGATAAAGCTTTCAATGGAAAGGCAGTACTCAGAACTGCAAAATAAGTTTAAAGCTATTAACTGGAAGCGCGATGTGATTACAGAACGCAATTTAGTTATATTTGCATTAATTGTACTGTTTAGTATGAATCTATGCCTGTGCATCAGCGTCAGCCGCCTTAAAGCGGCAAACGCAAAACAGCAGGCGCAAATACTCAAAATCCAGCAAATAATGGTATTGGAAAATGAGCTTAAAAAAATTAAAGACGGCGCGCACGCAAACAGGCCCGTCGTCGTCTACAAACTGCCTGCAAAAGGGCGTTAAAAAAGATATAATAAAGGAAATTCAAATAAGAGGATAATTTTATGGAAGGCGTAAGCGAACTTTTAAATAAATCTAAAACTAATATGACGCAGGTAACCGAAAGGCTTAAAAAGGATTTAGGCACCTTGCGCACAGGCCGCGCAAACCCGCAAATGCTGGAGAATGTAAGGGTGGAATACTACGGCGTACCCACGCCGCTTAAGCAGATGGCTATCGTCAATATAACGGACGCAAAAACGCTTGAAATCCAGCCTTGGGACGTTACCTCTATAAAAGAAATTGAAAAGGCTTTACAGCAGGCCGATCTTGGCGTAACGCCGCAGAACGACGGCAAACTTATCAGGATTACCTTCCCCCCTATGACGGAAGACAGGCGTAAAATCCTTTCAAAATCTGTATCTAAGATGAGCGAGGAGTACAAAGTCTCCGTCCGCAATGAAAGGCGCGATATCCTTGAAAAGCTTAAAAAAGCCCAAAAAGCGGGCGAGATTACCGAAGACGATCTTAAACGCTTTGAAAACGATATCCAAAAAGCTACCGACGCATCTATCGTTCTTATAGACAAAATTGTAGCCGAAAAAGAAAAAGAAATAATGACAATCTAAATTAGTATTCAAAAAATATCCCCCAAAACGGGGGATATTTTTTTGTAAATTACAGTTTAGGTTTTGCTATAATATCTATATATTTTACGGGGAGAGATTAGAAAATGAAATTAATTAACTTAACCGTCTTATCCGCATTGATAGTGTGCGCGGGCTGCTATAGCGCAAATAAGAAAGAGGATAACCAACAGGGCCAAAAGCATAAAAAATTTGTAGCAGGGGCGCTTTGCCCTTCACGCGCCGACGAAGATAAATGGCGCAAGCAGACAGTAGACCAAATGCGCGAATCACGCAAAATACCCAGCGTAGACTTTGAGTTTGACAGCTTTGTTTTAGAGACTTCAGCCTACCCCGTTTTAGATAAACTCGCTGAAATCCTGGTCCAAAACCGCCGCTATAAGGTTATAGTTTCAGGCCATACCGATATGGTCGGCACTGACGAATATAATGACTGGCTTTCAAATGCGCGCGCCAATGCCATTAAAAGCTACCTTATCAGCCGCAGCGTTTACCCCGAATCCGTAAAAACTTACGGGCACGGCAAGCGCGTACCGCTTACATTGGATGACAGCCCCGAAGGCAGGGCCTGTAACAGAAGGGTGGAATTTGTTTTAACAACACGCGCCTGGAACGCCATCTACTAACAGAGTTTTAACTTAATCAAAAAACCACGGGCCAAAACCCGTGGTTTTTTATTATACGATATTGAAAAACTCAAGCCATCTAAGAGTTACACTTCCTTGTAATCACGCGCTTATATACTCCTTTTGCAGGTTTACATTCAACCTTGCGGATTTTACCGCTCGCAGGGGTACAAGTATACCTGGACCCGTAAAGCGTTGATTGGTTAGGCGGATTATCCTGCCCTGAAGGCCCCATAGGATTATTGGGATTATATATATTAGGATCCATGTATCCGCTGCATGGGCTGGCGCTGTCCATAGACCAGCAACTGTAACTTCCGCCGGACGGCACCTTGCCAATCCTTGCCATATCCTTGCAGTATTCTTGTGGTGAAACAGCGTAAGAATGGGAAATATTACCCCCTGCGTTCCTGTACCAATCACAGCGTGATACAAACCACATTGTACCGCAGCACGCATCAGCGGGATAATACTCATGATTGCAATACTTTACCCTGACGCTTTCAAATACGCTTGTTGCACCCGCTTCTTTATAATCATAAACATCTGTATATGTCGCACTCTTAGCAAAATCCTGCGCATTGCAACTATACTTTTGCGTAGGGTCAGGCGGATAAGTGGTATCTCTTGCTGGGTCTGTAACATTACCCATTTCTGTTATCACCATATTGCCATTTCCTGCGGCAGCTTTTTTATAAATATCTATACAACTTTCCACCATAAGCGGGCCGCCATAAAGATTTACGGGATTCTCAGCATCGCCGCCCGGGCAGGTATCTGCGGCTCCATTTACCTCAGACTCAAGGCCGAGGTATTCCTCCGCGCCATATTCTACGCCGCAAGGCACACAATTATCGCCTTCTAAATTGAAGCCATCACGGCAAATACAACGCGCCCACTGGCAATCTTCACCGCAAGACTGCGTACCCAGTTCAACCACCTCACTGCCGCCGCAAAGCCTATTCTCGCCGGGTTTGCAGGATCCTTCTTTCCCGCAGAAAGAGCAATCCCCAGTCCACTCCCCCCATATATTATTTGTACACGTCCTGCTTTTATTGCCGGGGTATCCGTTATCGCAGGCCTGCGTCTCGTCTTTCGTTCCTTCACAATCACTCCAGTCGCTCCAAGTACCTGTGGTTTTGTCGCAAGTTCTGCTCTTTGTTCCGCAGTTTTCACAATCTTCCGTCGCAGACCCTTCACACTCTATCGGGTTTTTTGTACAGCCTGATGTATTCCATCCGCTCCACACGCCATTATTACAAGTACGTGTTTTTGTCCCGCTATAACCTGCGTCACAAGGTTCTGAGGAATTGCCATCACAAGTTTGCCCGGTGCAACTGCTCCAGCTTGCGCTGCATTCGCTGCTGCAACTTTCAGGGCAGGTTCTTGTTTGTGTTCCGCCGTTGCCGCATGCTTGTGTCTCCGTTCTCGCGGGATTTTTGTCGTGGCATCCGCCTTCCGTGCACGCAAGCGGGCAATCACAAGCGCAGGTTTTTGCGTTTTGCACATATGGCGAAGAACAAGTTTTTGTCCCGCAATTACAAATGCTTTGCGAAGTGCCGACTATATTGCCAAATGTTTTACATATATCTCCGTCGCAGCCAAGGCCCGCGTCTTCATAACTGGACGAAAATGTAAATGTTGCGGGTTTACCTTTGGCTGGGATATAGGCCGCGCTCATACAGTTCTTTTCATTGTTCATCGCAAGCTCGTATTTGCCGTTGACGGTTAATATCGCGTCGCCTTCCGTTTTTACCTCGGCTTCAGGGTTGCTTGTTAATTGGCCGATGGCCGTAAAATTAGGCAGATACTCGCCCTTCCTCGCGTGGTTTGCTATTTGCTTGTTGCGTACCATCTCAAGTAAATTGATAGCTTCCACCGCGCGCGATTTATTTATACTTTTTGTGTAAACGGGATAAGCTATCGCCGATATCACACCGATGATGAGCACAACTACCAGCACCTCAGTTAGCGTAAAGCCCTTTTTAGACTTTTTAGTGTTTTTTGTTTGCATATTCAAAGAAACTCTCCTATAAAAAAGAATGCGACACGTATAGATATATTAGCAAAAGTGGAGGCCGCATTTATAGTAGTAGGGTATCAAAAAAAAAAAAACAAGCAAGATTTTTCCCAAAATCTTGGTGGCTTCGCCACTTCTGCGAACGGGACGCCAATTTACTTGCCGCAACGCAATTTGCGAAAAAACGGAAGTGCACCCGCAATGACGGCTAGAATATGAAGCGCGGCACTTTAGAAAGTAGGCGTGAAGTCTTTTTAAAACCCGCTGCATTGGAGTGTCTATGAAATATAAATTTTAGAATGGGAATAATTTTGTATTGTACGAAGTAAAACGGTGCAGGCTTTTACATACAGCCTTTGCACCGTTTTACAAGTTGCAAAATTCCCCTTAAAATTTATATTGAATACGGAATCTGCAGCGGAACTTTTTGTTACTTTTTGGTTACAAAAAGTAATAAAAGTACTTTACTTTTTTAAGTTTTGGCCGCCGACATTATGTACTATACAATCATCCCCGTCGTGTTCCTTAAGGTGTACATGGATAATATCGTCATCGGCAGTTTGCACTGTTTTGCCTACATAGTCGGCGTGTACGGGCAGCTCGCGGTGGCCGCGGTCAACAATAACCATAAGCTCAATGCGGCGGGGGCGGCCGTGGTCAATAATAGCGTCCAAAGCGCAGCGCACGGTGCGGCCGGTGTACAAGACGTCATCGGCCACTATAATATCTTTGCCTGTGATGTCAAAACCGATGGAGGTAGCTTTCATTTGCGGGTTATCGGCCACTTGGGTAAGGTCGTCCCTGTAGAGCGTAATATCCAGCTCGCCCAGCGGCAAATCAATGCCAGCGAATTTTTTGATACGCTCTTTAAGACGGCGCGCAATATATACGCCGCGCGTTTTTATGCCGACAAGGCAAAGCTTGGAGGTATCTTCATTCCTTTCAAGTATTTCATAAGCTATGCGGTCTAAAGTACGCGCTAAGGCCGCTTCATTGGTTATTACTTTTTCCATTTAATTACCTCTTATATTAATAATTTTGGGTATCGGTTTTGATTTGGGCTCTTTCCTCGCCGGTTTAGTGTTTAAACCGATATCCGCTAAAGCGTTAATAATCTTCTCATGCTCGGAATCTATATCCCTTAACGGGCCGTAGAAGTTATTGGTTATTATACAAAATATTAACTGGCGGCCCTTACTGTCTTTTATATAACCCGCGTGGGCGCGCACTCTGTCTAAGGTGCCTGTTTTAATACGCGCATTATGGGCTGCGCCGCTGTACTTTAATCGGCGCGACATATTGCCGATGTCATCAGAATCGCCGGCTATGGGCAGGCTGTCATAAAACACTTGGCCATAAGGCTCTTTAAGCACAGCCTCCAGCAAATCCACAGTAGTTTTACAGGTAACGATATTATCGCGGGATAGGCCGCTGCCGTCAGATACGCTAAAATCCTGCACGGGTATATTAAGCTTTTGAAGGTATTTTGAAACCTCGGCCACGCCGTCTGATAAGCTGCCGATATGGTTCTTCTCTGCGCTTATGCTGCGCACAAAACTATCGGCATACAAATTAAAACTGCGTTTATTGGTATAGGTAACCATATCTTTAAGCGGGGCGGAATACTCTGTAATAAGCAAAGTCTTATTGCCATACCCGTCATAGGGGGAGGCTAAAGCCGCGTCCCCTTTAACTTTGATATCGGCGTCCTGTAAAGCCTGTTTAAAAGACTGCGCTAAAAACAGCGCGGGGCTGGGCATAGCCGCGTAAACCACAAGCGGTTTTGAAGATGGGCCTATAGTGCCGTACAGCTCCACATTATTACTGCCGGGGACGGAATTTACATAAACATTCTCCCCCTCGGCAAGCGAAGGCTTAACAAAATTATTAATACGAAGGTTTTTGATTTCAGGTTCTATTTTAAGTATTGAGGCCGTCCGGTTATCCCCGCCCACGGGCTCAAAATATATGCCGTAGGAATTATCGGCAATACTAAGCCCGTCGCTCGGCGCGGCAAAATAATTGCCTATATTTTTATAGCTTGTGCCCCACGATACGGGCACGCCGGTGAATATAGTATTATCGGCATAGATATTGCCGTTGATTTTTTCTATACCCGCGTCTTTAAATTTTTGCGCCCAGTCCAGCATAAGTTCGGGGAAATCAGGCGTGCCAGTCATACGGCGCGAGCCAAGGCCTGCGTCGCCGCCGCCGCGGATATAAATATCGCCATTGATTTTAGAGCCCTTCTTTTCCCCGCTGTAATATATTTTTGTTTCAAAACGATAATCAGGCCCCAGCGCGTCTAAAACAGCGGCGGATGTATAAAGCTTTAAAACACTTGCAGGGGAGAGGCGTGCACTCGGATTAAATTCAATAACTGCGGGGCCGTCCTGATACTTGGCGTAAACGCTGTACTGCGCATTACAAAAGGAATCATTCTCCCGCAAGGCCTGCGCCATAGGATTAAGATTCTGCGCAGAGCAAAATACACCTGCGAGCAGGAAAAACAAAAATAAGGAAAAAGACTTCATAACGCCCCCATGGCGCGGGCGGCAAAAAATAAAAACCCCTAATTTACCCACGGGAACCATTTATCCCTGTCCCGCATAAAAATAACCGCGCCTGCAATAGCCATAACCTGCGGGTCAATGGCTTCAGGCTTGTCAAGATCGCATACAAAATAGGTAAAAGCGCGCCCGCAGGAACTTAAATTCCCCGCGCTTTCAACGCGCCCTCTGATTATATACTGCGCTCTTAAAAACCCCGCTAAATGGCCAAAAAGCAGCCTTAAAAGCGCGCGCAAGGCGGACTTCTCCGTTATAACGGCAATTTCCTCATTAGCGTCGGATATAATCCATTTGCGCTTAAGGGTAAAACGCCTGCGCTGCATCTTAAAAATTACGGCTGATTTGGAATCGGCCACCAAATAATTCTCTTTAAAAAAGTGGAATCCCTTCTGCACACATTTAAATATGGCGTGGCCGCCCTTATCATAAAGCATAAATTTATAGGTAAATAAAATATCAACCAAAACGCCCGCGGCAAAAGCCACTATGCCAAGCACCGTAGCCAAAGAAGCAAAGGAAACAAGAGTATTTAAAATTACGGGATGCAAATTAACAAAACCCTGCTGGTGCATAAGGACGATGACCGTCCTGGCAAGGAAAAAGAATATAGCCGTCATTATGCCAAGCCCCATAAAAATACTGCCCCAGCGGCTTGCTATGGCTATAAAATTATTACCCTGGTTGTCGTGAATTTTAAAAAATAAATCGGGCGAACCGTAAAGCCTGAACCCTTTTACGGGATAGCCTGACATCGGGTTAGCCGCAGTTTTAATATCCCCCGGCAATACAAGCCTGATAATAAAAGCCATCACAAAAAGGAAGAGGAAAATAAATAAAACAGTAATAAACACCATTATATGCTGCGGCAGCTGCAAACCGGCGTTTAAGGCTTCCTCATCAAAAGCCTGCGCCTTTATGTAGCTGCCTTCCAAAGATGGCGCAGCGTCTAAAGCGGCGGCCTGTTTATCAAGCGCGGGGATTTCCGTTACAGGCAAGTGCTCATCGGCCGCGATATCAGATACGGCAGGGTCCCCCAAATCAGGTATAGCCGCGCCCGCATCGGGATTGACGGGCTTTGGAGCGGGCGATATAAAAGATAAAATTAAATCCGATTCAACATAAGGCAAACCCTTTATATTGACTAAATAGCCTTTACCATCGGCCAAAAAGGCGGCTGTGGTAAAATCTACCGCCGCGCTTGAAAAGCTGAAAGAGTAAATAGGATCGCCTGTAGAAAACTCAGTTTCTTTAATAGTCTCGCCCGTATAAGCATTTTCCAAAATCTTGAATTTTTTTGATTTTATGGAGGCAAGCTCCGCATTCACAGCCTTTTCAATGCAGGCTTTGTCGCTGCAATTATCTAAAGCTTTTATCTGCAAAGTCGCATTATCGCGTTTTAAGGAAATTATAGAGCCGTCCGTATTAACTTTAATCCAGGCGGCGGGCAAATCCATAGTGAAGGCCTTATCTTCCGCCGTGAATAAAACGGCAAAGGCATTGCCCGCAAAAAGTATTGTAAAAAGAAGCGCGCTTATATATTTAGTCATTAAAGATATTATATAATATACTAAAGTTTTAAAAAAGGTGGAGAGATATGGAAAAAGTTAAAAGTTTAAAAAAAGTAATTTCTAAAGATTTAAGCGCTATCATCGGCGGCGCGTTGTTCATTGCATTAATTTCAAAAATAGTAATGTACTTGCCCTTTACCCCGATACCGGTAAGCTTCCACACTTTAGCCACCCTGCTTGTGGCGGCCGCCTTAGGGCGCAAGGGCGTTTTATCTGTGCTTACATATGTGGCTTTAGGTTTATTCGGGCTGCCGGTTTTTAATATCGCCATGCTTACAATGGGTTATATAATGGGTTTTGCCGTAGCGGCTTATGTAATAGGCTATATGTTTGAGGTTAAAATAGTACGCAATGTATGGACTTCCGTTTTAGCATTTACTTTGGGCGAAATTATAATCCTTACTTTAGGCTCAATCTGGTTAAGCTTCTTTGTTGATAATGCATTTGCGGTAGGTTTTTTACCGTTCATTTTAGGCGGCCTCTTTAAGATTTGCCTGGCAGCTTATATAACCAAACTTATAAAGAAGTGGTAAGGAGTTTTAAGATGAAATTTTTACTATTCGCATTAATACCCGCTTTAGCTTTATGCGCCTGCGGCGGCGCGCAAACAAATCAGCAGCCCGTAAAAACAATGAGCGTTGATGAAATGCTGCAAAAATCGGCTGAAGCGCGCCAAAAAGTAAAAGACGCAAAAGCAGCTTATAAAACGGCAAAAACGGTAGATGAAGCCACCGGCGCCTCAGACAAAGCGGCCGAAGCGGCAAAAAAAGCTGTAACGGAAAAAGTAGAAGCCGCTAAAAAACAAATTAAGGACGAGGCTGACGCCTGGAAAGAAGTCCTTCAATAAAATCAAAAAGGTTTAAAATAAGTAAACACCCTCTGTTATACCGGAGGGTGTTTATTTTTAGTTAAAACAGGCCGCTTTTATTTTACGTCTACGATTTCCACGTCAAAATGTAATTTTTTACCTGCAAGCGGATGGTTGAAATCAAGTTCAACTTCCGTATCGGTAATATCGCTTATAAAAGCGCGGAAAGTCTGCCCGCCGCTGCTTGCGCCGACCATATCGCCGACTTTAAGTTTATCTATATTCTGTATAGCTGTTTTTGGCACTCTTTTTTTTGCTTCGGCCAGTACTTCGCCATAAGCTTTTGCGGCTTCTATATCAACGGATTTCTTGTCCCCTGTTTTAAGGCCTGCCAAGGCTTCTTCCAGGCCTGCGATTATCTGGCCTGAGCCCTGCACATATTCCAAAGGCCCGCGGCCTTTTGAAGTATCGGCTACTTTACCCTCAACGGTAAGCGTATAGTCTATGGATACTTTTGATCCTTCTTTAATCATATCTTCTCCTGTCATTTTTTTCGGGCAAGGCTTATCCCGAAGCAAGTTAACCGTAACGGTAAGGCCCGCGCAGGTCATTCTTTATTTTACCATAATAGCGCAATAAAAAGGGGAGGCGCCTTTGTAAAGCGTCCCCCCCGAAACTTAAATAAAAAAACTCTATTTATTATAATCTAAAACCAAAAATCTGCCCGGGACCAAGCTGGTGCCTGAAACAAGCTTATTGCATTGTATATCCCTTTTCTGGTACTTTACGCAGCCCGCGTCTTTTATACCGGGCCCGCAGGCCGGTATACCCGCGCCCGCATTGCAGCGTATGGCTTTAAAAGTGGCTTCAGTCCACATTTCATTACATTCAAGCTTGCTGCCCGCAGGCCATTTTGTCCTGGATTCATTTATTTTGCTGTCGGTAACTACAGCTGTTTTAGGGTCATAGCAAGTCTTAGTTGAGATGCAGGCTTGATCACCGCAGACGGCATAACATAATCTGCCCATCTTGTCATATTCGTCCTTAATTATATCTGTTGTGCCGAGGTTCGGGCAAGGGTTGATTTCATTGCCGTTTGCATCTTTAACGCTGTACTCAACGTCTAAATAACACTCGGCCGCATTTTCCCTGTTAGGGGAGTAGTGGCCCTCTTTTCTGCCTACAACATCAAAAACCATCGCGCCGCCGACAACTATATCCCCGCTCTTTTCCGATAATGCAAAAGTATTTACAAGGTTCACCCTTCTTACATCTGTGCAATCGCGCCCGCTGTTAGCCTTATCGGCCTCTGTACAAATATATTCATCAAAGTCCTGGAGCTTGCAGGTTTCTCCGTCATTCCTGTCAGAAAGAGCACTCCACGGCCCGTATGTATCGCCTTGGGTGGCTTCAATGCTGGTCCATTTTGTGCCGTCGCCAAGGTTTCTGGGGGACTCCATAAACCTGTCCCCTATTTTAAAATAGGCAGCTTTAGGGGACTGCGATAAATTTTTTAAAGTACCTGCGTTTGTATTGGCCTCAGTAAAAGTTTGAGTTGTTTCAATACTCTCCGCATTAAGTTCATTAAGCTCTATATTATTACCTACCGCCAATACTTTATTGGGATGCACATATATATTGCTGAACTCATAAGCAATAGATGAAGCAGGATCGCCGTTTTTAAGCTCCAAACTTCTTTTGATAAGTATTTTATCGGCAGCCGCGACAGGCAAATCAATATTTACACCGCCAACGGTAATAGGGGTAGATATGCCGAATATACCGTTAACGGTAAGGGACTGGTTCTGCAAAAATCCTTTAGGATCTTTAGATTCCGCGCCGATTTGCACCTCTTTAAGTACGGTAGGGCCCGTAACTATCATAGTGTCAAAAATGCCGACGGGTTTACTCAGCATCGTAGTTGTTTTGAACTCGTCTGCAAAAGTTTGGGCAGCCGCAAAAAAACATAACGACAGCAGAAAAATTTTTCTCATAATTAACCTCATAAACTTACCTTTAGCGCAATCTCATCAATTACCGCCGTAATCCAAAACCAAGAACTGCCCGGCCCTATAAGTGCCTCCTCCTTGCATCTTTTTGCACGTGACATCTCTTACTTGGTATTTCACACAGGAATTAGATACTACATTAGGCCCGCAGGCAGGCACACCCGCACCCGCGTGGCACTGAACCGCCTGGAAAACAGCTTCCGTCCATAGTTCATGGCATTCCAGCTTAGTGCCTTCAGGCCATTTTGTCCTGCTTGTATCGGTGTGTGACTCTAAAATGCTTACGCTCTTTGGGTCATAACAGACAGCCGAGCTTTCACACGGCTTACCGCCGCAAATAGTATGGCATATTTTACCCAACTGGTTTGTTCCCTCAGCAATAACAAGCGAACCAAGGCTTGACGTGCCGCTATCCTTTTCCCCGCAGGCAAAAACTTTATTCCCGTTTGAATCCCTGACAAAGTATTCGCCAATCATGCACTGCCCGCCGTTACCGGGTACATAAACGCCCTCGCGGCGGCCTATAGTTTTAAAAACCATCGCGCCGCCTTTAAAAACTTTTTTATCATCATCATAAACGGCTGTAGCAATATCGTTTTTGATAGTGATAGTTCTTACGTCTTTGCATTCGCGTCCGGCAAAAGTCTGTTCTTCCTTTTTGCATGAATAAGCCAGATTACTGTCGCCGTTGCAAGTCTCCAGCCCGACGGGATTATCTGCAAATGCCCACGGGCCGTAAGAATTGCCCTTAATCTGCGGGGTATCCTCCCACACTGTCATATCACCCTTGCCTTTAGGCGTCTCCATAATCCTGCCTGCTATATTATAGTAAGGGGCCTCAGGTGATTTTGATACATTCCTTAAAGTAGCAGATGTTGTGCTGACGTCGGTGAATGTTTGCGTCGTTTCAATACTTTCGGCATTAAGCGCATCAAGGCTTATATTATTGCCTATAGTTAAAAGCCTGTTAGGGTGAACGTTGATATTAGCAAAATCATAGTTAAGAGGCGAGGTCTTATCCCCGTTTTTAAACTCCAAACTTTTCCTGACAAGCACCCTATCTCCCGCAGCTACAGGCAAATCAACGGCCACGCCGCCCACGTTAATCGGCGCAAGTATACCGAAGATGCCGTTAACGGTAAGCGTCTGTTTTTGCAAAAACCCTTTAGGATCTTTGGGTTCCGCGCCGATTTGTACTTCTTTAAGTACGGTAGGGCCGGTAACTATCATAGTGTCAAAAATACCTACGGGTTTGCTTAACATAGTAGTGGTTTTAAATTCATCGGCAAACACCGCCTGTGCGGCCGCAAAAAAACACAGCAGCGGTAAAATAATTTTTTTCATATTAATACCTCAATTAAAATATAATACAAAATAAAGAATGCAGATACCTTTTAGATATACTACACGGGGTTAGGCGGATTGTCAATACAATTAAATATGGCCCCATCCGCCCCGTCTGTATCCTTTAAGCGCGGGGATGTCTTTAATAGTCTCACCGGCAAGCAAAAAGCCCTTAACATTGCCTTTGCCGTCTTTGACTTCCACCACATGCCAAAGTATATTAAACGGCCTGCCGTCGCTTAAGATAATATCAAAACTTATATCAAATATACCGCCCTTTGACGTCCTGTAAGCGGAGCGGAAATCCCCTTCCGCCTTAAGGCTGTCAAGCGTAAAGCGGGAGAAGAAGCCCGCGTCCTCAACCTCAACCAAGTCATAAATACCCGCCATATCAAGGAAGGCAGGGTTGGCGTTTTTGATATTAAAGTCCCGCCCTATCATTACAGCGGGCACGTCTAAGCAGGAAATCAGCTTACGCAAAGTGCCAAAGCTGTTATCAATAGCTTTTTTAGCCTGCCTCAGTTCAAGGGCATTACTCATCAAATTGCCGATGAAGCCCAGGAAGTTCTTATCCTCTTCCGTAAAAGCCATTGTATTGGGGCTGACGGAGATAAAGCATAAAGCGCCCTCCACCTTGCCGTCAACATACAAAGGAGCGGCCGCAATAGAAGATATATTCTTCTGAATATGCAGGCAGTTTTTGCAGCCCAATGCGGAAGTATCGCTTTCAGCCAATATGCCGCCGCCGCGCACGACGGAGAGGCACTCAACGGGCGTAATCAGATCCCTTGTAATTTTAAACTCGTTTTTAGTTGAGTAGTTGATGATTATATTCTCGCGTCTTTCGCCGCTAAAGTGGCAGATAAGACCTACGTCAGCCATAAAGATTTCTTTGCCGAACTCAAGAATATCATTCATATTCTCAACAAAATTCTTCTCGTGTTTGGAGGATAAGGTATAAAGATCGTGTATCTTATTTTCCAAACCTTTGCGTTTATCTACGCGGTGCACAAGCACGATAGCCTTGTCTTCCCCTTTGATTTTGGAGATTGAGGCCTCATAAAACTTATGCTCCGTGCCGCTTTGCAGGGAGAAGCTTGTATTTACAGTCGTATCATTGACAATCGCTTCAGTCAGGCTGACCATAAGCGTCCTGGCTGTTTCTTTACCCAGGTATTCCTGCGGCTTGCGCCCGACATAATCCGAAGGGAAAGCCGCTATTGAGCTGTTATAATCCGTAGTATTAAAATCCTCAATAATACCTTTGCTGTTTACTTTAAGATAAATACCCGGTAAAGCGTCCTTAAGGTTGGAAAGTTCCTGCTCCTTATAAGTAAGCTGCCTTGCTAACACGGCCTCGGTGCTTTTATCTTTGATGAAGACAACCGCTTTTTCGGCCTCGTCCGTCTTATAATAGCTTATGCGGATTTCAGCCAAAATCGTCCTTAAAGCAAGCTGGAGCTTGGCTTCAAAAGAAATCAATTTATCCTGCCTTAACTGATAAACCTTAGCGTGCAGATAATCTGCAATCTTTTTACTTTCCTTTTTGCTTTCGTCTAAGAACATATTGTTAAGCGATGTTGACAAAAGCTCATTTTCCGTCAGGCCCGTTAAGCTGCAAGCCGCGGCGTTAACTTTGGTAAAACGCCCGAAGGTATCGCCCGCAATATCACATTCAAGCAAAGCGTCATCAATAACATTATTAAGCACCTGGGCATAATCGCTCCTGTGCTTAAGCTCTTTTAAAAGTTGCCGCTTGGCCGTAACATTGCGCATTGATATCAGGAAGTTGCCGTCTTTATTAAGCGCGGCGGAGGCCTCTGCCGCGATATTATTTACACCGACGGTATAATTGCGGCTCTTTATTACGCCCTGGCAATAAAGCTCCTCAATATCTGCTTTAAGCGAGGGTATATCCTCCTGCTTAAACAGCGAGTACACAGAAGCGCTGCGCACATCCTCGGGCTTAAGGCCAAACATCTTTGCGGCCTGCTCATTATACCTTAATATAAAACTATCTTTAGAAACAAGCAGCAGCGCATCCCGGTTGGAGAAGATATTCTCCCCAATCAAATCAGCGTCCGCGCCCTGCGCCTTAGCCTCGCTATCGTGCAAAACAAGCTCCATAAGGTAATCTGCAACCACTTTGCCGTATTCGCGGCGGCGTTCATCAAGCGGGGTCATCCGCACTTCCGTCTCCAAAACGCCCTCTTTAGCCATATCCGGCATAAGCTCTTTAAGCTTATCAAAATCTATTTTGGCTTTAAAGAAGCAAGGTTCCAGGTTCTGCATAGCTTTACGCGCGCTAAGAGGCATTTTGGGCTTAACATAAACGCTGACATAGAATGGCTTGTCTTCTTTAGTCAGTCCCAAAATATCCCTGGCGGCTTTGTTCATCTCATAAACATAACCGTTATTGCGCAGGATTACCAAAGGTTTGGAGGACTGCTCAAAAATGTTCTTAAATTTATCGTCTTTAGGTTTAAGGGTATGCTCAAGATATCTGTCCCTGTTAATATTTTTTAGGAACATAATAAGCATCTTCTTGCCGAGGAACTTTGCAACCGCGGCGGAAATCTCAAACTCATAAACAGTATCTTTGGTCCTTGAGTTAAGCTTCACTATTACAACGTCCTGCGCGGCGGTGCCGGCAAGCGTCTTCTCATAAAACTCTTTAGCCAGCGCCATGCTTTCAGGCGCAACCAAATCGGGGAAGGTTTTGCCAGTAAGGTCGTCATTACGGTAACCGAGAAGATTCAGCAAAGTCTTGTTGGCAAAAGATATTTTATCATTCTCCACCAACAATATGCCTTCCTTAAAATTCTCCACCAAAAGCGAGTATTTTGTGCGCGATTCATAGACCTGCTTTTCCATCTTGGTTTTTGAGGTTATGTCCTCGGAAATACCAAGCAGGCAGTTTGGCGTGCCGTCTTCATAAAACAAAGGCGTTTTTACGGTATGCATAATCTTTATGCCGTCTTTCTGCGTTGATATTAATTCCTGGGGGATATCAACCTCACTGCCGACGTCAAAAACCTTCTGGTCCTGCATTCTTATAAATTCTTCCTGCTCGGGGTTAATCTCTTCATTATGATGCGTTTTGCCGATAACTTCTTTCGCGTTTTTGCCGAACAAGTCCTCACTCTTTTTATTCCATAATATATATTCGCCCGTATATTTTTTGGCGTATAAAGCCACAGGCAGATTATTTATTACTTCCTGCAAAAAGTTCTTTGTACGCAAGAGCTCGCGCTCCTGGCTCATTTTTTCCGTTACGTCTTCGGCAATAGTAATAACCATAAGCGGCTGGCCGTCAATATCAAAAACAGGCACTTTTATAGCGTGCAAACTGCGCTTTACGCCGTCGGGGCCGGCATATTGCTCTTCAGGCAGGTCAACCAGTTTTTTGCCGCGCAGTATCGCCAACTCTCTCTTTTTATAAAATTCTTTTTGCTCGCAGGTTTCATCAATATCATGCCCGTTGGTGGAGCCGTGGACCTCAAGCGTCTTTTTATTTCTGAAAAGGACATTCCCCTCCGGATCCCGCGCATAGATAGCAACAGGCGCATTATTAAAAATAGTCTGCAAAACATTTTGGGTTTTAAGGACTTCCTGCTCCTGAATATAACGTTCCGTAATATCCTGCGCGATAGTAAGCACAGTAGCGGGGTTGCCGCCGCGCGCGGGTATGGGCACTTTGATAAGGTGCAGCATAATTTTATTGCCAAGCCTTGTTGTATAAGGTTCTTGAGGAAGGATAACAACTTTACCTTCCTTAATTATCTGGTCTTCCCTGTTTTTATACTGGTCGGCCTCTTCTTTGGATTGGTTTTCATGCGCGCCGCGCGCCGCTACGGAATCCTCATTATCATCAAAAATTTCCATAGTCTTTTTATTCCAGAATGTAAGGCCGCCCTGCGCGCCGCGCGTATAAATAGCCATAGGCGCATAGTCCAAAATGCTTTGCATAAGTTCATTGCTGCGCAAAGCCTCGCTCTCGCCCAAAACGCATTGCGGGATTTCCTGTAAAGAGGCGGCTGCAAAGCGCATATCTTCATGCGCGTTAAGGAATGATAAATTGACGGAAGCTACAAAATTTTTATTTTTTGTTCTGATATTTGTCTGTATGACGACGCTGTCTTCAAAAGAGAACACGCCCTCCGCTTTATTAAGGAAGTCCTCCACACAGTTTTTATCTATGACTTCCCTTATATCCTGCGGCAGCTTCTTTACGCCGATAAAATTTAAAAACATTTCATTGCCGTAAAGTATCTTTTGGTAATTATCAAAAATAACGAACGGCTGGTTAAGGCGTGCAAAAACTTTTATCGCGTCCATAAGGAAATCATCTACAGGTTTGTCTTTTTTATTTGAAGAATTTTCTTTCTGATTAACAATTTTTTTAACAGTATCAATTAAATTAGCCTTATTTTTACCTTTGGACATACAGCGGCCTCCGTTATATGCAAAACAGCAACAGGCGCCAGTGCGTCATTAGCGCCTTTAAAAATAAGATATTAAATACATACGTCTTATGCAAGTGAAATATGAGATAGAAAGGCTAATTAAGGCTGCCCAAAAATTTACGCGGGGCTTTATCCTTCCTCTTCCTCGGGAACTTCATCGTAGATGGAAATTATTTTCCAGCCGTCGCCCCTTAAGCTTTCAATGATATTTTGCGCAGCGGGATGCAGGGCTGTTTCTTTTGGCTTTTTGCCTTTTTTACCGGATGATTTAGAAGTTTTAGTCATAGGAGCTCTCTCTTAAAATATAATTAATAAAAATTACTATATATAATTATAACAGGCTATTAAACGAAACGCAATCTTTTTTTAAATAATTTATTTTGTCCCAATACAAATTAGGGCGGAATCTCGGCGCCTATAAAGCGAATTTTTTTAGAATGTCAACTTATCCGCTTGCCCGCAACAAAGCGGAGCAATGACTGAATTGCCGCAGTGCGAAGCGCACTCCTGCCTGCGCTGGCATTCGCCACATTTGTCGTGAGAATCTAAGCTGCGCTTGGTGTAACTTCGCCGGTTTGTCACGAGTTTGAGCTTTTTAACCTTTATACCCGCGATGACAACAAGAAAAGATTTCTGTCTTTTCGCAATGCGTTGGTTAGCAAGTAAACAAGCGTCCCATCCGTATCTGGGGTGGCGAATGCCACTGCGCCTTCACACACGGGGGTGCGCCTTCGCACACAGGGGTGCGCTTCGCACAAAAGGCCCGCACAAAAAATTGTGCGGGCCTTTTATGTATAAACTTATTTTATTATTCGCCGAGTATCTCTTTAGGCGTATTGATGATGCACTTCTTAAGGAACGGCTTTTTCTTAAGCTCTTTCTTTAAAGATTCATCCCTTAAAGTATTGCGGTAATCAATACTCTCAAAGGTATACTTAAAGTTAGTGTGCACGTCGTATGTGCCATTGCAGATGGCGGCAACGTCTTCGGCAAAAACAATTTCCTCATCAGTCGGGATGACGAAAACTTTTACCTTACTCTCAGGCGTAGAGATAAGGCTTTCGGCATTCTTTGTAACGGCGGCATTATTGCGTTCTTTATCAAACTCAATGCCCATATACTCCATACCCGTCATTGAAAGCTCCCTGTAAATCGGGCCCCTTTCGCCGACGCCGGCCGTAAATACAATAGCGTCCACGCGGCCTAAAGCGGCTGCATAGGAACCCACATACTTTTTAATACGGTAAGCTTCCATATCAACTGCAAGCTGGCAGCGAGCGTCGCCCTTCTCGGCGGCAAGCTCAATATCGCGCCTGTCTATAAATTTTTCGGTAATACCCAAAACGCCCGATTTTTTATTTAAAATCGTATACATATCTTTGGGCGATATATTCTCGCGCTCCATCATCTGGAAGGCGACTGAAGCGTCAAAATCGCCGCTTCTGGTCCCCATTACAAGCCCTTCAAGCGGAGTCAAACCCATGCTGGTGTCGTAGGAAACGCCGTTCTTTACGGCATTAACGCTTGCGCCATTGCCGATATGGCAGATAATTAAATTGCAGTCAAACGGGTTTTTGCCCAAAAGCGCGGCGGCCCTTTTTGCATTGTACAAATAAGACGTACCGTGCGCGCCGTAGCGGCGCATTTTATACTTTTCAAACCATTTATAAGGCAAAGCGTACATATAAGCGTGCGGGGGCATGCTCTGGTGCCAGGCGGTATCGGCAATGACGATATGTTTTACGTCGGGCATAACGGCGATAGCCGCTTCCATACCCATAACATTTGCGGGGTTGTGCAGCGGCGCTAACTGGCAGATATCTTTCAACATTTTAATGACGTCAGGCGTGATTAAAACCGATTTATCAAGCGGGCCGCCGTGTACCACCCTGTGGCCAACCGCGCCGATGACGGACATATCAGGTATAACGCCCTGTTCTTTATCGGTAAGAGTATCTAAAACCCATTTTATAGCTGTTTTGAAATCAAGGCAGGGGGCCTGCATTTCATACTTATCTTTACCGGGCACTTCCTGTGAAATTAAAGCTTCCTGTGTGCCGACTCTCTCTATCAAACCGACGGCGATATTAACCTTCTTTTCCCAATCAAATAGACTGTACTTTACGGAAGAACTCCCGCAGTTAAGACATAATATAATCATTCTTGCATCTCCAATTGTATTCTTATATATAGATTTTACTAAATTTAGGACTTCCTATAAAACGCAAGTACGCGCCCAAGGATTTCCACGTCATTAGGTTTGTATTTCTTTTGGGTTTTGCCAAAGCCTTCCAAAATAACAGCGGTTTTGGTTTTATTGATTTTTTTGATTGTGCAAAGCCCGTCAATTTTAACTAAAGCTGTTTTCCCGTTTGCCACCTCATCAGCAGGCACTATAATTACATACTCGCCGCAAAAGCCCCACGGGCAGGCGTCTTCACCCGTTATCTTTAAGGCGAAAGGGGCTGCGGCCCGCGTTTCCAGCATAACAGGCAAAAGCTCTTCAGGCTGGGTGTAATAGGACATTGAAAAGTATTCCTGCGAAATCTCCGATATCACGCCGATATGGCCCGTCTGCGGAAGGGAAGACAATAAATCATAAATCTTTTTTTCTGTTGAGTCATCCTCCGCACTGTGCTGCGAGTAGGAAAATTTATCATCGGCAAAATAGGAAATAGGCTTCTCAAAAACATTGGATAGTTTAGCGACATTATCTCTATCCGGTTTAAACCTGTTTTTTACCCAATGGGAAACCACGCTGGAATCTTTTAATCCTAACCTTCTGGAGAGTTCCACCTTAGTCATCGCGGTTGTTTTTAAAAGCAGCTCAATCTTTTCGCCCAAATTCATAAATTTCCCTATTATCCTATACTAATTTCTAACATATAAAACGGAGAATGTCAAACCCGTTTTTCGTCTGTAATATTGACAAATCGTATTTTATTTGATACGATTGTATCAGATTTGATACGGATATTTCAAAATATCCTTTCAAACAAGCCGCCAGGCTAAAAACACCTGCGGGCAAAGCAACCGCTGTTTTATACGGTTGTGAGACGGCTCTCCCAACACGCAGCTTAAGATTTAAGCAGCGGCCGCAAAAAAAGCGGCACCCCTCCCCGCAGGTGGATTTTAAAGAGGTTAATGCTATGAATAATATAAAAAACAATAAAAAAGCAGTTTATGGCAATCAAAACAACTGGGCCTCGCTCTACAAAATACTCAAAGAGCTGCTGGACAGACGCCAAGCCTTGTTACCTTTTGTTCAGGAGTTCCATACCATTGATGCGGCTTTGCAGAACTATTTTACAGGCGTGCCTAACTGCCGCCTGGGCGAATATGAAGTCTGCGGGCATTTAAAAAAAGATAAACGCTGGCAGGTGGAAATACGCAAACAAAACTGATTTTTTTGTATACCGTCTAAATATCTGCTCTTATACTTCATATATCTCCTCCCACACACCACAAAGCACACCCACAGGCATACAAGAGAAACGCCCCCTCACAATAAGTGAGGGGGCTTGAGTTTATATTTACTTTTTGTAGTAAAAAAGCTGGGATGACACTCCCATAACAAAAAGTTCCGCCGCAGGTGAGCTCGCGGCAATCCGGTTAATAATGTTCCTTTATCTAAATTGGGTGCTACGCCCCAAACCCAGTCTATCTTTTGCCATTGCGCAAAAGATAGCAAAAGGCTAGGCTCAGGCAGGCCAAAACTGTATTTTTTAAGGCAATGGCGACAACTCATAAATCAGCGCAACAACTGCATGTAACAACCTACGCTGCTTTATTTCGGACAATATCGCCAAAATGTGCATTCTAAAAAATAAAGTTTTGACTACGCCTGCATATCGCCGACCAAGAACTTTTCCGTCCTCATTGCGAGGTGGCATTCGCAACGATTGTCGTGAGCGTCTGTGCTGCGCTTAGTCCGGCTTCGCTGTTTTCTCACGCGCTTTAAACTTTTCCGCCGTCATTGCGAGTAGCGTTATGTTTCGCGACGCGGCAATCCGGTTAATAATGTTCCTTTTTCTTTTTTTGCAATATAAGTTTTTGCTCATATTTCGCATAAATTCTAAAAATAGCTTCCATTTTGACAACTCGCAAAAATACTTGCTCGGACAAGTCAAAACATAGGATACGCTATTTTTTATAATTTATAGACGCTCAGAAATCACAAAGAACTTATATTGCGGGGATGTTTTTACTACACGGCTAAACAGGTACCGGCATATCATCATTCACAACTTTTTGGCCGTGTCATTACAAGCAGACTTCCATATAAAAACCCCCTCACAATAAGTGAGGGGGCGCAATCACAAAACTGTAAAATTTATTTGTTAAGTAATTTATAAAGTTCTTTTAAAGTATTATCCGCATAGGGCCTTATTTCGTCATTGCCTGTTTTGGCAAGGTGCCCGCTGGGCGCGATAAGCTTTTTAAGCTTAAGCTTTTCAAGTTCGGGGTTGGCAAAAGCCTGCGGCTTTTCAAGCAAAATCGCTGCGATGGAGGAGACTACCCTTAAAGCATTTATCTTCTCATTAGTGTTCCCGTTCTTAAGCATAGTTTCTATATCACCTATCGTCTTAGAACCCATAAAAGCGTATGCCATTACGGCAATCGCGGACTCATTACTTTTGGGCGATGTTCTCATCGCTTTTTTAAGCGCGCTCTGCGCAAGCGTATAATTTTTTACAAGCCCGTTGGCCGCCGCAGAAAGCGTAGCTGCGTCGTCGTAAGCCTGCGGGATAGAAAGCAAAGCTAAAGTGTTTTTATCGCCCAAATCCGCAAGCCATTCTATGGCCGCTACTCTTAACTGCGCGCTGTCAGATTTTAAAGCGTCTTTAAGATAGCCCGCTAAAGCTTTCTGCTTAAGCTGCGTGGCGGCAAAAGCCTTTTGCGCCAAAACTTTATCAAATGTATAAAGCTGGATTATTTGCTTAATATATTTATCTCCCGTGCCGGGTATCAGTATGGCGTAAGCGCCTGCGCTGTATGCGCTTAAGGCGGCGTCATCAGCCTCTAAAGCAGGCGTTAAAAACGGCGTGTACTGCGCGTCGGCTGCGTCCATAGATGTAAGGATAATAACGGCAAGAGTCTTCTTATAGTCAGGCAATTGTGCAGATGACAAAACATCAAGGAATTTGCCCCTGTAATTAACCAACTCCTCGGGCACAGCCGCCAGCGCTGCAGCTGCCGTAAATGAGTTTTGCGGCGCAGGCGCAGTTATAAAGATATTGACAATCTGCGGCGTAACGGCGCCCAAATTACCCGATTTCCTTAAAGCCTGCACATCAGCATTTAAAGTTAAGCTTTTAGCGTCCAACTTAGCTTTTAAGCAGACGGTTGCCGCCTCATTATCTGCAGGCAGGCTTAAACCGTTTTCATAAGTAATACGTTGGCGTTCGCTGTTAAAACAATCCGCCGCAAGCGCAAAATTAGCCGCCAGACAAACAATAAAAAAGGCTGCAACTTTCTTCATCTTTCCCCCTCAGTCCCAACTAAAAATAGGTACAAAAAACACTGCAAATGGGCCTTAGGGCCCTTTCTTAATACCTGTTAAGATAATTATACTATATATAAGTAAAATCATTGATTAATAAGGCAGGCTGTTTATATGAAATCCAATATTAAATTTATGATGGCGTTAGGCAAAGCTAAACTTGTAATGTTAAGCGGCCCCAGGGGCAATACTTTTTATACATCGGCAAACAATGCGCTTACCCATAAATCAGCGACAGGTTTAAAAAGAATAGTTACTTGCCTGAACGGCGCAAAATAAATTTTTAGTTACCCTCCTAATTACACCCCGCCTGCAAAGACGGGGTTCTTTTTTTATATAATGGAATTATGAAAATATTAAATATAGCGATATTGCTTTCACTTTTTGCCTGCACGCTTAACGCGCAGGCCCCTAAACATATCACAGAAAAGAACGATATGCGGATTTTTTCTAAAAATTCTGAAGAAGTCCTTACCAACTTTCCTTCTTCCGTACTTGGCAGGGATGTCAGGATTTCAATAGTCTTCCCCGAAGGTTATGAGGATGGCGATAACTATAAAGCCGTATATCTTTTTGCAAACAGGAATTTTAACCACAATACCATAGCGGATTTGTTCTACGCTAAAAATTCCCCCGCAAAAGATACGGTTTTTATAAGCTTTGTTGCGCACGGTGAAATCCCGCAAAACAAGATAACGGATTTCCTTGCTCGCGATATCGTGCCCTATTTTGAAACCAATTATAAAATGGCCGACGGGCCTGAAAGCCGCATAATAGCCGCCCAAGGCGATATCGCTTTAAATATACTTGAAAGTTTTGGTACATTAAATAATTACTTTAAAAACGCAGCTTTATTTTTGCACAATACCACCCCGCTGTTTGATATTAAGGGGCAACTTCCTAAGGATATCCGCATCTGGATGGCGGGCAATTTAAGCAATATGGCGCGTATGCAGGCTGTGTTGGAGAAAGCGGGCTTAAAACCGTTTAAGAACTTCGCCTTCAATTTTGCCGAACTTAAAAAAGACGAGCTTTTTTATAAAGACATAAATTTTGATTATCTTTATGCCAAAAATCCGTCAAAAATAAAAAAGGCGCGCGCGGTATTTTCAAAGAAAGAGCTTAGCTCAACAGCGGACGACTTTTCCTCTTTTTGGCTTAGCGTAAACGCGCAGGATTATGAGGCTGTTTATATCCCGCAAACTTTAAAAATTGCGCCGCCGTTTTTAAGCTGGGATGCCCAAACCGCCAGGCTTACGCCTATCTTCGGGGCGACATCAGGCCGCGTTAAAATAAGCGCAGACATACCCTTTTACGGTAATTTTAAAACCACGCTAAAAATAGATTAATTAAGCTTTTAAAACCGTTTTTAAAGCGTTTATCCCCAAACTTTAATGTTTGGGGATTTTTATTGCCCAAACCGCTAAAAAACGCCCTTTTAAAGCCTGCTTCAAGCAGATTATTAAGCAGTGGGGCTTGAAGTTATCCACAAAAAACTAATATAACAGGGTTATATTTCACCAGCCTTCAGGCATTGTTTTAAATCCATACTTTTTACGACGTAAAATACGCCCTGAAAAACATACCGTTATTTTAGCTGTTTGCCAATACGGGCGGTATAGTTATCCACAAAAAAATCAAGTTGTCCACAATTTTTTTGTTTAAAAACCGCGTGTTTATTTGTCAAGCAAAAAAAAGCGTCCATTTTTATTAATAAAACACCTTAAAAGCAAAGTTATCCACACTATGTGGATAAATGTGGATAACTTTAATTATGCTAATATTTTCCCAGGAAAAAGGCTAGGAATACTTTATTTAATTGCACTCACAAGTCATTCCCAAAATTACCATCATATAGCCGTTTTCATATTTAATAAACTCATAACCGCTCTTGCCTTCATCTCCGTAATTACATTCGGTGTCGCGGGTAGCCCGTATCAGCCCTGATAATTCGGCCTCTGTCATAGCAGCTACGCCTTCTTCAGGCTTGCTCCACGAACATTTTTCAAGCTCCACAGTTGAGTCTGACGCACAATAACAAGGGCCGGTCAAACCGTTTCCGAAATTCTTTCCGCAGTTGGGGTGCTCCCGGCATGAGTTACAGGGCGCAACGGTAGACCAGCTGCAAGAGCTGCTGCAGGTTGATTCCTTATATAATCTGGTTTCTACGCCTTGCGTATACCCGGTCAAATTACCGCAATGTATCAGTTTCGTCGCTGCGGGGGTACATTCGCCCTCTCCGGCAGGATTGCTCCAGTCGGTAGCTTCCCACTTGCCGGTAGCTGTATCGCAATTTACTTCCCGCGTACATATCCCGCAATTGCCACAGGTTTTCTTTACTTCAGGTTTTGTATCAGGATTACAATCTGTTTCTTTTTTGACACAAGCCGAAGTATTCCAAGCCGCCCACACATTGTCCGTACAGGTTCTCGTCTTATCACCCGTATAGCCTTCGTCGCAAAGCGCTGTCTCGGTCTTTGTACCGACGCAAGCCCCATAAGCGCTCCATGTGCCGGTAGTTTTATCACAAGTACGCGTCTTTGTGCCGCAATTTTCGCACGCTGCCGTCGCTTCGCCGCTGCATTCTATCGGGTTTTTTGTACACCCTGCTGTGTTCCACTCTCCCCATACATCATTAGTACAGGTTCTTGATTGACTGCCCGTATATCCGCTTGGACAAGGTGAAGTATCTGTTTTTGAACCTACGCAGCCGCTCCACGGGCCCCACTGCCCTGTAGTATTATTACAAACCCTGGTTTTTGTACCGCAGTTATTGCAAATTGCTGAAGAATCTCCTTCACAACTCTGTCCGGTACAAGGCCCCCAGCTCGCATTACATGCATCACAGCTTTCAGGGCAATACCTGGTCTGCGTACCGCCATTGCCACACGCTCTGGTTTCCGTTTTTGCCTGATTTTTTGCGTGGCATCCGCCTTCCGAGCAAGCTAAAAGGCACTCACACGAACATGTCTTTTGGTTTAATACTAAAGGGGAATTACATTTTGTAGTTCCACAATTACAAACAGAACTCGCGCCACCCACGATATTACCGAATGTTTTACAGATATCGCCGTCGCAGCCAAGGCCTGATGTTTCATAACTTGAACTAAATGTAAAACTTGCAGGCTTACCTTTTGAGGGTACATAAGATGCGCTCATACAGTTTGTAGCAGAATTCATCGCAAGCTCATACTTGCCGCCGATAGTTAATATTTTACCGCCATCGGTTTGTACTTCCTGCTCAGAATCCGCCGTCAGTTGGCCTATTTGTGAAAAGTCAGGCAGATATTCGCCCGTACGGGCAAAATTAGTTATCTGTTTATTGCGCACCATCTCCAGTAAATTGATAGCTTCTACAGCGCGCGATTTATTAATTGATTTTGTATACACAGGATATGCTATCGCGCTGATTACGCCGATGATGAGCACCACTACAAGCACCTCTGTAAGAGTAAAGCCCTTCTTTTTGTTATTGATATTTTTTAACATAATAAAGCTCTCCTTATTACAAAAAAATTGTAGCAAAAAAACATATTAATAATGTAAATTTATTTTATTAAAAACCCCGCCGGCAATTAAGCGGGCGGGGTCAGCTCAAATAAAATGCATTAAAACTAAATGTTCATATTAAGCGTGTAATCTTTTTTGGATTTTAATTGTCCATCCTCAAAAACCCATTCTTCAAGCAGGTCGCCTGTCTCGGAATACTTTTTGGTAGTCCCGTGCGCCTTGCCGTCCTTGTGCGGGGAAATCATTGCGATAGTGCCGTTTTTGTGGTAAATAATTTTATCCCCCACAATCTTATCCTGTTCGTAGGCGCATTCGGATTTGACATTGCCGTCCTCGTCATAAGCTTTACAAATGCCGTCAAGGTAACCGTTTTTATATTCGGCTACTTCAAGTATCTTGCCGTTGGGGTAATACTTAAGGCGGCGGCCGTTTTCAATATCTTTGACATAAGTAAACTCCTCTCTTAACCTGCCGCTGGGGTAATAAACATAAGCGCGCCCGTTGAGCATACCGTCCTGATACTCTTTTTCCACATTGATTTTGCCGCTCTCATAAAATATACGGCTTACGCCGTTCCTTACGCCGTCTTTAAAAAAGCATTCAAAATAAGTCAGGCCGTTTTCAAAAAATTCCTTTACAAGCCCGTCGGGCAGCTTGCCGTCTGTGGATACTATTTCAAGGTTCTCATCCAAGGTTTCATTAAAGACTTCCGTCCCCTCAAATAAATAGGAACGTAAGAACTTACCTTTGTCCGCGCCGTCAAGCGCTTTTGTTTTCCTGACAATCAAATTTTCCATAGTCCGTAAACTCCCTTGTATTTTTATTTTAAATCGTTTATAGCTTTAGCGGCGCGCAAGCCTGAGGCCCACGCAAAATGCAAATTAAACCCGCCGCAGCGGCCGTCAACGTCTAATAATTCGCCGGTTATAAAAACGCCTTTGGCCTGTTTGGAGGAAAAGTCTTCATTAATCTCATCCCCGCACACTCCGCCGCGCGCCGCGCTTGCTTCCTTCCACCCGCGCCCGCGGCCTGCTGTAAGCGGCCAGCACTTTATTGTTTTTATAATTCTATCAAAAATATCGGGCCTAATCTCACCCATCAAACTGTTTTTGCGCAGCCCCAAATAATCTATAAGCAAATTGGCAATGCCCTCCGCCAACATACCGCTGAAGAAATCCTTTACCCGCCTGCCCGCCATTTTGGCCTTGCGCGCATTGATAAATTTTGTAAATTCCTCGTCGTTAAATTGCGGCAAAAAGTCTATTAAAACTTTATCGCCTTCTTCACAGTTGCGGCTTAAGCTTAAAACATTATTGCCTGATATACCTTGCGCGTTAAAAATAATCTCGCCCGCTTCCGCGTCAATAATTTTATTGTTTTTCATCAGGCTCACTTTGGCGTAAACCTTCAGGCCCAGCAAGCGGCTTACCGCCTTTTCTTTAATATCTATAGAACATAAAGCAGGCTTTAAAGCCGTTATTTTATGCCCCAGCTGCTTTGCCAAAGCATACCCGAAATCACCCGCGCCCACTTGCGGGAACGCGCACGAGCCGCAGGCCAAAACAACATAAGGGGAAAAGTAGCTCTGCCCGTCGGCGGCATCAATTTTATATCCGTTTTTATGGCGCGCTATTTTTAGGGCCTGCGTCCTCAATTTAATTTCAACGCCGGCCTCCGCCAATGCGCCAAGCAGCGTATCATTTACCGCGCTGGATTTATTGGTTATGGGGAAAAATCTTCCGTCCTCTTCCTTATAAAGCAAGCCCAAATCTTCAAAAAAAGCCAGGCAGCCTTTGGGGCTCAAATTTGATAATGCCGATTTGATAAGATGCTTTGCGCCGAAATACTTATCCTGTGCGGCATTAGCGTTTGTAAAATTGCAACGCCCGTTGCCGCTTACAAGGATTTTGCGGCCCGTTAGGGTTTCCTTCTCAAGAATAATAACTTTTTTGCCGCCGCGCGCGCAGGCCAAAGCCGCAGCCATGCCTGATGCGCCCGCGCCGATAATTATAACGCCGCATTCCTGCATTTAGAACTTCCCCGTACTGCCAAAGCCGCCCGCTTCACGTGAGGTGCAGGAGATTTCCCCCTCCTCAAACTTAGGGTAAAGCGTCGGCAGCACAACAATTTGCGCTATTTTTTGGCCTTTATCAAATTTGAAATCTGTGTCATTAAGGTTATACATACAAACTAAAATCTCGCCCCTGTAAGGCGCGTCAACAAGGCCCGCCATAACCTTTATGCCTTTACTTTCTACGGAGCTTTTGCCCCACAGGCAGCCGCTTGTGCCTTCCTGCAACTCCACAGCGATGCCCGTGCGCACTTTGGTTATTGAACGCGCGGGTAAAAGTGTATCTTCAAGCGCAAAGAGGTCCGCGCCGGAATCGGTATCATGCGCCCTTAGGGGCAATTTAGCTTCAGGGTGTAATTTTTTTACTTTGATAATCATAGTCTGACCTTTAGGAATTTATTTTTAAAAATCGGTATTATTTTTTGAACAATCTGCCCAACAACCCCGCATTAGCGGATTGCGCCTGCCGCTTATCATCGGCGAAAAGCAGTTCTACGGCATTTATTATGCCGATGATAAAACCATCGCCGTCCACCACCGCAACGCAAGGCGCGCCGCTGCTTTTAAAAGCGGATATAACCTGCTCTTTATTATCACGCGCATTGACTTTATCAAAAACTGGCGCCATGACGGAACCAGCCAAAGCGGTATCGGCAAAGAAAGGCAGCTCCGCAGTTTTTATAAAGCCCGCGCCGCGTCCGCTCTTATCGGTAATATAAACACAAAACGGTATTTTGGGTTTAGGCAAACTCTTAAGCCTTAAAAGGATATCTTTTATTTTAGCGTCGGTTTTAAAAGCCAAAAAATTGGCGCGCATAACAAAAGCCGCGCTGCCTTCGCCGTAAGCTAATACGCTCTCAAACATTTTAACAGTAGCCGCGTCCATAGAAGCCGTAAGCTTGGCCTTATAGTGGACGGGCAAATTCTGCACAATTAAAGCCGCTGCGCTGGCCGGCAGCCTTGCCGCCACATAAGCGCTTTGTTTGACGGGCAGCCTGCGCAGGATATGCGCCGCTTTTTGGGGGTTCATATGCTCAAAACAAAGCGTTATGCTGTCCATATTAAGGGAGGAAAACCAAAAAACCGCCTCATTAAGCGGCATCTGTTCCAAAGTAAGCGCGGCTAAAGAAGGTGAAGCCTTAATAAAAGCTTCCAAAATAGCGGCGCCGCTGGCTTTATGTTGCATTGTATCAAGCATAAGTAAATTATAGTATTATTATGAAAAGGTGTAAATTAAGAGCGGGGGCGATATATGTATTTTACAAAGCCGGTAAACCAAATAACTTTTGAAGACGTAGTGGCCTTCCTCCACAAAGAAGTGGCGGAAAATACTATGCTTGACTACAAGCTTATGCTGCCCAAAGATAATGAAAAATTTGCAAAAACCATAGCCGCTTTCGCCAACTCAATGGGCGGGACGGTAGTCATCGGCGTTAAGGACGAGCACGATAAACCCAAACCGCCTTTTACGGGCATCCCCTTCCACACCAAAATACGCGGGCAGATAGAAAGCATAATCCAAAACTATATAGACCCGCTGGTCTTCGTGGATATCGCCACTTGTAAAGACCCGCAAAGCAATAATATGTTTGTAGTGGTAAATATCCCGCAAAGCAATTTAACGCCGCATCTGGTGGGCAAGCTTAAAAGGGCTTATGTGCGCACAGGCCAGTCATCAAGGCCGGAGATTATAGTACACCCCGAGCAACTGCCCTGGCTGCTTGATAACCGCCGCAAATCCCAAAACCTGCGCCATATCCTTACAGATAAGGCCGAGGCGCACTTTAACAACTACCTGCGCTCAAAACGTAAGGACCCGCAAAGCGCGCAGGCGGTAATGTCCTTTTCGCTAATCCCGATGTACCCGCAGGCGCATATAACAGATTATAAAAAGCTGCCGCAAATGGCCGGCAAAATACAGGTAAAATGCAATGGCCATATTTTCCCCAACATGGTGCAGGCAAGGACAGTGCAGGACGGCATAATAATACCTTTGGACGCCGTATCATCCTTAGAGCTTAACGCCTACGGCCTTATGCTTTATAAAAGCGTTTTGGCAGATGGGGAAACGCATTTTTTAAATACCGTTAAATTTTATAAAGAGGCGGTGTTATTCTTTAAAACCGCCGCGCTCTTTTATAATGAGCTTGGTTTTATAAGCCCGCTTTCAATGCGCCTTAAGCTGGCAAATGCGCGCGGCTGCAAAGTAAAAACACAGACGGGCGAAAAGCAAATCCTGGAAGATTTTATCCGCATAGACAAAATCATAACGCCTATGGACTTACAGGGCGGCTTAATCCCATTCCTTACAGGCGTTATAGACGAGTTTGCGTGGGCCTTAGACTTACCGTTTGAGGACACGGGCGCGGCGGAAAAGTTTATAAGGGAAGTAGTCTCCAAATGTAATAATTAGCTTTATTGCGCCGCCGCGCTATTTGCCGCACGGCGGTATTTATATATATAATAGTATTACTATGAAAATAATTAAGACGGACTGCCTCGTAATCGGCAGCGGAATAGCGGGCTCCCTCTACGCGCACAAAGCGGCGAAAGCGGGCCTTAAATGTATTTTATTATCCTGCGGGGATAGCGACAACTGTAACAGCAACCTTGCCCAGGGCGGGATTATCTACGAGGAGCGCCCGCAGCTTAAGTCCCTGTTATCGGACGTCCAAACCGCAGGGGTAGGGCTTTGTAATGAAGAGGCCGTAAAAGCCGTCTGCACGGAAGGATTTAAAAATATTAAAAAATATTTTATTGATGAGTTTAATACCTCTTTTGACAGGGACGCCAAAGGCAAATTACTTTTAACTAAAGAGGCGGCGCACAGCAAAAAGAGGATTATCTACAGCAAAGATACTACGGGCGCGGCCATAATTTCCGCGATGCAGACGGCCATTAAAAAAGATAAAAATATCACTATTATGCCCAATATGACGGCCGTTGATTTGCTTACGCTTTCACATAACTCCACCGACGAGCAAGATATCTATAAACCGCTTACCTGCTTTGGCGCATATGTGCTTGATAATAAGAAGGGCGAGGTTGTCGCCATAACCGCCAAAAAAACTATTTTAGCTACAGGGGGCATCGGGCGGCTTTATAAACATACAACTAATTTTGACGGCGCGTTTGGCCACGGGCTTGCCATGGCCTACCGTATAGGCGCAAGGGTTATCAACCTTGAATACACGCAGTTTCACCCGACGGTATTTGCCAAAGGCCGCAGCTTTTTGATATCAGAGGCTCTGCGCGGCGAAGGCGCAGTGCTGATTAACAAACACGGCAAAGCTTTTATGAAGGATTACCACCCGCTTAAAGACCTTGCGCCGCGCGATGTAGTAGCGCGCTCAATAGAGCATGAGTGCCTTAAAACCGCGCATGACTGCGTGTACCTTGACCTTTCTTCAATGAAGCCCGATTTCATTAAAAACCGTTTCCCTGCAATCTATAAAAATTGCCTGGATAGCGGCATAGACATCACAAAACAGCCGATACCCGTCGTACCCGCAATGCACTATTTTTGCGGCGGCGTGTTTACCGATTTAAAAGGGCGTACAAATATCCTTAACCTTAATGCCGTCGGGGAAACGGCGTGCAACGGCTTCCACGGCGCAAACCGCTTGGCCAGCACCTCGCTTTTGGAAGCGTGTGCAACGGCAACGCTTTGCGCAGCGGCTGATATAGAGGAAATTAAAGGCCGCAAATTCCATATCCCCGGGCCTAAACCGTGGAACAGCCCCAAAGCTGCGCCCGATAAAAATTTGATTTTGCAGGATATATCAACCATACAAAATACTATGTGGAACTATGTGGGCCTTATCCGCAGCAAGACGCACCTGCAGCGCGCGGAAAAGATTTTAAGGCATATGCATAATGAAGTCAATATCTTCTACCACGGGTTTAAAGTTACGGAAGATTTAATTAATCTGCGTAACGGCGTGCAGGCCGCGCTGCTTATTACATATGCAGCTTTAAAAAATAAGAAAAGCCGCGGCTGCCACTTCAGAGAAAACGAAAATATTTAAGATACGGAGCATCCTATGAACGAACATGAAAAATTTTTAAAAATGGCGATAGACCTTGCCAAACAAAATGTGGAAAACGGGACAGGCGGCCCATTCGGCGCAGTAGTAGTTAAAGACGGGCAGGTAATAGCGTCGGCATCCAACACCGTTACCCCCTCTAACGACCCTACGGCCCACGCGGAGGTTAACGCCATCCGCCAAGCCTGCCAAAAGCTTAAAACATTTGAGCTTAAGGGCTGCACGATATATGCCTCGGCCGAACCTTGCCCGATGTGCTTTGGCGCCATTTACTGGGCGCGCCCCAAAGCCTTGTACTTCGCGGCGGACCGCGAAATCGCCGCCGACGCAGGATTTGACGATTCCTTTATCTACAAAGAAATCAATTTAAACCCGCAGGACCGCAAAATCAAGACCTATCATATAGAGCTTGCCGACCGCGCCGAACCTTTTGACCTTTGGAAATCCAAAACAGACAAAACAGAGTATTAGCCATACGGGCATGCGGACGGGACGGTTATCTACTCGCCATTAAGCAATTTGCGAATAGACAGAAGTATTAGTGCGGTGGCGCACTCCCTTGTGCGGATGGGACGGTGGCATTCGCCACTTGTGCCGTGAGCTACTGAGCTGCGCGTGGCATTCGCCACTTCTGCGGACGGGACGATCTTTTAGTTGCTAATCTACAATCTGCGAAAAGACGGAAGGAAACAACTTCGCAATGACACGGCAAAGAGCAATAGCCGTTTCGGCGATATGCAGGCGTAGTCAAAACTGTGTTTTTTAGAATGCATATTGTGGCGATATTGTCCGAATAAAATAACGCGGGCTGTTTCATACCGCCGTTGCGTTATTTTATGAGTTGTCGCCACTGCCTTAAAAAATACTGTTTTGGCCTGCCTGAGCCTAGCCTTTTGCCTACTTTTGCGCAATGGCAAAAGTAGGATAAGCCCCGTGTATCCGAAACGGCGGAAAAGCCAAAGGAAATCTTTGTCAAATTTTTGAGTTATTTTTAATTTTCTCCGCCGTGAGGTATACCGTGAGCGCCCGGACGGGCCGTGTATCCGAAACGGCGGAAAAACCAAAGCAAATCTTTATCAAATTTTTGAGTTATTTTTAATTTTCTCCGCCGTGAGGTATACCGTGAGCGCC
>CAYQAU010000012.1:0-51817 GCA_964415545.1 uncultured Elusimicrobium sp.
CGCCGTTTTATATAAACAGCACATGGGGCTGTTGTAAGACGGAGACAGCGTCAAGTGCGTGTGGAGATGGGATAGCGATGAGCGGAGCAACGGGTAAGATATCGTGTGATTTAGCGCAATGCAGCCAGTGTAGCGGAGCGTATCCGTCATTGAGGGAAGACGCGAGCAATCCGGGGAAGAAGTACTGTTGTAAAGGAACGTGCGAGTTTGGTAACTTTGTAGGAAGCGGAAGTGAGACGTGTAACTGTGTATGTTACGTAGGGTATAAATTAGATACAGGAAGCGGGAACTGTAAGAGTTGCGGAGTGTGCGAGAACTGTGAATGGACGGACAATCAGTGTGCATACAAGTGTAAAGAAGGGTACTGCCGCGGGAGTGACGGTAAATGCAAGAAGATACCGTTGGGAGAATATAGGAGTGAGAATGAGAGTTGCCAAGCGTGTACTGGATTAAAGGCGGACGCGCATTGGACAGGAGCGGGAAGTTTAACGGCGAACAGCTGTCCGTGGGAATGTAATAATGAGAAATGTTATAACGCTGGGACGGGGAAGTGTACGGATATCCCGATAGGGCAGTGGAGGGATGGCAATGACTGTACGAACTGTACAAGCAAGCCGGATAATAACTCGGAGTTTACGGGGAACGGAGGAACGACGGACAGCTGTCCGTGGTCGTGTACGCCGGATACTACGTGTCATAACGGGACGGATTGTGTAAAGATAGGTGTAGGGAAGTGGAGAACAGCGACAGGGGCGTGCGGGGACTGTTGGAAGCCTGCGAACTCGGACTTTACAGGAGCCGGGGACATGAGCGGATCTACGAGCTGTGCGTGGTGGTGCCATGGGGCGTACTGTAGGGAGAACAACAGCTGTACGAGGACGACGAACACTAAATTTAGGGGACCTGATATGGACTGCGTAGATTGCAGCAGGATAGACCAGTGTTGGGACCCTGTAAACAGCAAATGCAATGCAACTACGGCGGATATGAAGAGGAACACGATAACGGGGTTCTGCACGACGTGTACCAGCGGGCAGGGCTGTTGGACGCAGGAGAGCAACAGCTGCACGAAGCCTGTGGGTCAGTGGAGGAACGTGCAGGGATTGTGTGAAGATTGTACAAACGGTGGAGCAGTAGTGCCTGCAGTGAAGGAGTACACGAACTATGGCGGCAATGCAAATGCGTGCAGTATAAATTGTAAGCCTGAGTTAACGACATGCTTAAACGGGACGGCATTGACGAACGGTAGTTGCGTGAGCACGCCGTTGGGTCAGTGGAGGAACGGGATATTATGTAAGGCGTGTGATAACACGAGGCCGAGCGGGTCATCGTACGACAGTAGCGGTGGAACAGGGAACGGGTGTTCGTGGAGATGCGACGCGGCGGTAAGCTGTGCGATGAGCGTAAGCGGAAGCTGCGCGGCGCCCGGAGGGGCGTACTATACGGACGACAATAAATTGTGTAAGAGCTGCAGCAATACGAAGCCGAGCGGATCAAGCTATAGCGTAAGCGGCGGGAGCAGCAATAATTGTACGTGGAGCTGTGGTGCCGGGAAGTGCGCCAACAGCAATAACGGGACATGCGCATTACCTGCGGTGAACCAGTATACGGACAATAATAATATCTGCAAATCGTGCACGAATATAAAGCCGAGCAATGCGACATACAATGTAAGCGGAGGAAGCGCGAATAATTGTCAATGGGTATGTCCCACGGGGCAATGCAGCGACGACGGCTCTGCTGATTGTAAAGTAGCTTCACCCGGTTGGACCAACAGCAATAATAAATTATGTAATAAATGCGATACTATTTTACCGGGAGGGGCCTGGTTTACAACCAATAACAGTTGTGCATGGTCATGCGGTACCGGCAAATGTTCAATCAACGGCGCGCCTTGTGTTAACGTGCCTCTTGACTATACTAACCCGAACATGACCAACTGCCAAGCTTGTACCAATACTATACCGCAAGGTTCTGTCAGAGTGCAGCCGAATGACTGCACTACGTGGATTTGCCCCGTAGGCCAATGTTCTGTGGGAGGTACAGCAAAATGCGCAGTGCCTTCTAACGGTATGTATACAGATGACAGAAAAGTCTGCAAAGCTTGCACAAACGGGCCGAGCGACTTAGATAATTTTACATATACAAGCCAGGGCAATGGCAGCAACAGTTGCAAGTTCTTCCCTAAAGACGGCTTCTGCCTCTGGGACAATGATAAGAGGGCAACAAGCTATTTAGGCGAGAAGGGTGAGGTTTCCCACTGGAGGGATGAGAACGGGCGTTGTGTAACATGCGCAAACAAACCCGGCGGGGCCACCTATACAAACCACGGCGTTACGGCCGATTGCCCGTGGACATGCGGCGCAACAAAATGCTCCGTTAACGGGACAGGGGCTTGCGGCCAGCCTGCGGGCTACTATGCAGGCAGCGACTACAAAGTCTGTATAGCATGTACGAACAAACCAGCGGGTACGGTATATACAAGCTTTGGCGGCACTACAAATACTTGCCAGGGCTCTTGCCCGAGCGGGCAATGCTCTGTAAGCGGCGGCGCGTGCGCAATACCGCCTGTGGGTTATACAAACCCGAACAATACAAATTGTGAAGGCTGCCCGACAAAACCCGGCGGCGCGAGTTTTTACTCATCAGGCACTTGCGACTGGATGTGCGATAATACGAGCTATTGTTCCAACAGCGGCGCGACTTGCTCAACGCCTCCGACAGGCAAGTACAATGCGGACCGTAAGGACTGCACAAACTGCAGCAATACTAAGCCGACGAACTCTTACTACAGCGGTAACGGCGGCAATAGCAATGCCTGTGCGTGGACTTGTAACAGCGGCTGCGCTTTAAGCGCAAGCGGCAGCTGCGGTAACTTTAACGGTTATACCAACAGCAGCGGCAATAAGCTTTGCACAGCGTGCACTAACTTACCGGGCGGCGCAAGCTGGACGGGCGCAAATGACTGTAATTTGTGGGCTTGCCCTTCAGGCAAATGTTCATACAACGGCGGCGCGTGCGCTACTGCTCCTGTAAATTACTATAACCCGAGCAATAAGGTTTGTACGGCGTGTACAAACTCTATACCAAGCGGTTCATGGCGCACTGTCGGCGATGATTGCAGCAGCTGGATTTGCAGCACAGGCAATTGTTCCAGGAACGGCAGCGAAGCCTGCGGCCAATATACGGGCTATTATACAAGCACCAATAAATTATGCACAGGCTGCACAAACGGGCCTGACGCGGGCGGTACATTTACATATACAGGCAGCGGCGGCACCTCCAACAGCTGCAGCTTTAGGCCTAATGACGCCTATTGCTTATGGCATGACGGCAAGAAATGGCAAACGGGTTATTATTGGACATATGATAATGAAACCGCATATTGGAGAGACAGCAGCTATAATTGCCAGACTTGCAGCAATAAGCCTGCTAACTCGCACTATACCGGTTATCACCTTAACGCTAATGCCTGCCCGTGGGCGTGTAATAACGGCTTCTTCCTTTATAATGGCAGATGCGTGGTTTGTACCTCAGGCCAGACGCGCAATAACGTAGGCTGCGGATCGGGCTGCGGCCAGAACTACGAATACTGCGTTGACAATGGCGCGGCTAACTATTGGGCGACAAATAATACCTGCTCCTCACCGGGATGCGGTACGCCTAATACTTTAAGCAGCCCGTCATACAGATATGTGGACCATACATCTAATACCTGCCAGTCGGAAGGCTTCCCGTGCCCGACATCAGGTAAGAGATACTATTATAAACAGCAAGTCTGCACCTGCAGCGGCTGGGCTTATACAACAGGCAACTGGATAATGTACCAGGACGATTGCACCAGGCCTAACTGCGACGGTACAGCTGTAGGCGGTACGCGCAACTATTACGAATACCAAACTTGCGCGGCAGGCGGCGTTTGCGGCGGCGGTTATTGGAATGACAGGGCGCGCTATATACCGCAAAGATGCGATTGCAACGGTTCAGCGGCGGCGTGGGTTAATACAGGCAGCTGGAGCAGTTGGTACAATAATGCTTCAAGTTGCTATGCGTCTTATTGCAGCACGGATTACAATGTACTTAACCAGCGTTGCGGTACAAACGGTAACGGTACCCAAAGCAGGAGTTGTATGACAGCCACCTGCGGCGGCGGTACATTTACGAGCTGGGGCGCGTGTTCTTGCGGTGCGGACTATTGCGGAACTAACTGCGATATTTATAAGAGCGTCTGCTCGCCGGGTACGACGAGGGAAGCTTACTCAAGCTATTGTAACAGGAACGGCACCAAAGTTACAACCTGCACGGCAGGCTGCCCTAACAGCGTAAGTTATTCATGCGAATGCGCACCGGGCTATGTAGGTACATATTGCGACAGTAACCCGAGGGACCCGACAAACACTTCCAAGCCTTTAAGTATACAGTGTTATGACGGCAGCTCCACAGTCTACTATTATGCATATGACAGCGCTTCACAGTATTATGTATCTGCGGTGAGCTCTTGCGCTTACAGGCCGGTTTGGGTAAATTCAAGCGGCAATGCAACCAGCGGGTGGTTTGACCCGTGGGAATATTGTTACGGCAATACCAGCGGCAGCGATGATGATTTATGGGGCTATTGCCAGAATGAGACTTACCAAACCAGGAGCGGATATTATGATTGGAGCTTTAGCGGCAGCAGCTTATCAACCTATTGCCCCGACGGGCAGAGCGACGCTACAATCTGCGCCAATAATACGCTTGGTTATAAGTGTATGAAGAGAAGCAGCCTTTCCGGCGGCTGCGGTTCAAGGTATTCAACCCGTTCGTGTAACTATAGGGATCAGTCATACTATAATTACAGTTATTATGACAATCTCTTAACGGAATATGAAAATATGAACTGTAGGAATCCTTATCAATTGGTTGAACGTAAGAAATGCGAGGATACCTACAATTATAACAGCGGCAATACATATTATTACTATGCGCGCGGCAAAGGAACGGTAACCGTTCTTACCTGCGGCGGCGTGGATTGCCCTGAAGGCAGGGAAGACTATATTCCCAGCACATGTTATACGGCTAAATGTATAAACGGTAAGTGGAATAACTCCTGGAGAAAGGATTATACGGAATGTTGCTCCGGCAATACAAGCAGCTATAACTATACAAGCTGCGACAGATGCGGTAAAAAATACTGCAACTCCTCAGGCAATACATGGGGTGCATGCCAGAACCCAACCTGCTGTTATGGGGATAAGACGACCTCAGGCTGCAGCAATGGCGGCACAAGGACTTGCAATAAGTACCAAAGCAATGTTTTAAGCGGTACTTATACATGGAGCGATACCTGTACCCCCGGCTGTTACAGCAGCATAGCCGGCAGATACTTCCAGGCAGGAGAGAGGGAGTACGCAAATTGTGTTGACATCGGCTATAACTATATAGACAACTGGAATCAGGCCTATAGGGACTGTTCAACGTATAATGGCACATGGGGCAGCTGGCAGGGCACAAGCAGTTGCAAGCAGTGCGGTGATGGTAATGGCTGCTATAACTATAATTCCAGTACAGGCGGCTATGGTTGTGGTTCTTACGAATACTGCGATTATGGCGAGTGCAGGACGTGCGTGTTCTGCCGCGATGAGGGTTACTGCGGTTCCGATTGGTACGGTTATTATAACGGACAATATACCACAAGGACATACTGCCAATATAATTACGGCAATAATTATTACTGTGATTCTAACAGCCGTTGCCAGTATTGCAATAAAGGCTATTGGTAAGTTAAACTTAAAATCAAAAACCCCCGCTTAGGCGGGGGTTTTTGTTTGGGTAAAGAATACCTTGAATCTTTTTTGCCTGTAATATATCGGGTAATTTTATAAAATATAAATATATATATAATCGGGTTTTTGCACTTAAGCAGAAAATGTGAGAAACTATGGCAATGGATATAGAAACTACTATAAGCGATATTAAATTATTCCTGCAAAAACTGCAAGAGGACCTGCCGGAGATTTTTACCCGCAAAGGCGCGGATGAAAACGGCGCCCAGCAAAGCGGTAAAGTATTATATTTGGGCAAACTTTTAGACGCGCAAATTGAGCTTAATCCCGACGCGCAAAATAAAGTTATTTTGCAGGACGGCTCAATTTTTATATCAATTAATTGCGCAGACGCGGATATCAATGAAATTATTGAGCTTTGGCTGCGTAAAGAGGCCGCGCATATTTTGCCGCAGCGTACTAAGGAGTGGGCAGGCAAGCTGGGCGTGGAATATAATCATATCGTCATTAAAGACCAAAAAACTATGTGGGCCAGCTGTTCGTCTAAAAAGAATATAAACTATTCTTACCGCATAGTTAAAATGCCAAGCATTATTATAGATTATCTTATTATTCACGAGCTTACGCACCTTATCCACTTTAACCACGGCGCGGATTATTGGGCCACAGTCGCGCAGTTTAGCCCTGATTATAAAGCGCACCGCAAATGGCTTAATGATAATAAATACGCAGTTATGGCCGACGTAAACCTAAGCTATAACCCCGCTGCTCCTAAACCGCAGCAAGAGGCCGCGCAAACTCAACAGGAAGAGCAAAACAAAGAACAAGGCGGAGGCCCGCAGAATGTTTAGAAAGTTTATTCTTTGCTTTTTAGCCTGTACTTTATTTTGCTGCGCATATGCGCAAGATAAAATAAAAATACAACTTTTCGGTAAAGATAAAGGCTCTGTAGAAATGCTGCGCGAAGGCGGGCAGGATTATGTGGCTGCGCTGCCTATGGCTAAAAAACTTAAAATGAGGACAAGCTGGTTCGGTAAATCGGGCCAGTTAAACATAACTAACGGCAGCGGCTATTTTGGCGTAATACGCGAGGGCCAGCCCTTTGTTATGGTCAACGGGCAGGAACAAAAATTAAGCTCCGCGCCTATCCTTAAGGGGGGCACTTTATATGCGCCTTTTGATTTTTTTGAATATGGTTCGCTTCCCGCCGCACTTGGTTATGATATAGCTTTTAAAGACGGTAAAATAGTGGTGGGCGAGTATTCGGCAGACAAACCTAAAGCCGCGCCCGTCATTAAAGATGGCCCTGCGAAGGCTGCGCCCGCTACCGCAGAAAACGCGGTGCCCGCGCCTTCAGTATTGGGCGAAGATATAGAAATACTTGATGATGATTTTTTTGAAGGCCCCTCAATAATGGCCGCTGCGCCTAAAGACGAGCCGCAGATAAAACAGGGGCAGCCCAAAACCGTTATAAAACCTTTAGTTACAAGCACGGCTGTTGTTAAAGCTTCCGCCAAACGCGGGCGCAAAGCCAGGATAGTTATTGACGCGGGCCACGGCGGTAAAGACAGCGGGGCTTACCGTGGCGGCGTGCGCGAGAAAGATATCAATTTAAAAGTTGCAAAGCAGCTTGCCGCGCTGCTTAATAAGGAAAAAATATTTGAAGTCAAATTATCGCGTAGCGATGATACCTTTATCCCGCTGGGTACGCGCGCAAAAATAGCAAATGAATATAAGGCCGATATTTTTGTTTCAATACACGCAAACGCGGCTAAGCGCGCATCAGCCAACGGGTTTGAGGTTTACTTCCGTTCCGACCGCGCCTCCGACGCTGAAGCGGCAGAGACAGCCGCCCTTGAAAACGAGGCCCTGCACTATGAGGACCGCGGCGGGGTAGGCGTAAGTTTTGCCGATTTGCTTTTAAAATCGCTCGCCGTTAATGAATATATGAACGAAAGCTCAAAGCTTGCCAGCCATATCCGCAATGCTGTAACGGCAGATAAAAAAGACATAGGCATCAAAGTTTTTGAGAACAGGAGCGTCAAACAAGCTAATTTTTATGTGCTCAAAGGGGTGGAAACCCCGTCGGTACTGGTGGAGATGGGCTACCTAAGCAACAGCGCAGACAGGAAGAAGCTTAACAGCTCCTCCACGCAAAAGAAAATGGCCGCAGCCATAAAGGACGGCATAGTCTCCTACGCGAAGGCTGAAGGCTGGAAGTAATTTTATATAATACTTTTAAAGGAAAATGATATGGAAAATACTGTACAAAAAACAGCTTTATATGAAGCTTGCTTAAAAGCGGGCGCAAAGATGGTTGATTTCCACGGTTGGATGCTGCCTATGCAGTTTGAAGGCATATTGGCGGAACATAAGGCCGTAAGGGAAGCTGCGGGTATTTTTGACGTCTCGCATATGGGTCAGGTTTTTGTGAAAGGTAAAGACGCGTATAAATTTTTGCAAAGCGTAACCACAAATAATTTTAAAAATATAAAAGGCGCAGGCGCATACGCCCATGTTCTTAATGACGAGGGCGGCATCATAGATGATGTAATAGCCTTCTGCCTCGGGGAGGAGGAGTTTTTAATTGTTGTCAATTCCGCCACCACGCAAAAAGATTTTAACTGGTTTTTAAAAAAGGCCGCGGGCTTTGACGTAAAAGTTACTAATGATTCTGCCTCTTATACAATGGTTGCCGTGCAGGGCCCTAAAGCTATGGATATTTTAGAAAAGCTTGACGCTGATATCAAACAGCTGCCGCGCTTTAATATTAAGACGGCCGATATGTTTGGCGCGCAGGTTTATATTACGCGCACAGGCTATACGGGGGAGGACGGCGTGGAAATTATGGGCGACGCCAAAACCATAGAAAGGGTTTGGGATTTTTGTCTTAACAATGGCGTAAAACCTTGCGGTTTAGGCTCGCGCGACGTGCTTAGGCTTGAGGCGGGGTACCTGCTCTCAGGCAGTGATATGGACGAGAGAAGAAATCCGTACGAAGCCTCCTGCGGCTGGGTTGTAAAATTAAATAAAGAGCAAGACTTTACCGCCAAAGAAATTATGCGCTGCGTTAAAGAAGAGGGCGTAAAAGAAAAATGGAAAGGTTTTGTAATTACCGGCGCGGGCATCGCGCGCGAAGGCAATGAGATTTTTAAAGACGGTAAAAAAATAGGCGTTCTTACAAGCGCGACATATTCGCCTTTATTTAAGTGCATCTGCGCGGGTTATGTGCCCGCAGATATCAAAGAGGGCGATGAAGTTGAAATAGAAGTACGCGGCAGGTTTTTGCCCGCAAAAGCGGTAAAGACGCCGTTTTATAAAAACAGAGTTTAATTTATTACAGAGAGGTGTAAAATGTATAATCAGGAAAATTGCAAATTTGCAAAAACGCACGAATGGGCCTTTATTGAAGGGGACACAGCTGTATTCGGTATCAGCGACCATGCCCAAAGCGAGATAAGCGATATCGTCTTTGTAGAGCTGCCCAAAATCGGCGCGAAGGTTGAAGCGGGCAAGCAGTGCGCGGTAATAGAATCTGTTAAATCCGCGTCGGATTTTTATGCGCCTCTCTCGGGTGAAGTCATAGAAGTCAATGAAGCGGTAAAGGCCGATCCTTCAATCGTAAATAAATCTGCGCACGGGGACGGCTGGCTGTTTAAAATAAAGCTTTCAAACCCTGATGAGGCGGCAAACCTGCTGTCCTTTGCAGACTATAAAGCTTCGCTTTAAAAATACAAAGGGCTTAAAAATTTTTTAAGCCCTTTTTTAAATTTAAGAGGATTAATATGTTCACAGCCAATACTGATAAAAATAAGGAAGAGATGCTGAGCGTCATCGGCGTAAAATCCGTAAAAGATTTGCTTAAAGATTTGCCGCAAGAGCTCCTTAACGCACAATTTGATTTGCCGCCCGCTTTGACGGAGCAGCAGCTTACGGCGGAAATTAAAAATACCGCTGCCAAAAATAAACTTTTACTTAACTTCGCGGGCGCGGGCATCTACGAACACTTTATCCCCGCCGCAGTTGGCGCAATAAGCTCCAGGGGCGAGTTTTTAACCGCCTATACTCCTTACCAGGCTGAAGCGTCCCAGGGCACTTTGCAGGCCATTTATGAATATCAAAGCAATATATGTAATTTGTTCGATATGGACGCTTCAAACGCGTCCCACTATGACGGCGCAACTGCGTTGGCCGAGGCGGCTGTGGCGTGTACAAAAATCAAAGGTAAAAAAGAAGTTCTTTTATCAGCCGCGCTTAACCCGCAGTATAAAACAGTATTGGAGACATATTTTTCAAACAATAAAAGCATTGTTTTTAAAGACGCGCCGTGTAAAGACGGCACAACAGATATTGCTGAATTGGAAAAAATGATTAGTGATGATACCGCCGCCTTTGTGCTGCCCACCCCTAATTTTTACGGTTGTATTGAAGACGCAGATAAAATCAGCGCTGTCCTGAAATCTAAGGGCGTTTTGCTTATAGCTGTTGTTAACCCTATAAGCTTGGGCCTGCTTAAAACGCCGGGCGAGTATGGCGCGGATTTTGCGGTGGCTGAAGGCCAGTGCCTCGGCAATCCGATGAACTTCGGCGGCCCGGGCCTTGGTATTTTTACATGTAAAAAAGAATATGTCCGCTATATCCCGGGGCGTATTTGCGGCATAGCAAAAGACGCTAAGGGAGCACGCGCTTTTGTGCTTACCTTGCAAGCGCGCGAGCAGCATATCAGGCGGGAAAGAGCTTCCTCCAACATTTGCTCCAACCAGGCTTTATGCGCTTTAAACGCGTGCATTTACCTTACGCTTTTAGGGCCTGAAGGCATAAAAGAAGTGGCCGCGCTTAACCTTGAAAACGCGCATATCCTTAAAGATAAAATAACGGCGGTTAAGGGTTACAGCTTAAGGTTTGATAAGCCTTTCTTTAATGAATTTATAATTGACTGCCCGCGCCCCGCCGCGCAGATAATTGACGCGCTGGCGGCCAAAGGCATTTGCGCCGGTTATGATATGGGCTTGGTTTCCAAAGATTTTGAGAACAGCCTGTTAATCTGCGCAAGCGAGACAAAGACGCACGATGACTTAGAGCGTTTTGTAAAAGAGCTGGAGGCCGTAAAATGAATAATATTTTAAAACACAATATGCTTTCAATAGAAAAATCGGCCGAGGGCAGGCGCGGCGTTAAATTTAATAAAACGCAAGAGGCCGCCTCCTACTACCTGCCGCAGCATTTGCTGCGCGCAAAAGCGCCCAAGCTGCCGCAGATAAGCGAGTTTGATACCGTAAGGCATTTTACCAATCTCTCACGTTTAAATTATTGTTTGGATACGCATTTTTACCCGCTTGGCTCCTGCACGATGAAGTATAATCCGAAAGCCTATGACCTTTTATCGGGGCTGGAAAACTTTACCGCATTGCATCCTTTTACTTCGCAAGACGCGGCGCAGGGCACGCTTGAAGTTATTTATAAATGCGAAGATATGCTTAAAAGAATTACGGGCCTGGACGCTTTTACCTTGCAGCCTTCCGCCGGCGCGCATGGGGAGTTTACGGGCGTGTTGATAGCAAGCGCATACCATAAAGACCGCAAAGATTTTGAGCGTACGGAAATTATTATACCTGATACCGCCCACGGCACAAACCCCGCAACTGCGGCTATGTGTTCAATGTCTGTGGTCAATATCAAATCTGCGCCCGACGGCAGGGTTGATATCGCAGAGCTTAAAAAAGCGCTTAATCCCAAGACGGCGCTGGTTATGCTCACCATACCCAATACTGCGGGATTGTTTGAAAAGGATATCCTTGAGATTTCAAAACTCGTCCACGATAACGGCAGCCTTTTGTATATGGACGGGGCAAATTTAAACGCGCTTATCGGCCTTGTAAAACCTGCTGATATGGGCGTTGATATTATGCATATCAACCTGCATAAAACCTTGGCTACCCCGCACGGCGGCGGCGGCCCGGGCGCAGGCGCGGTGGGCGTAGTATCTCAGCTTAAGGACTTTTTGCCCGCGCCGACGGTTGTTTTTGACGGTAAAAAATATAAGCTTAATAACAAGAGCAAGCTTGGCAAAGTAAAAAGTTTTTACGGCAATATAAGCGTAGTCATACGCGCATATTGTTATTTGAGGCAGTTTGACGGCAATACTTTAGGCGATATCGCTAAAAACGCAATTATAAACGCTAATTATCTGAGGGTAAAGTTAAGAGAATTCTTCCCCGCGTTTTTTGACTGTGTTTCAATGCACGAGTGCGTGCTTACGATAAATAAAGAAAAAATGAACGGCATTAAAACGCTTGATATCGCCAAAAGGCTTTTGGATTTCGGTTTCCACGCGCCGACGGTGTACTTCCCGTTAATCGTGCCCGAGGCGCTTATGATTGAGCCTTGCGAAAGCGAAAGTAAAGAGAACATTGACGCTTTCGCCGACGCGCTTATAAGCATTTTTAATGAAGCGCAAAATAATCCTGAAGCGGTGCACGGCGCGCCGCATAATTGCCCCGTCTGCAGGATAGACGAGGTCAGCGCCGCCAGGGAGCCTAATTTAAAATGGTAAATTGTTTAAACACGCCCGCTCTTGATGTTTTTGAGCATATGGCAATTGATGAAATCCTGGCCTTAAAAGAAGGCCAGACGCAGCCCGTCCTAAGATTTTTTAACTGGGGGGATTTCGGGCCGGCCGCCACTTTTGGCTATGCGCAATATGAATCCCTTGTTTTAAAACAAATTAAGCCCGAGGGCTTTGACGTCTATACCCGCAGGCCTACGGGCGGCGGTATAGTTTTGCATAAGGACGATTTAACTTTTTCCCTTATTTTCAGTGAGTATAACTCGCTCAGGCCTGTAGCTATTTACAGTGAACTGCACGAAAAAATAAAGGCGGCCTTTGCAAAAAATACGCAGATGAGCACCTATGACAAATCCTCCGAATACCGCCCGACGGTTGACGGCACGGCTACAGGTTGCTTCGGCAATCCGGTAACCGACGACTTGCTTGGCGAACACGGGGAAAAGGTGCTCGGCGGCGCTATCAGGCGTTTTGGCACAAGGGTTTTATACCAGGGCAGCTTGCAGCTGCCTGCCGCGCGTAATAATGCCGATTATAAAAACTTTATGCAGCAGGGCATAAGCGATTACTTGGGCGGGGAAGTATTAATATATAAAGATATAGACCCGCAGCTGCTTGCAGAGGCTAAAGAGCTTGCAAATAAGTACCGCAGCGCGGAGTGGATAGGAAAATTCTAGTTTATGAATAAAGCGGCCAAATTTATTATCGGGCTTATACTTTTGCCGACGGCTTTTTTTATCTGCCTTGGCTTTGCCGATATTATTTGGGCTTTATTTAAAAACTATAAAATAACCGTTTATTTTTTGCTGGGCGCGGCATTATATTTATTGCTGCACTTTTCGGTTTATAAGTTTGACCGTTTATATGTAATCGCGCACGAGTTCGCGCATGCTATCGCCGCGCTTGTGTGCGGTTACAAAGTAAGCGGGCTTACCGTTAAGCAGGATAGCGGTAAAATCAAAGTAACGGGCGTAAATGTTTTTGTTTTACTTGCGCCTTATATAGCTCCGCTTTATGCTTTATTGACGGTGATTACTTATTATGCGGCGGGCCTCTTTATTAATATGGCGCCGTATAAAATTGTGTTTTTGGCTTTGCTGGGCTTCTTTAGCGCATTACATATAACGCATACGGTTAAATCACTTACGGAAACGGAGCAAAGCGATATCGCGATGGCGGGCGGGGGCATATTTTCCTTCTTCATCATAGTGCTTGCCAATGCTTTAATTTTTGCGGGTTTGTTTGAGCTGCTGTTCCCCGGCATTGTGCCTGTGGGGGGGATTATGACGGACGTAGCCAAACGCACTTTTTATTTTTGGGAAACTATATTTAAGTATATGTATAATTTTATTTTTAAAAGTTCTAATGTATGAAACGCGTTTTAAAACATTCTTTTAAGGTGCTTAAGTTCAGCGTCAAAAGCATAATAAGGCTTATGTTTTTTGTCGTTGTGCTTGCCGCCGTTTTGGCTGCCGCCGCATGGTTTACTGCGGTAAAATATATTAACGCGCATCACTTGGGCAATGTCGTGGCGGGTATCTTGCAGGAGACTTTTGACCGCCCCGTAATAATAGGCGGCTTAAAGCTGGAGTCTTTTAAAGAAGTCTCCTTAAGCAATGTAAAGATAGCCGATAATACGCTTGGAGTGTATAATGATTTTATCTCTGTCGGTAAGCTTATTATCCGTTTTGAGCTTATGCCTTTAAGGGAAAATAAACTTATTATAAACGAGATACTTTTAAAAGATGTTTCCGTCAATATAATCAAAGACGCCGAGGGCCTGTATAATATACCGCCGCTTAATATCAAAAGTACGGAAAGCGCGGTAGGCCAAACCTTCAATTTTACTACCGACACGCGTAACCTTGAGGTTATTATTGAAGACTGGACTATAGATAACGGAACCTTCAGCTACCGTGATTTGGCGGCTAATATAAGCCATTCCTTAAACGGTATTTTTATACATTTTAATAATTTGAAGTTTAATAATGATACGGATTTTAATTTGAGCTTTGTGCTCAGAAACAAAGTGCGGGAAAAGATTATTGAGACGGAAGTCGCCGCTAAAGGCGATGTGAACTTAGCCAATTTTGCGCCCTCAAAAATGAGTTTAAACGATACCGATATACAGGTGCGCAGCTTTAGGGAGCCGCTTGATTTTAAAGTTAAAGTTAATAATTTTATTGATCCCGTTATAAACTTTTCCACCACCCTGCCGGCTTTTACTTATGACGATATTTCCATCTTTTTGCCGACGCCTTATGACTTCAGTATCCCTTCCACCAAAATAAGTACGGACTTGGTTATAAGCAAAGGTTTTAAAGTGTTTAAAATATCATCTTTTAAAGCTTCAAACAAAGATATAACAATTAATGCAGACGCTTCTTTGGATTTTAGTTCCGCGCCTAATATGCAGAAGATACGTTTTTCTACAGGCGATTTTGATATTGCCAAGGCTGATTACCTCTCCAAACTTAAAGCTTTTGCGCTTAAGGGTAAGCTTTCCGCTAAAGGGGAGTTTATTTTTACCGATAAAAAAGCCGCGCTTCCAAATATCACCTTGGATTTAAAAGGAGTAGACGCTTTTGTAAGTAATTTTACTATTACTGGTGTTAAGGGCAGTCTTTCCATAAGCGATAACCTGGATAACTGGCGCGCGACAGTAAGCGACGGCATATTTAAAGTGGGCCGCCAAACAATCAGCAAGATTAAAGGCAATGCGGCGTATGAGCATAAAAAACAAAACTTTTTTGCGCTTTTAAATAATTCTAAATTTAATGATAAGGATATAAAGATGCAGGTTTCCATCGCCAAAGTGCGCCAGGAGGCAAAGCGTACAATTAAAATGGACCTTGCTATGAACAAATTTGAGCCTATGGAAGTTTTTTATACGGTGGAAGATTTTGTTCACGCGCTCTCCCACGGGCAAGGCGGCCAAAAGCCTGAGGAAGGGGACCTTGCCTGGCTGCATAATTTTAAAAAAGGCATACCGTATTTTATGCCCAACTTCAGCGGTACCATAACAGCGGGGGAGTTTTATACCCCTATCATATCAGGCCATAAATTTGACGCGGAGTTTGAGCTTAAGAGCCTGCTGCCGCCGATGAATAAACTTGACGGTAAAATAGACGCGCAGCTTGAAAACGGCGTCATCTACAAATTGCAGGAGGCGGCGGACCGCCAAAAAGCTTTGGGCATCGCCTTCCAGCCTTTTGTGATGATGAATAATATGGAGAGGGCGGGCTCCTTTAAGATGGGCAAAGTGCTTAAAGATACGCCTTTTGAGATAATGGCCGCCTCGGTTGACTTTAATAATGGTAAAATGGATATTAACAATTTTTATGCGGACGGTTCGGTAATAGCTGCAGATGTGGAAGGAAATGTTGACTGGATAGGCGAGGCTTTGGATTTAGATATAGTTACAATGTTTAAGAACACATCCAAACGCGGCGTGCTTTCCGAGAACCTGACCGACGAATCGGGCGAACCCGCTTTAGCTTTTAAAACTATCGGCCCGATGACAAAACCCGCCGTGCAGGTGCGCAGCCCCAAAAAGACTGGCAGCAAAATCAAAAAAGCAAAAGAGAAAGGTTTAAGAACAAACTTTTCCAAAGGCGGCAAATTTGCGAAGGGAGAATAAATAATGCTTAAAAAACCGCAAATAGATATTGTAAGTATTTTAGAAGAGAACGAGGCGATTATAGACGGCCATTTCCAGTTGCCTTGCGGCCGCCATATACAAAGTTATATTGATACGGCCGTAGTAATGCAGTACCCGAGCATAGCCTCAAAAATAGCGAAAGCTTTGGCGGCTTTGTTTGATAAAAAGATAGACGCGGTTTTTGCGGCTACGCCTGAAAACTCAGTCCTCGCGCAAGAAGTCGCGCGCGCCGTAAATGCGCGCTCCTTATTTGCCGTAACGGAAAACGGGGAGATGAAGATTAAAGGCGCGCTGACGGTTAATGCAGGCGAAAAAGTGCTTATCGTAGATAATGTTACAATGACAGGCCGCAAAGTGGAAGAGGCGGTAACGCTTCTTAATATTTTGCAGGCCGATATCGTAGGCGTAGCCGTTATTGTAGACAGGTCCAGCGGGTCCTTAAGTTCAAACGTGCCTTTAAGGGCTTTGTTTAACTACCCGCTTGATACTTACAGCCCCGAAGAATGCCCTTTGTGCAAAGCGGGAATAAAATTAATTAAAACAGGTAAAAAATAATGACAGAACTTAAACTTAAAGCAAAAGAAGAACACAGACTAAATAAAGGCCATTATTGGGTATTTTCCAATGAGCTGGAAAAGGTTGATACCACTATTCCCGCAGGCACTATCGTACGCCTTATCGGCAGCAGGGGGGAAACGCTGGGCACGGGCTTTTATAATCCGCACAGTTTAATTTCCATCCGTCTTATAACCAAGGGCGCGGGGGAGCTGCATAAAGATTTTATTTTTGAAAATTTAGACGCCGCTTTTACATACCGCAAGCAATTTGGCATCCGCAAGTACGGCCGTATGTGTTTTGGCGAGGCTGACTTTTTGCCCGGCCTTACAGTTGACCGCTACGGCGATTACCTCGTCATAGATATTTTAACCGCAGGCATGGAACTTTTGAAAGACGATATTGTAAAAGCTTGCCAAAAGATTTTTAAGCCTAAAGGCATCCTGATTCGTAATGACAGCCCTTTCAGGACTTTAGAAGGCCTGCCGCTTGAACCTGAAACAATAGGCGAAATACCCGAAGAAACAGAGATTGAAGAAAACGGCGTAAAGTATTTTGTCCCCTTACACGGCGGGCAGAAAACGGGTTTCTATTTTGACCAGCGCGCTAACCGCGAATTCCTTAAACCCTATTTCAAAGATAAAATTGTAATGGATTTATATTCTTATATCGGCGCCTTCGGCATTACCGCCGCCTTAAGCGGCGCGGCCGCCGTCTGGGGTGTTGATTCATCAGCCCCCGCCGTGGAATACGCCAGGCGTAATGCCGAGCTTAACGGCGTAAAAGATATCTGCCAGTATCAGAAGGACGATGCCGAGCGTTTGTTATCCGCCCTCAAAAAAGGCGAGCTGCCCGAAACGCCCGATATGATACTTCTAGACCCGCCCGCTTTTGTCAAGAACCGCAAAAGCCTCCCTCAGGCAGTCAATCTTTATATCAAGCTTAACCGTATGGCGCTTGAAGGTCTAAAGGAAGGCGGCATGCTTGCCACCTCAACCTGCTCTCACCATATCACCAGGGAAGTTTTTGAAGATATCATCCGCCAAGCCGCCGCCAAAGCCGGCAAGCGCGTAACGATGATAAGCCTTCGTTCTCAATCGCCCGACCATCCGATATTGCTTGGTATGCCGGAGACGGAGTATCTCCACTTCGCCCTGCTCCAAGTCCGTTAGGCTTTTGCTTTTGCGATTATACTGTGTTTTCGTTCCCTCGGGTACTTTGGGCTCCGCCCTTATTTGTACACTCTCGGTCGCTCAGGCCTTGTATAATCGCAAAATCCTTTGCTAGACAGCGATGATATTTTGCAGTTATTTCAATATAAAAAAGCCTCCATATTATATGGAGGCTTTTCCTTTTAAAACTATTATTGGGGTAAGTCACTATTAATCTTAAAATATATATCTTAAATTCACGCCGTAATTTACCGAGGTGCTGATATCCTTATTATGCGCTTCAATATCAATAAAAGGAACTGCGGCAAATTTATCGCTGATTATATCCCTTGCATAATTGAAGTTAAAGCCATAGCCTGTAAAACTGTCATTAAAGCCTGAATAAGCTTTAAGATTTAAGCCAAGTTCAAAGGAATTAATATCGTCAAAATAGTATTTGGCAAAACCTCTTAAACCCCATATAGTGCCGCTGCGCACAAGGTCGCTATGGCTGTTATAGCCTAAAGATACTACGCCGCCGACGGTAAAATTATTTGCCCATTGGGTAGAACCTATAATACCTTCCGCGCCAAAATCATTGGTACCTTGCGCTGCGCCGTTTTCATTATTATAAGGCGAGTCAAAAAAATCAGGACTTACAAAAGCTTTGAAATCCAGGAAGAACGGGCTGTCAAGTTCATTTAAAATACGGTACCTGGCGTTAACTACAGGGTCAATAAAACCTGTCCCGCCGTGGTGTATATGGCCGTAGCCTATGCCTACACCGATAGAAAGATTATCGGCTGCGCCAAAGGTTATCGTCTCAAATAATTTGGCGGATTTGCCCATAACCAAATCATTATTACTGCCCGCCAAAGCGGTGTCGCTCATTACTATGCCTTGTGAGGGCATAAAAAACGGGTCGGTAATACCTGCGGCAAAAGCTGCCGTGCCCAACAGAAAACAAGCCATTAAAGAGGCTGTAAGTTTTTTCATTATGCATTCTCCTTTTAACGTTTTATATAATAATTATATATTTAACGGAGGACATATGGAAAATTTTAGTCTGATTAACTTTATTGACGAGGCCGCGCCATTAACAAAATATCTTGGCGGGTTGTTCATAATTTTATTGTTTATTTTTGTTTCAAATTATATCGCCAAGTTGCTGCAGTGGGGGACGGAAAAACTGTTGCAAAAGCATAAAATACTCTCCAAAGGTTGGTTGGATTTGTTTGTTAAAAACAAAGTGTTTACGCGCTTCTTTTTTACATTTGCAATTGTTCTTATTATTTCTTCGGCCAATGTGCTTTTGCAGGGCCCTTACCAAAACCTTACAGCTATTGTTGTAAGGATGCTTAATGTATTATTCATTATAATGTTTACGGTTTCTTTAGGCGCATTGGTAAGTGTGCTTTCAGATAAATACACAAAGCGTTTTGCACTGCCCGTTAAAGGTATTGCGCAGGCCGTCAAGGTAATTATTTGGGTTTTAGCGATGATACTTATTGTGGCTACTCTGATTAATAAACACCCTGTTTACCTCTTAGGCGGTTTAACTGCTTTATCGGCTATCATACTTTTGATTTTTAAAGATTCTATTTTGGGTTTGACATCGGGCTTTCAGCTTTTGTTAAACGACCTTGTGCGCGTAGGCGATTGGATTGAAATACCATCCCAGCGCGCTGACGGCGAGGTTATAGATATCCTGCTTACAACGGTGCGCGTACGAAATTGGGATAATACTATAGTAAATATACCCGCGTATGATTTGGTATCGGCATCTTTTACAAACTGGAGGGGGATGAGTGAATCGGGCGGCAGGCGTATTAAGCGCTCTCTTAAGATAGATTTAAGGACAGTAAAATTCCTTACTAAAGAGGAAGTAAAAAAATTATCTGAAATAAAACTAATCCGCGAGTATCTGCAAAATAAGGAACATGAAATTGAGCAGGTAAATAAAGACAGGCATAATGAAAACGACCCTTATAACGCCAGACGCTTAACCAACCTGGGTACCTTCCGCGCATATTGCCTGGCTTATTTGAAGCAGAACCCGCATATCCACAAAACATTTACCTGTATGGTGCGCCAGCTTGAGCCTACGGCCGAGGGCTTGCCGCTTGAGGTCTATGCATTTACAAATGATACAAATTGGACGGTTTACGAGGGAATACAGTCTGATATCTTTGACCATCTTATAGCTATTATGCCTTTGTTCGGCCTAAAAATATTCCAAAATATGATTGCCATTACCGACAGGAATTAGCTGAACCTAACTTAAAAATGATAAAATATTAGTAAGGTACTTGATAACTTTAAAATGCGGCACAGGTTTGAAAAAGCCTGTGCTGTATTTTGGGTAGGAAACCTTTTACAGAACGGGGCAAAAATGTCCCGCAAGGAGAGTTAATGAAACATTCCGCAAGAGTAGTATCCCTTTTGCTGCCTTTAACATTATTGTGCAGCAATGCCATAGGCGCAGGTTTTGGTCTTTATGAATTCAGCGCCAGAGCAAATGCAATGGGCGGTGCAGTTGTTGCATCAGGCGCAGAGCCTGCCTCAATAGCTACGAACCCTGCTTTGATTACAGATCTTACAGGCAGCCGTTTACAGATTGGCAGTACGCTTATTTTGCCCTCAGCTAAGACGACTTTTGATGGCGTCTCCGCTGATTCACAGTTTTCCTTCTTTGTGATTCCTAATGTTTACTTTACCCATCAGATTAATGACAGATGGTCCGCAGGCGTGGGCGTCTTCTCCCGCTTTGGTTTAGGCAACTCCTATCCCAGGAGCTGGGTCGGTTCCCAGAACGCCTATGATATTGAAGTACAGACGATGAGCATCCAGCCTACTATCGCTTTTAAAGCTACCGAAAGATTGTCTTTAGGCGCAGGTTTTGAAGCCATGTACATCAAATTCAAAGAAGGCAAAATGATTTACCCCAACCCCGCAGCACCCGCGCTTAACAGCGATATGAACCTTGAAGGCGACGGCGTAGGTTTCAGCGGTATATTATCTTTTGCTTATAAGGCTAATGAGAAGGTTAACTTTGGCGGCAGCTACAGGTTCAAAACCAAACAGGGTTTGGACGGCACAGCTAATTTTAATAACTCCACTGCGGCTTTAAACGGCGTTTTTGCAAATGGCGATGTCAACGGTACAATTATGTTGCCCAACCAGTTGGCTTTGGGCGTTTCTTACCAGGCTACGGAAAAATTAATGATTGCCGCCAGCTGGATGAATATCTTCTGGAGCAGCTTTAAAGATATCTCCATCAACTTTGATAAAACGCCCGGCACAGGGACAAACGGTAATGTTACCGATCTTAAGAACTGGCATGATACCTACAGGCTCGGCTTAGGCGTAGAGTATGCTTTGACAAATGATTTTGCTTTGCGCGGCAGCTATACCTATGATAAAGCCCCCGTCAATGCTGACTATATGGACGTCTTTATCCCTGCAAATGACAGGCAGCTCTTCAGCGTAGGTTTTGGCTGGAACATTACGGAGCAGATTACGGCGGACGCGTCCTACACCTTGCTTTTGGGCAATGGTTTAACGGGCACCAGCCCTAAAGGCGAAAAGATAAGCTACAGCGACGCTTATGCAAATATGGCGGGCTTGTCTTTAAGCTATAAGTTCTAAGAAATATAAGTTGCAATACAAGAAGCCCCTTGCTTAAGGGGCTTCTTTTTTGATATTATATTAAAGAAGTAATTAAACACCCGCGAGGGTAGTTTATGCCGAGGTAGCTCAGTGGTAGAGCACCGGTCTGAAAAACCGGGTGTCGACAGTTCGATCCTGTCCCTCGGCATTTTTTATTGCCTAAAATCCATTGCCTGAATGATTAGGCGCAAAAACATACCATTCACTATAAAATAACCCAAATTAAGAGTTTACAGCCCGCTAAATAAAAAAATATACTTTATATAGGAGTATTTTAAGGAGGTTCTATGCCTAAAATAGAAGTTAATGAAATGCGTTGCAAAGGTTGTAAGCTTTGTACTAAAGCTTGCCCTAAGCAATGTATAGAAATGTCCGACACCTTTAGCAAAACAGGTTATTACCCCGCTAAACTTGCCAAACCGGATTGCTGTATCGGCTGCGGTATGTGTTATGCCGTATGCCCTGATTTAGCTATCACCGTTTTTAAATAAATTTTAAGAGGTCAAAAAAATATGGCAGAGAAAGTTTTAATGAAAGGAAATGAAGCCTTGGCCGAAGGCGCTTTGCGCGCAGGCTGCAGGTTTTTTGCCGGTTACCCTATAACGCCGCAAAACGAAGTGCCTGAATATATGTCCTGGCGGCAGGAAGAGATGGGCGGCGCATTTGTCCAGGCGGAAAGTGAAGTGGCGGCCATCAATATGGTTTACGGCGCGGCCGCAACAGGCGTACGCGCGATGACGTCCTCCTCCAGCCCCGGTATCAGCTTAAAGCAGGAAGGTATTTCCTATATCGCAGGCGCGGATTTGCCCTGCCTTATAGTAAATGTAATGAGGGGCGGCCCGGGCCTTGGTAATATTGCAGGCGCGCAGGGCGATTATATGCAAGCCACACGCGGCGGCGGCAATGGCGATTACCGCGTAATCGTGCTCGCGCCAAACAGCGTGCAGGAACTGGGTAACTTCCCCAAAAAAGCTTTTGAACTTTCCGAGAAATACCGCATCCCCGCTATGATTTTGGCTGACGGTATTTTGGGCCAGATGATGGAAGGTATGAATTTTGAATTTGAACCCGTTGACCCTAAATCTTTAAAAAAGCCGTGTTGGGCTTTAGGCGTAAACGACGGCAGCCGCGGTAAGAATATGGTTTCCTCCTACGGTTTGGCCGAGGGCGAGCTGGAAAAGATGGTACTCGCCCGCGCCGAGCGTTACGCGCTTGTTGAGCGCGATGAAGTCCTGTACGAAGAACGCTTTACCGAGGACGCGGACCTTATTATAGTAGCCTATGGTATATCTGCCCGCGCTTCACTTGCCGCTATCAACGCGGCGCGCGCGAAAGGCTTAAAAGTAGGGATGATACGCCCGATAACCTTGTGGCCCTTCCCGACAAAAAGGATTGCCGAGCTGGCTGATAAAGCAAAAGCCTTCCTGTGTGTTGAGATGAGCTTAGGCCAAATGATGACGGATGTTAAACTTGCCGTAAACGGTAAAGCGCCCGTCTACCTGCACGCAAAGCCGAGTGCGTTCTTCCCCTCGGAAGAGGAAATAGAAGTTGCAATCAGCTCCGCGCTTAAAGGCGGGGAAGAAGGCTTATTTGACTTAGCAAAACTGGCTGATAAAGCGGCCAATAAAGTGCTTAAGCCCGAGAATCAAATTTGCAAAGACGGAGTTAAATTATGAACCCTATTACAAAAAGGCCTGAGTCTTTAGTAGATATTCCTACCCACTATTGCCCGGGTTGCGGGCACAGTGTAGTGCATCGCTTAATCGCGGAAGTTATGGACGAGCTGGATATCAGAAAGCGCACCGTCTGCGTTGCCCCTGTGGGCTGCGCGGTGTTTGCAGATAAATACTTTAACTGTGACGCTATACAGGGCCCGCACGGACGCGGACCGGCTATCGCCACAGGCATCAAACGTTCCGCGCCTGATACTGTAGTATTTTCCTATCAGGGCGACGGCGATTTAGCCTCAATAGGTATGGCCGAGATTGTGCACGCCGCAGCCAGGGGCGAGAATATAACCGTAATCTTTATCAATAATACCATTTACGGTATGACGGGCGGGCAAATGGCGCCGACGACGCTTGTCGGCCAGGTTGCCACAACCGCGCCAAAAGGCCGCAATGAAAAGTTGCAGGGCAATCCTATTAATGTATCGGAAATGTTAAGCCAGCTTAAAAGCGCAAAGTATATTGAAAGAGTTTCCGTAGACAGCGCGCCAAATGTAATGAAAGCTAAAAAGGCTATTAAAAAGGCTTTCCAAAACCAGGTGGACGGGGTTGGGTTCTCTTTTGTAGAGGTACTATCAATCTGCCCGACAAACTGGGGCGTAGATCCGTTAAGGGCTTTGGATTTCCTTAGGGAAAAAATGATGCCCCAATATCCGCTTGGCGTATTTAAAGACGTCAGCGTTAAAGAGGAGGGCAAATAATATGTATCAAGGCGTTAAAATATCAGGTTTCGGCGGGCAGGGCGTAGTATCGGCGGGCGTACTCTTGGCGCACGCAGGCCTTATTGAAGGCAAAGCCGTCAGCTGGTTCCCCTCTTACGGGCCCGAGATGCGCGGCGGCACGGCAAACTGCTCGGTAGTAATCAGCGGCGGGGAAGTAGCCACACCCGTGGTAAGCGTGCCCGATACGGCTATAGTGATGAACGAGCCTTCTCTAACCAAGTTTGAGCCGCTTATTAAAAAAGGCGGCATCCTTATTATCAACAGCTCGCTTATTAAAACTAAAGCTACAAGGACGGATATCAAAGTAGTTTATGTGCCTTGTAATGAAATTGCTGAGAGCGTAGGCTCCGCTAAAACGGCCAGCCTTGTGGCATTAGGCGCCTTTGCGGGCCTTACGGGCGCGGTATCTATTGACGGTATTGAAAAGGCAATGCGCAAAGTATTTAAGCGCGCAAAGCCCGAGATGCTGGAGCTTAACAGGAAAGCGCTTGAAGCGGGCGCGGCCCTTAAATAAGGATTAGTTTACGGCTTTCTAATACTTAGCGCTGTACAATTTGCCGCTCTTATACGGATTTTGATTTTTTTTACACCTTGAGTACACTAAACGTACACTATGCTGTAAAAGAAAATCAAAATCCGTTTTTAATATCGGCAAATCACGCGTGCTTTAGGGCATGAGCGCGCTTTATTACTGCTGTCATTGCGGGGTGGCGTTCGCCAGTGCGAAGCGCACTCCCGCGTCGTGAGCCTCTAAACTGCGCTTAGTGCATTGTTTCGTCCGTTTCTCACGAGTTTAGCTCCTTTGTTGTCATCGCGAGGAGCAAATAATTTTGCGACGCGGCGATCCATTAAAATAAGGTAACTTTATTAATTGGATTGCCACAGCTGCTAAAGCAGCTGTGGTAATCCAGTTGTTAAGTTTTACTTATTTTTAACGGATTGTTTACTCATTTCATTTGGTATAATAACGGCAAAAAATTAGGGCCCGTATTACACAGGCCCTAAAATCTACCAAGTTCAACTTAATATCTTACTATATGGACGTACTATTTCGCATCGGGAGTGCGCCACCGCCACGTCCGTACAGGGAGTGTGCTACCGTCCCGTCCGCACGCCCGTGTGGCAAACACTTCTGCCAGCCGCAATTTGCTTAGCGGCAAGTAAATCACCGTCCCGTCCGTACAGGGAGTGCGCCTTCGCACCACTATTTGGTGCGGATATCAACACCGCCTACAAACCCATCCTGCAAGGCCTGCTTGTACCAAACTGCAATTGTTACTTTAGGCTCTTTAGAATTCTGTTTGTAGTGTTTATTGGCGTCCTTAACCATACGTTTAAGTTCGTCAGTCATGACTACGGTACCCGGCAACTGTATATTTAAGAAGCGTTTAGGTTTTTTATACTCTTTGGAGTATTTTTGCGCGTCTTCAATATAGTCTTCAAGCTCTTCCATAAAGTCGTCAGCGGCTTTTACGGAGCGTCTTATCTCAAAATCCGTAGGCTGCGCGCCTTTTGTGTAGAAGATGAAGTTGATAACAGAATCGGCGCCGGTATTAAGCGTCGGTTTAATACAGCTGTCCCAAAACCCGCTGCTCTTTAAGAAGAACTCAACCGCGTCGTCAAAATCAACCTTGTCCATAAAAACTGATTGGAATGAGGCCGCGCAGGTCTCCTGCGCTTTGACTATAGCGGCGGCAGGCGCTGTTTTCTGTTCCATCATCGCATTTGCGGGCATGTCTTTATGCTCCTGCATATGCACCATATTTGCAGGCATATTTTTATGTTCCTGCCTCATCATGCCCTTATCCATCGCAAAAGCGCCCGATGCAAAGAGCGCAAGTACTGCTAAAGCTACTGCTGTCTTTTTCATAATTCGTGTTTCCCCCTATAAAAAAATACTACACCAAAATTATTATATTTATTTTGGTGTAGTGCAAGTAAAATTTTAGATTAGAAAACCTAAATTACGGGGGCGACATCCTGCCCAGCGGCTGCTCAATATAAGGATGTTTTACATATTGGCGCGCAACTTCATCTATGCCCCAGCTTTCCGGCATTTTGATTATTGAGCGGTACATATCAACGGCTTTATTACGCTCACCCAAAAGGTCGTAAACCTGCGCAAGGCGCAGCTTGTTCCATGTTTGCCAGCGGCTGGGCGCCTGCTTTTTTGTGGCTTTAAGGCTGGCCTCAAACGCGGCCCTGGCTTTAGGGTAATCTTTTTTTGCCATATACGCGGTGCCTATAGCGGTGTAGGAGCGGGCTGTATAAATATCGCTGTAAAACTTTTCAGTACCGATTTTCCCCAAAAACTCATTGGCTTTTACTATAACCTGATCGTGGTTCCCGTTTTCGTAATCGGCTATGATGCTTACAAAGCGGTAAAGCGGGTTTTGCGGGTACTTTTGTACAATCTCGGCAATATACTTTGCGGCTAAAGGCGGGTTGCGGTATTTTTCGCTTTCTATAGAAATCTCAACCAAAAGCAATTTGGCGGTATCTGCGCTGAAGCGCCCTTTATCTTTTACTATATTAAGGTATTCAATCCCTTTATCCGCGTCCCCGCTGGCTACTAATTTGGCGAGTATTTTGATAATGGCGGGCAATGTCCCCGCATAGTATTGGTATACGCCTTCGCCGAGCAGGGCGTCGTACATCTCAGGGTCAAGCTTGGCGGCCTTGTTCATATATTTGATACCCTTTTTGCCGCTGAAGTAGGCTTTGACAAAGCTTCTGTTAGCAAGCTCAAAGCGGCCTTTAACGCCGTATACTCCGCCTAAGGCCAGGTAGCTTTGGGCGTCGGGGGTATTATCCTTCATCCATTGCTCAATGCCTTTTATGGAGGAGTAGATACTATCCTCAAACACTTTTGCCTGCTGCGGGTTGCTCTTTTCAAACTCATACTCAAAGCGGGACCACTCAATCATCGTTTGGCCGAATAGGGCTATCGGGTAATTAGGGTCCTGCTCAAGCAATTTGTTTATGTGGTAACGCGCGGTATCAAAATCCAAATTATAGATGGCCGCTACGCCTTTATCGGCAGATTGGGCGATCTGCGGGTCCAATTTTATTGCATAAGAAGTCTGTAAACTTAGAGCAAGCAGTAAGGTAAGGGCTGATTTCTTAAGCATTCTTTTCTATCTTATCCTTGCCAAAATAAGGGCGCAGCGCTTCGGGTATTACTACGCTGCCGTCTGCCTGCTGGTAGTTTTCAAGTATAGCGGCAAAGGTGCGGCCTACTGCTATACCGCTGCCGTTTAAGGTGTGCACAAATTCCGTACCCTTAGAGCCGTCTTTTTTAAAGCGCAGGTTCATCCTTCTTGCCTGGAAGTCGCTGCAGTTGGAGCAGGATGAAATTTCCCTAAACTTATTTTCGCTAGGCAGCCAGACCTCAAGGTCATAGGTTTTTGCTGAGGCAAATCCCATATCACCCGTGCAAAGTAAAATCTTTCTGTAGGGCAGTTTAAGCGTTTGTAAGACGGCCTCTGCGTCTTTGGTCATTTGCTCAAGGGCTTCCATAGATTTTTCGGGCGTACTTAAGCGCACAAGCTCAACTTTATTGAACTGGTGGTTGCGTATAAGCCCGCGCGTATCTTTACCGTAGGCGCCTGCCTCTTTGCGGAAGCACGGCGTATAGGCCGTATAGGCTTTGGGGAGATCTTTATCAGATAAGATTTTGCCCCTGTTTAAATTGGTTAAAGGTATTTCGGCGGTGGAGATGAGGTACTGGTCCCCTTCGCCGTCTACGTGATACATATCTTCTTTAAATTTCGGCAGCTGGCCTGTGCCCAGCAATACCTCCGCATTAACAATGGCAGGCGGCATAAATTCCATATAGCCTTTCTTGGCGTGCAGGTCAAGCATAAAGCTGATTAAGGCGCGTTCAAGCCTTGCGCCGTCTCCGCGCAAAAGCGAAAAGCGGCTGCCTGAAAGTTTGGCTGCAGTCTCAAAATCTAAAATACCCAAGCCTTCGCCTATGGTTTGGTGGTCTTTGGGTTCAAAATCAAAGTGCGGTATTGGTAAAGTATTTTCCTGTACAACAGGGTTATCGCGCTCATCAACGCCTGCGGGTACGCCGTCTGCGGGCAGGTTGGGTATCATAAGCATAAGGTTATCAATTTCAGCTTTGATATTGTTCATATCCGTTTCGCGCGCCTGCATAGTTTCTTTTATTGCATTGGCGTCTTTTGTCGCTTCTTCAGCGGCCTGCGCGCCCTGCGCGGCGCGGATTTGGCCTATTTTTTTGGATAATTCATTACGTTTTGCCCTTAAGGTTTCAACCTCGGTTAAAAGGGTTTTATATTTCAGGTGTAAATCAAGCACGGCCTGCGCGTCCTGCGCTAATTTGGGGGAGCGGGAGGATAATTTAGCCTTTACCTCCTCGGGATTATTAATTAAAAGCTTTATGTCTATCATAAGTTCCTCTTTCAAACAATTAATTTATCATCAAATCTTTTACTGAATACGGTTTGGGGAAATACTTTTTTATCGGGCTTGCTTTCTCTTTACTTTCGTCAAGCACAAAGTCTTTTACCGTATTTGCGTTTACGGGTACATATGTCATCTGCTTGATAAAGAATATGCCCAGCAATAAAATAAGCGCGGCGGCCGCCAGCCAAAAAAAGGCCGAGCCTTGCTGATACTCTATAGTAATGTTTTCTTTAGCGTCCTTCATGTTTTAAAGCTTTGCGCATATTTTTGTTGAAGCTCTTTACAAGCCCCTTTGCGCTGGAGTCCAATGCATCCAAACCGCTTACGCCCTGGCGCGTATCATCGCCGACCCAGATGACCTCGGCTGTATTAACATCTACTAACTTTGCCACTACGCCTATTTGCGCGTATATAGAGTATTCGCTGGGATAAACTTCCTTCTGGCGGGTAGACTGCTGGCCCGCATAGGTGCTGGTTATTACGGTTTTGCCGTCTTTATCTTTTACTATACGGTTATTGAAAACAGGCTCGCTTTTGCTGGTATGCGATACATTGTAGGCAAGCGTCTTTTGCTCGGGCAGGAAGGATGTTATCTCCCCTATCAGCAAAGCGTCAACGCCTAAAACTTTGCCTATTTTACGCGTAGCATCAGGCGATAAATAGCCGTCAACAGATAAGTTTTGCTCTTTAAGCACTTGTTCTATTTGTGCCCTTTCTATAACCTTATATCCGTATTTGATAAGGTATTTGGCAAACAGATTTTCCGCGCCGCTTAAAACATTATCGGGCGATTTAAAAGGCAGTATCCCTATCCCCTTCATTTTAGAGAAATTGTAAGAAGAGCTTATATAGGTTTTAGGGGTGCATGCCACAAGGCAAAAAGCTATGGACAGCAGCAGTAATTTCTTCATACTATCATTATATAAATTTAATAGAATGTATGTATGGTAGAAATAGCAAAGAACATAAAAATGGTTTTAACCGATGTAGACGGCGTTTTGACCGACGCCAGTATGAATTTTTTTACTACACCCGAAGGTAAACTGGTTGAAGTAAAAAAGTTCCACGCTTTTGACGGCATAGCCTTCCATATGCTTAGGGATTTCGGCATCAAAACAGGTATTATCACGGGCGGCAATGCGCCGGCCACGGAGTTTAGGGCTAATTCTTTGGGGATGGACTTTTTGTATTATAACTTTTTAGATAAATTCCCAGCTTTGGAGGATATTTCCCAAAAAACGGGCATCGCGTTTGAGCAAATGGCTTATATCGGCGATGATTTAATTGATATACCCGTGCTGAAAAAAGTAGGTTTGCCGTGCAGCGTAAGGAATGCCAGGCCCGAGGCGCGTGAGGCGGCTATCCTTTCTTTAGAATCAGGCGCGGGCAGCGGGGCCTTCCGCGAACTTGCGGAAATTGTTTTAAAAGCGCAAGGCCATTGGGCCGATACCCTTAAAAACGCCGAAACAGGCAAAATAGGTCACAGCCCCAGGGTAAAAACTGTATCTGTAGATGGTAAGGGATGGTAAATATAACAGCGGCGGCTTTTGCTTCGGGGTTTTTGTCTTTCTTTTCACCTTGCATTTTCCCTGTGGCGGCCGCTATAATCTCTGTAATATCTGGCGTAAGTTTGGGTGAGCTTGCGCAGGGGGGCGCCGCGCATAAAAGGGCGGGCTTCTGTTCGGTATTATTTGTTATAGGCTTTTCTTTATGCTTCAGTTTTTTGGGCGCCTCATCAGGTACGGCGGGCAAGTTTTTGATGGCGAACTCAAAAGTAATGTTTATAGTGGCGGGCTGCCTGCTTATTGTTATGGGCGTTTCCTTGTTGGATATTATCAAAATGCCTGCGTTTTTTAACCGTACAAAAAAGTTTAATTACGCCAAAATGCGCCCCGGGTATTTTACGGCCTTTTTAGCCGGCATAGCATTTGCCTTTGCGTGGACGCCGTGCCTGGGCCCCGTCTTAGCCAGCCTGCTTATCATGGCTGCAGCGGAGGAGACGGCCCTTAAAGGGATGACATTGCTTTTTGTATACTCCATTGGTTTAGGGCTGCCGTTTATCGTTTACGGTTTTATAGGCGGCATGTTCTTAAAGCAGCTTAAAAAAGCGGGCCGCTTTATTATTTGGGCGCAGCGCGCGATTGCCGCGCTTATTATTTTAATAGGCATAATTTTTATAATTGACCCGCAGCTTATCGTACGCCTTTCTTACTAGTTTTTCTATATAAAAATAATAATTTTAAATGCTATAATTTTTGTATGCGCCGTTTGGCGGAAATTTAGATTAAAGAGGCGGTAATAATGTCAGTTACGGTAATAGTTATTTTAAGTATCATCATTGCGCTTGCGCTTTTTTTACCTTTCACAATACATAAAGTGGAAGAAAATCTGGAAGCTTTCCTTTTCGTTTTAGGCGTGGGCGCCGTTACTACTACGGGTTTATGGTCCTGGCATTTGGGGCAGGAGATGTTTAAAGAGCCTATAGCCATATCACTTGCCGTATTGGTTGTAGGTTTGTTGTTTCGCAAGTTCAGGCATCAGATTGTTATGGGCATTGAACTGCTGGAAAAGAAAATCGGCGTTAAAAAAACCATTATCGTTTTAGTTTTTGCTTTATCTTTGCTTTCAAGCATTATTACAGCTATTATAGCAGCTTTAGTCTTATGCGAGGTTGTGGCCTCTTTAAAATTATCGCGCCGTGATACAATACACGTTATAGTTATGGGTTGCTTCGGCATCGGCCTGGGCGCGGTTTTAACACCTGTGGGCGAGCCGCTTTCCACCATTGTTACCAGCAAACTTTCAGGGGAGCCGCATAACGCGCATTTCTTCTACCTCTTAACGCTTCTATGGGAATATATTTTGCCCGGTGTTCTCGTTTTTTCCATCATTGCGGGCCGTGTAAAAGACCCTCAAAATACCAATGTGCGCAGCCTTTCCCACGAGAGCAACAAAGATATTTTTGTCCGCGCCGCCAAAGTATTTTTGTTCGTAATGGCCTTAGTGCTTTTCGGCAAAGGTTTAACGCCGCTGGCGGAGATTTCTATCGCCAAACTGCCCAACTGGGCTTTGTATTGGGTTAATTCTCTTTCCGCTATTTTGGATAATGCCACAATGGCCGCCGCAGAAATCGTGCCGACTATGCCTAACGGGAAGATTATCTTCCTGCTTATGTCCTTAATAGTATCGGGCGGTTTGCTGATACCGGGGAATATACCTAATATTATCTGTGCATCCAAATTTAAAATTAAAAGTAAAGAATGGGCTAAAGATGCTTTGCCCGTAGGCATAGGGGCGATGTTTATCTATTTCATCATCCTTATAACATTAGTTCACTAGGGGGCCTTTATGCTGGCTGCAGACGAAGTTATTGTAAGGATTTTGCTTTCAATCATATTCGGCGGTATTATCGGGCTGGAGCGCCAGTACCACGATAAGCCCGCAGGTTTTGCCACCAATACGCTTATCTGCACCGGCTCTACCGTATTTACTTTGCTTTCCGTATACTCCGGTATGATGCTCGGAGGGGACCCTGCCCGTATCGCAGCACAGATTGTAGCCGGCGTCGGTTTTTTGGGTGCAGGCTCAATCCTAAGGGAAGGCAATAAAATATCAGGCCTTACCACTGCCGCAGGCATTTGGCTCGTGGCCGCCGTAGGTATGGCCGTAGGTTATGGCGAGTTTACAATAGCAGGAATCGCCACTATCTGTGTTTTAATAGTACAGCTTTTTATCCGCAACCTTATGAACAAATTTGATTATGTTAAGCTTTATGACTCCATAATAATCAAATGTACGCCTGATTTTGATGTGGCAGATAAAGTATCCGCCATTATCAAAAAGCACGGCTCCGAAATCGTAAGGGAAGATATCTATAAAGAAGACGGATTCCTGGTAATGAAGCTCGTTATCAATATGTCCAACAAAACCTTTAAGAAGATTTTCAGGGAGCTTGTGGAGATACCTGAAATCAAATCCCTCACCAAGTAGTTTGCGGCGGCTTTTTATTTCTTTTTAATTTTTTTGCGGCTTCGGATATAAAAGGGTTCCACCCTACACGATATACCTTGCCACAAAGAAAATTAAAAATAATTTAAAAATCCTTGCAAACGGTTTAGAGCGGCTTTTGGGTTTCTTCAGTGCCGCTACGGCGCTTATATACGCCGCTCCGCTTTGCTGCGCTCCTTGGTATACTGCGCGCCTATGCTCCTTGAATAAACCACAAAATCCTTGCAAACGGTTTAGAGCGGCTTTTGCGATTATACTGTGTTTTCGCTCCCTCGGGTACTTTGGGCTGCGCCCTTATTTGTACACTCTCGGTCGCTCAGGCCTTGTCTAATCGCAAAAATCCTTGCAAACTTTTGCGGCGGCTTTTAGGTTACTTTAGTTTTTTATTATCGCTCGCATACACGGCCCATCCGGGCGCTCACGGTATAGCTTTGATTTGTTGGGTGCTACGCCCCACACCCAGTCCCAATTTTGGCATTGCCCAAAATTGGGGAAAAGGCTAGGCTCAATAGAAGCATTCAATAAAATTTTTAAGGGAATTTTGCAACTTATAAAACGGCGCAAAGGCTGTATGTAAAAGCCTGCGCCGTTTTATTTCGGACAATACAAAATGTCTTCCATTCTAAAAATTTTATTTCATAGACGCTTCTGATATCGCCGCTAAAAACTCTTCGTTGTCACTGCGCGCGTACTTTTCCGTATTTTCGCAATTTGTAGATTAGCAACTAAACCATCGGCCCATCCGCAAAAGCGGCGAATACTTCTGTCTATTCGCAAATTATTGTTTGGTAAGTAAATCGGTGTCCCGTCCGCACACAGGAGTGGCCTTGCCACCCCGTGTAGCGAATACTTGGGCAAGAACGGCAAAAACGGCGGCGGGTATAATAAATAACATCGCAAAAAGCACGGCCATTTTAAGGTTAAACGCGTCGGAAAACTTACCCATAGCCATTGGGGAAAGCGCGTCGCCCAGCGCGTGAATAATAAATATATTTAAAGCAAAGGCCATAGAGCGTATCTTAATATCAGTATTAACAATAATGGCCGCCGCGATAGGGCCCGTCTGGAAAAATACACAAACCATCGCAATCCCGAAAAGCAAAAGCGCGGTAAAAGCGGTGGGGGCAAAAAGCGCGGCAATCCCAAACGGCAAGGTAACAATAAGCCCCGTGTAGGAAATTATATAATAAGCATTCGGCGTTTTTTTATACAGTTTATCGGCCGCCAGCCCGCCGCTTATTGTGCCTATCAAGCCCGCAATAACCGTGATTAGCCCAAATATAGCGCCTGCTTGTACCGTTGACATTTCAAGATACCGGTGCAGATATGTCGGCATCCAGGCGGCCAATCCGCCAAGCGTAAAAGTGGCCATAGCCTGGGAGAGGCAAATAAACAAAAACGGTTTATTTTTAAGCAGGTCAATATAGGCGGAAGGCTTAGGCTTCTCGGCCTTATTTTGATGCCTTTTGGTGTCTTTAATTTTAAATAAAACTATAAGGCCCAAAATAATACCGGGGAAGCCGACTATAAAAAAAGCGTTCCTCCACCCAAAGTGCGTTCCAAGCCATCCGCCTAAGATATAGCCCAGCGCGCTGCCAAGCGGCATGGCAAGGGCAAAACCCGCCAGTATACGCGCGCGCAATCTGCTTGGGAAGCGTTCCGCCACAAAGGAGGGGGAAACGCCTGTAAATCCCGATTCGCCCGCGCCGATAAAGCTGCGTGCTATCAAAAGTTGCGCATAGTTCCTTACGGTACCCGCAGCCATTGTTGCTGCGCTCCAAAGCATAGCGCCGGCGGCTATCCAATACTGCCTGGGCGTCCTATCGGCAAAATAGCCGATGACGGGCGCGCAGAACATATAAACTATCATGAAGGCCGACCCCAAAAAACCCAGCTGGCCGTCAGTCAAATGTAAATCTGTTTTAATGAGGGGGAAAACGGCAAAAAGTATCTGCCTGTCAATATAATTTAACAGGTTAATGAAAACCATTATCAGGAAGATATATCTAGGCCGCATCAAGCTGCCTCAAAGCCTCGTAGAGGCAAACGGCCGCGCTGGTTGAAAGGTTAAGCGAGCGGACTTCGCCCGTCATCGGTATACGGTAAAGCTTGTCTTTATATGTCTTATAAAGCTCTTTAGGCAGGCCGCAGGACTCGCTGCCGTAGAGCAGGTAGTCCCCGTCCTTAAATTTTATGTCCCAAAGCTGCTTTTCCCCGTGGGTGGAGAAGAAGAAAAAGCGGCTGTCGTCATTATTTAGTGAAGCTAAAAAATCTTCAAATGTAGGATAAGTTTTATATTTAAGTTTTGCCCAATAGTCTAAGCCGCTTCGGCGGATTTCCTTTTCCTCTATCTTAAACCCAAGCTTACCCACAAGATGCAGCATAGCATTATTGGCTACGCAGGTGCGGCCGATATTGCCTGTGTTAAAAGGGATTTCAGGGTTGATAAGCACGATATTCATCATAAGCAAAAATAAAGGGGCCTTAAAGGCCCCTTATTAAACTAGATTTCCCACCTTACGAATATAGGCGTAAACGGGTGCGGGATGTCCTTATTAAAAGGCAGTACGCGCATTGCATAATCCTGCCTGCCGCTGGCGTCGGGGTGGATTTCCACTTCATACAAATAAGCGTCCCCGTCTTTGCCGACGAAGCGCATCGCCGTATCTTTTGCGCTTTCAAACTCACCGCCCAAGGCGCGTAGCCCTATTTGTACCTCTACTACAACGTCTTCGGGTTTAAGCTCGCCTAAAGTTACGCGGGCTTTAAATTTAATCTTTTCTCCCACAAGCACCGTTTTGTCTATATTGCCTGTTTCATCTACGATTGAGACGCGGTTCCAGTTGCTTGCAATAGTATTGCGCCATGCGGAAAGCTTTTTCGCATTATCATCCGCATTTAATATATTGCCGTAGTAATAGGCTTTGGAGTAGAACCTCTCATAATACTCCTGCACCATACGGTTAGTGTTGAAGAACGGGACAATCGTTTTAATAGAGTCTTTCATCATCTTAAGCCAGGTTTGCGGCAAGCCGTCAGGGTCCCTGTCATAATAGATAGGCGCTATTTCGTGCTCAAGCAGATTATATAATGCTTTGGATTCCACCTCATCGCGTTCAGCGTCATTTGTATAATTGTTCGCGCCGATGATTGACCAGCTGAAATCACAAGGCCCCACTTCGTCCCACCAGCCGTCTAAAATAGATAATGCCAAAGCGCCGTTAAGCGCGGCTTTCATCCCGCTGGTGCCGCTGGCTTCCATAGGGCGGATGGGGTTATTCATCCAGATATCAACGCCTTGTACCATATAGCGGGCAAGGTTCATATTATAGTCTTCCACAAAGACGAGCTTGCCTTTAAAGCGCGGGTCCATCATGATATTATAAATCTGTTTAATGAATTCCTTACCCGCGGTATCGGCGGGGTGCGCTTTACCCGCAAAAACAAATTGTACGGGGCGTTTAGGATTGTTTACGATTTCAGCTAATCTGTTAAGATCTTTAAAAAGTAAAGTGGCCCTTTTGTATGTGGCAAAACGCCTTGCAAAACCGATTGTTAAAACATTCTCCTTAAGTATGCCTGACGCCATTTTTGACGTTACTATATTTGAAGTCAAACGTTTGGCCTGCGCCGTCATTCTTTCCCTGACGTGCTTTACAAGTTTGTCCTTTCTGATATTATGGACGTTCCATAATTCAGCCGCAGGGATATCTGTAACCTTGTTCCAGGTTGTCTGCGTAAGTTCCGTCAAAGAATCATCGCCGAGATACTTTTTATAAAGGTCATTATGTTCGTGGCTTACCCAGGACAGCGAGTGCACGCCGTTAGTGATGCTGGTTATAGGCACCTCATTAACATTGAGGCCCTGCCAGATATTGCGCCACATATTCCTTGATACTAAGCCGTGCAGCTTTGCCACGCCGTTAAGGTATGCACAAAGTTTTAAGGCAAATACCGTCATGCAAAACTGGGGTGAATCGGGCTTTTCTTTGCCGAGTTCCAGGAAGTTATCCCACCCTATGCCAAGCTGTGTTACATAAGGCTCCATAAACTTTTTGACGAGGCTGAAGTCAAAATGCTCATTACCCGCGATAACAGGCGTATGCGTTGTAAATACGCTGGTTGCCCACACTATTTCACGCGCCTGCTCAAAGGTAAGGCCCTTTTCTTTCATGATATCTATAATGCGCTCGCACAGCAAAAATGCCGAGTGGCCTTCATTGATATGGTACACAGTCGGGTTTTTGCCCATAGCTTTAATGGCTTTTACGCCGCCGATGCCCAAAATAATTTCCTGTTTAATTCTGTTTTCCCTGTCGCCGCCGTAGAGCGTTTCCGTAATAGTGCGGTGCTGCGGCGCGTTTTCGGGCAAATTGGTGTCAAGCAAATAGAGGCTTGTTCTGCCCACGGGCACATGCCAAACCATAGCTTTTACTATTTCCCTGCCTAAAGGTATGTCTACTATAAGGTTATTTCCCTGCTCTGTTTTTACGGCTTCTACCGACATATGGGCCCAGTCGTTCTCGGGGTATTCCTCGCCCTGCCAGCCGTCTTTGTTGATTACCTGCTTTACATAACCCTTCTGGTAAAATAAGCCCACGCCGAATAAGGGCAGCCCCAAATCGCTTGTGCTTTTAATATGGTCGCCCGACAAAATGCCCAAGCCGCCCGAGTATATAGGCAAACCTTCGCCGATGCCGTATTCCATAGAAAAATAGGCGGTGCTGAAGTTCTCTTTCCCTTCGCCCTTATTTTTGTTGTACCAGGTCTCCTGATTCTTTTGGTAGTCGCGGTAAATCCTTTCCACAAAATTGAGATGCGCTATAAAATCTTCGTCTTTGCTAAGCTGCTCAAGCCTCGCCTGCGAAACCGTCGCCAAAAGCCATTTGGGCATTCTTTGGGATTGGGTCCACAGCTTCTCGTCAATCCTTACAAAAAGGGTAATCGCCGGCCAGTTCCACGCGAACCACATATTATTTGACAGTTCTTCCAAGAACTTCATGTTGTCCGGTAAGTTTGGCGTTACTTTAAAAGAATGTATTTTCATTATATAAATCCCCCACTAAAATATGATATAAGTATATAAATTAGTTTGATTGCTTGTCTACGGTTGTCTGCTTTGCCTTTAATTTGGTAAAATAAATACATAGTTAAGCCAAAGCTTAATTTAGTTTTTTTGATATTTAAGTCTCGTTCGTCTAGCGGTCTAGGACATCGCCCTCTCAAGGCGGGGATCACGGGTTCAAATCCCGTACGAGACGTTTTTTTACTTCGTCTTTTGGTTTCTTTTTTGTTTTTAGTTCAGGTCGGATATAAAAGGGCTCCGCCCTACACGATATTCCTCCCTTCTCCAAAAACAAAAAATAAACACAAAATACTTTGTAAAAATTTACGAGTAGCCGGGATTTAAAAATCCTTTTGAAAAAGTACGGCAGCCCGCAGAAAAATTTAGGCAGTGCGCCATCGCACCGTCAGGAATTTTACCCAAGGCTTAATCCCGTACGAAGCAAAATACTTTGTAAAAATTTATTAGTCGGTCCCAATCCGTTTTGTTATTTTTATGCCGTCGGGCAAATTTAAGATTCAGTAACTCAAATCCGCTGCGGCGGATATTTTTATTTAAGGGAGTTTTTTGATATGGATATAGGTATCGTAGGGTTGCCCAACGTCGGCAAATCATCGCTTTTTAATGCGCTTACCAATGCGGGCGCGCAGGCTTCAAATTATCCTTTTACTACTATTGAGCCAAATGTCGGCGTAGTGCCTATACCCGATAAACGTTTGGACGCTCTGTTTGATATCTTCCAGCCGCCTAAAAAGACTGCCGCCTCCATCCGCTTTGTGGATATCGCGGGCATCGTAAAAGGCGCAAGCCAGGGCGAGGGCTTAGGCAATAAATTTTTAGCTAATATCCGCGAGGTTGACGCAATTATCCACGTAGTGCGTTTGTTTGAGGATGAGAACGTCGTCCACGTCGCGGGTTCTGTTGACCCTTTAAGAGACATTGAAATTATTGAGACGGAGCTTATGCTCGCCGACTTAGAAAGCGTAGAAAAAATGCTGCCTAAAGCCGAAAGCCTTACAAAAAGCGGTAATAAGGAAGCCAAGGCCAGGCTTGAAGTTTTGCGCAGCCTGCAAAAAACTTTGGCTGAAGGCAAGCCTGCCTCCGCCTTAGGCCTTAGCGAAGAGGATACAAAAGAGCTGCAGCTCCTAACCTTAAAGCCTATGCTCTATGTCGGCAATAATTCTGAAAAGCGTAATGAAAAGAACGCCGAAATCCTAAAAAAACACGCCCATGACGTTAAAGCGGGTTTTGTTGAGCTTTGCGTTAAGTTTGAAGCCGATATCGCCGAGCTTACCGACGAAGAAAAACAACTCTTTTTGGCTGAGACAGGCAGCGACTACACTGGCCTTGAAAAGATTATCCGTGAAGGCATGCAGCTGCTTAATATGTGCACCTTCTTTACCGCAGGCCCCGAGGTGGAAGTGCGCAGCTGGCTAATACCCGTAGGCTGCCCCGCGCCTAAAGCGGCGGGCAAAATCCACTCCGATATTGAACGCGGGTTTATTTGCGCGGAAGTCTATAAAGCGCAGGATATTTTGGAGCATAAATCGGAAAAAGTTTTAAAAGAAAAGGGCCTCATCCGCCAGGAAGGGCGCGACTATATTATGCAGGACGGGGACGTATGCGTCTTCAGGTTTAACGTCTGATGACGGTCTGCGGGCACTTCGGGTTTTGCGGCGGCTGCGCCAGGCAAAATACCGCTTATGAGGACCAGCTTGCCGCAAAAAAAGCGGCTGTAAGCGCGCTGCTTGTGCCATTTTATACGGGCGAGTTACATATTACGCCATCGCCTTGCGCAGAGTTTTTCCGCAATAAAATAGAACTCAGTTTCGCTAATCAGGTTGTGTGGAAAGAGCCTCTTGGTAAAAAGAAGGTCATCCGCGACAAATCCATCCCGCTGGAGTTTGAGAGCGCATTGGGATTTCGTTTAAAAGGCAGGTGGGACAGATGCGTAGACGTAAAAGATTGCCTGCTCTTTAATAAAGAGCTGCCTGATTTTTTGGAAAATGTGCGCCTTTGGGCCGCGCAAAATAATTTGAGTTATTATGACCAGCGCAAACATACCGGCGCGCTGCGCAATATAATTTTAAGGCAAAGCAGGGGCGGCAAAGAAGGCATGGCCGTTTTGGTTACCGCGCAAGATATTGACGTACAAGGTTTTGCGGACGCCGTGCTTAAAACCTACCCGCAATATAATGTGCTTTGCGCTTTAAATGACGGGATGTCAGACGGCGCGCCGCTTAAAAACCTTAAGGTTCTGCACGGCCAAAGTTTTATTACGGAGACGCTTAACGCCAACGGGAAGGAGATTGTTTTTGAGCTTTCCCCGCAATCATTCTTCCAAACCAATACGGCGGCGGCGAACCTTATGTATGAGCGCGTGCGCGAAATTGTGCAAACCATAAACCCGCAGACTATTTATGATTTATACGGCGGCGCGGGCAGTTTCAGCTTAACTTGCGGCGAAGGCGCGGCCAAATGCCTTTGCGTGGAAAGCGTGGGCCCTGCCGTCTTAAACGGGCGCAGGAACGCATTTTTAAATAATAGGGAAAATGTTTTATTTTTTGAAGCTAAGGTGGAAGATTTTTTAAATACCAATAAAATCTCCGTCCAAAATTCCCTTATCATTCTTGATCCGCCGCGCAGCGGGCTGCACCCCGACGCTTTAAAAGCGGTTAAAAACAGCGGCGTCAAAAAAATAATTTATATATCGTGTAATCCCGTAACCTTGGCGGAAAACCTAAAAGAGCTTTGTAAAAATTACAAAGTTACCAAAGCGGAATGCTTTGACTTTTTCCCTCATACGGACCACGTGGAAACTTTAACGGAGTTAGACTTACAATGAACAGTATTGAAGAAGTTTTAGCAACTTTAAACCCGCCGCAGCTTGAGGCGGTAAATTATAATGGCGGCCCCTGCCTTATAGTGGCGGGCGCGGGTACGGGCAAAACAAAAACGCTTACCTGCAAAATAGCCAAGCTTATCGCCGACGGTATGAACCCAAGCCGCATATTGGCCGTAACATTTACCAATAAAGCGGCAAAAGAGATGAAGGACAGGATAGAATCGCTTGTCCCCGGGCAGGCAAACAGGGTGTGGGTAAACACCTTCCACAGCTTTGCCGTGCGTGTGCTGCGCCAAAACGCGGAGGCCGCAAACCTGCACCGCGATTTTGTTATCTACGACGAAAGCGAACAGAAAAAGATTTTAACTTTAGTGCTTGAGGAAATGGGCGTAAAAGACGCTAAAAAAGATCTTAACTATTTTGTCTCCTGCATCTCGCGCGCTAAAGACGATATGCTTGACCCTGACTCCTTTTTTACCAATGCCCACGCAAGCGGGCTGCCAAAGCGTATGCAGGCGGCGGAAGTCTATAAAAAATACCAAAAAAAGCTTACTGCGGCAGGCGCGCTGGACTTTGGCGATTTGCTGATGAAGGTGGTGGACCTCTTTAAGAAAAACGAGGCTGTGCGCAATTATTACCAGGAGTTCTTCCAGTACATACTTGTTGACGAGTACCAAGACACCAACCACACCCAATACACGCTTACGCGCACGCTGGCGGCAAAGCACCGCAACCTTTGCGTGGTGGGCGATCCCGACCAGTCTATCTACTCCTGGCGCGGCGCGAATATACGCAATATTCTGGAATTTGAAAGCGATTTTAAAGACGCAAAACTTATCACGCTTGAGCAGAACTACCGCTCCACCAAAATTATTTTGGAAGCGGCAAATAAATTAATCAAAAAGAATAAAAACCGTAAGGAAAAGAACCTCTTTACCGAAGGCAAAAACGGGGATGATATAGAAGTCCGCGAGTTGCAAACGGAAGGGGAGGAGGCGCGGTATGTCTCCATCCAAATCCGCAATATGATTGAAGAGCTGGGCTTAAGTTTAGATGATATCGCCGTCTTCTACCGCACTAATGCGCAATCAAGAAGTTTTGAAGACACCTTCAGGCGTTACCAGATACCTTACCGCTTAATCGGCGCGGTGAAGTTCTATGACAGAAAGGAAATTAAGGACATTTTGGCCTATGCCAAAATACTTGTTAACCCAAGCGATACCGTAAGCCTTTTACGTATAATCAATACGCCCAGGCGCAGTTTTGGGGAGACGGCGCAAGACGCGCTTATAAAATACGCCGAAGCTAATGAAACTACGCTTTATAAAGCCTTAAAGTCCGACGGTTTTATCTCAACCTTAAAGCCTACCGCCAGGCGCGGCGCGATGGAATTTATTAATCTTATGGAAGGCCTTGCGCTTGATATGCAGATGTGCCCGCCAAGCGATATTTTGCACAAGCTTTTAGAGCTTTCAGGCTACAAGCAAAGCATAGAAGATTCTATGGAAAAGGACCCCGAGGCCGCAAGCCGCATCGGCAACCTCAACGAACTTGTAAACGCTGTAAAAGAGTATGAAGAACGCTGCCAAAAAACTGATAATGAAGCCACATTATCAGGGTATTTGCAGGAAGTCTCGCTCATCAGCGGCGGCGAGGAAGTGCAGGGCGAAAACAGCGGCGCAGTTACTTTGATGACTGTGCACCTTGCCAAAGGCTTAGAATTCCCGCTTGTCTTTGTTACGGGTTTGGAAGAGGGCTTGTTCCCGCTTAACGGCAAAGGCGATGAGGATATGGAAGAAGAACGCCGCCTCTGCTTTGTTGCCATGACGCGCGCTAAACAGAATTTGTATATGACCTACAGCGCAACGCGCAGGATTTTCGGTAAAACTTATGCTAATTTAGCATCCCGCTTTTTGTGCGACAGCGGGCTTGTCCAAGACGCGCAATATGACAGCGAGCGCCCTATGGAACGCCGCGAAATTGCGCCCCAATACGGCGGCCACGGCCAAAGGAGCGGTTACTCCGCCTACAAGGGCTATGGCTCTTACGGTTCATACAATAATGCCGATAAATATAAAGAGACAACCACCCTGCCGCGTAAAACCTTTAAAGTGGGCCGCGATGAATATATGCAGGACGTTGCGCCCTCCTATGACGACGTGCCGGTAGTTTCTGTCCCTGCCGCTTCTTCTGACGCCCCTGCGGCCAGCGCGGCGGGCGGCGGCGTTAAAGCGGGCAGCCGCGTGCGCCACGGCGTATTTGGCGAGGGCAAGGTTATGGCGATATCGGGCAGCGGGGAATCAGCTAAGATTACAGTTGTGTTTGCCAATAATACTAAGAGGGTGTTTATACTGAAGTATGCTCCTTTGGAGATATTGTAGCGGCGGCTTTTGGGTTTCTTCAGTGTCGCTACGGCGCTTATATACACCGCTCCGCTTTGCTGCGCTTTACTCTTTAATATTGTTTTTTTGTATAAATATATAAGCTTTCGCCGCTTTCTTGCAGGATATAATCAGCTTTAATATAGTCAAGCAAAGGCGCATTATATTTTGACAGCCTGGCTTCAAACTTCCTGTCTAAAACAAGCGCATTATCGGAAGTTTTTAGATATGCGTAAATCTTTTCATAGTCGCTTTTAAGCCCAAGGTCTATAAAAGCGGGGAAGGGCAATTTGTCCGCTGCGTTCGCAAGCGCGTAAAGCATGGCGGAATTTACGGCCAAAATATCAGCTGTTTTTAAATCTGTATTATTGGCTTTCAAAAAGTCATATTCCTTAAACAGCGTTTCATTATATATTTGGGCTTTATTATCGGCTATATTCCTGCACATTGCGGGCAGTTTTAAAGCGGCGGCGCATATTACAAAACAAAATAAAAATATAAGCGGCGTTTTTACCGTGCTCAATAAAACCTTTTTGTTTTTATATTTACAGGCATAGGTTTTATCCTCATATTCCTGGGCAAAAAGGATAAGTAAAAGCGCGGCGGGGAAGCTTACCGCAGCCAGATTGCCAAGCACGCTCCTGCCCTGGTAATAAGTAAAAATGCCCAAACCCGTAAAAGCCAAAATAAAATACAGCGCGGCTTTGTGGGAGGAAAAGTAATCATCTCTCCCTTTATAAAAAGGCAGCAGGTTAAAGGATTTTATAAGCGCAACCGCGTAAATAAGCAGCAGGATAAGCCATGGCTGCCCAAAAGTCATCGGCTCCATAAAATAACCTGTTTTATAAAATAAGGACTGTGCGCCGAACATTGCGCCAATCCCCAAAAACCGCCCCGCTTTTATATATGTTATAAGCTCTATAATTCCTATCGCGCAAAGCAAAGATAAAGCCGCGTACAATGCATTAGATAAAACGGTTTTAATAAAGGCTTTATTATTTTTGCCTATAAACGGCAGTTTAAGTAATACGGGTAAAGCGGCCCAGGCGGCTAAAACGATAAAGCCTGATTCAAAGTTCCATATCATAGCTTTTACGGCGGTGATATAACCTGCCAGGCTGCAAAGTTTTTTTGCCCACGGTTTTTGCAGCTTAAGGTAAATAGCGCAGAGCAATAATATAAGGGCAATAAAGTAAACCCTGTGCGGCATAAACTGCAAATAATGTCCTTGCGATATCGGGTAAATATAAAATAGTATGGCATAGAAAGCCAAGCCCAAAACGGCGGTAAGTTTATTGCGCACAGTCAAATACAAAAAGCCCGCGATAAATAAAAGCGAGCAGCAAACCAAAACGGTGTTTATTATACTGATTTTAGCTAAATCCGCGCCGCCTGAAATATAAAGCAAAGGCTGCCATATATAAGGATAAAAACCATAAAGATTATTAAAATCCACCGCAGGTATAAGCCCGCTGTAAACTTTGTATATGGGGGCGAAATAGGCCGTAAAATGGCCTTTATCAAATAAGATTACAGGCGTATAACAAATATAAGCGGTTAAAATGCAAAGTAAAACGGCTATAGTCCAATAGGCCTTTTTAGTAAACTTTATCTTAGGCAAAATATACATTACAGCCGCGGCCGTAAAAAACGCGGCGGTAAAAGTTAAAACTGAGGGGAAAAACAAGCTGCTGTTACAAATAATAAAGAACAAAGCCGTTATCGGAAATATAAATAATGATTGGACAAGAACTATATATTTTTGCGGTATTTCAAACTTAAGTTTTGCGGTGAAATGCCTTGCGTAAATGTATATGAACGGGAAAAGGAAGGTTGATATAAAGAAGGCGTATTTTTCCGCGCTTTCAGGCTTAAAATACTGCAAATTAAGGCTGAAGGTTTGCGCTATAAAAGCTGTATCAGGCGCATCCTTAATAAAAAAATTTATTATTAGTGCAATTATAAATACAGCCGCCGCGCTTAAAATAAGCGCAGATAAAGCGGACACATAGTTTTGCCCTTTATTTTCCGTATTATGTTTGTGCGGCATAAAATTAATTATATAAAAACTGCCGTACAATATGTAAAAAGGCGGCAAAATTGCTACAATTTTATTAATCACGTTTTTAGGAGATACTTATGGCTTTTGATGAGAAACTTCCGCCCCAGGCTTTGGATGCGGAAATGGCAGTTTTAGGCTCTATGCTTATAGAACCCGAGGCACTGGAAACCGCGCTTAACAGATTACGCGCGGAGCATTTCTATAAAACCGCGCATCAAAAGATATTTGCCGCCTGCCACGCTTTGGCGGGCCGCAGCCAGCCTGTGGACGTAGTAACTGTTACGGAAGAACTTAAAAAGAGCAATGCTTTGGCGGAAGTCGGCGGGGAAAGATATTTGGCCGATTTGATGTCAAAAGTATCCACCGCCGCGCATATTGAGTATTATGCCCAGCTCGTCTACGATACCGCTTTAGTGCGCGATCTTATACATATTTCTACCTCTACCGTACAATCCTGCTATAAGCAGGAGGAAGAGCCGCGCCAGCTTATAGACCGCGCGCAGGAACGCCTTTACGCTTTAAGCCAAAAGCAGGATGTAAAGGGTTTTGTATCGTCCAAACAGTTGGCCGATGAAGTAATGCAGATAATTGAAAAGCTTATCGTAGATAAAGACCCCGTAAAAGGCGTGCCCACGGGCTTTAGGGAATTTGATTTAAAGACAGGCGGTTTTAGGAAGTCAGACCTTATTATTTTAGCCGCCCGCCCTTCACAGGGTAAAACGGCTATGGCGCTTAATATGGCCTATAATGCGGCCGTGCGCGCGCAAACGCCGGTGGCTTTCTTTTCATTAGAAATGGGCCGCCACTCAATTTACCAAAGGATGGTCTGCTCGGCCGCTATGGCTAACTTGCACTCCGTCAATACGGGTATGTTTAAAAAGGATAAATGGAAAGATATCGCCAAAGAAATCAAAAGGCTTGGCGATGCGCCTTTCTTTATTGATGACACGCCTGCATTAACTATAACCGATATCCGCGTCCGCGCCCGCCGCCTTGCCAGCGAGCTTCAAAAACAGGGCAAAGAGCTGGGTATGATTATGATTGACTATATGCAGCTTATCCGCGGCGCAAGTAAAAAGATAGAAAGCAGGCAGCAGGAAGTCTCTGAAATCTCGCGTATGCTTAAAGAGCTTGCGCGTAATCTTAATGTACCTGTAGTCGCGCTTTCCCAGCTTAACAGAAAGACGGAAGACAGGGGCCGCGCCGATAACCGCCCGCAACTTTCAGACTTAAGGGAGTCAGGCTCTATTGAGCAAGACGCTGATGTCGTGGCGATGATTCACAGGGAAGGCTATTATAAGAGGGACGATGAATCCCTAAAAAATAAAGCCACTTTAATTATAGCCAAACAGCGTAACGGCCCCGTGGGCGATGTTGATCTTAACTGGTTTAGCGAATACACTCTTTTTGCGGACCCTGCCGATGTGAATATTCCCGTACCCGTCCCCGCTGCTATGGACGAAGGCCAGATTATACCGCTATGATGACGGATTTACCCTTGCTGCGCCCTACGGCGGCTTATATATCGCTTAAAGCTTTAAAGAACAATTTACTTAAAGTGCAAAACAGGCTTGCGGCGGTAAAGCCGCAGCCCAAAACCTTGCTGCTTGTTAAAGCGAATGCTTACGGGCACGGCGCAAAGCTTGTATCTGAGTTTGCTCAGGATGAAAATTTGTGCGATTTTTTAGGCGTAGCCTCTATAGAAGAAGGCCTTGAGCTGCGGCAAAACGGCATCACTCTGCCGATACTGGTTTTAGGCAGCATATGGCCTTTTGAATGTTTTGAGTATGCGCTTAAAAACCGCCTTTCAATAACCATAGCCTCCGTTCGCGCGGCGCAGTTTGTAACACAGCTTGCCGCCAAGCTTAAGCTTACCGCCTACTGCCATGTTAAGCAGGAGACGGGTATGACAAGAATAGGCAGCAGGCGCCCGAACGCGATAGAGATTTTAAAAATTTTAAACGCCGCGCCTTATACGGAGGTGCAGGGCGTATTTTCCCACTTTGCCTGCGCCGATAATAACCCTGATTATACGCTGAAACAATTAGAGTACTTTAATGAGTTTTTGCAGGAAGCGCAAAAGCTCGGCCTTAAGACGGGCCTGCGCCATATATCGGCAAGCAGCGGGTTCTTAAATTACCCGCAGGCTTATTTTGATATGGTTCGCCTTGGCCATATAGCTTATGGCTTAGAGGAAGGCTTTGAGCCTGTTTTATCTTTAAAATCAAAGGTAGTATTTATAAAAGACGTGCGGGAAAATACGGCCGTAAGCTATAATGGAACTTTTGTTTGTAAAAAACCGTCTAAAATAGCTACAATACCGTTAGGTTACGGGGATGGCTGGCACAGAATTTTATCTAATAAAGCCAAAGTTTTAATATGCGGCAAAGAGTGCCCGCTTATCGGCAATATCACTATGGATATGCTTATGGCAGATATTACGGCTTTGGGCGATATCCCCGTGGGGGAAGAAGCGGTTTTTATAGGCGCGCAAGGCGCAGCTTCAATAACGGCGGCGCAGGTTGCAGGCTTGGCGGGAACTATAGATTATGAGGTGCTTACAGGCCTTACGGCCCGTGTACCGAGGATAGCTTTTTAATGTTTAAACTTTTAGGCAGGTTGCTTTTAGGGTTTTTTAAACAGCTCGGCCTGGCGGCGGAGATGGTGTCCTCCTGCATATTTTGGCTTTTTAAGGCCCCGCTTGAGTTTACGCAAACCATGCAGCAAACAGTCCGCATCGGGGTGGAGTCAATAACAGTATCCACTTTAACCAGCTTGTTTACGGGTATGGTGCTTGCCTTGCAGGCGGGCACAACCGTGCAAAGTATTTTAAGCGAGCCTTTATATATAGGTACCATAGTAGGCTTTTCGCTAGTAAGGGAGCTTGGGCCTGTTTTGACGGCCTTTGTCGTGGCCGGCCGCGCCGGCGCAGCCGTTACGGCGGAAATCGGCACCATGGAAGTTACCGAGCAGATAGACGCCTTAGACACGCTTGGCACTAACCCTATAAGATATCTTGTCATCCCCAGGATGATAGCTTTTTTAATCGGCATACCGATACTTACGCTTTTAGCCAACTTTTCGGGTATGTTTGGCGGCTATTTGGTAAGTGTGGAGAGTTTGGGCGTTTCGCCTGACGTTTATGTTCAGGATATCACAGGCTTTTTAGGCGTTGCAGACCTTATGCACGGCTTTATAAAATCAATTTTATTTGCGTTTATGATAGGCGTCGTCTGCTGTTATAAAGGTTTAAATACGCGCGGCGGGGCCGAAGGCGTGGGTAAATCCACTACCTCGGCGGTGGTAACAAGTATGGTGCTTATTTTGGTTATGGATTATTTTATAACGGCTATCTTAAACGCGGTGGGTGTATGATTAAAATAGAAAATTTATATAAATCTTTTGGCGATAAGCATATCCTGCGCGGCGTGAACCTTGATATCAAAGACGGGGAAGTTACGACGATTATCGGCGGCAGCGGCACAGGCAAAAGCACGCTGCTTAAATGCATCATCCGCTTAATTGAGCCTGAGAAAGGCAAAATAATCGTTAACGGGCAGGATATAACGCATATACACCACGAATACGAGCTTGCCCAATTAAGGCGCAACTTCGGGTATTTATTCCAGGAGGGGGCTTTATTTGACTCCTTAACCGTGGGGGAAAACGTAACTTTTGGCTTAAAGTATCTGACGGATGTACCGAAGGCCGATTATGCAAAAATAGCTAAAGAAAAATTAGCATTAGTGGGTTTAAACGATATAGAAAATTTAAAACCTGCGGAACTTTCCGGCGGGATGAAAAAGCGCGTCGCCTTAGCGCGCGTTTTAGCCACGAGCCCCAAAGTAATTTTGTATGACGAGCCAACCAGCGGCTTAGACCCTATAATGTCTGAAATTATTAATGAGCTTATACTCGGCCTTAAGCATAAGCTTGACGTAACATCGGTGGTAATTACGCATGATATGAAGTCCGCCTACGAAATATCAGACACGCTGGTTATGTTGTACGAAGGCAAGGTGGAGCTGGCCGCGCCCGCGCAGGAATTTAAGGTAACAAAAAACCCGTATGTCCGCCAATTTGTTGACGGCAGCAGTAAAGGGCCGATACAAATGGCCTTAAGGGCTGTTTAAAAAATTTAAAAATAGGTTACAATAATTAAAAGGAATTATATGAGTACAGAGACAAAAGTAGGTTTATTTACATTTTTAGGTTTAGTCCTTTTGGGCCTCTCAATTTACCTGCTGGGCAATTTCAGCGTTTCAGGCGGGTATGATGTTGATGTATATTTTAAGGATGTATCAGGCCTGCCCGCCAAATCTATAGTAAGGTTAAACGGCGTGGAAGTCGGCCGCGTAAAAAGCCTTGCCATTTCCCAGGGCCGCGTAATGGCCATAGTGCGTATTAACGACGGCGTTATAATTTATAAAGATTCAAAATTCAGCATAGCCGCCACAAGCTTAATCGGCACAAATTATATGCAGATAACGCAAGGTAATCCATCAAGCGGCGTTTTGGCTGCGGGCGATAAGGTGGAAGGCTTAAGCCTGCCTTCTATGACTGATATGATAACCGAAACAATGAACACCGTGCGTAATCTTACGCAAAGTATAGACGGCAACGGGCAGTTCGGGCGCGATTTATCGGCCACTTTGCAGAATATGCGCAGCTTGTCGGGCAATTTAAATGAGCTCCTGATATCTTTAAGGCCGTATTTATCGTCTTCCGCGCAGGATATATCGGAGCTTACTTTAGCTTCCAAAAATTTAATTAATAAAGTGGATGACGGCAACGGCCTTTTAACCGCCCTTATGCAAGACCAGCAGATGAAAGAGGACGTACAATCCACCCTTTCCAATTTTAAACAAGTGTCTGAAGACGCTAAAAAGTTTATCGGACAGATGGCCAAGTTCAGAATGTTCTGGGAGTATGATGTACGCTTCCAGCCTGAAGGCAGCCTCTTTGAATCGGATTTAGCAATAAAGTTTGTCCCCAATAACGGCTTTAGCTATTACCGTGTGGGCGTATCAAATTTAGGCAATCGTGATAATATGCCTAAAGACAGTGATGACTTCCGCGGCAAACCTAACCAAATTGACGCGCGCCTGGGCCTCTATAATGAATGGGCTGATTTAAGCGTCGGCCTTATTCGCGGCGCCGGCGGCGGTATATTAGCGCTTAAACCTTTATATAAATCGGATAATGATATGATCAAAAGTTTTGAGGTCTATGGTGAGTTTTATGATTTAGGGCGTAACCTCTATATCAACGGCGTATTATTTGATAAGCCTAATTTGGCTTTGGGCGCGCGCTTTAAAGCTACGAAAAATGTTGGCTTAGGCGTACGCTACGGCGAGCTTTTAGAACCTAAAGCCAGGGCGTTGCAAGTTACGGGCAGCATATCATTTGAAGATAAAGAGCTTGCTGCTTTGCTTGGCCTTGCCACATTAGCGAACTAAGGTAAATATAATGAAATTTAAAACGGTGTATACTTGCCAAAAGTGCGGATTTGCGTCCCCAAAATGGATGGGGCAATGCCCCGATTGCGGGGAATGGAACTCCATGTCGGAGGAAGTCGTCCAACAATTAAGCAAGGCGGACGCCAAAACCAAAAAATCTTTTACGGAATTTACATCGGAAGTTACGCCGCTTTGCAAGGGCGCGGCAAAGGAAGAACAACGCTTTCTGACGCAGGTTAAGGAGTTTGACCGCTTAACGGGCGGCGGCCTTATAAAAGGCCAGCTTATTTTGTTGGCGGGCGCACCGGGCATTGGCAAAAGTACGCTTATGCTGCAGCTTGCGGCGGGGCTTTCAACGTCCAAAAAGGTGCTTTATGTGTCGGGGGAGGAATCTATACCGCAAATTTCCGCCCGCGCAAACCGCTTAAGCGTTAATGGCGATAATATACTTTTACTTTCAGAAACCAATATCCAAAACATCATAGCCGCAGTTGAGGAGCATAAGCCTGAAGTGCTGGTAGTGGATTCCATACAAACAATTTATCATCCTGAGTTTAATTCATCATCAGGCACAATAGGCCAGGTGCGCGAAAGCGCAGGGGAGCTCTTGCGCCTTGCAAAACCTAAGGGTATGACGGTTTTTATACTTGGCCACGTTACCAAAGAAGGCGCGCTTGCGGGCCCTAAAGTTTTGGAACATATGGTAGATACCGTACTTTATTTTGATACCGATAAGGAGAACGAGCTGCGCCTGCTTCGCCCTCATAAAAACAGGTTTGGCTCTACATCGGAAATCGGCCTTTTTAAAATGACTTCGCGCGGGCTGGAAGACGTACCCGACGCGGGCGCATACTTCGCGCAAACCAACCGCAATAAGAGTATGAAGGGGCGCGCGTTTTCAGTCTCTTTAGAAGGCAGCCGCCCTATTTTGACTGAGGTGCAGGCCCTGGTAAGCCCGACGCATTACCCCTTCCCGAAACGCGTTGCCACGGGTATGGACTTAAACCGCGTGCAGATGCTGCTTGCCGCGCTTGAAAAGCATATCAGCCTTAATCTGGACAGTAAGGACGTTTATATCAGCCTTGCCGGCGGCGTTAAGCTTAATGACCCTGCTTTGGACTTAGCCGTCTGCGCTGCGGTAATAAGCTCGGCGCGCGATAAAGATTTGGGCGGCGACAATATATTTATAGCGGAGGCGGGCCTTCTGGGCCAGCTTGCGCAGGTGGCATTGCTGGATAGAAGGATAGAAGAAGCGCGCCGCCTTGGGTTTACCAATATCTTTGTGCCTAAAACCAATTCAAAAGATGTAAAAAAAGGCAAAGACCTTATAGAAATGGATGATTTGCTTGAGCTTTCCCTGAAGTTAAAATAAAAAAATAATGTATTTGCTATTGACGATATCCTAATTTCCTAATATACTATAAATAGTATCGGGTATCTTTAGGCCATACCTCCGCTTGTAAAAGAGGGAGGGGTGGCCTACATTCCCGCACAATTTTTTAGTGAAAATTAAACTAAGGACATTATTATGTTAAAAAAAATTAAAGGTTTTACCTTAACGGAGCTGCTCGTTGTTGTTATCGTAATGGGCGTGCTTAGCGCGATAGCGGTTCCTCTTTATAAGAAAACAGTTGACCGCAGCAGCGCCAGCGACGCGATACACGTATTAGAGACGGTAGCGGCGAAGCAGGAAGCGATGTGGGTAGAGACGGGGCGATACGCGCCTAATTTCTCGCAGTTAAACGCGCCGG
>CAYQAU010000013.1:0-14259 GCA_964415545.1 uncultured Elusimicrobium sp.
ACAGCGGTTACACGGGCAATAAAACCAGAACTTGTACCAATGATGTGTGGAGCGGGTGGAATACGTCGGGGTGTCAAAAGAAGGAGATAGCGTGCGTGGGAGAAGCAACTCAGGCGTGCACAAATTGCGGAACTAAAACCAGAACTTGCGACAAAACCACAGGCAATTGGAATGCCTGGAGTGGTTGCGTGGGAACAAAAACGGAAAGTGCGGACTGCCAGTGGGAGTACAGCGGAACTAAAACCAGAACCTGTAGCAATGACGTATGGGGCGATTGGGATGCATCCAAATGCACATTATTGACCAAAGACTGCCCTTTAAATACAAAACCCCCAACAGTACAAAACTGCGGTAATTGCGGCACACAAAAAAGGTCTGTAGGTTGTAATACGTCAACAGGTACTTGGGGTTATCCCGGTCCGTGGGGCAAGTGTGAGAATGAGGGGGAATGTTCAGCAGGGGAGCGAATACAGATATTCCATTCTATTTATAAGGTATGCGGCAAGGATTGTCGTTACAAGTGTGAAAAAACCAAGCCGGATGAAAATACTTTCATCATTAATTATAATACATGCCAAGCTATTTGCTGTAATTGTAACGATAGTATAGTAAACGGGAGATGTGTAGATAGAAACGGCAGGCCTTATATAGGCGCGTGCGGTTTATGCGGAGTTAATAATTAGAAATATTATAAAAAGGCCCCTATTATGAGGGGCCTTTATTTTATTCCTTCAGATTTTTTTGTTTCTTAGGTTTTGGCGCGGGTAGTTCATCATAAGTCGCTTTGATGAATTTGGTAAGCAAATCCCTATCACCGTCAATATCAACGCTAAAATAGGGCTTTGCGCCTTCGTATGGCGGCGCTTCTTCTATGTCGGGCATTATAAGCGCGCCCGCCTGCGTTTTCTTTACAAAAAATTGGTTGTCGCATATAAGCGCGATTATTTTACCCTCGCAATATATACCGTATTCCCCAAACATTTTTTTGTAGCTTATTTGCCCTGCGCCTGTAAGGCGGGTGCATACATATTCAACAAATTCTATACTTGACGCCATATTTTATCCTATGCTTACTTCTTTATTTTCTCTTGCGGATTTATATACATTATCCAAAACATTTTGTATATAAAGCCCGTCTTTAAGCGACGGCGCAGACTGCCTGCCGTTTACAACATTATCAAGGAAAGTATATAGGCTGTGCACATGCGCCCTTATCCAGCCTATCGGGTGTTTACCCGGGGGGAAGGGGGTGGGGATATCATAGTTTTGTATACATTCTATACGCGTAAAACCTTTGTAGCCGCCCAGTTTTTCATCAGGTAATGTATTATCGTAAAAGTACAGCCAGTTGGGTTGCATAAAATCTATTATAAGCGCGCCATTTTCGCCATTAATTTCAAGCTTCATATCAGTTGCGCTGCCTGTGGCCAGTTTGGAGGCTTCTATCGTTCCCACCGCGCCGTTTTTAAGTGTGGCGATTATATAGGCCGCCTCATCAAGTTCGCAGGTAAATACGCCGCCTTTACCATCGGGGCGCGTTGGGTATGGCATTTGCGTTTTGCCGTATACTTTATCAAAGCCGCCAAGCATATAGTAAACCATATCGCAAATATGGCTGCCGACGTCATATAAAGCCCCGCCGCCGCTTTCCAAAGCGGTGTGGCGCCAATTGGCGGGAGTGGTGGACTTTACATTGCTTGGCAGTAAAAATTGCCCGCGAAATGTAAGTATTTTGCCTAAGCGGCCTTCCTCAATAATCTGTTTTGCGCGCAGCACATTGGTAAAGAAGCGGTTATGGAAAACTGTGTGTGTGGTGACCTTCTCAAGATTAGGATGGTTTAAGATTTGCGCCGCCTCATCACTGCAAGCTACGACAGGCTTTTCACAATAAATATGTTTTTTTGCGTCTAAAGCTTTTAAAATTTGGTTTTTGTGGTAGCTGTTTGGCGTGCAGATATTTACCACGTCAATATCTTTATTGCCAAAGATTTCATTTTCATTATCCGTCGCAAAACTAAATCCGTAAAGCTCTTTTGCTTTTTGCGCTTTAGCTAAGGTGCGGTTACAGACGCCGACAAGCTTTATTTTGAAATCAGGTTCGTAATACACGGGAACCGTTTGATAACCGAAGATATGCGTCTTGCCCATAAAACCGTAGCCGATAAGGCCTACTTTAATCTCTTTCATAAAAACCTCTGTTTGGCATATTTTTCTATAATATCATTTTATTCATTTTTGTATAATTTTTTATATGGAGCAATCACTACAATATAATGCGCAGGCGCGTAAAAAAGAGACAGATAAAGTTACCTATATCTGTATGATTGGAAATATACTGCTTGCCGTGGCAAAGATATTTGCGGGTATTTTTGGCGCGAGTGCTGCAATGATTGCTGATGGCTTACACTCCTTTTCCGACTTGGTAACAGATATTGTACTGCTTATCGGCGTGCATATGGGCGCCGCGCCCGAGGATGAGGACCACCCCTACGGCCATGGCCGTTTTGAAACTTTTGCCACGCTTATAATTGCCGTGGTACTTATTTTTGCGGCTTTAGGTATTTTTTACGGCGGATTAAGAACCGTAATTAATGTTATACATGGCGTGCATTTGCCGCGCCCGGGTTATATCGCGCTGGCAATGGCCGTAATTTCAATTATTTCTAAAGAATGGATGTACCGCTATACTGTTAAAGTAGGCCGCAAAATAGACAGCCCTGCCGTAATATCAAACGCTTGGCATCACAGGAGCGACGCCTTTTCCTCAATAGCTACTTTAGTCGGTATTTCAGGCGCGATATTTTTAGGCAAAAAGTGGACCGTGCTTGATCCTATAACCGCAATGATTGTGAGCATATTTGTATTTATTATCGGTTACCAAATTTGCAAAATGGCCGCCGCCGAACTTTTAGACAGCGCATTACCCAAAAATAAGGTAGATATTATTAAGGAAATTTGCCTGAGCGTAGACGGCGTGAAAAATCCGCACGATATTAAGACCAGAAAAGTGGGCTACCGAATTTCCATAGAGCTGCATATAAATTTACCGCAGGAAAGTTCATTAATTTCAGTACATGATAAAATGTCTGACATTGAAGAAAGGCTTAAAGAGCGCTTTGGGCAAAAGACATTTGTTTCCATCCACCCCGAACCGATAGAGAAATAGCAAGTACGATCGGCAATCCGGTTAATAAAGTAACCTTATTTAACTGGATCGCCACGTCGCAAAATAATTTGCTCCTCGCGATGACAAAGTAAAAAGTTATAGCACGTGCGAAACGGGCCAAGCATACACTATGCGCAGCTTAGATGCTCACGGAGCAGGAGTGCGCTTCGCACTGGCGAATGCCACCTCGCAATGATACGGCAACGACTGGATTGCCACAGCTGCTAAAGCAGCTTCGCAATGACACGACAAGAGCTTAAACTCGTGCGAAACGGGCCAAGCACACACTATGCTCAGCTTAGATGCTCACGATATACGTAGCGAATGCTACCGCACATGGGAGTGCGCCACCGCACAAGGGAGTGCGCCACCGCACAAGGGAGTGCGCCACCGCACATGGGAGTGCGCCACCGCACATGGGAGTGCGCCACCGCACAAAAAAGCCCCGCCGTTAAGCGGGGCTTTTGCATTCCAGATTTAAAAGATTAGGCTTTTACTTCTTCTTTAGCTTCCTCTTTAGATTCTTTAGTTACGTCACACGCAAGCTGCGCAAGCTGTTTGTAGACGCTGCGCCTCCACTTATATTCGTTTGCTGCGAGTTCCTGTAACCTCTTAGCTGCTTCAGGGTTGTTCTTCATCAATGCTTTGAACCTGTTCTCGCCGCCCATAAAGTCTGATACGGGGATTGTAGGTTCGGCGCTGTCAATCTTAAGCGGGTTGATGCCCTTTGCCTTAAGCTCGGGGTTGAAGCGGTAAAGTACCCAGCGGCCGCTCTGTACAGCTTTTTTGCCTTCCGCCATACCTTTGCTCATATCAATACCGTGTGCAATGCAGTGTGCGTAAGCGATGACGATTGCGGGGCCGTCGTAGGCTTCCGCTTCCGCCAAGGCCTGTACAGCCTGGTTCATATTCGCGCCGATGCAGATTTGCGCCACATAGATATTGCCATAGGTCATGGAAATCATACCGAGGTCTTTTTTCGGCAATGTTTTACCCGCCGCGGCAAATAAGGCTGTCGCGCCCATAGGCGTGGCTTTGGACATCTGACCGCCTGTGTTGGAGTAGACTTCCGTATCCATTACGAGGACTTTGACGTTCTTGCCGCTGGCAAGTACATGGTCCAAACCGCCGTAACCGATATCGTAGGCCCAACCGTCGCCGCCAAGTACCCAGACTGACTTCTTAATCAGATAGTCCGCAAGGGCCGCCATTCTGGCGCAGTCGCTGCAATTGCCTTTAGCTAAAATTTCTTTAAGCTTGGCTACTCTGTCTCTTTGTGCGTCAATTTCAGCAGTCGTCTTTTGTGAGGCGTTGATGATCTCGTCAACCAAAGCGGCGTGTTCTTTTAATCCACCGTCTTTAAGCGTTTTGAGCATTGCTACAGCGTCGCCGTGCAACTGGTCATAAGCTAAGCGGATACCCATACCAAACTCCGCATTGTCTTCAAAGAGGGAGTTTGCCCATACGGGGCCTCTGCCGTCCTGCCTCTTACAATAAGGTGTGGTAGGAAGGTTCGCGCCGTAGATTGAGGAGCAGCCCGTCGCGTTTGCAATAGCGATGTGATCACCGTGCAACTGCGTTAAAAGTTTTACATAAGGCGTTTCACCGCAGCCTGCGCAAGCGCCGGAGAACTCAAACAAAGGTTCCTGTAACTGCGAGCCTTTTACGGTTTCTTTCTTTGTGCTTACTTCAGCGGGTTTAATGCCGAGGAAGAACTTAAAGTTTTCAGATTCCGTTTCCCTTAAAGGCAGCTGTTCAACCATATTGATGGCCTTCTTTTCAGGGTTGGTTTTGTTCTTTGCAGGGCAGTTAAATACGCAAGCGCCGCAGCCTGTGCAGTCTTCAACCGCAACCTGTACGGTTACTTTTTTGCCTGCAAGGTCAAACTTGCCGTCCGTTGATTTAAAGGTCGCGGGCGCGCCTTTAAGCTGGTCAGCGTCATAAGCTTTAATACGGATTGCCGCGTGCGGGCAGACGAGTGAACAAATACCGCACTGGATACATGTCTCGGGATCCCATGAGGGGCACTGTAAAGCGATATTGCGCTTTTCATACTTGGTTGTGCCTGTGGGGAATACGCCGCCGACGGGCATCTGTGATGTTTTAAGGTTATCGCCTTTATATACAATCATTTCGCCTAAAACGTCTTTTACAAAGGCGGGTGCGTCCGCAGGGACGGCCGGCTTCATATGGATTGTTGAGGTTACGCCTGTATATTTGATTTCATGCAAGCCGTCTAAAGCTGCGTCAACGGCGGAATAGTTTTTCTTTACTACTTCTTCACCTTTTTTGGAATAGGTTTTCTTGATAGCTTCTTTAATGGCGTTGATTGCGACGTCCTTTTCAATTACGCCTGAAATGCCGAAGAAAGCCGTCTGCATGATGGTATTGGTTCTGGAACCCATACCCGTCTTCATAGCGATATGTGAAGCGTCAATAGCATAGACTTTAAGTTTTTTGTCAATAATCTGCTGTTGTACTTCAACAGGCAATTTGTTCCAGACTTCTTCCTGGGCATAAGGGGCGTTGATAAGCAATGTCGCGCCTTCTTTTGCTTTACCCAAGATATCGTATTTCTCTAAGAAAGAGAATAAGTGGCAGCCGATAAAGTCCGCATGCTCAATGAGGTAAGGGGCTTTAATAGTCTTTTTACCGAAGCGGATGTGGGATGTCGTCATAGAACCGGCTTTCTTTGAGTCGTAGACGAAGTATCCCTGCGCATTATTATCGGAATACTGGCTGATAATCTTCATCGTGTTCTTATTTGCGCCTACTGTGCCGTCAGAACCTAAACCGAAGAACATCGCGGAGTAAACATTAGATAAAGTAAACCTGTCATCATTTACCACGGGTAAGGATTTGTGCGTAAGGTCGTCTTCAATACCGACGGAGAAGCTGGTGATAGGTTCTTTTGCGTCAAGATTGTCAAATACCGCTTTAGCCATTGAAGGTGTAAACTCTTTGGAGCCGATACCATAGCGGCCGCCGATGATTAAAGGCGTAGCTGCAAATTTTTCTTTGCCTTCTTTGGTTAAGAAAGCGGAGCAGACGTCCTGGAACAAAGGTTCGCCCAAGGCGCCCGGTTCTTTTGTCCTGTCTAATACGGCAATCTTTTTGGTGGTTGCGGGGAAGGCATTAATGAAATCTTCTGCGCTGAAGGGCCTGTAAAGTTTAACTTTAAGTAAGCCGATTTTGGGGTCGTTTAAGCATTCAATAGCTGTTTCCACTACTTCACAGCCTGAAGCCATAGCGACGATTACCTTTTCCGCTGTAGGGGAGCCTACGTATTCAAATAAATCGTATTTGCGGCCTGTTACCTTTTCAAATTTAGCCATATGCTTTTTGACGATAGCGGGTACTGCGGTATAGTATTTGTTTACGGCTTCGCGGCCCTGGAAGTAAACATCAGGGTTCTGCGCGGTACCGCGTACGGTAGGATGCTCGGGGTTCATGGCCTGCAAGCGGTGGTCGGCGATAAGCTTTTCGTCAATCATCTCTTTCATCTGTTCTTTGCTTAAAGCGTCAACCATATTAAGCTCGTGCGAAGTCCTGAAACCGTCAAAGAAGTGCATAAACGGCACTCTTGCTTCCAATGTGGCCGCCTGGGAAATCAAGGCAAAGTCCATCGCTTCCTGCGGGTTGCTGCTGGCCAGCATTGCCCAGCCCGTCTGGCGGACTGACATTACGTCGCTGTGGTCGCCAAAAATTGATAAGGCGTGCGTAGCTAAAGCGCGTGCTGATACGTGGAAAACCGTCGGCGTAAGTTCGCCCGCGATTTTGAACATATTGGGAATCATCAAAAGTAAACCCTGTGAAGCGGTAAAAGTGGTTGTTAACGCGCCCGCCGCTAATGCGCCGTGTACTGCGCCTGACGCGCCGCCTTCGGACTGTAATTCGCTTACTACGGGAATATTGCCCCAGATGTTTGTTTCACCTTTGGCTGACTTGGCATCGCAGATTTCACCCATAGTTGATGACGGGGTGATAGGATAGATAGCGATGACTTCGTTTGTAGCATGGGCGACGTGAGAAACTGCGGAGTTGCCGTCCATAGCTGTGAGTTTTTTAGACATTTAGCTCTCCTTTTTAATTGAAATACAAATTTGTATAAGCGCAAAAATGCGTTGTTACTCCTATATTGTATAATATTTTATAGTATAATATGCCAATGGATATCAGGAAAACTCTTTGGAAGTACCGCCCGCTGTGTGTTGCGGAGGAATTAGCGCGTTTTGTGTACCATAAAACGTTCGGTTTTGTATTTGAGCCGCAAACGCCCGTTTGGTATAATTTCGGCAAGCCGCGCGGTTTTGTCCATGAGACTTTGCCCCTAAACGCCGCCTGGCATAAAATCCACCGCAGATTATACCGCAAAGAACACGTTTTTTATAATATAGATAATGCCCTTGCCGCCAACCCCGATTTAAAGGGTATTGCGCTTATTTTCTTTATGGGTATCGGCGATTATCTTTATACCACGCCGATGATTGCCGCGCTTAAGAAGAAATATCCCAAACTTGCGTTTTACGCTTATGTACCAAAGGGTTTTGATAGGAATAATTCCCCGATAGTCGGCACATTGCTTGAGGCAAACCCGAATATAGATAAAACCTTCTATTTTGAAGGCTATCGTAACCAGCTTGTCTGGAAAAACTATAACTATGAAGCCGCTTTTAAAGATATCCCCGACAATTTTTTGGTTATGCCCGTTTATTATGAATACGGCCAAAATATCGCGCACCGCACAATAAGTTTGTTTGAGACTTTCGGGCTCCCTGCCCCGCAAGAACCCGCCGCGCCTGTTTTTTACTTCCCCAAAGAGCCGAAGGCGGCGGTGGGCGAAGCTTTTAAAAAGATAAATAAAATCGCCGCTAAAAAGAAGGGCATTGTGTTTTTGCAGCTTGATTCCCGCGGTTCCTTTTACAGCTACCCGCATACGGATGATTTGGCGCGCAAACTTATAAGGGAAGGCTATTTTGTTATAACGGTATCGCCATCGGCCATATTGGATGAAGCTTTTTATAAAATTGATTTTAAAGCCTTCAGTTTTAATGACACCTGCCACCTTTTAAACCTGCTTAAAAAGGAAAATAAAATATATATTATTGCCTTAAACTCCGTATTTTGGGCCGCGAGCGGCGGCCTGGATATCCCCAATTTGGGCTTGCAGCATTGGGTTGATAAAAAGGTGCATAATCTGTGGTACCCCAATATCACGGTGGTAACAGATTATAAATACCCGCAAATACCCGCTGCCAAAATGATTATGGCAAAGCCGCATCACTATACCCGCTACAACAAAAAAATAATTAATTATGACCCGCAGTTTGTATTTGACTCTTTTAATAAAATGCTGGCTAAAGAAGAAAAGGCCCCTTAAAAAGGGGCTTTTTTATGCCTTCTAATTGTTTGCAAAATATTTTATTATTATGGTGTGATACTTTTCTTTTTGGCGCGTATACTTTATGAAGGGATTTTACTTTAAGGAGATTTTATGAAAAAGATTGCCACTCTATTTGTTATGGCGTTTTGTTTTAGTATGGCTTACAGCGCAACTGCAGCTACGCAGGCTGGTTCGGGTTTGCGCGTACAGGGTAATTGTGAGGAAACAGAACCGCTGGTTGTTGCGGCGCGCGCGGGCGATTTTAAGCAGGTAAAAGCCTTAGTCAAACAGGGCGCGGACATTAATAAACGCGGTACTTGCGATGATACTTTACCTTTAAACGCAGCTGTTTTAGGGGAGAATATAAAAATAGTGCGCTTTTTGGTTGATAGCGGCGCGGATATTAACGCTAAAAGCACTGCGGGGATGAGCGCGCTATTGGACGCCGCTGCGCCCTCAACAATAAAAATTGCGGAGTTTTTGATAAAGAAAGGCGCGGATGTTAATGCCAAAAGTGATTCAGGCATAACGCCTTTGCAAATGGCTTCACTTTACAAAAACAGCCTAAAAGTTTCCAAACTGATTATTGAAAACGGCGCGGACGTTAATGCTGTGGACGCTTACGGGCGGACGCCGTTGGATAAGGCTAATAATGCCGGTGATAAGCCGCTTGCGGATTTACTTATCAAACACGGCGCAAAAGCCGGCGCGGAAGTTAGCAATACCGCCGCAGATGAAAATGGTAAAAATGCTGTTAAGGAAGAAGAGTGTGCAGAAACCGTCCCACTGATTATAGCGGCAAAAGCGGGTGATTTAGCGCAGGTGCAGGCTTTGCTTGAGCAAGGCGCGGATTTGCGGGAACACGGCGTTTGCGAGGATTTTTTGCCTTTAAATGCGGCTATTAAATCGCAGAATATAGAAATAGTAAAACTTATGTTAGATAAAGGCGCGGATGTTAATGCTGGTGATAAAGATGGTTATACGCCGTTGCTATATGCCTCTATAAAAGGATACAAAGATATAGCTAAATTGGTAATAGAGAAAGGCGCGGATGTTAATGCTAAGGATAAATATGGTTGGACTGCATTGATGGAAGCTGCTGCAAATAATCATAAAGATATAGCTGAATTACTTATAGATAAAGGTGCGGATGTTAATGCTGGTGATAAAGATGGTTATACGACGTTGATGTCAGCCTCTTTAAATGGATACAAAGATATCGCTAAATTGCTAATAGAAAATGGCGCGGATGTTAATGCTAAAGATAATGGGGGCAATACACCGTTAATATGGGCTGTGTATAAAGGACATTATAGAGTAGCCCTGCTGCTTATACAAAGCGGCGCGGATGTTAATGCTAAAGATAATGGGGGCAATACACCGTTAATATGGGCCGTCTTAAATAATAATCAAGAAATAGCAGACCTGCTGATAAAAAACGGTGCTGATATCTCTGAAAACTTAACCTGGAGTGATATTGATGAGAATCAGGAGATTGTTAAATTGCTTTTAAAAAATGGGAAGAAGATTAACATCTCAGAAAAAGATACCATAACGTTTCTGTGGGCTTCTTTTAAGGGACATAAAGATACCATTAAATTGTTTATCAAAAATGGGCTTGATGTTAATGTATATGAAAAGGGTACAGGATATAACGCTTTGATTGCAGCTTCTGCGGGGGGACACAAAGATATAGCTGAATTATTTATAGAAAATGGGGCTGATGTTAATGCCGGGGGTAAAGACGGTTGGACTGCATTGATGGGAGCTGCTACAAAGAATCATAAAGATATAGCTAAATTGCTAATAGAGAAAGGCGCGGATGTTAACGCTAAAGATAATGGGGGCAATACACCGTTAATATGGGCCGTCTTAAATAATAATCAAGAAATAGTTAAATTACTAATAGATAAAGGTGCGGATCTTAACGCCAAAGATAAAGACGGTTGGACTGCACTGATGAAAGCTGCTACACAGAATTATAAAGAAATAGCGGAGCTGCTTATACGAAACGGCGCGGATGTTAACGCTAAAGATAATGGGGACAATACACCGTTAATATGGGCTGTGTATAAAGGACATTATAGAGTAGCCCTGCTGCTTATACAAAGCGGTGCGGATGTTAATGTTAAAGATAATGACGATTTGACCCCGTTAATATGGGCCGTCGTAAATAATAATCAAGAAATTGCGGAACTGCTGCTAAAAAATGGAGCGGATGTCAACGCTAAAGGTAATGAGGACAATATACCGTTGCAATATGCCTCTTCAAAGGGATACCAAGACATAGCTAAACTGCTTATCAAAAATGGCGCGGATGTTAATGCTGGGGGTAAAAACGGTTGGACTGCATTGATGGCAGCTGCTGCAAATAATAATCAAGAAATAGCGGAGCTGCTTATCAAAAATGGCGCGGATGTTAACGCCAAAAGTGATGGCGGTTCGGTGTCATTAGAGATTGCTTCTTCTTTAGGGTATCAAACAATTGCGAAGCTGCTTATCAAAAATGGCGCGGACGTTAACGCCAAAAATAAAAATGGCTCTACGCCGTTAATGTTAGCGGTAAATAAAAATCAAAAAGAAGTTGTAAAACTGCTTATCAAAAATGGAGCTGATATTAACGCCAAGGATAAAAACAGTATTACTCCGTTAATACTAGCGGTGGATTTCGGTGATAAAGATGTTGCAGATATGCTTATAGAAAACGGTGCTGATATCAATGCTAAAGATAATGACGGCAATCCAGCGTTAATGTGGGCGGCCGCCAAACATAAAGAGGATATAGAGCGCATGCTCATTAAAAACGGGGCTGATATCTATGCCAAAAATAATGAAGGCGTCTCCGTGGAGGATATGGTAGCTTTTAATGATTTATATGTGGCCTTAAAGCAGGGCCCTATTGTTTTAGAGGCCGCAAAAGGCAATGTCAAAGGCGTAAAGGCTCTTTTGAAAAGTGATGATAGCGATAAAACTAACAAAAACCTTGCCTTATGTATAGCAGCTCAATTTGGCCAAAAAGATATTGTAAAGCTGCTTTTAAAATCCGGCGCGGCGGTAAATGCATATAATGAAGGATGTGGCTATAGTTTAAATGAAGCTATTGCTGCGGATAATACGGATATAGTCAAAATACTGCTTAAGAACGGGGCCTCCATTGAAAATGATGCTTTAATGAATTCCAGAAGTAAATCTATGACGGAGCTGCTTATCAAGCATGGTGCAGACATTAATGCTAAGAACAAAGAGGGGCGTACCGTTTTAATGGTAGCTTGCGCCATGGGTTTTGGCGATATTGCCGAGTTACTTATAAAAAACGGGGCAGATATTAATGCCAAAGAAAACAGCGGCATGACATCTTTAGTTATCGCTATTGTGCAAGGCCATAAAGATATTGTCCAATTACTCATAGATAACGGCGTGGACATCAATACCAAAGAAAATGACGGTATGCCGCCTGTGATTCTTGCTTCCAAGATAGGTGATGGCGATATGGTGGAACTGCTGATAGACAATGGCGCCGATGTTGACGCTAAGTCTAGCGAAGGGAACACGGCTTTGATGGAGGTTTCATCCAAAAGATATGATGATATTGTGCAGTTACTTATAGACAAAGGCGCCGATGTTAATGGCGCAGGTAATAGCGGGATGACGCCTCTGCTTATTGCTTCTATGAAAGGATATAAAGATATTATAGAGCTACTGCTGAAAAACGGTGCCAATATTGATGTTGTTGAAGCCGAAGGGATGACGCCTCTGGCTGTTGCTTGCGCCAAAGGTAATGCCGATATGGTTAAATTCCTGATAGACAAAGGCGCCAACGTTAATGGCGCAGACAAGGATGCATGGTCCCCTTTAATGTGGGCTGCCGTGAATGGCAATAAGGAAGTTATAGAGCTGCTTCTAAAACATGGCGCGGATATTAATTTTGTATCTGAAACCGGCAAGACGGCATTGGGCTTGGCTCATACAAAAAAACATAGTGAGATTGTTAAACTGCTTAAAGATAATGGCGCAAAAGATAAGATGCAAAAGAATATTAATAAAAAATAGCAGCCGCTTTGCTTTATTAAAAAACCCCGTATTTTTTATACGGGGTTTGTCTATTTATATTTGTTGAAGGAGATTATATCTTCTAAAGGTTTCCTTGGGCGCGGCGCAGGGTTTTCGTCAGGATAGCCGAGCGCGATTAGGATTTCCACCTTCCTGTCAAAAGGCAGTTTTAGCGCTTTTTTTGCTTTTTTAGGGTCAAACCACCCTATCCAGCAGGTGCCCAGCCCTAACTCCTGCGCTTTAAGGACAAGGTGTTCTGTGGCGATACCCTGGTCTATCATATAGTATTTAGTGCCGCTTATAAACTGGCCTATTCCCGTTGATATATTACCGCCCGCTTTAGCGGTAACCGCTATAAGTACGGGCGCGGCGGCTATAGGGCGGCAAAACTTATAGGGGCCTGTAAAAACGGCGTCAGCAAAAGCGTCTTTTGCCTCCTTGTCGTCAAATACCACAAAATGCCACGGCTGGCTGTTGCACGCGCTTGGCGCAAGGCGCGCGGCTTCAATACACTGCAAAACCAAATCTTTAGGTACGGGCGTATCTTTATATTTGCGGATGCTGCGCCTGTTTTTTATTAAATCGTCTAACATATATATACCCCTTTTATTTTTGTGCGGCTTAGAAAATTATTGTACAATAAATGTGATGAAGAATACTTTAAGGAGGCAGTATGACAGTTTCTTATAAAGAATTAGGTTTTGTAAACACAAAGGAAATGTTTGCAAAAGCTATGAAAGAAGGTTATGCGGTACCCGCTTACAATTTTAACAATATGGAGCAGATTCAGGCCATCATTACCGCTTGCGCGGAGACAGGCTCACCCGTAATTTTGCAGGTGTCCAAAGGCGCAAGGGATTATGCAAACGCAACATTATTGCGCTATATGGGCCGCGGCGCAGTTGAAATGGCCCGCGCCATGGGCGCAAAGATGCCCGTTGCCCTTCACTTAGACCACGGCGACAGCTTTGAACTCTGCAAAGATTGCATTGATAACGGCTTTTCTTCCGTAATGATTGACGGCTCACATCTCCCTTATGAAGAGAACGTAGCCTTAACCAAAAAAGTTGTTGAATATGCCCACGCCCATGAAGTAACAGTAGAAGGCGAGCTTGGCGTTTTAGCCGGTATTGAAGATGAAGTATCAGCCGAACACCACACCTACACCGATCCCGCTCAAGTAGAAGACTTTGTAAAGAGAACAGGTGTAGACAGCTTAGCTATCTCCATCGGCACCAGCCACGGCGCATATAAATTTAAAGTCGGGCCCGGCGAAAGCGTACCGCCCTTAAGATTTGATATCTTAGCGGAAGTGGAAAACCGCCTCCCCGGTTTCCCTATCGTTTTACACGGCGCTTCCAGCGTAGACCAGAAGGCCGTTGAAACCATCAATAAATACGGCGGCAAGCTTGATAATGCCGTCGGCGTACCTGAAGAGCAGTTAAGAAAAGCCGCCAAATCAGCCGTCTGCAAAATTAACGTAGACTCTGACGGCAGGCTCGTTATGACTGCCGCTATCAGGAAAGTATTTGCGGAAAAACCGTCAGAATTTGACCCGCGCAAATACCTCGGACCCGCCCGCAAAGACCTTATCGCTATGTACAAAGAAAAGAACGAGAAGGTATTGGGTTCCGCAGGCCGCTACTAAGTTTTTGCTGTA
>CAYQAU010000013.1:14359-44757 GCA_964415545.1 uncultured Elusimicrobium sp.
AAATTTGCGCTTACTCATTGTCGCATCGTCGGTCGGATACACGGCCCCTCCGGGCGCTCACGGTATACCTTCCTCCTTGCTTCTTGATTAAGCGCAAAATTTTTTTGCAAAATTACTTCGGCTTTTGCTGTAAAATTTGCGCTTACTCATTGTCGCATCGTCGGTCGGATACACGGCCCCTCCGGGCACTCACGGTATACCTTCTTCCTTGCTCCTTGATTAAGCGCAAAATTTTTTTGCAAAATTACTTTGGCTTTTAGTTGAAAACAGCCTTTTGCTTTTGCTCGCATACACGGCCCTTCGGGCGCTCACGGTATAGCTCGCTTAGCACAAGGCTGTTTTTATTCTAAAATCCTTTGTAATTTATTTCTTTTACTGTAAAAGTTGTTTCGGCTTTTAGTTGAAACCCGTCTCATTTTTGTGGGACGGGTTTACTTATTAACAGCACACAGAGCGCAGCATAGTAAGTCGCGGCACAAGTAGCGAATGCTACCCCCCTTGAATATGAATGGTATTTATGCTAACCTAATAAAGAACATAATTATACGGCAAATAATCTTTGGGCCGGACGCTCCGGCAGGGGTATTTTATGCATAAAATAAAATTAGCGGCAGTTTTTATGGCGGTAGTGTTGCCCGCCGGTCTTTATTCACAGACTATTGACACAATCTCTTTTGTGCCTGTAAAGCACGGATTTTATGAAAATATAAGCACTAAGTCTATGGCCCATCTTGCATCGGCGACAGGTACTGCAAGTATGGAAAGCTTAAATGTTTATAGTAATACTTTAGATATTGTAACGGGGCAAGTTAACTTCGGCAAAGACGTCTATGTAGGCGGTAATGCTTCAGTTTTTGGCGTCCCTAGTACAGAAAAGACTGCCAACCGCAATAATGTACAGGCAAGCACTCTTAGCCTGGGAGGGGATGCGGTTGTTGGCGATTCCCTTATTACGGATGAGAATGTACCGCGTGGCAATGCTGCCGTTGCGGGCGTTAATTTTTCAGGTTCAAGCCGTGTCTCTGCGCTTACGGTTGATACACGTAACTCCGCATTAGCTTTGCCCGACGGCGCAGCTTTTATTGTTGACGGAGTGGAAGTTCTTGCGCCCGACTGCCCTATAGATAACGGCGAAAAAAAGGGCGCCCAATGGGTTGAAACCGAGGGTTGGATGGCATCAGGCGGTGAGGAACGATTCTTTAAACTCCTGGCTTACGGTTGTTCTGGTACAGCGAGGGAAGACTGTGAGGTCTCCGATAGGGACGAAAAAGCCTGTACCTCTGCAGGAAATAGTTGGGACCGCGAAAATTGTTGTTGCTCGGGTACTAAAATTTCCAATTTCTTTGACGGCGCGGAAATGTGCAGCGATATAGGAAATAATGCTATGTGCAACGGTAATAATGTTGTAAGTTTAGATGCGGTGTGCAATCAATACGGCGCTTCAAGCGCGCAATGTATTTGTGCAAGGAACATAGATAAGTCAGTTTGTATAAAAGCTATATATGGCGCAACTTCTGATGAGGCTAAATGTACAGCATCCTCAACGAAATGGCCTTGTACCTGCCCTAATATACAATGGCTTTTAGGGAGCGGTAATGACACAAGGAACTATGCCTGCAGATTCCCCAAAGGCGCAAAGCAATGCGAGCTTGCGTGCTCTTTCCCTATGGTAAAAGAAAAAGAGTGGGGCTATGGCGACTGGAAATGCGTCTGTATGGACCCGTATTTATTTGGGAACTACGGCTCCTCCAGCGGGAACAATTATGGCCCGAAGTGTGCCGAGGATTACCCATACTCTTATAACTTTAAAGGTTGTTGCTGCGGCAACTATTATGACTATAATAGTGGCGGAATGGACAATAACAAGAGTTTTGTTGCTAAGAATCCGAATATATATGGCTATGCATATTCATACTATCAGGCTGTACAAAACGGCGGCACTCCGCCTACGCCGAGTTGCCCGACACAGTTTAACCGTGAAGATCTTTTAAGCGGCGGCGGTTACGGTTATGGAACTATTAATGCAAACTGGTCCAATCCGTGCAGTTGCGGCAGCGGCGGATATTAGAAGATATATTTGAGCTGGTATAAACGGACGCTTTTTAAAAAGCGTCCGTTTTCTATTTGCCTGGTATTGGCGGGAGTCCTGTCAGGCAGTCAAAACCGCGCTATACCTATGAACCCAAAACAAGCGCAGCATAGTAAGCCGCAGCAAATGTAGCGGACTTTTATTCCAACCGCAATTTGTAATACAGTGGGCAAAGCGACGTCCGTGCCTATAGTAGTGGGAAATCATCTCTCTTCGCGCAAAACGGGCGTATGGGAGTAAGTGCAGCATAGTAAGCCGCAGCAAAAGTAGCGAACTTTTATTCCAACCGCAATTTGTAATACAGCGGGCAAAGCAGTGCCCCGTCCGCATGCCCGTGCGGCTAGCACCCCCTTGAATATGGGGGGTATTTATGCTAATCTAATAAATATATTATTAAATATATATCTATGGGCCTATGGCCTGACGGCGGGAGAATCTATGAATTTTAAAGCAAAGATAATAGTTTTATTTGCTATGTTTTTGCCTGTGTTTTTGACGGGTCAAGTTATTGACACCATTTCCTATGTACCTGTAAAACACGGTAATTACGAGAGTATTGTAACAAAAACTTCTACTAAACTGGCGGCGACTACGGGCGCCTCTACAATAGAAAGCCTTAATGTAAACAGCAATACGCTTAATATCAAAACAGGGCAGATAAACTTTGGGGCTCCGGTATTTGTCGGTTCGTTTGCTACAATAGGGGCGGGCTCTACCTTAAAATCTACGGGTGAACTTAAAATCGGCGGCACAGTCTCAACAGGCGGTACCGTGATAGCTACAAGGGCCGATAATACAACAAGAATCAAAGCAAGGGATATAGAATTACCCGGCAAAACGCTGGAAATGGGCGCCACAACTCCGTTTGTAGTTGATAATGTTACCATCCAGGCGCCTGCGGACTCGGGCGACCTTTCCTGCCCTGTTGACCCCTCTAAAGGGCAGTATGGCGCAAAGTGGATACTTACCGACGGCTGGAATGCTGATGAAAAGTATGCCCAATTCTCCATTTTAGGTTGCAGCGGTATGAGGACAAAAGAATGCCGCGCATCCGATGACGACCAGAAAGCCTGTAATGATTCTGGCAATAGCTGGTATGATACCGGTTGCTGCTGTAAGGGTAACTTTATTACATATTTCCCTAAAGGTTCTCAGGCGCGTATGTGCAGTGATGATACAATGTGCAGCGGTGAAAATTTAGTTAACCAATACCTTGCGTGCAGCGGCAGTTATTCATCCACCAGTAAGGAGTGCATCTGCGCAAAGGGAACTAAAGAAGAATGCATAAGGGCAATTTACGGTTCAGGCTCGGAAGAGTACTATTGCTTAAGCAATGCCACTAAAATGAAAAAGTGGCCTTGCACCTGCCCTCAATACCAAAACCTTATAAGTGGAACAAATTACAGGAACTACGGCTGCCTTAACTCCACCAATAAGCCTACCGGCAGCTGTGATTTAACATGCTCCTTCCCTGAAACGAAAGAATACTATAGCGGCAAATACAGATGCTGCTGCTTGGACTATGGTTATAAGTATGGCTACCCCGATACTTGCGACAGTGATACGCCGGTATGCCAAAACCCCGTACAAAGATGCTGCTGTTTAGGTAATCAATATGGCCAGCCAAGAGTAGTCGGCAGAGCGAAAAATTATGATACTTGCGCAAAGCTCTATTACGGAGACGAGGGCTATTATCCTGATTACGGCTATGGCGGCGGCTATTGCGAATGCGAGTACGGCTATTATAGCGTTGACGACGGCTGGGGCAGCTCTTACCAGCAATATGTAAAGCCCGATTTGTGCGCTTGCGACGGCAGCTATGCATACTAACTGTAAAATCTTTTAAAGTTTAAAGGCCCTGCTTAAAACGGGGCCTTTATTATTATAAGGCAAAAATACAGAGTAAAGAAGGTTGGTTTAAAGAATATAATAGATATATACTATTTTGACCGTAAATATGCTAAAATGCTCTGTACACCGTCTTAATATGCTACGGAGGTTGTCTCTAAAATGGATTTTAGTCTTTTCAGCGCTTTAAGTAATACGCCCGCTCCTTCAGGAAGGGAAGAACTTTTAAGGGATTTTATTACCCAAACCGTCAAGCCTTTGGCTGCGACAGTTACTATAGATAATTTGGGCAACCTTATTGTCTTTAAAAAAGGCAAAGGTAAAAAGAAGCTTATGCTCGCCGCTCATATGGATGAAGTGGCTTTGCGCGTTCGTTATATTGATGATAAGGGGTTCCTTCGCTTTACCGCTACAGGCGGTATAGACCCGCGCACGCTTGTATCACAGCGTGTGTCCGTCGTAACTGCGGACGGCAAAATCGTAAACGGAGTGATAGGCTCAAAACCTGCGCATTATCTTACAGCCGCCGATTTAGCTAAACCGCCCACCATAGACGCTCTGTTTATAGATACCGGCCATACTAAGGCTGATACGCCCGTTGAAATCGGGGATCCTGTAGTTTTAGACAGGCAGCCCGTTGAGCTGGCAAACGGCCTGTTTTCCGCCAAAGCTATTGATGACAGGGCCGGCGTGTACATCCTTATAGAAACAATAAAAAATATAAAGGAACACGACGCGGATATCTATTTTGTTTTTACCACACAGGAAGAGTTCGGCCTTGTAGGCGCGCAAGTTGCTACGCGCGGCATTTGCCCTGATATTGCGCTTGCCGTTGATACCACAGGCGCGCTGGATATCCCTTCAATGTCCCCGCAGGATTATGTTTTGGAGGCGGGTAAAGGCATAGGTATTACGCTTGTAGATAACGGCACTATAGCCCACAATGGCGTAGTAAGGCATTTAAGACAAATTTGTAAGGAAGAAAAAATACCGTACCAACTAAGAGTATCGGCTAAAGGTTCAAATGACGCAAAGGTAATGCAGCGCAGTACCTCCGGCGTACCTGTTTGCCCGATATCTCTGCCTGTGCGTTATATCCACTCTAACGTGGAAGTAGCCGCTAAACAGGATGTGGACGCCGCCTGCGCATTGGTCCTTAATTTTGCAATGCAATGTGCGCGCGAATATAAAATTTAAGAGGTAAGTTATGACGATAAAACCCGCGCAGTTTGCGCTTGAAGCTAAAAAGAACGAGTATTTTAAAATAGAAGATATTTTAGCCGACGGGGCCTACCAAATACCCGCCGCCGATATTGAGACTTTGTCAAAAATAGATATCGTTTACAGGGCCTTGGTCGCCGTGCTTTATAATTATGCTCCGCTTTCGGGCCACCCGGGCGGCAGTATATCAAGCGGGCGTTTAGTTTCAAACCTCATCTATAATATCATGGATTATGATTTCGCAAATCCTGATGATATAAGCGCGGATATGCTTTCCTATGCGGCGGGCCATAAAGCCTTGGGCTTATATGCCCTTTCCGCCTTAAGGGACGAGATTGTAAGCGCCTACAGGCCGCAGCTTTTAGCTTCCTTGCAACGCCGCCTTAGGTTGGAAGATTTGCTCGGATTCAGGAAATCAAACCAGACGGCAACTAAGATTTTTAAGGAATTTGAGTCCAAATCCTTAGACGGACACCCTGTCCCGATAACGCCTTTTGTCAAACTGTCAACAGGCGCAAGCGGTATAGGCTTTGGCTCTTCAATAGGTTTGGCTTTGGGCGCGGCCGATATTTTCGGGCAAAACGCCCCCAAAGTCAATATCATTGAAGGCGAAGGCGGGCTGACAGCGGGCCGCTGCAGCGAGGCTATGGCAATAGCTTCAGACGCGGGCCTTGATAATGCCATTGTGCATTTGGACTGGAACCAAGCCTCCATAGACAGCGATAAAGTTACGGCGGAAAACGGCGTTAAAGGCGATTATGTAAGCTGGACGCCCGCCGAACTTATGTACATTAACGGTTTTAATATAATTCAGGTAAATGACGGGTTTGACTTTAAGCAGGTTTATGCGGCCCAAAAATTTGCTTATGGTTTAAATAACGGCTGCCCTACGGCGATAGTCTACAGAACGGTAAAGGGCTGGCATTACGGCATTGAAGGCAAAGCAAGCCACGGCAGCGGGCACAAATTTGCCTCTGACGGTTATTACAATGCGCTTGCGGAGCTGGAAAGCAATTTTGCCGTTGAAATGCCGCGCTTTTGCGGCGTTAATACGCCTGACGCGGTGGAGGAATGTTACTGGAACACCCTTTTAGCCATACGCGGCATAATTGAAAAACACCCTGAGATTTTTGCGCCCGCCGCTGCTAAAATAGAGGCAAGCGCAGCGCGCCTTAAAAACGATAAGCGCACAGCCGCGCACCATAAGACGCAGGATGTTTATACAAGGTTTACGCCGGACTCCGCGCCTTCCCAATTTAAATATGCCCCCGACGCTAACCCCGCTTTAAGGACTGCCATGGCAGAAGCTTTAGGCTATATCAATAAAGAGACGCAGGGCTCAATGATAGTAGCTACCGCTGATTTATCGGGCTCCACGGGAGCAGGGGCGATAGCAAAGGATTTCCCTAAAGGTTATTTTAATAAAGAGACAAACCCTCAAAGCCGTTTAATGGCCAGCGGCGGGATTTGTGAGGACGGGATATCCGCCGTTTTAAGCGGTGTATCGGCCTATGGGCAAAGCATAGGCATTGCCGCTTCATATGCGGCCTTTAGCGCGGCGATGATGCATACTGCGGCCAGGCTGCACGCAATAGGCCAGCAGGCTTATACGGAGGCTACGGGCAGACCTGCAAATACTTTTGTAGTCTTTAACGGGCATGCGGGCTTACCCACGGGTGAAGACGGGCCCACACACGGCGACCCGCAGGCCTTGCAGCTTATTTTAAATGATTTCCCCAAAGGCAGCGCCATTACGCTTACGCCTTTGGACGGCAATGACGTTTGGCCGTCTTTGGCGGCCGCTTTAAATAAAAGGCCTGCCGTTTTATACCCTGTGGTAACGCGCCCCAATGTTACAATAGTTAACCGCGCGGCATTGGGCGGTGACGACGCTAAAAACGCCAAAAACGGGGTTTACCGTTTATCAAAATCCGCCAAAACAGTTGCAGACGGTGTTATAATAGTACAAGGCAGCGGCGCGGGCGAAATTTTTGCAAATAAAGTTTTGCCGCAGCTTAAACAAGAGGGGATTGAGATAGATTCCTATTATGTGTCCTCTTTAGAACTTTTTGATATGCTTACGCCTGAAGAGCAAAACGGGATTTTGCCGTTTGAAGATTTACAAAAGGCTATCGCCATAACAGATTTTACATTGCCTACGGTGCAGTGCTGGCTTAAGTCAGAAAATGGCGCAAAATTCTCCATCTATCCGTTTAAAGGCGGTAAATATATGACCAGCGGCAAAGCCGCAGACGTCTATAAAGAAGCGGGGATGGACGCAGACGGCCAAATAGGGCAGATAAAAACTTATATAGCCGAGCTTAAAAAAGGCGGCTGGCGCTAAACTTTACCAGGAATAAAGGAGACAAACACATGGCAGAACAAAAACCATATCTAACAGGAAGAAGTTATATCTTCAAAATCAATAAAGGCAAGGACCTTTTAGAGGCGCTGACGGATTTTTGCCACGATAACCAAATTAAATGCGGTATTTTAAACGGTATCGGCGCTTTGGAGAATGCGACAATTTCTTATTTTGACCAAAGTAAAAAAGTTTATGAAAAGAGGGCCATTTCAAAGGAAAGTGAAATACTTTCCGTCAACGGTAATATAAGCATTATGGATAACCGTTCTAATGTACACGCGCATCTTATGCTTGCATTGCAGGACGGTACGGTAACAGGCGGCCACCTTTTAGCGGGCAGCAAGGTTTTTGTGGCGGAAATTTTTATACAGGAACTTGTCGGCGAGCCTAAAGTAAGGAAACAGGATAAAGTAACAAAACTTAATTTGTGGATATAAACAGATTATTAACGACGGGGGGCCGTGTTTTTACGGCCCTCCGTTATTTTTTTTGTTTGAGGGAGAATAGGACCTATTGACAATCTGGGACCTAAAGCCCTTGCGTAAGAGGAGATGTCGGCGTTACAATATAACTAGGTTGCAGTCTATGATGCTTATTTGGAGATTCCTTAAAATGAAAATTTCGGCAAATATTACCACCAAACTTATCAGTGTTTTACTTACCGCAGTAATGATGTTTAATATTACAAGTGTAAGCTTTGCGCAGGCAGTATCCTTAAAGGAAATAAGAGAGAAATTTGATAAGTCCCTGGATTTAAAACTTGAAAAGCAAATCGCCGTAAGCGATAACACTCGTATGGTTAATATAGAGCAAAGGCAAGCCATGCAGAGAAAGATAGCTGAAACAGAAAAAGAATACCTTGTCAGGAACCCCGATGTAGCGCGCGCCAGGCAGATTGCCAGAATTGTTACCGAACCTGCAAGCGACCCTTTAGCGGTAATAGCGGGGATTGAGCCCGCGCAGGAGCATAGAATCTATACGCGTGGGGAATTTACAACCGAATACAAAAACGCGGTAGAGGCTGAAAAGCAGCGCGCATTTAAAGCTTTAGAGGCCGACAGAACCGCAAAAATAGCCGAGATTAATGCTACCGCCTTAACCGAGCAGGCAAATGTCGGGGAAGAGGCAATAAACCTATGGAAAACCGACTCTATTAAGAATTTAGACAACTGGCTTAAAGAATCCAAAACAGCCGTAAGCCAATCTTTAAACAAAGAATTAAAATCAATCCCTTCAAAATACGAACAATATCTTAAAGAAGTAGAAAAAGCCACACAAGAACATAATGAGCTGGTTTTAAAAGAATTACATGGTTATGCCCAGGAATTATTTAAACTGTTTGCAAAAAACCAAAAGCCGATAAGGCGCAGCCTTATAGAAGCCGCCCCTACCCTTTTAAGCTTAAAATACCAAGGCAAGAGCCTTTTTACCGCCGCGCAAAAAGCCGTATTGGTAAGGGCCGCCCAACAAATTTTAAAAGAAGATAATGACTGCAATAAGCAAGGTAAATGCGAGCAGCAGCTTAACGCCCTGTCCGTTTTAGGTCTTGCGGGCACGGCGGCAAACTCCGATGAAATACAGGATTTTACAACTAAGTATTTAGAGCATCCCGCCGGCCTTTCAATAATTTTAACGGGCATTGCTGCTCTCTTAACTTTAAAAGAGTATACTAAAATCAACACCATACTTCATGAGGCGGAAAAGAGAGAAAGGGATATGTCAAACTTTGATATTTTAAGTTTGGCAACTCATGCTGAAATGTGGGCCAATATAAACGGTTCTTACTTCGGCAATGTAACAAAACACGGGCAGTACCCCACCGCTACAGGGGAGATTACAAACGCTTGGACGGACGTTGCGCTTATGCTTGCAAAAGAAGGCAGCAAAGAGGCAATTCAAATTCTTACCGCGCACTCCATAAACCAATGTTTTGTTACCAGTGAAAGGAATTTCGATATGACCTGGAAATACACAGGTATTTCCTGCGGGGGGTTAAAACCTTTTGTCGTTGGCGCGCTTTTGAGCAAGAAGGTGGATTTTGTAGGGCAAAAATTTGAATCAGGCTCTTTTAAATTCGTACAAGGCGGGTATAATCCTTATGAGATTCTAAGAGGCTCTTACCTTAATTCAAGCGGCAGCGGCGGGACATATACAGAAGAACAAACGCGTTATAGTATAAATAAAAACAATTCCGCTAAGGCTGATTTAGTTGCTTATTCCAAGGAGCTCGGTTTAAATTATCCTGACGTTTTTGCTCTATCTATCGCCAATATGGGTATGGGCGATATGACGATGGAAGGCGAAAGAGACCTTGATAAAGTATTGCTGGAAGCTTACCCTTCCATTAAAGCTAAGCTTAACCGCTACGCGGTAGTTGACGGAGTAAGAGCAAGCGCAAAACAGTCCAGACAGGATAATAAGAAGGTTTGGGTCGCTATTATGCAGCTTGCCGATATCGCAATTATCGTGTGGTGCTTCTGGGATATCGGGCGCCTTGCATATAAAGGCATACGCGGTTTAGGCAGGCTTGGCAACCAAATCTTCCATACCATACAGGTTGGCCGCACAGGCACAATAGCCGCGCGTAATGCCTATATAGCAAAGAACTTAAAGGTCTTCCAACAGATGAAGGCCAGAAAAGTCGCTTTTAATAAATTTGTTACCAGGATTAAAAATGCCGCCGAGCCTGTTGTACTTGGCCAGCGCAATTTATATACATCGGCGCGTTTGCCGTCTTCTTATATCGTCAAATCCCCGACTACGGTTGACGTCGCTTTAGCCAATACTACATTTACCGCCGGAGAAGGCTTAATCGGCATAGATATGCGTACTGCTATGTACCAGTCGGCAGGGAATGCCAACAGGGTGCTGGACTTACAAAATGTCAAGAGGGCTTTAACAGCGGCCTCGGCTGACGCGCGTAAGAACTATGTCTCAAGAGGTTTCTTTGAAAAATATAAAAAGTACGGCTCTTTCCTGGCAAAGAGTACGGCCGAAACCTTCCGCTCAAATGAGTATTTTAATCAGAATCAGGTTAACTCGGCATTGAATTTCGCCGCAGTAATGAGAGAGGAAAAAGTATTTTCCGTATTGCCTAAATCTTTTATGGAAAATGCTTCCGCCGAGGGGCCGATAAAATTTGTTTCAACCAACCGCCCCACAGGCGTTAATGCAAGCGGCCTTAGGAATATGGAGCTCTTCTCCGACCTTAAAAACGGCACGGCCGAGGCTTTGCCCGTTGACGTTGCTGTGCAAGGCAAAGTAGGCTGGTTGAGGAATATCGGCGCCAAAATCGGCCTGCCTGTAAATACGCAGCCCAAAATAACAGGCGTTAAAGTTGACGAGCTTTCCCAAGTCCTCTTTACAAGTAAAGAAGGCAAGGACTGGGTGCAGTTAATGTCCAACCAGGAAAAGACGCTCGTCTGGTGGAAGCGCGTTTTAAATAATATGGGCGCTCATTTTAAAGTTAAAACAGAAGGCGTTGTAATTGGCGATCCTTATGCCGGGACGGTAATAGACAAGAAGCTTCTGGACCCCGATTTCTTTAAAATGCAGTTGGCCGATGCAAGCGTACCCACCGTTATCAGGACGGCTGATGCGGGCAATATGCCGCTTGAGCTTAAATTTTTGGCCGACCGCCCCGCAACATGGGGTGGCAGGGTTTGGGATAACTGGACAAACCAGCCTCTTAGAAAAACTTTGGATTTCCTTAGAGGCAAAAAAAGCCTTTACAGCGGCCATGGCGAGGTTTTTATCCGTGAAGGCGCTGCCCTGCGCCCTACAAAGGTTACCATTAATACCACATACCATAATGACGGTATGTCTGTGATATTGGAACCTAATAATACTTTGTCGCTTTTAAATTCCTACAGCAATGCTTTTAAGGGCGCGCATTCTTTTTATATTCCTAAGCACCAGGCGGGGAACTTCAGCAATATCGCCAGGGCTTATGACAATTTTGCAAACCCGTTGCAGGTTACTATAAATGCGGCGCGCAATAAGATGAACTCTTTGTACTTCATAACGGCTTTAAGCTTAAGCGCGGCTTCTTCAGGTTTAATCGGCCCTATTGAAAAGAACTACGGTAAATTAAGCTATATGGATAAGTTCGCTATCACGGTAGCTTTGCCTTATGCGGGTTCTGTTTTATCGCCTGTGATATCACCTTTTGTAAAAAAGTTTGGCGCAATTAATGTGCTTAAAGCAAGTATGGTAACATCTATAGGTTCATTAGCTTGGCCCGCTTTTAAGGGCTTTCACGGTTTTGGCGATATCCATTCAGGCGGCGATAACCCTCCTATATGGCCTTTGCTTCTCTCAGCAGGAGCAATAGGCGTATCAGCGGCTTTGACAAGATCCGCCTCCAATCCTTTGATGCAGGCTATCGGCGGCAGCGGTAATTTGTTTAAAGCTATGGCTTTTAAGAATGTCAGCTCTTTTGTTATGGTCGCGCCTCCTTTGATATGGCTTGGCTTTGACGCTTTACGCTCTGAGCAGCGTGTAGATGCCGGCGGCGTGCTTGCCGTTGATGAAAATGATAAACCTATAACTAAAAAAATAGACTTTTCTATAACCTATCCTTTCATGGGCGCGGTGGTGTTGACTGCACTTCGCTCCTTACACGGCGCAAGGATAAGCAGTTCAATAGGCGCGGTTGAAAAATACTCAATGCGCACCAATGCTCTTAAAGATATGGTTGCTTCTACTAAATTTGTCGTCCATAAAGACACTTGGCCTATGATATTGGGCGGGGCCTCCGCAGTAGGTGCGGAAGCGGCTTTATTTAACTCTTATAGTATGAAAGAAGCCAATAGGTATGTCGGCAAATTGTTTGGCGCCGAGTCGCAAGACCAAGCCAGTGCAGAGCTTGCTTCTAAATTTGTGCCTGTAGGCGCGGTTTTTGCTACTGCCGTTGCTCCGTTTATCTTAAGATATAAAGCTAAACCGATACTTAAGATGCTTGGCGGGGAATCTAATCCCGCGGCTTATAACAGGCTTTTAGGTCTTTCCCTTACAACGGGCGCGGCGGGCGGATTGCTTTTAATGGGCCAGGACAACTGGTGGCAGTATGGCTTGGGCATGGTTATGGTAGGTTCAGGCTTTGCCCATACAACAACCGCTTTCCTTAAAATGGGGACATCCAGCTTAAAAGCAGCGGAAACAGCGCGCGCCATACCGGCCTTAAAAGCGGCAGGCGTTAGCCAAAGCGCGATAAATGACTTTAAGTTATTAGGCGCGGCAACCGCCGTTGAGAATATGAAAGCGGTTAATGCCCCTTTATCAATGCAGAACACAGTGCTTAACTTCGGCAAAAGCATCAAAACAAGGATGACGAGTTTTGAGGTCCTTTACCCGGGTATCCACGTTACCATGGCGCTTATACCTTTGTGGATGAGCGGCAGGGCCGAGAATATTGAAAAAGAACAGTTTGCGGAACTTGGCGGTAAAGACTCTTTAAGCAAAGTGCAGCAGACTGAGATTAAAAATAATTCTTTACAAAGCTCGCTTTATATTCCTATGGGCGTACTTAGCGTATCGGTCCTTTCAGGTTTATATGGCGGCGGCGTGTTTAAAGGGTTTAATCTGTTAAAGAAAATCCCCGCAGGTACAATCGGCGCGTCAAGGTTCATTTTCGGCAATCCGTCATTTAAGCCTTCTTTTGAACCCTTACCGTTAATGCAGCCTGCCCTAAACGTTGATTTGGGTTTTGGCTATAAAGGCGGGGCAACAGTACCGCAGGTTAAGGCTGATATCCCCGAAACAGAGGAAATTGCCGAGCCTGCAGCCCAACCAGTTCAGGATGAAGAAGCGCAGCAGCCTGCCCAAATAACCGATGAGCAAACGCTGTAATTAAAGTATTTAATAAATATAAAAACCGGCCCTTATAAATAGGGGCCGGTTTACTTTTTTCCCTTTTATATTGACAAGCGGGTTTTCTTGCTATATCATATAATAAGGTGTGAACTTTAACCTTAAGGATAATTATGATGAAAAACAGGGGCTTTACTTTATCAGAACTACTTATAACCGTAGTTATTATGGCTTCCCTTGCCGCTATTGCTATGCCGCTTTATACTAAAACAATCAAGAGAAGCAGAGCGGGGGACGCTTTAAACGTTATGTCAGCCATCTCCGCCAAGCAAGAGGCATATTTTGTCTCTAAAGGTAAATATGCAACGAGCTTCAGCGAACTTGCCGCGCCGGTTGAAGGTTTATCGGGCGATAAGGAACAGGCCGTGGTAGTCGGCAATTTTGAATATGTGATGAAAGGCCTTTGTGTTACAGCATCAAGGGTCGTTGACGGATACCAGCTTAGTAAGAACTTTGTAACCCAACAGGAAGGCTGTAAGAACCTGGACAAGACAAAAGCTTGTTCTCTTCTTGAAAATTTGATACCTGTGGCCGATGCCTCGGGCTGTGAATATGTGCCGCCTACTACAGGTGATATCAATGATATACCGCCCGAGCTTGATCCTTGTGCCGCAAACCCGCGCCTTTGCTGCGCAGGCACCTGGTATAATGGCGCCTGCCATAGCTGCCCTACGGGTACGATTTGGGATAATACTAAAAAAACCTGCGTGTGTAATGCTACTTGTTCCGACGGATCTACCATAGACCCTGAAACTTGCAGCTGCTCGTGCAACAAAACCTGCCCTGAAGGTTCAGGACAGGTGCAGGATGATTATTGCGCCTGCCGCTGCCCTGAAGAAAAGCCCGAATGGGATACAAGCGCGCAGCGTTGCGTTAATAAATGCAGCGAACCTAAAACCAGGTGGAGCGGGACTGAGTGCGTTTGCCCCACGGATAAACCTTTGGAAATAAGCGGCGGCTGCTATTCTTGCGACGCGCCCAGGATTATGACGAGCGCCGGCTCTTGCCAGTGCCCGCCTGACTTCCCGTTTTTCTGGAATACATCTAACGCCTGTACAAAATGTACCGAAGATAATGTTGAAACACATAAAGCCGCATGCGAAATCGGCGGCCCCGATAGTGATACAGGCCCGGCCGGCACTTTTAATGCTTCAAAATGTATGTGTGTCTGCCCTGACGGTTCCGCTTTAACATCAGTAGGCGGCAGCTGCAAATGCTCGGGCTCAACGCCGTTCTATCACGACGAAGACGTTAGCGGCGTGCAGGGCGGTATATGTAAGTCATGTGATGTAGGTTATGAGATGACCGTAAGCCATCCTACAAATAATATCTGCTGCAGGCCCAACCAAGTAACTTTAGATGGCAAAACGTGCCGCTATGTCCTTTCCCCTAAAACTATTACGGTACAGGCAAAACTTAGTGTGGATACAACAACCTGCGTACCATCGTATTCATCTGTAATTTATTATGACAGCGGTTCTCTTGAAACACGTTCAACGAAAACCTATCATAGAAGATGCTGTGCTTGGTGCGATTGGGCTTGGAGGAGTAACAAGCAATACTATACAGGCTGCGATGCTTTCCCAACCGGTAATTGGATAGGCGGCAAAGTTATTACAGGTATAACGGACCCTTGCCCGCCCGGAACTGAGAAGGAATTATGTGAAAAGAATTGTAAGGCTGATGGCACTCCGTGTAACTTCAAGTGTGTTAAAAGCAGGAATATTCCGCCTACTCCAACATATAATTGCTATACAGAAGGAGATTGCAGAGACGGCTGGTCGTATAATACTATTGCTACGTGCCCGTCTTACATGAAGGGGACGGTAGAGCTGCTGACATGTTCCTATTAACAGATAAATAAATTATCATAAAAGCCCCCTTTGAAGGGGGCTTTTCCATGGCTTTTATCGGGCGGGCGGCCTATTCCACAAATTAATTAAAAATAGTAAAATAACAATATATGAATTTTAAGATGACTGATCTGTACAGCGCGCTTACAGCCAGCGCTTACAGGAAACCGGAAGCCACCTCTTTGGTGGCGGCAGGGAGGCATTGGTCCTTCCATGAAGTATTAATGAGCGTAGACCGTTGTTCCGATATGCTATGGGAACACGGCATCCGCAAGCACGACAAAATAGCAGTTGCGATGCGTAACTCGGTGGAGACGGTTATCGTCTCCTACGCGGCCTATAAGATAGGCGCGGTTGTCGTCCCAATAAACTTTATGATTTCCAAGGCCGATGAACTTAAGTTCATTCTTAATGATTCAAGCACTAAAATAGTGGTAACCCAGGCTGAATTTTTAAGGCATTACGCCAATGTAAAAAAAGATATCCCAAATCTTCAGTATATATTTTCCACCGATGAGATATCATCAAGCGTCAAGGCTTTAAATGATGATAATATAAAACTTTTTTGGCCGACTGTAGACGCAAGCAAATTTAACCCTGAAACCCTTAAAACTTCAACTGACGTTAGTGATGTAGCTATGCTGCTTTACACATCAGGCACCACGGGCAATCCCAAAGGCGTACCTTTAACGCATTATAATATCATGTCTAACATCAACTCTTCAGTACTTTCTTTCCACGTTACGGAAGAGGATGTTATGCTTTGCATTTTGCCTATGTTCCATACCTTTGCGTGGACGGCTAATGTCGCGCTTTCACTTACAATCGGCCTAAAGCTTGTAATTATGGCAAATATTACGCCCGCATCGGCCTGGCTGCACCTTATGGGTAAGGAAAAGGTTACCTTTATGCTTGCCGTGCCGCAGCTTTTTGCCGTATTAGCTAAAGAGGCATTAGGGCTTAAAAGGCTTTATCTGCAATACTGGGCTTTTAGGAAAGTGCGCTTTGCGATATCAGGCGCCGCGCCTTTAAATAAAGAGACGCACGAACACTTTGAACAACGCCTCGGCGTGCCTTTGCTGGAGGGCTACGGCCTGACTGAAACCAGCCCTATTATCTCCGTCAATACGGAGCAGAATAAGAAAAGGGGCTCTGTGGGCTGCTGCATGCCTGACGTTAAAGCAAGGATTACAGATGATGACGGTAATGAACTGCCGCGTAATGTTGAAGGCGAAATCTGCGTAAAAGGCCCCAATGTCTTTAGCGGCTACTTTGGCAATAATGAAGCCACGCGCGAAGCTTTTGATAAAGAAGGCTGGTTTAAGACGGGCGATATCGGCATCATAGATGATGAGGGCTTTATTTTTATCCGCGACAGAAAAAAGGATATGATTATCATCAAAGGTTTAAAAGTTTTCTCCGCGCAGGTTGAGCATATTATATATGATTACCCCGGTATTGAAGAATGCGCCGTAGTGGGCGTGCCCGATGGTAAGGGCGGGGAATTCATTAAGCTTTACGCCGCCAAAAAGAAAGGCGTTGAATTTAATGAGGCCGATTTCAGAAAGTTCCTTAAAAACAATCTGGATAATTATAAACGCCCCAGAGATATTGAGTTTATGGACGAGCTTCCTAAAAATTCCTTAAAGAAAATCCTTAAAAAAGATTTAAGGAAGGACGCTGTGGCTAAATTAAAAGAACGTATAGCCGCAGTCGGCGCGGGGGATGACAGCCTTTAATGTTAAATATCCGTAAAACCATTTGCGAAGCGGCGCCGCAGGCATTTATTGTCGGCGGCGCTTTGCGCGACAGCCTGCTGAAACGCTATAGCGGCGATATTGACCTTGCCTTGCCGCGCGAGGCTGTAAAGCCTGCCGCTTTAAAACTTGCTAAAATTTTACGCGCATCCGCCTTTGAGATGGACCCGGATTTTTGCGTATGGCGTATAACCGCCAAAAACGGCTTGCAAATTGATTTGTGCGCATTTATCGGCCAAGATATCAATGCCGATTTAAAACGCAGGGATTTTACAGTTAACGCGCTAGCTTACCCAGTTAGCGCGCCGTTTAAAATAAAGACAAAAAAGGTTGGCGGCAAATTAAATATCCTTATAAGCGGTTTAAAGAAAGAGGATTTACTTGATTTAAATAATGGCGCGCAGGATTTAAAAGCAAGGCTTATCCGCGTCAATAACGATAAAGTTTTTATTGAAGACCCGCTGCGCCTTTTACGCGCCTGCAGAATGGCTGCGGAACTTAATTTTAATGTGGATAAAAGGACTGTTGAGCTTGCAAAAAAGTCCGCCCCGCTTATCAATAAAAGCGCGGGGGAGCGCATACAGGAAGAACTAAAACGCATTTTTAATTGCCCGCGTACGCGCCTTCGCCTTGAGCAGTTGGATGAAGCGGGCATATTGACGGCTGTTTTCCCGCAGCTTGAGGAGCAAAAAATCTGCGCGGAATGTTATTATGGCGCAGGCGGCGTTTTTGAACATACTTTAAGAGTAACGGACAGGATGGAATTTTTACTTTCCAATCTTGCGCTTGCCTTCCCCAAATACCACAAAAAACTGGCAAAATTTGCGCAAGACGCCGCGCTTTATAAAATGGCCGCGCTTTTGCATGATATCGCAAAACCCGCGACGGCAAAAGAAATCGGCGGGCGTTTAAGGTTCTTTTATCACGAGGAAAAGGGCGCAAAAATGGCGGGGGAAGTTCTGCGCAATTTAAAATATCCGCTTGCGCAGATAAGGCTGATTTGTAAGATGATTGAGTTCCATTTACGCCCGAGCAACCTTGCCAGCAATGAGATTGTTACCGACAAAGGAATTTATAAATTTTTTAAGGAAATGGATGAGGCGGCTATCCCTATGCTGCTTTTATGCTGGGCGGATTATACAAGCTATATAACGCCTGCGCAGGTTAAGCGGCTGATTAAAAAATCGGTTTTGCCCGTTATGACGATAGAAGAAGGCAAAAAGAACGGCAATATAGGCAAAACTTTGCGGCATATGCAAATGCTTAACTTTTTGTTTACGAAGTATTTTAAGGAAACTAAAAAGTTTATCACAGCCCCGAAACTGTTGGACGGGCGCGATATTATGCAAATCCTCAAAATTGCGCCGGGGCCGCAGATAGGGCGTATTTTGGAGCAAATAGTAATAGCGCAGGTGGAAGGAAAAATTAAAACCAAGAAAGATGCCGTAAACTATTTGCTAACGGACAAGAGTATTTTGTAAAATAACAGTAGTTAACTTGCGGGCGTGGTTCAATGGTAGAACGGAAGCTTCCCAAGCTTTAGACGAGGGTTCGATTCCCTTCGCCCGCTTAAAATTTAAGATATGTATAAGCGGGAGAGAAAGCAAACTGCTTTGCTTTCGTAAGGAATTGAAAACCGCAGCGATGTTTTTGTTTGAGCCCCGGTAATAAAAACGAAGGGCGAAAGGCAAAAACCGCGAGGTCGGCCTGAAGGAAAAAGCCGTCAGGGTTTTTACCGTAAGGCGATTCCCTTCGCCCGCTAAAAATTTATTTTTTACTTCATTATTATCTGTTACGTGAGGCGCGTGGTATGCAGGATGAAATCCAAACAAACGAAACAAAAAAAAGTTCAAAAGATATGTGGCTGTTCCTGATTTTTCTGGATATAATAGCCCTCTGCGTATTTGGTTTTTTTATTTATAATTCCTTTTCTTCAGCTTTTAAAGAGGAGGTTCAAAACGAGCCTTTCTTAGAGGAAGTAGCCGTGGAAGATATTGTTGTGGAGGAGCCTATGTCCGCCCCTAAAATTGCGGATAAGCAAGAGCCTAAAACAGAGGAAGCTAAAGTTGAAGAGCCCGCAAAAGCGGAGCCTAAACCTGAAGTTAAAGAGCAGCCCAAACCGAAGGTTGAAGCCCCAAAACCCGCAGCAAAAAAACGCCAAAGCGTGTTTGTTGAGAATATCGGCAAACCTACCAGAAGCGTAACATTTAAGTATTATGATAAAGCTTCAAGCGTATCTGTCGTCGGCGGCTTTACGATGAAGAAGCCTGTGAAGATGAAGAAATCCGGCGGGGTATGGTCTGTCAATATGCGTATTTTCCCAGGTGATTACCGTTATATGCTTATAGTCAACGGCAAAGAAGTGGTTGACCCGAATGCGGAAGTTGACGACGGGAAGTCTATCCTTGTAGTAAAATAAAAAATTTGTTTTATAAAATAAAGGCCTCCATATTATTGGGGGCCTTTTTTATGGCATTACGAGGTGGCATTCGCCAGTGCGGTGGCGCACCTCCTGCGCCGTGTCATTGCGAAGCTGCTTTAGCAGCTGTGGCAATCCAATCAATTAGTAGACCTTATTTAACTGGATCGCCACGTCGCGAAACAGAACGCTCCTCGCGATGACAACCAAAGAGCTAAAGCTCGTGAGAGACGGGCTAAGTTATACTATGCGAAGCTTGGCATCTCACGACACAGGGGTGGCCTTGCCACCTCGCGATGACAACCAAAGATTTCTTTCTCTACGCAATTTGCTTTATAGCAAGTAAATTAGCGTCCCATACGCACTGGGCGTGGGCCACCCCACCGCGCTATGCAAATAGTCAACCCTTTGGGTTGACTGTTTTTTTTTTTTTGATACCGTATCTAAATAATGCAGGCTCCCACTTACTATCAGCTCCGTCGTGCGTTATAATCTTCTCCATAGGAGCGATTAGAGCAAAATGTTAAACAAAAACACTAAAAAGTCTAAAAAGGGCTTTACGCTAACTGAGGTGCTGGTAGTTGTGCTCATCATCGGTGTGATATCGGCGATAGCGTATCCCGTTTACACAAAAAGTATCAACAAATCGCGCGCGGTAGAGGCAATAAACTTGCTTGAGATGGTACGCAATAAACAGATAGCCAACTTCGCGCGGCGCGGCGAGTATCTGCCTAACTTTACGGGCATCGGCCAGTTAACAAGCAATGCTGCGGCCGAGGTAAAAACGGAAGGCGACGCAATACTGACCGTCAACGGCAAGTACGAGCTTGCGATGAATAATGCAACAAATTGTATGAGCGCGGCCTATATCCCCGCCAAAGGCAAGCCCGCAACATTTACCTTTAGCTCAAGTTATGAGGACGCAGGCCTTGGGTGCGACGGTGATGTTTGTAAAACCTTCGGCAATATCGTGGGGAGCTCAAGCTCGGTGTGTAATTGCGGAACAAAAACTTGTTCTTCTCCATATGTGCAAAACGCAAAAACCTGTGCTTGTGATTGCCCGTTAGCGTGCAGAGAAGGGGGCTGCCACGACAAAAATCCAGCGAGAACAGAAACAAGAAATTGCGGATACAATAACAGCGGAACGCAGACGAGAACTTGCCCCGAGAGTTGCAGCAGCGAATGTAGCACAAGTTGGAGCAGTTGCAGCGGCCAAAGTTGTAATCAAAGCACAAAACCAGATACTACGCAAAATTGTGCAAACTGCGGGCAAAAAACTCAAAGCGTAACGTGTGAAAACGGTACCTGGAAGGCGAGCGGGTTTGGCGCGTGTGTAGGCTCAAAAACGGATACGCAGGCTTGTGATAGCGGCTACACAGGTAATAAAACCAGAACTTGTACTAATGACGTGTGGGGAACATGGAATACATCAACCTGTAAAAAAATACAAATAGAGTGCAGTGGCGAAGCGACAACAAATTGTGCAAACTGCGGCACAAAGAGCAGGACTTGCGACAAAAGTACGGGCACGTGGAGCGCGTGGAACCAATGCGAGGGGGCGGCTTCTGAGGACAGATATTGCTCAGAAACCTGTTCGGAAAGTGAAGTAAGAGTATGCACAAATAATGTATGGGGCGAATGGAGCCGCAGTAATTGCGACAAATGCGCAAAGGAGTGCCCGCCCTCTACAAAACCTGCAAGCAGCCAGAACTGCGCAAGCGGCTGCGGCACACAGACACGCAGCGTAAGCTGTAATACATCAACAGGCAATTGGCAAGCAGGCTCTTGGAGCGGTGTTTGCAGCAATTATATTGAAGAATATCGCACTTGTGGCAATACATACGGAGAACAAACAAGGACATGCCGCGATAAGTGTGATGAAAGCAGTTGTACCTCTTGGAGTGCGTGCGAATGTGAAAGCGGATTTGTCTGGGCAAAAGATGTAAATGGAGAGATGGGGCCTAAGAATACTTGCACATGTATGTCTGATAATGGAAACAGGGTGCCTTGCGGCGCGATATGTGAAGAGGATTATATGTGCGCAGATTGCGGCGGGACTTGGCGGCCTTCAACATGCAGTTGCGATTGTGGGTTTTATCAGGGGAACTCCTGCCGCTTTGTAAAGGGGCGCGGGTGCTTGTGCGGTAATTTATACAGGCAGTGCAGATAGATTGCTACAGTCTGTAAGATAAAAATAAATTATTACGGGCTTAGGCTCATATATTTTGTTAATTAAAGTATATGGCTTAAGCCCGCAGTTTTTATTATTCCTTATATCTCTTTTTTAAGGTACTGCCCTGTGTAGGACTTCGGGTTTGCAGCAACTTCTTTTACGGTGCCCTGCGCTACAATCTCACCGCCTTTATCGCCGCCTTCGGGCCCAAGGTCAATAATATAATCGGCCGTTTTGATGATATCAAGGTTATGCTCAATAACAAGCACGGTATTGCCCTGCCCGCTAAGGCGGTGTAATACGGATAATAATTTATCAATATCGGCAAAATGAAGGCCTGTTGTGGGCTCGTCCAAAATATACAGAGTGTCGCCCGTTGAGCGGCGGGAAAGCTCGTCAGCCAGTTTGACGCGCTGCGCCTCGCCGCCTGATAAGGTTGTCGCACTTTGCCCAAGGCGGATATAGCCTAGGCCGACGTCATGCAAAGTCTGTAAGATATTTTTAATTTTTGGGATGCTGTCAAAAAACTCCAAGGCTTCGGTAACCGTCATATCAAGCACTTCGGCGATATTTTTGCCTTTAAATTTTATTTGTAAAGTATCCTCATTAAAGCGTTTGCCTTCGCATTCCTCGCACTTAACAAAGATATCGGGCAAAAACTGCATTTGGATTTTTATTATGCCGTCGCCCTGGCACTTCTCGCACCTGCCGCCTTTTACGTTGAAGGAGAATCGGCCCGCTTTGTAGCCGCGTCTTTTAGCCTCGGGCATTTGCGCAAAAAGCTCGCGTATATGCGTAAACGCGCCCGTGTATGTAACGGGGTTGCTGCGCGGCGTTTTGCCTATTGGGGTTTGGTCCACAATAATAACTTTATTGATATGTTCCATACCCTTAATGGCTTTGTGCGCGCCAGGCTCGTCCTTGGCATTATAAAACTTTTTGGCCAAAGCGCGGTACAAAATATTATGCACTAATGTTGATTTGCCCGAACCTGATAAACCCGTTATACAGACAAATAAACCAAGCGGTATTTTAACGTCAATATTTTTAAGGTTAAATTGGTTTGCCCCCAAAATTTCCAGCCATTTCCCATTGGGCTTTACGGGGCTTAAGTTAGGCGCGATGGCGCGCGTACCGTTAAGATAGGAGGCGGTAATGGATTTTTTACTTTCAAGGAATTTTTTGCGCGGCCCCTCTTCCACTATATTGCCGCCAAGCTCGCCCGCGCCCGGGCCCAGTTCTATAAGGTAATCGGCCGCTAAAATAGTATCTTTATCATGCTCTACGATTATCAGGGTATTATCAAGATCGCGCAGGTTTTTAAGCGTTTCTATAAGGCGGTCATTATCGCGGCTGTGAAGGCCGATTGTCGGCTCATCAAGCACATAAAGCACGCCCGTTAGGCCGCTGCCTATCTGCGTGGCAAGGTGTATCCTTTGCGATTCCCCGCCCGATAAGGTTTGCGATTTCCTTTCAAGCGTAAGATAACTTAGGCCGACGCTGTTTAAAAACCCTAAACGCGCCCTGATTTCCTTTAAAATCTGTTTGCTTATAAGCTGCTCTTTTTCAGTCAGCTTAAAGCTGTCAACAAAGGCCAATGCGGCGGAAACCTGCATCGCCGTTACCTGCGATATATTCTTACCGTTGATGTAGACTGACAGCGCCTCAGGCTTAAGCCTGGCGCCTTTACAGACGGGGCAGACGACTTCCCTCATATATTTATTATAGATTTCTTCCCTTACGAAGTCGGACTCAGTTTCCGCGTGGCGGCGTTTAAGGTTGGTTATTACGCCTTCAAACTCGCTGCGGTTATTGGACCAATGCGCTTTATAGGTAGCGTCATTGCCGCCGTATAAAAGCAAATCGCGCTGCGATTTGGAAAGGTCCTTCCACGGTTTATTCATCGGGATTTTCTGCTCTTTGCAGACGCTGTTTAAAATCTCATAATAATAACCCGCCCAAGAATTCTTCCACCTGTTGGTTTTATTTGTTACGGGGGACTCCCAAGCCGCTATTGCGCCCTCGTTAATGCTTAGGGTTTTATCGGGCACTACAAGGTCCTCATCAATCTCTATTTTGATGCCAAGGCCGTTGCACTCGGGGCACGCGCCGTGCGGCGTGTTGAAGGAAAAGAGGCGCGGCTCCGGCTCGGCAAACCCTATGCCGCAATGCGCGCAAGCGTTTGACTGGCTGTATATAAAGGTTTGCTTGCCGTCCATAACTTTTATAAGCCCGTTTTGGCCGTATTTGGATGATAATTCCAAAGCGTCGGTTATGCGTTCCTTTTCGGAAGGGTCAATAAAAACTTCGTCGGCCACAAGGTCAATATTGTGGATTTTATAGCGTTCCAATACGGGCGGGTTTGAAAGCTCGTACTCTTTGCCGTCGGCTATTATTTTGTAAAAGCCTTCTTTTTTAAGTTTGGCAAATAGCTCCTCATAAGTCCCTTTTTTGCCATTGACTACGGGCGCGAGTATCATAATCTGCTTTTGGTTATATTTAGCCAAAATATCATTGGTTATGGCTTGTATTGACCATTGCTCAACGGGCAGCCCGCACTGCGGGCAAAACCGCTTGCCGATGCGCGCGTAAAGCAGGCGGAAGTAGTCATAAATCTCCGTTACCGTAGCTACGGTTGAGCGCGGGTTGCGCGAGGGATTTTTTTGCTCTATTGAAATTGCGGGGGAAAGGCCGTCTATCATTTCAACGTCGGGCTTTTCCATAAGTTCCAAAAATTGGCGTGCGTAGGCGGACATACTTTCAACATATCTGCGTTGGCCTTCCGCGTAAATTGTGTCAAAAGCCAGCGAGCTTTTACCCGAGCCCGAAAGCCCAGTTATCACCACCATCTGCCCGCGTGGTATTTTTGTGCTTACATTTTTAAGATTGTGTGTTTTTGCGCCTGTTATAGTTATATATTTCATAATTTAGTAATTGCCGGTCCTGCTGTTTTATTCTTAATAAAATTATATAATTTATAAAGATTCTATGCGCGTTTGCGCCGTAACGGGTTAATATGAAATTTTTATTTAAAAAAACAACTTTAATCGTTATTGCCTGCATACTTTCAATATCGGCCGTGGCGTGGCTTGTTTACGACGCAAAAGATAATTTTATTAAGATTTGGCAAAACGTTAATACAACTTACCTTATCCTTTCTTTTGCCGCTTCTGCGGGCATTTATGTTTGTATGGGCCTTTCCCTCTGGGAAACGCTTAAAATGCTGGGCCAAAAAATTAATATTGGCGCTTCTATAAGTATTGCTTTCGTTTCCACTACGGTTAATTATCTGATTTCCTCCATGGGCGTAAGCGGCTTTGCGCTGCGCGCGCATCTTTTAGGCAAGCGTAATATCCCTTTAGGCGCAAGCGTTATGGCAAGCATTATCATAACGGTTTTATTGTATTTTGTGCTTATCATTATCATATTGCAAGGCACTTTGCTTTTGCTGCTTTCCAAAAATGCCGACGGCGGGCAAATGCTGCGTAACTTCTCCGTAGTAATCGGCATAGTAATTGTTGGCGCTTTTGTTACCGCTTTTATGTTTAATAGTGAGCTGCGCTATAAAAGCGTACGCAAAATCTTCCTGCTGATTAATAAGATTATTTATAAACTTTTTGGCGCGCTTATCCCTAAAAACAATTATTCCGCCTTTGCCAAACAGCTGGATAACGGTATACAAACCATACACCATAATAAAAGGAAGCTTACCTATACTATTATCTATATCTGCGGGGATTGGATTTTGACTATCCTTATCCTTTACCTGGCTTTTTTGGCTGTAGGCATAAAGGTGCAAATAGGCGTTTTGCTGGCGGGGTTTGCCATAGGCATGGTTACAACTTTAATACCTATTTTGCCCGGCGGCCTTGGCGCGATGGAGCTTGCTATGACGGGCGTTTTTGCCCAAATGGGTATTGATTGGGACAGCGCTTTAATGGCCAGCCTTATTTACAGATTTGTATATTATATCATCCCCGGTATTATAAGCGTATTTGTTTACTGGGGCCTTAAATTATCGGAGCCTGCGGCTCTTACAACTAATAAAACGGGGGCTTACCTTGAAGCAGCGGATAAATAATCTTGTACCTGTAATAGCTACTACGAGCTATATCCATAAAACGGCTTTGGTTATAGGGGACGTACATTTAGACGATAATGTATCGCTTTGGCCGAGCGCGGTTTTAAGGGCGGATATTGCGCCCATATTCGTGGGGGAGGGCAGCAATGTGCAGGAAAACTCCACCATCCATGTAAACTATGACAGGCCTGCCAAAATAGGCAAATATGTTACAATAGGCCATAATGTAGTGGTGCACGGCAGCGATATCGGCGATAATTGCCTTATAGGCATGAACTCCGTTGTTATGGAGTCAGAAATAGGGGAAGAATGTATTATAGGCGCGGGCACGGTTGTCCCCGCGGGTAAAAAAATACCCGCAGGCAGCCTTGTACTGGGCATACCCGCCAAGGTGGCGCGCGCGCTTAGCGAGGGGGAACGCAAAGCGCTTAAAGAACACGCTTTAGAATACATAAAGCTTGCCGAGCTATATAAAAATACTTGTGAGGACCTTTAAAGTGTCAAAAATAGTTTTGATAGAAGACTCCAAAAGCCTGGGCGTTGCGCTTAAGGCGGCATTGGAGATAAAGGGCAATGAGGTAATCTGGGTAAGCGACGGACGCGAGGGCGTACCCGCCGTCAAAAAGAATAAGCCCGATGTTGTGCTATTGGACCTTATGCTGCCGCATATCAGCGGCTACGATATTTGTAAGGCCATAAAAACGGATAATGAAATCTGGAAGACGCCCGTTATAATAATGTCCACCCTCACTAAGCCCGAGCAGATTGAGCGCGCGCAGGAATCCGGCGCGGACCATTTTATCGGCAAACCTTATGACTTGCAGGCTACATTGGCCGAGATAGCAAAATACCTGCCCAAAAATAAGTAAATTGTTAGGAGAATTGAAATGAAAATCCGTATCATCCGCAACCAAAAAGTAGTTACAGACTCTGATTTGGCAGAGGCTCTAAACGTACCTACAAAACAGCTTTTAAATATGTTCAGGCGTAACCTGTCATCCTTCCCGCAAGGCAGTTGGTTTAACCTTACCGAGGAGGAGCAGCGCGACCTTATTGTAAATTACTGCACCACCCATGGCGAGCGTTTGCGCTATGCGCGCAGGCTGCCCTATGTTTTTTGTTTGCCCGCAATCTTAATGCTGCTTTGTATGCAGAGCAAAAATAATGAAAAAGCAAAAGCTTACAGGGCTGAATTTTGGGCTGCGCTGGCCACTTTGCCGACAGACAGCTTTGAGGCAGATAAAATTTTTACAAAATAAAAAATATACTGTTACACTAATAAAAAACCCTTCCCAAAGAAGGGTTTTTTATTCTAAATGTTTGTTATAAAGCCTGGAAAAACTAATACTGAAACCTATCATTTTTTATAGCAGCTAACGTCAAGCTTTTAGAAAAAGCTTGACCGTTTTTTTTTTTTTGATACGCTGGTAATACCGCGTATAAAGCGTTTTTATTTCGCGGTGATTTAAAAAGGAGATAAAAATGAAAAACTTAAACAGAAAGGGTTTTACCCTTATTGAATTACTGGTTGTAGTATTAATCATCGGTATTTTGGCAGCGATAGCATTGCCGCAATACTTCAAAGCGGTGGAAAAAGCGAGAGCTTCCGAAGCCTTATCAGTCATCGGTACGGTAGCGGCCGCCGCGGAAAGAGGCAGACTTGTATCTAATGGCAATACATATCCTGATACATTAGAAACAATGGATGTGGAGTTCCCGGGTGTAACCAGTAGTTTTACAACCATAAAAACGAAGAACTTCACTATTACTTACGCGCCGGGTGCAACATATGCAGATGGTAATGTTGAGGCTGTAAGAACAGGGACGGCAGGATATTCAATCAAAAAGATGTTCTATACAGGGGAAGTAACCTGTAAGGATGGCGCTGTGGCCGGCGCAGGTACAAAAGGCGTTTGTGCATCATTAGGATTAAATACAGGTAAATCCAGCTAATAAACTAATTTACCGCAAAACGGTAAAGGTAATCATATGATATTCATGTGATACCCTCCCAACTGAGGCCGAAGCATAATAGCTTCGGCCTCAGCCATTTGTACGGTAGCATCCGCCAGTGCGGTGGCGCACCTCCTATGTCGTGGCAGTGGTGCTACTGCCGCTGCGGCTACGCAGTCAACCCTTTGGGTTGACTGTTTTTTTTTTTTTGATACCGTATCTAGATAAAGCAGCCTCCCACCCGCTAAAATCTCCGTCGTGCGCTGCAATCTTCTTTATAGGAGAGATTAGAACAAAATGTTAAACAAAAACACTAAAAAGTCTAAAAAGGGCTTTACGCTTACTGAGGTGCTGGTAGTAGTGCTCATCATCGGTGTAATCAGCGCGATAGCGTATCCCGTTTACACAAAATCAATAAATAAATCCCGTGCTGTGGAAGCTATCAACTTACTTGAGATGGTACGCAACAAACAGATAGCTAATTATGCCCGTAAGGGTGAGTATTTGCCGACGTTCAAAGATATGGGCCAATTAACAAGCAATGCGGCGGCCGAGGTAAAAACGGAAGGTGACTCTATATTAACCGTCAACGGCAAGTACGAGCTAGCGATGAATAATGCTACGAACTGTATGAGCGCGGCATATGTCCCCGCCAAAGGTAAACCCGCAATATTTACATTTTCTTCAAGTTATGAGGACGCAGGTTTAGGGTGCGACGGTGATGTTTGTAAAACTTTTGGCAATATCGTGGGTAGTTCAAGTTCGGTGTGTAATTGTGGCGATAAGAGTTGCAGCTCGCCATATAATTTAAACGCAAAAACCTGTGCTTGTGATTGCCCGCTTGCGTGTACGGAAGGGGGTTGCCACGACAAAAATCCAGCGAGAACAGAAACACAAGCATGCGGTTACAATAACAGCGGAACGCAAAGCAGAGTTTGCCCTGAGAGTTGCAGCAGCGAGTGCAACACAAGCTGGGGGGCTTGTGAAGGCGCAGATAAGGGTGAATGCACGCCTGGGGAGGAGAAGGATTGCGCTATCGGCATCCTATCACGCCCGGGCAAGCAAACTTGCCAAAATAATTTTACATGGGGGGAATGTGAACCATTTGGAACGGATTGTAACTATAACAGCAAGCCGCAAGCATCAAGGGAATGCGGTACAAAATGCGGTATTGAAACGGCAACACTAACCTGCGATTATAATACAGGTAACTGGCAAGTACAATGGAGCGGGAGCTGTATGCATGAGCAAGTATGCGATAAAGGCAGCCCTAATTGTTCCAACGCATGTCAATGTGATAGTGGATATACGTGGGATGGTACCGCTTGTATTCAGGACGCAAAAGATTGCGACCCTGCAAGTAAACCCGCAGAAAGCCAGCCTTGCGGCGATAAATGCGGGACGCAAAGCAGGGTTATCAGCTGTGATACCGCCACAGGTAAATGGCTTGAAGGAGAATGGGGTGAGTGCGGTAATGAAGGCGAATGCCGTGCTGGTGAATGGATAAGATGTGGTGGATATGAAACGCCGCCTTTTAGGGAATGTTCAGAAGAATGTAAGTGGTTAGACCCTGAATGTAAATGTATACCGGGAAGGTTTAAAAGTTGTACTAAAATAGACTATATAATCCAAAACTATGTGGAAATATGCGGGGACGATGGCACTTGGGGCGAGTGCACCTGCCTGGGCGGATATGAGTGGGATGACAGGAACCAAAGATGTGTCAAAAAAGCAAATCCGCAGGAGTATTACGGCTATGTCCACGTTACATTTACTCCGACGGATGTTTACGCCCCGGGCGGCGGTAATGACCACAGCTTCTCCTGCACTAAGCTTGAAAGCAAATCTTACTATATTGAAGGCGGAGACCTTATATATAACAGCGCCGGCTACGTGTCAGGAGGTAGGATTGACAGATCCTATTATAAAGGCTGGAAGGGTGGCAAAAAAGTTAGCGTAAGCAGTGTGCCTTCCCAATATGCCTCATTACCTTTGCAGGAAAAGTGTAACCGCATCTGCGCCGATGGTTACGGCGGTTCCGGCTGGTATTATATGGGGACGGACAGGGGCGTGCCGACTTCATCCTCGCCCGTTTATGTTAAAGATAACAAGGGCAATCGCGCGCCGCCTATAGGCTACTTCCTGAATGGTTATAGTTTTTGCGAAGACCAGAAAGGCTATATGGGCATAATCTCCTGCGGCTGTTAATTGCGTGAAAATACGGAAGTAAACTGAAACCCCCGCTTTTATGGCGGGGGTTCTTTTAAGGTTTTACCGTTGTATTAAAAACATAAAAACTCCTTTTGGTATAAAATGTAATTTGCAGCTGTCGGGCTGCAAAAAAACAACCAAAAGGAGGTCATTATGAAAGGTAATGACATAAAAAGTTTAGCACATACACAATGGAACTGTAAATAGCATTTAGTGTTTATCCATTACTGCCGCTGTTAAAGATTTTATAAGTGAAAGAGTTTACAAAGCTTCTAAAGAATGCTTTTGTTTTAGTCCCGGTATTCCCATATTCGCGTATTTTTATTGCGCTTGGATTTTAATTCCTTTGCGATAAAGCTTTATTATTTGTTTTGCTGAAGTAAGGTTAAGGTATATTTTGTTTTTTTTATTTAAGCTTGTTTGGGTATAATGTATATACTAAAACCACTCTAAGGTTGAATAATAGCCCTATTTTAGGCTATTATTAAGTCTGTTTTTGAGTTGCCCTATTTCAATTTTGGGGATACTTTGGTATACCCAAATTCTAAATTAAAATA
>CAYQAU010000014.1:0-38335 GCA_964415545.1 uncultured Elusimicrobium sp.
TAATATCTTTAGTGGACAACAAGGCAAACTTTTCTTCCCTGCTAATAATGCCATTGTCTAAAGTAGAGTAGTAATAAACTTTTTTATCTTTAAGCGGTGCTTGGTGTTTGACAAAAATGCTTATACATACTCCCCGCTTGATATCAAAAATATTTTTATCCTTTTCTCTATCTAAATCGCCGTGCAGATTTAAAACATAAATTTCGTCAAAAGTTTCTGTTAGGTGTTTTCGCATGAATCTATGGGTAACGCCCTCAAGGAAACTATTATTTGTTATTATGCCTACAATTCCGTGTCCTGCATTGTTTATCTTCCACTCAGCAAACCGTATGAATTTTATATACAAATCTCCAAGCGGTCTTATATTTTGCTCATTAAGTTTTACTGTTTTTCCATTTTCCAAATATTGTTTATAGTCTTTCAACAAAGCATCTATTTTACCTTCTTCACTTTGACTTTTACCACTGAAATACGGCGGGTTGCCAACTATTGCCAAAATATCGGTTTCTTCTTTAACCGCCAATGCTTTTTGATGCTCCTGCATTAAGTTGGGTAAAAGTTCACTAATGGCGTGTGGAGCTAAGTCTAAGGTATTAGTAAGATATATTGGCAGGCGGTCCTTTGCCGTCATATTGATGCCATTTTCTTTAAGATATCTAGTAAGTATGGTATGCGCCACAATATATGGGGTGAAAAGCAGTTCAAAGCCGTAAACATCATTAAGTATTTTTTGTTTGGCCTGTTGTTTTTCTATAGGGCTGGCGTGTTTGTCCAGCATAAGTTCATAAACACTGTCTATAAAAGTGCCTGTGCCGCAAGCAAAGTCCAGCACTTTTACATTTTTGTCAAGGTAACCCGCCTCCTTGCCAAACTTGGTTTTAATAACATCCTGCACGCTTTTTGTTATAAATTGTGCAACTTCTTTTGGCGTGTAGTAAACACCGCTTTCCTTGCGCTTTTCTGTGTCTTTTAGCTTATCATATTCCTTCAAAAAATCTTCATACAGGTAAACTGCTATGCCGTTTTTGCCCTTACCTTCTTTCAGGAATTCATTATTTATGGTACCGACATCCACCAAATTAATATTTTTGGAGATATTGATAAGCGCAATTTTTATTTGCAAAGGTAAATTCCGCTTAGAGAAGCCGACTTCTAAAAACTCATACAGCAAACGGTAGTCTTCCGGGATATCATCAAGGAAGTCAAAAGACTTTTCGTCAAATTTTTTATCAGTTTCCAGCCTTGCAAGCAGAAGGCCATAAACAAAACTTTGTGCATAAACATCACAAAAATCAGCCAGTTCATAGTGATATTGCATGGACTGCTGAAAGTCTTTAAATAACTTATTAAATTTATAAAAAAAGCTTTCTGAATGATTAGCAGCATTCAGGACATACTCTCTTAAAGCAACGGAATAATAGAAACTTTGGTTTGAAAGAGCAGAAACCAACGCTTTCTTTGTTTTTATAAAAGCATAGTCATATCCGTAAAAATCCCTGAGCAGATTAATGAAATCCTGCTCTTTATTAGGGTTTGTGCTAATCGATAAATCTTTATTAATAAGTGCAGCTTTTGCTTTTACTTTACCTTCCTGCAAAAGAACAAAATCCTGATAATTTGTAACAATAATATTTTTTATGGTCTTAGAGTATTTTTTTATCTGCTCACTACGCAAAACTTCATCTAAATCCCTGCCTATCTTTTTACATTCAATAAAACCAACCAGAGATTTAAAAAGCTGGTCATAGTCCTCATAAACAAAAAAATCAGGCGTGCCGTCTATCTCTAACGAGCCATCCTTAGCTTCCTGGATAGCAATGGTATTTTTTGCTTTAAATTGTAAGGAATTGACAAGGTTTTCCAACGCCGTACGGTATGTATGTTCATTGGCATTATTTACATCAATACTTTTTATCTGTCTTATATATAGTTCTATATGTTCTTTCATTAGAGATTATCCTTAGTGATATAATAACATTAAATCAAATTTTAAAGTATATTTTATAGTTGAATCCCGCCCAAAAGGCGGGTTTTTTGTTTATCCATCTTTTTGCTAACTTTTATTTTTTGCATCTCTTGCGTTTTAGTTTAAAATCGGGCTATAATTAAAAGATATAAATTTAAGGAGATACTATGAAAATAAAACACCTATTATCGGCTTGTCTCATTTGCACGCTGCCGCTGGGCATTGCTTTTGCCAAAAAAGCCAATAGCGCAAGCGCGTTCTTTGACAATATAAAACAACATTGCGGCAAAGCCTACTATGGCCAAGTTGTTGCAGACAGCAGCGACAGCCCCGATTTTAAGGCCGGCCCATTGGCTATGAGCGTTATGGAGTGCAATAAAAAAGAGATTAAAATACCGTTTTTCGTCGGGCAAGATAAATCCAGAACATGGGTGCTGACTTTAAAGGGCGATAAAATCCTCCTAAAGCATGACCACCGCCACCAAGACGGCGCCGCTGATGATGTTACCATGTACGGCGGCCTGACAACTAATGAAGGTACAGCAAATATGCAGGTTTTCCCCGCAGATCAGGAAACAGCAGCTCTTATACCTTATGCCGCGCCCAATGTATGGTGGATAACGGTAGATGATACCGCTTTTACCTACAATCTGCGCCGCATCGGTACCGACAGGAATTTTAGCGTCAAATTTGATTTAACAAAACCGCTTACAGAGCCTGCGCCCGTACCGTGGGGCCACAAAATAAAATAAGCCTAAACACATACAAATTTAAAAGCCCTTCATCAGTTGTGAAGGGCTTTTAAAATTATTTTAATCGTCCGTCGGTTGTTTACGCGACGGGAAGCATCCTTTTGTACTAGCCGTTTGATTATCTTTATTAACGGCGAATATTCTAAAGCAAAGGTCCTCATCAACAGTAAAGCTTATGCCGTTATCCTGCGAGCAATCTAGACACTGCACCTTAAGGATAAGGGAGTCAGGGTATTTATCCCACTCAAACCCATACCATAAAACCGCTGTTATGCCTTTGGTTTTTCGGAACTCCCTACACGATTTGCTGCGGTTAAGCTCCGCATTGGGCGATAGTTCAAAGCGGCTATCGGTGCATTTGACAAAGCCTTCAGGTAAAAGCTTATTACTTTTAAGCACATATTTTTGGCCGTCATGCAAAAGCATAGACGTATTAAACTCAACAGGCTGCGCCGCCTGCTCCGCGCCCGCACAGGCGCAAAATAAACAAACAACCGTCAATAATATAGTAGTTTTAAATGTTCTCATTTAATTACATTACCATATTTGGCGTTGATGCTGCTTGCACTTATTACTGAGGGCAAAATTTCTTATTTACCCTAATTTGATATTATAAAAGTGGAGACTATATGAAAAACCTGTTTTTTATCTTCTTCCTTGTTATTGCACATGCAACATATGCCGCAAATTATTTTATATATGACAGGCCTGCAACTCTTTCCCACAAAGCGGCGAATGCTTTAATGGCGGATTTATCCCTAAATGCCGATTCCTTTGACGCTGACGAGGTAATCTTGCCAAACGGGATGCTCAGTTCAGATTTCAGCTATGATATGGGCCAGGAGCCGCCCCCATTCAGCAAAGCTAAATTTACAGGCATAAAAGCCATAAATAATGCCAAGCAAATTCAACAAACCTATCTTATAGACGGCCCGGCAAATATACGCCTTACGCCGCCGCAAAAAATGATTTACGATATTTTGGGCGCACAAGCGCGCTGTTTTGCCGTAAAAGAAAAAAAATGCGGACAACTTACCGATACTATTTGGGCGCAAAAGTGCGGCCCCTTTTCCAATGCGGATATTGAAATATGCACCAATTTAGCGGCCTGCGTAAGCCAAAACATAAAAGCACAATGTAATAATGATACCCGTAACGGGGATTGCCCGTTGCAGCATAAAAAATGTGATGGATCCGTCATAGGTTCCTTTGAAGACAAAACGCTTGTCCTTGCCACACAAAGTTATGGGGATTGGTTTTTTGTAACTGACGGCGCATCAAGCGGATGGACGGCCAAAGCAAATTTAAAAGTAATACCTGAAAATAAGATATATTTAAACCAAGAAATAAAAAACCCTGAAGATTTTTTTAAATCCAAAGCCGATGAATATACGGTACGCGCAAATCTAAAAGAATTGCAGCTTGCGCAAGCTGATTATACTTTTAATGCGACTGATAAAAATTTAAAAAACTACTGCCCGCAAAACATCACGCCCTTTGAGGCGGATGGCTTTGTTTCCTCCTCCTATCCCAAAGACTTACCTGCATTAAAATATGATTTATCTTTACTCTGCCAAGGTATAGCAGAAGCGCCAAAATATCAAGAAGTACAAGACGTAGCTTTAAAAACCGACAACTGTGCGTGTTATGAAGGTTCCGCCTTTGAGGAATATGAGGCCAAAACGTTTAAGAAAGAAGAAGCGTTTTATTTTGAAGAAAAAGGAGTCAAAAAATACCAATGCCAAGTGCGCAAGCATTTTATTGTCTGCTACCGCCCAAATCCGTGTGAGACTGAAGGCTGCGGATTTTGGCCTATTGAAAAGATTTGTCCAAAAGAATGTATGACATGGAAAAATAAAACTTTGTAAAACTAAAGGCCCCGCTTAAACGGGGCCTTTTTAATTAATTGCAAGTAGTATTTAAATAATGCCCTGGGCTATCATAGCGTCGGCAACTTTCCTAAAGCCCGCGATATTAGCGCCAAAAACATAATTGCCCGCATGCCCGAAGTCCTTCGCTGAATCCGTACAAGAAGAGTGAATAGTCTTCATAATCTTTAAAAGCTGCGCTTCCACTTCTTCCCTGGTCCAGGAAAGGCGAATAGTGTTTTGCGTCATCTCTAAGCCTGATACCGCAACACCGCCGGCATTAGCCGCTTTACCGGGCGCGTACAGAACGCCCTTGCTCTGGAAAAGATCCACAGCCTCGGGCGTGCAAGGCATATTTGCGCCTTCGCACACAACTTTAACGCCGTTTTTTACAAGCTCTTTTGCGTCTGATAAATTGAGCTCGTTCTCGCACGCTGTCGGGAAGGCCGCGTAACACGGTATAAACCAGGATTTTTTGCCTTCGTGGAACTCCGCCGATTTATACTTTTTGGCGTATTCCTTTAAGCTGCCTCTTTTGGCAAAAACAAGGTCCTTAAGGTAGGCCAGCTTCTCAATGCTAAGGCCTTCCTTGTCATAAATTGCGCCGTCATAATCATTAAAGCCGATTACTTTGCCGCCCATTTGCAAAATCTTTTCCGCCGTATGGATGCCCACATTGCCCGCGCCTGATATTATACAAGTCTTACCGCGTATGCTCTCGCTCTTTGTCTTAAGCATTTCCTCGGCAAAGAAAACAACGCCGTAACCTGTGGCTTCAGGCCTGATTAAGCTGCCGCCGAAAGACGGCCCCTTACCCGTAAATACGCCCACAAATTTATTTGTAATCTTTTTATAGTGGCCAAACATATAACCCACCTCTCGCGCGCCTACACCCAAATCGCCTGCAGGTACGTCGGTACGTTCTCCGATATGGCGGTATAGTTCGTCCATAAAAGCCTGGCAGAAGCGCATTACCTCACCCTCGCTTTTACCGCGCGGGTCAAAATCACTGCCGCCTTTACCTCCGCCTAAAGGCAAGCCTGTCAAACTGTTTTTAAAGGTTTGTTCAAAAGCCAAAAATTTAAGTGAGCTTAAGGTTACGCTCTCATGAAAGCGGATACCGCCTTTAAATGGCCCTATCGCGCTGTTAAATTGTATTCTGAAACCGCGGTTTACGTGTGTTTGGCCTTTATCATCGCTCCACGGTACGCGGAAGTAAATTACGCGCTCGGGCTCTACGAGCCTTTCAAGCACGGCGTAGTTCATATACTTCGGTTCGGCTTTAAGGATAGGCTCAAGAGAAGTTATGACCTCTTCCACAGCTTGATGGAAAAGCTTTTCGCTCGGGTCTTTTTTAACTACATCCTCCATAATTTTTTGCAGATATAATTTTGTGGTCATTTTGACTCTCCGTTACAAGTTACAAACTTTCTTATTTGAGGATATCATTTCCCCAAAACAAAAGCAATATGCTAGAATTTTTAAAATCGGGGGTGGTTTATGAAAGAAAATGTTAAAGAAGAAAAGTACTATTGCACACGCAACAAAGATAGGATTGCAGCGGCGCTGCTGGCTATATTTTTAGGTTCATTCGGCATCCATAAATTTTATTTGGGCAAACCGGGCTGGGGCATTATTTACCTGCTGTTTTGCTGGAGCTTTCTGCCGGGCCTCATCAGCTTCATTGAAGGCATACTCTATCTGTTTATGACGGACCAGGAGTTTGCTATGAAGTATGACGACTGCCATCGCCGTTAAGATTTGAAATAAAATTTTATTTTTCAATTTCTTAACTTACAGCGTAATCTTATAATAAACAGAAAGTAAAAAGGCCTGCTAAAAAGCAGGCCTTTTAATATCTGCATAATACCCCGAATTCTGTTCCGCCAAATCGCTTTGGCGGCGGGAACCATTTATCTATGCGGCCTACTTTACCTTGCAGGTTAAACCTGCGGGTGGGCGGCCCAAAGGCGGGTTTGGCCTTGCTTCAGACGGGGTTTACCGTGCCGCAGGCATTACTGCCTGCGCGGCGGGCTCTTACCCCGCCATTTCACCCTTACCCCTTGCGGGGCGGTATATTTTCTGTTGCACTTTCCGTCGGCGTAGGATATTGCCTGCGCCTCCCGCGCTTTCGCGCGGCATCTTGCCCTTGAAGTTCGGAAGTTCCTCCGCGGTTGCCCGCAGCGGCTCCCTAATGCAGATACTTATATTTTATCAAAAAGTTCAAGCTGTTGCGGCCCTGCCGCTTTTGGCGCGGCTTTTAACACAGCTTTCTTGACGGCAGGCGCCTTATGAGCGGCTTTAACTTCATTATCCCTAACAACAGCAGGCGCGGCAATTTTTATTTGCGCGGCAGGCCTTTGCGGTTTTTTAAGCGCGGCGTCCATGGTAATATTACAAAGCGCGTCGGCCTCTTTATTATATCCGCGCAATACATGGGTTATCTTCAAAAAAGTAAATTTAGCCGCAACTTTTTTTATGTCGGCCATAATAGTCTGCAAAACGGGATTTTTTATTTTATATTCCCCAAGGTATTGCTTAACAAGCAACTGGGAATCGGAATAAATATCCAGCTTTGTCGCACCAAGTTCAAACGCTTTATTTAAAGCCATTAAAAGGGCATTAAATTCCGCAAAATTATTGGTACACTCTGCAAAGAATTTGCCTTCCTTTGCAATTATTTGCCCCGCTTTATTTTTGATTACAAAAGCGCTCGCGCCAGGGCCGGGGTTGCCGCGGCTGCCGCCATCTATATTAATTATAATTTCCATAATAAAATTAAAGCGGTATTGTAAATTTAAAGGAGGAGCCTTTGCCTTTGCCTTCACTCTCTACCCATATTTTACCGCCGTGCGCTTTTATGATATCAGCCGCTATAGGTAAACCAAGCCCCCAGCCGCCATTGCTTTGGGATTTGTTTTTCTTACTCAACTGGTGAAAGCGCTTAAAAATTTTTGTATGCTCACTGTGCGGCACGCCTATACCGCTGTCTTTAACGCTTAAACAGAGTTCTTTATCTTTAATGGCGCAGTTTATCTCTATTTTACCGCTTGGCGCAGTAAATTTGATGGCATTTGCCAAAAGATTGCTTAAGACTTGCGTAATGCGCGTCTTATCAGCGTGCACTATAATATTTGGGCTGCAATTATTTTTTACAAGGCTTATTCCCTTTTCCTTGGCTACTATTTTATATTGAGAATATATATTATCAATAAGCGCGGGGATATTAACTTCCTCTTTGGTTATTTTCACTCCGCCCGTGCTGAAGACGCTTGCATCTACAAGGTCGTTCATAAGCTCGTTCATATTATCGGCTGCGCTTAAGATGGTATTTATCATCTCGCTGTCTTCCTTGCTGCTTTGTGTATCTTTAAGCAGGCCCGCATAGCCCTGTATCGCTGCCAGCGGCTGTTTTAAATCATGAGCTACTATTGAGATAAATTGAGATTTTAATTTATTTAAATCACTCAGTTCTTTATTGGAGAATGATAAATGCTTTATCATCTTATCCATTATCGCAATTCTTTGATTAAGTTGGTCGCGCAGGGATTTAATTTCTTTGGAGTATTCTTCATGACGTTTGGCTAAAGTTTTCCTAAACTTCCTAAGCTCCCAATACCGTACCAAAAAAATGATCAAGACAACTACAACTATAAAAAGAAGTATGTTCATAAATTTTTGAAGATTTTATATTATCTTCTGTAAGTCTTCCTTTGTTATTTTGCCCTGGCGGATTATTTTGAATCCGCCGCCCGTAATATCAATTACGGCAGATGCTCCCTTTTTTATATCTCCGTATAGTACAATAATATCAGCCGAGCCATCAAATTCACTTATCACCGTTTCTTCGTCGTCGCATACAGGCATACCGTGCATATTTGCGCTGCTGGCAAAGAGCGGGCAATCATTATAATCCATAATAAATTGCGCAAAGGCAAAGTTTGGCACGCGCAGCCCCGCCGTTTTTAAACCGCCCTGCAATGCCGCGCCGTAGAGTGAGGCGTCTGTAATAACAGTAAGCCCGCCCGGCCAGTAATTGACGGCCAGCGCCTCAAGCCTTTTATCTAAAACAGATAAATTAAAAGCCTGTTTTAAAGTACATAAAATCTGTGTGGGTTTACTTTGCGGATTGTTTTTAAAATTATTCAGCAGTTCCAAACTTTGCGGCCCCACAGCAGCGGTTACCGCGCCATAGACGGTATCGGTAGGTATAATCGCCGTTGCGCCTTGTTTTAATGCGTCTGCGACGGATTTTTTTTGCTCCTCCGTCATTGCGGCTAAATGATAAATTTTTGTGCTTTTATTCATCTTGTACCTCATCTTCCTGCTCTTGCTCGGCGTTACGCCTGTCTAAAATTACTACAAACTCACCCAGTATTTTTTTACGGGCTTTTAAATTTTCCAAGACTTCACTGACCGTACCGCTTATATACTCCTCAAATGTTTTACTTATCTCGCGCGCGATTACTGTTTTTACTTCAGGGCCGAACTCCACTGCAACCAACTCCAAAAATTTTATTACCCTGTAGGGCGATTCATATACCACAACGGGCTTTTCCACCCCGAAGGCCGCATTTAAGGCTTTAATTATCTTGCCTTTTTTACGGGCTATAAAGCCTAAAAAAGTAAATCCTCCGCCGCCTAATCCGCTGCCGCTTAAAGCGCAGGTAACGGCTGATGCACCCGGCAAAGCAGTAACTTTTATGCCTTCCTGCATTGCCATACGGGCCAGCTTCCACCCCGGGTCGCTTATACATGGCGTGCCTGCGTCGGAAACAAGCGCGCAGTTTTTGCCCTCTTTCATCATATTAAGGCAATGGTTGATTGAGCTTGCGTCATTTTCATTATAACGCAGCGGACGGGTGGAGATATTATAAGCGTCTAAAAGTTTACGGGTTTGGCGCGTATCTTCACACAAAATAAAATCCGCGGCGCGCAGCACGTCTAAAGCGCGCAAGGTAATATCCTGCAAATTCCCTATTGGTGTAGGCACTATATATAACATTTAAAATATTCTATCAAACAATAAAGCAGTTTTGTAAAATATATAGATACGCAAAAACCCAAATACGGAGGTTGCTTAATAACAAATGGAAAAATTGAAATTTAACACTACGCTTATCATACTATCAATCGTAGCGTTTACCGCCATATTTACCTGGTTTATCCCCGCAGGCAAATATGATAAAGTGATGCAGGACGGAAGGGAAGTTGTAGTACAGGGCTCCTTCCACTATATAGAATCTTCCCCCCAGAATTTATTTGACGTGCTTAAAGCCCCTATGCAGGCTTTTGCGCGCTCCACCACGGCAGAGATTATGGCCTTCCTGCTTATCATCGGCGGCGCTTTTATGGTTATTGAAAAGACGGGCGCCATCACCGCAGCCATAAAATACGCAAGCAATATCTTCCTTAAAAATCCGGCTTTGCGCAGTTTGTATATACCTGTAAGCATGTTGCTTTTCTCTATCGGGGGGGCGACATTCGGTATGTCGGAAGAAGTGCTTATATTTATACCCATTTTTATACCGCTTTCCCTATCGCTTAAATATGACTCGGTAATAGGCATAGCCGTACCGTTTTTAGGCGCCTCGGCAGGCTTTGCAGGCGCTTTTATGAACCCCTTTACGCTGGGCATAGCCCAGGGCATTGCGCAAATCCCTTTATATTCGGGGTTTGGCTTAAGGCTTATTATTTGGGCGGTTTCCACCATTATAGCGATAGCCTTCGTCATGGCATATGCGCGGAAGGTTGAAAAGAACCCTAAAAAGAGCCTCTCCATAGAATTTGATGAAGAACGTAAAAAAGAACTCCATATCAACCAAAAGGGCGATGAAAAGTTTACCATTTCCCATAAACTGGTTTTAGCGGCCTTTGGCGGCACTATGGTTTTACTGGTGTTTGGCGTACTTAAATTCGGGTGGTATATTACGGAAATCGGCGCATTATTCTTCGGTTTAGCGATAGCGGCCGCCATTTTAGGCAAACTTAAAGTGGGCGACGCTACCACCGCATTTTATAACGGCGTAAGAGATATGGCGGAGATTGTGTTATTACTCGCTTTTGCCACCTCTATCATCATCATCGCAGAAAACGGTAATATCTTAGATACCATACTTCATAATATGGCCTCTTATATATCAAGGCTTAACTCTACCGTAGCCTCCTGGGCGGCGTTTTTGATGCAGGCCGTAATCAACTTCTTTATCCCTTCAGGCTCAAGCAAGGCCGTGCTTACCATGCCGCTGCTGGCCCCGCTTTCAGACCTTATAGGCATATCCAGGCAGACGATGATTCTTGCATACCAGTTCGGCGACGGCTGGACAAATGTATGCATCCCCACAAGCCCGATAGTTTTGGCTGTTATAGGTATGATAAAGATGCCGTTCCAAAAGTGGTTCCGCTTCGTGCTGCCATTAGTAAGCATTTGGTTTATTGAATCTTTTGCCTTCCTGTGGGTTGCAAATTATATCGCGTGGAAGTAGGATAAATGAAAGAATTCCTGCCGCATATTAATGTTTTGGCCGTAATGTCCCCTTTGGACATTACGGTCTTTATATTGATACTTGCGCTTACCGTGGCCAGCGTGATTTACGGGCATCTTAAAAGGGATAAAACAAATAAGCTTTTGGACTATATGCTTATGGGCCGCAAGCTCTCCCTTCCCTTATTTGTGGCCACGCTTACCGCCAGCTGGTACGGCGGCATTTTTGGCGTTAATGAGATTACTTTTAACTTCGGCATCTACAACTTTGTAACGCAGGGTATGTTTTGGTATTTCGCCTATATAGTTTTTGCGCTGTTTATGGTTGACAGAATAAAAAAATATGAAAGCGTAACAATGCCGCAGCTTGCGCAAATGATGTTTGGCAAAAAGGCGGGCTACACTACCGCGGTTTTTACATTCTTCGGCGTTTTGCCGATTGCTTATGTTTTAAGTTTGGGGATATTTTTAAATTTGGTTTTCGGCTGGGAACTATTGCCCGCTATGGTTGCAGGCTCCTTTTTTATCTGTTTATATTCAGCCTGGGGCGGGTTAAGGGCTGTAGTGTTTTCAGACATCATACAATTTGTGGTTATGTGCAGCGCGGTACTTATAGTTTTGGTGTTCTCTTTAGCCTGCGTAGGCGGCCCGAACTTCCTGCTGCAGAACCTGCCCGCAAGCCACTTTACTTTAACAGGCGGACAGGGTTGGCTTAATACGCTTGTTTGGGGCGCGATTGCCTTTTCCTCTTTGGCGGACCCTGCTTTCTACCAACGCTGCTTTGCCGCTGAAAGCGCCGCAGTAGCCAAGAAAGGTATTTTAATATGTACCTTAATATGGTTCTGCTTTGACCTTTGTACAACTACAGGCGCGCTTTATGCGCGCGCAGTTATGCCCGGGGCGCAGCCCGCGCATGCTTACTTCCTTTACGCTTTACAGCTTTTGCCCGATGGCTTAAGGGGCTTTTTTGTGGCGGGCGTTTTGGCTATCATACTTTCAACCTTAGACGCCTTTTTGTTCATAGCCTCCAATACGCTGGGCTTTGATTTGCTGCGCAATAAATTTAAAAATGTGGTTTTGGCTAACCAGGTTTTCTTTTTTATAGTTGCCGCTTTAGCTATTGTGCTGGCTGTGTTTTTTGAAGGTAACTTCCGCAAGATATGGTTTGTTTTGGGTTCATATATGTCAGCCTGCATAGTGGTGCCGATGGTTATGGGGCATATATTTCCTAAAAAGATTTCAGATAATGCTTTTACCGCTTCGGCCCTGATATCGGCCCTGTTTATCACCGTGTGGGACCATATACCCAAAGGCGGCCTGGCGCTGCAAATAGACGGCTTTTATGTCGGAATTATAACGAGCTTTCTAATCCTCTCTTTTGCTATACTGCTTAAAAGGGTTAAATATGCAAATAAATAAACTTCTTTTACTGGCTAATGGCGAGCCATGCCCGAAGGCCTTCCTAAAACAACAGGTAAAATTAAATGACTTCCTGCTGGCGGCTGACGGCGGCGCAAACACCGCGCTTAAAGCGCGCGTAATGCCTGATATGGTTATAGGGGATTTGGATTCCCTTACCCCCCAAAACGCCGAAAAAATAGGCGAAGACAGGCTTTTAAAAGTAGACCGCCAGGATAATACGGACCTGGAGAAAGCTTTAGATTTTGCCGCCTATATCAAGCCCCAAACCTGCACTATACTTTGCGCAACGGGCGGCAGGATAGATTTTACTTTAAGCAACTTTTCATCAGTATTTAAATATATAGACAAATTTGAAATTGTATTTGCGGCCCCAAACTGGCGCATATACCCGATAAACAAAACCACTGCCTTTAAGGCCAAAGCGGGCGCGACGGTAAGCCTCATGCCTATGGGGCCTGTGCGCTCAGTAAGCTTAAGCGGGCTAAAATACCCGCTTAGAAACGCCGCCTTAAACATCGGCCAAACAGCGGTGAGCAATATAGCTAAAAAAGACGCTTTTAAAGTATCGCTCAAGCAAGGCTGTTTACTGGTAATGGTATATGAATGATAAAAAAACAATTATTTTGATATTATCTGTATTATTTGCTGCGGCGCAGGCTGACGCGCAAAAATTTATAATCTTGCGCGGCCTTTCTTAACCTTTGTCTTAGTTAAATCCTGCGGAGTAAGCTGCGGCAAAGGTTTTATCATAGTTCTTAATATCCTTTCTTTACTTTGCTCGGCTGAATCTAAAAGCGATTTGATAAGAAGTGTCCTTATCTCCACGCGGCGGCGTTGGTCTTCCATCATATTTTTGGCATGGATAAGTTCAATGATATCGTTTCTGTATATCGTCAGAAATTTAAGCATCTCCACAACTTTGCCGTTAAAGTATGCGTTTTTAAGATTAACGCCATCGTGGCCTATATAGCGGTAGTGCCAAGGCTCAAACGGTACTCCGCCTGGGGGCATGGTCATAGCAAAGCCGTATTTCTCGCTATTTTGCATTGTCCAGCGCGCTTCTTTGGTATTGATATACGGTTTTGCGGGGCCCTCAATATCACAAGCCAGGCCAAGGCAATGCTCGGACTTGCTTGGGGAGGCCACATAGCCTGAAAGCCCCGCCGCCGCAAACTCGCGTATAAGCATTATCTGGTACTCATAGCTGCGGTAGGCTGAACATATCTTAAGTTTTAAACCCGCCTTTTGCGAATCCCTGAACATATCCGCCAAATCTTTAGCCAGCGCTTCTTCCACCTTAAACTCGCGCGGGTGGCGCGAGCCGTCAGTCTTTATAGTTGCGCCTTTTTTATTCAGGTCATATACCGATACAAGGCAGACGGGCTTAAACTTCCTGTTAATCGGATTGGTTTTAAGGTGACGGTAAAAGTCGCCTTTATCTATCGCCGATTGCAGCTTAAGGAAAAACAGTTGTAAATCCGCTTGTGCATTTTCCCTGTTAAGGCCTTCATAAGCCATTATTTTGTCATAGAGTAAACGGTAGCGTTCACGAGGATCTTGCGGCAAATCTGCGCGCGCAGAAGCGTCAGCCAAAGGCGTAGCGGCCTGCTGCGCAAAAACTGCGGGGCAGGCTGTAAGCAAAATAAAAATTGCGGAGAATATAAGTTTTTTAGCGTTCATAAGTTTAGCTCGTATATATTATGATAGCAATCCCCAAATAATGCGGCAAGGGTTCTTGGTCCTATATTGCGCTTAGGCCATTTTGCCCGATAAAAAGCCCCCTAAAAAGGGGGCTTTCAATTTACTTCTAAAGCTTAAACTTACCAGCGCCCGCCGCTTGGGCCGCCAAAGCCGCCGCCTGAACTACCGCCGCCGCCAAAGCCCGGTAACGTAGTCCCGCCACCGCCTGAGCTGCCGCCGCCAAAGCCCGGTAATGTAGTCCCGCCGCCACCTGTGGAGCCGCCGCCCGTACTGCCGCCAAAACCGGGTAATGTAGTCCCGCCGCCGCCCGTAGAACCACCGCCCGTGCTGCCACCGGCGTTATAGTCTGTACGAATACATTGGCAGTAACCTATTGAAGTACCACCATTAGGGGGTGTTATACCGCAATATCTGTTTTCACAGCAACAGTTTGAGGTACCGGCATTTACCATATACGTACCTGAAGGGCATGATGATATTTTGCACGCGCCGCCGCCTGGCTGTGTAGGGCTTCCTATACAACTGCCCCATTTGCATGATGAACTGCATTTTTTAGTACCAAACGGATTGCTTCCCGTAGAACATATCGCGGTTGCGCCAGGTTTACATACTCCTTCGCCTGTACAGTTGCCGCTCCAAATCGTGCGCAGCCATGTGCCTGTGGTGGTATCGCATCTTCTTGTACCTCTCTCGGTACCGCAGTTACCGCAATCCCTATACTCGGTAGTGCTGCCATTGCATTGTTTAACAGCCGTTTTAATACAACGGCTTGTATCCCAACCTGCCCAGACGTCATCCGTACAAGTATTGGTTTGTGTGCCCGTATAGCCTGAGGGGCAGTCCTTAGATTGTGTCTTAGTGCCTACGCAGGTTCCAAACCCGCTCGGTATCCACTGGCCCGTCTGTTTATTGCACTCTAAAGTCTGCCTTCTTACGCCGCAGTTAGGGCAAGGCTGCTCTATGTCAGGCTTATTGGCCCAATCACATTCTTTTAATGTGCCTACGCAGCCGCTTGTATCAAATTCCCCCCACGCATTATTGCTGCAAGTGCGCGTCATAGTACCGCTAAAGCCTGAACCGCAGGGTTTGGTGTCAGTCTTAGTACCCGACCACGGGCCCCATGAGTTCCAGTTACCTGTGCATTTATCGCAAGTCCTGCTGCGCGAACCGCAGTTTGAACCGTTTTCCACCGTCGGGCCTGAAGGACACTCTTTATTACAGTTTTGCACGCAGGCGCTGCCGTTCCAAACTTTATCGCCCGTACAGCTGCAGCTGCAGCTTGTAGCGTCCAACACTCTGCCGCCGTCGCAGCTTAAATTACATTTACACTGGCAGGTTTTATTATCTATTGTTAAATTACCGTCGCAGCTTTTGCCGCCGCAGTTGCAAATATCTCCGGAAGTGCCGATTATATTGCCAAAAGTACTGCAAATATCGCCGTCGCAGCCTAAACCTGATTTATCATATCTTGAAGAAAATGTAAAAGCCGCAGGCTTACCTTCGGCAGGCACATAGGAGGCCGTCATACAATTTGTCGTTGTATTCATCGCGAGCTCGTATTTGCCTACTTTTAATATAGCGCCCTCGTCTTTAAATTCCTGGGCCTCCTCGTCGGCCACAATGCGGCCCATATTTCTGAAAGACTCAACATATTCCCCGTGGCGCGCCATATTGGCAACCTGTTTATTACGCACCATTTCAATAAGGTTAATGGCCTCCACCGCACGCGATTTATTAATCGTTTTCGTATACATAGGATATGCTATAGCCGTGATTACGCCTATAATAAGAACTACCACTAAAACTTCAGTAAGAGTAAACCCTTTCTTTTTACTTTTAGGGCGCGCAAAAATACCGCCCGTTTTTATGATTTTCATAAAAGCTCCTTAGTCCCGTTATATTTATATTATTGCACTTACGGCGTAAAACTTCAACCCCGTCAAAAAACAGCGGCGGCCGTTTAAAAGGCCGCCGCTTAAACAATTTGTTTTAGGCTAAACTATTTTTTAATGCCTCTGCCGCTTTCTTTTATAAGCTCTTTAAACATATCCATTTGCCTGTAATGTTTTGCGGCGAACTCGGCCGTCTCGTAAGGGACGCGGTAGTTCCAGTTCTCATCCCCTATCGTGCCGGGTGTATTGATGCGCCCGCCTGTGCCCATAATGTCTTGGATAAGGAACATAACGATGCAAGATCCGCTGTCAAGCAGCCTTTTAAAGATAGCTTTGTGGGTATCAAAATCAAATGGCACTTTGCCGTCTGTCTTTTGGGCTGATATCATTTCCCACACATTGGCGCGCTGCCAATCAGGCATCATATCCCACCACTCTTTTAGAGTTTCGGTATCATGCGTCGCCGTGGTGGCGAGGGAGGCCGCAGGGTAAGAGCGCGGCTCGCGGAAGACTTCATTATCCTTCTCCCATCTTAAAACACGGTAGCCGATGATGCTGTTTTCCTTCATCATCTCGCGCATATAGTCGGGGATTACGCCAAGGTCTTCACCTATAGGCAATTTGCCCTGCGCGGCCTCTATTACCGCTTTTAAAAATTCATAACCGCGTTGTTTTTGTTTTTCTTCGTCAATAAGGTCATAGTGGCCCTTTTCTTCGCCGTTCTCAAAAATCCAAGTGCGGAAGAAGCCCACCATATGGTCCAGACGGAAGATATCATAAATATCGCAAGCCCTTTTAATTTTAGCGCGCCAAAAATTAAAATTATTGGCCTGGATATCCGGCCAGTTATACGCCGGCAGGCCCCACTTCTGGCCGCCTTGGGAAAACTGGTCCTGCGGCGCGCCGACTTCCGCATTAAGATTATACCTGCGCTGGTTGGCCCAGACGTCTGCGCTGTCCAAATTTACGCCGAAGGGGATATCGCCAAATATAAGGACGCCCTTTTCCTTTGCAAGCGCGCGGACTTCGTCCAACTGCGTCTGCAAAAGCCATTGGATATAGCTGAAGAACATTATCTGCTCGGCATGCTGCCCTACGAACTTTTTAAGTTCCTCCACATTAATTTCCTTAAGGTTTTTATCCCAATGCTTCCAGCTTGTCCAACCCAGCAAATCCTTTGCCGTCCTAAACATTGAATACGGCGCAAGCCAATGGCCGTGCTTAGCCTGGAAGGCCAAAAACTCTTTAAAGCGCGGCGTATTTTTAGCTTTTTCTTCCTCTAAAAAGCGTTTATAGGCGGCCCACAAAACTTTGTATTTGCCTGATTTGATATATTTAAACTGCACCTTAGGCTCGCCGCGCCAGAAGAGGATATCGTCTTTCATTTGGGAGATAAGTTCCTGCGCTTCAGGGCTTTCTTTTACTTCTTTTACGTCTTTAATACTTAAAAATACAGGGTCAATCGCATAAGCGCTTAAGGCGCTGTAGGGGCAATTTTCGCCGATAGCGGTTTCATGGATAGGCAGGATTTGGATTATTTTTACGCCTTCGGCCCCCAGATAGCTTATCCATTCCTTAAAGGAATCCATATCGCCGCAGCCCCAGTCCCCCGCGCTGCGCATAGAGAATAAGGGCAGCATAACGCCTGCGCTGCGCGATTTTATAATTTCATTATCACTCAAATTTATAGACATATTTTCCACCTCGGTTTTAAAGGTCTAGTGCCTTGCAACGGCTTCCACTTCAACAAGCGCGCCTTTAGGCAAAGCTACTACCTGTATGGTGCTCCTGGCGGGTGAATTTTTAGGGAAATACTTTGCGTAGACTTCGTTCATATCGGCAAAGTCCGCAAGATTGGTGAGGAAAACGGTTGTCTTTAAAACATGGTCAAAATCAGTCTTTGCGGCTTTAAGGATTTCTTTCATATTCTCAAACACGCGCTCTGTCTGTGTGCGGATATCGCCGCCGGTAATATCGCCCGTTACAGGGTCAACCGGCAGGCAGCCTGAAATAAAAACCCAGCTGCCGTTGCGCACAGCCTGTGAATAGGGCCCGATAGCCTTTGGCGCTTTGTCAGATGAAATAACTTTCTTTCCCATAAAATCTCCTTAATCTAAAAAACATCGTTATGTATATATAGTATAAAAAAAAGTATCATATTAACAAAGAAGTTTTAGGCCTGCGCCGCAGATTCGGGCCCAAACAAACTTAAGGATTTGCAATATGTGCATAAGCGTCATCGGCAAAATAGTAAAACTGCAAAAAGGCAGCGCGCTCATTAATATAGAAGGTATATTAAAAGAAGCCTCAACCGTTTTAAAACCACAGGCCAAAGCGGGCGATTATGTTTTGCTGCACGCAGGTTTCATAATAGAAATTATGCCCCCCAAAGAAGCAAAAAAAGCCCTAAAAGATATACGCGGGGCGCAGTTATGACCCGCAAAAAACCGCTTACTGTAATGGAAGTCTGCGGTACGCATACCGTAGCCATAGCAAAAAACGGGCTTAGGCAGCTTTATAAAAATAAAGTAAATTTTGTAAGCGGCCCGGGCTGCCCCGTATGCGTAAGCGCCCAAAGCGATATTGACGCTATGATATCTTTGGCTAAAAACAAAAACTGCATTATTACAACCTTTGGCGATATGCTGCGCGTAAGCGGCAGTGATGGGCATACGCTGCAAAATGCGCGCATAGAAGGCGCGGATATCCGCATACTTTATAATCCGCTGGACGCGCTAAAAATTGCTAAAGAGAATCCTTCAAAACAAATAGTTTTTTTGGCCGTCGGGTTTGAGACCACAGCCCCGCTTGCCGCCGCTTTGGTTTTGGCGGCAAAAGAACAGCAAATAAAAAACATTTCACTATACTGCTGCCTAAAACAAATTTGCCCCGCAATTAACGCGATACTTAAAGAAGATAATAATATAGACGCCTTTTTACTGCCCGGCAATGTAAGCGTAATCATAGGCCAAAAGCCTTATGGTTTTATTGCGGATTTATATAAAAAGCCCGCCGTCATAGCAGGCTTTAGCGCGGGCGAAATTACGCAGGCCGTAACACAAATACAAAATATGAATGCTCCCGCCGTAAAAAACGCATATATCTGGGTTAAACCTACCGGCAATACAGAGGCGCAAAAACTGCTCGCACAGGTTTTTGACGCAGGCGCGGCCGAGTGGCGCGGGTTTGGTGAAATAGCAAATTCCGCCTTCAATCTAAGGCCCGAGTTCGCGGATTTTGACGCAAAAACAATTTTTAAAATTAAACACAAACCTTCCAAGCCGAGCGCGTGCAAATGCGCGGCCGTACTAAAAGGCCAAATAAAGCCGACGGACTGCCCGTTTTTTGCCAAACAATGCACGCCGCAAAACCCGATAGGGCCCTGCATGGTTTCAAGCGAAGGCGCCTGCGGAGCTTACTATGATTATTAAAACCGCGCACGGCAGCGGCGGCGCGCAAAGCGGGGAGCTTATAGGTAAAGTAATACTAAAATACTTCGGCAATGCCACGCTTAATTTGCTTGAAGACGCAGCGCTTATAAAAAACCCGCAAACAGATATAGCTTTTACTACAGACAGTTTTGTTGTAAGTCCTTTATTCTTCAGCGGCGGATGCATAGGCGATTTAGCGGTATGCGGCACGGTTAATGATTTATCGGCGCGCGGCGCGATACCCAAATACCTAAGCGTTTCTTTTATTATAGAGGAAGGCCTGCCTTTACAAGATTTTAAAAAGATACTTGCCGCCATGGCCCGCCGCGCTAAAGAGGCGGGCGTTCAAATAATAACGGGCGACACAAAAGTGGTCCAAAAGGGCAAAGCCGACGGTATTTTTATAAATACATCAGGCATAGGCTTTATGCAAAAAGGCGCAAAGCTTGGCGCAAAGAACATCAAAAACGGGGACGCTGTTTTAATAAGCGGAACGCTTGGAGAGCACTCGCTTACAATAATGAACGCGCGCCACAAACTGGGCATTAAAAGTAATATCAAAACAGACAGCGCGCCATTAAATAAAATGACGCAAAAGCTTATCGCCGCGCTTGGGGCTGACGTTAAATTTATGCGCGATATCACGCGCGGCGGCCTTTCAACAATACTAAATGAAGTTGCCGCGCAATCAAAAAAAGGGTTTGAGATTGTGCAAGACTCATTACCGTTAAACAAGCAAACCGCCGCCGCAGCAAACCTGCTGGGTTTAGACCTTTTAAACGCCGCAAATGAGGGCAAAATGCTGTTTATAGTCAAAGAGCAAAAAGCGCAGGAAGCCTTAAAAATTATCCGCTCCTTAACTTACGGCAAAGCCGCCGCGGTAATAGGCCAAGTTACAACAAAAAAGGAAGTTAAACTTATAACAAGCCTTAAAACCACGCGCATAATAAGGATGCCGCAAGGTGAAATCTTACCGAGAATTTGTTAAACTATGGCACACAAAATACGCAAATACTTGCTTGTTAACGGGATAGTGCAGGCAGTGGGCTTCAGGCCTTTTGTATACAATCTGGCGCGCGGCCTAAAACTGTGCGGGTTTTGCGCCAATACCGATAAAGGGGTGGAGATTGAGCTTGAAGGTCCTTTATCCGAAATTGAGGAATTTAAAAAACGCCTCTACTCAGAAAAGCCCGCCTTAAGCATTATAGATTCGCTTGAAGAAAAAGATTTAGAAGTTCTTAATTCCCCCTCCTTTACAATAAAGCACAGCAGCGGCAAGCAAGCGGCCACCGCCATACCGGCCGATATCGCAATTTGTAAAGACTGCCAAGCCGATATCGCTGATAAAAATAACCGCCGCTACCGCTACCCTTTCACAAATTGTACAGCTTGCGGGCCGCGTTTTACAATCATCAAAACAGTGCCTTATGACCGCCCTAAAACAACAATGCATAAATTTAAAATGTGCCCGTTATGTAAGGCGGAGTTTGAGGATTTTGCAGACCGCCGTTTCCACGCGCAGCCCAACTGCTGCCCCGTCTGCGGGCCGCAGGTATTTTTGCTGCAAAACGGTAAAACGATAAAACAAAACGCTTTGGAAAAAGCTTGCGGCTTACTGCTCAAAGGCAAGATAGTAATAATAAAAAGTTTGGGCGGCTTTCATATCGCCTGCAATGCTTTAGACGCAGCGGCCACAGCTAAACTGCGCAAGCGTAAAACGCGCCCGCATAAACCTTTGGCTTTAATGTGCAAAGATTTAAAAGCCGCGCAAAAGTATTGCTACATAAATGAGGCGGAGGCAAAAATTTTACAGTCCCCGCAGGCCCCGATAGTCGCGCTTAAAAAACGCAAAGATTTAAAAGGTATCGCAGACGGCCTAAACACCATAGGTATAATGCTGCCTTATACGCCTTTGCACAAAATTATATTTGATATCATCGGCGATATACCTTTGGTTATGACTTCCGCTAACCGCTCGGAGGAACCTATCTGCATCACCAATAAAGAAGCCGTGCAAAAACTTGGCCATATTGCGGACGCTTTTTTGCTGCATAACCGCGATATATATAATAGGATAGACGACAGCCTTGTCTTTGAACTAAACGGTAAAATGCATTTTTTGCGCCGCGCGCGCGGCTTTGTGCCTACAGCGGTAAAGATTAATGAGAAGCTAAGAGAACCTCTGCTCGCTTTGGGCGGCGATCTTACAAGCGCCTTTTGCCTTGCTAAAGATAATAAACTCTATTTAAGCCAGTATATCGGGGATTTAGATAATGCGGAAAATACCGCCTACTTTAAACAAACCCTCGCCAAAATGCAAAAGCTTTTAAATATCCGCCCGCAGATTGCAGTGCGCGATTTGCATCCCGCCTATTTTGGCGCAAGTTTTAAACCTAAAGCCGCCTTAGTCCAGCACCATCTTGCGCACGCCCTAAGCGTTAACGCCGAGCATAATATAAACGCCGATACGCTTGCCTTTTGCTTTGACGGTACAGGCCTTGGGGCAGACGGCTCCATATGGGGCGCGGAGATACTACTTATACGCCAAAATAATTGGCGGCGCATAGGCGCGCTTGATACAATAAATATCATCGGCGCAGACAGCGCAAGCCGCGATGTTTGGAAAGCGGCTTTATCTTATATGCTTTGGGCAGATACGCCGCTGCAAAATATAAAAAAGATTTTAAAAGAAGTTAAGCCCGCTCATTTAAACACTGCGCTAAAAGCTTACCGAAGCGGCATAAACTGCTACCGCGCAAGCAGTATGGGCAGGCTGTTTGACGCAGCTGCGGCAATCGCGGGGCTGCGCTGTTTTACAAGTTACCAGGCGCAGGCCGCGATGGAGCTTGAAAGCCTGTACAAACCGCATAAATTAAAGCCTTATAGTTTTGGATTTGAGGAACAAGATGACTTCCTTTTAATCAAAACGCAAAAGCTTATAAAACAGATTATAAATGATGCGGGCAAAGCGCAAATAATATCCTGCAAATTCCACAGCGCGGTTGCTGATATGATAGTTAAAGCGGCCAAAACTTTGGGTAAAAAATATGATGCCAAAACCATTACTTTAAGCGGGGGCGTCTTCCAAAACAAGGTACTGCTGGGGGCCGCGCTTGCTGCGCTTGAAGCGGAGGGTTTTACCGCCTATACCAACGAAGCGCTGCCGGCAGGGGACGGCGGCATCGCGATAGGGCAGGTTTACGCAAAGCATAAAAATTTTGTATAATTTTAATACATTAAAAATGTTTTACCGCCTGTAGACAAGGGCTAAAATTTTATAGACAAGTAAAATTAATTTTGGTAAAATATACTTGTTGGGGTTAAAACCCAAGTTAAATTGGGGAATAATCCTAAAGGTATTTTCGGCTCTTTTTTAAGATTTTTAATGCGCTCGTAGCTCAGTGGTAGAGCATCCGCCTTTTAAGCGGGAGGCCGTGAGTTCAAGTCTCACCGAGCGCACCATACGCCCCCTTCGTCTATCGGTTAGGACACCAGATTTTCAATCTGGTGAGAGGAGTTCGATTCTCCTAGGGGGCGTTTTTTTACGCCGGAAGCTGACACTTTTACTGACACCTAAGCATCATTTGTGTCAGTTTTTTATTTTTTAAAAACCACCGAAAGATAGGAACCGCATAGGTTTAAGCGCGCTATGTAGTATAATATCTAATATATTTCAATAAAATTTAAAGGGGACTATTATGAATAATAAAGGCTATACTTTAATGGAAGTATTGGTAACTGTGCTTTTAATCGGCATACTTTCAGCAATAGCTTTGCCGCAATACACAAAAATTGTAGAGAGGCAAAAAGGGTCTGAAATTATACAGGTGCTTGCCGCTTTGGGCCAGTCGCAGGAACGCTACTTTGCCGTAAATGAAGTTTATGCTAAAGACTTTAAGTTCTTAGACGCTGATATCACCGATATCAACACAGGCAGGCTTGCAACATCTGCCACATTATTCACCAAGAACTTTAAAATAGAACTTTCTTCCGAGAACTCTGAAGCAGAGGCAAAGATAACTGCAACACGCAGCGGCGGGCAATCTTATAAAATAGAGCGTAAAAACAGCACGGGCAAAATCTGCTGCGGGAACGATAACACGGTAGACAGTGATATCTGCGACGTCTTAGACATTGATGAAAAGTGCGCCTCTTAAATTTTAAGCCGAAAGTTTAACCAAACCCCGCTTTAAAGCGGGGTTTTTGTTTCTCAGCCGCGCCGTAAATTTTGTATCATAGTATATATATATGTATTAACCGAGAGGTCAGTATGGAAGCAATTTTATCCGCAGTAGTAACCCTGTTTTTAGTTATGGACCCGTTTGGGAACATCCCAATTTTTATAACGTCATTAAAAAAAGTCGCCCCCGAACGCCGCAAAATCGTACTTATAAGGGAACTGGCAATAGCTTTGGCGATTATGGTTACGTTTCTCTTCATCGGCGGCAAATTTTTGGACCTTTTAGGCATAGCTAAGTATTCTATGAGCATAGCAGGCGGCATTATATTGTTTATTATCTCAATTAAACTTGTATTTAATAATGAGAATGATGCGCAAAATAATCCCAAAGAGGAAGAACCTTTTATAGTGCCTTTAGCCATTCCGCTTATAGCGGGCCCCGCTACGCTGAGTATCATCCTTATTTTAGCCGGCAGCTCAGCCTCAAGCAATTGGCATACCCTGGCTGCTATTTTAATAGCGTCTGTAGTAAATTCAGCAATACTTTTGCTGTCTTTCCCGATAAGTGATTTTTTGGGCAAGCGCGGCCTTACCGCGTTGGAAAGGTTAACAGGTATGGTGCTTGTTTTGATGTCCGTCAACATGGTAATGAACGGTATTGCAGATTTTCTTAAAACAAATTAAACAGAGGTTATAAAATGAAGAAACTCCTTTTGATTCTTGCTCTCTTTGCGCCGCTTGCGCTTAATGCGCAGCAGCCCGCGCCCGTACAAAGCGAAACTGAAACACAGGCGGTAGAACTTGCAAAAACCACAGGCGGTAAAGTTGATGTATATATTTTTACTTCCCCCACTTGCGGGCACTGCATAAAATTTAAAAAAGATATTTATCCCGGCTTAAAGAAAAAATTTAAAAATAAAGTAAACTTTCACGATTTAAGCACCGATGAAGACGGAAACAATATTAAACTTGTCAATGTAGCGGAAAAGTACGGCAAATACCCCGCCGTGCCCACAATGGTTGTGGGCGATACTTACCTGCTCGGCTACCAGGACCTTGATTTTTACGCCGAACAGGCAATAGACAAAGCAATTTCAGAGAACCAAACCACCGCCGATTTGGGGGAGGTTAATGTAGAGGAATCCTTCAAACAAATCACATTAGCCGCCATAATTTTTAACGGCCTTGTAGACGGCGTTAACCCTTGCGCTTTTGCGGTGATAGTTTTCTTTATCTCCTTCCTTACCGTTTACGGCTATTCGCGCAGGGAAGTGCTGTTTTTGGGCTCAGCCTATTGCCTGGCGGTATTTTTAACCTATATTGCACTGGGCTTCGGGCTTTTTAAAGTTCTTTATGCGTTGGAATCTTTCAGAATAGTAATAAAAGCTTTTTACATACTTACGGCTTCAATATGTTTTATATTCTTCGCTTTAAGTATTTACGACTTTATAATGTACACAAAAACTAAAGACAGTAAAACAATGCTGCTGCAGCTGCCCGCCTCTTTAAAAACAAGGATTAATAAGATAATCGGCTTCTTCCTCAGAGATAAAGGGGAAAAGAGCGTCTGGCGGCTTTTTGTGGCGGCCTTCTGCGTCGGCATAGCGGTATCTTTGGTTGAGGCTGTGTGCACGGGCCAGGTGTATATCCCCACAATAGTTCTTATTATGAAACAGCCCGAGTTCAGGCTGGAAGCCATAATCTATCTGTTAATCTATAATTTTATGTTTATTATCCCGCTTTTACTGGTTTTCGTACTGGCGGCGCTGGGCTATAAGTCGGAAGGCTTCAACAACTTCTTTAAGAAGCACCTGGGCATCACTAAAATTTTGCTTTCTCTGGTATTTTTAGGCTTAGGTATAATGTTGCTGCTCAATTAAAATAATAATGAAAACGGAGTTTCTGTTAAGACGTAAAATCGCTTTCTTTAATTTGCTTAAATGGTTTTTGGCCTCCACTTTTATCGGGGCGGTAGTCGGCGTTTTTAACTCCTTCTTCCTAAAACTTTTAAGCATGAGCATTAATGCAACTAACGGGATAAAGTATTATTATCTTGCCCTGCCTCTTGCGCTTTATATAGTCAATTACCTCGCCAAGAAAGTGTACGCAAGCGAGAGCGACTTTTCAACCAATGACGCGATAGACAAAATAAACTCCAAAAAACCTTTAAGTTTAATCTCCACCGTAAAAGCATTTTTTTTACCGATAATAACAATAGCCGCAGGCGGCTCTGCGGGTAAAGAGTCCCCATGCGCGGACGTAGGCGCGGGCATAGCTTCTTTTGTTTCCAAATTAATTTCCTTCAACGCTAATGAAAGGCGCAAACTTATGATTTGCGGCGTAAGCGCGGGCTTTGCCGGCGTATTTGGCGTGCCGATATCAGGCGCGATGTTCGGCCTTGAGGTGCTGCGCGTCGGCACAGTATTTTATGAAGTTATGTTCCCCGCCTTTATTGCGGGCATTACATCCTATCAGGTAACGCACTTTATGGGCGTTGATTATGTTTACCATACCATACATCAGCTGCAGCCGATATCTTTAGACGGTTCAATTTTACAGATTATCGCCGCAGGCGTATTCTTCGGGCTGGTCTCTTTACTTTTTATAGAGATTTTAAATGTATGCAAAATCATATTCCGCTTTATTTCCTACAAGTCCTCAATGTTCATTAAGTGTATGATTGGCGGCTGTATTATAATTTTGATTTCACTTTTAGTTTCCCCCATATACAGCGGGCTGGGGATGGAACAGGTTGACGCTGTTTTATCGGGCCAGTTAAGCGGTAAATTTGATTTCCTTTTCAAAATGATTACAACAGCAATAACCTTTGCCGCAGGCGGCATCGGAGGCATAATAACGCCTATATTTTATATCGGTGCCACCGCAGGCAGCTTATTTGCGCAGTTGACAGGCTTAGACAGCCAAACATTCGCCGCGCTTGGCCTTGTAAGCGTTTTAGCGGGCGTTGCAAATACGCCTTTATCAGCCAGTATTATGGCTACAGAGCTTTTTGGCGCGCAGATAGGGCCATCTGCAGCGGTAGCCTGCATAGTAAGCTTCTTACTGACGGGGCAACGCACCGTATTTAGCAAACAAAAATTCGGGTTTGATAAAAATTTGTCTGACGATATGTCCGATGACGGCAAACCCGCCGCCCCGCAAACGGTAAGCGAGCTTCAAAAAACGCTTCATAATAAAAATATCTTTATTTCATCGGTACGCCACCTGTTGCCCAAGCCTGACTTCCAGGAACAGGAGCCTAAAGATATAAAAAATACGCAAACTGTAAAAGAACCGCAGCAAAATAAAGAACCTTTACTTCAAGAAGAACAAAAGCCCAAACGCGGTTTTAAAATGTTTAATTTATTCGGGCACCTTTCGCCAAAACATATGGCAGATGATGTAAAGGAAGAAAATCCGCCGACTGAGCCCCCTTCTGAAAAATAAAATACAGCATAGATATCCGCCCTTTATAACGGGATTTTTTGAATCTGATTCCAATAAATAGTAGAATGTAAGCATACCTTACTGCGTTAATGAGAATGCGCGGATAAGGGATTCTTATTCTCAAGGAGTTTTTTATGCCGTTGTGGATCTTCAGGATATCGGCGATAATCGGTATCCCGTTTCTTATATACACCTTCGTATCGTCTGACGAACAGAGCATACTGCTCGGTTTATTATGCGGTATCATTTTAGTTGCCACTGAGTATTTTGTACGCAGCTTAAAATTTGTAACTATTATGGTGGGCATTTTCGGCGCTTTGGCGGGTTATGTTTTGTACTTCCTCTGCGATTACGCCGTCCTCAAAATGAACATCCCCGATATTACCGTAAAATGGCACATTTATAAAACTGCAGTCGCAGGTTTTATGACGGTGCTGGGCGGTTTTTTAGCTATTGTTAAAGTTTCCGAACTTGAAGGCCTTTCCAAAAAAGGCGCGCATATAAAAATTGTTGATATGCCCGCGCTTATTGACGGCCGTATAGTTGACTTATGTGAAACAGGCTTCTTATCGGGCACTATGGTTTTGCCGCAGTTTGTTATTGATAAATTAAATAAACTTGCCGCCTCTAAAGACCCTATGGAAAAAGCCAGAGGCAGAAGGGGCTTAGATATTGTTACGCGCCTTAAAGAACTTAAAAGCGTACCGATACGCATCACCAATAAAGATGTAAAGGGCGAGTGTACGGAAGACAAAATAGTAAACCTTGCCAGATACTTTGACGCCCAAATAGTTACTATAGACTTTGATATCAACAAAGCCGCAGTACGCTATGATATCCCCGTGCTTAATATAAGCGATTTAACCACCGCTTTAAAACCTGTTGTTTTACCGGGTGAAGATATGTCAATCTTCATCATGAAAGACGGCAAGGAAAAAGAGCAGGGCATCGGCTATTTGGACGACGGCACAATGGTAGTGGTGGAAGACGGCCGCAAATTCATCGGCAAGCGCGTGGAAGTATGCGTCTATTCTATTTTGCAGACGTCTGCGGGCAGGATGATTTTTGCCAGGACCAACCAGCAAGCTGAATAATTTATGAAGCAAAACGCCTCAGTAATAATCGTGGCGGGCGGAAGCGGCACAAGGATGGGCCGCCCTAAACAGATGCTTCCCGTAAACGGCAAGCCTGTTGTGCTGCGTAGTATTGAGGCGTTTTTAAAAGTGCCTTCAGTAAAACAAATCATAGTAGTAACCGGCCCGCAAGTAGCAAAAAAGATAGCGGCCAAATACAAAAATATACAATTTGCGCCTGCGGGCAAAACGCGCCTTGAGTCCGCAATAAACGGGCTTAGCCTTGTGGGCAAAAACGCAAACCTTATAGCCGTACACGACGGCGCGCGCCCTTTGGTAGAGCCCAAAGATATCAAAGCCTGCCTTTTAAGCGCGGCGCAAAACAAAGCGGCAATACTTGCCGCGCCCGTCAAAGATACCATTAAAACAGTTAAAGACGGCGTAGTAACCCAAACATTAGACCGTTCCGTGCTTTACGGCGCGCAAACGCCGCAATGTTATCAAACGGAAATACTTAAAAAAGCTTTAGAAAAATACGGTACCCTAAAAGACGCTACCGACGAATCCCAACTTGTTGAGAAGTGCGGGGTTAAAGTACATATAGTAGTTGCGGGCTATAAAAACCTTAAAATAACTACGCCCGAAGATTTAAAAATAGCAGAGGCTTTATGCAAAAAAGAACCAAAAAAGAAATAAGAGTAGGTTTCGGTTATGACATACACCGTATGGCCGAAGGCCGCAAATTCATCATCGGCGGCTTGGAGTTGGAGCACAGTAAAGGCCTTGTGGGCCATAGCGACGGGGACGTCGTCTTACACGCAATTTGCGATGCGGCCTTAGGCGCAGTAGCCGCAGGTGAAATCGGCGAGTTTTACCCGCCTACCGATTTAACTATTAAAGGTATATCAAGCATAGTAATAGCCAAAAAAGTTTTAGAAGTGCTTAAAGAGCGCGGCGCGGAAATTGTGCATATAGACGCAACAATAGTTACCGAGCAGCCTAAAATGAGGCCGCATTATGAAGCTGTGCGCAAATCACTTAATGAAGTTTTCGGCATTGGCCTTCAAAACATAAGTTTTAAAGCAAAAAGCCATGAGTGCCTGGGCGAAATCGGCCGTGGGGAAGCCTGCGAATGCCACGCCGCAGTTACCGTAAAAGCGAGGATAAATTAATGAAAAAGACACTATTATTTTTACTGCCGTTCTGTTTATTTTTAGCGGCCTGCAATAGCTACAGCCCCAAAAACTATAAAAAATACCGTGGTATAAGCTATGAGCAATATGAGCAGGAAAAACTTAAAAAAGAGCAGGACCTCATGCGCGAGCAGCAGGCCGAAATCCTTGAAAGCGATATCAACACGCCCGAGATAGAAGAAGAGTCAATAGAAGATATCGTAGAAAGCACCAATAGCACATACGGGGACGCCGTAGTAGTTATGGCCTCCAAAAAAATACCTTTAAGCAAGGATGCATCCTCCTTAGATATGCGCGCCTTCCAAACCGCTTTAGACAGAGCTTACAGAACGGCCCTGCGCCAATACCGCGCGGCGGGCTTTACCTATGCGATATCGCCTGCGGGCACGGTTAACCCGCTTTCCGTAATGGACGTGCAGTGCATATTAAGTGAGGACTCCGCCGACGCCAAAGGCAAAGCCACCTGCGATTTATTTTTTAGTGAAATCCCGCAGGAATACGAGAAGGAAAAAGCAAAATGATTCTATACAATACCTTAACCAAAAAGAAGGAAGAGTTCCTGCCGCTTGATACCAAGCAGGTAACAATGTACTGCTGCGGGCCAACAGTATATAATTACGCGCATATCGGCAATTTAAGAACTTATATATTTGAGGATCTTTTAGACAGAACCTTATCAAGCGAATACCCCGTAAAACACGTTATGAATATAACGGACGTGGGCCACTTAACTTCAGACGCTGACGACGGCGACGATAAAATGGAGCTTGGCGCCGCGCGCGAAAACAAAACCGCGTGGGAAATAGCTAAGTTTTACGAGAGCAAATTCTTTGAAGATTTTGACGCGCTTAACTGCAAACGCCCCACGGTAATTGCGCGCGCGACAGAGCATATCAAAGAGATGATAAACCTTGTTAAAACCTTAGAGGAAAAGGGCTATACCTACAAAACATCCGACGGGATTTACTATGATACATCCAAATTTAATAATTACCATAACCTTGTAGGCAAAAGCCATATTGACGGGCTTAAAACGGGCGCGAGGGTAGATTTTAACGACGAAAAGCGTAACCCGAGCGACTTTGCTTTATGGAAGTTCTCCCCCGCTGATAAGACGCGCCAAATGGAGTGGCAAAGCCCCTGGGGAAAAGGCTTCCCCGGCTGGCATATAGAATGCTCCGCCATGGCGATGAAGTACCTTGGCGATACTTTAGACATTCATTGCGGCGGCATAGACCATGTTGCCGTACATCATACTAATGAGATTGCCCAGTCCGAAGCAGCCACAGGCAAACCTTATGTACGCAACTGGGTGCATGGGGAGTTCCTTATCTTATCTGCGGGAAAAATGTCCAAATCCGGCGGCAGTTTTGTAACGGTGCAAACGCTTAAGGACAAAGGTTATAATCCTTTGGATTACCGCTACCTTTGCTTAACCGCGCATTACAGGACGCAGCTTGAGTTTTCCTACGAAGCATTAGACTTTGCTAAAACCACTCTTAAAGGTTTGAAGGAAAGGATTAAAGCCATAAAAGATTTAAGCGATATAAAAATATCGGACGAAAAGTCCTTAACAGAAGCCAAAATGGCGTTTATCACCGCCATGAGGGACGACCTTAATACCGCCAAAGCCTTAGCTATACTTTGGGACTATATTAAAGGCGCCGCCCCTGCGGCAGAGAAGCTTGAAATGGCTAAATACGCCGATGAATACCTTGCTTTGGACCTGCTTAAAGACGAAGAGCAAAAGCCGCTGCCCGCAGAGGCGCAGTTGCTTATTGAAGAGCGCACGGCCGCAAGAGCGGCGAAAGATTTTAAAAAGTCCGACGAATTAAGGGACAAACTTGCCGCTATGGGCATACTTGTAAAAGACACGCCCCAAGGCACGGAGTGGAGGTGGAAATGATAAAATTCCCCAGAGAGTTTTTACTTAAAATACCGAAGTCCGACATCCATTTGCATTTGGACGGCTCTATCCGCATACCTACTTTAATTGAGCTGGCAAAAAAGGACAAAATAGCTTTGCCTTCTTATACTGAAGAGGGCCTTAAAAAAGAGGTTTTTAAAGATAAATATAAAAACCTGGGCGAATACTTAAGGGGCTTTGCCTATACGGTAGCCGTAATGCAAAAGGCTTCAAATATAGAGCGCATAGCCTACGAACTTGCGCAAGATAATATCGCCGAAGGCGTACGTTATATTGAAGTCCGCTTTGCGCCGCAGCAGCATTGCGCTAAAGATTTAACGCCATCAGAAGCAGTACGCGCCGCTGTGCGCGGCCTGCAAAAAGCGCAGGATGAGCACAATAGCTCCGCCGCAGTTAAAAGCGGGCAGGATGCGCCGTTCTATTTCGGCATAATAGTTTGCGCTATGCGCAGTTTTAATGAGCATATGTCCACTTACTATGCTTCCTTAATGGAAACGCTGCAACACGCCAAAAAGGACGAAATTTTTGCCATTGCATCACTTGAGCTGGCGCGCATCGCCATTATCCTTAAGCGCGAAGGTTTGCCGATAGTCGGTTTTGACCTCGCAGGCGAGGAAGCGGGATTCCCCGCTGACGACCATTGGCAGGCTTACCAGCTTGTGCACGAAGCATTTATCCGCAAAACCGTACACGCGGGCGAGGCTTATGGCCCGGAATCCATATTCCAGGCTATTACCGAATGCCACGCCAACAGGATAGGGCACGGCACTTTCTTGTTTGACGCGCAGGCCATTAAAGATAAGAGCGTAAAAAATAAAACGCAATTTGTTAAGGAACTTGCAAGCTATATCGCAAGTGAAAGGATAGGCGTTGAAGTCTGCCTTACCAGCAATTTGCAGACTATTCCTTCAATCAAATCCGTTGCGCAGCACCCTATCGCGCAGATGATTAAGGCGGGCCTTTCTGTAAGTATTTGTACGGATAACAGGCTTGTATCTAATACCAGCGTTACCAAAGAGCTTGAGCTGCTGTGCGACAATGTAAGCTTAACTAAACGCCAGTTCAGGAATATAGTTATAGCGGGTTTTAAGGGCAGCTTCTTCCCCGGATATTATAATGAGAAGCATAAATTCATCGCTAAAGTGATTGAGATTTATAATAAACTTGAAAAGCAATACCTGCACTAGGTGCGAAGGCGCACTCCCTGTGCGAAGGCGCACTCCCTGTGCGGATGGGACGCTTTTTTACTTGTCGGTTCGCAAATTGCGAATAGACAGAAATTTTTGTTGGTGCGAAAGCGCACCCCTTCGCCGTGAGCCTATGAACTGCGTTTGATACATTCTAAAGCCCGTCTTGCACGGGCTTTGTGTTTTTTTGCTTGTCATCGTGAGGTGGGGCGTTCGCCAGTGCGAAGCGCACTCCTGCTCCGTGAGCATCTAAGCTTCGCCTGATACATTCTAAAGCCCGTCTTGCACGGGCTTTTTGTTTTTTTGCTTGTCATCGTGAGGTGGGGCGTTCGCCAGTGCGAAGCGCATCTTAGCGGCTCACAACACGCCCATGTGGCAAACACAAAAAACCCGCAACTTTAAGTTGCGGGTTTTTTATTTTTATATTTATATTAGAGCTGCATACAAGGCTGGCATATCTGGTTAGGCCTGCAGGGCAAACACGGGTCAGTCGGAATCAGAGCACGGCACCACTGACTGTATATCCACGATCCGCTGGAACCACACTCTTTATTATTAATCTTAGGATGGCAAGCGCCTACACTATACGTAGTACCTAAGTACGTACAACCCGGTATCTTTTCGCAAGAACCCCATGTATTATTCCATGTACACGTTTTTCTGTACCCGACTAAACAGCCGCTTGTGCTGGTATCGCCGCTGCAGCATGCGGGCTCGGTGCAGGTTGTGCTCCACTTATTACCCGCTACACACGCCTTCTTGCCGCATCTGCCGCAGCTTGTCGTCTGGCCTGTTGCATAGCAGCATTCGCCGCCATTGTAGTCAGTCGTCCAGCTTCCCCATTTAAGCGTACTCTTGTTACAGGTTCTCTGCCTACAGTATGCGTAGTCCTTCTCAACCTTAGGCGTACCGTCAGCCATTACGGGGCATTCTGCGCCGCCGCAGACTATTACAGAGCCTGTTGACCTGTTACTTGCATAATAGCTCCACGAGTTGCCTGTCGTGCTGCACATATAGTTGCAGTCATCAATACCGATAAGCGGCCTGTCTATGGCCCTTATCATACCGCCGTTATTCCTGCAATCGCATTCATAAGACGTATACTTGCTGCCGCAACTGGCGGAAGAAGATACACTGTTAATACACTTATAACCTTTACCGTTTGCAGAGCAAACTGAAGAAGCATTGCCGCCCAGGCACATATTACCGGTCAAATAGCCGCTGGCGCTGGTTTCATAGTGGCCGCTTGTCTGTGAGTGCATCAGCAAACAGCCGCCGCCACCGCCGCTCGTTGCGCGGCAGTATGTTGCGTCAACCCATCTTAATGATACAGACTCATAAGCGCTGTAGCTCTTTGTCGCGGACGGATAAGAACAATAGACGTTCAAATCAACGCTGCGGGTAGTATTTGTCGTAGGCGCGGAATCGCAGTATGTGCCTACATAACCCTGTGCGCATTCACACCATTCTGCATAGTGATTAGGGCAGCCTGAAGAACATTTGGTATGCAATGTACCATTGCCGTTACATTTGCTGTGGAAAGCGTGGGAGACTGTCTGATCAAGATTAGCGCTACAGTTTTGCGCTTTCCTTGTTGTACAGCCGCTGCCGCAGTAGTCGGCGCCGCAGTAGCACTCGCCCCAGGCCGTATAATCGCCTTCACCGGGGGAGCAGCTATAGTTTGTAGCTTTACGGTATTGCACGCCGTTATTATTCGTTCCGCACGCCCTTGAAGTATTGGTGCCCTGTACTTTATTTGTACAGTTTGTGGCATAGTTATACCAACCGCTCCAATTACCATTATTGGCCCATGTCGCATTAGCCCCGCTGCATACACATTTTTGCGGGATATAGCGCGTCCTGTCATTCCACGCGCCGCCGCCGCATAAACCTGCTGTGGCGCATGTCTGCCATTCGTGGTAATTGCGTGTGCCGCCTATAGCGGTGCCATCACAATTGGGGTTGGTGCAAGGGTTGCTGGTAACGGTATAGTTGCCGTTATCTGCATATACCCATCCGCCGCAAGTACAGCTTTGGCGTTTATGCGAAATCCTGCCGCCGCCGCTTGTACAACTATAACCTACAGAGGTACAAGCCTCTTCTTTCCTGTCAACCCACCTGGAAGAGCCCAGGCCACCGCAAGAAGCATTATAACAGGTATTAACCGTTCTCCAATAGTTTGCGCCGCCGTTATCGGTACAGATTTCATAGTTCTCGCCGCAGCCGCTGGCGCAGGCAACCCTGTTGCGCTGTGCGCCGGGCGTACAGCTTACACATCTGCCGCCTTGTAAAGAGAAGCCTGAGTTACAGGACCACGAGCATGTATTGCCATTGCGTCCGCCTGTGCCTGTATAGTGGCTGTTTGCAGGCGCATTTGTACAATTTGCGCAGGCATTGCCCGTCCAATATGTGCCCACCGCGCCGCACCAGCCGCAAATGCCGCTATTATATGTATAGTGGCCTTCACCCGTTGAGACGGCTGAGAAGCAGGTCCCGTCATACGGATATGTTGAATTACCCTGGTACCTGCAAACCGATGTAGATGTAGATATACAAGTGCTATTACCATTCCAGCAAGTGGCCCCGCTTGTTGCGCAAGAGGTACAATTACCATTGCTGGCCGTAAAGATTGTGCTGCCGTTAGGCACAGGCCCCTGGCCCGCGCTTGCACAGACGCCATTGCTGTTGCGGCAAGTTGAATAACCTGTCCCTACGCAGCTGCTGCCATTCCAGCATTTGCCTGCGCCGCAGCTTACGCAATTACCGTTTGCGTCTTTAAATAATGTGGAGCTTACCGCCGCGCAAGTACTGCCTGACTGGCAGTAAGCGCTATCGCATTTCCACGCGCAGCTGCCTGCCGTAGTAAAGCTTGAGTTTGCAGGCTTTGAACAGGCCGAGCAATTTGTATTGTTCGGGTTCGTCCAGCCCGCTGCGGGCGCAGCGCACGATCCACCGCTTGTAGAACACTTGCCTGAAGGGCAAACCCACGGGCATGCATTAGAATTACCGCCGCTGCCGCTGTAGCTTGCGCCGCCCGGTTTTGTATTGCTGCAAGAAACACAGGCCTTCCTGTCAGAATTATATTTACCTGTAGGAGGCGCGCCGCACGCGCTGCCGTTGTTAGAACAGTAGCTCGTATTATCGCATCTCCAATCGCATGCTCCCGCCGCATAATAGCTGGCGCCGCCAGGCTTAGTATTACAACCTGAGCAGAATGTATTATTAGGATTCGTATAACCAACGGGAGGTGTTACGCACGCGCCGCCGCTTACAGAGCACTGCCCATTGGGGCAGGAACCCTGGCAAGTATTTGTTGTACCGCCAAAGCTTGTATACACAGTACCCGCAGGTTTGTTTGTACATGCTATACAAACCTTATAATCGCTGCCTGCATAATAGCCCGCAGGCTGGCCGCAAGCCCCTGTCCCGTTAACGGAACATTTTGTCGCACCGCAAGTCCATGGGCAGTTTGCGCTTGTACCATGGTTGGTGTATACCGCGCCGCTTGGTTTATTCGCACAGGAAACACAACGGCCCGCAGAGTCTCTCCAATGCGATACCGCGCCCGTTTCACCCAAGTAAGAGGTCGCCCTCTTATCATTGTCCCACAGGCAGAAGCCGTCTTTAGGGAAGAACTTGCAACTGTTGCTGCCATTGCCCTGGCTTGTATATGTAAAATTATCTAAGTCGCTCGGCCCGTTTGTACAGGCTTTACAGACTTTTCTGTCATCTGTATAGTATCCATTGCCCGGTACTGCACAAGCCGCTGTGCCACCCATAGAGCATTGGCCCGCAGGGCATACCCAGGTTGAACAGTCATTAGGTTGTACCCTTGATGAGCCGCCGGGGATTGTGTTAGTACACGCAATACAATTTGTATTATTAGGATTGGTGTAATTTACTTTTGTATTTGCACACGCGCCGCCGTCTATAGAACATTTGCCTGCGCCGCAAGTCCACGCACAGCTGTTGCCCGTGGTAAACCACGCGCCGCTCGGCAATACATCGGTACACTTGTTACAGATTTTGTTTGAAGGATTTTTCCAGCCTGCTTTTGGCGCGGCACAGTTTGCAGATCCGTCGTCGCTGCATTGCCCCGCAGGACATACCCACTGGCAATTGTTCGCGCTTCCTCCGCTTACATTATATGTCGCGTTGCTCGGCTTCAAATTGCTGCATGCTTTACAGATATTATTATTGTCCGTATACTGGTTCACCGCAGGCAATGCGCATGCCCCGCTATTGCTGTTGGCGCACTGCCCCGCACTACAGCTCCACGTACAATTATTGCTGCTTCCTCCGCTTACGCTATAGCTTGATCCGCTCGGTTTCGTATTACTGCAGCTCTTACACAGTTTGTTGTCATCCGTATAATATGCCGCTCCCGGCGACGCGCAGCTCCCGCTTACGCTCATCGCGCATTTTACAGATCCATCGCATTTCCACGAACACCCGTTTCCTGTACCACCGTTGCTGTCGTACGAAGATCCGCTCGGACGCGTATTATCACACGCCTTACATAATATCCCATTCCTCCACTGACCCATAGGCGTACTCACGCAGCTGCCATTCGTCAACGCCGTCCCGTTTAAGCACGTTGTTAACTCCGGCTTACAATTTATACTGCACGCATTTGACGTCCCCCCATAGTTCGTGTACTCCTTCACCGCCGGCGTTATCGCCCCGCCATTCGTACACACTTCGCACACGCCTTGCCCGTTTCGCCACTGCCCTACTGGCTTCGTGCAGCTATTACTCTCCTGCGTCCAACAGCCCTGCCCGCTATTACACGACGTGCAGAACCCTGTTACCGTGTTCCTCTTCATGTCCGCTGTCGTCGCATTGCATTTACTGTTTACAGGGTCCCAACACTGGTCTATCCTGCTGCAATCTACGCAGTCCATATCAGGTCCCCTAAATTTAGTGTTCGTCGTCCTCGTACAGCTGTTGTTCTCCCTACAGTACGCCCCATGGCACCACCACGCACAGCTCGTAGATCCGCTCATGTCCCCGGCTCCTGTAAAGTCCGAGTTCGCAGGCTTCCAACAGTCCCCGCACGCCCCTGTCGCTGTTCTCCACTTCCCTACACCTATCTTTACACAATCCGTCCCGTTATGACACGTAGTATCCGGCGTACACGACCACGGACAGCTGTCCGTCGTTCCTCCGTTCCCCGTAAACTCCGAGTTATTATCCGGCTTGCTTGTACAGTTCGTACAGTCATTGCCATCCCTCCACTCCCCTATCGGGATATCTGTACACTTCCCACTCCCAGCGTTATAACATTTCTCACTATTACATTCCCACGGACAGCTGTTCGCTGTTAAACTTCCAGCCCCTGTCCAATGCGCGTCCCCTTTTAATCCCGTACACGCTTGGCACGTCTCATTCTCACTCCTGTATTCTCCCAACGGTATCTTCTTACATTTCCCGTCACTACCGCGGCAATATCCATCTTTACATTTGTACGCACACTGGTTGTCCGTCCAATCACAGTTCTCGCACACTCCGCAGCTCTTACAGTTTCCGCTCCCTGTATCTAATTTATACCCCACATAACACACACAGTTACAGGTGTCGCTTCCGCTTCCTACAAAGTTCCCAAACTCGCACGTACCTTTACAACAGTACTTCTTCCCCGGATTGCCCGCGTCTTCCCTCAATGACGGATACGCTCCGCTGCACTGGCTGCATTGCGCTAAATCACACGATATCTTCCCCGTTGCTCCGCTCATCGCTATCCCGTCACCACACGCGCTTGACGCTGTCTCCGTCTTACAACAGCCCCATGTGCTGTTTATATAAAACGGCG
>CAYQAU010000015.1:0-27108 GCA_964415545.1 uncultured Elusimicrobium sp.
ATTTTAGAAATTAAAAAAGATTTTGAAACAATGTCCGAAAATGGAATTAGAGAAAAATATAATATAACTGACACTGAAGATTGGAATTTACATGCTGCCCAAGAGAATTTAGTAAATAATTATAATCCACAAACAATCATGTACAGAACTTTGGATTATAGAAAAACATCTTTGGGCAAAAAATCTAAAACTTTCACAGGTAGGCCACGTTACGATACGATGCAACATTTAGACAATAAAGATAATATTGCATTGCTAACCAAAAGACAAGCTAACAAAAGGATTTTTAAAGCTGTTTTTGTATCTAAATATATTGTGGATAGAACCGCATTAGAAGCGTCTCATGGCGGATTGTATGTTTTTCCTTTGTATCTTTACAAGCAAAATGATAGTGATTTATACCAATCTGAAAAAGAACCTAACTTCACTCCTAAATTCTACAAAGAATACCTAAACACCCTCTCTTTTAAACCAACACCCGAAGATGTGCTTAATTATATCTATGCTGTGCTACATTGTCCTTTGTACAGGGAAACTTATGTAGAGTTTTTAAAGACAGACTTCCCATCTGTGCCTATGACCAAAGACAAAACCATATTTTATAAATATGCAAACCTTGGCAAACAGCTTGTATCCCTGCACACTATGCAAGATATCCCCAAAGATAAGGAGGTGCTGGAAGAATTTGAAGGAGATATCGCTAATTTTGTTATAGCCAAAATCAAAGAACCTACAAAAGCGGAACCCAAATTAACCATTGCAACAAAAGACGGCAAGGATATTGTGTTTAATGGGGTAACTCCTGATATATATGCGTTCCAAATAGGTTCTTATAACCCTATAGACAAATGGCTTAAATATCGTAAAAAAGACTGTGTAGTTTTAGGCATAGAAGACCTTGCCCATGTTAAGAATATGATAATAGTAATTAAGCATACCATGCTTATTATGGAGCAAATTAAAGGGTTAAATGCTGAGTATATCAATAATATTTAGCAACAGTTTGCATCTGAAAAATCTATCTTAATTTGGGCCCTGCAAATAGGGGAGCTGGTTTTTATGGGCAAAAAAATACTTTGCTTGCTTTATGAGCATATTTTCAATAAACAAAAAACCCTGTTGTTTATGCAGGGTTTGGGGGTGGATATATCATATTGTTACTAAAAGGTACGCCTAATGCTGCTTTTATTAGTAAGAGGAGCGGGCAGCTTTTCTGTCTCTATAGGTTTTTGCTCCTTTTTAATCTCTTTTACTATAGGCGTTACAAATTTAACGCTTGAGGAAGCTGCGCCCATTGTATTTTTGATAAACGCTCTGACTGCCTCATCATAAAAGGGGGAGGCGACTAAGCCTTTATCGGGCATAGCTGTACTTACTACCCCAACTACCATTAAATCCCTTGCCGTGGGTTGTACGATGGCGGAGCCGGACGTCCCAGGTAAAATGCCATCCCCTGCAAAGCGCGCCCCTCCGTAATCAAGGCTGTAATCCTGATATCTGTTTTTAAATATGGCGGCGGGGCTCTTATTGTCTCCAAAGAAGAACGCTAAAACCGGGCCTACGTTAAGCGCATGGGAATGCTCGTGTTTAGGTATAGTCAAAATTGCATAATCTGTAACGGGCGTATTCATAAAACAAGCCCTGTCTCGCGCTGTTTTTTCCATCATTTGCAGGCGGACGCTTTGTTGTATGTTTGGCGGCAGTTTATTCAAATCTTTTGCTACGTCTAAAAAATTAAAAAAACCGAGGTCCTCTTGGGCGCTTTTATCATTTATTTTTATAAGGGCAATATCCTTATTTGGCTTTTTGGGGGCCCACCAGGGGCCTCTTTTAATTGAGCCGTCAACATCGTACCAAGTGGTGTTAACGGGGTTTCTGCTCCCTTGGCCGGGCCATTTTGAATTAAATATATATGCATACCCATTGGCGGGGTTTTTTGTTGAGTGGGCAGATATAATAATTGCATAATCATTCTCGCCTTTTACCTTTTGTATTCCCGGCGTTAAGTTGGGGGTAATATATAGGGGGCCCGTTTTGGGCTGCGAATTAGGATAAAGCATATCAATGCAGTGGGCTGCGGTAAGCAGCCAGTTTTTGTGTAGCCTGAATGCAGAACAACTTGTCAGCTCCGGGTTCCCATTCTTATCTTTTTTCCCGGTGGGGACCACGATGTTATAGGTATTTCTTAGCATATCTTCAATCTGTTTTTTATTACTGTAACCGGAAATATCAAAAACTTCCGCTTTATCGGGTTGTAATCTGCAATCCGGAAACTTTGGAATTGTTGGCCATTTCGCATTGAGCAACGGGAGTTCTCCGAAGATAAAATTAGCCGTTTCTTCTGCTTCCTGGTCATTGTAAATATTTTTTTGGCGATAATCTTGCGCTTTTTGAGTGTTGTTCTCTATCTGTACGGGATATGCCGTTTTGGCAGGATATATATTTAATGAAATGACTGCTAAAATACAATATAGTATTTTTGGGATATTTATATTCATAAATCTCCTCTATAGATTATTAAAGTATGCGGGGAGGTTCTACTTGGCAAGTAACTTATAGTATAAATTTAATAATTTAAATGCAAACTTGTATTTGTAATGGCTGTATTTTTTGTAATCTCGTTGCGGTATATTCAGCATTTGTTTTGGTTAATTTATTTGTAGCATAAGTCAAACAAAAAACCGTCAAACAAAAAACCCGCCTTTTGGGCGGGTTTTCAAATTTTACGGAGTCAACGGGATTCGAACCCGCGGTCTCTGCCTTGACAGGGCAGCGTGTTAACCAGGCTACACCATGACTCCTTTTCACTTCTTAATTATTCTACCTTTTTATAAATTTACAGTCAAGGGATTTGCTTTTTACGTCTTAAATCCCTAATATCGGCAATATCGCTTTTTCTATGTTTTTACTGAAGTCCGTTTTTAGCAAATCAGCTGTGTTGCCGTACGCATTTTCAAGCTTTGCGTCAAATTCTATGCCGTTGGGGGAAAGGTTCTCAACCTCCCCTAAAACCTTAACACCCAATTTGTTTAACAGCTCAATACTGCGCGCCGCTAAACGCTGCGAGAGCATACCCTGCGTCTTAACTATCAGCACTTGCGCCTGCGGCATAAATTTTATCAGGTCGGCAGCTGCGTCCCCAAACCCGGGCGGCATATCAATGATGAGGAAGTCCAGCTCCCCCCAGCGCGTTATTGCTAAAATCTCCAGCAATGCCTCCGTAACCTCCGCGCCGCGGAAGTTTACCGCTTTTGCCTGTGTAAAAAAGGCGGGCGTCATCAGTTTTACGCCGCCTATTAACGGCGGCTCAAGGCCTTCTATTTCCTCGGGGAACTCGTCTTTAAGCCCCAATATGCCATCGGATGATGCACCGTTAAAATCCAAGTCCAGCAGGCCTGTCTTTTTGCCTTTTTGCGCCAAAATCAAAGCCAATACCGCAGCTATGCTGCTTTTGCCAACGCCGCCTTTAAAACCCGAGACCGCAACTATATTTTTTATTTTGCCCAGCCTCGCTTTTATTACTGATGGCTTAGGGTCTAAATTTATATTCATTTTTGGCCCCCTATTTCTTTTATGTAGACGCCGCGGCCCGCTAAAATCTTAAAGTCATTTGACTTACATTTTGGGCACGCGGTATATAGTTTTGCCGTCTCAGGCAAGAAGTGTATGGCTTCGTTTGTGGTATGCGTCATGCCCGTCCTATCCAGCGGGAATTTGTTTTTGCAGTTATTGCATTCAAACAAAGCTGGTTCATCTTCTATGATTAGTTTTACCGCTTCCACGCCCGTATAATTTTTTTTGACGTCTTCAAAAATATTGCAAAATACTTGTCGGCCTATATCCTGCACCTCGCCCAGCACAACGGTTATGCTGTCAATTTTGTTTATATTTTGCTCACGCGCCACTTGTTGCGCCGCTGCGCAGATGCTATCTGCCAATGCCCATTCATGCATATGTTTTGCTTCTCCTTTTGATTTTATACATTGGTGCGAAGCGCACCCCTGTTGCTTCGTCGGCCGGATACACGGAGTGAGGGTGCCCAGCCACTGGGCCTTCGCCCATTCACGGTATACCTCCCTCCTTGCGCCGCGTCTAAAATACAAAATGCTCGCAAAACGGGGAAGGTATGTTTTGCTTCTCCTTTGTATTTTAAGGATTCCCTATTTTTCCGCTTGCCCCATACCCCAGAGGATTTGCTCAAGCTCAAGTTTTGTACCCGTTTGCGCCAACACGCGTTTTTGTACTTCAGCCATCAGGTTCTTGATATCCGTTGCAGTCGCATTATTATAATTGATGATAAAGCCTGCATGCTTTTCCGACACTTTTGCGCCGCCCACGCTTAACCCGCGCAGGCCGCATACGTCTATTAAGCGGCTGGCATAATCGCCCTCCGGGCGTTTAAAGACGCTGCCCGCTGAAGGATACTCCAAAGGCTGCTTTTGCGCGCGCTTAGCCAGTATTTCCGTGCGGGTCCCCAAAATTTTAGCCGCGTCATCCTGCGCCAAAAGCCAGGTTGCGCTTAAGATTATAAGGCCTTCTATGCCGCGCACATCACGGTAGGCGGCTTTAACATCAGCTTTTTTAAGTGTGATTTTATTACCTTGCGCGTCCATAGCTTCAAAAGTTTCTATGCAGTTAAAGGTCTCAGCGTTAAATGCGCCCGCGTTCATATAAACTGCGCCGCCAACGCTGCCGGGGATGCCGCTTAAAGCTTCCAGGCCGCCTAAACCCGCTTTTACCGCTTCGGCGATAACATTATCTAAAGCTTCGCCCGCCATAGCTTTTATGCGCGCGCCGTTTATTGTGATGCCTTTCATATTGCGCAGCGTACATATTATGCCGTCTATACCCGCATCGTCAACAAGTACGTTTGAGCCTAAACCCAAAATACGCAGCTTAATATTATTTGCCTTGGCGAAGGCCAAAATATCTTTAAGCTGTGTTTGTGTTTCAGGCAGCGCCAAAGCCTGCGCTTTACCGCCCGCTTTATAGGTGGTGTAAAGTTTCATATCCGCATCAAATATAACAGGTGCGGGATTTAAGGTTTTAAGATTTGATTTCCAATTCATTACAATATATTATATAAAAGATATTACGGAGGAAATATGACAGATAAAAATGCAGGCAAACTGCCTAAAATTAAAGTAGATTTGGAAAAACTTAAAAATGAATTTTTTGCCCCATCAGAGCCTTTAAAACGCGTAAAATTCGGCACCTCCGGGCACCGCGGCGTTTTAGGCAGCGGCTTTAGCCGCCTGCACGCTATGGCTATAGCGCAGGCCGTCGCTAAATTGCATAAAGAGAAGCATATTGAAGGTAAAATTTTAGTGGGCGGCGATACTCGCCTTATGTCAAAAACCACGGCCGAGCTTTGCGCCTGCGTACTTGCCGCTAACGGCATCAAAGTTGTTTTGCCCGATATACCCGTGCCTACGCCCGTGTTTTCTTTTGAAATCCTTTCAAAGCGCGTTTGCGCATCTTTAAACGGTACGGCCAGCCATAACCCGCCGCAGGATATGGGCTTAAAATATAACCCTTCAAACGGCGGCCCCGCTTCTTCTGAAATTACTGCGGAAATAGAAAAATCGGCCAATTATTTTTTAGATAATCCCGAGCAAATCCTTAATATGGATTTAGCTCTTGCCCGCCAAAACGGGCTTATTGAGGCGGCCGATATTATAACGCCCTATATTACCGCGCTTGGCCAAAAGATTAATTTTGAAATTATAAAGAAGGCCGCCTTAAAAGCCGCCATACACCCTATGGGCGGTACCAGCCTGCCTTTTTATGAAGCCATAAAAGCCAAATACAAATTGGATGATGTCCAAATAGTAAGCCGCGAGCAAAACCCGGCATTTGATTTTATCCCGCTTGACCATGACGGCAAAACCAGGATGGATCCTTCGTCCAAATACCCTATGCTGCCGCTTATAGATTTGGTTGAAAGCGGCAAATACCAATTTGCTGGCGCAAGCGACCCTGATGCAGACCGTTTTGGCTGCGCCACAAGTAAAGGCGGCCTTATACCGCCAAACCACGCTTTATGCGTAATGCTTTATTATTTGATTAATAAAAATACCCCGCCCCAAAAATCGCGCGCGGGCCGCACTCTTGCCACCACCGCGCTTATTGACCGCATAGCTGCGGCTAAAGGGTATGGCGTGGATGAAGTCAATGTAGGCTTTAAATACTTTGTTGACGGCCTTTTAGACGGCACTCTTATTATGGCGGGGGAAGAGAGCGCAGGTATGTCCGTAAGTAACTGGGTAACGGAGAAGGACGGTATTTTGGCCGTCTTCCTGCTTTTGGAGATTATGAGCTTTACGGGCCAGGATATAGCGGGCCTTTACAGGCAGATAACGGAGCTTTACGGCATCTCTTATTATACCCGCACGGATATACCTACTACGGATGAAACCAAAAAGCAAATCCAAAACCTGAAAGCGAAAGACTTTGCCTCATTGACTGAACTTGCGGGCGAGCCTGTAATCAAAGTCAGGGACAGTGACGGCGTTAAGCTTTACACTCAAAACGGTTGGATACTTGTGCGGCCCTCCGGCACGGAAGCCATAATCAAGTTTTATGGAGAGAGTTTTAAAAGCCAATCGCATTTAGACGAGCTGCTTAAAGAAGGCAAAAAAATCTTTGACTTAAAGTAAGCTTAAAAATACAAATAAAAAGGCCCCTCTTTGTGAGGGGCCTTTATCTTTTTAAAATATTTTTACATACTCTGTATGGCTTTTAAGGCTTTGGAAAGTTCGGGCGTTCTTTCAACCAATCTGGAATCGCCTATGATTACGGAATTGGTATCGGTTATTGTTTTAATTTCGCCGCCCTTAATTTCCTGCACGGTGAATACCTTTTCATCAAACTGTACTTCCTGCGCGTCGGTAAAGAGGCTGATGATGTCTATAAGCGCAAGGTCATACTTTTCAGTGCCCTTTTCATTGGCAAGGTATTCGTTGATGGCCATAAGGCCCGTTAATCTTATTAAAGCTTCGCGGTGCGCTTCTTTACTATCCCAGCGTGAACCGTATTTAACTACAGGCAGGTCCTGTTTGACGGGGCAGGTTTGGGCTACAGAGCCTTCAACCGTACCTTTTGCGGCCTGCTTTAAAACTTCCTGCGACAGGCTGCCGTTGGTTATAAGATTATATTTGATAAAGCGGTCCGTAAGGTCCGAATAAAGGCTCATTACCAAATCACTTGCGAACCAGGTTATAAGCTCAAGCGATATAACTACGCCTACAATTTGTTTTACGCTTACCGCAGTTGCAAGCATACCCGCGCCGGCCGATGCGCCAAACCAGCCGCCGGCCGCCGTGCCGCCATAAGCCAAAGCCGCCGGCGCGCAAGCTACAACTAAAAGGCCGATAGCGATGCCGCTTATTGCCGCGCCGCAATAATTTATAGCTTTTTCTTTACGGACGGCTTTTTTATATCTTGGGTTCTGTTCCATTTGTTTGATAATTTTTTTGGAGTAAGAATCCATATTATCCATAACTTCTTTGGGCGTAAGTTTATAAAGGTCCGCATCATGCGTATAATCGGCCACGGTTTTATTGTATTTATCCATAAAAATAGTGGGGCTGATTTTGATGCCTTTTGACTGGAGGTATATCTTTTCCGACAAGGTAAGTTTTGTGGGGTCTTTAAAAAGCACCGTTGCGGGGTTTACCTTGGGCAGCTGTATCATACTGTTATTATTCAGCAGGTCCATGCCTTTGACGTTTTGCGCCGCCAAGGGCGCCGCTGTATTTATCAGTAAGCATAGGCTTAATGCATAGGACAATGTTTTATACATATATTATTTCTCCATTAAAAAATTAAACTGCTCGGGCTTATAGTTGTTTTCTTGGTATTTTAAGCCTTTAATTTGCTGCCAAAAATCTGTTTGGTTTTCTTCATCCAGCTCTTTTAAAACCTCATTATTTAAATATTCTACATTTTTTATATACTCATCTGCCGCTTCTTCGCTCCTAAACGGTATAGTCAGATACTCCGCGCTCCAGGCCATAAAGGGCAGTATTTCCGTTAAAGGCGCGTGGCGGCCGTCTTGTGTTAAGAGCAGCTCCTCAATCTCTTTTGCCGCTATGCTGTCAGATGATGATAAAATCAAAATAAGTTCGGGGTAAGTATTAATAATTTCATTATACTGCTTCATCCTTTCAGCCTTATTTTTTACTGTGTTTGATACAACTTCCTCGTAATACTTCGGGTTGCTGTAACTATCCTGCGGGAGTACAGAAACAAAAAGTAATATGGATGCGGCCGCAGGTATTGAGTATGCCGCTTTGCGCGCCAGCTTTTGTACAAAAAGCTTGTTCCTTAAACCTCTGAAGGCAGCCTCTGTGGCGGGCGCTCTTTCAATTACTGTTTTTATGCTCCTTAATTCCGCTTTGCCAAATACGCGTTTTATAAGCGTTTTGTTATTTGCTCCGCGTAAAGCATATAAGTTTTTCATCCTCTCATAGTGTGCGGCTATATTTTTTGCGGCCTCCTTCTTCATACCTACGGGCAGCGTGCCGTTAAAAATACGCATCATTGAATGCCTGGTGTAAAGCTTTGCGTTTTGTATCTCAAGCGTGATTGCATTTTCCACCGCAGCTCTGGCCATACGGATTTCCGTATTTAAGGCTAAGGCTATAGCGCGGTCATAACTTATGCCCAAACGTTTCTGGACTTCAAATGTAAGACGGCTAAAATTAAGGCGCCCTTTGCGTATAAGCGTTTTTGCCATCCTTTCGGTAAAAGCCGCGTCTGAAGAAATAATACCCATCGCTTTAACGGGGCCGGTTTTAGCGCGTGCGGCCTGCACTACCTTTTCAAGATAGTCCCTCTGCGCCTTTTGCGGGAGGGATTTCTTTACATTATAAATAAAAAGATCATTATGGCTGTTTGATGCAACTGCTTGATAAATCGCCTTTTCGCCTTGCTCAAATTGTCCATAGGCTCGGGAGTTTAATATATGGCTGCTGAAAGGGTTGCGAAACAGCGTCTCGGCAGATTGCTCCGCAAAAGTTACGGTGTTTCTGATTTCCTTTGCCAGTTTTTCAGGCGCAGGCGCAGCTTGCGCGAAAGCGAAATCAGGGGCCAGCAGCACGACGGTAAGCAGAAGCGAAATAAGTTTATTCATATAGCACACTCCGTTAGCCTTATTTAAAAATTCTAACAGCTGGGCGGCAATTTGAAAAGAGTATTTTTTCCTATTAACCCCTGGGCCTTTTGGCCTATATATAATTTGCTATAATAACAATGTATGCGTAAACTTACACCTTTAGATGGCCGCTATGCCAAAAAGCTTAATGACCTCCTTACCGTTATGGGGGAGGACGCTTTAACCCGTAACCGCGTTAAGGCGGAGGCGGAGTATTTTTTAGCCCTTGCCGCCGCAAATATATTTGAACTTAAGGCTGCGGAGGCCTTGGCAGTCAAAAAAATGGTTGAGCTTTCAGATGATGACCTTCAAACCATTAATGATATAGAATTTAACGGTTATAAGGAGATAAAACCTACTAACCACGACGTAAAAGCCATAGAATACTTTTTAAGGGAAAAATTTGCCGCAGCAGGCCTGGAGGGTAAAACGCAGTGGCTGCATTTTGCGCTTACTTCCGAGGATATAAACAGCCTTGCCTACGCCTTTATGCTGCGCGACAGCCTGGAGCAAGTCTTCGTCCCGCTTATAAGCCAGCTGCAGCAGTATTTGCTTAAACTTTCAAAGAAGTATGCACAAAGCGTAATGCTTGCGCGTACGCACGGCCAGCCTGCGGTGCCTACTACTTTTGGCAAAGAATGCCGCGTTTTTGAACAAAGGCTTTTAAGGCAGTTTGAGCAGCTTAAAAAAACTAAAATATCTTGCAAATTCAGCGGCGCGGTGGGCAACTACAATGCGCATTATGCTGCTTTTGAAGGTGTGGACTGGCTTAAATTTACACAAAACTTCATCAATAATTTTAACAGGAACCGCGATATAAAGATTATATTGACTGAAGTCTCCACCCAGATAGACCCGCATGATACCTATGCGGAACTTTTTGATAATTTACGCCGTATTAATATGATACTTATTGACCTTGCGCAGGATTCCTGGCGTTATATAAGCGATGATATTTTAACGCAAAAGGCGGTTGAGGGGGAAGTCGGGTCCTCCACAATGCCGCAGAAGGTTAACCCTATAGATTTTGAGAATGCGGAAGGCAACTTTGGGCTTGCAAACGCGCTTTATACTTATTTCAGCGGCAAGCTTACGGTGTCGCGCTTGCAGCGCGATTTATCTGATTCCACCGTGCTTCGCAATATAGCGGCTGCGTTCGGCTACAATGCTGTTGCGCTGCGCGCCTTGCAAAAAGGTTTAAGCAAAGTGGAGTTTAATGAAAAGGCAAGCGCCGCGCAGCTTGCCCTGCACCCTGAAGTATTGGCCGAAGCGGTGCAGACTATACTGCGCGTAAGCGGCGTAAAAAATCCTTATGAGAAACTTAAGGACTTAACGCGCGGCAAAAAAATAACGCAGGAGGCCCTTGCAACTTTTATAGAAGGGCTTGATGTACCCGTTGAGGTTAAAGCAAAACTTAAAAAGCTTAACGGGCAAAATTATATTGGAACGGCAGCCAAATTGGCGAGGAAGGTTTAAAATGATTGATATAGTATCCGGCGGTCAGGCCGGCGATGAAGGCAAGGGCAAGATTTCGGCCTATCTTTCTTATAAAGGCAACTACAGCTATTGCGTAAGGATAGGCGGTCCCAATGCGGGCCATACGGTATTGCATAATGGCAATAAGTATACTTTAAAGAATATACCTTCGGGCTTTTTAAACCCTAAAACCAAACTTGTTTTGGGCGCCGGCGCCTATACAAAAACAGAGTGGCTTTTAAAAGAGGTTGAACTTACGGGTACCAAAGACCGCCTTATCATAGACCCTATGGCCGTAATTATTACGGATGAAAATACCGCGGCTGAAAAGGCGTCCGCCCATTTTATGAGCGCAGTCGGCAGCGTAGGTACAGGTTTGGGCCAGGCGGTAAAGGACAGGATTGAACGCAGGCAGATCCGCTATGCTAAAGATGAACCTTTGCTCAAAGAATTTATTAAAGACGTGCCCGAGCTTTTAGCTGATTCTTTAGCTAAAGGGGAGGACGTTTTAGTTGAAGGCACGCAGGGTATGAAGTTATCCTTATTCCATGGCGAGTATCCTTATGTAACATCGCGCGACACCACTGCCTCCACCTTCCTGGGGGAAGCGGGTTTGGGCCCCAAATCAGTCAGAGACTGCTGGGTAATTTTTAAGCCTTATGTAAGTCGCGTGGGCCCCGGCCCCTTGCAGTATGAAATTGATGATGAAAAAGAGCTGGAGCTATACCACGGCAAAGGTTGTGAGATAGGCTCCGTCAGCAAAAGGCTGCGCCGTATCGGCAGGTTTGAAGATGATGTAGCGCGCCGCGCAATTATGATAAATACGGCCACCAAAATCGCCGTAACACATATTGACTTGTTTGACGGCAATGACGCGGGCACCATACATAAATATGAAGACTTTTCGCCCAAAGCCAAAGAGTTTTTAGACCATCTTAACCACCTGCTTAAAACCACCTATCCGTACCCGGAACTTAAATTAGTTTCCAACGGGGCGGAGTTGGAAGACATGGTAATACTTTAGTAGAAAGGCGGCTTTTAAAAGCCGCCTTTTATATTTGATGGTCTTTATTGGGGACTTCATCCCCAAGCCCCGACCAATTTTTGGCATCGCCCAAAAACTGGACAAAAGCTAGGCTCAGTAGAAGCATTCAATAAAAATTTTAAGGAACGTTTTGTAACTTGCAAAGCGGCGCAAAAGCTGTAGGTAAAAACCCGCGCCGTTTTGCTTCGGACAATACAAAACTGTTTTCATTCTAAAATTTTTATTTCATAGACGCTTCTGATGTCGCCGATTAAGAACTTTCTATGCTGTCATTGCTGGCGGCGGTTCGCCGCCGCGCAGAGGGGCTGCGCCGCCGTGCAGGGAGTACGCCGCCGCACAGGGGGTGCGCCATCGCACTGCAATGCGGAGGGATTATATGCGCTGATTTAGACGTGGCTTTGCAATCAGGGCTTGAAAAACGGCGTAAATTAGTCTAATATGTTCTATGTAAGACAATTTTTAGATGCAGATGCCATGATCCGGTAAAACTTTATAGGTTTTGACCGGTGAAGGAGGTTTTTTTATATGCGATTATTGAGAGATAACACTTTCAGAGTGGTTCTAGTATTTGTTGTTGTATTCTTTTTCCTTCCTTTTCTATTTTCAGACAAATCACCCGTGTATGAGGATACGTCCGCCTTGGCGGCCGCGGGCCAAACCGTTGAAATGAGCTCCAACCCTTTAGCTAAGTTTTATAACAGAGTGGGCAGTTTCTACGGTTTTAAAAAGCGTAAATCTTCCACCGGTTTAGATAAACTTAACTCTATGGTTAAAGAGGATTCCGTAAAAAATGCAAAAGACGCCAAAGATGATAAAAAGGCTGATAAGCCTGCGTCCCCCAAAGCTGTTGATGCTGATGGGGGCGTTGTAACGGCTTCCTCCCGCCCTTACGGTAACGGGGATGAATATGTTCAGGTTGGCGATAAAACTTATGACGTGGTTACAGATTTAGCGGGCAGCAAATACGCCCTTACGGAATACGGGCCTATAGAATTAGATAAAATAATATCACAATATATACCCGAGGCGGATAGAGAATTGCTTAAGCAGTATGCAGCGGGGGACAGAAGCTCCCAGGCTATAGGCGCATATAACAGATACTCTAACAAAGGTTATTTAAATAATGACGGCAATTTTGTTTTTAAAAGCCCCTCTTCAAACGGGCGCAGGGGTAACCCGTCTATGTTCGGCGGCGAAAATGGCGCAGGCAGCGCCTTTAGCGGCGGGCGCAGCGGCATTATAAGCCGCGGCGGCGTGGCGGGCGGTAATGAAAAGGGCGCGTCAAATAGCGGCGATAAGCTGGCAAAAGGTTTTGATAAAGCGGTATCAAGCAAAGTAAGCGCGGCTAAAAAGTCATCATCGGGCTCAGGGGCAAGAGCAAGGAACAATTTTACTCCACAGGTGGAGGCCCCTAAAACCAAGCAGGAAGCTGAAACACAGCAAAAGCTGCCTGTAAGCGGGCCGATAGTCGCTAAATTTTCAAAGCAAAAGATTGAGGACAAAGTCAGCAAAGGTTTTACCGAGGCAGATTCTTTAGATAGAAAGGATGATGCAGATAAAGAAGTCGTAACAACGGCAAACACGGAAGCAGGCAAGAAAATGACTGAGGAGCTGCTTATGGGGGATGTTTGCAAAGCGGGCCCGTGCAAAAACGGGGATGCATGGCCTGTTCCCGCCAAGGTGGAGGGCGAGCCTTTCAGGTCGTTTAATAAAAGCCTTCCCGGTGTATTATCTGAGGAAGTGCAGCTTGCGGGGGAAAAATCTGATGAGAACTTCCGTAAACTTAGAGAAAATATCGCAGCTAATGATAAACTGCCTGTGACTAATATTATTATGGTTGACGGTTATGAAGGCGAAAAATTAAGATTTGTGTCTTCCGATAAATTCCCCGCACAGGTAGTGCAGCAACTTTGGGGTAATAAGGGCAGATATGTTGGCGATGAAAAGCAGGCGGGGGAGCTGCTTAAACACAATGACAATGTTGCTGTTTATGTCCCTAATGCGGACAGCGCAAAACTGCTTAACAGTAATGGTTTTTATTCTGCTGAATATAATTCCTATGCCACTACGCCTTGGGTTTTAGATAAAGTGTATGAAGGTACGGATAATATGGTAAGCAGGCTTGAGGGCGCAGAAACGCAAGCGGTGGAGCAAGATGCAAACGGTATGATTGCCGAGCTCACGGCGCCAGATATGGAAAAAGAGCTGCGCGGATTCCTTAAATAGTAAAAAAGGCCTATCGTTAAGATAGGCCTTTTTTCCCTTGTAACGCTATGGGTAAAGTAATAAACTTAGAGTAGGAAAGAGTTCAAGCAAAATTTTATATTATTATCGGAGGTCTATTTTTTATGAGACATGCAGTAACAAAAACATTATTACTCCTTGCCGTGGCATTATTTTTTACGCCGGCGGCTTATTCCCAGACGGAAATGCTTTGTAAGTTCGGGACAGGCGAAATCTATAACTGGGACGAGGCTGTCAAATATAGGGGCGATATTATCGCTTTTATGCATTTTTGCTGTAAAGAAACGCGTCTTGCCGGGGATAAAACTTGCCAGTATGCTCAGATACGTAATCCCGGCGGCAGGAATATAATACACTCCGCAGCAAAATACAGACAGGAAAAGGCCTTGATTTATTTTATGGTGCGCGACAGATACTTAATCGGCGTTGAGAACATGTCTGGCGAGAAGGAAAACACGAAAGAAGAAAACGCGATTTTGGCTAAAATTTCTAAGCTTACATTAGATGATATTACAGGTGATGATCTCGCCAACCAGTATACTAAAACTGCCTTAACCGCATTGCGCAGGCTTGATGATAATGGCGCTACGCCCGGTATGTTGGCTGCGCAGGCCGGCTCACTTCCTATCACTAAATTTATGGTTAAATGGGGCCCTAGCCCTAAGCAGAAGGACCGAAGTAACCGTGATATGTTGTGGTATGCCCAGCAGGCTTCAAATCCCGACCCCGGTTTTATGACTTGGTTTAAGAAAATGTATGAAACAGCCAGGACCCCCGGTTATTCTTCCAACATTGAAATGCAAATGAAGGTTATGGACATTAAAGACGGCTTGCTTAACTTCAATATGCAAGAGCAACGCGCTAAGCTTGACAAGTACGCAGTCCAGGTGAACGAAAGAGTGAGAAGTTAATTTTTTATAATACAATTAAAAAGGCGGCGTTTTATTTACGCCGCCTTTTTTTATTAAGCGCGGCAGATTAATCAGATTATAGGAAACTGTAGTTTTTATTTGCAAAGGCCCATAAAACGCATAGGCCCTTTTGCCCTTGAAAACTTACCGTATCCTTTGAAATATATATATAATATAAATATAAGGCCCGCATTGTGATGTAGACGGAGGATGTTATGAATATTGTTAATAATAAAAAACAGAAAAGCAAATTGTTCTGGGTTTTACCGGTATTAGCTGCGGCCTTTTTTGCTTTGCCGCTTATTTTCCCTGACCAAGAGTCAAATAATGCAAGTAATTTTGAGGAAGAGCAGGAAGGCTCCCTGCCTGTAATAGCCTCTGATAATCCTTTATCAAAATACTTTTCTAAATTGGCGGATTTCTATGGTATGGGTAAAAAATCTTTTAGTAAGAAAAACCCCTCGCTCGCGCAATACGCCGAAGAAATAGTGCAGGAGCGTTCCTCAGGCGCGGAAGATAACCTTATTTTTTCTTTTGATAATGAAGGCAATGCAAACGGAATAATGCCCGACGCAAATGGCGCTATGCCCGCATTTATGTTTGTAGAGGGCAATGACGTTATACCTGCCGGAAACGGCTATTATTATAACGGGGCTTTTTATGAAAACGGCGCCTATCCCGATGGAGTAAACGGTAAAAAGATTGAGAATGCTTTACTTAAATATTATAAAGCAGTAGCCGCTAAAAACGGTAAAGTAGCCGCCTACCAACGCCAGCCTGACGGCAGCTTATCTGTAGCATTTTTTACTCCGGAGAAAATGAACCAAATGCAAAGCGGCGGGGAATCAGACGGGGAACATTTTAGCGCATATTTGGCTGACGCGAGCAAATACAGGGGCGCGAGGATTGATTCCAGATATTCATCGGCAGAAGGCGGCAGGGGCGCCTCCTCATCTGCAGGCAATGGCAGCGCAGGCCCGATGGGCGATTTTGGGGACAGGTATGACTCCATCAACGAAAAAATTTCAAACTTAGTAAACGAGAGCGCGCTCTCCTATTCTACCCCGTCTAAAGAAGAGTCAGGCGAAAGCGAAGGCGAGGGCGGCGGCAAAGACGTTGATTTAGACGGTATGAGAGGTTTTAACAACAGGCGTTATCCTGAAGGTAATCCCAAAGACGCTGCCGACTATGATAAACGTGCCGCGGCCGGGGATTTTATAGCGGAATATAACAATACTCCTATTGTCATCAACAGTTTTAGCAGCAGGAGAGGCGATGTCAGCCCTTTGGCGGGTATCTTACGCTCATTGGGTTTAGGCGCGGCTGATGACGAGGATGTTAATACTCCGCTTAGCCCTTCCACAGGTATTAAAGATACAAAAGCGGTTGTGGGAGACAGCGGTTATTTCAGATATTTTTCTGTATTATCAGGAGAGGACAGACTAAAAGAATTGACGGAGATTGAAGGGGAATTCGGAAAAACAGCGGCAAACCCCAAAGCAGTTTTCTATGAAGCTTTTAGGGCGCCGTTCTTTAATTATTCAGCGCAAAACAGCGAGAAGCCTGATACCTTTAAAAAGATTTTTTATGAAAGAACAGGTTTAAAAACAATAGCTGTTGCGGGCAATTTTTGTAAGGATAAGCGCGCTAATCTTGAAAATAGTTATGACGAAGCGGACGCGGTGGTAAAAGCCTTGCGTAAGGAGCTTACCCAGCAGCTTATGGCAAAGAAGGAAATTTTTAGGGATGTAAGGCCGCAGGTCGTCTTCCCGCTGGGTATAGATACAAAGACGGGCAATATCACAATAGCCACAGCTGAATCGCCCTTGTATTCCTATGCGCCGCAGGCTATACCTGAAGTCGCCAGGAAAGCGGCTGAGCAGGGCAAAACATATGTAGGTATATCGCCGAGCGAATTTAAGCATTATTTTGCAAACAAAGCGGGCGTAGCCGCTGTAACCAACAGCCCTGAAAACCGTAAAGTTTTACAGAAAAGCGGTATAGGAACCGTTGTGGATGTTGAAGACAGGCAGCTTTCGTCCTATGCGCCTGCTGATATCATGAAAAATGCGCAGACTGTCGGCATGGCTATGGGCAGCGAGTTTAGAAGGATTATGGACGACAATGAGCGCAAAGAACTTGACGATGCATTTAAAAAGGCGGAAATAGAGAAAAAAGTTAAAGAAGCCAAAGATTCTGTTGACGGCAAGAAGCCTAAAGATACGCATAAGCACGGGACGGATAAACCCAAAGGGACAACGCCTAAGCAGAATGTGAATAAAAATATGCCGCCATCTAAGAACGGGCAAAACAATAGTTGGTATTATCAGCCGTATCAGCAGAATACCAAATCTCTAAACCCCAATAATGTTTTTGGCCCTTTTCCTAACCCGAATGCCCAGCCTAAACCTAAACCTGCGCCCAAGCAGCCGCAAAAGCAGGCTGATCAGGGCATCATAGAAAGCGCGTGGAATTCAATAAAGAGTTTCTTTGGCGGTTAGCTTGATAAAGATTTTTTAGTTTTACAGGAGGAAGTATGAAGATTCCGTACATAAAACTTGCCAGTATCGGCATTGTAGTCTTTTTGGCGTTGCCGGTAATTTTTGAAAAAGACGCCAAAAATACTGCACTGCAAAGTGATAAAGCTTTGCAGGAAGAAGACTATGAAAGCATGGAAATTTTTGACGCCCAAAAAAGCCGCGCTAAATCTGCGCTGCCTTTTAGGTCTTCTAACCCATTTTCGCGTTTTGCGCGCAAGGTAGGCAACTTTTATGGCGGAATATTAAAGGGCGGCGACGAAAAGAATGAGGAGTTCCTTGTAGCTGACTCTGATTCCGAAGAGATTATTAAAGCCTTGCAGGAAGGGCGCGCAAAAGACCGCAGCGCAGTTGAAAGCGGGCTTTTAGATAAAGGCGCATCTTCATCAGGCGGCGTTTCGTCAGGCTTAGATTTTATAGCTTCAAACCCTTCTGTAATTGCAGACCACAGCGCCCAAAGGCAGATGAACGGCGATCTGGCGGTAAAAGGTTTGTATGAGGTTTCTTCAGCCGATTCCTATGAGCAGCGCGCGCTTGGCAAGGCGGCCTATACACAGGTAATGAAAAAGATTGATTCCTCTTCCGCGCCCGCAGGTTCGCAGGTTTATCAGGCCTCAGCCAAAAAGACGGTTACCGCTTTCTCCGATTCCGGCGATGGGCAAGCTGCAGCGCCGGGCCGCAGTTCTTCCTCAGGCGGCGGCAATAATTATGGCGGCGATTCCGCCCCTGTAGGTATTGCAAGCCGTTATTCGTCTGACGGGGCAGGGTATTCTGCTTCTTCTTCAGGTTCTTCAAGCGGTTTTAGCGGCGGCGGCGTATCGGCAAGCAAAGAAGACGGCGGTGTAAACCTTAGCGGTTTTGAAGAATCAGCCAAAACTTTTAAAAAGAATTTACGCGGCACAGGTTTAATCTCATCAAGCGGCGGCGGCGTTAATGCGGGCGGCTCTTCAAGCGGTTCCGCGTCAAACAATCCGCAAACCCCGGGCCAGAGTAAACCCGGAACAACGGAGCCCGGTAAACCCGGCAAACCCGGCGATAAACCTTCACAACCTTCCAATCCCGATAATCCCGGCCAACAGCCGGGCGATAAACCGCAGATAAAAGTTGAAGTAAAGGCATTTGACCCTGCTTTATATAAAGCTGCGCCTCCTATGCCTGATTCATGCGATATGCACGCGCATAGCTTGCACGCCGCTGATGCGGAAGAAGCTTCGGGTTCAAATAAAGGGGCAGGCGGCGGTTTTACCTCATTTGATGTGGGCAGCCTCGCAGGCCAAATGGCTGTGGCTGACAGTACGGCCGTCGGTAAACCCGGCGCGCAAAAACCTGCCGATGATGACACTATTGAAATAAGCTATTGCGGCGGCGGCACCGAACTGCCTGAAATCAGCAAAGATGTCCAAGATAAATATAAATTTGTTATAGACTTAGGCGCAGTAGCGCTGGACCAGAAAAAAGACGGGGCTATGGGCGGTTTTGTAAAGCCGACTGATAAGACTGCGGTAGGGCAAATATTGGACAAAATAGGCATTAAGATTGACGATAAAGGATTACCTGTCAAAGATAAAGACGGCAAGGTAAACGATCTTTTTACCATTACTACCGGCAGGGATTTTACTAATGCCTCTGTAAAAAATGATGTGATTGTTATTACCGTTCAGCCTGAAAAAACAAGTGATGCCGCGCCCATAAAAGGCCCTGCGCAAAAGGAGAGGACGATAAATATCGCCGCTGCGGACCTTGAAAAGAAATCAGGCATTAATAATTTGGTACAGCGCGTTAATTTTGTCCCTGCAATGATAGCCGCAAAGGAAAAGGCTGACGCCGAAGCAAGACAAGTAAAGCTTGAGGGCGATATGAAGGAGCTTGGCAGCAAATAAGTTATGGCCACTGAAATCAACCTTAGTAATTTTGAAGAGTTTTTGCCCGCGCTTTCCAATGAGGAAAAAGCTAAGGCAAAAACTCTTTTTTATAAAAAACTGGCCTTAAAACTCCATAAATTTTACGGCGGCAAAACTATGCTTATGCCTAAAGCGGCATTGCCTGATTTAGATTTATTTAATTTATATTATACGCCCGGGGTATCATCAGTTTCAACAAGCATAAGAGATGATAATAAACTTTCTTTTGAGCTTTCCTCGCGCGGCAACAGCGTAGCCGTGATAAGCGACAGCACACGCGTGCTGGGCGACGGCGATTGCACGCCCGCAGGCGGCCTTGGCGTTATGGAAGGCAAAGCCTTGCTGATGAAATACTTGGGCGGGGTTGACGCTTCGGCTCTTTGCATAGACAGCCGCTTGCCTGACGGTAAACCGAGCGCCGATAAAATTATAGATTTTGTAAAAATGTGTGCGCCGTCTTTTGGGGCGATTAATCTTGAAGATATAAGCCAGCCCAACTGTTATAAAGTTTTAGATACTTTACGCGAAAGCCTTGATATCCCCGTCTGGCATGATGACGCGCAGGGTACCGCTTGCGTAACAGTTGCGGGTTTTCTAAACGCGCTTAAAGTTGCGGGTAAGGAAATATCAAAAGTAAAAATAGTTTTTTACGGCGCGGGCGCGGCTAATACAACTATAGCTGATTTTATAATTAAGGCGGGGGCAAACCCTGCCAATATCATTATGTTTGACGTTTCGTGCGCGCTTTCTGCCGATAGGGCGGACCTTAAAGATAATCCGGATTTCTATAAACAATGGCAGCTTTGCAGGCAAACTAATCCCTCAAAAACCAAGAAGGAAGAAGACGCCTTTAAAAATGCCGATGCGCTTATTGCGCTGTCAAAACAGGGACCTGATACTATCAAGCCCGAGTGGATAAAACTTATGGCCGCGCGCCCGATAGTTTTTACCTGTGCTAACCCCGTGCCTGAAATTTATCCGCAAGAGGCTAAGGCTGCAGGCGCTTTTATCACTGCCACAGGCCGCGGCGATTTTGAGAATCAGATAAATAATTCGCTTTGCTTCCCCGGTATTTTAAAGGGAGTATTACTTTGCCGCGCCAAAAAAATAACCGATAATATGGCGCTTGCCGCCGCCCGCGCAATAGCGGCGCGCGCGGAGCAAATTGCGCCTTTAAGCCCCGTAAACATAATCCCGAAAATGGATGATATTGAAGTTTTTGCCCTGCAAGCCGCCGCAGTAGCCAAGGCCGCTAAAGAAGAAGGCCTTGCGCGTATAGACATAAGCGAAGAAGATGTCTATAATAAAACTAAAGCCGATATTATAGCTGTGCGCAAAGCGGCTAAGGTTTTGGAAGATTGCGGCCTTATCAAACAACCGCCGCAAACTTTAGTGCAAGAGGCTTTTGCGGAGGTTCTGCAACAATGCGTAAAATAACTGCCGTCCAAATAACTGAAGCGGTAAAAAATATGTGTGATGAGGCTGCGCATATCCTGCCGCCTGATGTGCTAAACGCTTTTAAAAACGCCGCTAAAACGGAAAAAGGGCTGCCTAAAAAGATACTTAACCTTTGCGTGCAAAACGCGCATATAGCCAAAACCAAAAATATACCGCTTTGCCAGGATACGGGCACGGCGGTTATCTTTGCCGATATCGGGCAGGACGTCTGTATTGAAGGCAATATAACAGACGCAGTAAACAGGGGCGTTAAACAGGGCTATAAAGAGGCTTATTTGCGTAAATCCACCGTGCGCGAGCCATTGTTCAACCGCAAAAATACGCAGGATAACCTGCCTGCGGTAATACACTATAATTTTGTTAAAGGTTCAAAAATAAAACTTACGCTTTTACTTAAAGGCGGCGGGGCGGAGAATACAAGCCGCATCCGCTTCTTTAACCCCGCAGACGGCGCGGCTGATATTGAAAATTTTGTTGTTGAAACCGCTTCTTTAGCGGGCGCAAAAGCTTGCCCGCCTTTTGTTATAGGCGTAGGTATAGGCGGTAATTTTGAAACTTGCGCCAAAGCCGCTAAGTTTGCGCTTGCAAGGAAGATTGGCGCGCATAATAAAAATAAAGATTATGCGGCATTGGAAATAAAAATTTTAAAAGCAGTAAATAAACTTAAAATCGGCCCGCAGGGTTTAGGGGGTAGTACGACGGCCCTTGCCGTCAACATAGAATATCTGCCTTGCCATATGGCAAGCTTGCCCGTCGCGGTTAATACAGGCTGCCACAGCAGCCGCCACATAAGCAGGGTTATATGATAAAAATAAGCGAACCGCTTGAGTTTGAAAAGATGTATGAAGAACTGCGCGCAGGGGAGGAGGTTTTTTACAGCGGCACCCTCTATTCCATGCGCGACCAGGCGCATATTTTGTTCCTGAAAGAGAAAAACCCGCCCATAGATTTACGCGGCCAAATGATTTATTATATGGGCCCCACGCCGACGAGGCCGGGCAATAAATGCGGCAGCTGCGGGCCGACTACGGGCGCAAGAATGGATAAATTTACGCCGCACATAATTAAAAAAACGGGTATAATTGGTATTATAGGTAAAGGCCCGCGCAGCGCGGAAGTTAACGCGGCTATGTGCGGGAAGGTCGTTTATTTTATAGCGTTTTCAGGTTTGGGCGCCTTATCTGCAAGTTATGTTGAGGAGTGCCTGCCTGTTTGCTACCGTGAACTTGGGGCGGAAGCTGTATTTAAACTTAAAGTTAAAGATATGCCCCTTGTTGTAGCGCAAGATCTAAGAGGTGGAAATATTTACGGAGGATAATGATGAAAAAGATTCTGATTGCCGCAAGCATTTTTGTTTTGGCGTTTATGGCGTTTGGGTGCCGCGCTTCTAATAATTTGGAGGAGGAAGAGCCGTACAACCGCTCGCAAAAAGCGTCTTATGAGCGCAAGATAAGATACTCTGTCTTTGCGCCGTTTATGTATGAAGATAAATTTTACTCCTACTATGCTTTGGCAAAGAAGCTTCAGGGCCCCGACAAAAAAGGTTTTTACAGCGTGGAATTTACAAACGGCCCTAAAGAAGGGGAAGTCATTACCACTGATAATGTAATTTTAAAAACGCGCCCTGCGGACGCTTATGAACTTAAAAAAGGTATGGTAGTCCTTGTTAATCATTGGGATCCTAAGCAGCATAATGATAATACCAAAACCGATATGTGGCGCAAAGGCGTGGTTTATAATTTAGATAAATTATCAGACGATAAAGTTATGCTTGAGTTCCCGCACGACCGCAATGACTTTATGGCCACCAAAGAGGTTTACTCGCTCCAAAACATCAGGATTATCGTTGAGCCTCAGGTAAGGGATATAAGGGTCTTTTTAGACTAGGGTTGAAGTAATGAGGAAATTGCTCCGCTTTTGTTTATTTATATTTTTATTTACGCCTGCATTTGCGGCGCATAGCGATACTTATTTGCTTGATACTCCCACTGCGGAATCTTTACCTGCGCGCACATTCGGCCTTACCTCGCGCGTATTTAGCGGCGGCGGCGTGCTTACTTATTTTGACTTCGGCGTTTTAAACAGGTTAAGTATAGGCGCTTCAATTACTTTGGAACATCTTATCGGCACAAATGATGAGCATATAAAAATACTTATACCCGCTCTGCAGCTTAAATACAGGGTTTATGACGGCGGGGAAATTATGCCCGCAGTAGCCTTCGGTTTTGATAACCAGGGCTTTAAATATGACCATCATGAAGACGAGTATGAAGAGAAAGGCAAAGGCATTTATATGGCCCTTACCAAGGAAGTTTTTTTTACGGGTTTCATCTTAAACGGCGGCGTTAATTATACCGTCAATGGTTTTAAATTTGATAAATTTGCAGGTTTTGCAGGCGCGTCTTTATCGGTAGCGGAGGGGGCTTCACTCATTTTTGAATGGGATAATATCCGCACTTTTGATGAATCGCGCTTAAACGGCGCGGCAAGATTTTATTTTACGGATAATTTTTCCGCCGACGTAGCCTTAAGAAATTTCAATAATAAGGCGGAGCGTATAGTACAGATTAAATATACCTGCAGCATATAGGACGATTATGATAAAAAGGAAAATACTTTTCATTAAAAAAAGCATACAGCTCAGGTTTGTTGCTTTTGTCCTTTTGTCTTTTTTAATAGGCGTTGGCTTTGCGGTATATGAGGCCGTTTCTCTTATGGAAAAGGTATTTGCCGCCCACCCCGCTTTATTGCAGGTGTTTTTTGAGGAAGGCTCGGCCATATTTTCAATGTTTGTTATAAAGATTTTGATTTGCTTCTCTATTTTAGCTTTGCTTGCCGCCGTAATTTCAAACAAATTTGCCGGGCCGATATACAGGTTTGAACAAGCCTGCAAAAAAGTGCGCGGCGGCGACTTAAAAGAGCGCGTGCATTTGCGTGATGGCGACGGATTAGGGGAGCTGCAAAACGATTTTAATAATATGATGGATTATGTTGAAAGTATGGCTAAAGACATACAAAAGGAACAGAAAAAAGGGGAATAATTTTTTATGAAAAGGCTGCTTATTTTAACTTTGGTTTTTTGTACCTGCGCAGTTTGCCTTAATGCCCAAAAGTACAGGATACGCTATTCAAGCGACGACAAAGACCCGATAGAGATTGAAAACGCTATCAGGCTTGCGCTTGAAAATAATTACCAGCTCCTGCTTACCGAGCAGGATGTAATTATAGCCCAGCAGCGTTTGCAGGAGGCAAAGTTCTTATACCTGCCGCAGGTAAGCGTAAACGCGGCGGCTACATCTTATAAGCTGGATTACCCCTCTATTTTACCGGAAAGTTTAGGGCTTCGCTATCTTAACTCTACCGATTCTTCGGAAATGTTTTACGGGCTTGGCGTGCAGGCTACGCAGTATCTCTATACGGGCGGCAGGACTTCAAGCACAGTCAGCCTTGCAAACGCTACTGTTAAGGAAGCGATGAGCAGATATGAAGCGGTAAAATCATCGGTAATCTTTGAAGTTAAAAAAGCTTTTTTTGAATATCTGTTTTTGCAGCGCAAAAAACTTATCCTTGAAGATATAAGGCTAAAAGCGCAAAAAGCGGTTTCAAGGACTCACTATAAGACTTGGGAAAAGATTTTAGTTAAATCAGAAATGGCGCGCCTGGACTCCATGGTAAACCAGACTGATGAGGAGCTTTCCAACGCCAACCTTAAACTTTTAAGCGTTTTAAATAAGGAAATTAACAGCAAAATCGTCATACAGGGCGATTTTGATTATGAGCCCGTTGAAGTCAACTTAGCGCAGGCAAAGTTATGGGCGATGGAGTTCCGCCCCGAGCTTAAGAGCGCGCTTTATAAGCTGGAGATGGATAATATAGCGGTTAAACTTTCGCTTGCAAAAAGGTATCCTGACGTTATACTCGGCGTCGGTTACGAGCGTTTGGGGCAAGACACTTTAAGTAATGAAAACATCCAGGCTACGCTGGCCTTAAAGCTGCCTATCGGTTATGACTATGGTACGCAGATAAAACAAAAAAGGGCTGAGCAGCGCCAAACCATCCTTAAACAAGCCGCAATAGAAGACTCTATCCGCCTGCAGGTAACTGAAGCATATAATAACTTGCAGTTCTGGCAAAATGAGGCGCCCGTGCGCATAGCCACATGGGACACGATAAACAAAGAACTGGGCGATATCACAAAAGGCGATTTCAGTAAAGAAGAGCTTTTTAAAGTGCTGGATTACTACTATAACTCGGGCGTAAACTACCTTGAAGGTATAAAACAGCATATGTTAGCCAAGGCGCGCCTGGAACTGGCCGTCGGGCAGGATCTTAATAATTAATAAATGAAGAAGCTGCTTTCCTTTTTTTTAATACTTACCTTTTGCGGCGGCGCAAGTTTTGCACTTACGCCTAAGCAGGAGGACGCCGTATTAAGGGATTATCTTTGGGAAAAGTTTATCGCTTTACCTAAAGACAGCCGCCCAAAAATAGGCGTTACCTTCTCCGCCGGCGGGATGAGGGGGTTTTCGCACGTGGGGGCTATAGAGGTGCTCTCTGAAAGCGGATTGCCGATAGATTATATGTCAGGCACGTCAATGGGCTGTATCGTCGGCGCACTGTTTACCGCAGGTGTGCCTACCGAGCGTATGTGGCAGCTTGCGCGGGAGCCCAGGCTCTCCTATATGTCGCAGGATTTGACGGTGCTGGGCGTTATCAGATATGCTTTTGCAAACAAGTTATTTTCATCCCAAAATTTTGAAGATTTTATAGGCCAGGAAGTCGGCGGCCTTTATTATGAGGATTTGCCTATCCCTTTTGCCTGTGTTTCAGCCGATATTAAGACGGGGGAAAAGGTTGTTTTTAACAGCGGGCCATTGGCCTTAGGCGTGCGCGCCAGTATGAATTTACCCGGCATATTTGCGCCCGTTGAGTACCGCCAGCGTTATTTGGTTGACGGCGGCGTGGTGGACTATATGCCTGTGGATATCGTTAAAGAAATGGGGGCGGACTGGGTTCTTGCAATTTTTGCTTTACCTGATTATTCCAAAACCGTGCCCAGCACTATCTTGGGCTATATAGTAAGGACAGGTGATATCAGGGGTGCGTTTTTGACTCATAATTCGGAAAAGGATGCCAATTTTGTTATAGCTTCGCGCGTTGGCGATATTACTATGACGGATCTTAACCAGGCGGTCCGCGCTGTGGAAGTAGGCGCAAAAACTACCTTTAAGTCTTTAAATCCAATGAAGGAAAATTTACTTTTGTTTAGTATGGACTATGTTTTTGAATAAAAATTTTTATAAAGCAGCTGTTTTAGTTTTTGCACTTTGCCTTCTGCCATTAGAAGGTAATGCGATATTTGGCATCCAAGCGCGCAGGGAGCAAAAGGAACTTTTAGCCAAAGCGCGCGCCGCTTATGACGCGGGCCGCTACACAGAAGCAATCAATACGGCAAATGAATTGCTTTTAAAAGACGCGCCTAAAAGGCGTATCCGCCGCGCGTATTTAGTTTTGGGCCGTTCCTATGACGCTATGGGCGATTATGAAAAGGCTTTGCTTACTTATAATGAAGCGATGGAATTTTATCCGAAAGACCTTGATATAAGTTTAGGCCTTGCCGATATTTACTATAAGGGCGGCCTTACAGATAAAGCCATAGAAGTCTACAATACCGCGCTTGCGCTGCACCCGGAAAATATGGACGCGCGCCTCGGCCTTGCGCGCAGCTATTATAAGGAGGGCTTTTTTACCCGCTCCTCCAAATACTATAAAGAATATATAGACGAACTTAAACCGCAGGATCCGCAAATCTACAAAGAGTATGCCTTAAGCCAGTATGCGGCCAACCATTATGATAATGCTTTAAAGCTTATTATGCAGGCCAAAGAGATGCAGGGCGCTAAAGAAAGTTATGATACTGATATGGTAATAGCTAAAATATACCGCGCTAAGGGCGATAATGCGGCGGCTATGAAAGCTATGGAAGAAGCTTACCGCCACGCGCCTGATAATAAAGAGGTGGCGTTGACATATGCAATGTGGCTTGCAGATGAGGGCAAAACAGCGGCGGCCATCAAAATAGCCAATGGTTTTTTACAGCATAAAAGTTCAATACGTTTAGCCTTGTTTGTGAAATTTATGGCTTATTATGAGGACAAAAATTATGATGAGGCGCATAAAATGGTACAGCAGCTTGCCGATATGGAAGGTGAGGGATTTATAGACCGACTTGCGCAAAAACTTGCAAAAGAAGATTTAAAAAAGATGAGTATAAAACGCCAATAGTTTTCCTTTAAATAAAAAACCGCGCTTTAAAAGCGCGGTTTTTTGTCTGTTTTTGAAAACCCCCAGCTAGGCTGGGGGTTCTTTTAAGGTTCTA
>CAYQAU010000016.1:0-22663 GCA_964415545.1 uncultured Elusimicrobium sp.
TTCGCGTCACAAGTCTTTTTGCTGACGCAAAAAGCTCGCGACCCCAGCTCGCGGTGTGCGGCCACACTCGCGGTACTCGCCTTTGGCTATGCCAAAACTCGTACATTGCTGCGCTTTTCTCATCCCAACACAATGCCAAGCAGTTGGCATTGCTCCATCTGCCACTTAAAAAACCCCATGCTCGCGCACAGGGTTTTTAAAATGGCGGAGAGGGAGGGATTCGCCCTACATAAATTACCTGACGGTAATTTTGCTCGGGCCTGCCCTCGTGGTTTTTGCCTTTCGCTGCAAGCAGCTCAAACAAAAACATCACTGTGGGCTTCTCATCCCTACGCCGCAACAAGCAGTTGTTGCGGCTGCCAAGCCCGGTGCAAATTAAAAGTACCCCTCGCAAAAAGCTCGGGGTACATTAAATTTGCACGGAGAGGGAGGGATTCGAACCCTCGACCCCTTGCGGAGCACAGGTTTTCGAGACCTGCTGTTTCAACCACTCACACACCTCTCCAAAACTACATTTTTTACTTATTCAATTATCCATATTATATAAAACTTAAAGCCCCCGTTGGAATAATGAACGCTTTTTATCAGGTAAATTAATACCCGCTTTTAATGCCTGTTCGTGCTGCCTGCTGCGTTCTATATTATACAGCCTGCCGTCTTTAAACAGCTTTGCACCAGTTTGTTTAAAATAGAACTCCACTCCAGTTTCCAAGCATTGCTGCCTGATATCCAGTATCCATTTATAATCACATATACGCGCCAAGGGCCCCGACTCTCCGCCCGCTATTACCATCTCTATATCAGGGCCTAAATAGGGCCTCAAATTAATAGGGCCAAGCAGCGGCTCGCAAATTATAACGCGTTTGTTTTGCGGTACGTTTTTGTAGACGGGCAGCCGTTTTCGCGCCTCCTGCTCATTTTCAACCGTACAGGCTATTTGGATGTTTGGGTAACCGCAGGGCCCCCAATCTTTTGGCAAAATCTCAGGCGCGCGCAATATGCGCTTGGTGGTAAAAAAGAAATTAATGTCGCCCCTATACTTCATCATAGCCCAGGCGTCGCTGCGCCAAGCGTCGGCCTCTTCTAAAAAGAAGTCCGAGCTGAAGCAAGTATAAACAAAGCTGCCCGCAGGCACTTTAAAGCCGCCTTTACGCGTTTTCTTTAAAGGCAAATTATAGTTTTGGGTTTTTGCTATTATACTGCTGTCTTTACCGTGGCGCTCGTCAATACGGTATACATAGCAGTTTTGGCAGCCCGCGCTGTATTTTTTACAGCCGTGCCAGGGATTCCAGTTTGTCATTAATGAAATTATAGCAAAGGGCCAAAAGGTTTGCGCTTCAATCGCAATAAAGTATAATGTATAGAAAGGCAGGTGTAATATGAATTTAAGTAAACTTTCCGCAGTAATAGGCGATTCGCCTACACTCAAACTTAATGCAAAAACTGCACAGTTGAAGAAGGACGGCTTACCCATAGTCCATTTGGGCGGGGGCGAGCCGGAGTATCCCGCTCCGCAGGCTGCGGTTGACGCTATTATCAAAAAAGCGCAAAGCCGCAAAATCAAATACTCGCCAACAACCGGCAGCGCGGACTTAAAGGCTGCCGTCTGCTCATATACCAAAAAAAATTACGGTTTAGAGATAACAAACGCCAATGTCATCATAAGCAGCGGCGCAAAGCAGGCTATATATAATTTTTTACTTTCTGTCGTCAATCCGGGGGATGAGGTCATCTTCCCCGTACCTTACTGGGTAAGCTATCCCGATATGATAAAGCTTGTCGGCTGCGTACCCGTGGCGGTAAAGCCTGCAAGCGGCATACAGGTTAGTTTTGATGAAATCAAAAAAGCCGTAACGCCAAAAACCAAAGCTATAATGCTTAACAGCCCAAGCAATCCCGCAGGCGTTTTGTTTGACGCGGATTTTATTAAAAGTATAGTAGCGCTTTGTGAAGAAAAACAGATTTTTTTGATGACGGACGATATCTACCACAAACTTATTTTTACGGGTGTAACCGTTCCCAGCCCGTTTGCCTATGCAAAGAACCCCGATAATATAGTGGCCGTAAACGGAGTGTCAAAGATGTATGGCCTGACGGGGCTGCGCATCGGCTGGGCGGTATCAACCAATAAAGCTCTTATCGCGGCTATGGGCCGTATGCAGGCGCAAACGACTTCCTGTAACAGTGATTTATCGGAGGCGGCTGCGCTTGGCGCACTTAGCGGCCCGCAAGAAGTGGTGGACGAATTAAGCAAAATTTTAGAAAATAATAAGGATGCCCTTTTAGCGGAACTTGCAAAAATAGAAGGCGTAAAAGTTACCGAGCCTAAAGGGACATTTTATTGTTTCGCGGATTTCAGCCGCTATAATAAGGATTCGCTCGCTTTATCGGCGTTTTTGCTTGATAAAGTTTTTGTTGCAGTAGTACCCGGCGTATCCTTCGGCCTTGACGGTTATTTAAGAATCAGCTATTGCGCGTCAAAGGAAAACATTATAGAGGGAATAAGCAGGATACGGTGGGCTTTGGATAAAAACTCACCTGCCGAGATTAAAATCGGCGGTAAATTAATAAAAAAGGATTGGTAATATAATGAAAAAGATTAACCCGCAGGCCTTTGCCAGCAGTTACGGCCTTGACTATTTGGGAATAAAAACAGATAAAACAATCTTCTGGAACCTTACTTCAGAAGAATTGTATGAAGAAGCCTTATCCCGCAAAGAAGGTAATATCACAAACGGCGGCGCTTTGGCCGTTGATACGGGCAAGCATACAGGCCGCGCGCCCAATGACAGATTCTTCGTACAGACTGAAGATGTAAAAGATACGCTTTGGTGGCACCCGGGCAATAAAGGCATCAGCGAAGCCCACTTTGACAATCTTTACAAAAAAGCCATAGCTTACGCGGCTGATAAAGACTTATTTGTACGCGACGCTTATGTAGGCTCGGCCGAAAGTTCAAGAATGGCAATCCGCGCTATCAATGAATACGCGTGGCACAATATGTTTGCAAAGAATATGTTTATTGAACCTAAAAAGGAAGAGCTTGCAAACTTTAAACCTGAGTTTACGCTCATTTATTTGCCCGGCCTTAAAGCTGATCCCGCCACAGACGGCACCGCTTCAGAAACAGGCATCTTAATTAACTTTAAGAAGAAAGTCGTCCTTATCGTCGGCACCGCTTATGCGGGTGAAAGCAAAAAATCTATGTTCACGGTTATGAACTATATGCTGCCTTTAAAAGGTATCATGACGATGCACTGCTCGGCCAATATCGGCGGCAATGAGGACAGCGCTTTGTTCTTCGGCCTTTCAGGCACGGGCAAAACCACCCTTTCAGCCGATCCCAAACGCGGTTTAATCGGCGATGACGAACACGGCTGGGATAATGACGGCGTATTTAACTTTGAAGGCGGCTGCTATGCAAAGGTAATTAACCTTTCACAGGAAGCCGAGCCGCAAATTTACTCAACCACGCACCGCTTCGGCACCGTGCTTGAAAACGTAGTCTTTGACGATAACACCAGGCTTTTGGATTTAGACGACGGCTCTTTAACGGAAAACACGCGCGCTTCTTACCCGCTTGCCTTCATTGACAATGCGGTATCAAGCAAGAGAGGCGGCCACCCCAAGAACATCATTTTCCTTACCTATGACGCTTTTGGCGTATTGCCCCCGATTTCCAGGCTTTCCAAAGAGCAGGCAATGTACCACTTTATGAGCGGATACACCGCTAAAGTAGCAGGTACGGAAAAGGGCGTAAAAGAACCGCAGACGACATTCAGCACCTGCTTCGGCGGCCCGTTTATGGCTTTGCACCCTTCAAAATATGCGGAACTTTTGAAGCAAAAGATGGAAGAGCACAATGCAACCTGCTGGTTAGTTAATACCGGTTTAGTCGGCGGCCCTTACGGCACAGGCAAAAGAATCAGCATTAAGTATACCCGCGCATTGCTCAACGCCGCTTTAGACGGCAAATTAAATGATGTAAAATTTGTAAAAGATGATGTATTCGGCTTTGAAATCCCGACGGAATGTGAAGGCGTGCCCGCAGATATCCTGCAGCCTGCCAACACCTGGACAAATAAGGACGAATACTACAAAAAATACAGAGAGCTTGCAGCAGCTTTCGTTAAGAACTTTGAAAAGTTTAAAGACGGTTGCTCGGCAGAAATATTAAGTGCAGCACCCAAAGTGGCTGAACTTGTCAAATAACACTTAAACAATAATACAGGAGAAACAAAACAATGGCAAAAGCAAATGCAAAATTTATGGCACCTTTGACACCCAGCGCAGACTTGGCTAAGGTAACGGGCCCCGCCCCTTTACCCAGGACCGAAGTCGTCAAAAAAATCTGGGATTATATCAAGAAGAATAACCTTCAGGACAAAGCCAACAAGAGGATGATTAATGCCGACGCGACATTAAAGCCTATCTTCGGCGGCAAAGCCCAGATCAGCATGTTTGAACTTGCAGGTTTAATCGGCAAGCAGTTAAAATAATAAGGCCATAAACCATATAAAAAGCCCCGCTTAACGGCGGGGCTTTTTTGTAGAAAAAATGTGCCTAACGGGAGTTGAACCCATATTACCGGCTTCGGAGGCCGGCGCTCTATCCATTGAACTATAGGCACTTAAATTTACAGCATAAATATTATAGCAAAGTATAATTGCTCTAATAACCCCCAAAGCTTCTGGGGCTATTGTTATAATATTAATATGCTTATTGCTTATATATCCTTATTTATAGTTTCTTTTGCCGCCGCTTCGCTCTTGCCTGCCCAGTCGGAATTTATGTTGGGCGCGCTTATAGCTTCGCAAAAATACAATATTTTTTTATTGCTTGTAACGGCCACGCTCGGCAATACCGCGGGGGCGTGTTTTAACTGGTGGCTCGGTAAATATATAACTAAATTTGAAGGCAGGAGGTGGTTCCCCTTTACGCGCGCGCAGCTTAATAAAGCGCAAGCCGCCTTTAATAAGTACGGGCGCGCAAGTTTACTGTTTTCCTGGCTGCCTATTGCGGGGGATCCGCTTACCTTCGCCGCAGGCGTATTAAATGTCCCTTTCAAAGTTTTCCTGCCGCTTGTTTTAATAGGAAAGGCGGCCCGCTATATAGCTTTGGCCGCCTTTACTTATTATGCTGTGGATGGCGTTTTAAAGCTTTAAAAGCTCATCTGCGCGTACTAAAGCTGCGTCTATGCCGCTGCAAACATTTTCTTTGCCTATAAGGTCTATAAATCCGTATTTGTTTAGCACTTTATAGGGGTATGGCTGTAAGTGGGAAAGTATGATATGCGTTCCCTTCTCCGCGCATATTTTTTGGATTTTTGATAAAGCGTGATAGCCGGTAGCGTCAATAGAAGGCACGCTGCGCATCCTTAAAACGAGCACTTTGCACTCTTTCATATTTTCCATAGTCTCAACAAAAACGCCCGCCGCGCCGAAGAAGAATGGGCCGTTAATCTCGTAAACCGTTACATATTGCGCTACCGCTCTTTTGTCTATATCGTGCTTGGTATGGACTTCATCCATAAAATCATCGTCGGTATTTTTGATGCGGTAAACGTCCGCCATACGCTTCATAAAAAGTATGGCCGCTAAAACCAAGCCTACTTCTATCGCCGCAACAAGGTCTTTTAAGACGGTAAGGAAGAATGTCGTCAAAAGCACTAAGATATCGCTTGAGGGCGCTTTAAACAAGTTTTTAAAGCTGCGCCAATCACTCATTTTATAGGAGACTACAAATAATATCGCGGCCAGCGCGGTCATCGGGATAAGGCTGATGCTCTTCATAAAAATCAGCATCATCAAAAGCAAAGCTACCGATTGCGTTATTGCGGCAATCGGCGTCCTGCCGCCGTTATTGATATTGGCTGCCGTCCTGGCTATTGCGCCTGTTACGGGGATGCCGCCGGCAAAGCCTGATGCTATATTTGCCACGCCTGTCGCTATAAGTTCGGTATTAGAGCGGTGGCGCGTGCCCAGCATACCGTCAGCCACTACGGCTGAAAGCAGGCTCTCTATACCCGCCAAAAGCGCAATGGTAACTGCGGGCGCAATAAGTTTTGAGAGCATATCAAGCGAGACGCCCGGTAAATGCGGCATATCAAAACTAGCCTTAAGCTGCCCGAAGGTGGAACCTATTGTTGCGACGTCAAGATTAAGGCATTTAACTAATACTGTAGCAATAATAATTGCCGCTAAAGAGCCGGGGAAAAACTTAAACTTTTTAGGCCAAAATATAATTACCGCCAAAGCCGCCGCGCCTATGGCTAAGGCGGCGGGGTTTATTAAATTTATACTTTGTATAAACAGGCTCCATTTATCTATAAAGCCTGAAGGTATATCAGTTAAACCCATGCCGAAGAAGTCATTAATCTGCGTGGAGAAAAGTACTACGGCAATCCCGCTTGTAAAGCCCGTGGTTACGGGATAGGGGATAAATTTAAGGAAAGCGCCAAACTTAAAAACGCCCATAGCTATCATTATTGCGCCGGCCATAATTGTGGAGATAAAAAGCCCCGTCAAACCATACTGCTGTATTATGCCGTAAATGATGACGACAAACGCGCCTGTCGGCCCTGCTACCTGTACGCGCGTACCGCCTAAGACGGCCACTATCAGCCCGCCGATAATAGCGGTAAGCAGCCCTTGCTCGGGCAAAACGCCTGACGCTATTGCCAAAGCTATTGATAAAGGCAAGGCTATACAGGCCACAACAAGGCCTGCTGTGATGTCCTTTAAGATGCTTGCTTTGGTGAAGTTTTGTTTTTTGTGTTTAAGTAAAGTTATTAACTTAGGTTGGAATATCATATATCAATTTTACCTTTTTATAAGGCGCGCTTCAAATGCCGCAGGCGGCATAATGATTACGGCTTCTCGCTTCCGTCTTTTCGCAAATTGCAGATTGGGAAGGAAATAGGCGTACCGTCCGCATGCCCGTGCGGCAAGCAGAGGTGCTGTGGCTTCTCGCTTCCGTCTTTTCGCAAATTGTAGATTAGGAAGGAAATAGGCGTACCGTCCGCATGCCCGTGCGGCAAGCACCAGGTATATTGTATTTGATACAATATTTATATGAAGAAATCTTATTCGGAATTATTGGCGGGCTACAGGTCCTTCCGCGCTGATTGCGCGCCGGAGCTGCTTAACTGCCAAAAGCAACGCCCGCAGTTTTTAGTAATCTCCTGCAGCGATTCGCGCGTAATACCAAATTTTATATTTAAAGCGGCCTCGGGCGATATTTTTACCGCGCGCAATATAGCCAACCTCGTGCCGCCTTATGATGATAAACACCGCTCCTACCACGGTACCAGCGCGGTTATTGAGTATGCTGTCAAAATCCTTAAAGTAAAACATATAATCATTATGGGGCACACCAAATGCGGCGGTATAGAAGCCCTGGTTAAAAGCGGCGGGCAAATATCGGGCGATACGGATTTTGTAGATAAATGGATGGATATCGCGCGCCCAGCAATCCAAAAAGCTTTGGACAAAAATTTAAATTTTGAGCAGCAATGCCGCATATGCGGGCAGGAAAGCATAAAAATTTCACTTAATAACTTGAGCTCATTTCCATTTGTGGCCGCCGCCGTAAAACAAGACGCATTAGCCTTGCACGGTATGATTTTTGATATTGAAAGCTGTAAAATGCACGAGTATAACCCCGCAACAGACAGCTTTGAAGAGATTATTTGATGCCGCGCCTTGATTTTGATACCGCTGTCTTAGGCGCGGGCGCAGCAGGCTTATTTTGTGCGGCAAACTTGCCCTGTGTTGATAAAATTATTATAGACCATAACCCCGCAGCAGGCCTGAAATTGCTTGCTACTGGCGGAGGTAACTGTAATTTTACCAATGCCTCTGTAAGTTTTAATGATTATTACAGCCAAAATCCGCGTTTTGCGGCCTCGGCTTTAGCTGCTTTTAAGCCATCGGACTTCCTTGCCATCCTTAAACAAAATAAGATTGAGTTTGAGCTGCGCGGCAATAACCAGTACTTTGCCTTCAGCGCGCGCGCCATACTTGATATGCTGCTTGGCATGATAAATAAAGATAATACTCAGTTTGCTTATAATACGCAAATAGCGCAGGTAAGTTTTAAAGACGGTCTTTTTGAGATTGATTGCCACACTAAAACCTTCCGCGCCAAAAAGCTTGTTGTGGCTTTAGGCGGCAAAAGTTACGCCAAACTGGGCGCGACTGATAAGGCCCTAAAAATAGCTAAAACTTTTGGTATTCCTTCTCTACCCGTCTACCCTGCTCTTACGGGCTTGGTTTTTGGGGAGCAAGAGCGCAGCCGCTTTACGGGCTTGGCCGGCTTAAGCTGCGCCGCAAAAATAAGCTGCGGCAAAAAGGAGCAGGCGGGCGCCATACTCTTTACGCACGAGGGCTTAAGCGGGCCTGCTGTTTTTAAACTTTCGCTTTACGGCTTAGACGGTGAAGTAAAAGTAAATTTTTTGCCTTCAGTTGATGTTTTGGAATATCTTATGGCAAACAAAAACAGTATAAAGAAGCCTGCTAATCTTTTGGAGGAAATTTTGCCCAAAAAACTTGCGCAAGCATTTTGCGCGGGTTTTGAAACAAAAATGGCGGACGCCAAAAAATCTGATATCATTAAGCTTGCGCTTGCCGTTAACGGGTTTACCTTTAAACCTGCGGGCACCTGCGGTTATGACAGGGCCGAGGTTATGGCAGGCGGCATTGATACGCGTTTTGTTTCTTCTAAGACGATGGAGGCCTTAAAAACGCCTAATCTTTTCTTCGCGGGGGAGTGCCTGGATGTTACGGGCCAGCTTGGCGGCTATAATCTGCATTGGGCGTGGGCTTCAGCCTGCGCGGCGGCCAAAGCCATAGAGCAAAGAAAAGATATTTAGTAAAATATAACTATCCCCGTAAACACTAACGGGTAATAAGGAATAGTAAATGGAAAATAATAATACACAATCACACGAGCTTGTACCGTCATCCAACAAGCCTGTAAGACGCACCAGGCATAAAGCGGAGAAGCAAAAACCCGCAGCGGAAAACAGGCCCAAAAATAATAAAAGGAATTTTGCGCTCAGGAGGAAGCCGCGCAGCCACGCCGCCTATGCCAAACAGCGTGAGAACCGCTTTCATAAGCCTTCATTGGGGGAAAAGCTTGTAAACACTTTAAGCGGCCTTATAGGCAAAAGCTTAAAAATCATTATACCGTGGGCCATTATATCGGTTTTGGTCTTCAGTTATGGCGCATACGCCATATTCCATACCGCTACGCTTAACAGCGCATTGCCTACATGGTATATAGTATTGCTGGCCATAGTTGTATTTGGCGGTTTTGGGTTCTTCGGTTTAATATACGGTATCGCTATGGCTTTGCTTTATACTGTAAAGTATTTTTCCGAATCGGTCGGCTCCCTTGTAAGGGAAACTATTAACAGAATTAAAAATTCTATTGAAAGTAAAATTGATAATTTTTCCGACTCTTTATCCAAAAAAGACGTAGTAACCGTTATCAAAAATACTTTTGAGGACCTTTCCCGCAATGTGCGCAGGTACGCGGCCAATACGGCTGTCGGGCTTATAGCGATAGCGGCTTTGGGTTCGCTTTTGTTTTTTACCAAAAAAACGCTTATCCGCAGCGCGGCCGGCATACGTAATAAGGCGGACTTTTTTGCCGTATTATCCGCCAAGACCGCTTTGTTTGCGGCTGTCATCCTTAACCTTTCCTTTTTCGCCAAGCTGGCGATTTGGGCGGGTTATCTGATAGGTTTACTCGTCATTTTAGCGCAGATAATAACTATATTTTTAATTAAATGAAGCTGATACTGTCTTTTATCTTTTTACTTTCAAGCCTGGCGGTTTACTCACAAACCGCCAAGCAGTTTTATGATAAGGCTTTGGCAAGTAAAGATTTAAATGAGCAGATAAAATTATATACGCGCGCTATAGATAAATCCCCGCGTTTTACAGGGGCCTGGCACCGCCGCGCCGACGCTTACCGCGAACAGGGCCGCTTAAAGGAAGCTTTGGCCGATTATACTAAGGCTGTAGACCTTTCCCCGCAGGACGCATTTAAGTATTACTCCCGCGCTTTGGCGTATATGGACGAGAATAATTACCTAAACGCGTCGGAGGACCTTTCAAAAGCAATTAAGCTTAAAAGTAATTATGACGACTTTTATTTTTACCGCGCCCAATCCTATATAGAACTTGGCAAGTACGCGCCCGCGCTTAAAGATATAGAGAAGATAAAAAAACCTGATGATGACGCTGTTTTTATCACGGGTAAAGCCAATTTCTTTATGTATAACTATGATAAGGCGCGCGCTGTCTTTACCAAGCTGCTGGACAAGAACCCCGACAATACCGACGCGCTTTTTTATATGGGCAGGATAAATTATAATAATGAGTATTATGATGAAGCCATATCATACTTCAGCAAAGTGATAAACCGCGATAATAAGCATGACGGCGCATACCGCCTGCGCGCGGCCGCTTTTAAGGAGATTGAGGATTACCCCCAGGCCGTTGCAGATTATACGAACCTCATAGAAATTAAGCCCGATTATAATTACTACAACCGCCGCGGCCTTGTCTATGAAAGTATGCAGGAGTGGAAAAAGGCTGAGGCGGACTATAATAAATCCATAGAGCTTAACCCCAAATGGGCCATAGCGTATAATAACCGTGGTTTTGCGCGCCTTAAACTTAAGGAATATAAAAAGGCTAAATCTGATTTTGAAACCTCAATAAAACTTGCCCCTTTCCTGCCTACGACGCACATAAATATGGCCGGTTATTATTGGATGGTTAAAAAAGATAAGAAGAATATGTATAAATACCTGGACAGCGCAATGAAATATAATTTTAAGGATTTTGATTCGCTCTACGACGAAACCAAAAAGGGCTGGATGTTCAAAAATATGAATAATACGGTTGAGTTCCGCTCCTTTATTGCCGACTCGGGTAAATAATCTTGTAGACTGTTTAATATAAAAAGCCGCCCTTAAAGGCGGCTTTTTCAATTGTGGCGTGGAGTTATTTTACTTCCCAAGCCTCCGCATTTTTTATTGAAGGCACTTTTGAAGGATCAAAAACAGGATCTTTTATACCTTCCTTTTTTTGGCGTCTGTAGTCGGCCAGTACGTCTAAAGCTTTATGCCTTAAAAGGAAAATCGCGCTTATATTCATTAAAGCCATAACCGTCATAAATAAATCTGCCATATTCCAAACCAGATGTAATTGCGCAACCGCGCCTAAAAGCACCATACCCGTAACCAATATACGGAAGACGGGCAAGACCCATTTCTTTTTTGTAAGGAACTCCACATTAGCCTGCCCGTAATAATAGTTGCCGATAATTGAGGTGAAAGCAAAAAGCAGTACGCTGGCCGATATAAAATACTCCCCGAAGCGGCCCAAATTTTGGTTTAATGCGGCCTGCGTAAGCGCAATACCCTCAAGTTTAAAGGCGCCGTAATCTGAAAGTAAAATAATAAATGCCGTGCAGCTGCATATAATTAAAGTGTCAATAAATACGCTGAAGGCCTGCACATAACCCTGGTTTACGGGATGCGCTATATTAGCTGTTGCTGCTGCGTTTGGCGCGCTGCCCATACCTGCCTCGTTAGAAAATAAGCCGCGCCTTGCGCCCGTCATAATAGTTGCGCCCAGCGCGCCGCCCGCTATATTGCGCGGGCTGAAAGCGTCATTAAAAATAAGCCCCAGCACAGAGGGCATCTTCTCTATATTAAGTACCATAACTGTTATTGTTATAGCTATATAAGTAAGCGCGAAAAAGGGCACCACTATGGCGGAGAAGGCGGCTATCCTCTTTAACCCGCCAAATATGATTATTGCCGTTAAAGCGGCTATAACCAAACCCGTTACGCCCGCGCTTATATTGAAAGATTTGTACATAGACTGCGCTATGGTATTAGACTGTACCGAGTTAAAAACAAAAGCGAATGTAAGCGTAATAATAGCTGCAAAAGCCGCGCCGAGCCACGGCTTGCCAAGCGCGTTTTTCATATAATAAGCCGGCCCGCCGTGGAAGTGCGCGCCCTGTTTGACTTTATAAACCTGGGCAAGCGTGCTTTCTATAAAGGCGGAGGCGGAGCCGATAACGGCTATAAGCCACATCCAAAATACCGCGCCCGGGCCGCCTACTGTTATTGCTATTGCGACGCCCGCTATATTGCCTGTGCCGACGCGTGAGGCGGTGCTTATGGAAAAAGCCTGGAATGACGATATATGCCCCTTTTCGCTGCCATTTTTGCGCGGAGGTACCATAAGGCGCAGCATTTCTTTGGGGCGCACAAACTGCACAAAACGCGTAGCTATTGTAAAGTAGAGGCCCGCTCCTATAAGGGCGGCCATTAAAATATAGCCTAAAAAGCGGTCATTTATAAGGGCTATTGTTTGGTTGATGATATCTGCCATTGTTCCTCCGGCATTTTTAATTTGCGAAGATAATATTGTATATAATTTGGAGGTCCCCGCGCGTAAAGCGCCGCATCCCCGCACCCCCGCATATGAAAGAAGGCTGTTTTTATATGGAAAAGGTTGGACAAGGAAATCACAAATTAAGTAAAATTTAATAAATGATATTTATGGGGGCTCGTGTGCGGGCCTCCTTAATCATGAATAGGAGGAAGTATGAAGAAGATTGTAGCTTTTGTCTTTGGCGCGTTTTTACTTGCATCAGTTTCTTATGGGCAAGGGCAAGCGGCCGGCATTACAAATGTAAAAGACGCTAAGGCCGCTATTAGCGATGTCTCTGCCGATAGATCTTTAGTATATAAAGGCATTGAAATTTTTGTGCCCGCCGGTACAAAAGTAGATATTGCCGATGGCGATGACGATAACACTTTTTATCTTGAAGGTACCGATATGGAAGGCGTTAAAGTTGGTAATAAGGAAATAAGTTCACAGGGCAATGCAAGGGTTGCTTTAGATACGAGCAATAATAATATGAGCGTAGCCAGCGGCACGATAACCGTAGCCGAAGGCGGTAATACCAATACATATTCAGAAGGCTCAAGCGTAGCTATAGCCCCCGCCGCTCCCGCAGCGGCAGCCCAGGCAACAGAAGCCGCCCCTGCCAAGAGCACGAATGTATTTAATAATGCTTTCGTTGCAGTTACAGAAGATACGACAAAGCAGCAGGCGTCTGAATCTGCAGTATTAAGCCCTTCAGCGCCGGGCAATATTTAGGAGATATAAACATAATGACTAAAAAGTTTTTACTGTCAATAATTGCATGTGTGTGCACAACTTTATCTTTTGCCCAGTTGCCGGCTGATTTCTTTGCCTCGGAAGATATTTCTTACGACGACAATATCTATTTAACCGACACAGGTAAAACAGAGTCCTTAATCAGCACGACCAGATTAGGCGCAAACTATGAAACCAAAATCCCGTATTCCGGTTTAGCTTTTAAAGCTACGGCTATGGGCGGTTATAATGCTTACAGCAAACAGCATAATGCAAATAACTATTGGGAAGCCTTCGGTAATGCCGAACTTTCTAACGATAACTTCAGCATCGGTGATACCTTCCTCTACACCTCAGACCCTGCTAACAATGAATTAACGCAGAGAGCAAAACGTATCAATAACAATGCTGCGGTTTCCTTTAAATCCTCCACGGACAGGACTTTCGGTATCGGCCTTAGCTTCAGCGATGTTTTTGACCGCTATATGAAAGCCGCCTGGGAAGGTTTAAACCGCAACCGTATCAATGCAGGCGTACAGTTATATTACAATATGTCCCCGAAGACGAACTTCTTTGCGGAATATATGTACTCTAACATTGACTATCAGGTAAACACCAACAGCAATTCAAACAATAATTTATTTGCTTTGGGCGTAAACGGCACTTTGGCTCCCAAAGTAACGGGTACGGCAAAAGTTACCTACGAAGGCCGCGATTACAGCCATGAAGTACAGGGCGTAGATTCTTATAATGACTTGTTCGGTTATTTAGTTTCAATTGACTGGCAGGCCACAACAAGGACCGCCTTAGGCATCAGCGGTACGCGCACTATGGAAGAAACGACTTATGAAAATAACCGTTACTTCGCCGATTCAAAAATCTCCATCTACGGTACGCAGAAGATTTTTGACAGATTTACGGCCGGCTTATCGCTTTCTTATGAAAACATGAACTACCAGAATGCCGATGCCCAGGGCGTAAAGAGAAATGATGACCTTTATACCGTCCGCCCCTCTGTAGACTATCAGTTTATGGATTGGTTGTCAGCAGGTGTTTGGTACCAGTACCGCCACCGCGCTTCAAACGCTCCGTTTGATTATGACAATAATAAAGCAGGCGTATTTGTAAAAGGTATCTTTTAAGTAATTGATATTTTGAAAAGCCCGGCTCTTAGGAGTCGGGCTTTTTTTATTTAACTAATACCAATGCCTGATATGCTTCAATGATGGCGGGTTCTTGCTTAAATAGGTTTTTTGTTTCTGTATCTTTAGGGTAAAGCAGCTTAAAATTAAGACTCTTTGAGATCGCAGGCAAAGTAATAGGCTTTGCCGTCGGATTAACGACTAAAAGATATGTTTTATTTTTGTATTGCCAGGCTCTGCTTTTAAGCGGCGCGTTTAAATTTAAGGGGCTTTGTATTTCTGCGCCGTTTTTAAATACAGGTTCAAGTTTTGCAATCTCTTTTGTTACGGCGGCAATTCTTTGCCAGTGTTCTTTATTGGCTATGGGCAAAGGTATGTTTTTAGAAGTAAATAAAAAGTAGAATAAGCCATCGGCCCCGTTGGCCAGGGCGTCATAGCTCATAAAGCGCATTTCGGCGGTTGCGGGGAAGCGGCCTATCCTGTCATTATCAGGCCTGTTTTGCTTAAACTCTTTCCAATCAAAGGCCTGCACTACGGCCCAAAGCGGTTTGTTTTTTTGGCCTGTCTGTTCTATACCCGCTTTGGCTAAAGCTGTTTGGGCCCCAAGCGAGGCTAAATCCAGATGAGGTACCGGGTACCAATCCATCATAAGAGTATCGGCGATATCATAATAAGGGGTATGGGTCTTGCCCTGCCCAATCACAAATGTTGTTTTTTGTGAAGGGAAAGCCAGCCTAACCGCTTTATCTTTTTTTATCAATTCCCCACGGCTTAAATTGTGCACGTCAGGCTCGTCATATAAATACCAGGCCAAAACAGGCCAGTTTTGCGCTTTTTCCTGCTCGGGGGTATTGATTATTATATCAGGGTAAAAAACTGTTTTTAGGCCATGTTTTTGCGCGCCTTCGGCTATTTGGGCGATGACCTCAGGCTGCTTTTTGTAAACTTGCACGCAGTTAAAGCCTGCTTTTTTTATAGTTTTAAGGTGTATGGCGTCATCCACGCCATATATGCATATGGGGAAATCCTTGGAATAAAATGTAAAGGGGAACAGCAAAAGCAATAGCGTCAGTATAATTTTTTTATGACACATATTTATCCTTAATAAACATTCTTATGCCTGTTCTGATAATAATTTCAGCGTCAAGCAAAATGGAGCGGTTCTTAATATACCAAACGTCATAAGAAAACCTTGTAAAACCGCCGGAAAAGCAAGCGGCTTCTTCAGGGTTTTTATTTTTATCAAAGGTTAAATAATTTGGCGGGGCTTTAAAATTTAACTGGGCCCAACCCGTAATCCCCGGTTTTACAATGGTACGGATATAGTGGTTATGTATTTCTCTGTTTAAGATATTAAGTTCGCCTATCCACAGCGGACGCGGCCCTACAAAACTAAACTGCCGTTGAGCACATTTATAATCTGCGGTATTTCATCAAGCCTGAACTGCCTTAACAAATGGCCCAGTTTGGTTATTCTTTCGCCGGACTTTTCCTGCGTAGAAGGGTCTATAGTACGGAATTTATAAATTTTTATATTCTTGCCTTCATAGCCTACTCTTTCCTGAACAAACATCGGGCTGTGTTTATCTATCACGAGGATGAGTACATAGATTACTATACCCAAAATAAGCAAAAACGGCGCTATAAGCAAGGCCAGCGTTAAATCCATAAGTTGTTTTAAGATATCGTAAATAAGCCCTTTGCGCACGCTGCCAATACCGCGCATCAGCCACATATCATCGTCAACGCTTTCGCGGGAGATACGTTTGAAAAGGCGTTCGTAAACATTAAAGTCTGTATCTACAAATACATTTTTGGCGATGAAGTTTTTAGATAACACGGGCCAAGCTTGCGGCGCCTGCGCAAATAGCTTGCTGCCGATAATTACGGCGTCCAAATTCCTGGTATTATAATTTTTGTCTTGCGAAGGGTAAGGCTCATGCATTACGGTATAACTTTTAAGGGCCTTCATCTCGTCCTTGATATCATCTATAGTAGGGCTTTGGCCAAAGAATATGACGCGCTGCTTCTGCAAACCTATTTTGGCATAGGCCTTCCTGATTGCATAGAAATAAGCAAAGTATAAAAGGAAAGCGGTTACAAGTATTGTTTTAGGCAACAGTAAACCCACGACTGAAAATACAAAGTACAAAGCCATAACCGCGCCCGCAAATGATAGCGCCATCGCCACAAGCAAAAGGCGGAAGGAAATCCCCGTCTTGCGCAGTTTGGCGATATTGTAAAATCCCAAAAGCCACAGGATAAAGGAAATCATAATAAAAAGCGGTATGAAGGTAGGCAGATTGCCCAAATAAAAGTTTTGGTTTACCATACCCTGCCTTATAAATATGGCTATGGCAAGAGAGAGGAAAAACACAAGTATGTCGGTGATGAAGAAAAGTATTCTCATAAGTAAAATTATCCGTTAATTATGTAAGGTGTTGATATAAAAAATTAAAGAGCAGTAAGAAATATTATATCTTTTTAAGCAGTTTTATATATTATATAATATATAAAGATATGCTAACCTTCAAACCTGAATTTTCTGTATTAGTATCTTTGTACGCTAAAGATAACCTTAAATGGTTTAAAGAGGCTTTGGACAGTGTTTTAGAGCAAACTGCCCTGCCTGCGGAAGTCCTTATAGCTATTGACGGGCCGCTCCCGCTTGGAACCAAACAGTTTGTGCTGGACTATGCCGCAAAACACCCGCTTGTTAAAAATATCTTCCTGCCCGTAAACCGCGGCAGGGGCGTAGCTTTAAAGGAAGCTTTGCCTATGTGCGCCTGCGAGCTTGTAGCTCTTATGGACGCAGATGATATAAACCGTAAAACCCGCTTTGAAACGCTTTTAAAATGCTTTGAGGCTGATTCAGATTTAGCCGTCTTAGGCGGCCAGGTGCAGGAAGTGGACGCTTTTACGCTTAAACCTTTAAAGAAAAAGACTGTGCCTTGCAGCGACGCTGAGTTAAAAGAATATGTAAAAATGCGCTCGCCTATCAACCAAAATACTGTGATGTTTAAAAAGAGCGCGGTTATTGCCGCAGGCTCTTACAGGGCGTATCATCTGTTTGAAGATTATGATTTATGGGCCAGAATGGCGGCCAAAGGTTTAAAGATGGGCAATACGCCTGAGGTCCTTGTTGATATGCGTATAGATGAAAAGCTTTTCAAACGCCGCGGCGGGTGGAAGTACTTTAAAAGTAATTTCGCAATGCAAAAGCAACTGCTTAATCTTAAGCTTATCGGCCTGCCCGTCTGTATTTTTAATATCTGCGTAAGGTTTACCGTGCAGGTGCTTATGCCAAACAGTTTAAGAAAGGCCTTTTACAACAGGGTTTTAAGATGATAAAAGCTATTTTAAACTTTCTGTTCCGTTTTAAGCGTAAACAGGATGGGGAAGTAAAGCGTATCCTCTTCCTTTGCCCAAGCAGCGCGGTGGGCGACAGCGTGGTTGAAACTTTTTTTATCCGCGAACTTAAAAAACTTTATCCTTCCGCTTCATTGGACATTTTTATCAGGCAGCCTTACGGCATAATCTTTGAAGGTAACCCGAACATAAACAAAATTTTGCTGATGCCCGTTAAGCCGCTTAAGAAGATGCTTTACGTGGCTTTTAAAACCTTTTATCTGCGCGCGCAAAAGTATGATTTGCTTATAGATATTCCATGGTCAGGCTATGCGCCGTGGCGGTATATATTTTTATATTTTATCGGCGCAAAAAAGGTTATGGCGGCAAATGTATCAGGCTATAACTTTATTAATTACAGCCTTACCTGGGCGGAAGGGGACAAACATATTACCGAAGAGGTTTTTACCAAAGCCTTAAAGATGCTTGGTGCAAAAGAACCATTTGACCTTGCCTATAACCTGTACCTTCCCCAAGAAGAGGAACGGCGCGCCAAAGAATTTTCAGCTCCTTATAAGCAGGCCGCTAAAAAGATAATGCTTATTAACGGGGAAGGCTCAAGCCTTCAGCGTACGCTTGCGCAGGATAATATGTCCGCAATTTTAGAAGGGCTTTCTTCCTTAAGCGGTTGGCAGCTTGTGCTTGTGCAGTATAAAAAACTTTATAAACTGCCTGCGGGCGCAGTGATTTATGCCAGCGCATCTGTTATGGGCGCGGCGGCAATTATTAAAGAGGCCGACTACCTTCTTACTGTGGATACGGGCCTTGGCCATATTGCGGACGCTTTTAATGTGCCGAGAACAACATTGTTTTGCGAAGTTACCGGCCATGATAATGCTATACACCCCAAGGCCTGGTTTTGTTGGGGCTCTAAATATAAATTCAATAAGAAGCTTAGGGATTTTAAATCGGTTAACGGCATAGCGTCCGCAGATATAGTAAACTGCGTCAAAGAGCATTTGGCTGAAGCGGGGGGTAAATAGGGCTTATGTTCCACTCCGCCTCCTATATAGCAGGTTATTTATGGCAATATGCGCTTGCGCTTTTTGTATTGCTTGTGCCCGCTTTTATCGGGTATAAGAAAGTGAAGGGCCAACTGTCTTTTATATTTGTTGCGGCTATCCTGTTTTTAATAGCTGCTTTGCGCGCGCAGGATTTTACAAATGATACATATGCCTACACGCAGATATTTAAGGAGATACACTTCTTCTTCTATTCCCTGACCAGCTATATGGAAAGGGGATATATTATCTACAATAAGCTGCTTTCGCTTATATCGGACAATGCGCAAACAATACTTATCAGCAATGCTTTAATAACTATAGGTGGATATTATATTTGCTTTACCAAATACGCAACCAGCCCATACCTGGCGCTTTTATTTTTTGCCGTAAACCCGATAGACGGCTATGTAAGGATTCTGAATCTTTCAAGGGAATATCTGGCTATCGGCATTATGATGACCGCAGTGCCTTTTATAGTTAAAAGGCGTATTTTGCCGTTTTTGGCTTTATGGTTTATTGCTTTTAATTTCCATACTTCACTGTTTCTGTTTTTGCCTTTATATTTTATATATCCGCTGCGCTTTAAATTAAAATATGTTTTATTGCTTTGCGGCGCCCTTTTGCTGTTTTTGGCAACCCCTTTGCTTGACACTGTTTTAAACCTTATGAGCGGCACTATGTTTGAGAGATATCTGCACTATTACGACGGCGAACTTAAAGTCGCCGCCGTAGTTAATTTATTGTTTGCTTTCACTATACTTATGTTTAATATAATCAGCTTTAAAAAATGTAAAAGCGCATTAGCCGATTTTAAAATATCGCCCGATTTCCTTTTATTTGTGTCGTGCGCAAGCTTTTTCTTTTTCGGGCTCTCGGTAAAATCCCACGCTTTTGACAGGATAGCCTATATCTTCGGCGGTTTAAACATTGTCGCGCTGGTTAATTTTATTTGCGCATATCCGGCAAAGAAACGCTTTTTATTTTCATTTATTGTCTTTGCCGTTTTTGTTATTTATAGTGTGATTTGCTTTGTTTACCGCCCCGAGTGGGGCATGCCTTTACCGTACAGATTTTTCTTTTAAGGAGATAATAAAAAATGAGCGCCGATAAGCTTAAAAATGTTGAATATAAAACTTTCCATATCCTCGGGCTGGACGTAAAGTTAAGGAAGCGCGGCCTTTTGGGCAAACTTAAAAGATTTTATTTTAAAACTACCACTATGCCTATGTACGAACAGGTTTTAAACACAAACCCCGCCGTAAATAAACTATTCCCTTTTGATATTAAAGGAACCGCAAAATGCTGCGGGGGGGAGTTTGATTTTTCCGTCCTGTTCAAAAATTTAAAGTTTATCCCGCTCAATGATTATTCCGAGCCTTTTGACTATGCTTTTGTATGGGGTTTGGGCTTCCCGCCCGCCCAAAAGAAGTTTTTAAAAGCTGTAAAGAAAAACCATCTGCCCGCGTGCTGCTGCGAAGACGGTTTTCTAAGAAGCGCAGACACCTGGGCCAATAAAAAGATGGAAGCCAAATACACTCAAAGCTGCTCTTGCATTTTAGATGATTTGACGGAGTTTTTTGACGCCACCCGCCCCAGCCGTATAGAGACTATGCTTAATGACAAAAACCTTGTTATTACCGAAGAACAAAAACAGCGCGCGCGTATTTTGATTGATAAAATCACATCTAATTACCTTACCAAATATAACCATCAGCCTATCTATACGCCGGAGATTGGCCAAAAGGGCCGCAAAAAGGTGCTTGTGGTGGACCAGACTTTCGGCGATATGAGCGTAGTGCGCGGCCTTGCAAGCGAGGATACTTTTAAAAATATGCTCGCTGCCGCCATTAGTGAAAATCCTGACGCGGATATCATCGTAAAAACGCACCCAGATACTTTAGCGGGTACCTCAATGTGTTATTTTGCCGGCTTAAAGCAGCAGGGCAATCTTTACCTTATGAACACGCCCATAAACCCCATTGCGCTTGCAAAGTATGCCGATAAAGTTTATGTCTGCACCACCCAAATGGGTATGGAAGCTTTGCTTTGCGGTAAAGAGGTACATACTTTTGGCATGCCGTTCTACGCGGGCTGGGGGCTTACGCGCGATTACCTTAAATGCGCCAGGAGGACCAATAAGCGCAGTATTGAGGAATTGTTTTATATAAGCTATATTATGTACTCGCACTATATCAACCCCGAGACAAAAAAACCGTGTGAGATTGAGGAAGCTATAGATTACCTTTTAAAGCTGCGCGCCGAGTATTTTGAAAAATTTAAAGTAAGGAACGAGCAATAAAATAATGCCGATAAGCCAAAGGAAAGCGGGTGTAATTTTATCTTATACCGAGACATTGTGTAATGGCCTCATCGGCATCATCTATGTCCCGCTTTTGCTGCATTTTTTAACTAAGCAGGAGTATGGCATCTACCAGCTTATGGGCTCGGTTATCGTCTATCTGGCTATAATGGACTTTGGGCTTGCCAATACCATTACGCGCTATTACGCGCGCGCTATTGAGGAAAAGGACGAAAATAAAAAACGCCAAATAATCTCCACCGGCATCTGGTTTTACGGCATAATAGCTTTAGTTATTGCGCTGCTTGGCTGCGGAGCGTATTTCCTTATAGATCTTATTTATAAAGGTTCTTTTAATGCTGTTGAGCTTTCCCTCGCCAAAGAAATCTACTGGATAATGCTTTTTAATATAGCGGTTTCTATACCGAGTCATATATTTTCCGCACTTATGATGTCTCATGAAAAGTTTGTTTTTTTAAGGGGCGCAAATATAGTTAAAATACTTTTGCAGCCGCTGGTTATTTTTGCCGCTTTAAGCCTCAACCCTAACCTTATCCTTCTTGTACTTGTACAGACGGCCATGAACCTGCTTGTAATAAGTTTTAACTTCCTCTTCTGCCGCCATAAACTTAAAATAAAATTTGCGTTGGACAGCTTTGATAAAGACTTTACGAAAGCTGTGGGCAAATTTTCCTTATTTGTGTTTATAAACAGCCTTATGTTCCAGGTTTTCTGGCGCGGCGGTTACCTTATTTTAGGCGCAGTCGGCGGCGCGGCAAGCGTTGCGGTATACTCGGTGGCGACGCAGATTTCACTTTTCTATGTCTTTTTGCCACTAAGCATAAGCAGCGTGTTTTTGCCCAGGCTTTCAGCTATAGTTGCTAAAACGTCTGATATGACGGAGATTAACCAAATCTTTACTAAGCTTGGCCGCTTACAGTTTTTGCTTACGGCTTTGATTTTAGGAGGCTTTATCTTAGTCGGGCAGGATTTTATCCGCCTTTGGGTGGGCGATGGCTTTAGCGCGGCTTACACCGCCTCTATACTGCTTATGTTCGGCTTTAGTTTGGATACTGTGCAAAATATCGGCAATGCGCTTTTGCAGGCGCAAAATAAGCATGCTTTCAGGGCTTATGTAAACCTTGTTTTAGCTTCCTTTAATCTTATTTTGGCTATCCCGCTTTCTAAGTATTACGGCATTACGGGCTGCGCGTTTTCAACAATGTTTTGCCTTGTCTTAAGCAGCATATGCCTTAACTGGTATTATGTAAAGACAGGCGTTGATATCAAAGGGTTTTTTATAAGTATAAGGAGGCTTTTTGCCGTCTCGGTTTTGGCTTTTGCTCTGGGGTGGGTTTTTGGGCGCGCATTGCCTGATTTAGGCGGCGGTATATTAATACCTTTCCTGCTAAAAGGCGGCGCCTATACAGGCATATTTGTTTTATTAACATGGTTCTTTGGGTTTAATGATTATGAAAAGGGCCTTGTAACCAAACCGCTAAGCGCGGCGATTAGCTTTTTAAGACACAGAAAAAACGCTTCTTAAATTTAAGAAGCGTTTTTTTGTCTGTTTTTGAAAACCCCCAGCTAGGCTGGGGGTTCTTTTAAGGTTCT
>CAYQAU010000017.1:0-10154 GCA_964415545.1 uncultured Elusimicrobium sp.
TTGCCGTTGACGGTCAATATAGCATCGCCTTCCGTTTTTACCTCGGCCGCAGCATCACTTGTCAACTGCCCGATGCCTGTAAAATTGGGCAAGTACTCACCGTTTCGTGCGTGGTTTGCTATTTGTTTATTGCGCACCATTTCAAGTAAATTTATTGCTTCTACCGCGCGGGATTTATTGATACTTTTTGTGTAAACGGGGTACGCTATCGCAGATATTACCCCGATGATGAGGACCACTACAAGCACCTCAGTAAGCGTAAAGCCCTTTTTAGACTTTTTAGTGTTTTTGTTTAACATTTTAGAATAATCTCTCTTATAAAGAAGATTGCAGCGCACGACGGAGATGATAGTATGTTGGAGGCTGCATTATTTAAGTAGGGTATCAAAAAAAAAAAACAGTCAACCCAAAGGGTTGACTATTGGCATAGCGCAGTGTCGCGGCTTTCCAAGCTGCGCGTGGCAACCCACGCTTTTCGTCGTCATTGCGAGCGGCGAACCGCCGCTGGTGAGCGCGTGGCAATCCAGTCGTTGCCTTTCTCGTCATCGCGAGCGGCGAACCGCCGCTGGTGAGCGCGTGGCAAGGCCACCCCTGTGTCGTGAGATTCTAGGCTGCGCATAATATAGCTTGGCCCGTTTTGCACGTGTTTAGCTCTTTGGTTGTCATCGCGAGGAGCGTTCTGTTTCGCGACGTGGCGATCCAGTTAAATAAGGTAACTTTATTAACTGGATTGCTTCACTTCGTTCGCAATGACAAGGCAACAGCTGGATTGCCACAGTGCTTGCCGCACGGGCATGCGGATGGGACGCCAATATTATTGCTGCAATGCAATTTGCGTAAAGACAGAAAAGTACGAGCGCAATGAAACGACGACGACTAGATTGCCGCGTCCTCATTTCACTCGTCCTCGCAATGACACGGCGCAGGAGTGCGCTTCGCACAGATGTGGCGAATGCCACCGCACTGGGGGGTGCGCCACCGCACAAAAACGGCCCCTTTAAAAAGAGGGGCCGTTTGCAAAACTTCTAAAAAGGAACTGATTAGTTTTCTACTTGCTTTTTGCTCTTAAATACAACGAAGCTCAAAACCGCAAGCAGCGCAATTACAATACACCAGCCGCCAGCCGTCAGGGCTGTATACTCATTGTTATAAGTAACGATGATGGGCGCCACGATCACAGAAACCATATTGACAACCTTAATCATCGGGTTAAGCGCAGGGCCCGCGGTGTCTTTAAGCGGATCGCCCACAGTATCGCCCACCACGCTGGCTTTATGGCGCTGGGACCCTTTGCCTGTATTATTGGCAGGGTCGCTGGGTTCGTCCTCAATAAGTTTTTTGGCATTGTCCCACGCACCGCCCGCGTTTGACATAAATACAGCCAAAAGCTGGCCTGAAAGTATAATGCCCGCCAAAAAGCCGCCCAAAGCTTCAACACCTAGTGAGAGGCCCACAAATATGGGGGAAACTATACCGAGTAAAGCTAAGATAACAAGCTCTTTTTGCGCCGCAGTGGTTGATATTACCACTACACTATCATAATCAGGTTTGGCTTTACCTTCCAAAATACCTTTTTTAAACTGTTGTCTTACATTCTCAACGATTAAAGAAGCCGCGCGCCTTACAGCATTTATCGCGAAGGAGGAGAAAAGCCACGGCACTGCGCCGCCAAGCAACATACCCACAAACACCACAGGGTTGGATACAACTATACCGATATCTTTTAATAGTACCAATACTTGATCAATACCCTCGGCCGCCCAGACTTTATTGAGAGCAGCCTGGACATTGCTTACGTCAACCATATACGAGCCGAATAAAGACACAGCCGCAATTACCGCAGACCCTATGGCAACGCCCTTTGTGATAGCTTTGGTGGTATTGCCTACGCCGTCTAAATCAGCCATAATCTGGCGGGCTTTTTTGACGTCTTCACCCTTTTCATCGTGCCAAGCCATCTCGGCAATTCCGTTGGCATTATCGGCAATAGGCCCAAAAGAGTCCATAGCAACATTATTGCCTGTGAGGGTAAGCATACCGATACCCGTCATCGCTACGCCGTAAAGGATGAAGTTTACCTTTTCAACCGCGTTTAGACCGTCAATGGATCCGAATATAAGCACGGAAGAGAAGATGGTTACCGCTATAACCACTACTGACCAGACTGAAGATTCCAAGCCTACCGCCAAACCGCTGAGTATCGTTGTAGCCGAGCCCGTGTCGGTAGATTTTTTGACTTCACGCACAGGCGCGCCTTCCGTACCTGTAAAATACTCCGTAATCCTGTCAATAGCCATAGCCAAAATTACGCCGAAGGAAACCGCCGCAAACGGCCGCCACCAGCCGCCGGGCAAATCCTGCAAATAAAAATATCCCAAAATGCCGAACAATGCTATAGAAATTACGGCCGATGTTACATAACCTTTAAAAATGGCCTTCATGGCATTGCCTTTCTCATTATTATCATGCACTGCATAAGTGCCGATGATTGAGCATAATACGCCGATACCGCGCACAATAAGCGGATAGACTATCCACTCATACCTGCCCGTGATATGCCAAAGCGCCAAACCTAAAATTAAGCCTGAGACTATGGTAACCTCATACGATTCAAAAATATCGGCGGCCATACCTGCGCAGTCGCCAACATTATCGCCGACTAAATCTGCCACGACGGCGGGGTTTCTGGGGTCGTCCTCTGGGATGCCCGCTTCCACTTTGCCTACAAGGTCTGCACCCACATCAGCCGCTTTGGTATAAATACCGCCGCCGACCCTCATAAACAAAGCAATTAAAGTACCGCCGAAGCCGAAGCCGAGTAAAGCGTCAGGCGCGGCTATACCGAAAATAACAAAAATTATCGTACCGCCTAAAAGCCCTAAGCCGTCAGTAAGCATACCTGTAACGGTTCCCGCCCTGTAAGCGATTTTAAGGGCTTCGCCAAAAGATCTTTTTGAAGCGGCCGTTACGCGCACATTTGCCGCAACGGCGATACGCATACCGATTTGACCTACCAAAAGCGAGAAAACCGAACCTAAAATAAACGAGCCCGCACGCCCAAAAGCGATTATAAGTTTAATCTTTTCAGGCGGGTAGCCTGCAAACCTTTCCATAGCCTCCGCCGAGACGGGAACAATATAAACTGATAAGAACAGACAAACGGTAAGTATTACAATAACAGGCACTACGGATTTAAGCTGTTTTTGCAAATAAGCGTTTGCGCCTATTCTTATGGCATTCCAGACTTCAAGCATTTTCTCGTCGCCGGTAGAATGCTCCATAACCTGCTTCCTTAGAAACAATGTATAAATAAGGCCGATAATAGCTATGCCCAATACCGCAAAAATGGCGTACTGTTCGTAGATATTAAGCTCTCCGATTCCGTACCACATAATTTAGATTCCTCCGATTTTTTTATCAGACAGACGCTGCCTCAGAAAGAAACAGCTTACCAACATTGTACTTCTTTTTATTCGTAAAGAGCAGCGGTTTACGACTGCCGTCGGCAATAAGGATTATAATTATTTTTATATACTCAGGAAAACTCAAAATAAGGGGGGAGTTTGTGTTAAGCGCCGCCCTGTTTTTTAACAGTATACAAATAGTGTAAAGTGAATAAAAGTCCGCTATAGCGGAGTGATGTCTTCGCCACTTTTGTGCGAAGCGCACCCCTAGATAGTGAGATATAAGCTGCGCGTAGCGTGTCTACTTAAGCCCGTTTCGCCAAAGCGTAACATCTTTACTATTCATACATATATGCATTATAGCTGGAGTTAGTTATGTCAGCAGGATTTGTGCTGCCTGCTTCAAGTTGGCATAACTTATTAGCCTTATCATTTACATCCTTACTATACGAAAGGCAATAAAACATATCCCTGAAAATATAATAGTTTATGGCAATATTGTTGTAGACACGGATAAAACAACCGCAGGAATGATTTGGGTTAATATAACAGTATGTGCCATTTTGTGTGATTGTCTTGGACGGACTATTTGGATCAACTTCCCCAACTTCTATATCCAAATCCGCCAGGTTTGCCGTATATTTTCCATTGGCAAGATAATACCGCCCCACCGCATCGTAAAGAGAACGCGCCTTAGATTTTGCTGTAGCAAGCCTGGTTTTAGCAATAACTCTTTCATATTGCGGCAAGAGTATCGCGGATAGAATACCGATAATTAAGACGACAACAAGTAATTCAATAAGAGAAAAACCGTTTTTAATTTTTTTGTACTTTTTTATTAACATTTTGGAATAAACGCCCCTACATAAAAATCATAGCCCACGACGGAGATGGTAGAATACTGGAAGCTAACTTATATAAATAGCGTATCAAAAAAAATAAAACAGCTGCAAGATTTTTCTAAAAATATTGCCTCGCGCGCTATGGAGCCTTAGAGATAAAAGAGCTTTCCGCACGGGGTGGTGTTGCCGCACGGGGTGGCATTCGCCAGTGCGAAGGCGCACCTCCTGTGTCGTGAGATACTATGCTGCGCATAGTGTGTGCTTAGCCCGTTTTGCACGGGTTTAGCTCTTTGGTTGTCATCGCGAGGTGGCAAGGCCACCCCTGTGTCGTGAGCCGCTAAGCTTCGCTTAATGTGTGATTCTCCCGTTTTGCACGGGTTTAGCTTTTTGCTGTCATCGCGAGGTGGCAAGGCCACCCCTGTGTCGTGAGATACCAAGCTGCGCATAGTGTATTTTTAAGCCTGTTCTGCACGAGTTTAGCTCTTTGGTTGTCATCGCGAGGAGCAATCTTTTCGCGACGTGGCGATCCAGTTAAATAAGGTCTACTAATTGATTGGATTGCCACAGCTGCTATGCAGCTTCGCAATGACTACGAAAAACGTGGATTGCCGCGCGTACTGACGTACGCCCACAATGACGGGAAAGAACATAAACTCGTGCAGAACAGGCTTAAAAATACACTATGCGCAGCTTATAGTATCTCACGGCACGCCCGTGTGTGGCAAGCACCCCACAATGACGACTAAACACCAAAGCCCGTGAAAAACGGGTGAAGTTATACTATGCGCAGCTTAATATCTCACGAGAAAAGTGGCGAAGGTCACCTCGCAATGACTAGCAATAACTCCCAAAAAATTAAGTTACCCTTGATTAAAAACTTTAAAGCCTAAAATTATGCCACAAACAATAAAGGCATATGAGGTCAAAATTGAGCCACAATCTCAAGATGGTGGGAGATAAAGACAGTAACTTTTAGTGATTTCCGGCAATTTTCAGTAATTTTATCTTAATATTCCCAAAATACTCTAAATTTATAGCATATAATGAGCAGAGATAGGTTGAAGATATTGGATTGATTTTATATCCAATATATCAAAATAACTTAAAATAATAAAAATCTCCCCACTTTTTTAAAAAATCGTTTTTTAAACATTTTTGGGGAAAACTGATACAAAAGTATACAAAAAAACAAAAAAATAGATTTTTGGAAGAAAATATTTTGCACAAAACACAAATTAGAAAACAGATACTTCAAAAAAGATAAAAAAGATAGATTAGGGGGGTGTAAAAAATTTATACGGCAGCCTGTTTTTACAAACTAATAACTTGTGATAATTTAAGAATTATGTTCACTTGGCATTTATAGCCATAAAAATACCATAACAAATACTTATAAAAACAATAACTAAAGGTACAGCAAGCCATATAGCTAATAGCCAAAGCAAAACATTTTTTACATCAATCTTTTTTTCCTCGGGGAACATAAAACCCTCGCTCTAGCCGAAAGAATCTCTTTTGGAGTTTCAAGGCTGTCATAATTAAACTTATTTTTTTTAAGTTTGTCAACCTTTCTGTTACGCTCACGCCATAACCTATCAACCTCAAAAGACTTATACAAATCGTGATACCTTCTTTTTAAGAAGTCAGGCACAGGATAAGAACGACCATTAATATCAATCTTACCAGTACTAAAGAATTTTACTTTTTCCTGCTCTGTAAAACCATCAGGAAAATGATTAGAGAATCGGACAAAAGGTTTATTCATACCTTCAGGCCTACGCCTGCCTTTAACCAAATCTTTAGTAATATAAACAGCACCGCCAGTATGTAAGGGGCCAACGTCAACAATGCCCCGAGGCCAACAACACTCAATATCTTCAATATCAATCTCTTTACCGAAATAGCACAAATGATAGTGGGCACGCTCATTTTCGTCACCATACTCACCACAAGCAAGCCAAGGAGGTAAGGGACCAACAATTTTCCTCAATTTATGATGATACTTTGTAATAGCACGTTTTTTTACACCTTCTGAAGGTAAAAAATCATCTGAATAAGTCAAAGTAACAAAACTACCTAAACCACCAACCGACGTATAACCTAACAAAGCACGACAAGCATTCTTCTTACGCTTTATGTCCTCACAAAGAGGACAACTACCACACGGATAAACAATAGCACCAAAGTGCCTAGGATTTAAACATTTCATAAGCTCTTTAAGGGGGGGCGACTTGGCATGTAATATAACAAGTATGAATCTATATGCCAAAACCCCGGGGGAGTTAGCCCCGGGGAAAACGACTACAACGGAAACGGCGCATCCTCCCGCGCTTTAAGCTTGGGTTGCAACGAAGATAAAGACCCTTCGTCGCCTTTTTTCTCTCCAGTTTCACCTGCGAGAACAGAACGACGAGAGGCCATAATATTATCTATGCCACCAAGCGCTTGGATATCGGCGCCAAACTCCGTAATGTCGTCATACGGGGTAATATCTATTACCTCCTCATCAGGGTTATTTGCAACAGGATTCTTAGCAAGATACTGTGCAACCAACAACGAGGGAGTAACAAAAGGGGACCGACGGTCAGTTAAAGACCAGTCGGGAGAATATTTAACAACTTCAGGGGACTTAGGGTCCCACAATGTACGCACAACACGTTTAAACACCATAAATTTAACTCCTATTAAGTTTTTTTACTTTTTACGAATAAATCCGCTCGCAATACTTGCAAGGGGATTAAAAAGCTGACCTACCGCATTTAAACTTTCAGCAACAGGCGCTAAAAAATAGCGACCATACCAACTATCATGTATATTGCTAATGTTTGAAATTTGGGGCATAGTCATACCGAGAACATCATTCTCCATTCCCATACGTAACAGCTTCTTCTCAAGGATTTGACCTTGCATATCTGCAAGAGGACCTAAGAAACGAGCGCGAGAAGCCTCTCCTATAGATTTTTGAATCTCCCAAGGGGACATCTCCTTAAACCTTTCAAGTTCTGCTTGGTCTCTAGCAAGCTGAACGCCACCACGACGTAAAGCAAAGTCCTTCAAAAGACCTTCCTTCAAATCATTTTGAGCAGCAATAGCAGAAACAGCCGTCTCAGCCTTAGTTTTAGCAATATCAGCTTTACCTTGCTCCAACGCAATTAAATTAAGCGGATTATCCTTAAAAGAATCTAAAGAATTATCCACCTTAGCCACGTTACCAGCGGGGGTAGAAGCACCGCCGCCTACAGCTAATAAAGGATTAAAGCCAGCGGCCACCATATCAGCACGCCGACGTTGAACCTCTGTATTGGACATACGTTCTTGCCAATCTCTATTCTCTTTAGCCAATTGCATATTCATTGAATTAGCACGCTCTTGACCAAAAAAGCCGAGGCCAGCTCCGATTAAAGAGCCGGCACCAGACATAATAGCACCAAAGGCGCTCATACTATATGTATCCCTGCGGTAGCATTAGTACCACGGAAAGGACGGATAGCACGGCAAAAGAAACCAAAATCAACTTGGAACTGGTCTTCTGTAGTAACCGCCATAGTCCTAGAAGTGGGAACCTCATACCGCCAAGCGGCCGATAACTGCGGCTGACTTGTATAGAGCCGAGCCATATTCCAAGAAGCAAAAGCAGAACGCATTTGACCACGTAACACAGACGGAATATAAGAGAGCTCACTATAACGCGGAACGAAACCGAAGATCGTTCCAGGAGTGGTAGTATTAGGATAAATCTCCTCATCATATACGGGCTGTTCACCAACGAACTCAAAGACAGGATTAGGAATATCCCACCGTGTAGAACGCAATAAATGCCTAGGCAACTGTGTATGATACTGAGGCATAGGCATAATATGAGCAAGGCCGAAAATAAAGCAATGCTCTTTTACACGTATTGTAACCATAGACTTGTTAGCTCCAGTAATACCGTGCCCTGCAAGGTTACCCTGGGGGGAGTTAGCCGTAGAATTAGAAGTCTGCAATACTTCACTAAATATAACAGGCATACTAAAACCACCATGATAGATAGGCCACTGCACCCTGTCATCAGGAATCTTAACGCCAAAGAAGCCGAGCGTAAACTCTACCGCACGATAGCCAGTAAAATTAAGCAACTCGCCAAAATGTTGCATACGAGCAGCAGTTCTGAACGCTATAATACCAATAGCCGAAGCACCAGCTAAATCAGCTTGTACACTAGCTAAATCCGCAGTCTGACGAGTGGAAACCGAAAGACCTGTACCACCTAAAGAACAAGTAACAGGGGAAATAGTAGAAGCATTATCACCAGAAATCTTCTCCATAGTGGTAGAAGTAGCAAGCAGAGAAGAACCTGACAAGGTATTAAATGCCATAGTTAAACGGTAAGTATTACCACCTATAGTAAAAGTACCAAGGACCTGCGGCACATTAGGCTTGTAATCAAAACTACCAATACCTGAAGGAGTACCTAAGGAGGGGAAATAAATAAACTTATTTCCCAACATATCGCCTAAAATAGTGGTACCCGATTTACCCAAAATATTATACTCAACCGCAGAGCCTACCGTAAAATTGGTATTAACTTGACAAGAAACCATAATATCATTGGCAGTAGATGATAAGACACTAGTACTTGCTACAGGCACAAGCGTAGGCGACAAAGAAGCAGTACCACCAATAGGCAACTGGACTTGAGGGCCACGCTGTGTGTTGGGCAAACAACGTCCAAAATAATCACGCCTCCAAGCCTTAGGAAGAATACCGTCTTTACCAAGACTATACCCGAGCGGAGTTTCACCGTCGGGAGCCATAAACTCATAAGTACCGTCCAAAAGTTTTTGAGCATTCTCAGCAGTAAGGGGGATTTCAGCAACAAAATTATGGTCACAGTAATAAGTGTTCCACACATGAATATAACACAATACAACCATACAATTAAGCCTAAGGCCTGCGCCAACAATAACAGTATCGCCAGTACCAGGGTCAATATAATTAGCAGGCAAACCTAAGAAATCGGCAAGACTGCCTTCCTTCCAACCTGTGGCAGGGACAGTAACAGTAGGATAGACCGTAGTATCAGTACCATTAACACCACCAGTTAAGAAGTTATCCCAAGAGAGGCCCATTTTATCAAAAACTTGACGATAGGGCACTTCGTGATAATCAACACCAAAATGGACATCATGCATTGTAGGACCAACCTGTGGCAAAGTACGAGCAAGAATCTTATTAGTAATAGGCAACTTATCACCGGGGAAACCTTCAAAAGAAACCATAGGGGTCAAAAGACCCATATTCATAGTAGAAGTAACGGTGTGATTTAATTTGTGGGGGGTTCTCATGCTTTTTTCTCCTTATTAAAATTTTCAATAGAACAAATTGCGGAATATGAACCCGCAAGTAATGGCAGCACTACGCTGCCATAATAAAGAACAGTATGCAAACATTTGATTATGAATTTTAATTTTCTCATAACACTATACCGCCTCTTGAACGCATGCTTAACTTTCTGCGTCTAACCTTACCGCCTCTTCTGCGTCTACCGTAACCACGTCTTTTTCTGTAAGCCATAAGAATCTCCTATTTTTTCCTAAAAAAATTTAATACGACAAATATCGCATTGATTACTACAGTAACAACATTTACAATTTCATTTTCCATAAACATCTCCTAGTTGTGGCTACTTTTTAGAGCCAATATAAATATCCCAAATGCAATCATGGGCACTACAAACAGTTTTACCGAAATAAGCAACAGCGCGTTTGCAATTACAACACTTCATTGATACTTCGGGCATTATATGACCTCCTTTTTTTAAACAACCTTCACTTGTGATAATTTTTATTATGTTAATTTATTATACTGTTTTTCTCGCTTTTAATATCACTATAAAATTTATTAATAAAATTTGATTTCTATCCAT
>CAYQAU010000018.1:0-6509 GCA_964415545.1 uncultured Elusimicrobium sp.
AACCGCTGCTATTCTAAAGCCGTTATTTTCAAATAATTTCATATATAAAACCCTCCTGTCGCCGATCAAAATTAATTTTTACCGGCTCACGGCACACTGCTTGTTTAGATTGTTTTTACCAATATACTACATAGTAAACAAATTTTTTGTTTTTTGCAAGTGCTTGCCGCACGGGGTGGCAAGGCCACTCCTATGTGCGGACGGGACGGTGGTTTACTTGCCGCAACGCAAATTGCGGGAAGACGGAAGTGTTTGCCGCACGGGGTGGCAAGGCCACTCCTATGTGCGGACGGGACGGTGGCCTTCGCCACATTTATCGTGAGCATCTAAGCTGCGCATAGTGTGTGCTTGACCCGTTGCTCACGGGGTTAACTATTTTGCTGTCATCGCGAGGAGCAAATCACTTTTGCGACGTGGCGATCCAGTAAAATTAGGTAACTTTATTGACTGGATTGCTTCACTTCGTTCGCAATGACACGGCAACAGTTGGATTGCTTCGTCATTGCATTCCTCGCAATGACACGACAAGAGTTTAAACTCGTGATAAACCAGTCAAGCTATATTATGCGAAGCCTAGACGCTCACGGCACAAGTGGCGAATGCCACCTCGCAATGACAGGGTAACTACAGAGTTGTTGCGCTATCATCGGTTTCTAAAGGGATTTGTACTTCCGCGTCAGGGGAGGTATTGACTTCCACGGGTGTATCGCCGCCGATACCGCTTAAAGAGGTAAAACCCCTCTTTAAATTATTTGAAAGCGCATTATTAAATATAGACTGCGTAAGCAAAGACGCCACGCTTGAAAGCATACTTAAACTGCCTTTAGGCTGCTCCACCGTGCCGCCAATCTTAAGAGTAAGCGGCATTATGCCATCGCCCTCGTGCTTACCGGGGGCGGCGTTTACCGTCATATCAAGTTTGCGCGTATTAAAATCCATAAAACCTTTAACTTTGAAGGAAAAAGTATCGCTTACAAAATTAACGTTTTTGACGTCCGTCTTACCTTCATTAAAAACTACTGATGTGTTAAAGGAATCAAAATCCAGTTTGCCATCTATCTTTTGGCCCTGCGGCGGTGCAACTTGGGAGGCCGAATCCCCCCCGCCCGCTACCGCGCTGCCGATGGTACTTAATACATCTAAAACATCAAGCGCGTTAATTACTTTACTTACCACATTTAATGAAAGGAATAATACTTTTGTTACTGCATTAGCCTCAGTCAATTTATAAATATCCTTAATTTGGCCCTCTGCGGTGGTAAGCGTCATCGCACCGCTTGTTTTATCAAGCGCGGGCGTTACGTTTTTGACATCCGCTTTAAGCACGATATCATCACCGTTTATATACGGCGCGTTAAGGCTGCCTATTTGGACATCCGCCTTAATATTAAGCGGCGGCAAAGGCCAGGCCTGCGCCGCAGCGGGTTTTGACTGCGCAGCGTTTTGTGCGGGCTGCGCCTTTTTCGCGCTGCCGATTGGGGTTGTTGACTGCTTGACTAAAAGCTTATGCGCTTTAAGATTAAAATTAACGTCCGCCGCTTTGCCCTTTTCAAGGTAGGAGGCCGATGCGGTAAAGGTATCCCCGTTAAGCATACCTTTAATATTGGGGATGCTTATATTACCTAAACTCTTTATATTTATATCAGCGTCCAAATTGCTTAGCGTGCCTGCCTCTTCAACCGTCGCGCCGATATGGTTAAGCCCAACCGTACCCCTTATATAGCCTTCCTTAAAAGCGATATCGCCCTTTATATTGCCCACCAAATTATACGGCGCAGTAAGGGAAACGGCCGCGCCTATTTGGTCTAAAGCAAGGAGAAATTTGCCTGCGATATCAAATGTATTATTTTTGATATCCGCTGTGCCCGAGGCATTGACAAACGAGGAAAGAGCGTCTAAGGAAAAACTTTCCACCGTGATTAATGAATTTTCAATATCAGCTTTTATTTTGCCCTCCGCCTTAAGCTGTGGGATATTAAATGCGGGCGCGTCAAAAATACCCGCCAGCATATCGGCGGAAAGGTTATCGGCCTCAAGGTTAAAGGAGATTGAAGGCTCCTTAAAATTATCGGCATTGCCCTTAACTGTTAAAGAGGCTTTTTTAAGCTGCGCCACAAAAAGCCTAAGCTCCGCTGCGGCTTGGCTTAAATCAAGGTTTTTTAAGTTAGGATATACGGTAAAGCCAAACGGTACGAAAGCAAATATATTGCTGCCGCGCGCGGCTTTAAATATCATCTTGGTGCTGACGCTGAAGGGCTTATCTAAAGAAAATTGGAATACATTTACAAATATATCGTCTAAAGTGTAGGAGGTATCGGCCGCCTCGTCGGTAAAGCTTAGGGTAGAACCCTCCACCTGGAACTGGTTTACAAAAAGCGTTACGGGTAAGGATGAATCTTTTTGAGGCTCATCAACCTGCGGCGCGGCAGGCTTGTTTTTAATAAGATAATCAATGTTTAAACTGCCGTCTTTATATTTGACGATATTAACATTTACGCCCTTTACTATAACGGTGCGGATGCTGACTTCCTTCTTAATCAAAGCAAATGGATTATAGCGCGCATAAAGCCACTTTATGCTGGCAATTTGCCCTGAAGGGATTTGGAATGAAATATCCCTTACTATAACGCCAAAAATACCCGCGCTTATTTTGCCGACGGTTACTTTAGTGCCCGTCTGTTCGGAAAGTACTGATGAAATTTTATCGTTTATAACCTGCGTAGGCATAATAAACCTTAAAGCCAGTTCCGCCGCCAGGAAAAGCACAATCAAAGAAACAACTATATAAAAAACCACCCTGCCAAATACTTTCATAATTAAATAAGCTCCGTAAGCGCACTATAGCGCACTGTTACCTTAACTCTACATTTTTTTTGCACTGAAAACTTACCCTAAGCTTTTTAAGGCTTAGGGTAATTAAATTACAGCTTTATTTAGCCGCAAGCTTTGAGAGCTCTTTGGCTTTATCCGTCTTCTCCCAAGGGAAGACGTCGCGCCCGAAGTGGCCGTAAGAAGCCGTTTTATTGTATATGGGCCTTAACAGTTTAAAATGCTCAATTATAGAGCGCGGCGTCATCTTAAAAACTTTTTTGCAGATTGCCGTAAGCTTATCATCGCTTAGTTTGCCGGTACCGTGTGTATCAAGGTAAAAGCCGACAGGCTCCGCCTTGCCGATAGCATAGGCTATCTGGATTGTGCACTCATCAGCCAGCCCTGCGGCTACCACGTTCTTTGCAATATAGCGCGCCATATACGCGGCCGATCTGTCAACTTTAGTTGGATCTTTACCGCTGAATGCGCCGCCGCCGTGCGCGCAACGCCCGCCGTATGTATCAACAATGATTTTGCGGCCTGTCATGCCCGTATCGCTCTGCGGGCCGCCAACGACGAATTTGCCCGTAGGATTTATAAGATATTTGGTTTTAGCGTCAACCCAATCGCCCAAAACAGGCAGTATTGACTTTTCAATAAGCTCGCGCCTGGAAGCATCGGTAATTTTTTTACCTGTTTTATCTAAAATATCTTCCGTGTGCTGGGTGGAGAGCACCACTGTATCAACCCTGACGGGTTTATCGTCGTGATACTCAACCGTTACCTGGGATTTTGAGTCAGGCCCGATATAAGGCAAGGCTTTGCTTTTCCTTAACTCCGCCAATTTTAAAAGGATTTCGTGCGAGAGCTGCAAAGGCAAAGGCATATATTCCTTGGTTTCCCTGCACGCATAGCCAACCATAAAACCCTGGTCCCCCGCGCCGCCGATATTGACGCCCTGGCTGATATCGGGCGATTGCTTGCCTATTACGTTTATGACGGAGCACGTCTCATAATTAAACCCGTACTTGGAATCCGTATAACCGATATTTTTAATGGTGTCGCGCGCTATTTTATCAACGTCTACCCAAGTGTCGGTAGTAATTTCCCCGCCGATTACGACAAGGCCGCGGGTGATATAAGCCTCACACGCTACGCGGGCCGCTTTATCTTTGGCTAAAATGCCGTCTAATACAGCGTCCGAAATCTGATCACAAACTTTATCGGGATGGCCTTCGGAAACTGATTCCGAAGTCAAAAAATATTTTCCTTTTCTCATATTGCTTCTCCTAAAATGATATTATACCAATTATGAGCAAAACTTTTTTATCTTGGAATGTAAACGGTTTAAGAGCGGTGGAAAAAAAGGGCTTTTTGGAGTGGCTGCTTAAAACATCGCCCGATATCATCGGCCTGCAGGAAACTAAAGCCTGGCCCGACCAGATACCCGCCACCCTAAAAGAGGTAAAAGATTATCACTGCTATTTTAGTCAGCCGCAGCGCAAAGGCTATAGCGGGGTGGGCATTTATACTAAAGAAGAACCGCTTGCCGTAAATTACAGCTTAGGCGTTGAGGAATTTGACGCCGAAGGCCGTTTTATACAACTTGAATACAAAAATTTTTATTTTATAACCTGTTACTTCCCCAACGGCGGGCAGGGCGAGCACCGTGTTGATTATAAGTTACGCTATTACGGCGCATTTTTGGATTTATGCAAAAAATTATCCGCAAAAAAGCCGCTTATTACTTGCGGGGACGTCAATACCGCCCATCAGCCTATAGACTTGGAACACCCTAAGCAAAATGAGAAGACGACAGGCTTCTTGCCGCAGGAACGCGCATGGCTGGACAGATTTTTTAGCGAAGGGTTGGTGGACGCCTTCCGCCAATTTAATAATGAGCCCAAACAGTACACTTGGTGGGATTACAAAACAGCGGCGCGCAGCAGGAATGTAGGCTGGAGGCTGGACTATTTTATGGTAGATAAAGCGGCCGCAAAATTATTAAAAAATGCTTTCATATTAAGTGATGTGCAAGGATCGGACCACGCGCCCGTGGGGATAGAGATTGATTTATAGGAATGTTTATATTTAATGACAAAGATGAACTTGCTGCTGATATCATGCGGAACAATACTGATAAGCATATTTGCTTTAAATGAGGTATACCCCATAAAAGCAAAGGCGCAGCCCGCGCCGGTAAGAGCGGCCGCACAGGCTACGCCGCCTTTGCCGATACTATATACATTAGGCCCGTCGCAAAAGGAGCCGCAGCATGAAAGCGCCCCGCAAGTTGAGGAAAGAGAGCCGCGCGCTTCAGAGTATAGGGAAACTGACAGCCTGTACCAAAAAATGGAAGCTTTAAGAAGCCTGTCTGAGGATATGAATACCTGCAATACTAAAGATGACTGCCTTGTGCTGCTTTCACCGATATGTAAAACTATGGCAGAGCCATATTTAATCAATAAAAAATACCAAAAGCAATTTTGGGACAGGTATGACAGAATCGTAAAAAATTATACCAAAGAAGAGCTTACAGACGGCTGCTTACATTGTGATTTTGACTATGAAACGGCAGACTGTATGATAGGTAAATGCATCATAATAAAAACTAAAGATTCATGTTAAGTATAAAATCTAAACTATTATAAGGAGAGAAGCAAATGAAATATGTAAAAATAGGATTAACACTACTGGCTGTAATTGCGGTACTGTTTTATTTCTTTATATACAGGGAACCGCCCAAACCGCAGGAAGCGGAGGAAGATATTTCCGTAACCGCCGACATGGCCGTCAACAGCCCCGACACGGAAGTTGTTGAGGATACCACAATCGCACCCGCAGCCATACAAAAACCTGCAAACAGCCCTTTGGCCGTCCAGGAAACATTAAGCGAAACCGATATAGAAGCCAAAGAAGCAAAAGTGAAGGAGCTGCAAGCCACAATGAACAGCTGCGCTAAGAATGAAGATTGCATACCCGTCTTCCCCTCGTGCTGCAATGTGGCATACCCGCCGTACTTCATCGCCAAAAATAAAGCGCCTGACTTTACTAAACAATACGCCGATATTTACCAACAGGGCGATTGCAATAAACCGGTACGCTGCCCGCGCTCATTTTTCGGGATGGAAAAAGCGCAGTGCCTTGACGGCAAATGCGTAGCAGCCCAAATGCAGCCCGCACCGCAGGCAGAAGAACAAACGCAGGGCGAGCAGCAACCTGCCGCACAAGCTGCAACTCAGCCTGCCACAGCAGAAACGAAATAGTAAACTGTATAAATAAAACAGTTAATCGGGAAGTATATGCTTTAATTATTACGCCGCGGACTTTTGCTCCGCGGCGTAAGCTATAAAAGAGCGGGATTAGAGTTAATATCCGCCTGGAAAACAATAAAATATTTTAAAAACCCTGTTAATTTGATAGAATAAATTAAGTAGTAAAAAGCGATGCGGCAAAAAGCCGCCGATTAAGCTAAAACAGATTTAGCATAAAAAATTTGAGATAAAGAAATTTTTCTGCGCCCATAGCACAATGGATAGTGTACTTCCCTGCGAAGGAAGGGATACAAGTTCGATTCCTGTTGGGCGCACCATTTTAAATAGTGTTTAACAGACTTTAATTACCGTCGATAAGCACTCAGAAATTAATAAATATCCCCCGGCGTAGCCGGGGGTTTTTATCTTGCGGGCATAGCCCTT
>CAYQAU010000019.1:0-5926 GCA_964415545.1 uncultured Elusimicrobium sp.
GAATAAATTTAATAATGGCATTATATGAGGTTATATTCGCTTTAGCAATCATTATAATCATAAAAAATTATTTTTTATAATGATTTTAGGATTAAATTAATTCTAATAGTATAACAGGGGGGTATCCTAATATCTCTATAAAATGGGATAATAATAGAAGCAAGATTTTTTATATCATCATTAATATTAAAATTATTTATATGTATTAAGACTATAATCAATCCAATAACTAGAATAATAATGATTTTTATGGTAAAAAAGTTGCTTATAGTTGTAAATATTTGCAATGTAAATAAATTTAATTGTAAACATTAATTGTAAACAGTTCTTAGGTAATTAGGCGGTTGCCATAATTGCGAGGACGAATCTTCCCTCTGTGTTGTGGAATGATAGATTAAACATACTGTGTTGCTTATTCCGTTTGGCACGGGTGGTATTTGCCATGTTTGATGTTAGGCGTCATTACGGGGCTCCTTTTCTGTCTCCAGGCAAATTTTAGATTAGCAAGTAAATTAACATACCGTATGCGGTGGCATTCGCCACATTTGTCGTGAGATGCCAAGCTTCGCATAGTATAACTTAGCCCGTCTCTCACGAGCTTTAGCGTTTCGTAGTCATTGCGCTCGTAGTTTTCTGTCTTTACGCAAATTGCGTTGCAGCAATAATATTGGCGTCCCATCCGCATGCCCGTGCGGCAAGCACTGTGGCAATCCAATCAATTAGGAAACCTTATTTAACTGGATCGCCACGTCGCAAAAAAGCCTGCTCCTCGCGATGACAAAGTAAAAAGTTATGGCACGTGCAAAACGGGCCAAGCACACACTATGCGCAGCCTAGAATCTCACGACAATCGTGGCGAATGCCACCGTCCCGTCCGCACGCCCGTGCGGCAAGCACACCGCGATGACAACAAAAGAGCTAAAGCTCGCGCAGCAAGTACTTCCGTCTATTCGCAATTTGCTTTATAGCAAATAAATTAGCGTCCCATACGCACTGCTGCTGCGGCTACGCAGTCAACCCTTTGGGTTGACTGTTTTTTTTTTTTTGATACCGTATCTAAATAATGCAGCCTCCCACTTGCTATCAGCTCCGTCGTGGCTGCAATCTTCTTTATAAGAGAGATTAGAACAAAATGTTAAAGAAAAACATTAAAAAGTCTAAAAAGGGCTTTACCCTCATTGAGCTGCTTGTGGTGGTATTGATAATAGGCGTTTTAGCGGCAATTGCTTTGCCCCAATATCAAAGAGCGGTTGACAAAGCAAATTATTCAAAAATGATAAACATGACAAACGGGCTTTTTAAAGCCGCGGAGGATTACTACTATGCTAATGGCAGCTATCCGGTGGAATTTGATGACTTGATAATTAATGCTTCTGGCGAGAAGGGCTCCATGAATTATAGCGGTAGGGAGATAAAAATTATGTATTTTGATTGGGGCTATTGCGCTTTGGGTTTAAGTAATGTGTCTTGCCATAATACCAAAAGCCTTAAAAATCTCTTCCAGTATTACTATAAGAGTAAACAAGCCGTGTGTATCGCCATAACCCCTGATACAGAGGACAGATATAATAAATTGTGCAAAAATATGACGGCAGCTCGGGAGCCTTCAATCAGTAATGCTTCTTGCGCAACATTAGAAGGCGCCCAAAATTGTAATGTGTATAATTTTTAGTACTATTTACAATACCGTCCCTCATCGTGCTTAATACTAATTTGCTATACTTTATATAAATAAATTTTACCTTTACGGGAGGAGTAAAAAATGCCAGCTTCCGCCAGAAAAAACAGCTTGGACGCCGCAAAGCTTGAGCAACTTTTGGACGATAATAAACCCGCCAAAGTCGCCGCGCTTTTAAAGAACTATAAGGGAAATGACGCTGCAATCATCTTCACTTTTGCAGAGGCTCAAAGAATGCTGGGCAATTTTGAGAAGGCTATCCTCCTTTACAATAAAGCTATCGCTGTTTCCGACAAGCAGGCTCAGGATGATAGCGTGGAAATAACCTCCGCCATTGATATGCGCCTTGCGCTTGCAAAATGCTACAGAACTTTAGGTATGGCCCAAAAAGCGCAGGATATTGCTTCTGCCGCGCTTTCCCTCGCTGCGGAGGACTCAGCCCTCCTGGACTTTAAAATGGCCGCCTTGCAGGAAATAGGTATGGCCCTGCGCGCTTACGGCAAGCCGGATGAGGCTGCAACCGTCCTTAAAGATGTTTTGGCCTATTACAAAAAGCAAAAGGACTATAGCGGCATAAGTTTTATTTATTGGGCTCTGGGCGGGATTTGCCGCTTAAAAGGTCAATTTAAAGAAGGCATAAAATACTTTAATGAGGCAATCAAACTTGCGCAAAAGGGTGGGGATAAAATATCGCTGGCCTATGGTTATTGCGGTTTGGCGGGGATAAGCCGTATTGCGGGCGATATTGCGGGCTGCGTCGGTAATTATAAGAAGGCGGAGGCCATTTTCAGCAAGACGGATGATATCTTTGGCAAGGCTTATACAAATTGCGGTATGGCTAACGGGTTGCGCCAGCTTGGTAAATACGACGAGGCTTTGAAGCGTTATGTCGTGGCCGATAAGCTTTACTCCTCCATAAACGATACGGTTGACCTTGGTTTTGTTAAATGGGGCGTGGCCGATGTTCTTAAGCGCCAAAATAAATTGCCCCAGGCTTTGGATTATCTTAAGAAAGCTAAAAAGCTTTTTGCTTCTTCCGACGAAATACGCGGCCAGCTGCTTACGGAGCTGGCTTTAGCGCAGGTGCTTTATGCATTAGGCAAACGCGCTGAAGCTTTTAAAATTTATGACGCTGCCGTTGCCCGCGCTAAGGCTGAAGGTATGGGGACATTCCTGGAATCTTATACCTGATAGCAGCGGATTATTTTTAGCTTGAGGCCCCTCTTAAAGAGGGGCTTTTTTGTGCGAAGCGCACGGGCGTAGTACTTAGTCATTGCGAACGAAGTGAAGCAATCCAGTAAAATCAGGTTACCTAATTGATTGGATTGCCACAGCTGCTACGCAGCTTCGCAATGACACGGCAACGACTGGATTTCCACGCGCAGCCCGGAAAGCCGCGACACCGCTGCTGCGGCTACGCAGTCAACCCTTTGGGTTGACTGTTTTTTTTTTTTTGATACCGTATCTAGATAAAGCAGCCTCCCACCCGCTAAAATCTCCGTCGTGCGCTGCAATCTTCTTTATAGGAGAGATTAGAACAAAATGTTAAACAAAAACACTAAAAAGTCTAAAAAGGGCTTTACGCTTACTGAGGTGCTGGTAGTAGTGCTCATCATCGGTGTGATATCGGCGATAGCGTACCCCGTCTACACAAAAAGTATCAACAAATCGCGTGCTGTAGAAGCAATAAACTTGCTTGAGATGGTACGCAATAAACAGATAGCAAATTTTGCGCGGCGCGGCGAGTATCTTCCTAACTTTACGGGCATTGGCCAGTTAACAAGCAATGCGGATGCCGAGGTAAAAACGGAAGGCGATGCAATACTGACTGTCAACGGCAAGTACGAGCTAGCGATGAACAATGCAACAAATTGTATGAGCGCGGCATATGTCCCCGCCAAAGGTAAGCCCGCAAGTTTTACCTTCAGCAGCAGCTATGAGGATGCAGGATTGGGGTGCGACGGTGATATCTGTAAAACATTTGGCAATATCGTGGGTAGTTCAAGTTCGGTGTGTAATTGTGGCGATAAGAGTTGTAGTTCACCATATAATTTAAACGCAAAAACCTGTGCTTGTGATTGCCCATTAGCGTGTACGGAAGGGGGTTGCCACGACAAAAATCCAGCGAGAACAGAAACAAGAAATTGCGGATACAATAACAGCGGAACGCAGACGAGAACTTGCCCCGAGAGTTGCAGCAGCGAATGTAGCACAAGTTGGAGCAGTTGCAGCGGCCAAAGTTGTAATGAAGGCACAAAACCGGCATCTACTCAAAATTGTGCAAACTGCGGACAAAAAACTCAAAGCGTAACGTGTGAGAACGGTACCTGGAAGGCGAGCGGGTTTGGCGCGTGTATAGGCTCAAAAACGGAAACGCAGGCTTGTGATAGCGGTTACACTGGTAATAAAACGAGGACGTGCACTAATGACGTGTGGGGAGCTTGGAATACATCAACGTGTATTAAAAAAGAAATAGAATGTGAAGGCTCGGCTACAGCAAATTGTGAAAACTGTGGCACAAAGACCAGAACTTGCGACAAGAGCACAGGCACTTGGAGCGCGTGGAGTGCTTGCACAGGTACTAAGGATGAAACGGCAGCTTGTGATAGCGGATATACAGGTAATAAAACGAGGACGTGTACAAATGACGTGTGGGGAACATGGAATACAATCAACTGTATTAAGATACCGGTTAAAAATTGTGTCGGCAGCACTAGCGAGTATAGGGATTGCGGCAACTGCGGTACCGAGAGAGGTACAAGAAGATGCGATACCACCACAGGCACATGGTTGCGCACGATTTGGAGCGGCAACTGTACAGGCGAAGGAGTATGTAAACCTGGCGCAACGGCGACATGTACTATCGGAAGCAATCCGTTTGGTACTAAAAAATGCAGTTCATCATGCAGTTGGGGCAGTTGTACAGGAAGCCCTACATTGCCCGGCGGCGGTGGCGGCGGCAGTACTTGTGTTGAATTGCCTTATTGTGGTGTAAGGCCCCCTAATAGTCCCGTGGGGACAGTAGGCCCTTGCAGGTGTATTTCCGATAGTATCGGCCCCGGTGGTGGCGGTATTAACACAGGTTGGTAAGATTAAGTTTTAAAAATAAGTTTAAAAGCCCCCTAAAAAAGGGGGCTTTTTACTATTAGAGACTAAAATAATTTAATTTATAGTTTGGCTTCGCTTAAAAAATCAAACTTTAAAAACTCAAGTTGCTCGTCTAACATTTCATCATAAGTTTTGCGCTTGCGGATAATGCGGTGGTTCTTGCCTTCAACTAAAATCTCCGCCGTAAGCGGGCGCATATTGTAGGTGGAAGCCATGCTTGCGCCATACGCGCCTGCGCCCATCAAGGCCAAAAGCTCGCCGTGCTCCAGCTCGGGCAAAGGGCGGTCGTGTGCAAAGGTATCGCTGCTTTCGCATATCGGGCCTACTACGTCTACCACTTTTATGGGGCGTTTCCAATCCCTTACAGGTAAAAGCTCGTGCCAGGCGTCGTAAAGCGCGGGGCGCGCAAAGTCGTTCATACCTGCGTCTACGATAAGGAAGTCCTTCCCGCCGCTGTGTTTATTGTAAAGTACGCTTGTAACTAAAACGCCGGCGTTGGCCACTATTTTACGGCCCGGTTCTAAGATTATATGTTTGTTTAAATGGCCTAAAGTTTTATCAACCAATTTTTTAAAAGCGCGCGCAAGCACGGGTTTATCATGTTTATATTTATAAACTACGCCAAGGCCGCCGCCTACGTCTATATTTTTGATGATGATATCTTCCTTCTCAAGCTGCTCAACCATTTTAGCAAGCTTTTTAAAAGCTTTTTCAAACGGGGCCAAATCTAAAATTTGGGAGCCTATATGTATGGCAATGCCGCGTATGCGGATGCCGCTCATATTTGCCGCCTTGCGGTATAGAGGCAAAGCGTCCGCCCAGGCTATGCCGAACTTGTTTTCCTTTTTACCCGTGGTTATTTTGTCGTGTGTATGCGCATCTACGTCAGGGTTGATGCGCAGCGCGATATTTGCGCGCATGCAAAGCCTCATCGCGGTTTGGTTGACGATATTAAGCTCTTCTTCAGATTCAATATTAATTTGCTTTACTTCGGATTGTATGGCAAGGCTTATATCCTTTTCCGACTTGCCTACACCCGAGTAAACTATCTTATCGCCCGCTATGCCGCATTTTAGGGCGGCGTAAAGTTCCCCGCCTGATACAACATCAGCGCCTGCGCCTGCCTGCGCAAGGATTTTT
>CAYQAU010000020.1:0-4526 GCA_964415545.1 uncultured Elusimicrobium sp.
AAATTTCACCAAATAAAAAACACCACAAAATTATACATTAACCGCCCTTCCCCAGCATTTGCCTTATATTTTTGTCAATTTTTAGTGCAATAATGTATATTATGTATAGTAAATTGACAATTATAAGTAGAGTAAACTAATTTTATTTTTTAGACAAAAAAAGAAAAATAAAAAAATAAAAAAATCCTTGGCCTCCGGATTTATCCTCCGGAGGTTCTGAGGTTTAAGATTTCTTTTTAAACATAGAAAACAGGCCGTAAATGATGCTGGTTAAGCTGGTTAATATGCTGACGGCAAGCGTTGCGGTATCGTTTGCGCCTGCGGCGATAGCTTCTCCGGCAACGGCGGCACCGGTACCGCCGATAGCGGTTGCCAAAAGTCCGGTAACTTTATTGATAGATTTTAACGTGTTATTCGACATTTTGAACATCTCCCTTTAATGTAGTCAATTTCTTTTTCTGTGCTAAAAATCCGCCGGTCAAGTTTGTAATAAACAAACAAAACGGCGATTAAAACCGGGGAATTGCCTAAAAGCTGGATAAGTAAAAGCTCCATTATTTTCCCCACTTTTTAACGGCGTAAAAAACGGCCAAACCGGCCAAGCCGTAAAAAATAAATTTCTTATAATTTTCTTTTTCTGCCGAAACCGAAGCGTCTTCAATTATGATTGCCGGCGATTTGTTCGCCTCCTCGACAACTCCGCCGATATATGCCCCGGCGAAAAAGCTGGATAGCCCTGCAAGTAATGGTATTACAAAAGGCATTTTATTCTCCCTTAAAGCTTATAAAAAACATGGTTGCCTATGATGACGGTCATCTTATCAACATCTGCCCAGTTCGGCCGGATATTAGATGCGTGATAATGATTTGCTCCGAGTGTAATATCCGGCAAAATCCCATTAACCGCTTGCTCCGCCAGATATTTTGCGTTCCTAAACGATATATCGCTATCCGTAACCGCAAGCATCTTTGCGCGGTTGGGGTCTCCTTCATTCCAGCAAGAAAATTGCCTAGGCTTTAAAACTACGTCCTTAACCCCTGCCCCGTACCATGTTCCGGCTTTAACTCGATTCATAATGACGTTTGCCACGGCTTGTATGCCGGCGTTGCCCTCGCCCCTCGCCTCGCCCCATGCGGTACGGGCTAGATAGTCGATTTCTTCGGATTTATCGGTTAATATTGTCTTTTTCATCGCAATTGCCACAAAATAAAAGCTGACCGCTAAAATAAAGAGCTTAAGAGGCTTTTCTTGCATTTTCTTGCCCGCCTCTTAGCCGTACGGCGCCTGCTGGTAACTCTTTTTGCGGCACGCTTTGCCGCGGTTTTACGTTTAATCTTACGTCTTGCCATGATTTCCTCCTAAAATTAAAGTTGTTTGCGCAATTCTGCTATTTGCGCTTCGGTTTCCGTGATTTTGGCAATTGCCACTTCATCGCCAAGCAATGCCGCCCGCACGTTGCGCGGCGTAATAGTCGCTTCAAGCCGGTTGATTTCCGCCTGTGCGATTTCCGCCGGGGTTGGCTCGGGCGGGACGTACGGACGTTCTTCTTCAAAATTGCCGGGATTTTCGCTATACTCGGCAAGCAAGCCTGCATATTCCGGCATATCCGCCGTTATATGATACGGATAGCCGTTTTTATCAATCACGAACGTATCGTCTTGTCTGTGTATCATAGTATCCTCCAAGCAAGCAAAAAAGCGTCTGACGTATAAATACCTGTACCGCCGGGCAGTATTGCCGACTGTCCAGATGATGAGTTGGTGGAAAGTGTTATATATCCGGCGCCGTTATTAACCTGATTAGATACTACTGTTGCGCCGGGCCACGATACGCCTCCGGATATGCCGCCGCCTAAAGTTGCGCTAAAAAGAAAGGCAAACCAAGTGCCGCCTGAGGGGAGAACAAAATGATTGTATCCTGTACTCCTTCCCTGAACTAGCCGCGCCGCCAGAATATTACCCCGGCCAGTTGCCCCTGTGGGGAGCGGGGCTAAAGAAAGGCTTAAATTGGTAGCGCCTAAAGGAGTTAATGCTTTGTCTTGACTGCTGTCTGCTGAATTGCTGAGCTTCACTACGCCTGCTATATCTGCGCTTGCCGGCGGATTATTTTTTAAAAACGTCATAAGAACCTCCCATAAACCAAGGTATCACCAGCCGCGCCGTAAACCTTAAAGGGCGCGTTAACCGTTAGCTCTTCGGTTCCCTGGGGAGAAAGGATAAAGCCGTCTGCGGCGTATAACCGTAAATTGTTTGTCCCTGTATTTTGCAACCGCGTAAGTTTCGCCCCGGCTGGGTCAAGTTCAACCTCGCCGGTACTGTCTATCGTGTATGCTACGGGTATACCTAGCGCATATACGTTGTTCGTTACGGTTAAAGGCTCTTCATTATAATTCTGCACCGATACCGCGCCGCTTACCGTCATACGTGAATCATCTATCGTACCAATGCCGGCCGCAAACTTAACTGTAAGCGGATTATTTACATCTTGATTAAATAATTGAACATACGTAACAACGTGATTTAAATGGTAGCCGATTCCGGGCTCAATGGTCGTTTGGCCGCCGGAGCCGCCAAAGTTTACCAACAAAGCCCCGGTTAAATTTGCGGCTAAGACGCGGAAGGCGTCATAATCATAATAAACTGTTTTAGATTGCCCGGCTGGAATAGTCTCGGTAAATTCACGATAAGGATTAGGTATTGTTCCAGTATTGATATTATTAACCATTATCTGCTCCTTAAAACGCCATAGCCTACTAATGCTACAGCCGCGATTGTTAAAGCTGGGGTAATGCTGTCAAAAAAGTTAGCTGTTTCGCTTGATGCTTTAAGATAAGCCTCCGCGGAGCTGTCTATCGCCTTTTCAGCCGATGACTGGATACTGCTTACCGCGGTTGTGTAATTCCCCTTGGCAAAATCCAGTACCGCGTAAAGATTGTCGTCTGACAGACCCACCGGATTATAGTTGTAGTCTCCGTTTATGCTGGTGTTATCATGCGATAAGTCCCCAAATACCGCCGAATTTTGGTCGGTAAAGTTTTGCGTGGTGCTGCTTGATTTTGAACTTGAAGAAAATAATCCCATTATTTACGCCTCCAAAGCCAAACAACCAAAGCAACGCCGCCGATAAGCGCCAGCATTTTAACCAAGCCAAACTTGTCGCTTAGCCCATAATTGATGCTATCGCCTATACTGCCGCCATACGCCGCACTACGATTAGACGTATCGAGCGTTGCGGATAAGTTAACCGGTACTTCTGCTGCCGCCGCCATTTTTGCCCTACCTTACCGCTTTAAGCGTTATGCTGGCGATTACTACCAGCCCTAATACTCCGCCTACTGTCATAATTAGGCCGGCCGGGGTTATGGTGACGCCGCCGATAGTAAATGTGTCTGCCGCTTGCTGGCTACTCGTAGTCGTTGTTGCCGGCGATGAATTGCCAACCGTGGCCGCGGTGACGTAGGCCGCGCTTGCGGCTTTGGAGACGTCAACAATTCCGCCCCACAAGGTGTCCCACCACCCGCCGCTTTCTTTTGTCGTATCTGTCGCTGTCGTTTTTTCTGCCATTTTTTACCTCTTTAAAAGGGGCGGAAAGTTCTCTGCTAAACCGCCCCTCCCCTCGTTAAGCCAGAGCCGCATTAAGCATGATAGCCGGAAGGTTTTTAACCGTAACCGCGCAAAGGTCGTAAGTGCCGGCCGCAGGGGCCGTTGTGAATTCACTTTTAAAGCGAAGCTCGGTTACGCCCTGCATCGGTATCACCCCGGAAATTGTCCCGTCCGCAAAAAGATACGGAAAATAACCGCTCACTGCCGCAAAGCCGCGGGCGGAAGCTACATAATCCGCAACGTTTTGACTGATAGGGTCAATTACCGAATTGCCGTTTAAAATACACTCTCCGGACGCAATAACCCCGGCGCCATTGTTTGCCAAAACGAACAAATAGCCGTCATTGTTATCACGCGGAAGCGTGTCTACGGTTGATATGCCGGTGGAGTTCATCGTCTGAGGATAGCTGATTACCTTAATCAAGCTCGAAGAAGAGCTTAAAAAGTTGCGGCGTTCGGTCGAAACTTCAACATCGGTAACCGCTGTAACCGTTGAATTTACATAAACCTGCAATTGAATCGTCTGCACATTATTACAGCCGATAGCGAACAGCTTTTCATATTGCGGATTTTTGAACAGCGCTTTGGCGATATTAAGCGAGATTACATTGCTAGGATTGCCAACCTGCGACACTTCCTGTCCCAAAAAGGCGTAAATGTCATAAAGCCGGGTAATAGGCGTATTGATAATCTGCTCGCCGTTAATGTTAAGCGCTACCTTGCCGATAGATGACTTAACATTAGCCGCAGTGGCCGCCGCTCCGGAATTTGTAAAGCGAAGCTGGATATCGTCAATAGTTTGATAACTCGGAATGTTAAACGTAATAACATTGCCGGCCGCTACCGGTTTACTCTCATGAACGTTAATAATAGGTATTTGTGTCATAATAACTCAAATTGGGAATGACCGGAGTGCAAAGCCG
>CAYQAU010000021.1:0-2777 GCA_964415545.1 uncultured Elusimicrobium sp.
TCCCTCTGAAGTATCAGGGGCGCCAAGCATTATAGATATCTCAAGGCTGGATGCTGATAAATCCCTTTTAAGCGAAAACAGGGTCTGCCTGCAAAGGAAAGTCCTGCAACCAAATAGTTTACTTGCAGGACGTGTGCCATCAGGGAACCTATTGTGGAGCGTTAAGTTATACAATTAAAAGCGTATCGCTTTTATTGAGTATTTGAGGGCTGTATAGAAACAGCACATCGCTGTCAGGCGTGAAATGAACATACTCATCCAACAGGGGACTGGCAAAGTAACGGAAATCTATCAGCGTAATTTTGCTGTACGCGCTGGTAAGCAGGGGCGCAAGGCTGCTGCCAAATGAATCGCGAAATACTATAAGTTCACGATTGCTGGACGAGTCTGAATTTATTATGCTTATCAGCGGCACGGCGCCCTCAAGAAACAGATCGTAAGCGTCAATACCGTTCATAGCATTTGTGTCATACATATTTGCTGATACGAATTCAAGCGTCTTCTCATCAAGCCTCAATACCTGTGCGCTGTCAATCGCGGCGCTTGTCATATAGGTTATTGAGTCGGGCCTTAGGTTTAGGGCGCTTTGACCATAGAACGCTCCGTAAAAGGGCGACAGCGTGTTAGCCGTTAACTGGTCCCAGTCAACTGAAAACCCCATTGCATCACCTAGCGCCTTTACAACCGGTTCCAAGCGGGATTGGTCCCAATGGAGGTCAGTTCTATAGAAGTCCTCTATAGAAAGGCTGTCAAAAAGGTTTATATGGGTCATGCCGTCAAGTCCAGCTACCGTATCCCGGATGAACTCATAATCAAATGTTGGATATCCGTTTTGCCCAGCTAAGTAGTAATTCTTATCTGGGACCAGTGAGAAATAAACGTTGGTTCCGCCAAGATAATCGTCTTTGAGTTTTTTAAATTTACGTACGGCAGATAAAAACGACTCCTGCCGCATAGTTTCAAATTTGGATACCATCCCATCCACAATATAAATATTATGATTATCCTTTTGGTTAAACAGGTTAAACAGAACAAAGGACTTCAGCGACCTCATTTCATCACGTGCCGTAAATTGGTCAAGGACATAATCTTCAAATCCATCCATAAATTCCGTATTCAGAAGGCTATCAATCGTAAGATTGGGAAACTGCGCCAGCTTCCTGCGTTCGCTAGACGAAATGTCATGGGAAGGCGTTATTATGTTTAAAAACATAAATGCAAACAATATCCCGAGGAACACGACAGCAATTATAACATCCAAAGCTCTAAAGCTCCGCTTATATCCATTTCGTGATTTTTCCATAATGCAGCCTCACTAAAACCTAAAGTATATGAACGGGTTAAACGACCCGTCAACAAGATACGCCGTACATACAAGCAGCAGCACGGCCAACGCTATGGGCGTAATTACCGCGATGGCAACCGAACCCGCCCTGCTTTTTGATATTTTATTAATAAGCATCTTAGGCAGCGGCGTACAGCCGATAACCCCTATAATCAAAAGTACTGCGTAGCTTCGCAGATAATATAATGCATCATTGCCTATCGCAGGATAGGCGCTAAACCCAAACATACCGCCTATATTGTAGACCGCTTCTGATAATGTAGACGAATTAAACAATACAAAGCTTGCCAGTATCATCAGTATGGTATACAGGTGAGAAACAGCGGCCGGGACTTTAGAAAGCAATTTGCCAAGAAACAGCTTTTCAACAACGAGGAGAACTGCAAAGAACAACCCCCAAACCACAAAAGGCCATCCGGCGCCGTGCCAAAGGCCGGTAAGCATCCATACGACTAAAATATTAAATATCCACCGTGGCTTGGACGTACGGTTGCCGCCCAGCGGTATATACACGTAGTCACGGAACCAGGCGCCCAAGGATATGTGCCATCTTCGCCAGAACTCTGTAACAGTTTTAGAGATATATGGATAGTTGAAGTTCTCAAGGAATGTAAATCCAAATATGCGCCCAAGCCCTATCGCCATATCGCTGTAACCGGAAAAATCAAAGTAGATGTGAAGCGCGAAAGCAATAGCATACATCCAAAAAAACAATATGCTCTTGTCGGTTGAAGCTTTAAACATTTCACACAACTCGCCCATTGTGTTTGCAAGGAGCACTTTTTTGCTAAGTCCGATTATAAAGCGCGCTGAACCTTTGGAAAAGCCGGAGAGCGAGTGCGTACGCGATTCCAGTTCCTGCGCAACCGTAGAATATCTAACTATGGGTCCGGCTATTAGCTGCGGGAACAGTGCTACATATGTGGCAAGCTTAACAAAGCTTTTTTGAACCTTCGTTTGTCCGCGATAAAGATCTATGATATAGCTTAGCAACTGGAAGGTATAAAAACTGATGCCTATTGGCAGCGCAAGTTTTAATAATGGAATTTTTGCGTCTAAAACCCCATTTAAAGTGTTAATGATAAAATCAGCATATTTAAATACAATGAGCAGTCCTACGCTTATAACTATAGCGGAGATGAGCGCCGCCTTGGACCATTTGGTTCCGCGGTAGCGGTCGATCAGCAGCCCATGAACGTATCCGGAGAGTACCGAGGCGACAAGCAGTATGGTATAGGACGGTTCGCCCCAAAAATAGAATAATAGGCTTGCCAGCAATAGGACAATGTTTTTCCCCTTTTGCGGCGTTAAAAAATAAACAACCAAGAGGATGGGGAGAAAATAATATAAGAAGCTGATGCTGGAAAAAAGCATAGACACCTTTAGGAAGGTTTATTCTATTCCGCTTATAAGCTCTGTGCCGGACGGGTAC
>CAYQAU010000022.1:0-2732 GCA_964415545.1 uncultured Elusimicrobium sp.
ATAAATGTTTTAGTTTAGATTTTTCAGCATGTTGTGGATATTTAATTATTATAGCTTTTTCTACCTCTGCTTTGGCAGCATAGGCAATTTGTTGTGGTTTTAAAGTTGCCAAACGGTAGGGTTCTGCAAACTCAATTTGCCAGTTAAAATAAAGCGGCATATATGTTTTTATGGGATAGCACCCTGTTCTTAAAACTACATAATGAAACCGGGGTAATACTTTTAATTCATCCTCTGTAGCCAAGGGCCGGGCAATCATTTGCAAAGATTTTGAACCGTCTTTGGGGTTCTTGGTTATACTACCGGAAAGCACTGTTTGATTTCCTAACGCTTGGGACAAGTCTTTAGCTGTTTGAGAACTAGGAGAAAAGCCACCAAATATTTCTAGTTGGCAGTTGTCTAGAATAATTGTCGCCCCCTCTTTACCATAGTTTTTTTCAAGTTGCGCTTTACTTTGAATTAAACCAACACAAACAAGGCCGCGGGAACGCCCGGCAGAGTATAGCAACTCTAGGCCCTCAATAGGGGGAAGTGATCCCAATTCATCCAGATAGAAAAATACCCGGTTTTTTAATCTGCCCCCGGTCAAATCTGCAATTGTTAATAATTCCCTATAGACTTGTTGTATAATCAATGAAACTAAAAAGTATTTGGCATTATCTTCTTCAGGCAGGACGAGAAACAAAGCCGCTTTGCCGTATGCAAAAGTTTCCGCATTAAAAGATGTTTTTTCAGCACAAATAATTTGTTCTAGCTCCGTATCCAGAAAGGCATTGAGCCTTGACATGGCGGTGGATAACACACTATACATAGCTTGTTCCGCCGTATTGATTGCCGACCCGGCAAACCAGCGCGCCTTATGGCTATCTGGTAGCTTTTCAAGCAAATCTTTAAATCCATTTTTTCCGTTGCTACTGGGTTCTAATAAATCTTGAATTAATTTATACACACTAATAATATGCCTTTCTTCTGGTGGGCAAAATTCCGCGACTAACAATATCACAGATGTTAAAAGCCCTTCAGCCGAATCATAGAAAAAACTATTTTGCCCGAAGTCTTTTCCTCCATTCCCAGCATTAATGATTGTCTTTGCAATAATTTTCGCGAACTTTTCCGTTTTCGCTTTTGCCTGTACGTTACCATTATTTAAGTATTCATCCATATAATAATTAACCATATACAAAAGGTTAAACTTATTACTTTGCATAGGGTTACGAAGGTCAATAACGCTTATTTCGCTATAACCATATTCTTTTGCAATATTAGCATAGTTTCGGTAAATATCTCCCTTGGTATCAGTTGCCAAAAAAGATATGCCAGCGGCTAAAGCAAATTCAATGTTAGGGTAGAGGAAACAACTGGTTTTTCCTGTGCCAGCGGCGGCAATCATCATAGCGTGTATGTCACCTGTTTCCACTATGGCGTACTGCTTGTTTTTGCGTTTTTCATAGCCGACAATAACCCCGGATTGTTTCGGCGGATTTAACCCTTCCCGCCATTCTTCCGGGGTGTAAGGGATACGCTTATAATTTTCTAGTATTTCCTTTGGCGTAGCCCATCGGGCAGTACCATGCTGTCCTTGACCTATTTTACGGCTCTTAATATTGTTTAGACTGTACCAGCCATTTAAATATAGTAGTAAGCCAATCACTCCAAACATGCTGCAACCAACAATTAACAGTAATTTAATATCAGCGGCTTTCTCCCCCTTTCTTAAAAATAATAAAAGGCACGGTAAAAAACCGCGCCTTTAAAGTGACAATAATAAGATAATAGAGCCTAATCTTGGACAATTTTATCTACAGCTAGTATTATATCCTTTGCTTCCCCCTTCATTTGTAGAAAGTAAAAAAGGGCCTCACGAATCAAAGCTGAACGGGTAGTATGATGTTCCTCACAATAGCGGTTTATCAAAGCAGCGGTTTTCCCATTTACGCGTGCCTTTATATTATAGCTTTTTATATTGATTTGGTTATGTTCTATTTTTTTTACAGTAACCATAGTTATATTCTCCCTACCTCCCCATGATTAATTACTTCGCATAAGCTGCTTGGGCCGCACATCAACCCCATTCACACTTATTTCAAGGTGGTTTGCTAAACTCCAATATTCCTGCGGCTGCTTCATCACGTCAACCAATAGCGTTTGATAGAGGCTATCTATCAAACAAACCGTTTTCATATCTTTCGCTAAATAAGCGAGGCTAGATAAATAGCTTGTTACCAGCATACAGCTCACTTTAATTTCCATTCTATCCATTGCTACCCCTCCCACAGTAATAGGACAAGCCCATGCGCCAGCATGGGCTTGCTGTTTTTTATTCGCAAACTTCAATGCTACTATACTTAGTTACTGTCTCCCGATTATTTACTGTAGCCGTTAGCTTCACCTGATAACTATAATTCTTTGAAATAGTACGTGATTTGCTTAAATCAAACTCTTTTGCATTATCCGAACCACTGTATGTAGCTATGGTTGTCCACTTGTTATTTGCGTATTGCTGCAATTCCATTTTCAAAGCAATATCGCAAGTATCATAGGTTTTGCACTCACCATATGCGTATGCTGTCGTACCTTGTATGGTCAGGCCAACCCCGATTATTCTAATAAACTCTGTTCTTGCCGCTCCCAAATCGTAGTAATTAACTAACAAGGGGATTTCATCACCGCCCATTACATAGGCTGAAAATTGGGGTGCGGCTGGCTCTTGCGCCTCTTTATCTGCCGCCAAA
>CAYQAU010000023.1:0-2573 GCA_964415545.1 uncultured Elusimicrobium sp.
GATGTTTACATGCGGTTTTGTTCTTTCGAATTTCGCTTTCGCCATTGCTTCAAAAAATCCTCCTTGTATTTTAGCCGGATCCTCCCGCATATAGACGGGATGCTTGGAGCGGGTGATGGGAATCGAACCCACATGGCCGGCTTGGGAAGCCGGAGCTCTGCCACTGAGCTACACCCGCCTGTAAGCGGGGCCGGAATTCACCGGACGCACCCATGATACGGCCCTACTATTCTAATGCAGGCTTTGGGCTTTGTCAATAACGAAACTCAACAAAAACAAGGGTTGTGCAGGGCTTTGAGCCGCCTTTTTGGAGAATTTAAGTAAAACCGTGCGGCCACGGTACGGGCGCCTCGGTTTTTAAGCTTATACACGCCTATGTTTTCAGCGCTTTTTGATATGCAGAAACCTTGAAGCCATCAGAATAAAGGGGGCGGAAGTCATGGAAATTACATTATATTATGTTGTGGCGCTAAGGTAAAAGCAGGGCATGGCTGGAATTAATTGCCGCGCGCGGTCAATGTGTGGGGAAATAAAAGCAGAACAATTCAGCGGTGGCCGAACCCTTTTTCCCAGCCTAAAAAGCCCCTCAATCCGGCATTTCCCTTGTAAGCGGCCAAACCTAATAAGGGCAAAACGGCGCCAGATTGGCACCCGGATAAACAAAATGGCTTATGCGCAGCTACAAGAAACTATGATACGAAACGGGTCGTTTGACATTTCCATGGGCAGATAATAAAATGAGGGAATTGAGCTGTGTCTGTTTGCCTTAAGCGGATAAGGCGCGTAGATAATATGGATTCCATTTAGTCAAAGGAAATTGCGATCCAATTTTAGGAGGATAATAAAATGAACAAGTACGACGAAGCCATGAAGCTGCTCGACGAAAAGGTGGGCAACAAGGACGGTTTAATTTCTCTGTCCACCATTGCGCTGGAGCCAGGGCCCAATGGTGAAAGCCGTCCCGCCGCCCGCATTGTGGACGCCTATTATGAGGACGGCGCGTTCTACACCGTCACCTACGCGACCTCAGGCAAGATGCTGCAGATCGCCCAAAACCCTGAAGTCGCCGTCTGCATCATTGTCGAAAGCTTCACGGCCGATGGTATCGGTGAAAACCTGGGCTGGGTATGTGACGAGAAAAACGCCGAGATTATGAAAAAGCTGCGCACAATATTCGCCGCGTGGTATTACGAGGCCAATAACGACGAAGACCAAAACACATGCCTGCTGCGCATCCGCCTGACAAAGGGCCTGTGGAACGACGCCCACAAAGGGATCAGAAATGAGATTGATTTTGTCAATAAGACCGCAAATTAAGCGGCCTATGCGGTTTCCGTATTTGTGCATATTAGGTTTCGCCCTTAGGTATAAGCATATTGTTTGGTGCTTGGTACGCCTTATTGGTACAGGGCATACTTTTTCTTTGGTCCATTTCCATAACCACAAGCAGTACCTTCACTTTCCGTCCCGCTTTGTTTCTATGGCCTTCTCCTGAATGCAGCCCGTACGCACCCTTGGAAAGCCAAAATTGTTTGCCTGTTGTACCCGCTAGCAATTATTCCGCTTTCTATCCCGCTTTGTTTGGGAAAATACGTGAAAGCCCTGATTACAGATACGTGAAAGCCCTGATTACAGATAGCCTTGCAGTACGTTTAGATTAGGTGTTATAATGGCAATTATCTGTTAAGGAGGATTTTTCATGATCGGTAAAAATGTTTCTTTCAGATTGCTCACCATTGCAGATATTCCCTTGTTAAAAGACATAATGCTTGATGACGCAGGCGTTTTTAATTCTCAACAGATAGAAATATTTATTAATACAGCTGGGAATTTAGCTTTTGGGGCGATGATTGAAGATAAGATTATAGGCCTGATATATGGATACTCATTATGCCAAATAAATGACGTAAGGCCTCAGTTTTTTATATATTCCATGGCTATTCATTCAAATTTTCAAAACATGGGCTATGGGAGTCGGTTTTTTCAATTTGTTATCGATTGGTGCCGCGAAAACAATTACGCCGAAGCATTTGTTCCGACTGACAAGGGAAATGTAAGAGCTTGCAGGGTATATGAAAAATCCGGCGCCAAAAATGACTTTGAAAACGAAATCATATATGTTGTAAAATATAAACAATGAGCATTTTGCCCAGATCGCCTTATTAAAAAGCGATATTCCCAAACTTGGAATGGATTTTAAAAATCCTTGTTTCACGCGGTCCTTCGATATTACACCATAAAAGGATATACAGGCTTACATACCCTTGGGTTGACAGGAGCAGCGTATTTGGGCTGTTCCTGAATAAAAAGCATGCTGCCCGCTCAGATTTAATAAACCCATACCGTATGGCTTTCAATTAAAGCAATATCAAGTCCGCTTTCACCGGATACGGCCGCAAAACCCGCTGTCCTATTATTATGCTGTGCGGTATGCTATAATAATTCCAGAAACGTTTTTTGCGGTTTGGCGCAACCAAATGACGGTCAAAGACGTATTCATTATTGATGGAGGATTCCGAAATTGAGGGATTTTGACTCCATTTATGCGGATTATTCGCGTATGGTTTACTGGG
>CAYQAU010000024.1:0-2555 GCA_964415545.1 uncultured Elusimicrobium sp.
AATATATATTAATAATCCCTAATAATATATAAGAAAATTTTTCTTAAAATTATCCTTACATTAATTATTGAGCTTATTTTAAGCCCAATAATTATTTTTATATTTATGATAAAAATAGTGTGTGTTGGGGGGGATAGCAGATAGTTTAAAGGATATTTTAATTCCAATATATACATATAAAACAAATATAATTTTTATGTTTTTGGGGGAATAAATGGCTTTGGGGCGTGGGTTTTTATGGTTAAGATTTGTATATTAAAAACTTAAATAAAGCGATAAAAATGGTTTTTATATTTTTATAATATGCCAAATAAAGGCATATAGCAAAACAGAAAAACAGCTGCCATTTTAAAATTAACCTTTAAAAAGCCTTTGTTTTACCGTCGTAGAAATAGAGATATAAACATATTTTGACATAAAACGACATAAGAAAGACAAAGCTTGACATATAATCTTTTTATTGCTATTATATGTCAAATGTTGTTAGCAGGTACGGGGACAACTTGTCCTAAGGCGGTTTTTTTATGGAAGAACAAAAGAATAAAACACTAAGATTACGTTTCAAGTTAAAGACTGGGGAAGAGTTTGAAGCAGAAGGTGATATTGATTTTATCACACTCCAAAAGCAGGAATTTTTAAATATTACAAATAGTTATAAGGCTAAATTAAATCCAATACAGCAAAACACCAAGCAAGGCGACCAAGATTTACAGGCAGGGCAAGATTTGTCGCAAGCAAAGCAGGATTTTATACAAAATAATGATGCGCCCATTTTAAATCCTGCTGAGGGAGTTAAAGAGCAAAGGCATTTTGATGAAAAGTTTGTGCCTTCTTATTTAAAACAGCCGCAAACCCGCGCAAGCGCAAATCTTTATGGGCAATCGCTTACTTCTCAACCGCACACGCAAGCAAGCCTTTATAATGAGCAGCTTGGCCCCAAAACCCTTCATAATAAGCCGATAGCGCAAAGCGGCGGGCTAATTCCCAAAGGGTTGCAAAAGGCCGTCCTGCTGCCAAATCAGGAGGTTTGGGACAAAATAGCGCTTTATAACGGCAGCGATATCATCTTAAGAGAAAAGAATAAAAATATAAATACGGCTGCGGCGGCATTAATAATACTTGGGGCGGCAAAGGTTTTGCGTGATATACCGTCTATGACTGCCCTGGAGCTTGCAAAATGCCTTAAACTTTCAGGCTATCTAAAAGGGGGGGAAAGGCTGGACAGAGCCATAGCCGCCGAGGTAAAAGAGGCCTCTTTACTATTTGAAGGCGCGAAGCGTAACCGCAGCTACATAATAACTCAAAAAGGGCTGGCAAAAGCCTTTACTACGGCGGAGCGGGCATTAATTTTATAAAAAAGTTTTGCCCGCAGGCGCGTTAAAAATATAAAATATAGTATCAATAAATAAATTACTAAGGAGTGAAATTAATGAAAAAGACATTATTTTTATGTGCGGCAGCCTTGATTTTAAATGCCTGCACAACACCCGGTACCAAGACGGCCATCGGCGCGGGCGCGGGCGCAGCTACAGGCGCAATAGCGGGCGCGGTTATCGCTAAGACGACGGGCGGCAAAGCGGGCCAGGGCGCAGTTTACGGCGCGCTTGCAGGCGCGGCAACGGGCGGCTTAATCGGCAATTATTATGACAAGCAGGCAAAAGAGCTTGCAAAGATTGCCGACGTTACCAAAACAGAAAACGGTATTGAAGTTACGCTTAAAAACGATATACTTTTTACCACGGGCAGCGCGGAACTTTCCGCCGAAGCTAAAAAGACTTTGACTGATTTAAACAAAGTCCTCAAAAAGTATCCGGAGAACATTATCGTCGTGCAGGGCCATACGGATTCAACAGGTTCCGCCGCGTTTAACAAGCAGCTTTCAAAAGAGCGCGCGCAGGCCGTATATAACTATCTTACGGGAACAGGGCTTAAGACAAGCAAAATCTCATATATAGGTTATGGCTCAACGCAGCCTTTGGTTGATAATAAAACCGCCGCAAACAGAGCGCAGAACCGCAGGGTTGAACTCCAGATAACCGCCAACAAAAAACTGGTTGAACAAAACCGCAAATAATCAGCAAATTCTACAGACGCAAAAAGCCCCTCTTTACGAGGGGCTTTTTAATATCCAAGAAACTAGCACTCACATAGAAACTCGCTTATGCTGCATTCACCGGGGCTACGTTCATAACAAGCTGTTTCAATCGCCCCATCCTTATAACAGGCACTACCTGCTAAACTGGGACCGCCGCAACTTATGCCGTGATTTTCCTCTAACTTTGAGCACCTCGCGGCATCATAATTGCCATACCATGCCCATTTACACGTTTTAGCGCATTGTGAAGTATTCCAAGGAGTCCACATATCGTTGATGCAAGTCCTGGTTTTGTTTCCGCTATAGCCAGCGTCGCAAGCAGCAGTTTCCTTCTTTGGATCTCCCAGGCAGCCGCTCCACTCACTCCACGTACCGGAAAGTTTATCGCAAATCCTCGTCCTTGTACCGCAGTTGGCGCAGGCTTCCTGCGTTGGCCCAATGCACTCTATTTCTTTCTTTT